>JANMSW010000030.1:0-55482 GCA_031389825.1 Spartobacteria bacterium
GCCAGCAAGGCCAGCAAGGCCAGCAAGGCCAGCAAGGCCAGCAAGGCCAGCAAGGCCAGCAAGGCCAGCAAGGCCAGCAAGGCCAGCAAGGCCAGCAAGGCCAGCAAGGCCAGCAAGGCCAACAAGGCCAACAAGGCCAACAAGGCCAACAAGGCCAGGGTCAGCAGGGCCAGAGTCAACAAGGCCAGGGTCAACAAGGCCGGGGCCAACAAGGCGAGGGCCAACAAAGCCGGGGTCAACAGGGCCAGGGTGGGAGCCAAACGGGCCAGCAAGGCAGTGACGGCGGAGAACGCGGTGAGGATTCCCGCCAACCCGGATCTGATCGCCCCGGTTCTCAGCTGCGTAACCTCGCGTCGAGTCCACGCCAACGCGGGGGCTCGGGCGGAGGCGGCGATGATCGAGGGGGCGGCATCGACACTCAGGAAGGACCACTCCGGGGAGATGGCTTCGTGCAGTGGTCAGACCGGCTCCGTAGCGTCGAAGAATCGCTCGACGATCCCGCGCTCCGACAGGAAGCCGCCGAGATCCGCGAAGCAGCGCGTGGCGTTCGCGTCGAGTTCAAGCGCCACAGCAAGGATCCCGAGTGGGAGCTGGTGAAAACCAAGATTAGCGCGCCTCTTGCCGATTTGCGGAACCGGATCGTAGAGGAACTCGCGAGACGTGGTTCTCGTGAGGCACTCGTACCGATCGATCGTGATCCCGTTCCCGGGCAGTACGTCGAGCAGGTTCAGCGTTACTACGAGCAGTTAGGGCGCAGTCAGCGCGAATAGCCGATGGTGATCCCTGTTGCGGCACTCGCATTCGCAGCGAAGGAATGGTTCTGGCCCGCACTTGCGGCCGGGTTGGTGAGCGCCGCACTCGTTTGGTGGTCATACCGCCGTTCGCCTTTACCGCGCCTATATCGCATTTGGGGCGCCGGGCTAAAGGTCCTCGGCATCACTGCCCTCCTCCTCTGTCTTCTCGAGCCCGTCTGGACCGGCGAGCGCGCCAAGCCGGGCGCAAATCTCTTTGCTGTGATCGCCGACAACAGCCAGAGCATGGCGCTGCGCGGTGAGGCCGACGGCCGGTCCCGCGGCGAACAGATACGCGCCTATCTCACTGGTGAGCAGAGCGGCTGGCGCGCACCCCTCGCCCAAGGCTTTGAGGTCCGCAATTATCTTGCTGACTCCCGCCTGCAGCCCTCCACCGACTTTACTGATCTCACCTTCCAAGGGCGTTCCTCGGAACTCGTCCGTTCCCTGCGCCTGCTGGCTGAGCGCAGCAAAGGACAGCCCCTCGCAGGCGCGCTGCTTTTCACCGATGGCACCGCTGGCGATCTGGCGGCAGTCGGCGAGGATCTCGCCGCGCTTCCACCAATCTACCCGGTGATCGCTGGAGCGAATGCCCCGCGACGTGATCTTGCTGTGACCGAGACCTCCGTGAGTCAGACGGCCTTCGAGGACGCGCCGGTCACCGTCGTTGCGACGGTTACTGCCCGCGGCTTTATCGGTGAAGAGGTCCGTGGACGCCTGCTGGCGGTCTCGTCTGATGCGCCCGCCAATACCGAGCCCACGATCGTCTCCGAGTCCACGCTTACTCCCACGCAAGCCGACGAGCGCCTGATCTTCCGCATGCAGCTCCGCCCCATCGAAACCGGCGTACTCATCTACCGTTTTGAGGCTTCGACAGTAATCCCTGATAGCGGGGAAGAAGCCACTCTCGCGAACAACGCCAGCTTCGTCCATGTGGATCGCGGCGCGGGCATCCGGCGCATCCTGTACGTGGGTGGCCGGCCTAGCTGGGAGTACAAGTTTCTTCAGCGCGCCCTTCAGGGGGATGATCAGATGCAGCTCGTCGGCCTTGTGCGGATCGCCCGACGCGAGGCGAAGTTCGAATTTCGGGGCCGTGCGGGCGAGTCCAGCAATCCGCTATTTCGAGGCTTCGGCAACCAGTCCGCGGAGGAAGTGGAACGCTATGATCAGCCGGTGCTCATCCGGCTGAACATTGATCCTGACAACCCCGCGGAGTTGGCCGGGAATTTCCCGAAAACGGCGGAGGAACTTTTCCGCTATCACGCCGTCATACTCGACGATCTCGAAGCCGAGTTCTTTACGGCCGAGCAGATGTCCCTGCTTCAGCGCTTTGTTTCCGAGCGCGGCGCGGGCTTTCTGATGCTCGGCGGCACCGAGTCGTTCGGTGAGGGCAACTTCGCACGTACGCCGGTTGGCGACATGCTGCCCGTCTATCTGGACCGTCGTGCACCGCTACCCACCCTTGCACCGGGAGAGAAGCTCCGCCTGGCGCTGACGCGGGAGGGCTGGTTGGAACCATGGGCAAGGCTTCGCGACAACGAAGCGGGAGAGCGCGCGCGGCTCACGGAATTACCAGGCGTCGATGTGCTCAATCCGGCGGGTGGCGTGAAGCCAGCGGCGAGCGTTGTTGCCACCGTCACCGATGGCGCGAAGGAGTCCCCCGCGCTGGTCACCCAGCGCTTCGGTCGCGGCCGCACGGCCGCTCTGCTCATCGGCGATCTCTGGCAGTCAGGCCTTGGCGATGAAGCGTTGAGCAAGGATCTCGGGCGCGCATGGAGGCAAATGATCCGCTGGCTGGTTGCCGACGTGCCTGCACTCGTCGAGGCGCGCGTGGAGCCGGACGCCGTGAGCGGCGGTATGCGAATCGAGGTTCGTATACGCGATGCAAAGTTCCAGCCCATCGACAATGTGAACCTGAAGATTGATGTGGAGCGTGGGACTGGCGGCGCGCCGATTGAACTCGCGGCCGAGCCGTCGTCCAGCGAGCCGGGCCTCTACGAAACAACCTTCCTTCCGCGTGAATCTGACGGGTATCGCGTTAAAGCTACCGCGAGAAATGGCGAAGGAGTCCTGCTCGGGCAGGCATCCGCCGGGTGGAGCACAGACTTTGCGCGCGCGGAGTTTGGAGATCTTGAGCCAAATCGCGCAGCGCTCGAGCGGTTGGCCGCAGCCACTGGCGGGCGCGTCATTGCACCGGAGGAACTGGAGAGCTTCGTCCGCGACCTGCCCTCGCAGCGGATGCCCGTCACCGAGACGTGGTCATACCCGATCTGGCACACTCCGGTGCTCTTCCTCTTTGCACTCGGCTGCCTTGTGGGCGAATGGGGGTTGCGCCGTGCCAAGGGACTTGCATGAGATCCTGGCTTTTACTCGCGGTTTTCCTTCTGCTCGTGCGCTTTCCGGTATTGGCGCAAGAGGCGCCCACCGCGCCTCGCACTGCAGTGATCGTGGTCATCGGAGCGGCCGGCGAGGAGCAGTTTGGCGAAGAGTTCAGCGCTTGGGCGAAGCAGTGGGAGGAGGCTGCCGGAAAAGCAGGTGCACAGTGCACGGTGATTGGACGTGATGCTGCGCCGCCCCTCGATCGCGATCGCCTCCGCGATGCGCTCTCGGCTGCGCCAGCGGAGTCGCCAGAGGCGCTCTGGCTGGTGATGTTGGGCCATGGCACTTGGGATGGACGCGATGCCAAGTTCAACCTTCGCGGGGATGATATTTCCGCCACCGAACTCACCCAATGGCTGGCTCCTCTTCAGCGTCCAGTCGCCATCATCGCCGGTTTCTCCTCCAGCGGTGCTTTCCTCAAGCCGCTTGCAGCGCCGGGCCGGGTAATCGTTACTGCTACCAAGAGCGGAGGCGAGGAACTCTACGCGCGATTTGGAGGACGAATCTCACAGGCGATCGGTGACGCCACGGCCGACCTCGACAAGGATGGACAGGTCTCGCTGCTCGAAGCCTGGCTCGCCGGTGCGCGAGGTGTCACCGAGTTTTATGAGAAGGAAGGCCGCCTCGCTACCGAACACTCGCTGCTGGAGGATAACGGTGACGGCCTGGGCACGCCAGCCGACTGGTTTACCGGCATTAGAGCCACCAAACGCGCCAAGGACGGCGCGGCTCCCGACGGGCTGCGCGCGCACCAATTTCACCTCGTACGGAACTCCGACGAGAACGCGCTTCCCCCTGAGTTGCGAGCCAAACGCGACGCCCTGGAGCTGGAGGTAGCAAAGCTGCGGGAAGCAAAAGCAACCATTGCCGAGGACCAGTACTATCGCGACCTGGAGGCGCTGCTCTTGAAGCTTGCCGCGATCTACCAGAAGACTGCGAACTGAGGGGGGATATAATTGGCCCGGCGTAGTTCGGCTTGGAGCCGCGCTCCCGGCGCGGCGGTGCTAGCGAGGAGGTGGACCAAGGGCGGACCTGCGGCATCAATGCGCTTCTGACCGCTGGCTACAGAAGCTGGTAGGCGTCCACATCGACTGTCACGATTACGTCTTCCGGGAAGGTCAGCTTATCTAGGATGCCGCTAATGTGCTTGCTCAACTTGAGCACACTGCGGCTGCGTAGGCTGAGGTGGAAGCGGAAGGAGCCGTGGGATTTCTCCAACGGGGCGGGGGCGGGTTCGCTGAGGATGGTACCGGGGGGGAGGCCCTCCTTGAGCTTACGGGCGAGAGTCTGCGTGGTGAACTCAGCGCGAGCCTGGTGGGGAGAGCGCACGTTGATCAGCACCATGTGCGTGAAGGGCGGGTACTCCCATTGCTTGCGGAACTCGATTTCCTGCTCCCAGAAACCTTCGAAGTCGTGGTGGCGGGAGAATTGGATGGATGGGCTGAAAGGCGTGAAGCTTTGCACGAAAACCTCGCCTTCAACGTCCCCTCGGCCTGCCCGTCCGGCAACCTGCGTCAGAAGCTGGAAGGTGCGTTCGCCTGCGCGAAAGTCAGGCATGTGCAGGGACAGATCAGCATTGACGATTCCAACCAACGTCACGTTTGGAAAGTGCAGGCCCTTGGCGATCATTTGGGTGCCAACCAGGATGTCGATCTTCCCAACACGAAAGGCCCCGAGGGTCTCGCGGAAGGCATCCTTGCGCTGCATGACATCGGCATCGAGGCGCTTCACGACTGCCTTCGGGAAGATCTTCAGGACAATGTCCTCGACCTTCTCCGTACCCGTCCCGCTGTACTTGATTTTGGGATCGTGGCACTCCGGGCACTTCGCGGGAGCAACGGCCTGGAAGCCGCAGATATGGCAGACAATGCGATTTGCCGCGCGATGGAAGGTGAGCGACACGGAGCAGTTCTGGCACTCGCACACGTATCCGCACTTTTCACAAACCAATGAGGTGGAGAAACCGCGCCGATTTAGGAAAAGGATCGATTGCTCCTTTTTGGCGAGCCGTTGCTCGAGCGCGGCGATGAGTCGCTCGGAAAGGATGCTGCCCTTGTTGCGCGGCTCCATCCGCATGTCGATGATGCGGATGTATGGGAGCTTGCGATCGTCGATGCGGGCACTCATGCGCAGGAGCTCGTACTTGCCCTGCACCGCATTCTGATAGCTCTCCAGGCTGGGCGTCGCGCTGCCGAGGAGGATCGCGCACTTCTCCAGGTGCGCACGGACTACCGCGACATCCCGGCCATGGTACCGCGGCGCTTCCTCCTGCTTGTACGTATTCTCGTGCTCTTCATCCACCACGATGAGGCCAAGATTCTGGACCGGAGCGAAGATGGCACTGCGCGCGCCGATGACAATCCGCGCCCGCCCGCTCCGGATTCGGTGCCATTCGTCGTGGCGCTCCCCTTCCGAGAGATGACTGTGGAGAACCGCCACCTCGTGTTTCGTCTCGGCAAAGCGGCTCCGGAAGCGCTCTACCGTCTGCGGAGTGAGGGAGATCTCCGGCACGAGCATGATCGCCGAGCAGCCGCGCTCCAGCACCACGTGGATGCCCTGCAGGTAGATCTCCGTCTTTCCGCTGCCGGTAACGCCGTGGAGCAGGATAGGCTTCGGCGCGACCTCCTGCTTGCTGCTCTCGATCGCGGCGCAGAGCCGCTCAAAGGTGTACGCCTGTTCAGGGTTCAGCTCCAGCTTGCTGCCCGGAACAAAGGTCTCTGTTCCGAATGGATCGCGCTCCACGGTGGCTGATTCCGTGAGGATAAGCTGCTTCTTCAGCAGTGCCTGAATGACCTGGTACGTAGAGTCGCATTCCTGGGTGAGTTCCGTCGCCGCGACGGCGCCGGGTGCGTGAATGAGGAACTCGAGGACGCTCGCCTGAATGGGGGCCTTCTTTCGCAAAGCGGCGAGTTCGTCCTCGAGAACGGGCCGAGCCAGACGGGCGAAAAGCTGAGTCTTGTGTCCGATCTCAGCCTTACGGATGACATTTGGCAGCACGCTGCGTAGCGCGGTTTCCAGCGTGCAGCAGTAGTAGTCGGCCATCCATTGGCCGAGCTGGATGAGCATCGGATTCAGGATCGGTTCCGCACTGACGACGGCGCTGATCAGCTTCACGCCCTCGAACTCCGTTGTTCCGCTGAGGGCGATAATCGTACCCAGCATCGTGCGGGTGCGCACGGGCACACGGACGCGCGACCCCACCTGGAGGGTGCCTGCGACGGCTTCCGGCAATTCGTAATCGAACGCATTTCCGCCCGAGTCGTCGACCATCACACGGGCAAAACAGGGCATGGAGCCGAAACATGCCCGCACACGGATTCTTGTCGAAATCTTTCAGCCCGCGCACTTCATTAGCTCACCCATGTCTCGATTCCTGCGGAACCTCCTCGTCGTAGCCTGTCTGGCTGCTCTTGCCGCCGTGGGGCTGATCCTTTTGCTCTCACCGGATCCGAAATACTCTCTGATGTCGTGGTACTCCGGCGACCGTTTCTGGCGTTACGACCAGGACATCCGTGAAGTCGCAGCGAAGCACGGGGTGGATCCGCTGCTCGTAAAGGCGGTAATCTGGAGGGAGAGCCGTTTTCACCCGGAGAAGGTCGGAGGGGCGGGAGAACGCGGGCTCATGCAAGTGACGGAAGGCGCGGCACAGGATTGGGCGAAGGCGGAGAAGGTAGAGACGTTCGTGCCAACTGATCTTTTCGATCCCCGCGTGAACATCACCGTCGGGACCTGGTATCTGGGCAAAGCGATGGAGCGGTATCGCGATCGGGCGAATCCCGTTCCGTTTGCATTGGCAGAATACAATGCGGGAAAATCGCGCGTGGATCGCTGGATGACGGAAAGCGGAAAGGGGGGGAGTACGACCTCTGACGACCTCATGTCGGTGATGGATTATCCTACGACAAAGAAGTACATCAGCGACATCAGTCGTCGGTACGAGATCTACAAGGAACGTGAGCGGCGGGACGCGCTTTAGGAGCGTAGGTTGCGATGGGTTGGAACTGAGGCACAGTTTGTGCCCTGCATTTCTCCCGTGAAGTCTTTGTTCCACTTGCTCCTCGTGGGCGTCCTTTTTACCGCCGCTCCTCTCTCTACTCACGCTGTGGTGATGTGGGGTGGGAACGGTTCACAGAATACTGCGGCACCTGCCAACGACTTTGGCTTTGCCAACGTGGGCAAGTGTTTCTCACCGACGGATGGCTTCTTCGAGAGCTGCGTTTACCTCGAGGGAAACTGGGTGATCAGCGCTTACCACACGGTGCGGGATCAAGGCGCGACTGGTTTCTCCCTGGGGCAGGTGATCTTCAACGATCCTGTAACCGGGCCCGCAACGTTCGCTCCGGTACCGGGCTCCGGCGTTCGGCTGCGCAATGCTGATAACACCTTCACTGACCTGGCTGTTTTCCAAATCACCGCAGTGCCTGCATTCCTGGATAAAGTGGTGATTGCTTCTCAGACCCCTGCGGTGGGCAGCTCACTCAGCCTTGCAGGAAATGGACTCAGCCGCCAGCCCGCGCTGATTGAATGGGATGTGAATACGGCGACCACACCCGACACCTGGACAGAGGTTGCCACGGGTGGTGACGAACAGGGCCACAAGTTGATCCCCGCCCCAGCAGAAATCCGCTGGGCGACAAACACGCTGGAGAACAATGGCCCGCTGCCCATTCCGGGAACGCCGACCACGATCATCAATGCAGGGTACGGGGCAGTAACCTCGATCCGCACCGACTTTGACGAGATCTCCGGGCAGGCGCAGGGTGTTGCGGGCGACTCCGGCGGCGGCGTCTTCTACGAGCGCGGCGCTTCCTGGGAGCTGCTCGGGGTAATCGTAGTGCGCGACTACAAGGACGGTCAGCCCGAGTTTAGCGCGGTCTCTGGTAATAGTACGTATGCAGCGCATCTTCCCTCCTACCGGAGCCAGATCGTGGCTACAATTCCGGAACCGACAACCGCTGGACTCATCATTGCAGGTGCGGCCGTGTCGCTTTTTCGGCGCCACCGCAAGGCGTCCTGAGTAGCTCGCCAAGGGGGTCTCTCGTAACCCAGTGAACGAGAGTTTATCAGAATCGTGCAGCCTGGGGCATCCGTCATGCTAAGAGCAGGTTTGATAATGCATATTCTGTTCGCACCAGCACCCGTGACCTGCCACAGAGCGGGTAGGTTTTGCTGCGGCCGCGATCGAGCCTTCGTTGCATGAAGAAGCGCATCCCTTTGCTCGTCTCGGTCGGTTTCGGCTTGCTAATCCTCCTCGGACTGACCGCCAGCCTCATCCTCCTACGCGAATTTCAACTCGCGGTTAAACAGGGCCAGGCGATTGACGACGGGAGCGCTAAGCTGCGCGCATCTGTGCGTTCCCTACGTGCGGATTACCTCGAGAAAGGTATGGTCGTGGGTGGGCAGTTGCTCGCCCCGGAGACCCGAGCCACCTGGCCCGAGCAGAAGGCCCGGCTTGATACGTTGGCGACTGAGCACCTCCGGCGTGCTCTTTCCTCCCCGCAGAGTGAAGAGCTCAGGGGTATCCTTCTCGCGCTCAAAAAGCATGATCGTGATGTAGTCTCCGGCTTGGAGAACCAGATCATCACCCTCGCCGAAGCGGACGCCGCTGCCGCGAGATCCGTGTACGTCGACGCGTACCTCCCGGCCCACGCCGAGCGCATGCGGTTGGTGGATCGCGGATTGCAGCTCGCTGCTGGCGAAATCGCTGGAATGAGCAAACGCTGGAGCGTCGATGCCTCGCGGGCACGCCTCTGGTCCGCTCTCGCGATCACACTTTTTCTGGTTATCGGGATCTCGAGCGCAATCTTTCTGACCCGTGCCGTGGCGGACTTGGTGCACAAGGGAGAAGAGATCCTTGCCCGAAATTTCGCCGTCCTTGCGGAGCGCCGCCGGGCGGAGGACGAGTTGCGTGCCTCCGAGGTCCGCTTTCGCTCGGTCACTCAGTCTGTGGGCGATGCCATCATCTCCGCGGGAAGCGATGGGAAGATCGTTTTTTGGAATAGCGCCGCCGAAAAGATCTTCGGGCACCAGGAATCTGAAGTACTCGGGAAGCCGCTTGCTTTGATCATGCCGCCACGATTCCGCGAAATGCATCGCGCGGGAATGGCGCGCCTCCAGGCAGGCGCCGAATCGCGCGTCATCGGACAAACAGTTGAACTCATCGGGCTTGCCAGAGATGGTGGCGAGTTTCCGATCGAGCTGACCCTCTCGACGTGGAGTACTGACGAGGGGACGTATTACACCGGTATCATTCGCGACATCACCGAGCGAAAGCGCGCCGCCACTGAGGTGCTGGATTCAAAACGCTTTCTGCAATCCACGCTCGATGCGCTTTCGTCTCATATCGCGATTCTCGATCCAGCTGGAACGATTGTGGAGGTGAACGCGGCGTGGAATCGTTTTGCCGCCGAGAACAACTACCTCGGAGGAGACCATGGTGTGGGATGTAACTACCTGGCGCTTTGCGACGCTGCATGTGGCAGCTCTTCCGATGAGGCCCCTTCGGTCGCTCAAGGCATTCGCGAAGTGATAACGGGTCTTCGGAGCGAGTTCTCGCTCGAGTATCCATGCCATAGCCCCACGGTCCGGCGCTGGTTTCTCGTCCGAGCGACCTGCTTCGGTGAGGGACCGCAGCTTCGGATCGTGGTCGCACACGAGAACATCACTGCGCGCCGGGAGGCGGAGCAGGAGGCACTTTCCAAGGAGCAGCGCTACCGCGCCCTCGTAGAGGCTACTACTGCGATCGTCTGGGAGGCCTCGGTTACCGGCGAGTTCGTAACTGAACAGGCTGGTTGGAGCGCCTTCACCGGACAGACTTTTGAGGAGATGCGCGGATGGGGTCGCCTCAATGCGATTCACCCTGAGGACCGTGCCGCAACCAGCAAAGCATGGTCTATGGCGCTTGCAGGCCATGCTAGCTACGAAGTGGAGCACCGGCTGCGCGCGAAGGACGGCACGTATCGCGACATGATGGTTCGTGCTGTGCCGATCTTCTCGGACGACGGAGCAATCCTCTATTGGGCAGGCTTTCACGCAGACATCACCGCGCGACGCCGAGCAGAGCAGGAGCTCAAGGAGGCGAAAGTTGCCGCAGCCTTGAAAGAAAGCGCCGAAAGCTACAGTTTCCTCGCGGACACCGTGCCGCAGATCATCTGGACCGCGCGGCCTGACGGCTGCCTCGACTACTACAACAAGGCATGGTTTGAGTACACGGGACTCACTTTGTCTCAGACTGAGGATTGGGGCTGGGGCGCGGTGTTGCATCCGGATGACCTCCAGCGCTGCATCGATCGTTGGACGCATTCGTTCACCACCGGCGAAGCTTACGAAATCGAATATCGCTTCAAGCGGGCCTCGGACGGTACCTATCGATGGCATCTAGGCCAGGCGCTGCCGCGGCGCGACGAGCATGGTGAGATCGTGCAATGGGTGGGAACTTGCTCGGATATTGATGATGCCAAGCGCATCAAGGAAAGACTCCAGGCAGCAAACGACGAACTCGGCCTCCGGGTCCTCGAGCGAACCTCGGAGCTGCACGCTGCGAAAGAGGCGGCAGAGGGAGCAAACCGCGCCAAGAGTGAGTTTTTGGCGAACATGAGTCACGAGATTCGCACTCCGATGAACGGCATCCTTGGAATGACGGAGCTGGTGCTGGAAAGCTCACTGACGTCGGAGCAACGCCGCTATCTCGACATGGCAAATAGCTCAGGCCAGGCACTACTCACGCTGATCAACGATATCCTTGATTTCTCCAAGATCGAAGCGGGTAAGCTCGAACTGGAGGCCATTGACTTCCGCCTCCGCGAGTCCGTCGAGCACATGCTCAAGCCGCTCGTCCTGCGGGCGGAGCAAAAGGGGCTCACCCTAGAGACCCGCATCGCGGATGGCGTAGGTGAGCACCTCGTTGGCGATCCTCTCAGGCTGAGGCAAATACTGATCAACTTCATCGATAATGCGCTGAAGTTCACCCAGCAGGGCACAATCGTGGTGGAGATTGCGCTCGAGCAGGATGAAGAGGAGGAGCAGTGCCTGCACTTCTCGGTGAAAGATACCGGCATCGGGATTCCGCAGGAAAAGCAGGAGGCAATCTTCGAGGCCTTTGCGCAAGTCGATGGATCCACCACGAGGAAGTACGGCGGCACCGGCCTTGGGCTCGCGATCGCCGTAACCCTCATCGAACAGATGCGAGGAAAGGTGTGGATTCAAAGTGTAATGGGCGAGGGGACGACTTTTCACTTCACGGCATGGTTCCGTTTGTCGTCACCGGTGGACTTCGCATCGGAAGAAACGCCTCAAGCGGCAGAGGCATCTACTTCCGGCGTCGAGACCGCTGTCCTGAGGATCCTCCTTGCTGAGGACAACGTCATCAACCGCGCGCTGGCCACGGGCATTCTGGCGAAGCGTGGGCACTCCCTTGCGCATGCCGCCAACGGGCGGGAAGCGGTGGACGCCGCTGCCCTCGAAGCCTTCGACCTCATCTTCATGGATGTACAGATGCCAGTGATGGACGGCTATCAGGCGACCCGCATCATTCGAGAAATGGAGGCGCCTCTAGGCCGCCATACGCCGATCGTGGCCATGACCGCTCACGCGATGACGGGCGATCGCGAGCGCTGCCTCGCGGCCGGGATGGACGATTATATCTCAAAGCCGTTGCAGAAGACCGAGTTGGTCGCGCTGCTCGGAAAGATCGCGGCCCAGCGATCGTCCGTGACGAGTGGGACAGAGCCCACGCAGCCACCGAGGGAGTCGTTACCTGAAAGCGCACGCACTACCCTACCGGTCTTCGCCCGTGCGGAACTGCTCGACCAATTGGATGACGACGAGGAGCTGATGGGTCGAATGATCGCGCTTTTTCAGGAAGGAACACCCCGCCTGGCCGCGGACATCCGCAGTGCCATTGCGCGCCGCGATTCTCCCGCCCTCGCCCGCGCCTCACACGCCTTGCTCAGTTCACTAGGGGCTTTTGGTGCTCACGAGGCACGTGATCTCACCTTGCAGCTCGAGACGCAGGCTCATGACCAATCGCACGAAAACACTGGTCGCATCTTTGCCGATCTGGAGCGAGAGCTTGGCGCCATCCACGGCACTCTTACTGAGTTCGCCGCAGGAAGATCTTGAGATGAACGCCAGCGACCCACCTCTGCGGCGTCCGCGAATCCTCATCGCCGAAGATGACGGCGTTTCGCGCGAGCTCATCTGCACCCGCCTCACGAAGTGGGGCTATGATGTGATCGTCACCGAGAATGGGACAGATGCGCTGACGGAACTCTGCAAGCGGGATGCGCCTGCTCTGGCGATCCTGGACTGGATGATGCCGGGCCTGGATGGGATCGAGATCTGCCGGCGCGTACGCGCTGCGGAAGGGACGGTGTACATCATCCTGCTTACCGCACGCGGAGGCCGCGAGAGCGTACTTGAAGGCATGCGCGCGGGCGCGGATGATTACCTGACCAAACCGTTCGAGAAGGAGGCTCTGCAGGCCCGCATTCTGGTTGGGATGCGCGTAGTCGCGCTGCAGGCGGCAGTCACGGCCCAAGCGGTGAAGATCCGAGAACTCGAAGGAAGGCTGGCGACTTAAGCCTGTACAGGCAATGGTGGCGGTGCATGCTTGCGCAATGAGCGGAAGAGACCGCCGCTACTGAAGTTCTTCCAACCCATGCTCAGCCAGCGGAGCAAGGCTGCCGCCAGCCAGAGTGCCCAGCCGAGCATCAGGAAGCGGTACCACCAGATTGAAACTGTCAAGCAAGTAGGCGCCGGAAGGAGGCCGTCGGATCTCGCCTGATACCAGCGGAGAACCGTGCGCGAGGAATCGTTGCCACTGATGAACATTTCCGGCCGCCCGAGCAAGCCTTCTGCAACTGCAAAGACGAGGATGCCAAGGGCACCGAGCGTCAGTGCGACGATAAACGCCTGAAGCAGATTGTACTGCCAGGTCACGGAGGGCTGGAAAGAGGCATCGCCACGCCAGGCGAGCAGGAAGAGCCAGCCAATCACCACAAGCAATGCGAGCAGCGGCACCTGGGTGAGCCCGATCACGAGCAGCATCCATTCGGCAGTGCGCAACGGCGAAAAAGCCAACCGCCCAAGCACCACGGCCGCGAGCAGTGAGCAGATCAGGATACCCCAAAAGCGCACCGCCGGACCGCGCTGGGGACCATTGGCCCAGAGCACCCACCGGTTCTCCGGCACCTTGATCGTCGTCTGAAGATTGGCGCTGGCGACTGGGAGTCCTACGGTCTCTGCTGGCGAGCGAAGGCCAAAGGGCATGTCGATCTTCCACGCAAGCGCGATAGTCAGGTCCCCGGGGCGCAGCGGCACGATGATCTTCGCCCCGTCCTTGCGCACGGGAATGGGCTGCCCATCGAGCGCAAGCGAGGTGACTTGCGCCTCGGCGGGCAAGTCGATGAGAAAGTCCTGCCCTACGCTGCACCTGAGCGAGAGTTCCAGCGTGGAGACGCGCTGCCGCTTGCCGAGTGCGATCAAATGGGTGCCGCCCGTCACCGTCACGCTCGCCCCGGCCAAGGGCTCTGGCCGGCTGATCGCCAGATCCACCTTCTCACCAGGCCAAGGCTGCCACACGGGATGAAGGTAGGAACTGCCAGTCTCGAAGATCGGCGGCAGGCCGGCGATGGCGATGTTCCAGACCGGCGAGGGATCGATCTCCCATTGCTCCACCCAAGTGTCCTCGGGCCGTGTGGCAAATGCCAGGCGATCCGTGAAAGGCAGCGCGCCGTCCCATGTGAAGTATGTCTCCTGCGCCCCGAGCCGCACCTCGATAAAGCCGTCCTTCACCACCGCACCCGAGGAGAGCACGCTTTCCCCGGGGAGCAGCGGGATGCGTAAGGCAACGGCCTTGCCCGGAGGCGAAAGCCGCCGGACATAGGTCTGCACCTGCCATCGCAGCCCGAGATTCACGCTGCGCCGCACCGCGACAATAGCCTGCAAATCTGGCCGATCGTACGACGCCTCGCCCACTGCTGCTTCCTGCTGACGAACAAGAAAGACCTGCTGCTCGGGAACGCCATTCGGCCGCACCCCGTTTACCGTCCAGCCGGGCGCGTCGATGGTCACCTGCCGCGGCTTGAGCAGAAAGGTCCATTCCCACTCGGTCACGTTGGCGAGCTGGCCCTCCACGCGCACGCGGTGGACACCCTGCGGCACCACCACCCAGAGATAGCCATCCTCCCGGCGAAGCGCGGCCTCGGGCTTGTCATCGATGAGAACCGAAACCGGTGACCAAGCTGGCAGCCGGCCGGGCAGCGGCACGGCCGTCTCCACGGCCGCGTGAATCTCGGCATCGATGGTGATGCGGCGGCCCTCCAGCTTCAGCGTGGCCGAAGGGATATCCGCCGCACGCGGATACGCATCGCTGGGTTTCAAGAGCCGCTCGCGCAGCTTGTCGAGCGTGGTCGAATCCGGGATCTGTGTCTGCGCGGATGCAGTAGCAGACAGACAGAGCAAAGCGAGCACTGCGGTGGCAGCTGCTTTGCCGCGTGCGCGAAAGAGCGATGCGCCTAAGTGGCGTCCGTTCAGGAGGACAGTCGCAAGCGCCAGGATGAGCATGACGCGGAGAATGCTCAGCAGGCGTTCCAGCCACGAAGGGATGAACCACGGGTGCACCTGCTGCGAGGCGAGCACGGGGCCATTCCAGCCGAAGGTGACGGTTCGCCATGACCAGTCGGGAATGCCGGGACCGGTTTGGATTTGAGCGTTCGGATCGTAGAACGCATAATCCCTCATCGGGCCGTGCGTCGATGAGGACGCGATTGCATCTACCAGTTCCAGATTCGCCTGTGTGTTCCGGACAATCAGCTTGGAGGTGCCTGGGAGATAAATCGCGCTGGCACCTTCCGGGAATGTGACGCCGCTCGCCTCCAGGGCTTCTCTTGTTTGAGAGCGCCGCGCAATTCCCGGTCCGCCGCCCGCAAACTCACTGTCCGTACCGCCAAGCGCCGCTCGGCTCGGGATTGTGCCCGGAACAACCATGAACTCTCGGGTAACGAGCGACTCTGTTGTCGTTCCTTGGGAAACGACGCTCACTGAATCCTGCTCGACCTTGAACTTCAGGTTCGCGAGGCCGGTTACGTATCGCAGCGCTTCACCCAACGGAATGTTCGCGAGTGAGACCGTGATACGCGCTTCGTTGGGGTTCTGGGGGGGCGAAGATGCCTGATTTCCCGGGAGCCGCTCCAGGCCGGGAATGGCTGGTGCAGATGTAATAGGCTCGGGCGCGCTGGGATCGATCCGCAAATTGATCTTCACCCCTCTCTTCGCGGAGTCCGGCTCCGATGTATCCAATGCGACACTCTGCTTCGCCAAGCCGTCCACCGCTTCTCGGATGGTGGCCTCGCGAAGATCGAGCCGCGGCAGGATGATGCGCTCGAGCTTCTCTTGAATCTCGCTGCGGCTCGGAGCAGTCGGAGCTGCGCTCGCCGGCACGCTTCCCATGCTGCGAGAATCAGCGGGCCGGAGCGGCGATCCGCTCGAATACGACCTCAGCTCTTCCAACTGCGGATACAGCGCCTGTTGCACCTGTCCCGCAATGAAGGGGATGAGCACGAAGGCCAGAGCGGCGATGACGCCCCACTTCGTGGCAATGAGCACCCGCTGCCCCCATCCCGCGGGGACCGCCCGCAGCAGCGCCAGCGGTACCAGCAGGACCAGCCATGTGAAGCGCGGCGAGCCTGGCTCGTGATACGCAAGGCCGAAGGCGAGAAACGCCAGGACCGCCGGACCCACGCCCCAGAGGCGAAAGACCGCAAGCGTGAAGATGAGCAGGAGGAACAGGTCGAGCAGCGTCCAGGCCGTGAGCCAATCCCCTTCCACCCAATCCGCCCCCCAGAGCGCGAAGAGCCGCCAGCCGGGCGGCAGGTTCAGGGTAGCGTTCAACGCCTCCGCGTCGGTGCTCCACCCGGTGGCGGGCAGCCCCTGCGCCCGCTCGATCTGGCCCGTGGCCTCGAGATCGAGATCGCGGGTCCGGATCTCCACTCCTGCCTGGCTGGTCTGCGGATTGCGCGTGATGAGCTGCCCCTCACCGCTGCTGCGCACCGAGCCGAGCAGCTGACCGGGCGCGGCATCCAGCCGCCAGATCTGCTGCCTCTGGCCGGTGATCCGGTCGCGAAAGGTGAGCCCCCGCCCGCCCTCATCGAGCCACAGCTCGCGGGTGATCGACAGCCCCGCCGCCTTTTGCTCGCCCATCCCGCGCATCCGCTCCTCCACGCGGAAGGCCTCTCCTGTCTTCCAGCGGTACACCGGCAGCTCCTTCCATTTCTCCGGAAAGATCGCCTGCGAGACATCGACCGCCGCGGCACCCACGATCTCCACCATGCGCAGGCGCGGCTGCGCGCCGAAGGCCACGAGCACCTCCGCCGCCACCGGCTTCACTCCCTCGGCGTAGCGGATCTCCACCGGATTGTCGGAGCGAAAGCCACTCACCTGCACCAGCCACGTGCCCGCGCGCACCTGCGCCTTCGCGCGCCCCGCCTCGTTCACCGCCACCGGGATCGGGCTCTCGACCGCTGAGAGTTTCCACCCCGCGGGCAGGATCGTGCCGAGATCCTCCTCACGGCTCTTTCCGGAAACCGTCAGCTCGAGCTCCATCCGCAGCCAGAGCGGGACGCCATCCTCCAGCAGCGCATACGCTTTCAGCTGGAGTGAATCCTTGTCCGTCTCCTCCGAAGATTTATCCCGCCGTAGCCAGAGCGATCCCTCGGCATCCCACACCGGCGACTCCACGGCTTGCCCTTCTATGACGAGCGCAAGCAGCCCGATCTCGCGCGGCAGTCGGATCACCTGAGGATACTCCGCCCAGCGGTACACGCCCGCGATCTGATGAGTGCCCGCCATCAGACGTACCGCCGGACCGCTCGCATGCTCGACCACCGGCACCGCCGCACCATTTGCCAGCACAGCAGACGGCCACGCGTCCGCGCTCCCTGGAAGCGGCACCCACGTCTCATGGAAGACAGTCACCGTAAGATCGAACTTCCCTGCCGTTTGCTGAACATCCAGCGCGAGCTGCGATGGCCAGAAGCAGAGGTGCTTCTTTGCGTCGCTGTAGGGAGTGGGACAGAGGCGGTGCTCGTCATCCCAAGTCGCCCAAGACTCCCACGCCTTCAGCGGCTCTGGAATCTGCTTCTCTGCGGGTACTGTTCTGCCGGATTCTACCGACTGCGCGTGCAAGGAGAACGCCGCAAGGAACAGGAGCGCCAGAAGGCAGGTCACACGACTGAGAAGATCCTTCATGGAAGCTGGTGAGTTACCGGCGTGAGTTAGACCACAGCCTGCGTCTTTGCCGCGAGGTTATAACCGTGATGTTTGTGATCGCCCCGGGCCCCCACTTGACTACATCGATACCTGGCCTTGTTCCAAGGCCGGAAGATCTAACGAGCCTCAACGGTTTGAAGCAGCGGGGCCGCTTCCTTTAGAAAGGCGGTGTCTGCACCGGCCGCCGGCAGTTCCCCAAATCGCACGACCTGCAGCACTTGTTGTCCTAGATTTCGTTGACGGCGGAGGACTGCCTGGAGGCCAGCCCGCTGGGTGGACATACTGCGGTCGTCCCGTTGCCGCGAGGTGGGCGGCAGGTCCTCCCAAGCGCAGAACCAGATGTGTGCAGTCTGGCTACCTTGCTGGAAGGTGAGCGGCTGAAAGGGGATGAGTTGCGGACCGGTCTGCACTGTCAGTTCAGGAGCGCTGCGGGTAAGCTGCCAACCGGTTGCGGGAAGGCAGTTCTCTGGGCGATGCATCCTCGCGAGGAGCCGGGAACGGCTGGGACCCGCTCCCCATCGAAAGTGGTAGGCCAGCCACTGGGCACCTTTCTCATCCTTCCAGGTGGCACCTTCGCCGTAGTCGTACTGGAGCTGGGCCGCTACTTCCGGTGGGATAGCAACCTGCTGGAATTCTGCCCGCTCCCGTGGCCACCGAAAGGTCCATTGTCGCCCTGGAGGAGGGCCGCTGCTCCAAAACCACCACTCGGTCCCAACAAGCACCAGCGCGAACCAACTGAGGAGCGCAATGAGGATGGGGCGGGGGAGGAGACGCGCCGGCGGGAGGCCTAGTGCAAGCGTCGGCGCAGAGCGGCCTGGTTGCAGAGAGACGGCGATGCCCCAGAGTAGAAGAAAGCACGCGGTCATGACCCCATAGCCGGCAGGATCGTGCCAGCGCTCGACCGCTTCGAGGCCGTGGCGTGAGGCCTGCCACGCGAGGAAGAGCGCACGAGCCGCATTGGTCGCAACGGCAGCTGCGAGTGCAGCGCCAATCAGCAAAACGCGTCGGGGCCAGCTGAACCAAAAAAACTCCCCAAAGAATACTGCGGCCATGAGCGCAGCCTGGAGAGAGCGGACACCGCTACACGCTTCATCGACGCCGAGCAGGCCGGTACCGATCTCGATGACATTCCCCAATTGCAGCGCAGGGATGCCGGCGAAGTTCAAGAGCGCGACGCTCACGCCGGCGACGAAGAGCATCAGTCCCTGGATGACGGGAAGCTCCACTGCACTGGGCCATGGCACTGCCGTGGCGATGAAGCATGTAGGGAAGGCGAAGTGCCGCGCCCAAGGAAGCCCGCCTGCTGCGGTCCAGGCGACGAGCCCGAGCGCGATGAAATCGGCAGTGAGCAGCCAGCTGATCAGCCGCCAATCGGGATTCGGCTGAGCAAGTAGCCAAAGTGGTAACGCGGCGATCGCCAGAGGAATGCTTGCCCAGGCCCAGCTACCCGCTGGCCTGACTGGCGCGGGGCGAATGATCCAGCGCCGATAGAGCGTCCATCCCGCGAGTACCGGGACAAGGACGCCGAAGCTGTATTGCGGATTCCCGATCCAATGCACACTAAGATGCAGGCAAAGCATCAGCGCGAGTCCGGTGAAGAGCGTCCACGTGAACGCCTGCCGCCAATCGCGTGTGGAATTCGTCATCGTGGCGCGCCCAAACCCGGGATGATCCTGATTAGGCGCTGACGCATGGGAGGAACTGTGCTCAATCTAGCCCTTATGGCTCAATCCCCACCGGATTACATCCCACAAAAGCGCTGGTGGCTGAAGCCGCTCTGCGCGCTCGCACTCCTGGGGTTGATCACTTGGGTCGGAAACTTGGCGTATCGCCGCTGGGAGCCGGACCGCCTGGCTCGTCAGGCGCAGGTATTTCTTGAGAAGGGCGAGCCGGGCAATGCTCTGCTCAGCCTGCGCCGTGCGCTCCAGCTCGATCCGAATAGCGAATCGGCTTCGCGGGCCATGGCGGAGATTACGAGCCGTCTGAACACGCCGATCACCCTGGATTGGCATCGGCGGCTCATGGAGCTGAACCCGGATTCCGCAGAGGATGCTTTCGCGTGGGCAGGCGCGGCGGTGCGACTGGGCCCTGCAGGCTCGGCGGAACAGGCTCTCGCTGCTGTCCCGGCGCAGGAACGTGGGACGGCTCGATTCTATGCGCTTCAAGGAACCGCCGCACTGCAGGCGGGCAAGATCACCGGAGCTGAGCGTGCTTTCGCAGAAGCACTCCGCCTGGAACCAGGAACCGAGCTACATCAGTACAATCTCGCGACGCTGCGCCTCCAGTCTCCTGACGGGGCGCAGCGTGACGCCTCGCGTCAATCACTCGAAGAACTCGCTCGCGGTGGATCAATGCAAACGGTCGCTCGCCGCTCGCTCGTTACTTTTCATCTAAATAAGGGGGACATGCAGGCTGCTTTCGCTCACAGCGATCCTTTGCAACGGAGCCCTGACGCGCGTTTCAGCGATCGGATCGCCCATCTTCAGCTGCTCATGAAAGCGCGGCCGAACGAAGTAGAGGCGGAACTCACGACTTTGCAGAAGCGAGCTGAACGCAACCCGGAAGAAGCCGCACTGCTGATGCACTGGATGAACGCAAACGGGCGGAGCGCGGCCGCGCTTGTCTGGTCAAAAGCGCTACCGAAGACCATCGTAGCGAACGAGCAAATCGCAGCGGCGCATGCAGAGATCCTGCTCGCCAGCAAGGATTGGGTGGCCCTTCGGGAACACTGCGCAAGTGGCGATTGGCAATCGATGGAGTATCTACGCCACGCCTTCCAGGCGCGAGCTGCGCGCGAGCTGGATGCGAACACCGACGCACGAGCCCATTGGACTGCGGCGAGCGCCGCAGCGAGCCGAGACCGAGCTTCTGCAATGCGGCTCGCTAAGATGGCTCAAAGTTGGAAGTGGACAGACGGCTATCGAGAAACGCTCTGGGCGGCTGCGAAGGCACCGATGCCGCAATGGGCTTTGCAGCGTCTGCACGAAAGCTATCGATCTTCTGGCGAATCCAGCGGGATGCTGCGTACTGCTGCGGCGACCCTGGAGCAGGATCCCGAGAATCTGGCAGCTCGAAACAACCTGGCGATGCTTTCACTCCTGCGGGGCGAGCGCGTGGAGGAGGCACTTGCCGAGGCAAAGAAGCTTCACACACAAGCTCCGCGCGATCCTGGCTTCGCCTCCACTTACGCTTTCGCTCTGCACGTGCATGGTCGGAACGAAGAGGCGATCGAAATCATGGAAGTCCTCGGTAGTCCTTCATTGCAGATTCCGGCGGTAGGGGCGTACTACGGCATCTTCCTCGGTGCCGGTGAGAGACACGACGAGGCGAAACCCTATCTGGAGGCAGCGAAGGGTGCCCCACTGCTCCCCGAAGAGCGGGCACTTATCGAACGAGCACTCAAGGCCATAACGCCCTCTGGAGCCGATCAGTAGCGGCTCCCGGCGCGTTCACTGCTATCGCAAATCTGCAAAAGGGACTTGCATCGAGTCTAGTTTCTATAACAATAGCGCCAGTCAGTCGCCCAAAGGATAACTATGAAAACCTATTCGAAAGTGTTCCTCGCTGTTGCAGTGGCCTGCACAGCGCTCGACTCCTCACAAGCTGTAGTGCTCGATCTCGCTCCAGCCGAAGCGGCAAGCGCCTCTGTGAACGACGCGCCTCCGGCTGATGGTTATTACTCCTTCGTGATTGATAGCGGCACGCAGTCGACTCAGACGCTTGACGCGTCACCAGGAAGTCCGGGGGGATCCTCGTTTGTTCCTGTTTCGGCTGTGACGGCGTCACTTCCATTGTCCGCAGGCTTAAACTTGAGTTCTGGCAGGGTGAGCGGCCAGCCAGCGTCTGGATATCGTGACTTCCAAGTCGCGCAGATCATCGTTATTCCCGAGGTCACCTCGGTGCTCCCGCTCCTTGGCGTGCTTGGTCTGGCCTTCGGAGGCCGGAACCTCCGGCGCGCGTGCCGGTTCGCACGGGCTTAGATTCGGTTACGCCGAGCCTGCTAGCACTTTCAGGTCGGCGCGCTGCGTTTCGTAGCTGGTTGCGAAGGAGAGCACGGCCGGGTTGGGTTCGATGCCATGGCTGTCGCAGGCTGCGGCATAGAGATCTGGCCACCAATTACGGTGGTCAGTGAGTCCTTGGTCGCGCCATGCGCGCCAGCCAGACACGACCTTGGACCAGCAGCGGTCTCCCCACTCCACCGCCTCTTTTGGATTGTCAAAGGTGCTCACGTACCAGTCCCGGCCGACGCGTGCGTGCAGGACTTCATCCGCCCAGTCATAATCCTGGAAGACTGAGGAGAGCGGGTGGTGTGCAGCCAGGGCAGTCTCCCACTCGAACCGCTTCCCGGACTTCGGCATGAGACCTTGCTCGATGAAGTAGAGCACCCCATGGCGTTCACGTGGGGTGAGTTGGGTGTTCAATCCGAGCGACCACGTGAAGTTCACCATCACGCGCTCTGGCCAGTCGATGCCTGAGCTTACAAAGCCGACCTCGCCCATCATCGCGTGCCGCGCCTCGTCCCAGAGCTGACGCGTCATATCACGGTAGTAACCCCAAGGCTTCCCAGGCGTCTCGGTGATAATCGATGCCATCATCTCAGGGACATCGATCTCCCGCAGGCGCTTGTAGAACATCATCAGCACCTTGGGCTCGGGCGGGAGTTTCGGATCGTAGAGAAAGGCCTCAGCATTCACTCCCATGTTGTAGGGATCGCTAAATCGGTGATCACGGCGCGGCACGCGGTCGTATGCGACTGGCTCCGCGGAATGGAGTGGCACGAGATTGCCTTCAAGTCGCGGTTCCGTTCCGGCGAGCCCACCGGCTGCGTCCAGGCACCGATCCAGCAGCTCCAGCCAGGCTGCATGCGGCGCTCCCTCGGGAATCATTGCGGCGATCGCCGCACTCCCGTACTCCGACATTTCGCGAAGCTCCAGGAGCGCAAAGCGACAGACACGCAATGATGGATGATCCGCAAGCGGGTTGGTTGCTGCCTGGTGCTGCTCCAGTGCTTTGATGATCGCTGGGACACACTTCCCGTAGATGCCGAGCAGCAGCTCGCCGGTGGTCGGTGCCGCGCGCACCTCATTGAATAACAGCTCTAAAGCGGCATCCGGCACGGTCTCCAGCCCAAGCGGCGGCTCGCGCATCTCGCCGACTCGTCCGCGCAGCGTAGTCACATGTTCCGCGCAGTAGTGCGCGTGCAGGCTGAAGGCCATCTTCAGCTCGTAGATAGGCTCAGCAGTGAGACGTGCGAGGAAGATCCCATGGAGCCGCTTGAGCGCGTAGTGATACCTCTTCAGTCGGCGCACGCAGTCCTCCACGGAAAGACCCGTGCGCTGTGCGTCGTCAAAGGTAGCAACTCCCGCGAGCGCTGGGAGATCGTGAAGGGGAGAGTAAGCAGGCCCACTCATGGTATTGAGCATAATCCGCTCACCGGGATTTCCGCTGCTCTTTCTTCATGAGGCGGCCGCTTCTTGCCGGGGCTCGCGGGCGAGCAAGTTGCCGAGCGCCTCGGGGGCGGAAACCTTCCCATCGAGTAAAGTCCGAACGCAGTCGATGATCGGCGTCTCAGCGCCGAACCGCCGCGCACACTCGTACGCGCTGTAGGTAGTCGGAACGCCTTCCGCGACCATCTGCATGGTGGCCACGATATCGCTGAGCCGCTCGCCTTTGCCGAGCCGCTCCCCGACTAGACGGTTCCGGCTGTGCTCGGAGAAGCAAGTCACCATGAGATCGCCAATCCCACTGAGCCCTTGGAATGTCTCTCGCCGCCCACCGAGCGCTGTGCCCAGCCGGACCAGCTCAGCGAGTGCCCGGGTGACCATGGCCGCTTTGGAATTGTCGCCCAGGCCCAGCCCATCACCTACGCCAGCGGCAATCGCGAAGATGTTCTTCAACGCGCCGCCGAACTCGATTCCCACGACATCATCGCTCGTGTAGGCGCGGAAGGCTGGTGCGAAGAACACCTCCTGCAAACGCGCGGCGATGAGTGCATCCGTGCACCCGAGGACCACGGCAGCGGGGCGTTGGCGCGCGACCTCCTCTGCGTGACTCGGCCCGGAGAGCACGGCCACGGGGTTCTCCGGCAGGCACTCGGAGAGAATCTCGCTCATCCGCTTGCCGCTGCCCCGCTCGACGCCTTTGGTGCACGAGAGGAGTACGGCATCTGGCCGGAGCTCTACAGTCGAGAGCCGCGCCGCCACCTCCCGGACCGCCTTGGATGGCGTTACCACCAAGATCAGTGGCAGTTCGCGCATCTCGTCCAGCTCGGTGGTAAAGCGCAGACCAGCAGGCAGCGGGACGCCTGGGAGGTAGGTTTGGTTCTCCCCGGCACTTTGAATGCGTTCCAGCGCAGGGGCGTCGTGTCCCCAGATCGTTACCCGCCGTCCGTTGTTGTGCAGGAGCAACCCCAGCGCTGTACCCCAGCTGCCCGCCCCCACGATACCCACATCAGTAAAGCCGTCGTTTGCCATGAAAAGTTCATTCCTGCCCAGTCGCATCCGCTTCTTTCTCCGAGTCCTCCGAACCGAAGCGATTCTCTGTTCCTGCGATCAGGCGCCGGATGTTCTCACGATGTCGGAAGATCACGAGGAGCGTTGCCGCTAGCGCGAAATAGAAGAAACCCCAGCCTTCCACCCAGCCGAGGAAAAGGAGCGCGAGCACCGTTGGCGGGAGCGAAAGGGCCGCGACGATTGAAGCTAGGGACACATATCGCGTGAGCTTCAGGACGATCCCCCACACCGCTAGAATCACGAGGCTGGCCACTGGCAGCATCCCGAAGATCACGCCCAGCGAGGTCGCCACCCCCTTGCCACCTTTTCCACCCAGCCAGATGGGGAAGTTATGGCCAATGATGCAGCCCAGCGCGGCAGCGATCCCCGCGTACGCTGCGGTGTCTGCCATGGTGCGAGCCAATCCTGGGGCGAGCCGTGCGGCGATGCTCATTCCGAGCACCACAGCGAGCCAGCCTTTCGCTGCATCGCAGAAGAAAGTGAACAGCCCCCACTTCTTGCCCATGACCCGCCAGACATTGGTCGCCCCAATGTTCCCGCTGCCGTGTTGCCGGATATCCATCCCCTGCGAGCGCGCTACGAGGAGTCCAAAGGGGATGGAACCGAGGAGGTAAGCTTGAATGACGATCAGGGCAACGATGACGGCAATCATGCAGGGGCGGGAAAACGAGCTGTCCGCGAAATACGCGAAATGACGCGAAAGGGAAGCGAACAAACGCAGACCCTCGCTGGTGCCGTCGGATAAGGAGCCTGACCGCGCGCGAGCAAACCCGCACGTGACACCTCTCTGCGCGCCGTCCTACATTTCCCGCCCGAAACCATGGCTCAAGTCACCAAAGAGGACGCGATCGAGCTCCTCGAATCGATCGCCCGCCTCCTCGAGATGAAGGACGAAAACGTCTTCAAGATTCGCGCATACACGAATGGCGCTCGCGCCCTTGAGACCTTCTCCGGCGACTTCCATAAGTGCGTGGCCGAGGGAACGCTGCTGGAGATCCCGGGCATCGGAAAGGCGATCGCGGAGAAGGTCACGGAGTATGTGACCACCGGCGAGCTGCCTTACTACACGAAGCTCAAGGGCGAGTTCCCGGCAGGTCTCTTTGAGCTCTTCGATCTGCAGGGGCTCGGGCCGAAGAAGATCAAAGTCCTCTGGGAGCAGTGCGGCGTGACTACGATCGCGGAACTCGAGGTGGCAGTGGCTGATGGCCGCGTCGCCGCCCTGAAGGGCTTCGGCAAGAAGACTGCCGACAATATCCTGCTCGCGCTCGAATCTCGCAACAAGCACGCCGACTCCTATCGCATGGGCGAGATCGCCGCCGAAGCGGAGCAGCTCCTGGCCGATTTACGTGACCACCCCGATGTGCTGCAAGTGAGCATCGCGGGCTCGTACCGCCGCCGAAAGGAAGTCGTGCACGATCTCGACTTCATCGTGGCCACGAAGCGCCCGGAAGTCGTCTCCGAGTTCTTCCAGAAACACTGGATGGCCGAGAGCACCATGGTCGCCGGTGCCACGAAGACCAGCGTCCGACTCAAGTCCGGCATTCAGGCCGATCTTCGCGTTGTGGCCAATGATCACTATCCCTTTGCACTGGCCTATTTCACGGGATCCAAGGAGCACAACATCGTAATCCGCAACCGCGCGCTTGCACGCGGGTGGACGCTGAATGAATACCGCCTGGGTCCCGATGAGAAGGGCAAGCGCACGCCCGAGCCCATTCCCGCCATCTACTCCGAGTCCGATCTCCACCGGGCGCTGGGGCTGGACTACATAGAGCCCGAGCTGCGTGAGGATCGCGGCGAGATCATGGCCGCTGAGAAGCACACGCTCCCGGATCTCGTGGAGATCGGGAATCTCCGCGGCACCTTCCACAATCACACAGTCGCGAGCGATGGGCGCTGCACTCTGCAGGAGATGGCCGAGGCCGCGCAGGAGCTCGGGCTGCAATACCTTGGGATCGCCGATCACAGCAAAAGCTCCTTCCAAGCCCACGGATTGGACGCCCCGCGCCTCCTGCAACAAGTCGCCGAGATCCGCGAGATGAACGCCGGCTTCGATGGCAAGTTCCGCCTTTTCGCAGGTGTCGAGTGCGATGTCCTCAGGGACGGCACACTCGATTATCCGGACGAGATCCTCTCGCAGCTCGACTACGTGGTAGCATCCGTCCACGCCGTGTTCAACCTGCCTGCGGCCGAGATGACGGCGCGGATCATCAAGGCCATGGAGAACAAGCACATCACGATGCTCGGCCATCTCACCGGGCGGCTGCTTCTCGCCCGGGAAGGTTATCAGGTGGACGTGCCCGCGATCATCGAAGCCGCCGCCGCGACTGGAACGATCATTGAGCTGAATTCCAGCCCGCGACGCCTCGACATGGATTGGCGCTGGTGGCCGCTGGCGAAGGAGAAGGGCGTGAAGTGCTCCATCAACCCAGACGCCCACCACGTCTCGCAGTTTCAGTATCTATGGTTCGGAGTTGGTGCGGCGCGCAAGGGCTGGCTAACCAAGAAGGACGTCGTGAACTGCATGCCGCTGGGTAAGATCGAGGCCGTACTCGAGCAGAAGCGGCGGTAGGTGAGGGACCCGAGACAGGCGCAGGGCGCAGTCACGCGATCGAAAACCGCTGACGCGCCCTCCTACTGTGTACAGCGCGGCTGTGTCCGCGAAGCGGACCTGCCGCCTCCATCATCTCCCCTCTGCGCGGTCTCGCCTACTTGCCGGCCTTGCCCGCGCGATGATGCGGGTGCTTCTCGTAATGCTGGCGTAGCAAATCCTTGCCATAGTCGTTCCCGTTCGGGGTGCGCACCACGGTGTGGATGTGCTTCCTGGTCGCCTTCCCCGTCTGCTCGAGTGCGATCGCCGGCTGGTGGTCAAACTCTATCAGGATCACGGGGCTCTGGATGCGATAGGAGAAGACGCTATCCGGCTCCGTGCTGCCGATCCACGCAAACCATGTGTCCGCAAGATGCGCGCCCACCTCGGACATCTTCACCTTTGCGTGCCCGTCCTTTATGTTCGCGACGTACTCGGCAATGAGCTCCCGCAGAAGCTTCTGCTGATCGTCCCGGAGATCCGCGAAACGGATGCCGGCCTTTTCCAGCACCACGTTGTCCTTGAAGGCTTCCGTGAGATTATCCACCGGACCCTTCTCGCTCTTCAGCAGAGCCTTCGCCCGCTGAGCCGGATCAAGCGCACGCATGAGCGCAGCACCTTTGGCCTGCTCCTCCTGCAGGATGACAGTCCCGGCATGTTTCCCGCCTTCGGCCCGGACCGGCTCGGAGCCCATGAAAGTCGGCGTCATCACCACCTGATCTCCGAGGACGAAGTAGTTGATGTTCAGATGATGGCCATCAAGTTGCCAGCCCCACGGCTCAGTCGCGGAGGGCGTGCCCATGACCGTGAGATGATAGAGCCACTGGCCATACTCCTCGGTCCGTCCCGTGAGCTCCGCGAGCGTGTCGTTGAGCTTCATAATGTCACGGGAGGTCTTAAAGCCCTTTGCGCTTAAGCTGGCCCTCAGCAGGCTCACTGCCAGATCCCGCTGCGGCTCGGTCATCTCCGCGAAGCTCACGCCTTGCCGGATGTAGAAGTGCGGGTTCATCCACTTCCGCCACTCCTCGTCTTCCACCGGGAAGAGCGTCTTCTTCCTTTGCTCCTCGGTGAGCACGTCGAGGAACGCCGCGGCGGC
The DNA here is from genome assembly GCA_031389825.1 of Spartobacteria bacterium. Lineage (GTDB taxonomy): Bacteria > Verrucomicrobiota > Verrucomicrobiia > Chthoniobacterales > Chthoniobacteraceae > JANMSW01. The sequence continues at coordinate 27,637 of JANMSW010000030.1, forward strand.
CTCGCGTACGGGCTCGGTGGTTACACCCGTTGAGCGCATTGGAAAGAGACCCGGCACCAGCTTCCCATCCGTGGTGATGCCCTTGAAAGGCTCAGCGAGTCCCTTCTCCTCCGCCTCGCGTGACATGCGGCGGAAGCGTTCGGCAGGACTCTCTGCGCTCTGCTGGGCGTGAGCGATGGAGCAGACGAGCACGGTGCTGAGCAGCCAGATGGAGAGAAGACGAGTATTCATGTATGCCATGGAGGGTCTGTTGAAGTCGTATCGAAGGAAGGGGCGAGCATCTTGAACTTCCCGCTCAGAGATGGCGAGAGACGTAAACCGCCGCTTTCGGCTGCTTCGGACCTCTTTGCCGAGGCGACGGAGAAAGTTCCTTCACCCACGGGGCAAGTTGCTGCTCCACCGGAGCAAATTGCTCCGCCACTGGAGCAAATTGCTCCTCCGTCGGAGCAAAGTGCTCCGACACTGGAGCAAGTTGCTGCTCCGCCGGAGCAAAGTGCTCCGACACCGGGGCAAGTTGCTGCTCCACCGGAGCAAGTTGCTGCTCCGCTGGAGCAAAGTGCTCCGGCACCGGAGCAAGTTGCTGCTCCGCTGGAGCAAAGTGCTCCGACACCGGAGCAAATTGCTGCTCCACCGGAGCTCTTCGCTACCAAGGCTGAGGAAAACTGGGGCGGAGGGCGGCGAAAGGAGGGTTTCTGACAGCGCGCGGCGCGTGCGTTTGAAATGCAGATCGCCCGCGAGCCCAGAGCCGCTGCCTGGCGGCCCCTTATTTTCCTTCTCGTGGACACCCGGAACCATCGAGAAGAGTTCATGGAGCAGCACCTGTGCATCGTCGAAGCAGAACTCGACCGGGACGACCATCAGGAGGCCGTGCTCGCTTTAACTGCGGCCTACGCGCTGGACCCAATGGGGAATGGCGGGCCGCTCTCACAGGAGTCGCTTGCCCGGCTGATCGGCGCTCTGCGTGCCCATCCCACCACCGTCATTCTGCTGGCCTACGCGGGCGAGCGGGCGGTCGGGATCGCGACCTGTTTCCTCGGCTTTTCAACCTTCGCCGCACGCCCGCTCCTGAATGTGCACGATCTCGCTGTCCTGCCGGAGTGTCGTGGCGCTGGGATCGGGCAGGCGCTCCTTGCTGCAGTAGAGGAGAAGGCCCGGGAACTCGGCTGCTGCCGGATCACACTAGAGGTGCTGGAGGGGAATGTCCGCGCCCGAGGAGTGTATGAGAAGGCGGGCTTCGCACAGGCCTCAGCTGGCGGACCAGCTGGGGGCGCACTGTTCTTCTCGAGGGAGCTGGGGTAGCCAGAATGACGGCCTGCATGCCGGGACCCAGGAGCTACTAGCACGATCGTACGGCCTTCCTGCGCAGATGGACCCGCCGTGAACGCGTGAAATCTGCTGCTTGCCGGACAAGGGGAGTCCTTGTATCCTCCGGCTCCTTTTTTACCGCATGAGTACCCAAACGAGTCCTTCCGAGACCGCCGCTAATCCGGCGACGGCTGCTGCCCCTGAGCGTGGCGAAATGATGAGCGGCGCGGAGATTCTGGTCGCCTGCCTGGAGCGGGAGGGAGTCGATACAATTTTTGCGTATCCCGGCGGGGCCTCGATGCACATGCACCAGGCGCTCACGCGTTCTACAAAGATCCGCACTTACCTGCCTCGTCATGAGCAGGGCGGGGTTTTCGCCGCTGAAGGTTACGCCCGGGCCACCGGCCGGGCTGGTGTGTGCATGGCGACCTCCGGTCCGGGTGCGACGAATCTCGTGACAGGCATTGCCGACGCTTTCCTCGATTCCGTGCCGCTCGTGGCGATCACCGGCCAGGTGCCGCAGCACATGATCGGCAAAGGCGCCTTCCAGGAGACGGACGTCTTCTCCGTGACCGCGCAGGTGGTGAAGCACAACTACCTGGTGACAAACGTCAACGACATCGCGCGGATCGTGAAGGAGGCCTTTTATATCGCGCAGTCGGGTCGTCCAGGTCCGGTACTCATCGACATCCCAAAGAACATCCAGCAGGAGCTCACACGTCCTGTCTTCCCGACGGAAGTGAAGCTCCGCGGCTACGATCCCGTCCGGAAGGCCGATGATGTGGCGCTGAATGAACTGATCGGGCTGATTGGGCAGGCTAAGCGGCCCATGCTCTATGTCGGTGGCGGCATCATCTCGGGCGAGGCATCGGTGGAACTTCGCGAGTTCGCCGAGCGCACGCAAATCCCCGTGGCGACTACGCTCATGGGCATCGGCTGCTTCCCTGAGACGCATCCACTTTCCCTAAAATGGCTCGGGATGCACGGCACTGTGTACGCGAACAACGCGGTGAACGAGGCCGATCTGCTGATCGCAGTGGGCGTGCGTTTTGACGACCGGGTGACGGGTAAGATCAGCGAGTTTGCCAAGCACGGCACGATCGTCCACATCGACATCGACAACGCGGAGATCAACAAGAACAAGATCGTCAAACTGCCGATCGTCTCGGATACGAAGTACGCGCTGGGGCGCCTGAACGAACTCCTGGAGAATTCAGGGCGTACGCGGGTGCAGTCCGAAAGCCTCACTGGATACAACCAGTATCCCGAGTGGTACGCGCAGATTCACGAGTGGAAGGAGACGTATCCGTTCCACTACGACGACACAGACGACGTCATTCAGCCGCAGCACGCGATCGAGCTGCTTTGGCAGATGACCAAGGGTGACGCGATCATCACGACCGGCGTGGGCCAGCATCAGATGTGGGCGGGCCAGTTCTTCCACTACGACAATCCGCGCACCTTCATCACGTCTGCGGGCCTCGGCTCGATGGGCTTTGGGTATCCTGCGGCGATCGGGGCGAAGGTTGCCTTCCCGGACAAGCAAGTGATCGATATCGACGGCGACGGCTCCTTCCTCATGAACGTGCAGGAGCTCGCGCTGGCGCACATCGAAGGCGTCGCTGCGAAGGCCATGATCCTGAACAACCAATGGCTCGGCATGGTCGTGCAGTGGGAGGATCGCTTCTACAAGTCCAACCGCGGTCACACCTTCCTAGGCGATCCTAAGGATCTGGCTCGGATCTATCCTGACTACGTGAAGATCTGTGAAGGCTTCGGTGTTCCCTGTGAGCGCGTGATCCACAAGAAGGATCTAGCTGGTGCGATCCAGCGGATGCTGGACTCGAAGGAAGCATACGTTCTCGATGTGATGGTCCCTTACACCGAGCACGTGCTCCCGATGATTCCAACTGGCGCGAGCTACAAGGAAGTCATCTACAAGGGCCGCGACCGGCTCGAAGCGCGGCCTGGGTTGTAAGTCCGGCGGCGAGTAGCAAAGGAGGACGGCGGTGTTGTACCCAGTCGAAGGTCGACTGGCCGCCGTCCCGCGAACTGAGGTGCGCGCTGGTCCCTGTTGGTGCTACTTCTTCTTCTTGGTATCTTCCATTCCGCAGGAGCACAGCCACTCGGGGCGGTTGCATTCGCCGCAGTTTGAGGCGTCGTAGTTCATCTTGGCGTTGATTGGCTTGGCGCCTTCTTTCTCGCGCAGCTGGAAGACGACCGGGTACTTCTTACCTTCGGGAATGGGTGCGGTGAACGTTTCCCCGCTCTTCTCCACTTTGAGCTTGTCCGGGGCGGAGCGTTCTCCGGCGGTGATCGCCAAAGTGCGGTCACCAAGCGGCATGGGCTTGTCGTCTTTGTCGAGAACGTGGATGACGAACTTGCCGTCCTTTTGTCCAACTTCCAGATGGGGTGTGGTCTTTGAAGAGAGATCGAAGACGCGACCGTCATTCGGCCCGATGGTGAGGCTCTCGTGAGCAGAGACTGGCGTGGCGGCAAGGGCCAGGATTGCAAAGGCGCTGAGGAGCGTAGTTTTCATGTGGTGGTTTGTTTTCTAGTGGGCGGCTGGTGCATCCAGCCGCAGAGCTTTGGCCGCCGCCTGCTCGCCGAAGAGCCAGAAGACTGCGGGGGTAATGACGAGATCAAGAAACGTGGAGGAGATCAGGCCGCCGACGATGACCACGGCCACGGGGTGGAGGATCTCCTTGCCCGGCTCGCCTGCGGCGAGGAGCAGTGGAACGAGCGCGATGCCGGCACTAAGCGCGGTCATGAGCACGGGCACGAGCCGCTCCAGCGTGCCGCGTTCGATCATCGCGCGGGTGAATCCTTCGCCCTCGTGCCGCATGAGATGCAGGTAGTGCGAGAGCATCATGATGCAATTCCGAGCGGCTACGCCCGCCACCGCGATGAAGCCGACGAGCGTTGCAATGGAGATGTTATCCACGATTAGCCAGGTGAGAACCAGCCCGCCCATGAGCGCGAGTGGGATATTGATCAGTACCTGCGCCGCAAGGGAGGCGCTGCGGAAGTATCCGTAGAGCAGGAAGGCAATGACGAGAAACGCGAGCGCAGAAAGGAAGAGGATGCGCCGTGTCGCGGCCTCCTGCGCCTGGAATTCCCCCTCGAAGCTGATGAAGTATCCCTGAGGCACTTTCACCTCCGCGCGCACGCGCTCCTGTAGCCGCTGCACCATGGAAGCGAGATCGCGCTCGCTCGCGTTGGCACTCACGATCAACCGACGCTGGGCATTCTCGCGATTGATGATGTTCGGCCCGCTCGCCTCGCGCACATCCGCGAGGAGGTGTAGCGGCACGCGCTTCCCGTTACCCGTCTCGATCGGCAGCTCACGGATCTTCGCTGGCGAGGAGCGCCATTCCTCCGGAAGGCGGACGACGAGTGCGAGTGTACGCTGGCCCTCGCGAAGTTCGGTGACTTCCTTGCCGCCAAGCAGCGTGGCTAGCTGTTCGTTGATTGCGCCGGGCTGCACCCCGTAGGCACGGGCTCGTTCACGGTTGATCTGGATCTTCAGCTGCGGGATCGGCACCTGCGGCTCGAGCAGCACATCCGTCATCCCGGGAATCTCCCGCGCGATCTCTGAAATCCGCGTGGCCGTGGTGCGCAGCTGCTCGAGTTCGGGTCCGAACACCTTCACCGCAATCTTAGCCGAGACGCCGCTGAGCATGTGGGAGAGGCGATGGGCAATCGGCGCGCCGACGTTTGGGAACGTGCCCGGGATGGTCTTCAGAGTCTCGCGGATTGCGGCGAAGACCTCAGCGCGCGAGCGCTCGCTTTCGTGGAACTCGACGTCGAATTCGTTCACCGAGACAGGCATGACGTGATCGTCGCGCTCCGCTCGTCCGGCCCTGCGCCCGACGCTCTTAACCTCGGGAATCGCTTGGAGCAAGCGTACGCCCGCTTCACCGATCTCGTTCGCCTGGACGAGCGAAGTGCCGGGCGGGCTTGCGAGAGAGATCGTCGCGCTGCCTTCGTTGAAGGCCGGGAGAAAGTCCTTTCCAATCAGCGGCCAAAGCGCAGCCGCGCCCGCCAGGAGGATCGCCGTTGCAGCGAGGGCGAGCATTGGTAAATCGAACGCCACGCGCAGGAACGTGCGCTTCACGAAACTCTTCATCGCGCGGACCAGCCATCCGTCCGCGTGCCCGGTGGCGGCTTTCGGATTGAGCAGCAGCGAGCAGAGCACCGGGATAACCGTGAGCGAGACCAGGAAGGATGCTGCCATGCTCGTGATCGTCGCGATGGCGATCGGCGTGAAGAGCTGGCCTTCGATTCCGTCCAGCCCGAGCAGCGGGAGGAACGCCAGGATGATCAGCACCGTTGCATAGAGGATCGAGTTTCGCACCTCCCCGGAAGCACTCGCGACCACCTGGAGCTTTGAGAGCGGCGTGGCGCTCGCGGCATTCTCGTGCAGTCGGCGGAAAACATTCTCCACATCGACGATGGCGTCATCCACGACCATGCCGATCGCCACAGCGAGTCCGCCGAGAGTCATGGAGTTCACGCTCACGCCGGACCATTTGAAGATCAGCAGCGTGACTGCAAAGGAGAGGGGGATGGCGGTGAGGGTGATCGCCGTGGTGCGGAAGTTCAGGAGGAAGAGGAAGAGGACAATCGTGACCATGATCGCGCCGTCGCGGATCGCCTCCTTCAGGTTCTCGATGGCGTGATGGATAAAGTCCCCCTGGCGGAAGAGGATCTCCACTTCGACGTCCTCCGGCAACGCGGGGCGTAGTTCCGCGAGCGCGTCCTCGATTCTTTTCGTTAGCACGAGCGTGTCGGTGCCCGGCGCTTTATCGACGCTGAGGATCACGCCCATCGTGCCATTCACGCTGGCATCGCCACGCATCGGCTCGACGCCCCACGCGAGCTTTGCGACGTCGCTGACCAGGATCGTGCGGTCCTGGACCGTCTTGATCACCGTTGCGCCGAGATCCGCCAGCTCGGTGGTCATCCCGAGATTTCGCACCATGATCTCGCGGGTCGGAGTAATCAGATAGCCGCTCGTGGAATTACTCGCGGCTCTCGCTACCGCCGCCTCGAGTTCGGCGAAGGTCACGTTGTGGGCCGCGAGACGATGCGGATCGGGCAGCACTTGCGCTTGCCGAATGCCGCCACCGATCGCCAGTACCTCAGCCACGCCGCCGATGCTCTGCAAGCGGCGGCGGATCGTCCAGTCCGCCAGCGTGCGCAGATCCATCGGCGTGATCTTCCCCTCCTTGCTGCGCAGCCCTACGAGCAGGATTTCGCCCATCAATGAGGAGACCGGCGTCATCGCGGGCAGCACGTTAGCCGGGAGATTCGCCGAGGCCGCCTGCAGCCGCTCCTGCACAAGCTGGCGCGCTCGGTAGATATCCGTGCCCCAGTCGAACTCCGCGAAGACCAGTGAAAGGCTCACGTCGGAACTCGAGCGCAGGCGGGTGAGACCGCCGAGCCCTTGCAGTGCGGCTTCAATGGGTTGCGAAACCAGTGCCTCGACTTCCTCGGGAGCGAGACCGGGGCTCTCTGTGAGCACCGTCACGGTCGGCTTGGTCATGTCTGGCAGCACTTCCACCGGCAGTTCGCGCGCGGTCTGGATGCCGAAGGCGAGCAGCACGATAGCGATCACCAGCACCAGGGGCCGGTTGCGCAACGAGAGCCGGATGAGTGAATTCAGCACGGCTCAGGCGGTGGGACGGCGGCGGATCAGGCTCAGCATGAGCAGCAGAAAGAGCAGCGCCGTCGTTCCTGCGAAGAAGATGGTCAGCGCGCTGAAGCTTGGCCCATGCGCTGCATGGACGGTAGCGCCGCCCGCAGGGGCCTCGCCCTTTGCCAGCTCGCTGCCATCTTCCGCATGCGGATGTCCATGTGCGGCATCCAGTGCTTCCTTCAGACTCACGTTGCCTTTGCCGGCAAAGGTCAGCGCGTAGGCGCCACGCGTGACGACACGGTCGCCCGGCAGCACACCGCCCGTGATCTCCACGAAGCGCTCGTTTTGCGCGCCGATCTCTACCGGAGCTTTCACAAAGGCGTTCTTCAGCCCGAAATCCTCCACGAAGACGAAGCGCTGCAGACCATCCGATTGCACCGCGGCAATCGGCACCGACGCCACGCCTTCACGTTGCTCAGTAACGATGGAGAACTCCGCGCGCATCCCGGGGCGCAGCTGCAGATCGGGGTTCAATACCCGAAACGCGGCTTCCACGGTTCCGTTCTCGCGATCGGCGAGAATGCCGGTGTGCTCGAGATCCGCTTCGAAGACTTCGTCCGGCAGTGCAGGCACACGGATGTAGGCCTTCTGACCGCGTACCAGCCCACCGGCGAGATGCTCCGGCACTTCGGCCCGGGCGTAGACTTCGTGGACGTCGACGATGGAGACGAGTGCATCGTCCGGTCCCACCGGTTGACCGGGCACGATCGAGATCTTGGAGATCATCCCGTCCTGCGGCGCCCGGAGCGTCACCGTAGGCGGCGGGTCTCCCGGCTGGCGGCTTTCGATGATCGCGACCTGGTCGCCCTTGGCCACGGCGTGATCCGGCTTCACCGACACCTCGACCACCCGGCCAGGAATGCGCGTGCTCACGACCGATTCGCTACCTGGGTAAATCTCGATTCGGCCGAGCGCAAAAATCGTCTTCTCGAAGGTGGTCTCCTCCACGTCCACAAGTTCCAAGCCGAGATTCTTCACCGCCGTGTCGTCGAGCACGATGGGCGCGGCCGCGGGTTCAGCTGCCGTGACGCCGCACAGGCTCAGCGCCAAAGCGGCGACTCCTATTAAGATGGTGCGCATCGTGCCCATGCTACTTTCCCGCACGGTCGGTGACGCGGCTGACGATTCGCCCACTTGCGATCTCGTGTCGTACCGTGGCCAGGTTGAGATCGCGAAGTACGTCGAGCCGCTGTCGTTCGATCTGCAGGCGTCGATCGCGAGCGCGCAACACTTCGACCAGCGGGGTTTGTCCCGTGGATTGCGAGAGCTGCAGCTGCTCTTCGAGCTGGGTTGCACCTGGCAGAAGATCCCGGTCCATCGTCCCGAGCAGACGGAGCAGCTCTACACGTTCGGCACGCACGGCGTCGATCTCACCCGCGATGTCGTTCTTCAGAGCGGCAGATTCCAGGACTCGTCGCGCGGCGAGCGCGTTGGCTTCGCGTACACGCCCAGAGTTGTCGTTCCAGAGGGGGAGGGGGATGGAGAAGCGAAAGCCGAGCATCGTTTCGTTCGAGTAGCCATCTGGCGCGTCTTCCGTACGCTCGTACTGGGCGGCCAGACCCACACCCACATCGTCCCACTTCTGAGCGCGGGCCAGGCTGGCGCTTTGCTGCGCGGCTTCGATACCGGCCTGTGCTGCGCGGATATCCGGCCGATCAGAGGCGATCCCGAGATCCGCGCCCACCTCCAGCTTCCCAGTGACCTCCAGCGTGTCGCCACGACTTAGCCCGAGCACGGGTTTGAGCTGACCGGTGAGGGCAACTTCCTCGATGCGCAGCTGCATGATCTCGGATTCGAGCTGCCGCGTATCCAGCTCTACTTGCGTGGCATCCGAGAGTGCGGACTCACCAGCCGCGGCGCGGCTTCGGGTGAAGTCGGCGAGCTGTCGGCTATTCACAATCTGCTTCTGCCGCAGTGCCTGCTGTTCACGGCTGGCGAGGATGCGCACCGCCTGCAGCTTGGCATCCCCCGCAGTCCGCCGCGCGACGTCCTGCACTTCCGCCTCGGCAGCGGTGAGTTCCGCGCGGGAAATCGCCCGCTCCAGTCGCAGCCTTCCAGTGAGCGGGAAACGCTGCATGAGTGCGATCTCCGCAGTGCGCTCAGGCATGCGTGGATTCTGCATGTACTCGCCCTCGAGTTCCGGATTCCGCAGACGTCCGGCGTTTTGTGATCGGCCACGCGCTTCCTCGATGCGCAGTCGGGCGGCGGCGAGTGACGGGTTGCGGCGCGCTGCGTACTCGGCAGCCTGCTGTGGAGTCAGCGAGACGGAACGCGCCAGGGCAGATCCCGGGAGCAGTGAGACGACAGAGACCGTTAGGAAGGCGAAGAAAAGAAAGTGAGGCATCGGAGCATGGAGCGACTGAGGGACAGCATGGGGGAGAATCGGCGTTGCGCTTTGTGAGTGCGCAGCGACCGGTGGGCGTTGACGGCCAATCGCCGTCAGCAGTCCAAGCTCAGATCCGAAGGACGATCGTCTCCGCCACTGCAACCCCTGGTGGCGGTCTGGAAGCCCGCTCGCAGGAGACGGGATGACCACCAACTGCCGCCTTCGCTCCTAGCCTCTTCTGGAACGGAAGCGCTTGCTCAATCGTTCCAGGACACTCTGCGGGGGCACTCACCTCACTACTCCGGGTACTCTCGAGCTCCGCCCTCAGCGCAGCCTTATGCTCATGGTCCGCAGCCCCGCAGTTCTCAGTCGTGCCGTGATCGCAGCCGTGCTCTGCGGGATCTTCCTCAGAGTGATCACCCTGAGACCCATGGCAGAGCGCAGAACTCGTCACGTAAGCCTCACCGCTACACAGACAAAGGAAGGTCGCGCCAATACCGGAAGACTGCACAACCGCGAGAGCGAGTGCGCAGATCAGAAGTAAGGATTGAGCAGAGCGGCGCACACCCACGGCGCTATAGGTAAGCCTACGTTAAGGTGCAAAGCAAGCGATCCCATTGGTCCCAAGTTCCGCTTTACAACTAAACCGCTCACCAAATTGACGAGCGCGCTTCCCAAATTAACGAGCGCGCTTCCTAGAATAGCTGGCGCGTTCGTTAAGATCATGAGCGAGTTCGTAGAAATTACGAGCGGGCTTCCGGAAATCACGAGCTTGCTCGTCGTGGCGACGAGATCGTTCGTAAATTCAACGACCTCGCTCGCTGATTCTACAAGGTTGCTCGGTAAATCTATGAGATCGCTCATCGAGGCGACGAGCGTGCTCGATCAAATCACGAGCCTGCTCGGTGACTTACCGAGCCCGGTCGTAAGATCCGCGAACCGAATCGCCGGCAGGAGGAGCCTGTCCTGCAGGAGCTCACTCCTCTTTCGTACTATTCAGGACTCGGGAGACGGTGAGCTCCAAGTCATGAAAGTTAAGAGGCTTGATCAAGTGCGCACTGAAACCCGCAGTCCGGCTCTTCTGTAGATCCTCCTCACGACCATAGCCGCTCACTGCGATCCCTTTCAGCCCGTAGCGCAGCTTTAGCGCGGGCATCAGCTCCAGCCCGCTACCATCTGGCAGGCCCAGATCACTGATGATAAGGTCAAACTCGTTATCCTCGGCGAGTTCCAGCGCAGCCTGCACTGAATCAGCGGTTTTGATGCTGTGCCCACTCTTGGTCAGCAGTCGCTCCAGGACGTGACGCGTATTCACATGATCTTCGACGAGGAGAATGCGCAACCCACCATGGCCGATGGTCTTCCCGAGAGCCGCAGGAGCAACGCAGTTTTGAGCAACGCTCGTGGTGTGAAGTTCCAGACGGAAGGTTGCACCTCGGTCACGTCCCTCGCTGAAAGCCTCGATCTGGGTGCCGTGCTGCGCTGCGATGGCCTGCGCGATGAAAAGGCCCATACCAAGGCCGCCAAAGCGGTAGCCCTCTGCATCGTGCGGCTGCTCGAAGGGCTTAAAGAGGCGCTCCAGATCAATCGGAGCCAGTCCAACCCCTTGATCGATGATATCGAAGCGGAGCACCGCCGGGCGAGGATTGCTGGAGACCACCCGTACCTTACTCGTGCCCTTGGAGAATTTGATGGCGTTCCTAAGTAGCGTCCAGAAGACCTGCTCGAGGCGCACAGGGTCTCCCCAGACGCAGAAGTCAGCAGCCGAAAGGTCCGTCTCGTACTCGACCTCCCTTCCCTCCATCTCGGTACTGGTAATCTGCAAAGCTCGCTTAAGTGCTGCATGCCCGTCGGTGCGCTGGAGATTGAGATGCAGCCGACCTTTCGTGACGAGGGTTAAGTCGAGGAGGTCATTGATGAGATGAGTCTCCAACTGCACATTCCGCTGGATCATCCGCAAGTCGTTCTTGATCTCGTCGGAGAGTCCTTCCGACTCCAGCAGAGTGGGGAGTAAAGCGACTACGGGCGTGAGCGGAGTACGAAGCTCATGGGAAAGGGCTGCAAGAAAGCGGTCCTTGGCAGCATTTGCAGTCTCCGCCTCGCGCTTCGCCACGCGCAACTGCTCTTCGATGATCTTGCGTTCCGTCAGATCCATTCGCTGACGGTAGAGATCCACAAAGACAGAGACCTTTGAGCGAAGAATGGGGGGGACGAGCTCTCGAATGTAGTCAACCGCCCCAAGTGCATAACCCTGCTCGATGAGTTCCGGCGTTTCAGCAGCGCTGACGAAGATAATCGGGACCACGGCGCCCCTTGCCTGCTGGCGAATTCGTCGGGCAGTCTCGAACCCATCCATGATGGGCATCCGCACATCCAGGAGGATGACCGCGAAGTCGGTGACGGCAGTCTGTTCCAGCGCTTCTGCGCCTGAGCGCACCTTTACGATCTCCACCTTCAGAGGTGCGAGGATCGCTTCCATCGCCATGAGCTTGTCTACTCGATCATCGGCGAGGAGGACACGTGCGCTAGTGTCGAGCATGAGGGAAATGTCAGATGGACAAGGGGATATGAGATGGCGCGCTACGAAGGTTTCGGCGCTCCTCCATGAGTCGGTTTCCTTCTTGCCGCCATTACTGTGGGCCTTCCCGGAGCATAGAGGACTCCAAATTGAACTGAGACGGCATCATTGGGTAATGTTGGGCGGCGTCGCATGAGGATGGCAGCTGCTGTTTTGACCTGATGAACTCACGTATCCGGTTCCGGGCAAACACCCGGATGTCTTTCTTTTGCGAGAGTTTCATGGTCTGCAGTAGGCCAAGTCGGACTTCGGCTTCTACAGTCCTACGTGTCCCGTGGCGTCCTCAGACGATGAATTCCCGACGAATCGCGAGTCTTGCATGATTCCACAGGGTTCCCTAGGCTCGCCCACGAAACGGTTCTCTCCGTGGGGAGCCGGAGCATAAACGTCTCGGTATGACTCTTGGGGGAGAATGATCGCGCACACTACTCAGCAGCTCCTTGAGGGGCATCCATTCATCGCAATGGCTGCATTTGGAGCCGTCCTCATTCTGGCTGCTGGCGCAAGCGCTTGGGCGCTGCTCACCTATCATCAAAGGCAGCGCCTCCGTTTCGAGATGCTGCTCACTGATCTCTTCGCGGATTTTGCGCATGCCGGCCCCGAGGAGACGGACGGCAAGATCCGGGCCTGGCTCGAGGTCATCGCACGCTTCTTCGGCGTAGATCGGACGGCATTCTGCCGGCTGGAGGAAGACGGCAGCGGCTCAAGGATCCTTTACGATTATGCAGCGGAGAACATCCCGCACCTCCCGGGCCATCTCGCGGCCGCAGATGCGCCCTGGATCTACGCGACCCTCTACGCAGGCCACGTGGTGAATGTCCGCCGTGCTCCTTTCGACCTTCCCGCCGATGCGGTGCGTGACCGCGAACACTTTCAGCGGCTCCGGCTCAAGTCGCTCCTCATTGTGCCCATGCGTACGCGGGAGAATGGCACGTACATCGTCTCTTTCGGCTGCGTGCGTGGGTACGGCCACTGGGGCGCAAACCCGCACCTGCGCCTACGACTGATCTGCGAGGTATTTGCAAACGCGCTCGCCAAGTGTAGCGCCTCGCAGACGGAGACACGGCTCGCCAAGGCTGTGGAGCAGGAGCAGCGGCGGGTAAACGAGATTCTTTCCGATTTCCGAGGGATCGTCTGGGAACTCTGCGGAGCACCCAGCGAACCGGGGAGCCGGATGGAGTATGTGAGCGAGAACGTGGAACAGCTGCTCGGTTACACCGCGCAGGATTGGACCAGTACGCCTCAGTTTTGGCTGAAGGTCCTACATCCCGATGACCGCGAGGACGCGGTGCGCAGCGCGGATGAACTCTTCGCACGCGGCGGCTTCGGAACGCAGCAGTTCCGCTGGATCACCAAGGAGGGTGTGACCCTTTGGATGGAGGCACACATGGCCGTGACCGTGGCGCCGGACGGACATACGACCGGGCTCCGTGGGGTTATTCACGACATCTCCAAGCGGAAGCAGGCGGAGCATGCCTACGAGGAGAGCCAGCGGCTCATTCGCCGGATTGCCGAGACCATGCCGAGCGTCCTGTATCTCTACGAACACGCGGAGAACCGGAATGTCTTCTGCAACCGGCGGATCCAGACGGTGCTCGGCTATTCCGAAGAGGAAGTGAATGAAATGGGCGGGGATCTGCTCAACCGACTCGTCCACCCCGACGACGCTGAGAACGTCTTCGCCCATGCCGGGAAGCTCGGCCAACTGGCGGACGAGGACGTGATGGAGCTGGAGTATCGCCTCCGGGCACGCAACGGCGAGTATCGCTGGCTCTTTGGTCGCGAGACTGTTTTCACCCGCGGCGCGGATGGGCGTCCCCGTTCGATCCTCGGCGTGGCGCATGACGTTACGGAGCGGCGGCGGGATCAGCTCGCGCTAAAAGTAAGTGAGGAGCTGAACCGTTCAGTCATCGATTCGCTGACCAGCCTGATCGTGATCGTGGATCGCGAAGGGCGAGTCCTTACTGCGAACCGTGCCTGGCAGCGACGGTGGGCCGAGACGAGGCAGGACGGAGCGGGTCCGCTAAACATTGGCGAGGAACTGCTCCCACCTGCGACGGATCCGAATGACGCGATTCCTGACTCCACCAGAGCTTTCCGAGAAGGGCTGGAGGGAGTCCTCGGAGGGCGGCGCGAGGACTTCCGCATGGAGTATGCGGTGGAGAGTGAGCAGGCAGCATCGTGGTTTGAGCTCAGTGTGCTCGCGCTCCGGCGAGATGCGGGAGGAGCCGTGATCTGCCACAGTGATATCACCGCACGGAAAGAGGCTGAGGAGGAACTACAGAAGAGTCACGAGCAAGTCCGTGCACTGGCCGGGCGGCTCATCTCCGCGCAGGAAGAAGAGCGTCGTCGTATCGCGCAGGAGCTGCACGACGATCTCAGCCAGCGGCTCGCTGCGCAGGCCATCTCGCTCAGCAATCTCCAGCGGGACTTCCGGGCCGGTGAGCACGCTGTGGTGGAAGCCGGGATCGAGAAGCTGCGGGCCAGCGCCGTGAGCATCGCCGACGACGTGCGCGCCATTTCTCACGAGCTGCATCCGCCCGTGCTGATGTTCGCCGGGCTGAGCGCCTGCCTGGAATCCCTCTGCCGCGAGTTTACTGCGAACAACGGACTCCGCGTGGCCTACCGCGTGGAATCGGACCCCGGCCGCGTCTCATCGGACGTCGCTCTTTGCCTTTACCGTGCCGCCCAGGAAGCACTTCGTAACGTCTGCAAGCATGCGCGTGCGAGCAGCGCGACCGTTACGCTTACCCGAGGTCCGGAGGGGATCTTGATGCGCATCGAGGATGACGGCGTGGGCGTGGTCGAGGACCGCGCTGGGCAGCGTCCGGGATTGGGCCTGATCAGCTTGCGTGAGCGTGCGCATGTGCTCCGCGGCTCTTTCTCCGTGACACCACGGAGCGCTGGTGGCACATGTGTCGAGGTCGGGATTCCCGGAGATTAGCTCGTTATGAACCGCCCTCGCATCCTACTCGCGGATGACCACCCGATCGTCCTGGAGGGTTTGCACCGTCTCCTGGAACAGCGTTGTGAAGTAGTGGCAACGGTGGAGAACGGCGCGGCGCTGGTGGAGAAAACACTCGAGCTGAAGCCAGATCTCGTGGTCAGCGACATCGCCATGCCCGGCTGCGACGGAATCCGCGCCCTCCAGGAACTGCGCCTCCAGGGCTCGCAGGTAAAGGTCATTTTCCTCACCATGATGGGGAACATGGAGGTGGCTGTGCGTGCACTGAAAGCCGGTGCTGCCGGCTATGTACTCAAGAACGCTGCGGGCGAGGAACTGCTCTCGGCGATAGAGGAGGCCATGGGCGGGCGCGTGTATGTGTCACCGCGAATCGCCGGTGGTGTCCTTGGGCTCTGCCTCGCAAGTCCCGGTGGTAAAACCCCTAGAGCTGGCCACGCTACCCTGACCCCGCGGCAAACCGACGTTCTTCGCCTCGTCGCCACTGGACTCACCATGAAGGAAGTCGCCGCGCGCTTGAACATTTCCACTCGGACTGCCGAGTCGCACAAGTACCAGATGATGGAGCAACTCGGAATCAAGACCACTGCAGAGCTCGTGCACTATGCAGTCCGGCAGGGACTGCTGGATGATTCGCTGAGCGAAGCCTTCCCCGTGTAAGCGAAGACCGCGTACGGTGTTCTTTAGAGGCCGGTCGGGGACGGAGGGGGCTCAACCGGGACGGCGGATGAGACCACAGGCGGCACAGGCTCGGCGGGTGGACCTGCGGGCGCTTCGGCAGGCGGTGGCGCAGCCGGATCTTCAGCGGCAATAGGCGGGTCGGCCGGCGTGGTAATGGCGGGCCATACTGGCACTTCGATCTCCAGCAGCGCAGGGAGGTTGAGATCCATGGCGAAAACAGCCGAAGGTGCCCGATCTTGATTCGTGAGACTAGCGGAGGCTAAGGCGACAAGCGGGGGAGTGGCGGCGTCGATTACTCGAATGGGATGTGTGAGCGTCCCGGTCACCAGAGTGAAGAATGGCTCACCCGCGACGGTACTGTGGGCAAGGAGGTGAATACCGGGGTCGCGTGGCGCATGGGCGCGGAAATCCAGACGAGCAGCTTCGATTGAGAGCTCCGTCCCATTCACATGTGCCATCGCATTGGTGATCTCAACCATTCCAGAAAGGAGCGGCTGTGCTCCGGTCCCGGCAAGGTGCAGATTGGCCACCACCTCGCCCCCACCTGTACCTGAACTTGCGAAATCGCGTGGGGCTTCCTTGGTCGGTTGTTCCGGTTCCGTGCGTACGGCTAGCTTCCAGTTGGAATAAGGAGGTGTCTGGTAGCTGACGAGGGGTGGGAGCGGGCTATTCGGCTCACCGGACCAGAGCGTGCCGAGATCCCAGTTGCCTTCGGGGCGAAGCTGCTTAACTCGGGCGGTCCCGGTCACGTCAGCGGCACTTGCGGCGCCCGCCACTCGCAGATCGAGCGCGAGCAATGCCGCGACATTCTCGTCTGCGGCAGTTTTGAGCCCTGGGAAAGTGCGGAATTGGAAGTCGTCAGATCTGACGGCGAGGTTGAGCTGAGTGTCGCGAATGTTCGTGAAATCAATGCTCCCAGAGGCAAGGTAGCTGCCTGAGGTATGGCGGCAACTGAAGCCGTTGATGGTAAGCGTCTGCCCGGCGAAGCTGATCTCCCCATCGACCGCACCCAGGTGATCGCCTTCCCATCCGAAAGGAATTCGCCCACCGCTGAGCGTCAGCGTGCCCGACGATTGCACCGCCCCAATTGGCCCTTCCGCCTTGATGCTCCCATTGACCACGCCCTCAATCGGCCACTTCCAGCCGGTCAGCCGCGAGGCCCCGCGCAGCTGCAGGTTCTTCGCAACAAGATCTACCTTGCTCGCTACCCCATCGGTCAGCAAAGCCGCCGGCGACGTGGTCGGCCAGGCTCGGCGGAAGTCCAGCGGGAGGATGGCATTGCCCTCCAGCCAGACTTCGTCGCGATGCGTGAGACGGATTTCGGCGAGACTGAGCGCCTTGTTTCCAAGCATCACCTTCGCGCTAAAGGCCGACTCGTCATCCGCCAGGGAGAAGCGGCTGAAGTCGATCCGCTCTGGATCATACGATCCGTCGAGCATGGCACTGAGCGGGTGGAACATGGCCGCCGTAGCGCCCAGCGTCCGAAGCTGCTGAAGGCGCGCGGAAAAGGTGCCGGAGTGTCCCTTGGCAGAACCTTTGCCTGACCACGTCACTGAGCCGCCGCCGGCCAAAGGTTCGGGCACGATAGGCGGCCGCAGGATGGCCTCGTACTTGGCCAGTTCGCCAATACTCGCCTTTACGTCGCCCCAGTATTGCTTCTCTCCAAGGATGTTGATCGCACCGCGCCCGCGGATGAAGTCCTCCTGATTGAGCAATTCGAGATTCACCACCTGCATCTCGTTGCCATTCAGCCGGACCGCTGCGTGCAACTCTTCGATAGGAGCGTTGCGCCAGGTGATCCCCGTGCCGGAGACGATCAGCGCGCCGTCGAACTTCTGAGACTTTCCGCGTACTGAGCCATCGATATTCATCTTCCCAGCGACGTAGCGGAACTCCGGGAGCATGAGTGCGGAGAGCTCCGTCAGGTTATCGAGGCGGGCCGTGATGTTGAAAGAGAAGTCCGAGTTCCACCATGAATCGTTCGTCTTCGGCAGCTCTACCTCGCCATTGAGATTCAGGCGGTTGGCGCCTTGATGCAGGGCCAACTCGGGTACCGTGAGCCGACGATTCAGAAGGGTGGCGCCGAGCACCAGTGAGTTCCACTGCCGCGACTCCCATTGGAAGTTCGTTGCCTCCAGGCGCAGCGTTGCTGTGGCCTTTTCTGGATTGGCCGGCGAGCCGCGGAAGGTAAGCCGCCCCGTCTGGATAGTGCCGCCCGCCGCTTCGGAGAGCTTCAGAAAGTTAGCAAGCGGCGCGATTCGGATGTTGGAAGGATGAATGCTGATCTCCAGCCCCGGTTCTCCGTCGCTGCGAAGTGTCTGCGCCTGCACGCTGAGTGTGCCATCAAAGGCAGCGATCACGGCTTTCGCATCGAGTCGGCCGTTCGCAAGATCCGGCAGATCTGCCGAGAAGGATCGCACCTGAATACCAGGCTCGAGCGTGACTTCCGCCAGGATCACCTTGGCGCCCTGCAGTGCGGAGGTCCCCCTCACATCGCGGAAGGTATGCGTGAGCCAGGGCTGATTCACCACGAGCTGCTCAGCTTGGATGTGCCCCTGATCGATCGTGCTGAGTAGGCAGCTTCCATTCACCACCCGAATGAAGTTAGCGTCCACCGCTGCCAGGAAGTTCACGTTGCGGATCTCCACCCGCTCAGGGAGCCAATCCCAGGAACGCTCCCGCTTTACGTCGTTCTCGCGGACTCTCACGCTAGCCAGCGCCTGCGCACCTCCATCGCATTGCAGCTTGCCGGTCACGCCCTCGATCTTCAGCTGACGGAACCAGCGCCGCCCCGTCTTTGCAAGGATGTCGCGCCACTCAAAGACGCCCTCCGCGCGTTCGATATCCACTCGCAGATGCGAGCAGTCAGAGGACACATAGCTCCAGCGCGAATCGAGGAGCACCACCGGTTGCCAGAGGCTGCCCTCCACGGCTGCGATGCGGACTTCGGCGCCTTCCCGCCAGGCTAGCACCCGGACTAGCCGCTCGATCGCAAACTGAAAGACGCGGGGCTCCACCAGCGAAAGCAAGCAGAGCACCACCGCGAGCAGGCTAAACTGGAGCCAGCGGGAACGCCGCCGCACTTCGGTGGGCGCTGCAGGAGGCGGGACTGGGGACACGCGGGTGGACGGAGTCAAGGCGGTGGGATGCTAGCGTGAACTGATCAAAAAGGAAGTACAGCAGCACCGCAGTACCCTCACGGCGTAAAGAGATCGAGCTGAGCGCTGGGAACGCGAAACGCGGCGGTGGAAAGGTCACTGACCCGGTCAGGGATCCCGGCCTTTCTCTGCGCGAGGGTAAATATCGCTTTCAGCTGATCCGCCCAAAAGCCTTCGCCCTTCATCCGCGACCCGAAGCGCGGATCATTCAGCCGCCCGCCTCGAAGATCACGCACTCGGTCGAGCACCTTCTGCTTGTGACCGGGCGCGTGCCGATCCAGCCATTCCTCGAACAGCGGCGCAACGGCGTAGGGTAGTCGTAGTGGCACATAGCCCGCACCTTGTGCGCCAGCTTCCGCAGCCGCCGCCAGGATGGCCGGGATCTCGTGGTCGTTCAGGCCCGGGATCACCGGAGCTACCATTACGTATACGGGGATACCCGCCTGGTGCAGTTCGCCAATCGCTGCGAGCCTCCTGCTAGGCGGGGAGGCACGCGGCTCGAGTACCTTTGCCAACTCGGGATCGAGGCTCGTGATCGAGAGCGCCACTGAAACTGCGCGATGACGGGCAAGCTCCTGGAGGTAGTCGATGTCGCGGGTCACGAGATGGTTCTTTGTGATAACGCCCACTGGATTTCGAAACTCTGCGAGTACCGCAAGGCAGCGGCGGGTTAGTTCAAGCCGCCGTTCGATGGGCTGGTAACAGTCAGTGATCCCGCTCATCGCGATCGTCTGCGGCTTCCATTTGCGCGCCGAGAGTTCCTGTCGGAGCAGCTCTGGCGCTTGCTCTTTAACGACGATCTTCGACTCGAAATCCAGGCCTGCCGAAAGCCCGAGATACTCATGGGAAGGCCTCGCGTAGCAGTAGGCGCAGCCGTGCTCACAGCCCCGGTAGACGTTCAGACTCGCGCTGAAGGAGATGTCCGGACTGTCATTGTACGAGATCACCGTACGTGAGGCATCCCGGAGGAAGATCGTGCGCACCCCTGCGCCTTCCGCCTCTTCCTCGGGTTCCAGCGACATCTCCAGCCGTTCGAAGCGGTTCGGTGGATTCGCCACCGCGCCGCGGGCGTGCTTTTGAGGCGAGGATGGAGCGGGATGAGCCACGAGGCTCCTACGCTAGCGCAGTTTAAGCGCGTTGGTAGTAGTTCGGCTCGTTGCCGGGCTTCCACTTGATGCTGCACCCGACGCTCGGGCGCTGTTCTGAGGGCACCTTGCCACCATCCAGCACGGCGGTGATTGCCGCCCGTAGGTCTGCGCCATTGGACACGCCCTTGCCGGGCCGCGTGTCGTCGATCTGCCCGCGGTAGAGAAGGGTCCGGTCTGGCCCGTAGAGGAAGAAATCCGGCGTGCAAGCCGCGTTGTAAGCTCGCGCCACCGTCTGGGTTTCGTCGTAGCACACCGGGAAAGTGAACCCCGCAGCCTGTGCAAAGAGCGCAGTCATCCCTGGAGCATCGTCGGGATACCGCTCGGCATCGTTGGAGGTGATTCCCACAATCGCGAGTCCCTCTGAAGTGAATTTCTTGGCGATTCGGACCAGCTCCGCCTGCACGTGATGGACATAAGGGCAGTGCGAGCAGAGGAAGATCACGAGCAGCGCTTTCTTGTTTGCGAAATCGTGGAGCGACACTGACTCGCCGGTCACGACATCCGGCAGGCAGAAATCTGGAGCCCGGATCCCGAGCTCGAGCATGGTGGAAGAAGTTGCAGCCATCGGCTAATTGTACGATCCCGCCGCGCTCGTCGTCGAGGCGCGAGTGTACAGCCTAGCGCAGGAGCAGCCAGGCCACGCCGCCGATGCCCGCAAGCGCCACCAATGCCGCCGCAAAGGACCGACCTCGCGCCGGACCATCCCGGAAACGCTCGGGTGAGGAAGCGAGCAGTTCCGCAGTCAAGATCTCAACTTCCGTTTTCGCCTCTGCGAGCTCCGCGCCCATGGTAGTGCGGTAGGCTTTGATCGCCCCAAGCTTGTTCCCGGCGAAGATCAGCTCCTTGATTCGCTGGAAGTCAGCATCCGTGGGCATGTGGCTCATCGGGTTCAATCCTATGCGGTGTGGGAGACGCAAGGCGAGCCTGGTAATGACCGCGTTTGTGCTGGACCGGTCTGCCGCCTGGCGGAAGTTTCCTCCCCCGCTCGGAAACATGCCTACCACACTCCTCAAGCTCTCCTGCCCCGATGGTGTCGGACTCCTCGCCCGCTTGTCCGGCTTTGTTGCCGCGCACGGTGGCAATCTTGAAGAGGTTCACCAGTTCACGGACGACTTCGCCGGCTGGTTTTTCACCCGTATGGCGATCGACACAGCTTCCCTCCGGACTCCTCTTCCAGAGCTCTGCCGCGCCTTCGAGCCAATCGCAAGCGAGATGGGTGCCGAGTGGAGTATCCGCCCTGAGGAGAGCCGAAAGCGCGTCGTGCTCATGGTCAGTAAGCTGGGGCATTGCCTAGCCGACCTGCTCTGGCGATGGCGCTCCGGCGAACTGGCCTTCGACATTGCCTGCGTAATCGGGAACCACGACGACTTCCGGACCTTGGTCGAACGTGAAGGTATCGCCTTCCATCACGTGCCGGTCACGCCGGAGAACAAGGCCTCCGCGTTCCAGCACATCGGATCCCTCTGGGAGGAGGCCCAGCCCGATCTCGTAGTGCTGGCTCGTTACATGCAGATCGTTCCCCAGGAGCTTTGTGCTCTATGGCCAGGCCGCATCCTCAACATTCATCATTCGTTCCTACCCTCGTTCGTTGGAGCCAATCCATATCAGCGCGCCTTCGAACGCGGAGTGAAGCTGATCGGCGCAACGTGCCACTATGTCACCGCCGATCTCGACGCCGGTCCGATTGTCGATCAGGAGGTCATCCGGGTAGAACACTTCCATACTCCCAACGATTTGCTCCGACTGGGTCGCGACTGTGAGCGGATGGCCCTCTCTAGAGGTGTTCGCTATCACTTGGCAGATCGGGTACTACTGCACGCTGGGAAGTCGATTGTCTTCCGGGACTGACACTTGCCTTGGAGTCCGACGAAAGAAACCGCCGGATGGTCGACTGGAATGGTTTCTCTCTTCATCATGGCCCTTCCGCCTGCCTCGCATTGCGATTCCCCCTACGCCGCTAAGCTAGCAAGGCATATGGCAACCTGTGGCGCAGGGAAGTGTGGGCTATCTCAGTAGGGTAACAGCAATTCAGCCCACTACTCCGCCTTCAGCCAGGGATCAAGGCTGTCTGCAGGCCCAAAGGGCCTTCCAAGAGCTGTCTACAGGACCAAAAGGCCGTCCAAGGGCTGTCTGCAGGCCCAAAGGGCTGTCCAAAGGCTGTCTGCAGGCCCAAACGGCCGTCCATTCCTTAGCCCAGGCCAGTGGCCTGGGTAATCCCACGCACCTTACAGCGCCCTGAAGGGGAGCGATATTCGGCGTTCACTGGTCAGCGTCCGCAAGTCGACTCGCGTGCTGATCCTCCAAAACCCGCATTCCGCCCTTTTTGCTCGGCGCGCCGCCCTATTTGCTCGGCGACCCGAGGCAAAAGCTCGGCGTGCCGAGCTTTGAAGTCGGCACGCCGAGCAAATAGCTCGGCTGAGGGTGTCGAAAGCTCGGCGCGCCGAGCAAATAGGGCGGCGCGCCGAGCAAATAGCTCGGCTGGGGGTGTCGAAAGCTCGACATGCCGAGCAAATAGGGCGGCGTGCCGAGCAAAAAGGGCGGCGTGCCGAGCAAAAAGGGCGGAATGGCACAAATAGAGAAGATTGTCGTCCGTGCTGCCCCATGATCGTGGGGATTTTGTTGGTCCGGGTGCAAGTAGGGGAGGAGATCTTGCGAGCAAAGTGGGCAAAGACCCGGGTAGACCAGAGGCGCAGGCCATTGCCCCACGCCATTAGGGACCCGCTTGACGGACATCGTGGAATCCCGACCTCGGAGCCGACCCTCTCTTCGACACTAATTAGAATAGTTCTTGATAGCTGCCAGATCCAAGGGATATTGGCACTTCCAAATGGTGTCTAAAACCGATCGAAACAGCTACGACGAGACGATCGCCCGCAAGGGCTTCCGTTTCACGGAGCAACGTCGCGCGGTGTACGACGCTGTAATGGGGAAACGGAACCATCCTACCGCGGTCGAGGTGTTCATGCGGGTGAAGACTAAGGTGCCGACGATCTCGCTCGCAACGGTCTACAATTGTCTCGAGACCCTCGCCTCTTGTGGGCTCGTACGGCACGTGAATCACGAGCGTGAGCCCTCCCGGTATTGCGCAAATCTCGATGAGCATGCGCATCTCTTCTGTTCGCAGTGCAACTCCGTGACCGACCTGCCCCGGCTTGGTGAATTGAACCTCGCCGAATTGTGGGATTTTCCGCCGGATGCGGTGATCTCCCAGCAGGAAATATCCTTTCGTGGGCTCTGCCCGAAGTGCGCCGCCACGACCCCTCAGGACGGTATCTTGCCGACAACGAAACCGACCAAACGACCGATAGCATGAGTTCATTAGTTATTAGAGATTTGCACGCAACTGTGGATGGCCAGGAGATCCTCCGGGGCCTGACCCTCGAGGTGGAGAAAGGGAAAGTGCATGCCATCATGGGGCCAAACGGATCCGGCAAGAGCACCCTGTCGAAAGTCATCGGCGGACATCCAGATTACACCGTGACTAGCGGCGAAGTGCTGCTGGACGGGGAGAATATCCTCGGAATGGAGCCCGATGAGCGTGCCCGCAAGGGAGTCTTCCTCGCCTTTCAGTATCCGATGGAGATCCCCGGGGTATCCAATGCAAATTTCCTGCGTGCTGCGCTCCAGGCTCGGCTGCCCGAAGGCGAGCAGCTCGAGGCCACCGAATACTACGCGCGCCTTTACCAAAAGATGGACATGCTCGAGATGCCCCGTGCCTTCACTGCTCGCTCGGTGAACGAAGGTTTCTCTGGTGGCGAGAAGAAGCGCAACGAGATCCTGCAGATGGCAATGCTCGAGCCAAGTTATGCAATTCTCGATGAGACAGATTCCGGTTTGGACATCGATGCTCTGCGTATTGTCTCTGCCGGTGTGAATACGCTCCGGGGACCAAGCCTCGGTATTCTACTCATCACTCACTATCAGCGCCTGCTGAACTACATTCAGCCCGACATCGTGCACGTCATGGTGCAGGGGCGCATTGTCCGAACCGGCGGCCCCGAGCTCGCCCTCCAGCTGGAGGAAGAGGGGTACGATTTCATCCGGGAAGAAATCGAGCAGGATAAGAACGCCGCGGCACTCAGCACGGCATCAGTCTAACGATACTTACGAGGTCACTATTCATGCCTACAGAAACTGTCAGCCAGCTGGAGATCGATCGCAGCGTAGGCGATTTCTCCTATCCCGAACAGCACCAGTATGACGCCGGTGTCGGACTTTCCCACGACACCGTAGACTACATCGCGAACGTCAAGGGTGAGGAAGATTGGATTCGCGAATTTCGTCACAAAGCGCTCGATACCTTTTACGCCAAGGCAATGCCCACGAGCTGGGCGAGCGAAGATCTCAAGGCGATCGATTTCGACAAGATCCGCTACTATCTGGCGAACGGCCAACGTCCTACGCGCTCCTGGGAAGACGTTCCTGACGACGTAAAGCGGACCTTTGAGCGACTCGGAATCCCTGAGCAGGAACGCAAGTTTCTTGCAGGCGTCGAAGCGCAGTTTGACTCAGAGGCCGTTTACTCGAACATCAAGAAAGCGGTCGGTGATCAGGGCGTGATCTTCGTCGGCTCCACAGAAGGGCTTCGTGAGCATCCGGAAATCTTCCGCAAGTGGTTCGGGAAGGTCATTCCTACTGGCGACAATAAATTCAGTGCTCTGAACTCGGCTGTGTTCTCGGGAGGCTCATTCATCTATGTGCCGCCTGGCGTGAAGGTGAAGCATCCGCTGCAGGCATACTTCCGGATCAATGCCGAGAACTTTGGACAGTTCGAGCGTACGCTAATTATTGCCGACGAAGGCTCGGAGCTGATGTACATGGAGGGCTGCACCGCGCCGAAGTTTGAAACGGCGACCCTCCACTCTGCAGTGGTGGAACTCGTGGCGATGAAGGGTGCGAAGATCCAGTATGTAACTGTTCAGAATTGGAGCGCGAATGTCTTCAACCTGGTGACAAAGCGCGGCATTGCTCATGAAGAAGCGGAGATCAAGTGGATCGATTGCAATATCGGATCGCGCCTGACCATGAAGTATCCTGGCGTTGTTCTAAAAGGCAGGAAGGCTCGCGGCGAAGTCATCTCCATAGCACTGTCGAATAACGGGCAACATCAGGATACCGGCGCGAAGATGATCCATGCCGCGGATGAGACCACCTCGAACATCATCTCCAAGTCGATCTCGATCGGAAAAGGGCGCTCTACGTACCGCGGTCTGGTCCATGTGCCCAAGCACCTGAAGGGTTGCAAGAACAACACAGAATGTGACGCATTGCTGATCAATCACGAGTCGCGCACTGATACCTATCCTGCGATTACAGTGCGCGGCACCGGGAACGTCGTGCAGCACGAGGCGAGTGTCTCGCAAGTAAGCGCTGAGCAGATCTTCTATATGCAGCAGCGCGGTCTTTCCGAAGGTCAGGCGATGAGCTTGTCTGTGAACGGATTCGTCAACGACCTCGTGCGCCAATTTCCAATGGAGTATTCCGTCGAACTGAAGCGACTGATCGATCTCGAAATGGAAGATTCGGTCGGCTAGATCTTTTCTCTCCTCGCACACTGCGGTCCGCTGGTTCCATTAATCGTCGGCACTGCAGACGGAGAGATAATTCACGTCCATGAGTACTGCTGTTTTAGATCAGGTACGCACCATCCTCGCAGGCGCTTTCGGCAGTCGGCTCACGGGGGCTCTGCCCGACGATAGTTCACGCCCTCGCTGGTACCGTGAGATGCAAGCGGCGGCCTGGGAGGCCTTCGAGGCGCTTCCGGTTCCTTCCCGACGGGATGAGACCTGGCGGTTTTCTTCGCTCAAGCACGTCAGTACAGACCCGTATAGTGCACCTCAGGAGCTTGATCAGTCGGCTCGCAACCGCCTGCTCTTGCGCTCCGCAGGCCTTGCTGCAACTGCGGGTCGCATGGTCTTCGCCAACGATCAACTCCTTGCGCAAGACACTCATGGCGATTCACTTCGCCAAAAAGGCGTGATCTGGAAGCCACTCGGGCAAGCCGCGTCTGAACACGACGAGCTTTTCCGCAAGTACTTCATGAGGGAAGAAGCCCGGCTCGGTGGCCGAAAGTTCGCCGCCCTGCACAAGGCGTGGGTGAGTAACGGAACCTTCCTTTACATTCCGCGTGGCGTTGAGATCGATCTTCCCGTGGAAGCTTTCCACTGGCTGGAAGGCGACAACGGATCCTGCTTTCCCCATACCTTGGTGATCGCGGAAGAGATGAGCAAGGTGACGCTACTTGATCACTTTGAGTCGTCCGATCAGCACGCCGCGGGGATGGCTTGTGGGGTAAATGATCTCTGGCTCGGGGCGGGTGCCAAGGTGACCTACGTCTGCACTCAGAACTGGAGTCGAAAGACCCTCGCTGTTCAGATCAATAACACGGTAGTCGGCCGGGATGCCGCTGCCGTGGCACTGAACCTCAATCAGGGAGGTGCGTACGTGCGCGGTGAAAGCGTCAGCTACCTTCGGGGGCCTGGAGGTCGCAGTGACATGCTCTCCCTGTCGATCGCCGACGGCCAGCAAGAGGTCGATCAAAGAACCCTCCAGATCCACGAGGTACCGAACACCTCGAGCGACCTCCTATACAAGAACGCCCTCGACGGCCATGCACGCACGATTTTCGCCGGACTCATCCGGGTCGATCACGGTGCGCACAAGACCGATGCTTATCAAAAGGTGCGCAATCTACTGCTCAGCGACGATTGCGAAGCAAACTCGGCACCGGGTCTCGAGATTGAAGCCGATGACGTGCGCTGCACCCATGGAGCCACGAGCGGGCAGGTCGATGCCGAGGAGCTATTCTATCTGCAGTCTCGCGGCATCCCGACGAAGATTGCCCTGCAACTCATCGTCTTGGGATTTCTGGATGAAGTGTTACAACGGCTGCCTGATCCCAATCTCCAGTCGCATCTCCGCAGTCTTGTCGAAGGGCGGTTTTCCCGAGAGTAGCTTAGACTCAACAGCCGCGCCGTGATGAATGGCGAGTCAAGGCAGGAATAGCTCCGAGGAGCAGGAAGTGCTTTGTTCAAGCACACCTAGAAACGTGGGCGCAATGGTGCCACCGCTCGTCGTCATCCGAACCGAGCTTCTCCGGACACCATATCGAGCTACTCCGAAGCTGCTCCGTGCCTATACCGAGAGTGAACCGAGCTGCTGCAGATACCAGGATCGCTCCATCGGATAGCAAAACGAACTCCTCTCCAGAGTGGAAAAGCTGTTCCCGAGAGCAAAAGGAGCTGCTTCCGAGAGTGAAAGGAGCTGCTCCCGAGAGTAGAAAGAGCTGCTCCGGAGAGACTCGAAGCACTCTCCGAGAGCAAACTGAGCTCTAGCGGATACCAAACCGAGCTGTTCCCAATACCCGAACGGGCTGCTCCTTATATACTCGAGTGAGTGTCTCCGAACACTGGGCCTCTGACTGGGAGCTCGGACATTCCTGTCCGGTGTTTCTAAGAGCGAGCATCGCGGAATCCACCTGCAACCGTCCCCTCTAAACCCCTTTCTCTCCGACGCGCCCCTTCATCCGTAGCACGCCCCTCTCACCAACAGTCCCAACCCACTCCCACCCAAAAAAGCCTCCACGAATGAGTTGACCACGCACCCCGACGCGCTAGTTTGTCCTTCCCGCACCACAGGGTGCGCAGCGCCCGGCTTCGGCTGGGTGTGGGTTTTCTGGACTTCTGGCCGGTGTTAGATCACCGGGTCCCGTCCAACCGTGAAGCGGCCGGGCTTTCCACCACTCTTTGTAGCGTTGGGTTGAGCCCACATCAGTCCGCTTCCACCTTTGGCCGCTTTGGCAGACCAGCAGGTGGTTCATATCTTCTTCCGCTGCTTTCTGAATGCAATATTTCGGGAAAAGTGGGAAGAAGCTGTTGACTCACCGGTTGGGTTCACTAAAGTGTCCATCCGCCACGCAACGGGCGGCGAGGAAAGTCCGTTGGAAGCATCGCTTCCGAGTGGGTTTACCGAGCAATCCGTGGAGTGC
>JANMSW010000002.1:0-39802 GCA_031389825.1 Spartobacteria bacterium
AGCGGCAGAAAGCACCAGTCTCCGTAGTAGCCATGAAAATGGCGGCCTTCCTGGTGCCCGTGCACGCGGTCATCGGTGGCGTCGAAATCCAGGATCAGCTCCTGAGGCGCGTCCTGGAAGGAGGCAATGAATTTTGCGATCAAGACTTTGTGGAAGGCCACGGCGGCCTTGCGATCGGCCCGCTGCTCGAGCCGGCAGAGCGTGGAATCACTGGCCAGCTCGTCGCTGCGTTCCAGAGCAGTCTGCCAGGCCAGATCCCGCCGCAACGTGTCGTGATCGTTGAGATCTTCGTAGCCCAGGGCCAGGCCGTAGATACGTTGCCGCAAAAGGTCCACCTGACGATGCTTGATCAGGAGGGGATCACGCGGATCCGGCAGCACCGCATCCAACGCTTTGACCAACCCGAGCCGTCGATCGGCCTGTCGCAGCAACAGGATGCCGCCGTCACTGGAGACATCCCCACCGGCAAAGTTCGCTTCAATCTTCCGGCGATCAAAGCTTGGAAAGTTCAGCTCGGTGTGGGTACGATTTGGCATTAGCGAAGTCTTTTCTGCTGGTTGGCTTGAACACCCTCAGCAGTAGCGGTTTACCGCAAGGACTTCGCTAACTTTTTGCCCACACGGGTGAAATATCCGGGTTAGGTGCCGCAATCCTGTAAGGCTGGTGCTCGATTCGGCACTTAGCGCGGGGTGGCGACCATGATCATGCCGCGCTCGCGCTGCCAGTGGTAGCCGAAGGCGAAACCGAGGTCAGGTGGATTCCCCGTCTGGTACACTTCCGCGAGTTCAGCCTGATAATGTTCTGCGAAGAGCTCGATGGGCGCTTGGTAGTTCCCAAAGAAGCGCACCGTAAAGCCCTTGAAGTTGCTTAGAGGGATCCCGGAATCATCCTGTACGATCACGCTGCTGTTGCTCCGCAGGAAAGTCTGCACCTTGGAGAAGCCCCCGCCATGCATGAGGTAGGAGGCCGCTTTGAGCAGACTCATCCCTGGTCCGCGAGCTGCGCACCAGTTAAAGAAGGCGGAGTTCGAGGCGCCATCCGCGAGATTGCAGTTGAAGTAGCAGACTGACTGGGAGCGGCCTGTGCTGCTCGTAAAGTTAATTCGGACCCCCGGAGCTGGGCTCTGGAGATACTCGATGCTCTGGATGGTATTACCCAACCGGACGAGGAAGACGCAGAGAATCGGCGTTGTGCCGGCGAGTTGATTCCGGGTGAGATCGACACGCATCTCCTTCGTTACGAAGTAATGGAACGAGAGGATCGTCTTCAGTGACTGGCGCAATCCTCCGAGCGCGGGCTCCAGCTGCCCCTGCGGGATCGTGGCGAGCTCCGGTAGTATGCCGACCGGCTCGGTACCGCAGAGGATGTACTCGGACGCATTCGGGAAGAAGGCCTGCGCGTAGAGGACATCGGGTCCGCTGAACATGTAGAAGACATTCCCGCTGCCAGACGAGCCCGGAACATTAACCTGCGACCACGCACGTACCTGCGAGATCTGGCGCTCCTGCTGGCGACCCCAGGATCGATCCATCTCTGTGGCGTGGAGCGCCCAGCGAGGATCACCCGCGAGTTGCGTCAGGCTGGGATCGTTTACCCGCATGCCAGCCAGGAAGCGTGCCTGTTCGTTGATCGACTGGGCACAAGTCGGGAGGGCAGTGGCAGCGAGCAGTAGGATTGCGAGAAGGACGCGGCGGTTCATCATGGTAACAGAAGCGGGATCGCAGCGAACGGCGGAAGAGGCCGCGCGCTGTTTAAAAAGCTGGTGCTACAATCCTGCCTGCTTGCGGTCAGCCGTGCGCCGGTGCACGGAGATCCAGTACACGACTGCGCCGACCAAAAGGGTCGCGAGTCCGGAGAGCGATTCCATTGGCTTCTCTAGTAGGATGTGGCCCATCATCCATGCGCTCACGGCCAGGAAGATGAGCGGCGTAATGGGATAGCCCCACGTCTTGTAAGGGCGCGGGAGCTCTGGTCGGGTGAAGCGGAGAACAATGACCCCGAGGACCGCAAGGAACGAGCAGAGTTGCAGGCTGAACTGCACGTACGTGAGCACGGCATCGAAGCTGCCCAGAGTGATGAGCAGAACGACAAGGATGGTCTGCGCGACGATGGCAAACGTTGGTACGCCTGTGCGGTTCTTGATCGCGAGCCAGCGCAGCGCGCGCCAATCTTCACCCATGGCCATCGCAACCCGCGGGCCGACCCAGGTCATTGCGCTGATCGTCGAGACCAAGCCACCACAGATCAGGGCTGCCATGATCCGTCCGCCGGTCGGCCCAAAGATGTGCGCCGCTGCCACGTGCGCGACTTCGACTTTGCCGGCCATCTCCGAGATCGGGGTGCTGCGGAGGAAGGCGGCATTCACGCCGACGTAGAGCACGGTCACGATGAGGGTGCCAATTGCGATGGAGAGGGGGACCGTGCGGCCCGGATGCCGAACCTCACCGACAATGTACGTAGAGGCGTTCCAGCCAGAGTACGCGTACATCACATAGATCAGGCTGACTGCGAAGGGCGTGCTCGCGAGGAGCGGGCCATCGATCGCGCTCGGGAGAAATGAGATCGGCTGCGATTCGCCCAAGCTGAACCCGGCCACAACCAGCGCTGCGACCAACGAAACCTTGAGGATGGTTGCCGCATTCTGGAAGGCGCTACCGATTCCAACGCCGCAAAGATGAATGACCATCACGGCCACGACCACGGCAATGGAGAGCCCGGTCGCATCCACCCCGGGAGCGAAGCCATTGAAGTAGCGGCCAAAGGCGATCGCCGCCAAAGCAACCGGCGCTGCGAAGCCGGCCGTGATCGAGAGCCAGCCCGCGACAAAACCAACCACGGGATGAAAGATGACCGACAGGAAGTGGTACTCGCCGCCGGAGCGTTGAAGCGTCGCGGCCAGCTCGCCATAGGAAAGCGCGCCGCAAAGTGCGCAAAGACCGCCGAGTGTCCAGAGTGCGACAATCGTGAATCCCGAGGGAAGGTCGCCCACCTGAAAGCCGAGGCTCGTGAAGATCCCCGTGCCGATCATGTTCGCGATCACGATACAGGTCGCAGTAAACAGCGAGATCCCGCCGCGCCGGTTTGCATCAGAATCACCGGGGGTTGTTGTTGCGAGGTCGGAGCGAGACGGCGCGGTACTTTCCATCGCCTCTATATCGCGACCATCGGGTGAATTGATTTTGTGCATGGACAGATTTTCCCTCTTATCCACAATCGTCGGCTCTATGGAAAAGATTGTTCCGCTCATCTCCTCCGGCACCTCTGGGCCACTCGGCGTCCTTCACCTCCCGCGTATCTGGCTGAAGGCGCTGCTCGGAGCGACCGGCCAGCTCGCCGATGGGTACAAGGATATCGGGCCCGGGTACGATCACATGGTGCTGCAGGGGCTTGGGATCGATCCCGACAAGGCGCGGGAGTTCATCCGCGACAAGAAGCCCACGTATCTCGCGTTCGAGTCCTGGGTAAAAAGCTATCCGGGCGTGAACCTCGACAAGGCAAACATCTTTCGGATCAACGCAGGCATCGCTGGCTACATCCACGGAGACGACGTTCGGAAGGACATCCTCGGCACGTGCGGGGCGACTGAAGAAGGCGCAATCAGCCCGGGTGCGATCGATCTGAACAATCTCGATGATTGGCAGACCATGCACGGCGCTCTGACGAGCAAGTAGCAACAGGCGGGTTCCCAGTCCTGGCGCGAAGGCGCGGCTCGCCAGGCACGATTCAATCCACGCGCCACTATTGTGGAACCACAAAGGCTTCTCACCCCCGTGCTTTTCCATTTGCCTCCGCAGACACGCTCATTGCTCCCTATTTATGCCAAACCCTTGGACCGGAAAAGGTAACCCGTACACCCGTCAGGAAATCCGCGACCGCCTCCAGGCTACGCTCGACCGCGGAGAGCCGATCATCGCCGCGGGTGCCGGCACCGGGATCTCCGCTAAGTTCATCGAGAAGGGCGGGGCGGATCTGATCATCATCTACAACTCCGGGCGCTTCCGGATGTCCGGACATGGCTCAACCGCGGGGATGATGGCCTATGGTGACGCAAATGCCGTGGCCATGGAGATCGGTGAATTTGAGGTGCTCCCGGTGGTCGAGGAGATCCCCGTGATCTGTGGCGTGCATGCGACCGATCCTCGCCGCCGGATGTGGCACTGGCTGGGTAAGGTGAAGGAGATGGGCTTCTCCGGGGTGAACAACTTCCCGACCCACACGATCGTCGATGGACACTTCCGCAAGGTTCTCGAAGAGACCGGGATGAGTGTTCAGAAGGAGTACGACATGGTCGCGCTGGCCCGGAAGATGGATCTCTTTAGCATCGTGTACGTCGGAGCTGCGGAGGAAGCCAAGGCGATGGCGGATGCCGGAGCGGATGCGATCATTGCGCACGTGGGCACCACGGTCGGCGGGTCGATTGGCGTGAGCGGCGCAGTTTGTTCGATCGACGATGCGGTGCGCCGAACCCAGAGCATTATTGAGGGCGCGAAAGCGACTGGGCGAAAGGACATCTTCTTCCTCTCGCACGGGGGGCCGATCGGCGCGCCGGAGGATGCGGCCTATGTGAATGAGCGTACCGAGTGCGTGGGCTTCGTCGGCGCGTCGAGCCTCGAGCGCATGGGCGTTGAGCAGTCGCTCATCGACATCACCAAGCGCTTCAAGGCGATCCCGGTCCCGGCAGCGAAGACCTTCGGCAAGTAGCGTCATGGACACGAAGCTCAGACGTTTCGTCACCGCTGCGGATGCGGTCCGCGTGCAGTCTCCCTGGACCCTCGAAGAGTGGCTTTGTCGCGAGGACATTGTACAGAATGAGGAGCTGCTGCTCGTGCGCGCGAACATGGAGCCGCACCGTTCGCACCCCTTCCACACGCACCCGACGCGCGAGGAGATCATCTACGTGATCTCGGGTCGCGCGGAGCAGTGGATCGGCAAGGAGCACCGCATTCTCAGCCCCGGCGAGATGGTCTTCATCCCCAAAGGCGAAGTCCACGGCACGTACAATCCGCACGACGAGCCGCTTGTCTTTCTCGCGATGCTTTCACCGGCGAAAGCGGACGACCCGGCGGTCGTCGACGTGTCAACCGAGGAGCCCTGGGCCTCGATGCGTGACGGCTTCCCAGCTGTTACCTAGAGCGACTACAAGGCCGGTCGAGGATCAACTCCGTACCTGTAGCGAGGCGAGCAGGGTCTCCGCGCAAGCAGCGGCAAAGACCGGCGAGTTGATCTCCGCATCGATCTCGACCACCGGGATGCCCTCCCGCACGTTCGCGCGAATCGCCTCGAAGAGTGCCGCGTCAGCCGCGGGATCATGGAAGGGCTGACCGCTCCGGCTAATCACGCTGATCCCACGCAGCGGCAGCAGCACGGTCACAGGACCCGTCGAGAGGTTCACCTTGGCAGCGAGAATCCTTCCGAGTTCCGCACATTCCTCGGCGTTCGTCCGCATCAGCGTCACCTGTGGATTGTGATGGTAGAACGTGCGGCCCGCGAACTTCGCCGGGACGGTCTCGGGCGAGTGGAAGTTCACCATGTCGAGGCACCCTGGCGTGACGATCGCGGGTACGCCGTGGCGCGCTGCGGCCTCCAGCCGATGCTGCCCGGCGCCAAGGAATCCGCCCACGAGTTCGTCCGCCCATTCGGTAGTCGTGATGTCGAGCACCCCGCTCACCAAACCGGACTCGATGAGCGACTCCATGGTGCGACCACCGATCCCGGTGGAGTGAAAGACCAGCACCTCGAACCCAGCGTGCTCCAGGATCTCCCGCGCCGCCTGCACGCACTCCGTCGTGTTGCCGAACATGCTTGCGACAATCACGGGCTTGTCCGAAGCCGGCGGAACCTGCGCCTCGACCATGCCACAGATCGCGCCCGCGGCGCGGGTTAGGATCTGCCGCGAGATGCGGTTCAGCCCGGCGACGTCCACGATGCTGGGAAACATCACGATATCCTTCACGCCGACGTATTGCGCGGTGTTACCGCTGGCCAAGGTCGAGACCATCAACTTCGGGAAGCCGAGTGGAAGGGCGCGCATTCCGGCGGTGCCGATCGCGGTTCCGCCGCCGCCGCCGAGCGAGATCACGCCATCGATGCGGCCTTCCGCCTGCAGCTTGCTCAGCATTGCGGGCGCCGCCGCACTCATCGCGGCGACTGCTTCGCCTCGATCCTGCCGCGCGGCGACCACTGTGAGATCCACACCCGCGAGCCGGGCGACTTCCGTGCGCGTGATATCGGGCAGCACCTGCGGCTCACCGATCGTGCCGACGTCGATGATCAGCGTCTGGTGCCCGCGCTTGCGGATCTGTTCGGCTACGAAGGCGTGTTCCTCGCCTTTGGTGTCCATGGTTCCGAGGAGAGCAATAGTAGCCATGCAGAAGGAGGAAGTTGGAGTGGAACGTGCAGCAAAGCGCCCCTGCGAGGCAATGCCATGTGGAACGCGGATATCCGCGCGCGTGCCTTACCAGCCGTAGTAATGCGACGGCCCGTAGTAGTCCGCGTCCGTCCACCACATCCCATAGCTCACGTCCACAGCAGGCTCGCTGTAGAGCCGGGCAAAGCGCTCGCATTCCAGGAGCAGCACGTCGATGACGCGCGCGCTAACGCCCGCACGCCTCAGCCGCACCACGTCGGCCTGATTAACCAGATAGTCGACGCCCGCCCCTTCGAGCGCGCGAATAATCAATGCGTCGGGAGTACCCCGCTGAGAGAGAATGATGAGATCACGAGGCGTCAAAGGATCGTCGTGCTGCAGCTTGGACACCACCGGAGCGGGGACCCCTCGGGATTGCACAAGGGCGATTTCTTCACGGGTGAGCGAGGCGCAACTGCTCAGGATTACAGTGACAGCGAGGAGGATGAGAAAGCGGCAGGACATGTCGGATGGTGAGGGGATTCTAGTAAGCGGGCCCTTTCAGGCAAGCCAGCGGCGCGTCACTTGGCACGCCGCACTGCGCGGACTCGATGGGCTTCGGAATCGCCGATGTACACCGTGCCATCGGCATCGACGAAGACTCCATGCGGACGCGCCATCTTGCAGGTCAAAGGATTACCCTCCGGGCCGTCGCCCTTCTGCCCCGTACCAGCTACCAGCTCGAGTGTTCCCTTTTGCACGTCGATCATTCGGATGGAATGGCTCTCGGTATCTGCGAGGTACACGTTGCCATCCGGTCCCAGGCTCAGTCCCTTCGGGCCTGAAAGGGTCGCGAGCCGGGCGGGTCCGCCGTTCCCCGTGAAACCCGCTTTGCCAGTTCCGGCCATGTGATGCAGCGTTCCGGCTGCGACATCGAGCCGGTACACCGCATTACCTTCGCGAAGCGCCAGCCAGAGCTGGCCGTGTGCATCGATGTCGAGCGCTCGAGGCCCGTGCAGCGGAGTGCCCGCGATCGGCGCCCCGTCTGTCGCCGCCTTCTTCTCTCCCGTCCCCGCAAAGGTACTGATTACGCCGGTCCCCAGATCCACTTTCCGAATGCGATGATTGAGTGTGTCGCAAACATACAAGCTTCCTGCGCGGTCGAGCTGGATCGAGTGGGGCTGCCGAAACTGAGCTTCCGTAGCTGGGCCACCATCGCCGGAGAACCCTTCTTTTCCCGTCCCCGCCACCGTGGAAATGATCCCGGTCTTTGCGTCGATCCTGCGCACACAGTGGTTGAGCCGCTCCACAACGTAGAGATTTCCCTCGCGATCGAATCGCACCTCATAGGGCTCGTTGAGCTGCGCGGCCGTGGCGAGTCCACCGTTGCCTGTGTAGCCGCGCGCGCCCGTCCCCGCAACAGTGGTGACCATGCCATCCGGCGCAATCCGACGAATGCGCTGGTTGTCCGTATCACAAATATAAAGCGCGCCATCTGGGCCCCGCACCAGGCCGAATGGGTTGTTCAGCTGAGCCGTGGCTGCCAACCCGCCATCTCCCGAGAAGCCCTTCTGCCCATTGCCGACAACAGTTTCGATGCTGGCCGAACGAGCAGTCTCGCAGAAGACTGATGACGTAAGCCAGGCAAGCGAGGCGAGCAGCAGCAGCCGGGGGAATTGCATGACCAGCCTTTATCTAGTCGTGGCTCAGAACGGAAGCTCCGCAGGCGAGGGTCAGAAAGCCGCCGCGCGCGGGTCGAATCTGCCATTCCAGTAACCAGTGCTCCGCGGCTGAGTAGTGAGGGCTCGGCGGGCGGGCCGTACGGTGTCACGCGCCGAGAGATTCTTCCGGCGCGCCGAGCTACTCATCCTCGCCGGCCAGTATCAGGGGCTCGGCGGGCCGAGCTATCGCACCTCACGCGAGAGTCTCTCCATCCTCGCGAGAGTACTCCGCTCCTCACGCGCCGAGTTCACGCTACTCGCCCGCGAGGTAACCGAACTCGGCCGGCCGAGCAAATATTGCGGCTCGCCGAGTTCCGGATCTAGTATCCATCAGTGTTCCCACTGTTTCCCCAGTTAGGCGTTAGTAAGCACGCTTGCTGCTGGTAGCCTCAGCTTGGCCTGCAGCGCCGGCCTTATTCAGTCCTCTTGGAACTTCTTCAGGATCTTGTTCACGGCGAACAGAGCGAGTGCGAAGCCACCCGCGAACATTTGACGCGATATCCGGTCGATGGGCGCGGTTGCCCGCTCAATGTACGCGACCCAGCACACTTGGATACCCCCGAGGACGCCGATCACGTAGCTGAAGACACTCATAACATCTTCGATGCTTCTGTTTCGTCCCTGGCTAAGTCTGAAACAGAAATAGACAACGGCCAGCAGCACCCCCAGCCCCACTCCCCACAGGATGAAAGGATTACTCACACCGCTTCGCTTCCACCTTCTCATGCCGCTTTTGCGACCTGATCTCGATGACAGCACCGCTCGCCGCGCCTACCATGCAACCTACCAGACCACCCGCAGAGCCGCCCACGGCTGTACCAATCATTGCTCCGCCCGCGGCCACCACCGCTCCTGATGAGGAGATCGCGAAAAAGCGGTCCCACTCAGATTTGCTCTCCTCGGTTCGGTAGCTCACAGAGAAAGCCTCTCATGGGGCATCCTCGTTAGCAACGCCTTAAGCAGCGGCACTACGTCTCAGACAAACAGCTCCGCAACCGAGTCTGCCAGCAGCTTGCCGCGGCGGGTGAGGTGCAGCTGTGAGCCCTGTGCGCGCAGGAGCCCTTCATCGAGCAATCCGGCGAGATCGTCAGGCTGGCGTTCGAGAGCTTGGCGCTCTACACCGCGATTGGTGCGGAGTGAGAAGGCGACGTGCTCCTTGCGCCGGGTCTCGGGGTCGAGATGCTCGGTGAAGCTGGTGGCCGAGCCTTGGGACAAGATGCGATCGCAGTAGGTGGTAGTCTCGGCGACGTTCTGCCAGCGCGTGTCGCCCACCGTTGAGAAGGCGCTCGGGCCGAGGCCGAGGTAATCGGCGCCCAGCCAGTAGGCTAGATTGTGCCGGCATTCGTGACCGGGACGAGCGTAGTTGGAGATCTCGTACTGGTCGTAACCCGCGCCGGAAAGGACATCCATGGTTGTCTCGAAGAGATCCGCGTCCCAGGCCTCGTCCTGTGTAAGTTCGCCTTTCTGGAAACGCGCAAAGAACGCCGTGTCCTCCTCGTAGGTGAGGCAGTAGGCGGACACGTGCTCGGGTGCGAGTGCGACCGTTTTCGCCAGGGTGGCGTGCCAATGCTCTCGAGTCTGTGTGGGCACGGCGAAGATGAAGTCGAGATTGACGTTCTCGAAACCTGCCTCGCGGAGGATCTCGTAGGAACGCTCCGCCTGCGTCCCGTTGTGTACCCGCCCGAGTACTTTCAGGAGTCCCTCGTCCCACGATTGCACACCCATGCTGATCCGGTTGACGCCGAGATCACGGAGGAGTGTTGCCTTCTCCAGCGAGACGGTGGCGGGGTTCATCTCCAGCGTCCACTCCTGGAGATCGCTTAGGTCGAGTCGAGCGCGCAGTCCGGACAGCAGATAGTCAAGCTGAGGCGTGGAGAGCGCGCTAGGCGTGCCGCCGCCGAAGAAGATGGTCTGCGGCCGCAGCTCGGTGGTAGCGAGCCGGGCGTCGAGTTCTGCGAGGACTGAGTCGAGGAAGCGCTGGGTCTTGTTGCGATCGCTCGCCTCCTTGTAGAACGAGCAGTACGGGCAGACCTTCGGACAAAAGGGGATATGAACGTACAGATGCCGGACTACCTGCGCGGGTAGCGATGGAGAGGCGGGTGCAGAAAGGGCGGGCATCAAGGCAGGCGTGCAATCAACCGTGCCCTGGCACCCGGCTCAACCGATTAATGGTCGCTCGCCTTCTCGGCCCCGAGGCCAATGTTGGCGCGCACGGTCATCTCCGTGAAGCGGGCTTCGGCTTCGGGCTCCTTGGTGAGCAGGGTACCAATGATCGCACCGAGGAAGCCCAGCGGGATGCTGACGATGCCCGGATTCTCCAGAGGGAACCAGGCGCCCTGTTTGCCGAAGATGCCGACCGGGCTGACCATGATGAGGGCGATGCTGGAGCCCAAACCGACCACCAGGCTGCCGACTGCGCCCGCAGTGTTGAAGCGCTTCCAGTACACGGAGAAGACGATCGCGGGGAGATTCGCGGAAGCCGCAACGGCAAAGGCAAGGCCCACGAGGAAGGCGACGTTCACCTTGGGTCCCAGGATGATCGCGAGGATGATCGACAGGGCGCCAACCACGAAAGCGGTGATCCGCGCAACGCGGACTTCCTGGCCGGGCCGTGGCTCCTGTCCATGGTAGATCACATTCGTGTAGAAGTCGTGCGCGAAGGACGTGCTCGCGCTGATTGTGAGCCCCGCAACCACGGCGAGGATCGTAGCAAACGCGACGGCTGAGATGAACGCGAAGAAGACCTCACCGCCGAGGCGCTCCGCGAGCAGGGGGGCGCTCATGTTCGTGCCCCCATGCGCTGCAATGAAGTCTGGACCGAGGATACTCGCGGCCCCAAAGCCGAAGAACGTGGTCATAATGTAGAAGAGGCCGATGATGATCATGGCCCAGACCACCGAAGCCCGCGCCGTCTTTGCATCCGGCACGGTGTAGAAGCGGATCAGAATATGCGGCAACCCGGCGGTACCGAGCAGGAGCGCCATACCGAGGGAGATTTGCTCCAGCGGGTTGGTGAACTTCAGCCCCGGCGTGAGGAAGTTCTTCGTCACAACACCATCGGGTGTCGTGTAAGAGATCGTTTTCAGTGAGTCGAAGAACCTCCCGACACTGAAGTCGAAGTGCTTCATCACGAGAAAGCTCAGGAAGAACGAGCCGGACATGAGGAGAACCGCCTTGATAATCTGCACCCAGGTGGTCGCGAGCATCCCGCCGAAGACCACGTACACGATCATGAGGATTCCGACACAGATTACCGACGAGGAGAAGGCAGACATCCCGGGGAACTGGAGGGCCGGGATGAGCGTGGAGACGAGGATGCCGGCACCGACCATCTGTGCCACCATATAGAATGCGGAGACAGTCAGTGTGCTCAGGCTGGCTACGGCGCGGACGGGGCGCGCTTTGAGCCGGTAGGCGAGGACGTCGGCCATGGTGTACTTGCCGGCATTGCGCAGAGGTTCGGCGACGATGAAGAGGACGGTGAGGTACGCCACCAGAAAGCCGACCGAATACATGAACCCATCGTAGCCGCTGAAGGCGATCATGCCTGCAATCCCGAGGAAACTGGCTGCGCTCATGTAATCTCCCGCGACTGCGAGACCATTCTGCCAGCCCGTAATGCGACGCCCCGCAGCGAAGTAGGCACTCGCCCCCTGCGAGCGGCGCGCGGAGAAGTACGTGATGATCAGAGTCGTGGCGACGAAGGCCACAAACATCAACAAAGTGGTATTCATGAAAGGAGGGAGCGAACGATCAAGCCCTGGTTACGCGAGACACGATGGCGGCGGCGCGGATGTCCCATCCGCGAGCCACGCGGACGTACATGGCGGCGAGGATCCAAGCCATGAAGAACTGTGAGAGTGCGAAAAGGTACGCGAGGTTGATCGCGCCGATGACTTCCGTCTTCATGACCTCTGGGAAATAACCCACTGATACCGGGAGGATGAAGTAGTAGACGAGAAAGAAGACTGTGGCGGGGATGATGAAGCGGAGCTTCGCGCGGACCAGGTCTTTGAACTCGGCGGTCTCAGCAATGGCGGCCCAATCCGTAGAGTCGCGATCCTCCTGCGCGGTCTTTTCGTGTGCAGGCTTGGTGCCGCTCTTCCCGAGGGGAGCGATATCGGTCGGGGCGCCGGCCTCGGGGGTGAGGTCGCCGTGGTTCTGGGTGCTCATGGCCGCGGGACGCTAGCGACTTGGCTACAGGCTGTCGAGGGATGATGAACGGGCGGAGAAAAGGCGAGCGGGAGGATTGCGAGAGTCTTTATCAGTGGTAGCTTCCGCGGCCATGTTTCCGCGGATCTTCGCCCTCATCTTGTTTGTCCTTGGTTGTTCCGCCGCCGAGCTGCGCGCGGAGGATGCGGGTGCACATCGCGCCGACCGCGTTCTGGTTAAGTACAAGGAGGGGCAAGCGCCTCCGGGCGACGGTCGTCCTCACGGCACGGTGATCAAACGGCTGGGGAAGCTCGGCATCGAGGTCATCCGGGTCACCGATGGGTCGTCGGTCGCGACCGTGCTTGGTACGTACCGTGCGGATGCTTCGGTGAAGTACGCTCAACCTGATTTTGTCCGTACTGTCCAGGCGCTGGCGAACGATCCTGGAGTCCCGGAGGAGGATGCGTGGCATCTAAACAACGACGGTCGTGAACTTGGTGTGGTTGGGGCCGACATCAAGGCCGCAAGTGCATGGGATATCCGCCACGACGCGCCTGGGGTGATCGTCGCGGTCCTCGATACAGGCATCCGCTACACGCACGAAGATCTTGCGGCGAATATGTGGAGGAACGTGGATGAGATTCCTGCGGATGGCTTGGACAACGATGCGAACGGGATTATCGATGACTACCACGGAGCCAATCTTATCAACGAGACCGGCGCGCCCATGGACGATGAGGGCCACGGCACCTTCGTCGCGGGCCTGATTGGAGCCGTGGGGAACAACGGCGTGGGGGTGACCGGAGTTTGCTGGGACGTCTCGCTCATGGCTGTGAAGGTCCTGGACGGCGTGGGGAGCGGGTCCGACTCCACGATCATCGAGGGGATGGAATACGCGCGCGCCGAGGGGGCGGACATCATCAATGCGTCGCTGGGCATTTTCTCCGACCCAAGTCCCGCTATGCAAGACGCAGTGGATGCGCTCGAGGTGGACGGTGTGGTGCTAGTGGTTGCCGCGGGGAACTCCTCCTTCGACAACGACTATGACCTGAACCTCACCGAATTCCCGAGTTCCTTTGCGAACAGCAACGTGATCTCCGTTGCCGCAACGACTCGCAACGACTTGCTCTCGACCTTCTCCAGCTATGGCTGGCGCAGCGTAGATCTCGGCGCTCCGGGAGTGTTGCTTCCATCTACTGATTCGGAGAGCGACAGCGCATACGATACCGGCAGCGGAACGTCTTTCTCCGCGCCGTTGGTTGCGGGAGCCATGGCGTTGCTTCGCGCTCACCTTCCTGATGCTACCACGCTGGAACTCATCAATCGGCTGCTCCGCTCGGTAGATCCTCAGCCTGGTCTCGCCGGCCGTTGCACTACGGGCGGTCGGCTGAATCTGCGGCGTGCACTCGAGGGTGGTGCCGTTGCGCCAGTCAACGATGCATTCGCCAATGCCGTGGTGCTGGGCAGCGACGTGTATTTTAGCGGGAGCGCGGTGACAGCTGCTTGCACGACGGAACCCGGCGAGCCTTCGGTCGGGTCCAACGGGAAAACCGCATGGTTC
This sequence comes from Spartobacteria bacterium, assembly GCA_031389825.1. Taxonomy (GTDB): domain Bacteria; phylum Verrucomicrobiota; class Verrucomicrobiia; order Chthoniobacterales; family Chthoniobacteraceae; genus JANMSW01. Next base: position 13,781 of record JANMSW010000002.1, read on the forward strand.
GAGTGGACGGCTCCTTATACAGGTCGGGTTGTGGTGCGCGCTCTCCCGCGACGGCAGTCTGTGGGAAGTGCGGCTTTCGACTCGCTGATCACCGCGTACCTTGGGACCTCGCTGGAGTCGCTGCAAAGGATCGGCGGGAACCTCGCCTCCGGGAGTCCGGCGGAAACTTTCACCTTTGAAGCCGCCTTCCGCCAGACCTACTACTTCCGCCTGGAGGGCAGCGCCGCCTCCGACGGGATCTCCGCGTTCGCCGGTCGCTACGAACTCGCACCAGACGGCTTTGGTCCATTTACGTACTTCTCACTGGAGTCCATCGGAGCCGGGAGCGTGACACCAGCCAAGCTGCTCGGCGACAGTGTCCAAAGGCGGGGAGCCAAGATGAAGCTCACGGCGAAGCCCGCCTCCAACTACATCCTCTTCGGTTGGGTGGATCCGCGGATCAAGGACCGCGAGGCCTCGGTGCTGTCCCGGGAGCCGAACTTCACATACACCATCCCGCAGAGTGGTATTGGCTACGTCCAGGCCGTCTTTGTGTTCAATCCCTTCCGGGAACTCGCGGGTACGTATAACGGTCTGGTCTCGCCGGAGACCGGGGGAGCGAGTGGGTTCTGGACGATGAAGCTCGGGGCCACGGGCGCGTTCACCGCGACCCTGCTGCTCGATGGCCAGCGCCACCAGGTGAAGGGCACGCTCCGCAGCGACCGCAAGTTCCAGACAACGCTCAAGCGCGGACAGCTCACGGTCGAATTCAAGCTGAGCGGAGAGCGCCGGATCACCGGCGCGGTCACGGATCGAGGCGCGGGGTTCACTTTGCTAGCAGAAGCAGGTGGCCAGTCGCTTGAGACAAATCCAGCACTGCAGGCCGGCACCTACACGGTGCAACTCGTGAACCAGAGTGGGACTCTCGGGTCGCCTGAGGGAAGTGGCTACGGGCTGCTTACAGTGTCTCGTGCCGGCAGCGTGCGCTTCTCGGGAGCTCTTGGTGATGGCCGCAAGGCGAGCCAGGGTGCGTGGCTCTTTCGCACGGGGCACTTCCCGCTCTACTTTGCTCCATACAAGCGAGGCGGCTCTCTAGCGGGACTCGTTAACTTCGTTAGTACCAGCGACTCCGATCTAAACGGAACCGCAGACTGGACTAAGAATCCCGACGCGAGAGACAAGACCTATCCAGCAGGTTTCGCCGGTGTTGTGGTTCGAGTGCAAGGTGCGCGCTATGCTTTTCCGCAGGCTTCTGAGCGGATCATCCCTCTGGCCAATACTTCTCCCAACGCTGTGCTTGAGATCAACGGCGGCGGCATGGGTGCGCTCTCCTTCCCGCTTACGATCGATCAAAACAACGGCGTAAGTTCCAATGGCGACGTGCAAATGACCATCTACACCAGCACGGGGGAATTCGCGGCGTTGATCCCGTATCAGAACAGCTATCGTGTGGTTAGGGGTATGGTCTCGCGGGCTGCGGGGTTCGGGCTCGGGTACTGTCTCAATGGTTCGCAGAGTGCAGCTGTGACCTTGCGCAGCCCTGATTAGGCTGGAGTAGTTCCGCTTTGACACCGCGAGCGGCGGGAAGCATGCAACATCATGCCCCTGGACCCCTGCCTCTCCCGCTGGAGCCGTTCGCTCCTCACCGCAAGTATCCTGCTCCTGCCGCACTTGGCGACGTCAGCCGAGACCGAGGCGGGTGACGGTGAGTGGACGCGCTTTCGCGGCCCAAATGGCTCCGGGATCGGTGTGGCGCCGGGCGTGCCTGCGGTTTTCACCGAACAGGACTATCGCTGGAAGACAGCGCTGCCGGGTAAGGGGCACTCCTCGCCGGTGATCGCGAATGGCCGGGTCTTCGTCACGTGTACACCGCCCGATGGTGCAAAGCGGATCCTCGTTGCGGCCGACGCTGCGACAGGGAAGGTCGCGTGGCTAAAGGAATGGGAGGCCGCGACCTTCCGCGTGCATGCGGACAACTCGTACACCAGCGCGTCCCCCGCGGTTGACAACGAGCGGGTGTACCTCTGGTGGACGTCGCCGGAGCAGTCCTGGATTGCTGCGGTGGACCAGAAGGACGGGCGTGAGCTCTGGCGGCATGAACTCGGCGGCTTCGTGTCGCAGCATGGTGCCGGGTCATCTCCCATCGTCTTCGAAGACAGCGTAATTCTGGATTTCTGCCAGGAGAACAACAGCGGCGAGGGCAGCTACACCACGGCGCTTGAGGCCAAGACGGGAAAAGTGCGATGGAAGACAGCGCGCGAAAGCAGCAGCGCAACCGCTTCGACGCCCTGCCTCTTCCAGCCGAAAGATGGAGGAGATCCACAGCTGATCGTGATCGGCCGAACCACCGGGATGGTCAGCCTCAATCCACGCGATGGGAAGGTGAACTGGGACGTCGCCGATTTGCTCCCGAAACGGTGCGTTGCCTCACCGGTGGTTACCGAGGGCGGTCTGGTGGTCGCCCAATGCGGCGAAGGCCAGGCAGAGAGCTTCGTCTACGCCGTTCGTCCGGGTGCGAAGGGCCAACCGCCGGAGAAGGCCTATCAGGTAATCCGCACGGGTGGGTACGTGCCTTGCCCGCTCGCTGTCGGAGATCTGCTGTATCTTTGGAAAGAGAACGGTCTGGTCACTTGTTTGCGAGCAGCGACCAACGAGCAGCTCTGGAGCGAGCGTGTCGAGGGCCCGTTCTATGGATCTCCCGTGTGCGTGAATGGCCGACTTTACAACATGACCCGTCGCGGTGAGCTGGTCGTTCTAGCTGCTGGCGAGAAGTTCGAGCTCCTCGGCCGCATCCCGCTTGGCGAAGGCTCCTTCGCCACTCCTGCAGTTGCAAACGGAAGCATGTTCCTGCGGACCTTCTCGAATCTGATCTGCGTGGGTAGGTAGCAGGCTTGGTGCTCGGCGGATTCTTTGGCAAGCGTCTGCGACTTTCTGTAAGGGGTGCGGTTACATCCCCCAACACCCGTATGGATCGCCTCTCGAGCATCGCTCTTCCCGCAGGCCGCACGCCTCGCCGGGACTTCCTCCGCGCAGTAGGGCTCGGCAGCCTCTTCTTCACCGTCCCGGGACTCTTCGCCGAGGAACTCACGCTCACCCCGGCTCAGACCGAAGGGCCTTTCTATCCGGACAAGCTTCCGCTCGATACAGACAACGATCTTCTGCGGATCAATGACTCCATCACGCCAGGCGTTGGCGAGGTGAGTTGGGTGAGCGGGCGCATCCTCACTGCATCGGGTGAGCCGATTCGCAACGCGATGGTCGAGATTTGGCAGTGCGATGCCCATGGCGCGTATCTTCATCAGGGAACGGGGAACAAGGATCGGCAGGATGCGAACTTCCAAGGCTTCGGGCGCTTCGTCACGGGCTCTACTGGCGAGTACCTCTTCCGCACGATCAAGCCGGTCCCGTATCCAGGCCGCACGCCGCACATTCACTTCGCGGTGAAGGCGCGTGGGACAGAGAAGTTTACTACCCAGTGTTACGTCAAAGGGCATCCGCAGAACGAGAAGGACGGAATCTGGCGGAATGTACGCGATGCCCGGCAGCGGGAGGCGATCACTGTGGACTTCGCGCCGCTCCCTGGCAGTAAGACCGGCGAACTCGCGGCCCGCTTTGACGTCGTACTTGGTCTCACGCCTGAGGCGTAGCCCACCCAAACAGATCCCAATCATGAACCGCATCACCGTACTCGCAACCGGCGTGGCGCTTTGCCTCGCATCCTCCGTCTCACTCGCGGCGCAGCCTACGCCTGGCGCTGATTCCTGGCCCCGCTGGCGGGGACCGAATGCCGATGGCACCGCGCTCAAGGCGAACCCGCCGACCCAGTGGAGCGAGGAGCAGAACGTGAAGTGGAAAATGAAGATCCCCGGGTTCGGGACTTCGACGCCGATCGTGCTCGGGGAGCAGGTCTTCATTCTTACAGCTATCCCGGCGGAAGCCGCAGCGCCTGTCGCCGCTCCGCCCGTACCCGCCGCCCAAGTCGCGCCGCCAGCTGAGGAGGGACGCGAAGGCGGACGTCGTCGGAGAGGTGGCGGAGGAGGTCGTTCGGAAACGCCGTCAATCAACCAGAAGTTCGCCGTTGTCTCAGTCGATCGGAATACGGGCAAAGTCCTCTGGCAGACCGTCGTCCGCGAGGAAGTCCCACACGAAGGACATCATAAGGACCACGGCTTTGCCTCAGCCTCACCCGTGACTGACGGCGAGCGACTTTACGCATCATTTGGCTCGCGCGGTCTCTTCTGCCTCGATCTGGCAGGGAAGGTTATCTGGGAGAAGGATCTCGGTGACATGCAAACGCGGAATAGTTTTGGCGAAGGTGCTTCACCCGCGCTTCACGGAAATACTCTCGTGCTAAACTGGGATCACGAAGGTGAGGACTTCATCGTCGCCATGAACAAGCTCGACGGTAAGGAGCTGTGGCGGCAGAAGCGGGACGAGCCCACGAGCTGGGCAACGCCTGTGATCATGGAGCACGGAGGGAAGCCGCAGGTAATCGTGAGCGGGACAAACCGGATCCGTAGCTACGATCTCGCGACGGGTGAGCAGATCTGGGAATGCGGCGGCATGACGACTAACGTCATTCCCACTCCGATCCCCGGAGATGGGGTGGTGTATGTGGCGAGCGGCTTCCGCGGAGCCTCGATGAAGGCGATCAAGCTTGGGGGCACAGGGGATCTTACGGACACTGAGTCCGTGCTTTGGCACCATACCAAGAACACGCCCTATGTGCCTACGCCGATCCTGCACGATGGCCGGATCTACTTCTTTTCAGGTAATAACGGGACGCTCTCTATCGTGGCGGCTGCGACGGGCAAGCCGCTCGTCGAGGCGCATCGGCTCGAGGAGCTGCTCGGCGGGGTGTACGCTTCGCCTGTTGCAGTCTCGGATCGCATCTACCTGGTAGGTCGCGATGGCAAGACGGCCGTGATTAAGGCCGCCGATCAAGTCGAGGTGCTGGCCGCGAACAAACTGGACGATCGTTTCGACGCGTCGGCGGCAATCGTGGGCAAGCAGCTCTTCCTGCGGGGACACGCACACCTCTATTGTATCGCAGAGTAGAGGATACGCGGGGCACCGGGTAACGGGCCGCAGATGAATGCGGATGTGAGCAGCGCCGTCAGAAGCGGCGATGCTTTGTGCCCCGATCCTGAGCCTCTTAAGGCCCAAGATTGACCCTATGGAGGCCCGACCGGGTGCCTTCAAGGGTCGAACATGGGCCTTTGAGGGGTCAGCGGAGAGCCTTGGAGGCTCGAACTCGGACCTCGATAGGCCCAACTTGAGGCCTATAGGGCTCAACGTTGTACCCTTGGAGGTCGGACGGAGAGCCTCGGAGACCGGGCAATCTGTCTCAAAGGCTCATTGTTGCGATAGTGAGCATCGTCTTCCTCGCGACGGAGCTCTTGGATTAGCAGAGAAAGTGCGGCAATTCGCCGCCGCAAGCAGCGCATCCCTGTGAAACGGAGCTACAAGCGTCTCGACGGCGTGATTCTGGCTTGTACCTGATATTCCGCTAGAAAGTCATTCGAGCAGACGCTAACCGTTTCCTTGCCCGAGCTAGAACCTGAGCCCATCTGCCCAGCGATCGTACCCGCGCGCGACTTCCCGCCTGCGACGGGACGGCGGCTGTGTGGCCCCACCTCCTATCGTTTCTACCCAGATTCCTGAATGAAGAAGAACCCTTCTCCGCCCCCTCTAGCGACTCCCGTACATCCTCCCTCCCGAGACGATGGGGCAACTGCTGGGAAGCCTGCAGAGTTCAACCTGAATACGCTCGTTCGGGCCCTGAGTTCACTTAAGAAGGGCGACTTCTCGGTTCGGCTTCCAGAGGAGTGGACGGGCGTTTCCGGGAAGCTCGCTGACACCTTCAATGAAGTCGTGGAGCTGAACGATCGGATGGCGCGGGAGTTGGACCGGATTAGCCACGTGGTTGGCAGGCAGGGGCGAATCAACCAGCGCGCGACTTTGGGTGACGTGAGCGGTTCTTGGCGCAGCTCGGTTGGCGACTTGAACAACCTGATCGCGAATCTCGTGCATCCCACCTCGGAAATGGCGCGCGTGATCGGTGCGGTGGCGAAGGGCGATCTGGAGCAGAAGATGACTTTGGAGATCGATGGGCAGCCGCTGGAGGGCGAGTTCCTGCGAACCGCGCGCACGGTGAATACCATGGTCGATCAGCTCTCGGCCTTCTCGGCGGAGGTCACTCGTGTGGCTCGCGAGGTTGGCACTGAAGGAAAACTCGGTGGCCAGGCCGACGTAAAGGGCGTCTCGGGGACCTGGAAGGATCTCACGGAGAACGTAAACTTGATGGCGAGTAACCTGACCGCGCAGGTTCGAAACATTGCGGAGGTGACCACGGCGGTCGCGAACGGTGATCTCGCCAAGAAGATTACGGTGGACGTCAAAGGGGAGTTCCTCGAGCTGAAGGACACGATCAACACCATGGTTGATCAGCTCCGATCCTTCGCATCTGAGGTCACTCGCGTGGCGCGCGAAGTCGGTACGGAAGGCGTGCTCGGCGGGCAGGCGCGAGTGGAAGGTGTGGCGGGCACCTGGAAGGATCTGACGGACTCGGTGAACTTCATGGCAAGCAACCTGACTGCTCAGGTGCGGAACATTGCGGCAGTGACGACGGCGGTTGCGAAGGGCGACCTTTCGAAGAAGAACACCGTAGATGTGAAGGGCGAAATCCTGGAGCTGAAGAACACCGTGAATACGATGGTGGATCAGCTCTCATCGTTTGCCGCAGAGGTAACCCGGGTGGCGCGCGAAGTAGGTACGGAGGGCAAGCTCGGCGGTCAGGCGAACGTCTCCGGCGTTGCGGGAACGTGGAAGGATTTGACGGATTCGGTGAACTCAATGGCGGGCAACCTGACGGGTCAGGTGCGCAACATCGCGGAGGTCACGACGGCGGTCGCAAATGGCGATCTCTCCAAGAAGATCACGGTGGACGTGAAGGGGGAGATTCTCGAGTTGAAGAACACGATCAATACGATGGTCGATCAGCTTCGGTCCTTCGCTTCCGAGGTCACACGCGTGGCGCGCGAAGTCGGTACGGAGGGCAAACTCGGCGGACAGGCGCGGGTGGAGGGCGTGGCAGGCACGTGGAAGGATCTGACGGATTCGGTGAATTCGATGGCGGGCAACCTGACCGCACAGGTGCGAAACATCGCGGAAGTAACGACGGCGGTTGCGAAGGGCGACCTGTCCAAGAAGATCACAGTGGATGTGCGCGGGGAGATCCTTGAGCTGAAGAACACCGTCAACACGATGGTCGATCAGCTCTCGTCCTTCGCGGCGGAAGTCACCCGCGTGGCGCGTGAGGTAGGTACGGAGGGCAAGCTCGGTGGTCAGGCCGAAGTACCCGGCGTCGCGGGTACGTGGAAGGATCTGACGGATTCGGTGAACTCGATGGCAGGTAACCTTACCGCACAGGTGCGAAACATCGCTGATGTGACCAAGGCGGTGGCAGCGGGCGATCTTTCCCGGAAGATTACCGTGCATGTGAAAGGCGAGATTCTGGAGCTGAAGAACACCGTGAACACCATGGTGGATCAGCTGAACTCCTTTGCGTCGGAGGTAACACGTGTGGCCCGCGAAGTAGGTTCGGAAGGGAAGCTGGGCGGCCAGGCCGACGTGAAGGGCGTCTCGGGTACGTGGAAGGATCTGACCGACTCGGTGAACTTCATGGCGGGCAACCTTACCGCTCAAGTGCGTAACATCGCGGAGGTGACCACGGCGGTTGCGAAAGGCGACCTCTCCAAGAAGATCACGGTGGATGTGCGCGGTGAAATTCTCGAGCTGAAGAACACGATCAACACCATGGTCGATCAGCTCTCGTCATTCGCCGCGGAAGTAACGCGGGTGGCGCGCGAAGTAGGTACGGAAGGCAAGCTCGGCGGCCAGGCGGACGTGAAGGGCGTCGCGGGTACGTGGAAGGATCTGACCGATTCCGTGAACTCGATGGCGGGCAATCTGACGGCGCAGGTCCGAAACATCGCGGAGGTGACGACGGCGGTCGCGGCGGGCGATCTGTCGCGGAAGATCACGGTTGATGTAAAGGGCGAGATCCTCGAATTGAAGAACACCATCAACACGATGGTGGATCAGCTGAACTCCTTTGCGGCGGAGGTGACTCGCGTAGCGCGCGAAGTGGGATCGGAGGGCAAGCTTGGCGGCCAGGCGGATGTGAAAGGCGTCTCCGGAACGTGGAAGGATCTCACGGACTCAGTGAACTTCATGGCCGGCAATCTGACGGCTCAGGTGCGAAACATTGCGGCCGTCACTACGGCGGTCGCGAATGGCGATCTTTCCCGGAAGATCACCGTGGATGTGAAAGGGGAGATCCTGGATCTCAAGAACACCGTCAACACGATGGTGGATCAGCTGAACTCGTTTGCATCCGAGGTCACCCGCGTGGCGCGCGAGGTAGGTTCAGAAGGGAAGCTCGGCGGTCAGGCGCGAGTGGAGGGCGTCTCCGGCACGTGGAAGGATCTCACCGATTCGGTGAACTTCATGGCGAGCAATCTGACGGCCCAAGTTCGCAACATCGCCGCCGTAACGACGGCAGTCGCGAATGGCGATCTCTCCAAGAAGATCACGGTCGATGTGAAGGGCGAGATCCTGGATCTCAAGAACACCGTCAATACGATGGTGGATCAGCTCAACTCCTTCGCCTCAGAGGTGACTCGTGTGGCGCGCGAAGTCGGTAGTGAGGGCATCCTCGGTGGTCAGGCGCGCGTGCAGGGCGTCGCGGGCACGTGGAAGGAACTCACGGATAACGTGAACTTCATGGCCGGCAATCTAACCGCCCAGGTGCGCGGCATTGCGAAGGTCGTCACGGCAGTCGCGAACGGCGACCTGAAGCAGAAGCTGCTCGTGGATGCCAAGGGCGAGATCGCGGAACTAGCCAACACCATCAACTCGATGACCGACACGCTCGCACTTTTCGCCGAGCAGGTGACGGGAGTTGCACGCGGTGTCGGTGTGGAAGGCAACCTTGGTGGCCAAGCAGAGGTGCCCGGTGCGGCTGGTACGTGGCGCGACCTGACGGATAACGTCAATCGTCTTGCAGCCAATCTCACCACGCAGGTCCGCGCGATCGCTGACGTGGCGACGGCCGTGACCAAGGGTGATCTCACCCGGTCGATCCAGGTCGAGGCCTCCGGTGAGGTCGGTGCGTTGAAGGACACGATCAACGAGATGATTCGCAACCTCAAGGACACCACCTTGAAGAATGCGGAGCAGGATTGGCTAAAAACGAATCTCGCGAAGTTCACGCGGATGCTCCAAGGCCAGAAGGATCTCCTCACAGTTGGCCGGATGATTCTCTCCGAGCTGGCACCAACAGTAAATGCGCAGCAAGGCGTCTTCTACATCATGGATGGCACCAGCCCGAGCGAGCCGCTCCTGAAGCTGCTCGCGAGCTACGCCTTCCGCGAGCGTAAGACCATCGGGAACCGCTTCCGCCTTGGCGAGAGCCTCGTGGGACAGGCGGCTTTGGAGAAGGAGCGCATCCTTCTAAACAGCGTCCCCGACGACTACATTCAGATCAGCTCCGGCCTCGGTGAGTCGAAGCCACTGAACATCATTGTTCTCCCAGTGCTCTTCGAAGGTCAGGTGAAAGCTGTCATCGAACTATCGTCGTTCGAGCGCTTCAGCCCTACGCACCAGGACTTCCTCGATCAGCTCGTGGAGAGCATCGGAATCGTCATCAACACCATCGAGGCGAACACCCTGACGGAGGATCTGCTCAAGCAATCCCAGACTCTCGCCACCGAGCTGCAGAGCCGGCAACAGGAGCTCCAGGGCACGAACGCTGAGCTCGAAGAAAAGGCGCGGTTGCTCGTCGAGCAGAACGCCGAGGTCGAGCGCAAGAACCAGGAAGTCGAGCAGGCGCGGCAGGCTCTGGAAGAGAAAGCCAGCCAGCTTTCGCTAACCTCCAAGTACAAGAGCGAGTTCCTCGCCAACATGTCCCACGAGTTGCGCACGCCTCTGAACAGCTTGCTCATTCTTGCGGATCAGCTGGCGATCAACCCGGACGGGAACCTCTCCGCAAAGCAGGTCGAGTTCGCCGAGACCATCCATGGCTCAGGCAAGGATCTGCTGCGGCTCATCAACGACATCCTGGATCTCTCCAAGATCGAGTCGGGCACAGTCAGCGTGGAAGTCGGCGAGCTGCTCTTCGACGACCTCGTCTCCAGCTTCGATCGCACCTTCCGGCACATCGCCGACAATGCCGGTCTGTCGTTCGCGATCCACATTGATGACGGCCTGCCGTCCTCGATCATGACGGATGCGCAGCGTCTTGATCAGGTTCTGAAGAACCTGCTCTCGAACGCCTTCAAGTTCACCGAGCACGGCGGAGTCTCGGTAGACATCCGGCGCGCGGCGACGGGTTGGTCCGACGATCAGGCGCAGCTCAATCTTGCTCCGCTCGTCGTCGCGTTCTCGGTTACAGACACCGGCATCGGCATTGCGCCAGAGAAGCAGCAGACGATCTTCGAAGCATTCCAGCAGGCGGATGGCAGCACGAGTCGGCGGTATGGTGGGACGGGCCTCGGACTGGCGATCAGCCGGGAGATCGCCCGCCTGCTCGGTGGCGAGATCCAGCTGAAGAGCGATCTGGGCGAGGGGAGTACCTTCACCCTCTTCCTACCGCAGAATGTCGCGGAATCCGCTCTTGCCCCGACCCGCCAGGAGCGCACGCCTGCGCCTTACTTTGGGAAGACTGCGAAGGCCATGACGATCGACGAGGGCACTCCTGCTGCGTCGAATGCGGGAGAGGAAAGCGGGGCCTCGCTGGATGATCGCAAGAACATCGTTCCCGGCGACAAGGTCATCCTGATCGTTGAGGATGATACGAGCTTTGCGCAGTTCGAGCTGGATCTCTTGCGCAGCAAGGGGATGAAGGGGCTGCTCGCTTCTCGGGGTCAGACGGCGCTGGCGCTTGCCCGAGAGTACATTCCAACAGGCATCCTGCTGGATATTTCGCTGCAGGATATCGACGGCTGGAAGGTGCTGGATCGTTTGAAAGCAGACCTCACGACGCGTCACATCCCCGTGTATGTGATCTCTGTGGTCGATGAACCGCAGAACGCGCTTAAACAGGGCGCGCTGTGTTTCTGCACGAAACCGATCAGCCGCGAAGACCTGGACAGCATTATGGAGCGCATCCGCGGATTCCACGACAAGCCGCGCAAGCTGCTCGTAGTGGAAGACGACGAGGCGCAGCGCGACAACATCTTGAAGCTGATCGGTAATGGGACTGCGTCACTGACTCCGGCAGCGACGGGTTTGGAAGCGCAGGAAGCACTCCGGCGGGAGGAGTATTCGTGTGTGATTGTTGATCTCATGCTGCCCGACGTTTCCGGCTTTGATCTAATCAAGGCGATTCGCCGGGATCACTCGCACCTTCCGATCCTGGTCTACACTGCCAAGGACCTGTCGAACGACGAAGAGGAGCAGCTAAATCGCGTTGCTCAGACGATCATCGTGAAGGATGTGCGCAGCCCCGAGCGGCTCTTCGAGCAAACCGCGCTCTGGCTGCATCGCGACGTGTCCAAGTTGCCGGATAACCAACGGATGATGATCACGAAGCTTCACCGCGCGGAAACGGTGCTCGCGGGCAAGCGTGTACTCCTGGTCGACGACGACGTGCGGAACATCTTCGCCATGACGAGTGTGCTGGAGCGTTTCCAGATGCATGTAATCCCCGCTGAGAGCGGCCGCGAAGCTCTCGATAAGCTTCAGGCGAATCCAGACGTGGATGTCGCTCTCATGGACATCATGCTTCCCGAGATGGATGGCTATCAGGTGATGCGCGAGATCCGCGGAATGTTTGACTTCAAGACGCTCCCGATCATTGCACTCACCGCGAAGGCCATGAAGGGTGATCGTGAGAAGTGCATTGAGGCGGGAGCATCCGACTACATCGCGAAGCCGGTAGACACGGAGAAGCTCATTACCGTGCTCCGAAGCTGGCTGCACCGCTGATGCCAGCAGGTTCCTCGAGCATGGCGATCGATCTCAGTAACGACGTGGGAAATGGACCTGCACGGGCTCCGGGTCCCGTTGCGCCGACTGCTGTCGACGAGCAGGTGAGCATCCTGATCGTGGATGATCGCGCGGACAAGTTGCTGGCGCTGGAGGCCTCACTTTCACAGTTGAACGAGAATATCGTGCTTGCCCGGTCGGGGAGGGACGCTCTCCGGTGCCTGCTGCACCAGGAGTTCGCGGTGATCCTCCTGGATGTGAACATGCCTACCATGGATGGCTTCGAAACAGCCTCCCTCATTCGGCAGAGGCAGCGGTCGGAGCTCACCCCGATCATCTTTGTCAGCGCGATGAACGATACGGAGAACCACGTGACCCGTGGGTATTCCCTCGGGGCCGTGGATTACATTCTGGCTCCTGTGATGGCGGAGATCCTGCGGGCAAAAGTTTCGGTGTTCGTCGACCTTTACCGCAAGACCGCCCAGATCAAGAGACAGGCGGACGAACGCGCGAGCTGGATCCGAGCGGAAGCGGCGCGTGCCGAGGCAGAAGCCGCGCGCGAACGTTCGGCGTTTCTTGCGGAAGCGAGCAACATTCTCGCTGGCTCCTTCGATCCCGAGGAGACGTTCGCCGCAGTAGCTCGGCATGCCGTTCCGCGGCTCGCTGACTTCTGCGTCTTCGACGTGGTCGATGAGACCGGCGCGCTTCGATGGCTTGCCTCAGCGCACAAAGGGCAGACGTCCACTTCTACAGATCACGACTTGCGAGAGTTTACCTCCGGCTGTGCTGCGCTGGGCGGCCTGGATGTGCTGGAGTCTGGAAAGACAAAAGTCTGTCGCCACTTTGGAGCCAGCGATTCAAAGGCAGCGGACGATGGCGAGCAGCGCGCGTCCGGTGCCGCCGGAGACGTTCGTTCCTACATCCTTACACCGCTTCGAGCGCGGGGCCGCATCCTCGGCACCCTTTGTGTAGCCAGTACTCTGGAGCGCGATTTCGACGATGCGGAGATCGGCCTTGTCGAAGAACTCGCACAGCGCGCTGGCCTGGCGCTCGACAATGCCGCACTATTCCAGGCTGCCGAACATGCACGGGAGAAAGCGGAACGGGCCAGCCAGGCCAAGGACCAATTCCTGGCAATGCTCTCCCACGAGCTGCGCACCCCGCTAACTCCGGTACTGAATACCATCGCATTCCTCGAGCTGGATGACCAGCTGTCCGAGGAGGTGCGCGCCTCGATTGCAGTCATCCGCCGCAATGTGGAACTGGAGGCGCGTCTTATTGACGATCTGCTCGACCTCACGCGAGTGAGCAAGGGCAAGGTCCAGCTCAATCTCGAGACGTCGGATGCCCATGCCTTGCTGAAGAGCGCGTTGGAGATTTGTCACAGCGAGGTTGTGGACAAAAGGATAGAAGTCTCGATTGATCTCCAGGCGATCTCGTTCCACCTCCTCGCGGACCCGGCTCGCATGCAGCAGATTTTCTGGAATCTGATCAAGAATGCCGTGAAGTTCACCGCCAGCGGGGGGCGCCTGAACATCGCCACTTCCAATAACCCAAGTGGAAACTTTGGTCTGGAAGTAAGAGATTCCGGCATCGGCATCTCCCCCGACCTCCTCCCTCGAATCTTCAATGCTTTCGAGCAGGTCGGCGGGGGCGAGCGTTTCGGCGGCTTGGGTTTGGGGCTCGCTATCACCAAGGCGCTGGTAGAGATGCATGGGGGCGAAGTGACCGCCTCCAGTGAGGGCCTAGGTCACGGCGCCAAGTTTTCTCTCACCTTTCCAACTGTGGATAACACCAAACTTCAGCAGCCCGCAACCTCCGCAGGTGGCGAGAATGGCGAACACCTCCGTCTCCGCCTGCTGCTCGTGGAGGATCACGAGGATACCAACCGATCCTTGAGCCGCCTGCTGGTGCGACGCGGATACGAGGTGCGCGCTGCGCGGTCGCTCGAGACGGCGATGGAAACCGCACGCGGCTACGAGTTCGATATCCTGATCAGCGACATGGGTCTCCCGGATGGATCTGGCATTCAGCTGATGGAGCAACTCTCCGGTCTGCGGGAAGTGCGCGGCATCGCTCTCAGCGGGTACGGTATGGAAGAGGACGTCCAGCGAAGCATCGGCGTCGGCTACCGGGAGCATCTCACCAAGCCAGTGGATTTCGGTCGGCTGGATGAGGTGATCCAGCGAATCGCTCGGGAGAACTAGAGCTGGGAGATGCCCAGCAGCAGGCCAAAAGGCCCGGTGGACAGCGAAGGTGTTTGTACGGCGGTCCCCTCCCGTCGGTGACCAGTTTCTATTCTCAAACCTCCCACGCAACATGAAAGCCCCCGCACTCCTTGTCGCCGCCACACTGGGCCTGCTCCCGCTATGGCACGGCACTGCTGCCGAGCCCTCCAAGCCCAACATCATTGTCATTCTCGTGGACGACATGGGTTTCTCAGACATTGGTTGTTACGGGTCGGAGATCCCCACGCCCCATCTCGACGCGCTTGCAACGGGGGGGTTGCGCTTCACGCAATTCTATAACACCGGGCGCTGCTGTCCGACCCGGGCAGCGCTGCTCACGGGGCTGTATTCGCATCAGACAGGTGTCGGGCACATGATGCGCGATCAAGGCGTGCCCGGCTATCGCGGCCGGCTTAGTGAGCAAAGTGCGACGTTTGCCGAGGCGCTGAAACCGGCTGGATACTTTACGGCCATGACTGGCAAATGGCACGTCGGCCAGCACCAGGGAGTCACGCCACAAAGCCGCGGATTCGATCGCAGCCTGAACGCAGCCGCAGGGGGTTTCTATCAAGGGGATTCGACAAGGGCGAAGCTGTTCCTAAACGGAGAAGCTATTGCGAACGACGACGACCGGCTGCCAAGGGATTGGTATTCGACAGACCTGTGGACCACTTTCGGGCTGAAGTTCATCGACGAGGCGCGCGACGCGAAGCAGCCGTTTCTCCTCTACCTCGCCCACAATGCACCGCACTTCCCTCTGCAAGCTCCGGCTGAGGAGATTGCGAAATTCCGCGGCAAATACAAAGCGGGCTGGGACGAGTTGCGCCTCCAGCGTCATGCAAAGCAGATGGAACTCGGCATTGTGGACAACGCGTGGCCCCTCGCTCCGCGGCCCGCTGCAATTAAGGCTTGGGACAGTCTGACGGATCAACGGCGGGACCACTTCGACCATCTCATGGCCGTCTATGCTGCCGTCGTTTCACGGATGGATCGCGCGATCGGCGACCTTACGGCTGGACTGAAAGAGCGCGGCGTCTTCGACAACACGCTCATCCTCTTCATGAGCGACAACGGTGGAAACGCCGAGGCGGGCCCGGGCGGACGCGCGGAGGGCGACCCGACCGAGGCCAGCTCCGATTGGTTCTGCGGAGAAAGCTGGGCCTTCCTGCAGAATACGCCTTTCCGCCGCTACAAACACTTCAACCACGAAGGCGGCATCGCTACCCCGCTCATTGCGCACTGGCCAGCGGGCATCACCGCGAAGAACGAACTTCGCAAACAGCCCGCACATCTCATCGACATCATGGCGACGTGCGTGGACGTGGCCGGTGCGCCGCCGCTGAAGGAACTCGCCGGAAAGCCCGTCCTGCCGCTCGAAGGCCGCAGCCTCGTGCCCGCCTTTGCAGACCAGCCCATCGCGCGCGATGCGCTCTATTGGGAACATGAAGGCAACGCTGCGGTGCGCGTCGGCGATATGAAGCTCGTTCGTGCTGGAAGGAATAGTGGGTGGGAACTCTACGACCTCGCCAAAGACCGCACCGAGCAGCACGACCTTGCCGGGGCGCAGCCCGAGAAGGCGATCGAACTCGCGGCGAAGTGGGAGACTTGGGCGGAGCGCGCGCAGGTGAAGCCGTATCCGGAAATTGGAGGCGCTAGAGGTGCCCGCCGAAAAAACGCCGCGGCAGCAGATGCCCAGCCGGCTCCGTGAAAGCCGAAGGTACTAGCGCTAACCTTACCGCCGAGTGAAAAGTGCCCTGTTACTCGCCGTCGCCGTCTTGCTCACCTTGGTGGTGGGGCGTCTCGCGCAGGCCGAGCCCGCCCCGCACATTGTCTTCATCCTTACCGATGACTTGGGTCCTGGCGATCTCGGTTGCTATGGCGGCACGATCGCGGCAACACCGAACATTGATCGGCTCGCAAAGGAAGGGACACGCTTCACTCGCTACTATAGCGCCGCTCCGATCTGCTCTCCATCGCGCTGCGGCCTGCTCACGGGCAACTTTCCGGCGCGCTGGAGCATAACGAGCTTCCTGCAGACGCGCGCTGGCAATCGCGAGTGCGAGCAGGCGGACTTTCTCGATCCGAAAGCGCCGTCTCTTCCGCGCCAGCTGAAATCCGCGGGATACGCCACGGCGCACATCGGAAAGTGGCATCTCGGTGGTGGGCGGGACGTTGCTGATGCGCCGAAGTTCGCGGCCTACGGGTATGACGAAGGCGTGGGCACTTACGAAAGTCCGGAGCCGCATCCCGACATAACGGCGAAGAACTGGATCTGGTCGCCAGAGGACAAGGTGAAGCGCTGGGATCGGACGGCCTTCTTTGTGGACCAGACGCTCGACTTCATCGCGCGACACCCTGCACAGCCGTGCTTCGTGAATCTTTGGCTCGACGATCCTCACACCCCGTGGGTTTTGGAGGGTCAGTCAGGTGAGGGCAATACACGGAAGACGCTCAAAGCCGTGATCGAGGAAAACGACCGGCAGATCGGTCGTCTCATGGACAGGCTGCCCGCGAATACTTTGCTCATTTTCACTTCAGACAATGGGCCACTACCGACCTTTGATCAGAAGCGCGTGCTCGGCCTGCGCGGCAGCAAGCTGAGCCTTTACGAGGGTGGCATCCGCCTGCCTTTCATCGCGCGCTGGCCCGGCCGCGTGCCCGCTGCGCGGGTGGACGACACATCAATTCTGGCAGCCGTGGACATGTTGCCCACGCTCTGCGCAGTCGGAGGAGCGAAGCCGCCCGAGGGCTACGCGGGCGATGGCATCGATGCCTCTAAAGCGCTTCTCGGCGAAGTGCTGACCCGCACACAGCCGCTCTTTTGGGAATACGGTCGCAACGACAAGTCGTTCAAGTTCCCCGGCCCGCGCCAACGCAGCCCGAACGTCGCTATTCTCGATGGGCAATGGAAGCTGCTCGTCAACGCCGATGGCACAGGCGCGGAACTCTACTCCATTTCCCCCGATCCGAATGAAACGACGAACATGGCTGAAGCGCAGCCTGAGATCACCGCAAAGCTGAAAGCCGCCGCGCTTTCTTGGCGGACCAGCCTCCCCAAGGCCCCTCCGGCCAAGCGCTAGATTTCCGGCTGCGCCTTCCGCATGATCAGGTTGCGCCAGCAGAATTCCCGGGGACAGGAGGATTTGCTACGAGTGTAAGCAGCTCGCGCTCGCGAAAACCAAAGTCGGGTGAAGCAAGCTCCGCGATGGGGCAAGAGCGAAAGTGCTCCGGTGGCTGAGACTCGTCACCTGACCATACGCCGTAAATCTGCATTGCGCGTGACTGCGGAGGCAAAGCGCGAAGATACGTCACAAGATCATCATGGTCAGTCTGCGCGGCTCGATCCTCCTCAATCTCGTCGGAGTCGGGGTCGTCGCCAGTATAGCCGCTCTCAATGCGACGAAAGCCGCAACCTCAGCCGGTGTGCGCACCAATGTAGCGGACGCAGGGGAAAGCGAGATGCCGGCGAACGGCCAAATCGCAATCGCGTAACTCGGAGACGTGGAATGCGGGATTAGCCTCCGACCACGGAGTCGTCAGAGATGCGTCACATTCAGAGCCGAGGTAGTAGTCCATGCACATGGTCTAATCCTGAACCAATCCCGACGTCGGCCAATGTGTAAACGCGGGCCAGTGAGCGGCGCGTTGAGGTGCCGGCCCCTTGCGTGGAGCTTGGGAATGACGGGGAGAGGTCATAGGAGCGTACAGCCCGGGCCTCCGGGTTCGAAAATTAGCACTTCCCGCGCCACAGGTGTGTTCACACGAGCAGAGCACGTAAACCAGCTCCTTTCGGCAGAAATTGCCCATCTGGAACTCGGAGCTCCGAGCTCCTACTACTCAACCGCGGCAAAATTTGAGGAAGGCTTCCCTCATTTTTTGGCAAGGCTGAGATACATGTCGGGATCCCTTCCAGATATTTGGGGGAACGCTGCCTCTTTGATGGGGGAGCTTCCCTCCCGGAGAGGGGAGCTCCGAGATAAAAGGGGCGAGCTACCCCAAAATAGTGCGGAGCTTGAGTAGTTGGAACTCGGAGCTTCCCACTCCTGATACTGAAGCTTCCCTGAAATTGCTCGGAGCTTCCTTCAATTTGTCGCAGGCTTGCGACTTGGGAACTCGGAGGTTGGGTATTGGAAGTGGGTTGGTTGCCTTGATTTAGGGGAAGCGGCAGTGGGTGGAGTGGGAAGGTCGCGTCGATTTTTTGGGGCGGTGCCACTCTAGAGACGCAAGTGAGACCGAAGACCGGAAAGAGCGAAGGGAGGGTGAGGCAGTCCCGAAGGCTTTTTGCTGTTGCGTCTTAGGGAATTATCTCACTCGAAGGCGCGAAGAGCGCGAAGGGGGGAAGGAGCGGGAGCAGCTCCGGAGGGGTTTGCGGCGCTCCTTCAGTGCTATGTTCATTCTCGATGTGTGTGCGTGCCTAGGGGGCCTTGTCCTGTCCTGCAGGAGCGGCGAGGCCGACTAGTTCGCCGGCATAGCCAGTGAGTTCGAGGTAGCCTTGTCCCTCGACGGGTTGACCGGCGCGCGTGCCCTTGGCGTCGATGAGACCTTCCCAATAGGCGATCGGCTCAAGGACGAGCTCCTGTGCGGGGACCGGCGTGCTTACCACTAGATCGATCCCGAGAGCAGGAACTTCGACCCGCCACTCGATAGGATAGTTGCCCCCGGTGCGAGGGCTCTTCCAGAGGCGCACCGGCGTGAGTCGGTAATCGCTCTCCTGGAGGTGTCGCGACTCGCCTGCCGCATCTACGAAGGTGCCGCTGGAGTGTGGGTCTACGCCGCCGCCACGGAGACGCATCTGATAGAGCATCAGCTCGGTACCGTCCTTGAAGATGAGGCTGAACCAATTCCACCCGATCTGCTCCGGGGTGAGCTGATTGGAAGCCCACTCGTGGTCGAACCAGCTCTCACCTTTCACCGGTACCTCGCGGCCATCCACGATCGCGGTGCCCTCGGTAATGAGGCGCGTTCCGGAGTAGTAGTGCGAGGCGCGTCCTTCGCCTGCGGCTTTTTGGCTGATTCCGCCCGTGCCATGAATTGTCCATGGCTTGGCAGCGCGGACGCGGAGCTTCAGTTCAACGCCTTCGTGTTTCGCAGCGAGGAGGAACTCGCCGCCAGGTGTGAGATCCAGCGTCCAATCCTCCAGCCAGGCGATGCGCCGATTGCCGCTTTCTGCCGACGCATCAAAGCCCGCTTCGCCGAAGGCGCCACGAGAGAGCCGCTGGGTGAAGGTGAAGCGCTTCGAGGCCACTTCCGTGAAAGCGAAGTGTCCGAAGGGCACGTCATTCATGAGGAAGCGAGACGAGCCGGCGCTATTCCCGGCCCGGGGCCGGATACCTTGGCGAAAGAAGGTGAGCTGGTAGCCAAAGCGCTGACCGTCGTCACTCGTGAGATGCCCGGTGAAGTACCACCACTCGGTCTTAAACTCGGCATGGAGAGCATGGTCCCTGGGAAACTCATAGTCCCAGCCCGGGAGCGATAGCCGCCAAGGTGTCGCGGCCCGGGTGGGAGAGGGGAGTAGCGCGCAGAGGAGGAGTAGAAAGTGGACGAGAGTTTTCATTCTTCGCGAACTGCGGCGGCGATGCTGGCGCTCGCGCCTTTGGCAGCAGGATACCACGCGGCAGCGGCGGCAGTGGCCACGATCCAGAAGGGGGCGGAGAGCAGATTCCACCAAGGCCAGTAGAGCTGGATGGTCCACCCGAAGAACGCAGGATTCACCACCTTCGTGAGCACGATAGCGAGGATCGCGCCGGCCAGGGTCCCGAGGAGCGCGGCAATCGCGCCCATCATCGCAGACTCCGCCATGAAGAGGCGCACGATCTGACCACGGGAGGCGCCCACCGCACGGAGCATTCCGGTTTCGCGCTCGCGTTCGGTGACCAGCGCTGTGACGGAAAGGAAGATCCCGAGGAGCGCAACAATGACGGCGATAACGCGCAGCATGGCGGTGACCGCGAAGGTCTGGTCGAAGATCGTGAAGATACGTTCGCGGAGGGTGCGATTCGAGTAGATGGCGAACTCGCCGCTTCGGCTGAACTCGGCGCGGAATCGTTCCGACAGGGCGTCGGGCGGGCTGCCCTCCCGGAGGTACACGGCGAGGGAGTTCACACCCGGTTGAGCCCAATGGCGGTCGAACGTGGGCCGCGCCATGAGCACGGTGCCCTGGTCGCGGCTGTAGTCGGCATAGATGCCAGCGATTGGGAAGGTGCGCGGACCAGCTGGAGTGATTAGCGTGAGCGGCTGGCCAGCTCGCACTTTCCACTTGCGAGCGAAGCTCTCGGTGACGGCCACCGCTTCGCCTTCAAAGACGGGCTCGATAGTTCCATCGGCGAGTTTCAGGTTCCCACGGTACGTACCGCCGACGACTGCGAGCAGCGCATTACCCCGGCGCGCGGTGCCATCCACGATGGTGATGGTTTGCTCACGGAAGGTATCGACGCTTGTGACCTCGGGCTGCGCGCGCAGCCAACGAAGCGCTTCTTCGGGGACGGTCGCATCGAGGCCGATCACTTCGTTTGAAGCGGGTGCAATGAAAAGATCCGCCACAATGCCACCGTCGATCCAAGCACCGACGCTGCTGCGGAAGGAGTGAATCATCACCGTGAGCCCGGTCATCATGGCAAAAGCAATCGCGAGCGCGGCCACCGTGATTGCATTCCGATGCACCGAGCGGGCAAGGTGGTCCGCAGCAAGTCGCCAGAGGAACGCCGCGCTGCTCTGTGTGACGGCGCCCGCCGCGCGGCTGGCCCATTTGATCGAGGCAGGCGCAAACATCGCCCATCCCGTGAGTACGCAAAAAGCGCCCGCAAAGGCCAGCATCGCCGGACCGGTGGCGAGCGCGAACCAGCAGAGACCTGCGGCGATCAGCATGGAGGCGACCCCCAGCCACGCCCAATACGCGCCCATACCGCCGGCGTCTTCCATTCGACCGCCAACCGAAAGCGCGCGTACTGGATTCACGCGAGAAGCCTCCTCGGCAGGCAGCCAAGCACCTGCGATCACCGCCGCCATTCCAAAGCCCGCCGCGACGAGGAGCTGGAACAGCGGAAGCTCGCCTGTGCCCACGCTCACCAGCACATAGAGAGCGGAGATCGTCTGCGCGACTGCGCCGCTCAGCACGGTTGAGAGCGCGACACCGCAAGCCAGGCCCAAGGCGACGCCTGCGACGCCAAAGAGGCACGCCTCGCCGAGAAAGAGCGCCCGGATCTCATTCCGCGATGCTCCGACTGATCGCAGGATTCCGATCTCCCGCCGTCTCCGCGCGACTGTGGCGGAGATCGTGTTGTACACGAGGAAGACGCCGACGAGCAGTGAGACCATGCTCAGCGCGGTGAGGTTTAGCCGAAATGCGCTCACCATGTTCTGGAGCTGCTGACTCCGTTGACGCGGCGCGCGCGCCTGCAGATCGGCGGGAAGGAGCGCGCCGAGCTGCGCCGCGACTTCCTCGCTGCGCCGTGGATCATTGAGGCGGACCTGGAGCGAAGTGAGCCGCCCCTGCTTCCCGAGTAGCTCCTGGGCCCATCCGACATCCATCGCAGCGACGCGTTGTTCCGCCTGTCCCGGGGCGTCGCTTAGATCAATGATCCACAGGACGCGGAGCTCGCGCACTTCCGCATTCACCAGCACGCGGAGCTTTTCACCGGCTTTGACGCCCAGCTTCGTGGCCATCAGCTGCTCGAGAACGATCCCATCCCCAGCACTCAACCAGCCCTCGAGGTCCAGCCGCGCATCTCCCGGACTGAGCGCAAAGGTCAGGAACGGATCGCTGGAGAAGGGATCAACACCGAGGATCCGCAGGTACTCGCCAGGATGATCCGGCAGCGTCGCCAAACCCTCAACGATCCCCGTCACCGCCTCGACGCCCGCCTGCTTCTCCAGCTCCGGCCAGAGTGTTTCCGGTACGTTCCCACGGATCTCCAGATGCGCTCGCCCGGCGACCAGATCGACTGAAGCCGAGAACGCGCGGTTGGCGTTTTCGTTCGCAATCTGGATGGCCAGGTACACTGCCACTCCCAGCGCGATGCTCAATACATTGAGCAGCGCGAGCAGCCGGTGGCGAGCCACGTCCCGGACGACGTGCTGCCAGAAGAGCCGTGGAAAATGTCGGGTCACGCGTTGCGCGTGGATACTACGCAGCAGCGCATTCACAAGACGCATCGCGGCATCACGCCGCCGCCGCTGCTAGGCGAAGTCGTAGATCTTGGCCTTGAGGCAATTCGGCTTGAAGGACTTCTCGACGAACTCCAGGTGCAACGGGTGAACCTGGTAGACTTCCTCCGCAGCGCGATCCTCGAACTGGAGATTTAACGCCACCTGATAGGTCTGATCCACCACGTCGCGCGGGCTCGAAGCCATGCGCCCTACATGAAAACTCAACACGCCAGGGATCGGACGCAGATACTTCTCCGCCCCCTCGAGCAGTTGCTCCGTGGAATTTGGAACGTCCGGGTTGGTCCAGAAGATGACGACATGTGAGAACATAAGAGCGCGCATCGAAGCGGCGCACTCCTACCGTGCGCAAGACAAGAAATGGCGCGGTGGAGTAAATGTGTTCTTGAATCACCGCAACGAACCGATCGAACTCTCGTGGATGTTCCCGCCTGTTCGCGTCGCGTTGTCATGATCTGTTTCGGACATCGCGGCGCTTGCGGCCATGAACCCGAGAACACGCTCCGTTCAATCCGCCGCGCGCTCGCCTTGGGAGCACAGGGCATCGAGATCGACGTTCGCAATGCTGGTGGCGAGCTCCTCGTCTTTCACGATGCGCGTCTGGAGCGCACCACGAACGGGCGCGGATACTTCATGCGCCAGCCGTTTAGCTACCTACGTAGCCTCGATGCCGGGTGCGGCGAGCAGATCCCTACCCTGAAGGAAGTCTGTGCGACAATCGATCGCAGAGCGGTACTCAACATTGAGCTCAAAGGACGCCGCACCGCCGCACTGGTCGCTGCACAGATTGAAGACCTGGTCCGGAATGCAGGTTGGTCGTTCGACAGCTTCATTGTCTCCTCCTTCCTCCGACGCGAACTCGTTGAACTCCGCCGTGTCGGTGCACCAGAGATCCCGGTGGGACTTCTGCTCGCACGGCCCACCCGCTTCTATCGCCGAGCCGCCCGCCTCCTTCGTGCCACCAGCATCCACCCGGCTTTGCGCTATGTCACCGAGCGCCTCGTGCAGGATGCACATGCCGAAGGGCGACGGGTCTATGTCTATACGGTGAACGCGCCAGAGGATCTCGCGCGCATGCGGGCGCTCGAGGTCGACGGCGTCTTCACGGACTTTCCGGAACGGGTCTGCGGCAGTGCCTCGTAATAGGCGACCAAGATCGCGCTCGCCTACCGCTGCAGGGAAAGTTATCTCCGCCATCCGATGCGATTCCCCACGCTCTTTGCCGCCCTCCTCGCGCTGGCAGTTCTGATTAATGGCTGCTCCACCTCCCGCCCGCTCCCGAAATTCGAGCGCCCCATCGCGCGAGCGGCTGTGCAGACCGTCCGCACCACCGCGTATACCCACACGGAGAGCGATCATCGCAAATACGCGCGACGCAATGCGCTCGGCACCAACTTGCGTTCCGGTGCGATCAATAGTGCCGCGAGTGATTGGTCCCGTTGGCCCGCTGGCACGATCTTCCGGCTTCGCGAAACCGGCGAGGTGTACGAAGTGGATGATTACGGATGGGCGCTCGCCGGGACAAACACCATCGATCTCTACAAACCCTCGCGCTCCGCGATGAATGCCTGGGGAACGCGGCGGGTGACCATCGACGTCCTGCAGTGGGGCGACCCCTGGCGAAGTCATGCCGTCCTGAAGCCGCGCGCCAAGCATCGCCACGTCACACTCATGGTGAAGCAGATCCAGCAACGTTACTCGCGCTAACCTACCATGATTCGCATAGGAGTGATTGGGCTCGGAGCAATGGGCCGTCTGCATTTTCAAGCCTGGCGCCGCTGCCCCATTGCGCAGCTCGTCGCCATCAGTGCACGCGATCCTCGAGTCCGTGCTGGTGATTGGGGAGGGAAGGAGTTCAACCTAGGCGATCAATCCGCCGAACGCGTAGATCTGGCCGGCATCACCGCATACGAGCGCGCTGAGGATCTCATCGCCGACCCCGGGGTCGATGCCGTGGACATTTGTACCGCGACTCCACAGCACGCGCCGCTCGCCATCGCCGCACTGCGTGCCGGCAAGCACGTCCTCTGCGAAAAGCCCATGGCACTTTCCCTCGCCGAATGCGATGCCATGCAGGCTGCGGCGACAGAGTCTGGAAAGGTCCTCATGATAGCGCACTGCCTGCGCTTCTGGCCGCACTACCTGAAAGCCGAGAGCATCATTCGCAGCGGTGAGTACGGAAAACCCCTGTACGCGCGGCTTGAACGGACCGGCGCTTCACCCAAGTGGAGCTCTGGGGGCTGGCTGCTCAAGGCGGGAGAAAGCGGAGGCGTAGTCGACATGCACATCCACGACATAGACATAGCGCTCTGGTGGTTCGGCCAGCCCGCCGCGGTGCGCGCCAAAGGAGTCGCTCCCGGCGGTCTTCCCACGATCGTCGACGCCCAGTGGAGCTACGCAAACGGCCTCGAGGTGCATCTCCATTCGACATGGGATCCGAATGGCGGCAACTTCCGCCACGCCTTCCAGGTAGTCCTGGAGAGGGCAACTATCGCCCACGACCTCGCACGCGATCCGGAGGCTATAGAGCTCTGGACCGGAGGCGAAATGCAGCGCCTCCCCATCGGCGATGGCAGCGTAGCCTACCAGGAGGAAATCAACGCCTTCGCAAAAGCCGCAAGAGCAGGTCACGTCTCCGACGAATGTCCGCCCGCCGCCAGCCGAGCGGCAGTCAAGATAGCACTCGAAGAGCTGGAAATGCTTCGCGCAGGCACACCCTAGCGATGCCGCGATAGTGCCACCGCTCGTCCTCATCCGAACCGAGCTTCTCCGGACATTAGATCGAGCTACTCCGAAGCACCTCCGTGCCTATACCGAGAGTGAATTGAGCTGCTACGGATACCGGCAGCGCTCCTTAGGATAGTAAAACGAACTCCTCCGGATAGCGAAACGAGCTCCTGCTGAGAGTGAAAGAGCTCCTCCTGAGAGTAGAACGAGATGCTCCGGAGAGTGGAAGGAGCTGTTCCGGAGAGACTCGAAGCACTCTCCGAGAGCAAATGGAGCTGTAAGGCATACCCAAACGGACTCTTCCTTATACCAGGACGAGCTGCTCCTTATACCCGAATGAGTGTCTCCGAACACAGGGGCTCCGACTGGGAGCCCGGACATTCTTGTCCGGAGTTTCCAGGAACGAGCATCGCGGAATTCACCTGCAACCGTCCCCTCCAAACCCCATTTCTCTCCGACGCGCCCCTTCATCCGTAGCACGCCCGTCTCACCAACTGCCTCCACCCACTCCCCCCAAAAAAGCCTCCACGAAAGAGTTGACCACGCACCCAGGCGCGCTAGTTTGTCCCTCCCTCACCACAGGGTGCGCAGCGCCCGGCTTCGGCTGGGTGTGGGTTTTCTGGACTTCTGGCCGGTGTTAGATCACCGGGTCTCGTCCAACCGTGAAGCGGCCGGGCTTTCCATCACTCTTTGCAGTGCTGGGTTGAGCCCTCATCAGTCCGCTTCCACCTTGGGCCGCTTTGGCGGACCAGCAGGTGGTTCAACCGTTCATCTTTCGCTGCTTTCTGAATGCATATTTCGGGAAAAGTGGGAAGAAGCTGTTGACTCACCGGTTGGGTTCACTAAAGTGTCCATCCGCCACGCAACGGGCGGCGAGGAAAGTCCGTTGGAAGCATCGCTTCCGAGTGGGTTTACCGAGCAATCCGTGGAGTGC
>JANMSW010000033.1:0-10358 GCA_031389825.1 Spartobacteria bacterium
TATTCGGGGAAAGCTCCGAGCTCACCCGTCTCAAGCTTGCGACAAGATGAGGGAAGCTCCGAGCAATTTCAGGGAAGCTTAAGTATCGGGAGTGGGAAGCTCCGAGTTCCAACTACTCAAGCTCCGCACTATTTTGGGGTATCTCGCCCCTTTTATCTCGGAGCTCCCCTCTCCGGGAGGGAAGCTCCCCCATCAAAGAGGCAGCGTTCCCCCAAATATCTGGAAGCGATCCCGACACGCATCTCAGCATTGCTACAAAATGAGGGAAGCTTCCCTCAAATATTGCCTCGATTGAGTAGCGGGAACTCGGAGCTCCGAGTTCCAGATGGGCAAATTCTGCCGAAAACGACTGGTTTACGAGTAGTGTCTTCCTGAACACCACCGTGGCGCAGGAAGTGCTTGTTTCTCTGCGGACTAGGCTCTTGTAGATAACTGCAACAGATCATCAACGTAGGTGCTTGAGATCTGCTCGAGCTCTTATTCTTCGATGGAAGAGCGAACACGCATTAATTGCCTTCTGAAGCAAGGGTGTGTTACTGAGGCAAAATGGCAACTCCTCGCATTACGGGCACAGCTGCGCCGGCTAAGAAGCGGCAGCCCACAGTTTCGCCACATGGTATGATGATGAGGGCGACCGACTTTAGCGGACCAGTTGCCGTGTGCGAAGACTCGGGCACCTACCGAGCGGTACCCGACCGTCGCTGGACGGCGCTTGACTTGTTTTGCGGGGCTGGCGGGATTACGGAAGGATTCCGGCAGGCGGGATTCGAGTGCGTCTATGCAAACGACATTAACACTTGGGCGATAAAGACGTTTCGCGCTAATCATCCGACCACGCTCGCTGACAATCGGCCCATCCGAGAGGTTGATGCCGCTGCGCTTCGGAAGGAATTGGGAATGGCGAAGGGCGAACTGGACGTACTGGTAGGCGGGCCCCCTTGCCAAGGGTTTTCGATTAATGCGCCTGAGCGGTTTCTCGAAGATCCGCGCAACAGCCTGTTTTGCGATTACCTCCGCTTTATCGAGGAGTTCGAGCCGGAGGCCCTGCTTTTCGAAAATGTACCTGGGATTCTTTCGCTTGGCGGAGGCGTAATCTTCGAGCGCATCGTTGAAGCGCTTGGTAGTCACGGTTACAGTGTATCGGTTAAGATCCTATTCTCCGCGCACTACGGCGTCCCTCAGGAGCGGTGGCGCACGATCATCCTCGGATGCCGGAACGGTTCCGCGCCCGCGCATCCGTATCCCACTCACTACGCTACTGCGCGGGCGAACTTCAAGGGAGGCAAGACGATGATTTTCCGCGCACTGCCGCTAGAAGAACGGGTGCTGCTGCCGTGTGTCACCGTAGGAGACGCGATTGGTGACCTCCCGCGCCTGCAAATGGGTGAAGGGGGTGAGATCGTCCCATACGACAAGTCGGCCCACAGCGACTACTCACGATTGATGCGCAGCGCAGAGCCAGTGACGTACAATCATTTCGCCGGCAAACTGGCCGCGCAGAATGTGGAAAGGATGAAGCACGTCAAACCTGGAGGTTCATGGCGTGACATTCCGTTCGAGTTGCTTCCAAAAGGGATGCAGAAGGCTCGGACCTCTGATCACACCAAGCGCTATGGGCGGCTGCGGAACGATGGCCTCGCGGGGACCGTTCTTACGAAATGCGATCCGCATTGGGGCGCGGTATTCCTACCCGACCAAGATCGCGCCCTAACGGTTCGGGAAGCGGCGCGGATTCAATCGTTTCCTGATCGTTACAAGTTCCTCGGACCTCGAGTTGCGCAATATGAACAAGTCGGCAATGCGGTTCCTGTGCTGATGGCTAAGGCTCTCGCATCTCGACTCCAATCACACCTATCGCAGATCACTCGGCGCAGCCTCCGCGATGTCGCTTAGGCTCTTTGAATTCTTCGGGTTTGCGCCCGAAGATATGACTGCAACTGCTCAAGCCGTCCGAGATAGCCAGCAGTGCCCATTCCTCGGGGGCACCTGCATCAAACGCTTTAAGAGCGGACTTCTTTCGGGTGCGTGCAGCGTTAAGCCGGCAACCAGCGGGCCGGTGATTATTTGTCCCAATCGAATGTATGCCGAGGAGTACGTAGTACTTCTCGATGTGGCCACGGCTTGCTTCGGAGAAGGAGTACGGCCCTGCCGGACGAGGGCAGAGGCGAAGCAGGACGGGAAAGATGTTCAGGTCTTCGGCAAGCGCTGGGGAAAGGAACTGCGCCTACCCAATCGCGGATCAGGCGGCAGCTATTTCGTAGATTGGGTGCTAGCGCACATTGATACCAATCGGAATCTGCGCGAGTTCGTCGCTGTCGAGTTGCAGACGATGGACACCACGGGCAGCTACGAGGCAGCGGTTAGAAGGCACTACGACAACGAGCCAGCGCTCCAAAGCCCAGCGGGCATCAATTGGGAGAATGTCTCCAAGCGGATTCTCCCACAGATCATCTACAAAGGGCACGTTTTGCGTCGAGAACCTCTTTGCACGAAAGGGCTTTTCTTCGTCTGCCCAGCCCCCGTGTACCGCCGCATTCTCACACGCCTCGGCGGCGATCTCGCCCCCTACCATCCCCAAGCTGGTGCGCTTACATTCCGCTGGTATGACTTGGCCGCCGAAGCGCCGCCGGGCACTCCGCGGAAGCTGGAGTTCTGCGGTCAGATGACAACTACGATCGACCAAGTAGCTCTGGCATTCACCTCGCCGGCTGGACTCCCGGAGCCACGGGTGTATGAGCGCGCTATTCAGGCCGCGCTTGATGCAGGATTGAACCGCTAACAGGTAGATTTTCTCTCTTATCCAGTTCAGGCCGATGCGCTGTCGCAATACTTAATGTAGCGGGCCGCAATTAATCATACGGAAGCGTCGCGCGGGGATTGAGCTGCGTATAGGTTCCGACCCGTGCAGCTACCGAGCCCTCCTCCCGAACAGGCACTTCTTGAGCACCTCCTCTCGGGGCGCTCGAAGATTCACGCAGAACTCAGTAAGGTCATCGTTGGTCAGCGGGAGGTGATCGAGCAGATCCTGCTCGCGCTCATGGCAGGCGGGCATTGTCTCATTACAGGGGCACCGGGGCTGGCCAAGACGCTTCTCGTAAAGTCGATCGCACAGGTTTTTCACCTGCAATTTCGACGTGTGCAGTTCACGCCGGATCTCATGCCTACGGATATCACGGGCGTGGAGATCCTGCAGGAGAACTCGGAAGGTCGGACCCTGGTCTTCGCGCCTGGACCGATCTTCGGGAACATGATCCTTGCAGACGAGATCAACCGCACGCCGCCAAAGACTCAGGCAGCGTTGCTCGAGGCGATGCAGGAGCATCAGGTTACAGCGTCGGGCCGACGATATCCGCTCCCGGAACCGTTCTTTGTCCTGGCCACGCAGAACCCCATCGAGATGGAGGGCACTTATCCGCTGCCCGAGGCACAGCTCGACCGCTTCATGTTCAATGTGGTGGTGGATTACCTACCTGAAGACGATGAGGTACGGGTTATCCAGCGGACCACCGCGCCGCCCGGTGAGGCGATCGAGCCGCTCTTCACCGGCGAAGATGTGCTGGCTTTCCACGCGCTGGTCCGGCAGGTGCCGGTCGCGGAAGATCTCGTGAGATTTGCGGTCCGGCTGGCTGCGGCCTCCCGGCCCAAGCAGAAGGGAACACCGGACTTCGTGAATGAATATGTGAGCTGGGGCGCGGGCACGCGCGCCGCGCAGTACCTCACGCTCGGCGCGAAGGCGCGGGCTTTGCTCGCTGGAAGATCACACGTCATCCCGGAGGATATGCATGCGCTCGCCCGGCCGGTCCTGCGGCATCGTGTGCTGCTGAACTATCGCGCGGAGGCCGAGGGAATTTCAGTGGAGGACCTGATCGAGCGCCTGCTCAAACACGTAAAGTGAGTCCGTCGAGGTCGTAACTCACGCGCTATGGCTGCGGAGACCGCTTCCACCTCTTTTATTGATCCGAAGGCGCTCATGCGCATCCGGAATCTCGAGTTGCGCGCGAAAGCGGTAGTGGAGGGCTTCTGGCATGGGCTGCATCGGAGCCCATATCACGGGTTCTCGGTAGAGTTCACCGAGTACCGCCCTTATACGCCAGGGGACGATCCGCGCCATCTCGACTGGCGGCTGGTCGCGCGCACGGACCGTTACTACATCAAGAAGTTCGAGGACGAGACGAACCTGCGCTGCCATTTGCTCGTGGATCTGAGTCGCTCAATGACTTTTGGCACCTGCGGGTATACCAAGGCGGAGTACGCGAGCACATTGGCCGCTACGCTCGGCTACTTCCTCGGCAAGCAGGGCGACGCAATTGGGCTGCTCACCTTCGACGACGCCATTCGCGAGTACCTTCCGCCTCGTAACCGCCCGGGGCATTTGCGGCAGCTGATGCTCGCGCTGGAAAAGCCTGCGACGGGCGAGGGGACAGACATCACCGCACCGTTGAAGCGGATGGCCGAGCTGGCTCGCAAGCGAGGAGTGATCGTGTTGATCACCGACTTCCTCTCGCCTCTGGAAACACTGCAGAGTGCGCTCTCATTGCTCACGGCCGCCCGGCACGAGGTGCTGGTTTTCCATCTTCTCGATCCCGCGGAACGTGACTTCAGCTTCGATCAGCCCTCGCGCTTTCGCGATCTGGAGTCCGGCCGCGAAATGTACCTCGATCCGTCAGTCGCACGTCCTGAATACGCGCGAAGGTTTGCGGAGCATCAGGCGGGAATCCGCGCACTTTGCGAGCGGCTGGGCGTGACGTATCGGCAATGGATTACGAGCGACCACCTTGAGCTGGCACTCTTTGACTTTCTTCGAGGTCGGGCGGAACAACGAAAACTGGCGATTCGCCGCAAGATGCGCGGATGAGCCGGTGGAGAATGATTCCGATGGAGGAAACTTTACGCGAAGCGGAGGGTTTCACGGCCATGCCGGAGTGGACCGACTCCTCCCCCGCTGCCCGGTTTACTCCACCTCGAATGATTAATCGCGGCTGATGTCCTTCCTCGCTCCGTTCTTCCTCGCCGGTGGCCTGATGATCGGACTGCCGATCCTCTTCCACCTCATTCGACGGACAACGCGGGAGACGACGCTCTTTAGCTCTTTGATGTTCTTGATGCCCACGCCGCCGCGGGTAACGAAGCGGAGCCGGGTGGACAACTTGCTACTGCTTCTGCTGCGCTGCCTTGCGGTGATCCTGCTGGCCGTGGCTTTCGCGCGCCCGCTTATGGTCTGGGCACAGCGGGACGATGATGTATCCGGCGATGCACCAGCGCGAACGATCATCCTCGTCGACACGAGCGCGAGCATGCGCCGGGACGGCCTTTGGGCTTCAGCTCAGGAAGAAGTGGCCAGGTTGGTGAGTGCATTTGGTCCGTCCGATGCAGTGACGATCGCGAGCTTTTCCCAGCTGCCACGACCGCTTGTGGGATTTGATCAGTGGATAGGGACCGCACACAGCGAACGGGCCGAGCGGGTGCGGGCTGCACTGAGCGTGGTCCAGCCCGGCTGGCAGGCGACGGCCCTAGATGCCGCGCTGCTTTATGCCGTGGATCTACTCGAGCAACCGAGAGACGGCTTCCGGAAAGGTGGCGAAATCGTCGTGGTTACCGACCTGCAGGAGGGGAGCCAATTAACGGACATACAAGGCTTCGAATGGCCAAAGGAAACGCGCGTCCGGGTGGTGCCGGTGAGCGCATCCGGCGAGAATGCCAGCGTGGCGTGGGTAGGTGATCAGAGCGTAACCTCCGCGGGAACAGATGGATTCTCCGCTCGTTTGCGAGTGACTAATCATCCAGCTGATGCCGAGAGATATCAGTTCTCGTTGAACTGGGGGGCGGAAGGCGCGGAGAGCACGCTACCCGCCTACGTCCCCGGCGGGCAGAGCCGGGTACTGAAGGCCGTCAAACTTTCTGCGCAAGGGCAGGCCATCCGGCTGACAGGCGACACCGTGGAATTCGACAACAGCCTGTTCGTAGCGGAGTCCCCGCGGCCACGGCTGCTCGTGCTCTTTGCAGGACAGGACGAAGCGACAAAGCCTGGGGAGTTGCTCTACTTCCTCCAGCGTGCTCTGGGTGAAACGCCGCGCGAGCAGATTGAAGTGCGGCGGCTCGATCCTACTCAGCCGATCAGGCAAGTGGATCTCCAGGCTGCGCACCTCTTTGTGCTTGGTCGCGAAGCGGGTCCGGAGGCAATTGCCGCCGCAAGACGCTTTGCCGAGCGCGGGAAGATTGCACTGCTTCCACTCACGATCGGTACAACGGCTGAGGAAGTAAGTGCGCTGTTGGGAACGCCGATCACCGCGCTTTCGGAAGCGCGGGTACGCGACTACGCAATGCTCTCGGAGATCGACTTCACCCATCCGTTCTTTGCGCCGTTTGCCGATCCCCGATTTAGCGACTTCACCAAGATACGCTTTTGGAAGCACCGGAAGTTGGACCTTACCGGGACTCAGGCGGCTCGGGTGATCGCGCGATTTGACGATGGCGACCCGGCGTTGGTGGAGGTGCCGATCGGCAAGGGGCGCGCTGTTTTGCTCGCGAGCAGTTGGCTCCCTGCGGATGGGCAGCTGGCATTGTCTTCGAAATTTGTACCGCTAATGAACGGAATCCTTGCCGCCAGCAGTCCGCTGCCGCCGCAGCGCGGTCAGTACTTTGTGGGTGACGAGGTGCTGCTTTCCACGGTCGACGATCGGACGGTGCGTTCACCCGATGGTGGCGAGATCCGAGTTGCAGGCGGTTCCCGATTCGTGGGCACGGAGACGCCGGGGATCTACTCCGTGGTCGAAACAGGAGCGCGCTTTGCGGTCAATCTCAGCCCTGAGGAAAGTAAGCTCCTCCCGCTCGCGACCGAGCGCCTGACTGCGCTGGGCGTTCCCATGGCGGAAGCAGCCGCGGTTGCTGATCCTTCGAACCGCACGGCGGAACAACGGAGAGCCACGGAACTTGAAGCTCAGCAGAAAGCCTGGCGGTGGTTGATTGTTGCCGCGCTCGTGATCTTGTTGCTCGAGACAGCGTTGGCGGGGCGCCTGACTCACAGTACTCCATCACCTGCCGCCGTTCTAACATGATCCAGCCGCTGCTTACCGCCGCCTTGGAGCCAGTCGTCTGGCGTCACCGCCGCTACCGTGCCCTCCTGGCCACCATGTGGTGCTGCCTGGTCGCGGCACTCTTTGCGGTGCTTCTCTGGTGGGGCGGTGGAGGCTCGGTTTTTAGCCCCTTTCTGATTGCACTCGCCACCGGTCTGGTTGGTTGGGCGGTGTGGAAGTGGCAGTCGCGATGGGAACCGGATTACCGGGATATCGCGCGTAGCATCGAGCGCCGCCATCCCGAACTCCATGCACTGCTCCTTACTGCCGTGGAGCAAACGACTGACCCGCAAACCGGTGAGTTTAACTACCTCCAGAAGCAGGTTATTCAGCAGGCCATAGCACAGAGCCGCCAGCATCGGTGGTTGGATTCTGTGCCTTCCGCACACTGGGTGGGCGTTCACGTTTCCCATCTTGTCGCAATCGTAGTGCTCGTCGGGACCCTGCTCCTGCTTCAGCGCGATCGTCTCCCTGCGCGCAGTATCGCCCTGGCAAAGCAGGCCGCCCGTCTCGACAACGTGGAGGTGAGCCCTGGTGATGTGGAGATCGAGCGCGGGACCGGACTCGTGGTGCTGGCCAGCTTCCCAGAACCCCCGGGCGAAGCAACGCTGGTGGTGCGCAGCAAGGATCAGCCGGACCGCCGCATCGCGCTGGCGCGGAATCTCAGCGATCCCACTTTCGGCGGCGGACTCCCCTCAGTGGATCAGGATCTTCGCTACCACATCGAGTATGCAGGTGAGGCGACCCGAGAGTACCAGGTGCGGGTCTTTGAGCATCCGGAGCTGAACCGCGCGGATGCGGATCTCGATTATCCAGATTACACCAAGCTCGCTGACAAGCGGATCCCCGAGACAAAGCGGGTTACGGCGGTGGAGGGCACGAAGCTCGCAATGCAATTCCAGCTCACGAAGGCCGTGGCAAGTGCAGCGCTTGTGGCCAAGGACGGCACCCGCATTCCGCTGGAGATCAAGCCCGGGGAGCCGCTCGCCTCGCTCGAAGGTCATCTCCTGCAGGCGAGCCAGGCCTATGAACTGGAGCTGAAAGACGCCGATGGTCGCGGTAGCAAGCGGCCGGAGCAGATCACCTTCGAGGTGGTGCCAAATCGCCGCCCGCAGCTAAAGATTGCCGCACCAAAAGGTGACCAGCGCGTCTCGTCGCTTCAGGAGATGAAATTTGCCACCGAGGCCTGGGACGATTTCGGAATGCCGGCTTACGGGCTCACCTACACCGTCGCTGGGAAACCCGGAAATGACGCCGTGCTCGGGCGCGATACAAAGGCCGACGAGAAAGTGCAGCGCGAGCATGCCGTCAAACTCGAGGACGTGGGGGTGGAAGTGGATCAGCTCGTCTCCTGGTTCGCCTGGGCGGAGGACATCGGTCCGGATGGAAAAACGCGTCGGACGGAGAGCGACATGTTCTTCGCGGAAGTGCGGCCTTTTGAGGAGATTTTCCGTCCCGGGCCTGAGGGTGAGCAGCCGCCTCCTGGAGCGGCAGGAGAACAGCAGGGCGGCGGCGAAGCCATGAAGATTGCCGAGGTGCAGAAGCAGATCATCACGGCGACTTGGAATCTCAAGCGCGCGCAGGATTCTGCTCCAGCAGCGGGCGGGCTCGCCGAGAAGTACGTAAAGGATGTGCCGGTGCTCAGAGATTCGCAGAGCGCGGCGCTGGCGCAGGCAGGCGCGATGCAGGAGAAGACGGAGGATCTGCGTTCGAAAGGCCTAATCGAGCAAGTGATGGTGCAGATGAAATCAGCCCTCGCGGAATTGGAGAAAGCACAACGCGATGCGACTGCGCTCCCATCCGCGCTCGTCCCGGAGCAGGCGGCGTACAATGCATTGCTGAAGCTGGCTGCGCGGGAGCATCAGGTTGTCCAGAGCCGCAGTCAGCCTGGTCAGCAAAGCGGGCAGCGTAATGAACGGCAGCTTAGTGAACTGGAGATGAAGCCCGAGGATAAGCGGTATGAGACCGTGCGCGATGCGGAACAGCAGCAGCCGCAAAATGCCGCGCAAGGCGAACAGCTTGCGGTACTAAATCGGCTGAAGGAATTGGCTCAACGCCAGGAGGACATTAACGAGCAGCTCAAGGAACTGCAGACGGCACTTCAGGAGGCAAAAACGGAGGAGCAGAAAGAAGAGATCCGCCGCCAGCTCAAACGTCTTCAGGAGGAAGAGCAGCAACTCCTCGCAGATGTGGATGAGCTTCAGCAAAAGATGACGCAGTCCGAGAACTCGGCACAGTTTGCGGAAGAGCGAAAGCAGCTCGAGCAGACTCGTGAGCGGGCCCAGGAAGCGGGTGTGTCGATGCGTGAGGAGTCAGTGCCAAAGGCGCTCGCAGCCGGCACACGTGCGGAACGTGAGTTGGAGGAGCTCCGTGATGATTTCCGGAAGAAGAGTTCCGCGCAGTTCAAGGAAGACATGAGAGGTATGCGCAACGACGCGCGCGACCTGGCGGAAGCGCAGCAGGCGCTTGGGGAGAAGCTCCAGGAAAAGAGCGTCGAAGCAGCACCAAAGCGGCGTACTCTGGACGATACGGGCCCAGGAGCGCAGCTCGCGGAGCAATTCAAGAAACAGAAGGCAGATCTCGACAAGCTGCGGGACCAGATGAAAGAGGTCTCTGCTCAGGCAGAAGCTGCAGAGCCGCTACTTGCCAAAGAACTCTACGATACTCTCCGCAAGAGCAGCCAGGCAGGAACCGACGAGACGCTCAAGCGTGCAGAGATGCTGGCCGAGCGCGGGTTCACTTCACAGGCGGGCACTTTCGAAGAGAAGGCGCGCGCGGAAATCGAGGAGCTTAAAACCGGCGTGGAACGCGCTGCAGAATCGGTGCTCGGCGATGAAGCGGAAGCATTGCGCCTGGCGCGCTCGGAGGTGGAATCGTTAGCCAGGCAATTGGAGCGGGAGATCGCCAAAGCAGCGCCGGAGCTCGCTGGGCTGGGAACTTCAGACAGCAAAGCACAAGGTCAGCAGGAGCCGGGTCGAGCTGGAGACCCGAGCACCCCTGCAGGTGGAGGACAGGCAGAGACTGGGGAACAGGCTGCACAGCTTGAACTCGCACTTGCAGAGCAGGGCCGTCCTGGCGGAAAGCCTCAGCCGCGGAAGGAGGGTCAATCGGGGAAAGAAGGTGATCCGCAGCAAAGTGAAGCAGGTCAGCAAGGCCGACAGGGTCAACAGGGTCAACAGGGTCAACAGGGTCAACAGGGTCAACAGGGTCAACAGGGTCAACAGGGTCAACAGGGTCAACAGGGTCAACAGGGTCAACAGGGTCAACAGGGTCAACAGGGTCAAC
>JANMSW010000043.1:0-136208 GCA_031389825.1 Spartobacteria bacterium
TCGCTTCCCGGGGCACACAGCCGGTTGACGCTCAGCAACTCCAGCACCTTCGCCCATTCCACGGGACCGCAATGTCCCTGCAACTTTTTATTCCAAAAGGCATCGAGCTTGAGTTCCTACCACATCCGGCAGCCAATCCACGGCGCGCCGAAGCTGCGGGCGCGGCGCAACTCCATGCTCGAGAGGATGACTTCCGCGGTATAGCGGTCTTCGGTGCGCGGCGCCTGCTTCTCCCGATCGGTGAACAGCAGCATCTGGCAGCTCTCTCCGTCTTCCTCGATCACCTCGATGGAGCGCTGCCAGCGTTCCAACTGAGTGATGTTGAGTTCACCTAGGTTCGAGAGCCGCTTCTGCACTGTGCGCTTGCGGCTCAGCCGCACGCTCTCTCATTGAGCGAGTAGTCTGGCGCCACCGCTCGATCCATGATCTTCGACTACATCGAAGCCTTCTACAACCCCGTCCGCCGTCACAGTTCCCTAGGCCTCCGTTCACCAGCGACTTTCTCCTGGTTGCAGTGCACTTCCGTCGTCGGCCGGATGAAGGGTTGTCCGGATGCAATGTGGTAATCGGTTTTGCACTTGAGCACGGCAACCTTCCGTTCACGCAGCTCCGTGCCGTTGCTTCACAACGCGCTCGGCAGCTCGCTGTCGAAGCCGGCAGCGATGTAGAGTGATGCGTGCCACTGGACGCCGCTTTTTACGAGGAACAATCCTCAATGACTCCGCAAGAATCCGAATATCTCAACGAATGAATATTCAGGCAAGAGGCGTGCCCGCTGATTGTTCGGACAGCGCTCGGACAGGGCGTCTCCGCGTGCCCGGACGCCACGCGGACGATGATCGAGAACGTCCCGAACAGAGTTGCCGATGGAGGACCACGCTGACCGCCACGTTAGCGGCAGCCAGCAGCTCACATGAGCAGTAGGACGCGCCTTTCTGTCGCAGCTCCGCGATGCGTTCTTGGACGCGGCAGGTTCGCGTAACGGCTCCTACATAGACCGACAAGAGTTCTGGTGAGCCAAGCTCGAAGGCACGCAGCGAGGGAACGACGCAACCTCGCCGCCCTTTCTGCTGCGGCGTGGCGTGTCATTGTGTCCGGGCAACGCAAAATCTTCCCGAACGGCTCGTCCCCTCGCAAGTCAAATCACTTCGCCGTCGTAGAGGAGATGTCCAAGGGGTCCAAAAGTGTCCACACTCCACCTAGGGACGACTCTGACTCAAACCGAAGTTTACTCGACATATTCCGGCAAAGAAGGCCCCGAAGGCGTTGCTGGTGCGGGCGGCGGAGTCACACACGAAACCAGCTCTGGGACGGCGGTTGGAATTTCGGTCGAACCTTCTGGTTGAAATCCTTTCTGCACCTTGGCAGGCGCAGCCTCGTCGATGACTCCTACGGGGATGATCCTGACAACTCTTGCTGCAGTCATGGTATCAGCC
Source organism: Spartobacteria bacterium (assembly GCA_031389825.1). GTDB lineage: Bacteria > Verrucomicrobiota > Verrucomicrobiia > Chthoniobacterales > Chthoniobacteraceae > JANMSW01. Next base: position 1,437 of record JANMSW010000043.1, read on the forward strand.
GTCAAGTGGAGCTACTGGAAACGGAGGCGGGGCCGGTCGATCTGCAATAGGCGCGCCGGGAGGACACACTCCAGAAATCAAAGGAGGTACCGTAGCCGGGATGTGGGCTGAGCCCTGAGGGCGGTAACCTTCAGTCAGCCAACGGCTCTCAGGCCGGAAACCGTCATTGGCGGTGCGGACTCGTTCGTCTTGATCTGCCATAATCGTATCAGGTTTCAGCTATGGTGAACTCAATTACGCTCACCTCTTCTGCTCGAATGTACACCCCCCCTGTATTTTCGGCAATCTTGAATCCTTCTTCGGTAGGCTGCACCAGATGAGAAATGTACAGGTCGCGCTCCTGCGGATCGGAGGAGATATACGAAGTTGGGCTTAGAAATCCGCGAACCCGGTTTCCATTCTTGAGCGTCACCACGATCCAGGCAGGCCTTATTGTGGAGAAAATGAAGTCCCACGCCGTCGGAATATGATGCTGCTCAAAGGTTTTAAGGCGGAGCAAGTGGATGAGCGTGCGTCCCCAGTTTTTCTGCCGTGCCACTCCGGAAAGTACTGCCCAAACGCCGGGGACGATGGCGAGAAGCCCGAACGCACTCACGCTAACCCAAAGCGGGTGTAGCTCGACCCACTTTTCCGTGTAACCCTTGAGAATAAGGGGCGAAAACGGAAGATAGACGAAAGTGCTCCGGGCCAGGAGCCCAAAGGCGAACTTTTCCCATTCCAATCGTTTGTCGAGATAGACGAATTGCCCCTCCACGGTGCGCCAGACGAATCCCGGGACCAAAAACACAATCAGCAGTATAACAGCGGAAAAACTTTCGAACATGACGACATGAATCTCTGTGGAAAGCTCGCTATCGTCGCCAGCCAGCTGGCCTAGGCCAAGCTTGAATTCGCCTTCGCAACATCACGCTAATCACACATCCAGAGTAGATTCCAAAGTGTCCCCGGAGGTATCCAGAAGTCTCCAGAGTCCACAAGTTTATACATTCTCCAGCCGCCCTCGCGTGGGTCGCAGCTCACCATCGGAGCTTCACGAGTGGATCGAGCAGCAGGTCGAGGAACGGCAGGTCGATCTCGCGCGCCATTTCATCCCGCAGGATGAGGCGCTCTGGCATCCGGAGGAGTTCGACCGATTTTGCGAAGCCGGGCAGCAGCTCATCACTGCAAGCTGCGCACGGTGGCACGGGCGTGAGCGCAGCCTCGCTTCGCTGGACAACGGTTCATCCCAAGTAGCAGGCGGTGCACCGACCGAATAGCGCGATGCCGTTCTGGTACGGCGACGTGCTGGCGGGTGGCAGCTAGGTCGTTGGCAACGGGATCTAGTGGCTGATCTTGCCATGTACAATCCCGACACGATGGGGAATTCTACCTATGGCGTACTGCCGCGCTTCGTCACTGATGCATTCCCTGCGCCGGAGTAGAATCCGCGTTCCCCGCGAACGCATCCGGGCAGGAAGTCCCGACGCGAACGCGCTTCCCAGAGTGGAGCGCCATTTGGAACCGCTATTTCTACGGCAATGTGGCGCCGTCTGCCAGCACTGCGCCACGATATCCAGTCAATGCAGCCTCCGAAAGGACAGGGAGGAGAACGGAGCAGGCTGCGGATAGGCAGAGTCGTTTGGCGAGCTTCATAGGAGAGAGGTGCGGAGGGATAATACAAAATGAGCGCAACGAAACTACCAGTAATTGGTGACATGACGCACGACGGCGGCAGCGTCGGGCGTGAATTGGTCGAGCTATGCCGTGCTTGAACGGCTTGTACTGCGTAATGGCCCGCTGAGGTCTCCAGGCAATCTAGGCGGCGCGCACATACCCGTAGCACTCGACGGACGGCGCGAGTTCCTGCTTATGGCAGCGGATCGCAGAAGGTAGCGCCTTGCTTCGCTCTCGAGCGGAAGCGAGCCGTGCTGAAGGAGTTGAAGAAGGTGGTGTTGCGCCGGGCCTTTATCGGTCGACTCTGATCCGGCGATCACCCAACTTGACTGGGAGCTTTCCAAATACTTGAGTCAGGAAGCTTCCTGCCGCTCCGCAGGGATTTGCCTAAGATATGCCGGTCCATTATCACCTCGGAAAATTTCCGCCCACGGAACTTGCATGGCCCAAGCTGATCCCGCTAATCGGTCCCGCGCGAGAAAGTCTGGGGCGTTACGACGGGTTGCTCTCGGCCATCCCGAACATTCACGTTCTTTTGTCCCCACTTGTCACGCAGGAAGCGGTGTTGTCTTCCAAGATCGAGGGAACGCACGTCACAATTGGGGAGGTGCTTGAGATCGAGGCCGGTGGTGAGTCCGACCGGTTCACACAGCCCAAGAGGGACGACGCCGAGGAGGTGCTTAATTACCGCAAGGCGATGCGCTCGTGCGTGGCGGAAATGCAGCACCGCCCGCTCTCGCAGCACATTTTGAGATCAGCCCACTGTCTACTCATGCAAGGGGTGCGCGGGCGCGATCAAACGCCCGGCAACTATCGGCAGGAGCAGAATTGGATTGGGCCGAAGGGGTGCGCGGTCACGGAGGCGAGTTTCGTGCCGGTGCCGGTGGAGCATCTGGCGGCGGGCATGGATGAGTGGGAGCGGTATATGGGAAGCGCGACGGAGCCTGATGCGCTGATCCAGCTCGCCATGGTGCACGTCGAGTTTGAGGCGCTGCATCCATTCAAGGACGGCAACGGTCGGCTGGGCAGAATGCTGCTGCCGCTGTTTCTGTTTCAGCGGAGACTTCTCTCCAGCCCTGATTTCTACATGAGCGGATATCTGGAGGCCAACCGTGAGGAATATCAAGAGCGCTTGCGAGCAGTTTCACGTGACAGTGATTGGAGCGGGTGGTGCGCGTTTTTTCTGAAAGGAGTCCACCAACAGGCGACTGAAAATGAGCGCAAGGCGCGAGCGATCCTGACCCTATATAATCGACTCAAGACCGACGTGGTGACGTTCACGCACTCACAACACTCGATTCGTGCGGTGGACTTTCTGTTCCAATCGCCCATTTTCACAGCGCCGCTTTTTACAAATCATTCCGGCATCCCAAAACCATCTGCGGCTCGCATCCTCGGCCTGCTTCGCGAGAAAGGCCTTCTGGCCACTCTCCGCGAAGGTAAAGGGCGACGATCGGGAATTTATGCGTTCCGGGAATTGCTTAATATTGCTGAAGGTAAAGATGTCTTTTGAATCTCACGTACGAGATGTTTTCAACTCAATGTCTCATATCGCAGTCTTCGTGAGACGCAGCGCTCCAATCATGGATTTCATGAGACACAAAGTTTCAGATTCTCCTGCGAGCGCTAGGGTCCGCGGCCTGCCTTGGGGAAAAGGAGTGCTTTGCCACAATCCCTCACTTCCAAATTCCGGTCGGAAGTGACGTGCTTTCACGCAGACCTGCACGCCTGCGGCGAGACGATGGCCCCCCCTCTATCGTTTAGGCGTTGCGGGCCGCTGGAGAGTTTCGAACGTCCCTCATCTCCAGGCGAGCGTCGGAGAGGGTGATTTACCGGCCCCGGGAGATGTTGCCCTTTGAGTCCTGACGAAGGGCACGCTCATACCTTTACGTCTTGCCATGATGTTGGCATTCAAGAGCATTCCTCGCGCTTGGTACTCCCGAACGCACCAGACCACCGGGAGGGCTCCTCCCTCCCCAACCGCGACTCACCCACGCGGTTCCACTCGCACCGGAGGAGAAGGGTTCTGACGGCATCCCGGAGCACCTTCGTGCGCTGGCCCTGGTTGCAGTCGCTTACTGACATCTCCATCCAGAGCCGCCTAGATGCGAGCCAGTCCACTTCGTAGCACGTCCCGTCCCCTTCCAACTTAAGATGACCGACGACCGCGACTATCCTCTGGTGTGCCTGCTTCGGCTGAATACCTACATTAATCGGCCCCGTACCCACGGAAAAGGCGTGCAGTGCCTGAGAGTCGTCGTCCTCACGCCCCACCCGACTGACGGCGCTCCCGCTTTCATGAATCCCGCAACCAGTGGAAATCGCTCCCGCATCGGCGAAAGCGACCGGTCGACCCTCTACATCGCTATCCAGGGTACCCCGACAAGGCAGTCGCGGCTATATATCAGAGAAATAGCTCGAAGTGATGCTTTAAGGCCAGCTTCTTGGCACATCCGAGCCCTGGGAAATGCTGGATGCTCAACAGGTGTTCGTATTCTTCGCACGTTGGAGTTCGGTTGATGAGTCCAAGAGCAGGTATCGTATGCACTAATTTGCGCAGTGCCTCTATAAACTTACCCGCAGTGTCCACGGTCGAAGTCGTCCGATCTGATATGAAGTGACGCATGTGTAGGGCGGAGTCTCTGCCATCTGAGAAGTAGACGTGGTGCAGCGCAACCGCGTTGGCTGCTCCGCCACGTTCTGCGTAATGAGAACCTGCGATTGAGTAGTCGCCGAACCCTGCTAGACCATTGACCCTGAGGTGACGGTCTGAAAAGAACTCCTGCGGAGGGTAATCAGCATTCCGTTCTTCACGGCTGAAAACGTCGCTCAAAAGGATCGATTTCTCAGCAGGGAAGAGGGATCTGAAGATCGTAGAGGTCTTGCCCTCAAAAAAAACATGGTAGCGGATTTCTGTAAGTCCCACCAGTCGGGCGCTCAGCCCGGCAGCCGTCTCGCTACTGTAAACTAGGGCCAGCTCTAATCCTCGAGACGCGTACATCTCGATGAACGTCGCAATTTCTGGATACGTAGTTCCACCATCCGCATAGAAGGCTGGGATGTAATTGTCGTATTCAGCAAGGCATGGCCCGATGACTCTATCTTCCACGTCGCCATCCGTCGTCAGGTCACCAACACGTGGGTTTACAAGTAGCATGAATCGCATCGATTCCTCAGCGTATTTGTCAAAGCTGAGAGTAGTGGTCGAGTTTCCTTTAACCGGCTCGAAGATAGGGATTATTAAATCTGACTCCGCTATCCTGGCGGACAGTTCTCGGAAAGCGATCAATTCATTCTGCTTACCGCGTAATAGGGGGGCGTACATTGCGCTTACAAGACACCTACAGGGGTTTCAAGAGCAAGTGCCAACTTCTCAGCAAATTGTCGAGATTCGCCGAGTGTTAGGCAGGAGTGAGCTAGACAGGCAGGGGCGCGCCTCAACAGAACCTCGATAGCGGGATTTTTCGACCTTTTTCTTACGTGCTTCACCATCAAGTCATGAGCAAGCTCTGGAGCCAGCGACAGAAATAACTCTCGATACACCTTGTACCTCATGGAATTCGGTACATCGGGAGCCACGCCAAGAGCCTCCTTAAGGCAGGCCTGATATTCAATCATCCTCATGCAATCAAAAATATGGCTGTTTGACGTGTTTGCCTTGTTGCTTACTGCAGTTCGCGTTTCAGAAATCCGGAGATCACCCTCGATTACCAACACGCCGACGCGCTCTGGCGCCGAGAGCAATGCTTTCGAAGCAAAGGCCGGCGGTACCACTAAATTAATTCGGTCAAATATCTGACTGTAATCAGCGATTTGACGGCCTAATTTCGAGAACGAATCCAACTCGGTCTTAATTTCGTATACGGTCGATGTGCCGTTAAGAATAACGACATCAGCACGGGATTCCCCGCTGCGGAACTCATCGGTCAGAAAAGCCGACGAAGGGTCGTGTCGCAGGAGAAATAGGGATTGCGCGACTGCATTCTTGAAAACGTATTCGCAGCGATAGAATCCCGTCAGCCCCTGGTAGAGCAATTCGAGGACATCTCCCACTGGGATTGTTTCAACCTCTCCCCGTGGAATTCCGACGGCCTCCAGTGCCTCTCCCAGGTGTTTTCTGTGCTGCCCGGATACGAGACGCCGAAGAAATGGAGGGCGAAATAACTGAGGGAGTGCCCGGAGGCTGGAGGGATCAACTCCTCTGGGTAGATGCTGCACAGATGCATCGTAAGAGCTTGTAGAGGAGCAATCAAGTGACGTGTGACTCGCCCGAGGACATCGCAATTCTCGCAATGAACAGCCAGTGCGGTCTGAAAGCTTCAAGCTGTGAGTGAATCCCACAAAGGCCGCAGATCCTCATCTTCAAGCGCGATCATCCGTCAGGCTGGACGATCGTGAAAGCTTTCCCGAGCCACTCCTTCGTGCCTTCGATGTCGCCGAGCCGGCATACATCGCACGCCAAATTGAAGTGCAGAACTGCGGTGCGAGGATGGTGATCCAGTGCCCGGAGGGCAGAACCTCCTTCGCTGCCTCTATCAATTCGGCGCGTCTCGTGGCATAGGCGAGGGAGACGATCCAATGCACTTTTCTGGATACGACCTGCATGAGCTCCCATTTCTGGAGTGCCCCATAGGCTCAAAGCCTCGCCTCAGGCCAACCGCCGCGCTGCTCCAAAGTGGAGCAATCACAACCATTCGAAGCGTGCTCGGCAGAATTGACGGTCAGTAGTCCGGACAAAGTCGAGCTGGGACAATGCGGAGCATTGCGCCTAAAGACGAGGATCTGTGGCCGATGTGGGATTCGCTTGGCGGGAAGTTGCGCTAGACTCAGTTGTGCACGGGGATCCCCTGGTTGGAAGCGGGGCTTAAATTCCGGGTTCCGGCATAGCGTGGTCAGCAAACCGACTACCATCATCGATATAGTGCCTCCATCGGTGGAAGGCTGGTGCATCAGACGAGGCGGAGGCGTTGATTGCGGCGTGTAACAGCATGCACCAGGCAAGACTGCCCGAAATCACCGAATCAGGCTGAGCGAGAGCCCGACGATAAACGCGAAGATGACCGATGCGAGCGCAACTGTGAAGGATCATCGAGCAGCCCGGCAGAATGCATCAGCAAAAACTCATCGCGATCGTCACTACCACCAGCCGGGAATGAGCCTGCGGCAAGCAGCAGATCGCGAAGCCGCGAAAGACCACTTCCTCAAAGACCCTTTTCCTACTACGTACTCCAGCGATACGATCCAATGCGAAGAAACACCGGGCCAGAGGAAAATTGAGAACGCCGACTCGTGCGCGTTGATTCGTAGAGGAGCCAGACGGTCCAGGTTCGTAGCGGACGGAAAGACCACGTCGTGCAGGAAAGGAACGACCACCATCGGCATCATCCAACGGCCACATCATGATAGTGCCAGAATGGATCGCCTCGCGCTATTGAGATATAGGTGTAGTAAACACCAAATGCTTCCCGGTGCTCATCGGAAGCGGAACACAGTAATCGCTAGGTCAAAGATACCAAGCGCCGCGATACCGACCATCATAAGGCTCCACAGGTGATTCAGGCGCAGATTCGAGAGCTTCGGGTATCGTCTGGCGTGCTCTAGATCCGCTCTGTCCTTCGTTCTCTCCAGTTCTAAAGTGGGATACATCGTATCGAGCCGCTCCCGTAGCCGACCCACTCGACACATGCTGTGCCGAAAGCGCTCATAGTACTTAGCAGTGGCAAACAGGCCAAATATACCAATCATAATCAGAAAACTCGCGATCACGACAGTATCCGTCGCAAAGTTCTTTTCCGCAACGTAACCTTGCGAAGCTGCGGCCACGACAACTATGATGTTTGTCAAAGTAGCTCTTTGATCCTCGGACTGCTTCGCCTGACCCCATTGCCGGTCTATCTCGTTTAGGATTATCTCTCTTTCCGCGTCAATATGCATAATGCTTCTCTTGATCACTTTTTAAAAGGTTCTGGCTACGTTCTGAACCTACGTCGAAAAAGTGGAACCCACTCTTTCGAGTTCACCATTCCCTCAGCCCAAAGGATCGGCAGTGTGATAGTTGGGCAGTTGTAAGATGTCGCTAGCAATTGACCCGCTTCGCTGTAGCCCAACGCTTTTCGTCGCAACTCGTCTGGGCGCCATCCAAGCTTGTCGGCCCGGTCTTGTAAAAGCTGTTCTCCAAAACTTTCGCAAAGGCGCTTGAACTGCTCACGTCGTTCAGGGTTGGCAATGAATAGACTACTCTCCGCCCCGAAGACACCATGTGCTATGGACGAGATGTGCGGAGCACTGATTGTCGCAGCAATCTTCCGTTTTAGGAGGTCAGCCTTAAGCATCTCTATTCCTTCCATCAATGCGAACCCAAATACAAACACGATCTGTCTCCCGTCACGCCGAATCCAATCCCGATCTGTTTTGGACAATTGCGCCGCTACAGATGTGGGTTCTCGCTGAGGAAGTTCACCAAACCAAATCCTCAAAACGTCGCTAGCCTGCTTCCCTGAACCAAGCACGTCGTCAACCACAAGCAAGGACGAACTAGGATCCGTTGCTGCCGCCGATATGGCCTCGCCAACACTCCGATGCTTTATAATCAGGCGATCCGCTAGACTCAAGTCACCGGAAAAGTAGGTCATAAAGTCTCCCGATGAAGTTAATGGAGACACATGGACTTTGAGACTTGCGAGTTCGGGTTGCAGTGTCTCCAGTCCGTGCCTCAGCGCCTTCACAAACTCGCCCCGATCAAGGAAGATAGTGTTCAGAAAAAGCTCAAGCGCGTCTTTCTGAAACTCGTCTGGAAATTGTGCCAGCCAAATGCGAAGGCGGAGGCCCGAAACCTGGTGACCATCAGGTCCATGGAATTGTGAAGTCACCGACAATTTGTCCGCTACTTGTTCATGACGTGGCTGCAGTAATCTCTCGACGGTTGGTGGTATATCAAGGCGCAGTGGCTCTAAGCGTGCGCGTTCTGCATCGCCCCCAGTATCTGCGCTAAGAATAAGAAGGTCGCGATAATTCCGACGATCTTCCGGAGTAGGTTGCGCTTCCAGCAATTGCCTGTCGATTTCCGTAATCTGACTCCGTGTGAGTTTCGCAAGAAGAGCGGCGGGTTTCTTGAAGACCAATCCATAGGAGTTAGCTAAAACGTTCCGAGTAGCAATATGACAATGAACACGGACTTCTGGCGGACAAAATACGTAATTTAGTGCCTCCGCAGCCTCATGTGCATTCGCCCATTCAACGTTTGAGAATAGGTGCTGCCAACTTGACGCGTCATCGATTAATGTATCCTGTGCATCTACCACCCATGGCTGGTGCTGCGCGCCGCCCGCCCCGCTAGTCAATTTTGCCGACGCAATCGCAATGAAATCTTCGGACGATGGACATAGGTGCGGGAGCGTCAACAAAGTGCAGATCCTCTGCAATTCCTCGAAGATCTGAGTGCGCAATAACTTCTGATGCGCTTCGGCCGTTGCGAACTTCATCAAACGGGTCTTGTCATCGGGCCTCGGAGCAGCCCTTTCCTCTCCACGGGTGTTCGCAGAAATAAAATGCGCCGAGAATACAAAAGCGCGTTTGAGGAGGCGCCGCGATTTCAGCCATGATATTAGTCTCTTAGCACTAGCTGAACCAACTCCGTCCGACGCCGTTATTGCAGCCATCAGAGGTTCGTCTTCCATCAACAGAAGATTATCTGGATTAATCAAATCAGGCTGCGCGCGAGACGCTGCTTTCAGCGCGTTTTCAAGCATCGCTTCTGCCGCCATCACCTTTGGATGTCGGTAGATCTTTTCTCGCAGCATCATGCGGCTCACCGTTAGATCCATAAGGGCACGAGCGCCAGTGAACGATATAGCTAGCCGCACTTGTGAGCTTTCTGGCTCACGCCCGCGAGCTAGCCGTGTTTTCAGAATTAGCCGTTTTACATCAAACGGGAGAGGAACGCCAGTTGCTAGACAATCCCGCGGTATGTAATCGAGCTTGTCAGCGTCCATGTCGCCGCTGATCATCTCGGTAAGGAACCACTTACTCTCTTTTTGAGTCGCGCCAATTATACATTGGCAAATCTGCCGAATTGCAGAATCGACTTGGAGGCCTTGACCGTAGGCGATTAGCTTTCGCACAGCAGGTGAGGAGCAGACGCAAACCGAAAGCAGCTCCGCAGGTGCTGGCTTCTGACGACATTGGAACTCCTTCTTTAGCGCCGAGCGCATCTCGGAAAAGAAATCCGAGAAACCACTGTATGATTCTAGGCACCGTTCAGAGACATGCGAGAATGCGATGTGACCAACATCGTGCAATAGTGCGGCGAGGCGGAGTATCTGTATATCAGACTTCGCAACCTCGGTTCGCTGGGCACCACTAACGGGAGGGCTGGAGTTCTCAAAACGCTTGGAAAATTCTCCGATAACATGACAAACGCCTAGGGAGTGCTCAAAACGGGAGTATCCGGCATTCGGGAAGAGCAGATGCGCGAAGCCGAGCTGACGTACACCGCGCAATCGCTGCACTAGAGGACTGTCTACCAGGATCATCTCGGCAGCCGAGAATTCGATAAATCCCCATAAACTGTCCTGTACGATTTTCGACTCGGGCTCTATACGCTTCGCGTCAAGATCACATAGGTATTCAGAGCAAAGACTCTCTGCGCTCTTGAATATTCGCTCTGCGAACTCGCGCCCAGAAGGAGACAATCTCGTTATCCATCCAAACTCAGCCTCTGCCATCCTTGCTTACTCCTTAACTAGCTACCAATCAAGCTCTGATACGCTAGGCGCTCGTTCATGATCGCTGCGAACCGTGCGATTAGACTCCGCTCCTCTTCTACAAAGTCAGAGAGTATCTCGCTGCAAGCCTCGTCACTAAGTACCAAATCTGCTTTTGGGAATGTTGGATTTGGACGACGGGCAAGTCCATAACCCTGGAGCACCGAAGCGACGCTAAAGACATCGGCAACGGTGTTCGTGATGGGATCCACGTAAAATTCAACGCCTATTAAGTTTAGAGACTTTTCACCAATCTCCTCGCTCGCTTCAACCACAACACGGTGAAATTTGGGGTCTCGAGGGTTGAAGTCCCGAAGATCCTTTCTCCAAAGCTCGGCGATTACACCGCACATAAACTGCGTGTTTGTCATGTTATCGCCCCAGACGGGTTGGAGGATGCGCGGAGTCTGCCACGGCATCGAAAGGTAAGAGGGTCAAGGATAGCGGACAAGATGAATCTCGAATAAAGGTACGGTATCGTCGCTCGAAACGGAGGTCGTCCAGGATCTTCGGAACAAGGTGGGCAGATCGCGTGTCTTGGGGGTCGAAAACGCCACTCGCATTCTGCGCGTTGTAAACACAGCACGACCCGCGCCAGTATTTTCGTCAACGCTGATTTTCCTCGACCCCTCGAATAAGGACCCGGTAGAACTGGAGTGATCTGTGGGGAATTTCGGTGGAGGCGAATCGGTGACAAGCCGAATTCCATCTGGAATTCCTGGAATTCCGTAGTTTGGGGAGCGGGATTTGGACTTCTGATTCACAAGAAGTCCATCGGAGTGCTGAACGTACGATTGAGAAGGATGCCGACACTCACGCCTGCCGACTTTGCGCATGCAGCAATCTCGTCCTTCGTTGAGGCTGAAACGCTGCGCTCATAAATTTCCGAATGCCAGGTTCAAAGATCATACTTTCACTGAGGCTCTACCGGTCTACGATCACTTGAGTCTTCTTGGCGCGGGCGCTCTCGACTCGTAGTATCTCAACTCCCTACGGCCCGCTTGCGGTAGGCAACGGCCTTGGGCTGGTACGGGTCCGAGCAAGTGAGCGATCTAGCAGCTTCTTGTCCTTCACTTGCTTCTAATGTCATCTCTCATGCCTCGCTGCCGCCTTCCTTCCTAGAGGGCTGCGCCCGTTGCTCCTGCTAAACCACATGTCGCGTCTCCGACCTGTCGCATTTCGAGTTTTTCGCCGTGTTTTTGTCCCACGTCCCGCCCTCCGGGGTCGGTTCGGGGCGGCTCTGGTGAAGCAAACAATCGGACGGGGCGCGTATCAATTACAGACGCGAGCAGCATTGGATGTTTGAGGGAGCCCAACTTCGGAAAGTGCAGCTTACGGGAAAACGTAACTCCAGCATCCGGGGCGTCGACTCGGTGTTTGAGGACTTTGCCTTCCACAAGGACGACAACTGGTTCAACTTCTGGTGGAGCACACGTTCCACTTTCGAAAACTGGATTTTCACCAAACGGTCCCTGCGTGGTGACCTTCCGCCGCTCGATTACGCTGCACACGCAACTCGCTCTACCTTCTACGGCGTTACTCTTCCGGAATCGGCATGAAGGAGGATCGAGCCGGTTACCTCCAGAAGGAGAACATGGGCTTATTGAAATGCAGGTTTGTTCGATGCGAGGTACCCGAGACCTTTCTTGCAGCTACCGTCGATTGCATCTTCGAGAACTGCCAGTTCTCGGGAAAACGCCACGACTGGCCGATCCGTCGTCCAAGTTCGCCAGAGAGATGTGGGCGTACTCAGCCTCTCAGCTCCATCCCTGCCCCTCTTTCGCCGCCCCGGCTGCGGACGCAGATCGGAAAGACGGCGAACATCCTCTTGGAATCCCACGACCGGGTTATTCGTGCCCCAGATCTGCGGAAGGAAGCTTTAGGCTACGGGGTCATGTTGTGGTTTTCAGAAAGCAATTTCAACATGTGATTTCCAGAGTAATCCCGTAATGGGATGCCGCTCTCAGGGGTGCCCCATGGCACAGGGGTCGGTCAGCGCGTCCGCACACTCTGTCAGGCAGATCGGCGGAAATGGTAAACACAAGAAGCGCTTGCACGTGCTTCTTTTTACGTTTGAGCCGCCCTTCACGACTTGTCGGGTAACCCACGCCGGATTGACGATGCACTGAAGCTAATCGGCACATCGAACGAGTCCGTACATGCGGGCTTACTGGTCTGACGGACCTCATCTTTCAGCTAAGGCAGTCCAGACGGAGAAGATGAGCACGAAAACACATGACTCCCCCGATCCGATGAACTCGGTCAAACGTTCCAGAGTTTGGATCGCTGACGCTGACGTGCGCTACCTATATCTCTTTAGACGATCCGACGCATCGTTGGGAGGTTCTGGTGCGGTGTTGCAAAAACACGATAGATCACGCGGGCGCAGACAGCTGCGAAATTGGGTTGCCCCTGGCGATCATTCCGTACCCGGCGAGAATCCCCAAGACTGCCTCACTGGAACCCGATTTCCAGCACTGCTCCGACGCCACGGCGCATGCGCTGCAAACAAACTCCTGCGCAACCAGACGAGCAAGGCGTCAATTTTGTCGAATCGTTGTGCGAGCGTGCAATCGATCATCGGGTTTCGCATCGACCTGCGGTCGCGCACGCCTGGCGGCTCAAGCCCGACACACAATTTACCGATCGCAAAAGCGTAACCCAGCTCCATCGCAACACCTCCACTCACGATTGGCACATCAAGCACTGCCACTACAATATGGGCATCGTGTAACCCCGCCAAGTCCTTCTCTACTATTTGCCGTTCAGCTTCACACCGAGACATGAAGTCGCACATCTCCGTCAACAAACCACATTCACGTTGAGGTAGGAATACCTGACAGTATCGCTCAATACGTTCTGTCACTACCTCATTAAACTCACGCTGCTCCGAAGTGGAAAGAGGAGCGGACAGAAAAACTCTCACTGGCTCAGCCATATGCTCAATCGAAGCTAACTTCTCCGGCAATCGCGGAGCTCAAGCGCCCCTCCATGTCAACCTCGGTATATTCCTGCCGCAAGTACACGATTTCTGCAATCTGCTTGACCACCATCGGAGATGGAACGCCGCTCAACATTCACAATGGACACGCCGATTGTAGTGCGTGGGAATAGCGCGTGCAATCGTTTTTGCAATTCCCCTAGCTTCCCGCTCGTCCAGCTGTTAGTTCGAATGATCAACCTACGGCAGAACTCTTCCGGGTCCCCATCCAGAAGAATAACGTGGCCGTTAACCAGTTGAATAGAGGAGTGCCCCGGACGGATTGTATTTCGCAAAAAGGACGCTTTCGTAATAAGTGCATCTGGGCTTTGTGAGGAGATGTACGAAAGGGGATCAAGAGTGCTTCGGTCGACTACGAAAACGCCGCATCGCTGGTTCTCGAGTTCGCGATTCTTCTCAGCCATTTGCTCAAGCACCCATCGATCCACTTCGGCTTCATTTTCCTGCTTCAGCCCTTCGGGGTCATCACTCTCTTCGCGCATTAGCCGGGGCGGCCTACTCAGGAGAATGTGCGGGGCATCGATCCATTCGTCTAATGTTCTCAAGCTTCCGAGATACGCAATGGATGTAGTTTTTCCTGCTCCTGTAACTCCCGTTACATAGAACACTTGACGGGGACGAACTCCTACCTCGTCAAACTTCGCTCGTAGCGTCAGCTCGTCAATTATTAGCAACTCCAGAAGAGCCGCAATCTGCATATCGGTCAGGAACAGCGTGACTAGGCTATATGTCTCGAAATTGGCCTTGCACTCCGCATCTTTAGCTTGGGGCTGAACTTCCATTGCTTCTCGCACGTACCTTATGAGGTAATGACAATGACCCGGGCTTATAACGGCATTCTGCCGGAGAAGATGCCGGAGTGTCGCATCTTGCAGAGACAATCCGATCAACATACATGTGTTTCTTTGGAGCATATCCGATAGAAACGCGTAGTGACCTGTCGTGGCATTCAGTAGTTGATCCGCGAAGGTGCGGTCCGTAAGAACAACATTGCTTAGGTTGCGCTCAAGGGGGTTGCGGGGTAAAAAGCCGTTTGGATGATAAATCACTGCGGTATCGGCACGGAACGGCAATGCAGCGTTCGTTACTGACTGATAGCCGCGATTGAAACCTTTGTCTTTGCGCGGAGTGGTTCCTTCGATACAACGTTCGATCACATCATCAAAGTTGTACGATATGGTGATCCCACAGTTCTTGACCAGCTGGACAAGAGACTCTAGGTAAGGATGTATTCCGAACATGCGCTGTGAGAATTCGGAGACCTTTTCACGCTCATCGGACTGATCTCCTTCATAGAGTGCGGCGCGAAGGATATTCTGCCACTCTGCTTCAACTCTGAGGTTTACCTCCTGAGGGTAGCGCGAGTGCTGCGGGTCTACGTTTAGCCTCCTAATGATCAATGTTTTCAGCCGTTCATATTGAATCTGAATCCTGTAAGTCGGCGGTCGCCCAGAATCATCGTTGCTCGCTGCATCAGAGTACTCGCATTGTATCTGTCTCTGTACCTCCGCTACAAGTTGCTCCCAGCTGGGGAACCGTAAAGGCATGCCAATTCCTGCTCCAAGAATCGGTGTGAGCCGTTTCCTTGCCTGATAGAGTTGGTCTCGCATATGCAGCACCGCCCGACCATAACGACGAATCACACTCCGTTGATCTTCGGTCACCATATTAATATGAATATGATGGATACTGCTTGAGCCGATGTGTCGCCCACCCCAGGAACATTAACGATCGTGTAAAAAGCGCCATCTTCCCAAACCCACTGAATGCACGCTGTGAACCACAGAACAATTGGAAGTAGTCGCAACGGCGGAGAACCGGTGAACGCATTCCGGGCAGGTTGCCACGGAGAGAGCGAACGCACCAGCTCATTTTTGAGGGTTTCCACACGGCCAAAGCTTCTCCTCCAATTGCGCAACCCTTCAATTTCCTATAATGCGGGTGCATACTTGCCCTCTCCACTCGCATTTAGGAGCCAGGATCCATTTCCGTAGTCGCAAACCATCACCGTTCCTGCGCCCCAGTTGCTAGGAGGAATGGTGCCTTTGAACTTCGCGCACTCCAGTGGATGGTACTCTACGTGCATTGCAAAGGCGATTCTTCCGGCAATTCCCTTTGGAACTTCCCAGACCGAAGCACGCCCTCCATTTCCAACCAGAGGTCGTTGTGAGTGTGACATGCCTCGTGCTTCTGGATCACGAATCGACCGCCTGCCTTTGTGCGCGTTTCCAGGTGAAGCGGAACAGTAGCTCGGGTGGAGCGTTCCCTCTAACGGCACGCATTCAGCTCGGGAGATCTTACCTTGGGGCAGGCAGCGAAATCCCTCGGACTGTCCTGAAGAGTGTGAGCGCGTATGTGTCGGTCATACCACACACAAAATCTAGTACCTTTTGAAGCCGTGTGAATGGTGACCTGCTGGTTGAGTAGAACTCGGACGGCACTAGTTCTCTGAGCTTCTTCTCGTGGTGCGACAAACCCTTTTTTGTAACAGCATTATTCACAGCAGGCGCAAACGCGTCGAGAAGCCCTCCTATTATCTCGAACCCCGCCGCCTCAACTTCTACAACTGAGCGCTGAGGGTACACCTGCGTCGAGACAAGTGTCTTAACCTCTCTAATTGCCTTCCGCGACGGAATGATATCGATTAGTGCTTTGTCGAAGGTACCTCTAAGCAGCTCATCTTCCTTATCCATGAACGCATCAACAACTTCGTCGACCAGTTTAGCGACAGCCCGAGCTCGTAGGTATTGGATCTTGGCGGTTTGCTGCCGCATCTCGTCTGCCTTTGTCACTGCCTTTGCGTCGCCAATAATCTTATGTAGCAATTCCGATGCGCTTTTGGTATCGACCAACCCAAGCCGGCAGCCGTCTTCTAGATCGATAACTCGGTAGCAGATATCGTCCGCCGCTTCCATTAGAAATGCGAGAGGATGACGGCAATACCATTTATAGCGGTTGCTTCGCGAGACTAAACCGAGTTCGGCGGCTACATTCTCAAATTGGCCAGCCTCAGATTCAAAGATGCCGAACTTCTTTTCGCTCGCCTTATTACCACGCCGCGATTCCGGGACAGCCGCCTCGTTAGGATACTTTAGAAATGCGCCCAAAGTTGCAAATGTCAGCTGGAGCCCTGGGTTATCGGGCGTTAGAAGTTTGGTCAGCAGTCTGAAACCCTGCGCATTACCTTCGTACTTCTCTAGGGATCTGTATTGCGCTCTGCTCAGAAGGTCACGCCATTGTGCAGCGGCTTTTGAGCGGGTAAACCAATGCTGGATTGCGCGTTCTCCCGAATGCCCGAAGGGCGGGTTTCCAATGTCATGTGCCAAGCACGCTGTTGCGACTATTGCTCCAACGTCTGCAGAACTAAGTTCTGCGGCTAGTCGAGCGCTCCTGCAGATGTGTGCACCAATGATTGTTCCCAGTGAACGGCCTACACATGAGACTTCCAAGCTGTGCGTTAGCCGTGTGCGAACGTAGTCGCTTGTAGCCAGGGGAAACACTTGCGTCTTGTCTTGTAGTCGCCGGAAAGCGGAGGAAAAAACAACGCGATCATAGTCCTTCTGGAAGGGCGAACGCCCTTCTGTAATCTCTTCTATCTCAGACCGCCCCAGCCTCCGAACGCTCAAAAGTCGAGACCACGCCATTCGGGTCGATCGGACTGGCTGCTTTTTGTGTGTCCGACGTACCACGAGATTAGGCATTGTTTTTAGTAGTCCTATACGGTTTCATAGTCAACGCTCGAAACGCCGCGTCCTTTAACTCCAAACAAAATGGAGTGAGCAGTACCTGGCAGCTCCCTGTCTTCACTTGCTTCTGATGCCATATCTCATGCCTCGCTGCCGCCTTCCCTCTTAGAGGGCAGCGCCCGTTGCTCCCGCTAAACTAAATGGTGCGTCTCCGACCAGTCGCATTGCGAGTTTCTTATCGTGCTTTTGTCTTACTTCCCGCCCTCCGGGGTCAGTTCGGCGCGACCCTGGGTGATGCAAGCTCCTTACACGCCGCTGCTTTGTTTGATGAGCGAAGGGAGAAGATTGCGGTGCTGCCCGTTGGGCATAATCAGCTCTGGCATCTTCGCCAGGGCTGCTGCACGGCGAGCTTCCGTCCACAGACGGGCGTGGTTGTTAAGCAGCGCTGCGGTGACGGTGAAAGTCGTCGACTCTCCGTCTGCAGAAAGCAGGAGTTCGTGAGTGGCATCGCCTCTCTCGTCCACCCTTGAGCGAATGATCCGGATACTGAAGTTTGAAACGATGTGCCACTGTTCCTTTCTGTCCTGCATTAGATATATCCCCTTTCTGCAGACGAACTTCTTTCCACCGGCCCGTACTGCATAGGGGTTCGAAGCCACGTCAGCGTGATCGAGAAGTTGGCCGATGGTCATTCCGGCCTCTTCAGCGCACAGGTTGATCAATGTCCGCTTTGTGCCATCCGAAAGAAAAGCACGCGACAGGGTGGTATTCAGTTCATGAGCGAAGTTGGAATTTCCTCCGTTGGTGATCCGAGAGACGGTGAATGCCAGTGCATCCTGCACGCCACGCGAGCACAAGGCACCACGTTCCAGCCGTTCGTTAGCACCAATCGGCTCCCCTTGCGCCCCGTGGATCCATTTGGTCCTTACCCTTCCCTCCATCCCCTGCCAAAAGGCGAGAGCAAGAGCCGGGTTCTCGTCATCCCGAATAACATGGAGCATTGAGGAAAATGGAATCCGGTATGCCAGCGCATGCACATCCATACGCTCTGGGAAGAGCACCGGCAGGCGGCGGTCTTCGGGCCACTTGGCAACGGCAAGGCCGATCTGCCGTGCCGTGGGCCAAGAAGAACAAAGAATGACGTCATCGAGTTCCGTGAACCGATTCCACGGCGCCATAGAGAATACCACGGGCTCCTTTGCCTCCAGGGGAACACTGCCTATGGGGGTAAAACCGTTCCTGCCTACAACAAAATCTACAGGTCGCCCGAAAACGTTTCTACGCAGACGGACAAAGTACTCCGAGTCATCAGATCCTGACTCGAGTAATTTGCGCGGGAGCAGCATCCCTGCTTCGTGCGGTGTAAGGATTGCCCACTCGCCGAACCAAGGCGTCGTCTTACCATCCAGAATCTTGCTCGCGTATCGCCGGGCACCGATCTCGAGGTAATCGTGCAGCGTTGCGAGGTACGTGGCATTGGTCAACTCCCTCTGCGAATAAGGCCGCTCAACTACTCCGGCATCGTGCAGGAGCCCGGCCGCTCGCTCAAAGGAATCGCTCAAAGTCTTCCGAACGAGCTCCAGAGTGTTGTAGTTTCCGCCGCATCCGTGGCAGCGGAAGTTGAAGTCCCCCTCCAGGGTCGGAAAAATCCGCATTGTCCGGGGGTCGTGCGGCAGTCGTCCGTGGCCGCACGCTCTGCAGTGATAGAGTACGGAGACAGAACCCTCATACTTGAGCTTCAGCAAACCGAAGAGCTTCTCCAAACCGCCGGGTTTGATCACCATAGCGTGAAGGGCTTGTATTTCTTACAGCTCCCTTTCTTTCCGACCTGCACGAACTCGTGCGTCGGAAGAGCGCAATCAGAGGTTTTCAGGTTCTCGTCCAAAAGTAATCTCCAGAGCTGACTCGAGCACAGGTGGCTCGTCATTTTCATTGTGCGAATGTCGTTCAGCGCCCGACGTCGCTCCCGTGGTGTTCCGTGAAGTAGGGCTTCTCCCGCCTCCGGGTGAAATCCGATCCAGGCTCCGGCAATAGCGGATTCGCTCAGTGCGTTGAGCATCGCCTCGAAGCGCCTCTTTTGACGCCGGAACGTTCGCTTCCTGTTTCGTCGTTTCCTCGTCGCCAGCTTTTCGGCTGCGGTAATCAATCGATAGTTCATTCTATTCTTCTAAGCTTGCTAAAGGTCACAACCGAGGCGTCAGAGCCACGGCTGGCTTGGGTGTTGAGGTTAAGCACGCTTATCTCCCCTTTTCGAAGGACCGCGCTTCACATAGATGAGAGACAGCCGCTGGCTGATCGACAACAGGGTTGAGACCAGAAGCCGTATGAATCATGGTAGTGCCCGTTAGTGTTCTGGTGGTCCTGGCAGGTGGTAGTGGTTGATAAAGTATTCGGACCTCCCACTTCTGTGTGCTAACCGCTCAACAGAATCGCCTCCGCTGCGCCCCGGCGATCCAACATTGAGCCTCGGGCAGCTTCACCCGCTACAAAGAAGTGGGTAGTCTCTCAGAGTAGAGTCGCCGCCGGCCAAGGGCCGGACGGCGCTCCATATTCCTTCGTTTTATGTTTCCGGAACTCCGTCAGGGGGGATTTCTCCCGGGCGATCAGTTAAAATGGAATCACTCCGGTGGAGGTAAGCGGGCAGACGGTTACAGCCTCAGAAATGGCAGATAATTCGTCGGTCAGCTCTGGATAGGCCCCGCCGGTCGCAGGCCGGACGGCGCTCTATATTCCAAAAACGTTTTCAGACGCAGCCAAGGGGCGATTGCCATAGCCTCGAGTGTTGGTTTTACCTCCCATGGTTGAATTGGGCACTTCAACCCCAGCGTCTTTAGGAGTTTCCGTAGGTTTCGCGGTTCGGAATAGCTGCTGTTTGTATCTGATGTTCCGAATAGCTCTTCCATCTTTCTGATGATCATGGAGGGTGTGATTGCAGCCTCCTGCGAGATCGAGAGGTCCTGTATGGCTCGAAGAACATTATAGGCATTCGGGTCTACCCGCCCTGACACCTGTTTGGTTACTGCAAGACCGCATCTCCTAAAGAATTCGCCATCGTTAGTCTCAACCGCCGCAACGAAGAGCGAAACGATCTCATCTCTCAACACCGCGATCACGGCGCATCGAGGATCCGAAGAACCTTTCGCGCCGCATGCCTTGAGAAGTGCGGCATGCATCCTAACCTCCTCGACTAGGTCGAACTCGTCCGATAGTGCGCATTCCCCGACCTCTGAAACTGCGACCTTATCAGCAAACAAGTCCAACTCTGCAGTAAGCTTTCGGCAAATTCCTTTCGGCTTCCCTCTACCAGAAGGGGCCTTTGCGGCGGGTAGGTTTGGCTTCATAATGTTGGCGTCACGTACTCTGAACACTTCCACAACTCAGCAAGAGTGATCGAGTCATACTTACACGTGGGTCTGCCCAAGCGAACACCGCCCCAGACGGAGAATGTCGTAGAACGGGAACATTGAGGCACTCTGATTCTCAAGCCTGGATTCATAAAGTCGGCCAAGAACATATGGTATGCCCAAAATCAGCTAGAATCATCTCCTTGGACTCGAGGCTCCATCTAGCGGGGTCATCTTTCCATTGATCGTGCCGTTCGAGTGCCTGCTCGATAGCTCGAGCCCACATCCCGAGAGAAATGCGCCCCGCTGCTGTCTGTTCAATTGGATGGTCGTTCATGGCCCTGCAGAGGTGGCAGTGCCACGAGCGGCCATATCGGACTCGCATTGTCTCCATGGTCATCCCAAGGGCGTCGATGAGCTGGTCACGACGCTGACGGAATGCGATCTGAGCGGGCCTGAGGGGGCGGGGTGGTGCTTTAGGAAAGGTCATCGAGTAGGCAATCGACTTCTTGCCAGAGGGCTTCCAGGAGACCCGAGCCGTCTCGTTAACGTTCCGCACAAGGTATTTAGCGACGGCTTCTCCAGTCGTGCAGATTGGCATGAGATTCACGCGGCATCCGAAGCCGTACCGGACTACGTCTGACCGAAGCTTCTTCCAAAGCTGCTTCAGCTTCGCATTACTGCTCAGACGTCTGGTCAGGGACCTGAGCTTGCTCCAGTCTGCCTTGCTTTGGACCTTTCGACGGCGCAACTCCGTCAACTCATGGTAGACGTCCAAATCAAATCCTTCTTTGATGTCGAAGGGAAGTTGTACCAGAACGTGGATGTGAGGCAATCCTGTGCGAGAGATACCGACGACCCGCACCCACTTTTCTCCGAAGGTTTTAACGATGTAGGGTCTAAATCTTTCGAATGCCCTAACCGTATCGTTGAATGTTCCATTCAAGTGAGGCGTTACGGTGAGCAACGCGACGTGGTTTTCACCTTCTTCGTGGACGAAGACCTGCGTCCGATCAATGAGCCGATCACACTTTAGCTTTTCGCGGCTCACATTCAGCTGGCGGCGCTTCCGGCCTTCGGTAAGACGGGCCAAATACTCCAAGGCGTCATAAACCGAGAAGCTAATGCCGCCCGGGTTCCATGGCTTGGGTTCAGGTGGCAGGATTGGTCTGCTCGGCGTTGTGTCTATACCGGCAGACAAGGAAGCGATCTCCGGCCGAGAGTTCTCGGAAAGAGTCTCAGACTCCTCCTCGAGGAGACGATCGTTTAGCACGACGTCGGTGATCGACCAGAACGGCGATGGATCCACGTCCGTCATAGACTGCCTCCAAATCCACAGGTCTGGGGCCACAACTCGAGCTCGAGTAGGTGGATTCGTATCACTCGTGCGTCGATACTACAGATCGGAAGCCCTAATTGATGTATGGCATGCAAGGCTTCGTATCCTCGAAGGGTAAGTCGTTCAGCGGCCAATGGCCAACTGACCACCTGGTCGTTCTCAGCAGCATCTGATGACATGCCGCCCAGTATTCATGTGACCTCCGCTTTGAGAGGGGGACTTGAGAAAGTTTTTGTTCCCCTCACTCAGAGGACCTGCATAGGTCCGAGACAACGTCCACCGGATGAAGGATGGTACTACGGATATGGGTACAAGCCCGAGCCCGTCAGTGAGCCGTGGCGTTCACGTCTGCCCCGGTAGACAGAGATTTCCGCACAGCCTAAAAAGAGCACGCTCGTTCAAGAAGGACCTGGCCGAATGGGGCTCCAAGCGTTCGTACACCTTCATAACCGTCAAACGGAATAGCCCGACCTCGGCTTGTTTGGCTCCCCGCGGTGCCCTCGCCGTATGTCACCGCTGATCAGCTTTCTGCACCGACTCCTTCAAAGTGCAGCGTGCCGCCCCAGCTGGTACATTCCTGATGCCAAGTGGGGCGACTGCCGGCGGATATCGTGAAGTAACGAGGGTTACCCAGCCAGAGGCGAGAATGGAGCGCTGCGAGCAAAGAGGATTGGACCAACCAAATCGTACTAGTCGTCCAATCAGCTTAGGGACGTTCGCCGAGCAAATGGCCGGAGTGACTCGAGACGACTACTTTGCTGTCGTGACCGTGCGATCCGCACAGTCGGCTCGCCGGGTCATGGAATGGCGGCTATTTTCACTACCTGGCGGAATCCGTGTCTTGACGGAGTACTCCACGACAACTTCTGAGGTAAAGGGGAGCGGTTTTCCATCTGGATCTCCACTCCCCCTTTCAACTGCAGCGTCCCCGTCAATGCCACACGTTAGCTGGAATGCCGCTGCATGGGGATGAGGAATCCAGCTCAGGATACTGCCCCATCGACCAACCGGTAGCGGCGTACACCGTCCTCGATCGTAATCTCCACTTGTCCATCGCGAACCAGGCGCTCCAGCGACTCGGTTGTTTGCCATAACTTCTCCTCCCGGCAAGCTGCGGCGCGGGCCACCTCCTCTGCAATGGTCGAACGCAGTTCGGCGCCCGTGCAAACAATCTCTATCAAGCCTTGATGGGCCAACTCCTCTACGACTCGGCAGGTGAATTCCACCTCGTCATAGCTCGGAAAGAGCGACACGAGCCCGGCATCCCGGAGCGAGTCCATGAATTCATCTACCGTTTCCATGGGGCAGTCAGAAGACCGCCGCTCTCGTCTGTGTTGTTTGAGGAAGCTCTGTCCGCATCCCTCGATAAGTTCCTCCGGCACCCCCGACTCAAAGCCGTTAAGCTCACGGAGTTTCTCGATGACGGTTTTTACGATCAGTTTCGTGTTTGTTGTTGTTTTTTTCATAATCTTCAAAGGGGGAAAAGTGCTCTCCTCGAGAACCGGTGGCAATTTGGCTGCGGTGGTTCTGCAGCGTTGGGAGATCCTCCGTCACGTTCCGGAAAGGAGTGCGGGTGCACGAATAATTGTGGTAACAGTGCTGCGGGTTTCTCGCCGAAGGCTTCCATTCCGGGCTTCGCGTGACCTTTGGTTTAGACCGCTTGGTGAAGCTCCGGTCTTCGGCTTCAAGCCCTTACTCAACCCTCCGTTCTGCCGACCGAATTACAGGAGCACGGCGTAGCATTCGGGAAAGGCGTCATGTCCCTCGTAAAAGGGGGAAGCGGCTCCTCAGTGCCACCCTCACAGAACTGGTACGCTTCTCTTTCGTCTCTTCTCGTTCCGAGCTTCGTAGCTCGAAGCCAAGACTCGGCGGAATTCCTCTCTGGAAACCCAATACACTTCAAAGCGAACCTCCGATCATGCGGCTCGCAAGCCAAGTCTCCACTTCTGAAAGGCGGAATCGAATGACTCTCGAATTAATACAATAGCGAGGAATCCCTTGATCCCGGACGGCTTGCCAGAAAGCGCGTTTCTGGAGCCTCAGTCGACCAGCCGCAAGACGCCAGTCTACCAAATCCTCTTCCGTTACAGCATGTGATACCATGCCGCCTAATATTCACACAATTCCCACCTTGGGAGGGGGACTTAGCGCACATTTAATTCCCCCTAGGAACAGGCAAAGTGCCAAACCACACCCTGGACTGTTCCTCCGTGACGCAATTGTCGTAGTGTTTCTTCACCAGCGCGACAGAGTTCCCCATCTCCATCGCAACCTGCGGGTGAGACTTCACATCAGCGGAGCGGTAGGAGCCGAAGCTGTGCCGCAACGCATTGGACGGCCATTCCTCCCCCTGCTTTTTCGCGAACTCAATCGTCCGATCTGCCGCTTTCTCGGAGCTGAACACCTGGCCCGTTTTGTCGCGGTGATCGGCCAGCCATGCTGCGAGCGATGGCAGAATCGGCACGTTCCGCTTATGGCCGGTCTTCGTGACCGTCCCTGGGAGCTTCACGATTCCCATATCCCAGTGGAAGTGTTCCCATGAGAGTCTCAGCATCTCAGCCGCTCGAATCCCGGTGAAGGCTCCGACTGCCAGATACAACATTGCCTCCTCATCGGCAGCGTTGAGGAGCTTGGCTATCTGCTCGGGTGTGAAGATGCCGATTTCGCCCTGGCCCTTTGCAGTCTTTTTGAGTGTCACTCTCTCCGCTGCCGTGCTGACGCCTTCCATCAGGTGCCCCTTCTCTTGGGCGTGCTTAAAAAGCGTAATGACACTTGCCCGTAGATTGCTCCGGGTCTTCGGACTGCCGCCCATTCGTAGAATCCATCCCTTGATGTCGTCAGTCGTCACCGCCGCTATAGATATTTGAAAGGTGGTCGCGAATCGGCGCAAATGGCTCCGCAGGGTTTGTTGGTAGCGATTGCTCAGGAGCTTCTTGTCTACCTCGATCTTCTTTGCCTCAAGTAAGTCCTCCACGGCATCCGTGACTGGCACGCTGGCACTTAGCGCCCGATTCCGTTTTGCGTACTCCTTCGCTGCGTCCAGAAGCGAAGCCGTCCCGAGGATCTCGCGGGCCTTCATGTACTCCTCTACGATGCAGTGCAGGGGGATGCCTGCCGGACGCGCCGAGTTCATGGCAAGAGCGAAGCTTTCCTGATCGGCGTTGCTAATACGCAGCACCGCATGCTGCCCATTTGCAAGCCTCACGGCAATTTGATGCGCCTCCGCCTTCGCCTGCTCAAAGTTGTCCCGGACTCTGCGTTTGCGGATGCCCCCCGAGTAGTAGGTTAGGGTGAACCGCTCCCGGTTGTCCGTCGGAGTGCGGTAGATTTTCACGGTCGCGCTCCCGGCCTTCACTTCTAAGGGCCACTTTCTCGTCTTCATGGTGACAGATGGTGACAAATAACTCGCAGCAAGTCACTAGTAACTTGCTTAACATTACTCCCCTGGAAGTGCCATCAATCGGCCAGACCGCCTTTGTTTATCAGGGTTGGAGGCGGATTGAGCAAGTTTCAAACTTTTTCAAAGTACGGGTTCGAGTCCCGTAGGCTCCGCCATTTTCGCCATCCGCGAGAATGGCCTACATCACCCTTCGGCTGTGCCGCACCATTTTAATGGAAGGAAAACGCATGAAGCCACGACTTGAAAGCCAAGTAGGGCACCTGCAGCAACCGTCGCTAAGCAAGAGGTCGGCATAGTCATGCCGGCCTCTTTTGCGTCCAGACTTTCGTGCTGAGAATATAGCGTGGCCCAACTGGTCACCGATTCGACCTTGAACCTTGGTGTTCAAACTTTGAACGTGGGCAATGTAATGGAAAACGACCTCGGTCATATCACCGAAGCCATCCTGAGTTCTTATCGGATCGGCGGAGGAATGAATAACATCGACGGGTCGAACCTGCCGTCCAAACGCGCATTGGCGGCAATTTGCGAGGATCTGCTGCAGTTGGCCTTTCCAGGCTTTCACGATCAGGAGCCGATTCACTCGTTGCATCTAAGACGGGTCACATCGCACCGAATCTTCTCCGTCAACGAGCGGCTGAAGGAGGAGGTCTGCAAGAGCCTGCGCCTAAGCGAACCAGGATGCTCGGAAGCGAAAGCTGCCCGGGTAACAGTTCAGTTCCTGGAGGCGATCCCACAAGTACGAGAGCTACTCCGCTCGGATGTCGAAGCCGCGCTGGCGGGCGATCCAGCTGCTGCCAGTTCGGACGAGATCATCGTGGCCTATCCCTTCATCGAAGCGATTGCGATTCAGCGTACTGCACATGTGCTCTACGCCCTCGGCGTGCCGCTGATCCCGCGCATGATGACAGAATGGGCTCACAGTCGTACCGGCATCGATATTCACCCCGGCGCACATATCGGCTCCCACTTCTTCATCGATCATGGCACCGGCGTCGTTGTGGGCGAGACGTCGGTGATCGGTACCCATGTAAAGCTCTACCAGGGAGTGTCCTTAATCGCACGGTCACTGGCGGGAGGGCAGGCGCTGCGGGGCAAGAAACGACATCCGACCGTAGAGGACAATGTCACCATTTACGCTGGGGCCACGGTAATGGGCGGAGATACAGTGATCGGCAAAGGGAGCACGATTGGCGCAAGCGTCTTCCTCACGCATAGCATACCTGCCCGGTCACTGGTGTTTCTGGAAGAAAAGGCGCTGAAGATCTTGGACAAGGACAACCGCGCGCCTTGGATCGAGGATTGGGTAATCTGAAGCTGCCGCACTTGATCTACCTAGACTATAACGCGACCGCACCGCTTGCTCCTGAGGCTCTGGAGGCGATGCGTCCATTCCTCGAGCGTTTTCACGGGAATCCTTCCAGTACCCACCAAGCAGGAAGAGAAGCGCGAGCGGCGGTGGATGACGCCCGAGATCAGCTCGCCAGGTTGCTCAGCGCAAAGCCCTCCGACGTTGTGTTCACAGGCGGCGGCACGGAAAGCGACAACCTGGGCGTCATTGGCCTTGCGCGCGCGCTGACTTCCCGGGGCCGTGATCTCATCACAGTCGCGACGGAACACCACGCGGTGCTTCATGCGTTCCAATGGCTGGAACAGCGTGAAGGATTTCGAGTCACCTACCTCGCCGTAGATCGAAACGGGGTGATCGATCCCGACGACCTGAAGCGGGCGATCACGCCAACAACGACGTTGGTTTCAATCATGTCGGCCAACAATGAGACTGGTGTCATTCACCCGGTCCGGGAATTGGCGGCATTATGTAAGCAGCACGGGGTTCTCTTTCACTGCGACATGATCCAGTCCTGCGGCAAGGAGCCGATCGCTGCTGGGGAGTTTGACGCCATCTCGATCGCTGCGCACAAATTCCGTGGCCCGAAAGGAGTGGGCGCATTGATCCTCCGGGCAGCCCAATCAATCCAACAGCTCGCGATTGGTGGATCTCACGAGAATCAGCGCCGGGCCGGAACCGAAAACGTGGCGGGGATCGTCGGAATGGCCGCTGCCGCTACGCTGGCGCACACTGGAATGGCTGCGGAGCAGGCGCGGCAAAGTGTTCTTCGCGACAGGCTCTGGGATGGAATCCGGTCGATCGCATCCACGGCAATCTGTAACGGGATCGGAGCCCCGCGGCTGGCGAATACCCTGAATGTGAGCTTTCCCGGGATTGACGCGCAATCGTTGCTGATGAATTTGGACCTTGCAGGGATTTGTGCCTCCAGCGGATCCGCCTGCATGGTTGGCTCTATCGAGGCTTCTCACGTACTGCTCGCGATGGGCGTGCCGGCGGGTCAAGCAAAGGAGAGCACTCGCTTCTCCCTGGGAAAGCACACTACAACGGAGGAAGTCGGGCGCGTGCTGGCGACACTCCCTGCGATCCTCGATCGACTTCAACCAAGTCCCGCGTGAACGAACAGTTGGATCTCGTTTTCTCCCCTCCCGCCACGTTGGCCATGGCCGCAGCCGAGGTTTCCCCTTCGAGCCCAGCGATGATCAGTACGGTTCCGCTCCAGGAACTTGCGCAATCCCTCCTCCTTCAAGTTGGGTGCACCGCTCTGGCGGAAACCGTTCGCGTGCTCTGGAATTCCCGCATGCGTACCACAGCTGGTGTGGCCTACCCCGGGAAGTCGCTGATCCTGCTCAACCCTCGTTTGCACGCTTTTGAGGGCGAACTCGAGCGAACGATGCGGCACGAGCTAGCTCATCTTCTTGCACACTTTCGTGCGGGTCGGAAGCGGATTGCCGCGCACGGCCCGGAGTGGCGTCGGGCCTGTGTAGACTTAGGGGTAGCTGGTGAAGCCAGGTGTCACCAGCTTCCGCTGCCCAAGCGGAAAATGATCCGCAGGTACATCTACGCCTGCCCAGCTTGCACCACCACGCTGCACCGCGTGCGACCGCTTCGTCAGAGATCAGCCTGCCTCGCCTGTTGCCGAAAGCACAATAGTGGAAGGTACCACGACCGCTTCCAACTCCGGCGCGTCAGGGTTTCGCCATAACGCGACGTCTGCAAGCCGCCGGGTGTTTCCTCTCGCACGGTCCCGGCTGGCGCTGGAATGGACTACTCCGCCGCTGCCTTGCCGGTAGCCTCGGCTGAACGCTTCTCCCAAGCCTGGCGGCGAGCCTCCATCAACTTCTTGAACTTCACCTCCTGCTCAGGGGTGAGAATCGCCCGGATCTCTTCCATTCTTGCCTGAGCCATTGCCCAACGCTTGGCCCGCCGATCCTCGACAGAAATGCTCTTGTCGCCCCGCAGAGCCTCCACCTTTTTCTGATCACGCTCGAGCAGCGGCATAACCTTCCCGCTCTGCTCCGGCGTCAGCGTTAGTGCGTTCGTGAGCATCTCCAATTGGCGCTCGGCCGAGAGAGGCTCCGCTGGTTTCGCCTCGTCAGCGGCGAAAGCCCCGCCCGCAAGCAAGATGCCAAGGAGCGTGGTCACGAGAAAACGATTGCGTGGTGTCATCATGGGAACAACCGATACGGTAGTGGGAAGTTGTGGGCTGGGGACACTAAAAAGGCACGGCGAGGTGCCGTGCCTTTCTGGAGATTGGAAACGAGAAGCTTACTTCGCAGCCTTGTCCTCGATGTACTTCACGACGTCGCCCACGGTCTGAAGCTTTTCGGCGTCTTCATCCGGCACTTCAACGTTGAACTCTTCTTCAAACGCCATGACGAGTTCCACGG
Organism: Spartobacteria bacterium; assembly: GCA_031389825.1. Taxonomy (GTDB): domain Bacteria; phylum Verrucomicrobiota; class Verrucomicrobiia; order Chthoniobacterales; family Chthoniobacteraceae; genus JANMSW01. The sequence goes on from JANMSW010000043.1 coordinate 30,360, forward strand.
TGTCCAGCGAGTCAGCTCCGAGATCCTCGATGAAGGAGGCGTTCAGGGTGACCTGCTCTGGATTAACGCCGAGCTGCTCGACGATAATGTCCTTCACTTTCTCTTCGATCGATTTCTCTGACATAAAGTTTTGGTTGGATTGGTTTCGGGGGAGTGCTTTAGAGGCCTCGCGAGCAGGTTTGCAACAAATAAGTGGATTTTTCCTCGGCGCCTGCAAGGCATTTAATTCGGGGCTCGCCTCGCCTCCCGCACACGAATACAAGCCAGTGACATGAGCGACACGCCTCCTGAATTGGACCTTAAATTCCTGCCGGACTGGCTCAAGGAAGCACCTGCGACGAATCGCTATGCGAACTACGAGGGTGAGTCCGGTCGCAGGGATGATCGGCGCTCGTCTTACAGCGGAGGTGGAGGTGGGGAACGGCGCGGAGCGCGTCCCGGGGCTCCTGCAGGGGACCGCCGCAGTCCTCGTCCCGGAGGCGCCCGTCCGCCTGGTGGAGGTGGCCCGCGCCCTGCAGGCGGTCCGGGCCAGCGTCCCGGCGGCAGTCCAGGCGCCCGTCCCGGAGGAGGGCCCCGCCCTGCCGAAGGCTCACGCCGCGATGGCCCTGGCGACCGGCGTGATCCACGACAGCAGGACCGCAGGCCACCCGTCGATCGCCCGCCACCAGTTCCGGTTCCCGCAGAGGTTCGGATCGAGTTTTTCCCGGAGGCCAACGGTGCAGGCGGCATCGCGCGTCAGATCAAGCAAAGCAGTCGTGCTTATCCACTCTTCGGAACTGGACGCCTCTTCCTCGAACGCCCCGAGCGGCACCGCATTAAGATCACTTCCCTGGATCCGGCGGTCCCGCTGCACCAGATGGGCGATGGCCCGGCGTCCTTCGACCGCAGCGCTTTGGAGCGTGCCGCATACCGGACACTCAGCGCAGAATACTATCGCGAAGACGTAGTGCAGGGTGAACCGCTGAAAGGAAACTTCTCCAACGTAGCGCGTGCCCGGACGACCGGCATTTTTCTTGGACCAACCAATCACCATGGCTACCAGCCTGCCCTCCGTAAGCTCTACGAGGAGCGATACAGCCGCCGGATGCCTTTCCAGGAATTTCTGCAACGCGAAGTCGAGGTGATCACTGACGAGCAGACGATTGCTCAATGGAAGGAGAGCGCGCGCTCTTCGACTACTTTCGTCACGCTCAAGGAAGAGGAGCCGATCACCTTCAAGAGTGCCGCTGAAGCAGAGGAGCATTTCCGCAGCACCTACCTTCCTGGATTAATCAAATCGGGCACGACCATAGAATGTTCAGGCCAAGCAAGTCGCCAGATATCGGATCGCAGTATCGCAAATACCATCCGTGATGCCTGGGAGAGGGAGCGCGCCTTTCCTGCCCAACTGGTCAACCACCTCCGCCCTTATCTGCTGGAGGCCGGGCTTCATTTCTTCAAGCACCGGAAGCGCGTGCTCTACATCTCTTCGATCAAGCCAACGCGTCAGCACGCCGCCCACGCACTTACAGATAATGTGGCGGCAATCATTCGGACTATCGAATCGTCTGCCCGCTGCACCCGGCGAGACCTCGCAACCAAGATCCTTGGTGAGAACCATGAGGCTCCAGAACTGCTCGAGCAGAAGGCGGCGCTCGCCCGCGATCTACACTATCTCGTGCATGCTGGACACGTCATCGAGTTCCACGACGGGGTCCTTGACCTTCCGCTGGTCCCCGGTCAGCAGCAGCCGCCACAGGCCCAGAAGCAGCGCGACCAGAGTACTCCGGCTCCCGCGAGTCCTGCAGCTGTTGCGGTCGGGACCGAATCTGCCGACTCCTCAGACGAAGATGTTGCAGAAGGAGGTGACTTCTCATCCGAATCCGCTCCAGAGGGTTCTGCAAGCACTGAAGGGTCCTTGGGGCACACGGCTGAAGGGGAATCCGCAGTGAGCGAGGCGTTCACCGCTGCAACAGACATCCAACAGGATGCGCTCATCAGCGGAACAACGATCGAACTCCCGGCGCTGACTGAGAGCGACGCGACTACCGAGATTGAAGCCGGTGCGTCCACCAGCGTTACTACAGAGATCCCCGCCGCCGATCTCTCGATAGAGGCACTTGTCTCTACTCATGTCACCTCATCAGAACCGGCGTTGCTAGAAAGCACCGCACCAGTTGTTCCGATGGCATCGCAGGTCACGGACCATTTCCATGAGCAAAACTTGGACGTGCCGGTAGACGCTCCTGTAATCGTCGCCAGCGAAGCTGATCCCGTTCAGCCTTAGCAGACACCTCAGCGTCCTTAGGCGGTGTGGAAGACAACCAGCCAAGCTGCGTCGGTCGTCCTATAGTGGCGTGGTAGTCAGCCGGTGAGCCGCGCCTTCGGACGACTGCCCCTCACTATCCTGTAGGCCGAAGCAGCGTGAGCGCTCCTGTAAGCCACAGCGCCATTGCCAGGAGTAGGATCACGGCCACTGCCCACCACAGCCATTGGAGCCCCTGCTTGCGCGGACCGGATCCAAACTCCTCGTCGCAAAACTTGTCATAATCGAACTCGTCATCCGGAAGTACTCCATCCGTGACATAGCTGTCCTCTTTCCAGCCGGTCTGCTCATCCGCGCCGCACTCAGGGCAGGCGCGCGCATTACGGGGGACATCTTCTCCGCACTGAGGACAGACTTCAGGTGGCTGGAATTTAGTCTTCACACAAGTGGGCAATCACGAGTGGCGGGTCGCGCTCGCCTCACACGGCCAGTTCCGGCACGTCCACCCATGCGCGCCGCTTCCAGCTCTCCAGTCCGAGTTCCGCGAGTTGTACGCCTTTTGCACCTTCGAGCAGACCCCAGGGGAACGGCTCGTCAGCGACCACATGTCGAAGGAATTGCTCCCATTGGATCTTGAAAGCATTGTCGAAAAGCTGCCAGTCCGGCACACGATTCCAGCCGTCGCTGTAGCGAATGGGTGAATCGATATCAGGATTCCACACACAGCGTGGGGTGGCTGCAGCGTGCTGGGCAACGCAGTCGCGCAGGCCAGCGACGGCGCTTCCTTTTGTTCCATCAACCTGAAGGGTGAGCAGATCCTCACGACGCACCCGAACAGCCCAGCTCGAATTGAAGTTGGCAACGGCGCCGCCCTCCAGCTCGAAGGTGGCGTAGGCAGAATCATCAGCCGTGCACACATACGGCTTTCCCGATTCATCCCACCTCTTCTTCACGTGCGTCGCCCCGAGGCACGAGACCGACCTCACTTTCCCGAAGAGGTTATCGAGCACGTACCGCCAATGGCAGAGCATATCGACGATGATACCCCCATCGTCTTCCTTGCGGTAATTCCACGAAGGGCGCTGCGGGGTAATCACGTCACCCTCGAAGACCCAGTAGCCGAACTCTCCGCGAATGCTCAGGATCTCGCCGAAGAACCCGGAATCAATCAGCGTTTTTAGTTTCACCAAGCCGGGAAGCCACAACTTGTCCTGGACGACTCCATGCTTCACGCCGGCTGCCTTGGCCTGCTGGTAGAGATCGTAGGCCTGCGCGGTGGAAACAGCAGAGGGCTTCTCACAATAGACGTGCTTGCCTGCAGCCACCGCTTTCGTCACGCCCTCGGCTCGTCTGCCGGTAGTCTGGGCATCGAAGTAGATGACGTTCCGCGAGTCTGCAAGAGCGCTGTCGAAATCGGTGGTAGAGCGAACGTGCTGATCGCCAGCGAGCGCAACGAGGCTCTCCAGCTTTCCTTCATTACGCCCCACGAGGATCGGATCGGGCATGATCCTCCGTCCATCAGGCAGCGGCACTCCTCCCTGCTTCATGATGGCCAGGATCGAGCGCAGATAGTGCTGATTCGTCCCCATGCGCCCGGTGACGCCATTCAGGATGATGCCGATGGAGTGATTCTTCATAGTGCGGAGAGATGGATGTAAGCTCGGGGGAGGATCAACGGTAGTCGTCCTCTTCGTCCGGCCCCCAGAGGTGCTCTTTCGTCCACTTGGCTTCGTAGAGCTTGCAGAGGCCAATCGCGGCCGCAACGCCGCCGGTGAAGGATGCGGCTGTGGTGTACTGCTTATCCTCGTCGTACGTGCCCACTGCGATGACCACGTGGTCGAAGTGCTCGCTGAGGATCTCGAAAACGCGATCGATCGCTTGCTGCTGAGATTCGTTCATGAAGGGCGATCTTCGGAGTCACCGGGCGACGGCGCAAGTGCGCGACGCTCTGGTGTCACGTTTGCGGCTTCTCGGTACACTGCGGGCTGGCACCAGCCGGGAGCGTCGGCGCATCCACGCCCGCTTTTGGAAGTGTCCCATCCAGTTCCTGCCGCCAGTGGGCGACATCGCCCGCTGGACCGTAGCAATAGATCATGCGGAGCGGGGTTTCGCCGATGTTTGTGAGCTGATGAAAGACACCACTGGGAATGTAAACCGCCTGGCCGCTGGTGACCGTCTGGCGTTCCTCTCCGAGACACATCTCGCCAGTTCCCTCCACGATGAAATAGATCTCTTCCTGTTCCTGATTGTGCCACGGAACCTGTCCGCCCTTCGGGTCGAGCGTCACGTTGCCCATGGAGAAGTTGGTCGCCTGAATCGGGGCCAATCCTCCGACCAGATTTTGCGTGCGGCGGCGAGCCGGGTAGCGGCGGCCATCTATCTGAGAGAGGTCCGAGAGAATCATAGAGGTGGGCCGAAGAACGTGTGGTAAGGGCGGTCGTCTGCAATGCGCTGCACGTAGATCGCGGCCTCACGGAGGTGATAGTCGCCCCACATACTGGATTCGCCGGATGGCACCTTCCTCCCTTCGGGAATGTGGTCCCAGCCATTCGGGCGGTGGTACACGCTATGGTTGAGCAGGCCTTGGTGTGCAGGATCGTTGTTTAGGTACGGCTCCGCCAATATCGTGCCCAGGACGGTAAGGCCTGCCTGCCAATAACGGTCGCCAGCGTGATCGTCTCGCTGCTGGAGATAGCGCCCAATGCGGAGCAGGCCCTGCGCACCAATGGCTGCTGCGGAGCTGTCCACGGGCTCAAAGTCGTTGAAGGGATCGGCCGGGCGGTCAAGGTAATCGCCGAGCCGGTGGAGCAACGGCGCACCGGTATCCCAGTACGGGACGCCATCGGTGGGCGTGTGCTCGATGTAGAAGTCACAGGAGGCCCGCGCAGCTTTCAGCATGAACTCCTCGATCGCTGCGCGTCCGCCTAGCGGTGAGAGCTCGCCATCCGCCCGCAAGGCCAGCCACTCGAGCTGCTCGGCGAAACCACACATCACCCAGGCAAGGCCACGCGTCCAGGTGGTGAAGGGCGAGTAGCCCTGCTGGGAATTCGGGCAACGGAATGATCCGTCGTTGGTGTTGAAGACGCTCTCGTGCGCGGCGCGCCCGCGCATGTCGTAGGCGTCGCGACCTTCGCCATAATACACCGTGTACAGCGCAGTGGTTCGCGCGTGCTCGATCAGCCGCTGGAGCAGCGAGATCTGCGCATCCTTCTCGCCCATGAGCACGTGCCCGAGCTGATGCCCCACCGCGAGCGAGCGCAGGGAACGGATGGTATCCGCGAAGAGTGAGTGCGGCCCGTTGAAGGAGTAGATGTAGCCCTCGCCACTGGCGATCGGCGTCCAGCGCGCAGCCTGCACGGCCCCGGAGCACTTCAGCGCGAGCTCGTAGAAGTCGCGCTCCCGTTCGTTTTCCGGGATGCGGCCCTCGGCCATGAGGCGCCACAGATTCCCGTAGGTGGAGACGTTGTTGAAGCCGTGATCATGAACGCCTTGGTGCGTGATGTGGTGGGCCATTCTCCGGAAGGTGCCATCGCGCCCGAGCGTGAGGAACTCCTCATCGCCGGTGGCGTCGAATTGCAGCAACGCTGACCCGTACACAAAGCCTTGGGTCCATTCCGTCCAACCACGGGCGGTGTACTTCCCACGAATCGTAAAGACCGGGGTCGCCGCGCCCGGCGTGTAGTCGACATCGATGCTGCGGATCTTTGGCGCGGAGGCCTCCCACAGCGCGCTAATCTTCTGCCGGAGATCGGCTGGGGTGAGTTGCAGGTCGATGCTGATCATTTACGAAGCTAGATGGTCCTCAGGTGGAAGCCGCCGTCCACATTGAAGACCTGCCCAGTCGAGTAAGGAAAAAGGCCATGAGCAATTGCCCCCACGGCGCGGCCAACGTCCGAAGGGTGTCCCCAACGATTGATCGGCGTGAGGCCTGCCGCGAAGAGCGCGTCGTACTTGGCCTTTACTGGTCCCGTCATATCGGTCTCGATCACGCCCGGCTGGATCTCGAAGACACCAATTCCGTATTCCGCGAGCCGCACCGCGTACAGCTTGGTCATCATGGCCAGGCCTGCCTTGGTAATGCAATAGTCGCCGCGATTTGTGGAGACGGTATAGGCGGAGATGCTGGTCACATTTACCACTGCGCGGGCAAAGCCGGGAAGCGGCTCGGATGCGGTCATGAGCTTTGCCGCCGCCTGCGTCAGGAAGTACGGACCCTTCAGGTTGATCGCGATGAGCCGGTCGAAACTCTCCTCGCTCGCTTCCAGCATATCCGCACGGACCGAAGGCGCGACGCCTGCATTGTTCACCAGCAGATCCAGCCGCCCGAAGCGTTCGCGTGTAAACTCGAGCATGCGGGCCCGGTCGGCTTCGACGGAGATGTCTGCCTGCACGATCTCCACCTGAATCGCGCCCCCTGCCGCAGCGAGGCAGAGCTGCTGGCATTCACGGGCAGCCGCCTCGTTGCCAGCGTAGTTAATCAGCAGATCATGCCGGCCAAGGCGCGCGAGTTCGAGAGCGATCCCGCGGCCGATTCCTCGGGACGAGCCGGTGACCAGTGCAAGGGGATTCATGAGGGACGGGCCTTGTAGCAGGGAGTGCACGCACTTCGCGAGGGAGAAGAGCGGGCTTTCGTTTACGGTTGTAGCGGTCGAGGAGCTTGCCGAGGGTGATCTTGCACCCGGCGGTGTTCAACAGGCCCCGCCGATAGGTGCAGCACGTGTCTCCGATGCTCGGCAACCCCAGTGGCGAAAGGCGGATTTCGACTGGCAGATGGCAGTCAAAGGGTCGCTGATCACGGTCGGAGGGTGTCCGATGAAGCCCGGAAGTGGCGCGCGGAGGTTCGAAAGTCGCAAGCCAGGGTAAGAGTGTCGCGCAGGGGGCTCCGGGAGTGGCGCGCCGCCCTCGAACGTGGCGGGCCAAGGTTAAACTTCTCCGCGCCAGCCGAGGATTGCCTTCGTTTGCTCATTGACCGCCATCAGCCATGCTCGGACTCCCTTCAGCCACGCTTTAAGGGTCGAAAACGACCCTCGAAGCTCGGCTCGCGAGGGTCCGGACACGGGGTATGGGCGGCGGAGCAGCGTGCAGGGTTGATTCTTTTACACCTGCTGATCGTGGCGCTGGCTCCGTGGACGCCCCCGCTACCGCCTGCTTGCTGTCCTCGCTCACACGACTACGTTGATCCCGTAAGTGAGATCATCTTCGGAGCCGGGGAAGACGAGACCGAGGGAGGGTTCATTGCTTCAGCCTTGGGATTTGGGATTCATACCGAAGCTGATTCAGCCGAAAATTTGCGAACACGCGTGAAAGAGGCGGTGGACTGCTACTTCGATGATGGCATGGACGCGCCGAAAATAATTCGGCTGCATTTTATCCCGTGAGAGCGCCTTCCCGATGAACCCGAAGATTTGCCCAAAGTGCCATACGCCTCAAGCCTGGGAGATGTGGCGGCATTGTCACTGCGGGCACGATTTCGGGCCACCGCAATCCGAAGAAAGGCTGGACGCTGTCTCTGCAGTCCGTCCTCCAGAAAAGATGCGTTCGGTTCGCAGCGGGCCGTCCCCCAGACACGCGGTCCGCTCTATTCGGTTGGCGATGATCGCCACATGGGTGCTGCGGCCCTCGGTATTTATTGCACTCTGGATTTCGAGCGATTCGCTCTTCGAGGACATGCACGATCTGGTCCGGGTTGGTGCAACGATCTCGCCGTTCGTGTTGCACCACTGGCTGCGCCGCAAGGTGCCTAGTAGGATCGTGCACTTGAAGCCTAACGCCTGGATGCTCGCCCTTGGGTTTGCGGCTGCCATTGGCCTGCTTGCTGCGACGATCGCCAACAATAGCAGAATGATGGCAATCGCAGCTGCTGGGATGGGAACGGTGTTCCTTTATGTCGCTGGGTGGTGCATGGTCGAGGAGGTCCGACTCTTCCGAGATCCGCTCCGATTTCTCAGACCCAGAGACGAGGTCGGCTAATCTGAAAATCCTGACGTAACCGCTTCGCGGTTTTAGGTAAAGGGAAGTGGACCCAGGGTAGGCGCGACTTCGTCGTGTCCAACCCTGGGCTGAGAGACGGAATCCCGTTGGGATTCGGCTGCACCCTGCGAATGAGGATCGAGCCTGGTCGGCCTCGCAACGTTTGAAACTAAGGTTGGCGCGGGTCTCTCTGATCCGCCCCTGCATCTGGAGTACCGAGTTTCCTCGGATCAGCAACCCGCCCCCTTCGTTGTCTTCTTTTCGTCCTTTCGTGCCTTTCGTAGACCACGTCTCCGGGAAAAACATCACTCGACGTTCTGAGTGGCGGACCCTCTATTCAGGCGGATGCAAGTTCCGCTGCTCGATCTCCGACAACAATATAGTCCGCTGAAGGCGGAGTTCATGAGGGAGATCGAACGCGTGGCTGACTCGCAGCAACTGATCCTCGGACCGGAGGTGGAGAAGCTGGAGCGGGCGGTTGCCGAGTACTGCGGAGCGAAACATGCGATCGGCGTTTCTTCCGGCACGGATGCGCAGCTCATGCTGCTCATGGCACTGGGGATCGGACCAGGCGATGCGGTCATCACCACGCCCTACACGTTCTTCGCGACGGCCAGTTGCATTTCGCGAGTCGGCGCGCGGCCGGTCTTCGCGGACATCGACCCACTCACGTACAATCTGAGCTACGAGTCGCTCGACGCCGCGCTCGCGGAGACGGCAAATGTGAAGGGGATCATTCCAGTGCACCTTTTCGGCTGCTGCGCGGACATGGATGGAATTCTCGAGTTAGCGGAACGCCACGGCGTACCGGTCTGGGAAGATGCCGCGCAAGCCCTTGGCTCCCAGCATCCGCGCGGCGGAGCTGGCGCAATCGGTCAGGCAGGCTGGTTCTCCTTCTACCCGACCAAGAATCTCGGCGCCTTCGGGGACGCAGGGATGGTCGTGTGCAACGACGATGTGCTAGCCGCGCAGCTACGGGCCTTCCGCAATCACGGAATGGAGCCTCGCTACTACCACCAATTCATCGGCGGAAACTTCCGGCTGGATGCGATCCAGGCGGCGGTCCTGAATGTGAAGCTCCCGCATCTGGACGTGTGGAGTGCGGCGCGGCGGGAGCATGCAAACCACTATCGGCGCAACTTTGCGAAGCGCGGCCTCCAAGGCGTGCTCGGCCTTCCGTCTGAACCGTGGGCGGAGCCGGATGTGGAGAATCACCACATCTACAATCAATTTGTGATCCGCGCCCCACAGCGAGACGCATTGCGGCAGTACCTACAGGACAAGGACATCGGCTCGGAGATCTACTATCCCCTACCCCTCCACCTGCAGCCATGCTTTGCGCCGCTGGGGTATAAGGCAGGCGACTTTCCAGAAGCTGAACGGGCTGCGAAGGAGACGCTGGCTCTGCCGATCTATCCAGAGCTCACCGGCGAGCAACTGGACTACGTGGTGGAGCAGATCGCGGACTTTTACGCGACCCACTGAGTCCGCGCCCGGCTACGGGATGATCTCCGTGCCGATGCCCGCGTTCGTGAAGATCTCCAGCAGGAGAGAGTGCGGCATGCGACCGTCGATGAAGTGGACCTTCTTGACGCCCTGCGAGATGGCGTGCAGCGCGGATTCCACCTTGGGAATCATGCCGCCCGCAATGATCTCCTCTTCGAGCAAATGGTCGATCTTGTCGCGGTTCACAGAGGGAATCAGCGATTCCTTATCCATCGGGTCGCGCATAATTCCCGGTACATCGCTCAGGTAGATCATCTTTGCCGCACCAAGCGCGCCCGCGATGGTGCCTGCTGCAGTGTCCGCGTTGATGTTTAAGGTTAACTCCCCCTCCCCCATGGCGAGGGGCGAGATTACCGGAACCGCCTCTTGGGCGATTGCCTCGAGGATCGGGCCTAGATCCAGGTCCACGACCTCTCCGACGAAGCCGAGATCCACCTGCGTGGCCTTACCTTCCGTCTGGGGCGGAAGCTTCGTTGCTCGGAGAACGCGCTTGCCAGCTATCCCCACGGCCTTTCCGCCAAATTCCGTGATCATCCTCACGATTCCAGGGTTGATCAGCGTATCGAGCACCTCTTCCACAATCCGGATTGACTGTTCGTCAGTAACGCGCAGACCGTTCACGAAGCGCGGTTTCAGGCCTGCCTCGCGCATGCGCTGCGTGATCGCCTTGCCCCCGCCGTGAATGAGTACCGGATTGATCCCGACCGCCTCCAGGAACACCACATCGCGCAGAAAACGCTCTACCACGTTCTCGTCTTCCATGGCGCTGCCGCCGTACTTGATGACGAAGAGTTGCCCCCGAAACTTCTGAATGAACGGCAGCGCTTCGATGAGTGCTTCGGCGCGGGCCGTGTGCGATTGAGCCATAGATTGAGTAAGGTGGTCGAGGTGAAGCCTTGGCAGCGCCGCAGCGCTACTCACCCATGTTCAACTTCACGTACTCGGTGGAAAGGTCCGTGGTGTAGACGGTGTACTCAGCCGGTCCGAGATGCAGGTCGATGGTCACGGTGAACTTCTTCTTGGCCACGATTTCCTGTAGCTTCTCCATGGGCGTACGACTGGCCATTCCGCATTTCACGGCGATCACTCCGTCGTAATAGATGTCCATGGTCTCTTCGCGCATCTTCGCGCCGGAATAGCCCACCGCATCCATGATTCTGCCCCAGTTGGGGTCGCCTCCGAACCAGGCGCATTTCACCAGGCACGACTTCGCCACGGCTTCCGCGGCGCGGCGCGCATCCGAGAAGCTGACGGCACCATTCACGTGCACCTCGACAAATTTGGTCACGCCCTCACCGTCCTCCACAATCAGTCGGGCAAGATTGCGGGTTACGTAATCAAGCGCAGCTTGGAAGCCGTCATAATCGGCCGTGCCAATTTGCAACGGAGCATTTCCCGCCAGGCCGTTCGCCAGCGCGATCACCGTGTCATTGGTGCTCATGTCACCATCGATGGTGATCCGATTGAACGACTGCTCGACCGAAGCCAGAAGGGCTTGCTGCAGGTCGTTCTTCTCGATTGCCGCATCAGTCGTCACGAAGCAGAGCATCGTCGCCATGTTCGGGTCGATCATCCCGGCGCCCTTCGCAATCCCGCCGATCCGGACCTTCTTTCCTCCCAGAGTGATCTCAACGGCGAGCTCCTTTGGAAAGGTGTCGCTGGTCATGATGGCCTCTGCCGCAGCCCGACTGCCTTCCGAGTGCAGCGCTGCCGGGAGTTCCGCGATCGTTACCTCCATCTTTTCGATCGGAAGTGGCACTCCGATTCGTCCCGTGGAGCAGACCAGCACCTGGCGCTCTTTCAGCCCGAGGGCGGTGGCGGCTGCATTGGCCATCCGCTTGGCGGTCTCGATCCCCATCACGCCGGTGCAGGCGTTCGCGTTTCCGGCATTGGCAACGATGGCGCGGATGTCCGGCGAACGCAGATGCTGACGCGAAACCCGCACCGGGGCGGCCTTCACGCGATTCGTCGTAAACGTCGCGGCTGCCACCGTAGGCTGCGGCGAGTACAGCATCGCAATATCCGGGCGGTCCGCATTTGTGGCCTTGATCCCGCAGTATGCGCTCCCTGCCACGAAGCCGGCCGGGGCGGTCACTCCGCCAAGGATTTCACTATAGGATGACATGTCGCTCGTGGAGAATCGGGAAGGGGCGGAGAGCAGAACGGATAAAGCGAGGGAGGACGAGTCTGAATCCCAGCATTTTTCTCGATGTGAGATCTCCAGGCCCAGACGCGAATAAGACGGAGAGGCAGGAATGAATGATGATGGCTTCGGAGCTGCGGTTCGGCTGAAGCGGCACCCCGAACTACAGCAATCCCGATGCCTCTGGCCATCCGCACATCACGTTCAGGCTCTGTACGGCTTGTCCGGCTGCCCCCTTCACGAGATTGTCCTCGGCGCTGAGGAGGACCAAACGGTTCGTCCTGGGATCGTGCTGCCAGGCGATGTCGATGAAGTTTGTCTGAGTGACGTGCTTGGTGTCCGGGAAAGCTCTTTCCCCCAGAAGACGGACGAAAGTTTCCTCACCATAGGCTGCCTCGAACGCTTCGCCTACTTGCGCGGCATTGGTACCAGGCTGAAGTGCTGCGTAGATGGTGGTGTGGATGCCTCGGGTGACGGGGACGAGGTGCGGCGTAAAGCTAACGACCACCGGCTCACCTGCTGCCTGCGAGAGCTCCTGCTCGATCTCACCGAGGTGCCGGTGCTTTGGCACGCCGTAGGCGCGCACGCTCTCGTTGCATTCCGAGAAGAGGAAATCGACCTTGGCCGTTCGCCCCGCGCCACTCACCCCGCTCATACTGGAGATGAGAATCGTTCGATGATCCAGCAGCCCCTTGCGCAGCAAGGGTACGAGCGGCACGAGGACGCTGGTGGGATAGCAGCCTGGGCTGGCCACCAAAGAGGCATCCCGAATCTGCTCACGATAGATCTCCGGCAGTCCGTACACGCTGCTGGCCGCCAGGTCGGGCGCGCGATGCTTCTCGCCATAGTACTCCTCGTAGACGGCAACGTCCTTGATCCGAAAGTCCGCGCTCAGATCAATCACTCGGACTCCGGCCTTAAGGAGTGGCTGTGCAAACTCCGTCGCAACCCCGTGCGGAAGCGCCAGAAAAACGAATTCCGCACCAGTCCGCACAATCGCTTCTACGTCGCTATCGATAAAGGGCAGCGCGGAGTACCGTGTCCCCGCAAACCGCGGATATACCTCCTCCAGTCGCCGCCCTGCTGCCTGGCGGGAGGTCAACGCGACTAACTCTGCCGCGGGATGCCGCGTCAGCAGATGCACCAACTCCTCCCCCGAGTACCCGCTGGCCCCTACGACTGCGACTTTGCGTTGCGAACTCATGCCCAAGCATAGCTCGCCAGTCACGCTGCGCGAAAAGTCAAAAAGGAGGGCAGAAGCGCTTTCGCGTTCAGAACGCGTAAATCACTCTTGCCAAGCGCCTCGTCTCAGCCAACATCCACCACTCACGTTTCGGGCCGTAGTTCAGCTTGGTAGAACGCTTGAATGGGGTTCAAGAGGTCGCGGGTTCGAATCCCGCCGGCCCGACCACCTTGGAACACTGATAAACACAGGGTTTCAAGGGAGTCGGCAGGGCTTCAATGACAGCTCGAAAAAAATGGTGGTGGCCCGGAATGGTGGCCCCTATACTCAGGGACGTATGAAAAAGAACGTCGTGCGGGGAACCCGCGAATTGCTTGATCGAGTCGCGCCGAATCTTTTCCGGCATCGCGAAAACGGCAGCTACTACGGAATGAAAAAGTTGGCGGGCAGGCGCGTCATCGCCGCGCTGGAGACGGCGGATCGGAAGACTGCGGACGGCAAACTCGCAGAATGGCTCGGCGATCTGAAGAAGGTGGACCCCGGCAACCGCGACATGACGCTCGCCTTGCTGCTCGAAAAATACGAGGCGGCGAGGACCGACCTCGCGGATTCGACGCGGGTCGGCGAGAAAGGGCGGATCGCAAAATTTCGGGAGCTGTTTCCCCGGCCGATGGAGACCCTCGTGGCCCGCGTTCTCAACTCCGACATCGCGGCTTGGGTGGGTGCTGTCGGCAAAGGGAAGCGGCCCTCGACGCGCAATCAGTTCCGAGCATTTGCGCGGGCGCTCTTTGACTTCGCGGTGTCGGATACGGTGATCGCGAAAAACCCCTTTGATCCGAAAATCATTCGGAAGGCGAAAAAGGAGCCGATTATCCGGCTCATTCCGTCACCCGAGGAATTTGAAAAGATCATCGCGGAAATTCGCAAGCCGAGCTGGAAGCTCGTGAGAGGCAAGCATGGTGGCCAGCGTCCGACGTATCAGCATGAGAGCGCCGACTTTGCAGAATATCTCGGCCGGGCGGGCATCGGCCAAGCCGAAGCAGTGGGCTTGAATTGGGAGGACATCGACGAGAAGCGCGATGTCATTCACTACCGGCGGAAGAAAACCGGGCGGGATTTCAACACCCCCATTTTCCCGTGGCTGAAGCCACTGTTGAAACGACTGCGTGCCGAAGCCGGGCCGAATCCGCGCGGGCCTGTCTTCAAGGTGAAGAATGTGAAGAAGGCGCTGCGGGGTGCCACTCAGCGTCTAGGGCTGCCGAATTTCACCCAGCGAAACTTGCGTGCGATGCGCATCAAGCGTCTGTGGGAGCAAGGTGTGGATGTGAAGGTCATCGCTACCTGGCAGGGGCACAGCGATGGCGGGAAGCTGATCATGGGGACCTATACGGAGGTCTTCGGCAGCAATTCGGAAAGTTACGAGCGCGCGCAGCTCGCCAAGGCGGCGGCGGCCGAAGCCGCGATGTCGCGGACCGGCCGGCTCAAAAAGGCGGCTTGAATCCGCGGTTCAACTGGTCCTCGCGAGGAGGGTTTCCACGTCCTCGCCGGGGATGAGCGTCTTTGCCTGTGCCTTACTTTTTCGGAGTAATTTCCGGGTGATGAAATTGCGGATTTGGCGCTCGCTGACCTTGAGGTAAGCGGCCGCCTCCTTGGCCGTGTAGGTCGCTTGCTGCGGGATGAAGCGCTCAGCTTTCACGCGGCGTAGCGGTGGGCCTTGTTTCGTCGTCGCACCCATTACCGCAAACCATTCGCTTTCTTTCTCAGCGTGTCCGGGCTGGTGCCGAGGAGCGTGGTGAGGGTGCCATTCAGCGGCTCCTGGGCTGCGATTTTGGGGAACAAATCCTGCACCCGAATGCCAAGGACGCGCGCGAAGTAGAGCAACTCGAAATCGCCCACCCACACCATTCCGCATTCGATCTTGGCGAGGCTACTCCGGCTGAGGTCGAGGCCGGCGACTTGCAGGTGATTGGCGAGCCGGGACTGCGACCAGCGGAGTTGCTTGCGGCGCCGCCGGACTTCCGCACCGACGACGTTTCGATGTGTCTTGTTCATGTTGGAAGACCTTGTTCCTCCGGCCAGCCACTCGGACGCCGAGTCGGGAGCAGAAACGCCGTGCTCGCCGGCGCGCTCCTTCTGCACACGCCTCTTCCGTCGGGGAGCGTTTGGCGCGATCACTTCTTCCTCCGCAACTTGGTGATGTTTTCGTGCAGCGGGACGCGCGCGTCGAACGCCGGGAAGAGCTGCGTCACACCGACCTTCAAAGCCTCCGCGAGGTAGAAAAGTTCAAAGTCGCCGACCCACACGAGCTGAGCCTCGATTTTCGAGACACTCCCGCGGTCGATGTCCCAGCCGATGATTTGCAATCTCGCCGCGAGATCCTTCTGCTTCCAGCCGTGCTGGTAGCGGAGTTTTCTCACCTGCGGCCCGACGAGATTGCGGTGCTTTGCGCTCATTTGCGCACAAGCAGAGACGAAAGCGGAGTGGCAGAAGCTCTCGTTTGGGAGCCAAATTCAGAGGCTAAAAACGACGCTGCGCCGTTTCCCGACAGGCGGAGCGTCGAGAACCCTCAACTGAATTTTTGCCGCGGTCGCCGAGACATCACGTCCTTGAGGTGATGAAAAAGCTCCTCGCGAGTCATTCCCAGCACCTTGCAGAAATAGAGCGTTTCGTAATCCAGGATCGGCGCCTCTTGCGCTTCGATCTGCGCGAGTTGCTCCTCGCTGCACGGCCAGCCCTCGCTTTGCAGCTTCCCAGCGACTTCGCTCAAGCTCCAGCCCCGCGCCACACGGATAGCCTGGAGCACCGGGCCGAGCGCATTTTTGAGTGTCTTGCTGCTCGCCGGAGGGGCGGCGCGGTTACCAGTGCCGGTCGTTTTCTTCGGCACGTCTTTCGGGCCTCCATGCATAGTGTGGTGACATGGGGTTCACGAAATCTTCGGCGGAGTAGCCTTCGGATTGAGTGCGTATTTGAGCCGCCGCTTCTCTGCTGCGGCGCGGCGGTAGCGGGGGCCGTCGAAGGCTGCGCCGCCCGGCCCGGCCGCGGCCACGAAAAAGCATCCGGGCGACGAGCACGAGCGCGCCCAGAAACGCAAGGACGACCGCGAAGACGTAACCGGAGATGGCCAGAGTGTTGTGCATTGGCGTCGTTACTCAGTGGGCAGAGTATTTGCGCCAAGTGAGTCGAATGGCAAGCGCGAAGACGCCAAGCGGTGGCGTGGCTCGCAGAAACGCCTGGCCTTCGAAGCGCTCACTCGATGGACTTGAACAAGTCACTCCAAGTGCAGCGAAGGGCGCGCCTCAGATTGATCAGGACGCCGAAGGTGGGAGTGACGCTGCCAGCTTCCAGTTTCTGGTAATGCCGGCCGCTGAGGTCCACTTGCTCGGCAACCTTCTCCTGAGTCAAACCGGCGGCTTCACGCAATCGAGCGAGATTGCGACCAAAAGTAAGGAGGTGGGACTTTGCAAAAGATTTCAGGCCGAAACCGTCCCAGAGTCCGCTTCCGGGAAACACGTCACCGCTTGGCGTGTCTTATCCGCCGGTCGGCGCGAGGCCGTAGGTCATCACTCTCGCGAGTGTCGGTCGCCGCAGATCTCGGAGAGGATTCGAGCGCGAGGTTTCCGAGAATGTTCATCGCGATATGCAGCGGCGAATAGCCACCACCGCGAGTCTGAACGTCCGGCGCGCGGGAGCCGGAGCGGTCGGCTGAAGGCGGCAACGCGGGCGGAAGCCGGTAGCGGAAGGCGACGCGAAGCCGGGCGCTCAGTCTCGCATCAAGACGGGCGGCTGGGATGATCTGACGATCCCGGAGTCGGCGAAGGGAGCGGCAGTTGATCCCAGCCGGCGGGGCGGGTCACGCGGACCAAACCGCGCTTCGCATGGTGATCCGAGCCGTCTCCGCTCGTGTCTCCTCCTCCCGAACACACTATTGCAGCGCGGCCTACATCCAGCCTCGCGCTTCTCACGATTGCAGGAGCAAAGTCGCGCTCACGTCGCTCGCTCCGCGAGTGCTTGCCGCCGAAATTCCAACGGTGCCACGCCGCTGGCGTTTTTGAAGACTCGGTTGAAGTGCGCGATGGATTGAAAGCCGGTTAAGAACGCGACCTCTTTGACCATCAGAGCCGTCTCGCGGAGCAGCGCTTGCGCTTTCTCGATGCGCCGCCGCGAGAGGTATTGGACGAGGGTACAGCCGTTCGCCTTTCTAAAAGCGCGGCAAAGGTAAGTGGGGCTGAGGTCCACCGTCTGCGCTACATCACCGAGCGTGAGCCGCCGATTGTAATGCTCGTCGATGAATCGCCGGGCACGCGTAATCGAACTGGAGAGATGATTTGGAGACGTGGGTGATGACATCGGTCGGGCAGGCGAGGCCGATGCCCGACACAGGCGCCTGGTCATTGAACGAGACCTCGTCGCCGATCCCCCGGAGTTTCTGCGGCGCTCATCCTTACCGGTGGCGTGCTCGCTTGGGACGACCTGCGATCGGGGGTTCACTTCGCCGGGCTGAAGCGGCCGACAACCATGCGCAAAAAAATGGGAGGGATTTCGCCGGGCGCCTCGTTGAACTACGAGCAAGCCCTTCGTGCCGCCGCGGCGGGGTTCGACTATACCGACTGCATGTCTCGAAAACTCATCTCCAAGGTCGCCGCGCTTTTTCTCGTCGTGACTGTTGCCCTTCTCAGCATTCCCATCGCTTCCGCTCTGACCATCGACGAAGCGGTTGCGACTTCCCTGCGCAATAACAAGGATTTGCGCGCCGCCTATTTTGAGATCGAGAAAGCGCGGGGGCGGCTGCTTCAGGCGGGGCTTTGGCCGAATCCGGAACTGGAGATAGCGGGGAATACCGACCGGCCTTTCAACAACGAAAAGGAGCACGTTTATTCCGCGGAGTTCATGCAGGCGTTCCCGCTCGCAGGGCGGCTGCGGCTGGCAAAGGACGTGGCGCGCGTGGATGTTTTGCGCGCGCTGGCTGAGATTCGCAATCGCGAGCGGCTGCTCATCGGGGAAGTGCAGCGCGCGTTCGTCGAGGTGCTCGCGGCGGGCGAGCGGATCGCTTTTCGCGAGAAACAGGTCGGCAGCGGGCAGGAACTCGTGGACCTCGCGAGCAAGCGGCTTGCGGCGGGGCAGGCCTCGTCGGTCGAGGCGAATACCGCGCAGATCGAAATCGCGCGGCTGCGGCAGGAAATTGCGCTGATCGAGGTGGACCGCCGGACCGCGCAACTGCTGCTGCGGCAACGGCTCGGCCTGGCCCCGGAAGCGAGGCTCTCCCTCGAAGGAGCGCTCGGCGATGTGACGCGGACGCTGGCCAGTGAGCCGGTGCCTGCGGGCGCGGTGACGCTGCGGCCCGACGTGCACGACCTCGTCCTGGCCGGTGATCGCGCCCGCGCGGAGGCCGCGCTCGCCCGCGCTGAGGCTTGGGAAAATCTGCGCGTGGGAGTCGGCTACGAACAGGATACGGCAATGGATGAGCCGGAGGGACTTGTGCGTTCCGGCTTTATCGGTCTGCGCGTTGCGATCCCTCTCCCGCTCTGGAATCGCAACCAAGGCCGCGTCGCGGAGTCGCTCGCCACGGCCGAGCAGGCGGGCGCGCAGGTCGAGGCACTCAAGCTCACGATCCGCTCGGAAATCGCTACGGCCCGCGAGCGCGCGCGGCTGCTCAATGACGTGCTCGGCACCTACGACCAGCAAGTGTTGCCGCTGCTCCAGCAGAGCATCGACACGCTGCGCAGCGGATACGCCGCGGGGCAGACGAATCTCGCCGACGTCATCCAGAACCGCGTGCAGCAATTCTCGCTGCAAGCCTCTCAAGTCGAGGCGCGGCGCAACTACGCCCTCGCGCTCGTGGACCTGCAAACCGCCAGCGGTGGGAGCCGGTTCCTCAAAACGGACTACCTCGTCCGCAGGACCAAGCGCGACCGGACGGACTTGGCCCCGTCGTTCAAAAAAATCTCTAAACCGTCATTCCGATGAACTCATTGAACTCACGCTTCGCAACGTTTCGCGCGACCGCTATCGGCCTTCTCATCGCCGCAGCAGCGCTGCTCTCGCCGGACTTTGCGCGCGGCCATGCGGGACACGATCACGGCAAAACGCCGGGCGAGGAAGCCGCGGCGTCCGGCCCGCTCACGCTGCCCGATGAGACGATCAAGAACCTCGAAATCCTCACCATCGAAGCGAAGCTCGTCCCGCTGCAAAAGAGCCTCACGATGGCGGCGCGCATCGAGCCGCTGCCGGAAAAGCACGCGCTGATCAGCCCGCGGTTTGAAGGGCGCGTCGGCGAGATTTTGGTGAAGCTCGGCGACTCGGTGAAAGCCGGACAACCGCTGCTCAAGGGTGAGCCGCTCAATGTCGGCGCGCAGCCGGTGATCTTGAAATCGCCGATCGAAGGACAGGTGACGCGGCAGGCCGCGACGCTGGGCCAGAGCTTCAACGCCGACACGGTGCTGATGGAAGTTTCCGACCACCGGCAAATTTACGCCCGCGGCATGACCTACGAGGGGCCGGAGTTGACCAACATCAAAAAGGGCCAGCCCGTGACGGTGAAAATCAACGTCCTGCCCGAGCAGGCGTTCACCGGGAAAGTCGAGGGCGTGGACGTGGGGTTGGAACGCGAGAGCAAGACGTTCGAGCTTTTCGCGCTGCTCGAAAACCCGGAGCTGCTGCTGCGGCCCAACATGCAGGCGACGCTGACGGTCGGCATCGGTCCCGCGCAGGAAGTCCTTGCGGTGCCGAAACGCGCGATCCTCGGCGACCTCGGCAATCACTTCGTCTTCGTGCGCGATGGCAACACCTTCGAGCGCCGCACCGTCGTGCTCGGTTTGCGTTCCGGCGATCAAATCGAAGTCCTCGAAGGCGTCTTCCCGACGGACCTGGTGGTGACGCAAGGCAACTACCAGCTCCAATACGCGACCGGCACGCCGAAGCCCGCAGCCGCGATGGCGGGCGCAGAGCCCGGCGCGGGCGCGGAAGCCAAACCGCACGCCCACACCCCTCTCCAGCGCATTGAGCACATCGCGATGGATCGCCGGCTGTGGGTCGGCGTCGGCGCGCTGATCGCACTGCTCATCATCGTGCGGCTCCTCGTCGGCATTTTCCGCCGCCGCCCGCCAGCCGCGGTCCCGCCGACGTTCACGCCCGGGTCCACGGCGACTTCCGCTCCCGCGGCGAAGACGGAAGAGCAGCTCACCAATCGCTGATCCATGCTCAACGCGATCATCCGCTTTTCGCTCAAGAACCGCCTCTTCGTCGTGGCGTTCGCGGCCCTGCTCACGGCGTATGGCGGATACGTTTTGACGAAGCTCCCGGTCGATGTTTTCCCCGACCTGAATCGCCCGACCGTCACCATCTTCACCGAGGCGGAAGGACTCGCGCCGGAGGAAGTGGAAAGCCTCGTCACGTTCCAAATCGAGACGGCGATGAACGGCGCGACTGGCGTGCAGCGGGTGCGCTCCGCATCGACCATCGGGCTCTCGATTGTGTGGGTGGAATTCGACTGGAACACCGACATCTACATCGACCGGCAGGTGGTCGCGGAAAAGCTCCAGCAAGTCAGCGAACAGCTTCCGGAAAACACCAAGCCGGTGCTCGGCCCGATCTCGTCCATCATGGGCGAAATCATGCTCGTCGGCCTCACGAGCACGAACCCGGCGATCAGCTCCCTCGACCTGCGCGCGATGGCCGATTGGGACATCCGGCAGCGCCTTCTCTCGATCTCGGGCATCGCGCAAATCTCCGTCATCGGCGGCGACCTGCGGCAGTATCAGGTGCTCGTCGATCCTTACAAACTCAAGCATCACGGCGTATCGCTGCACCAAGTCGAGGAGGCGTTGAAGGGCGCGAACGTGAACTCGACGGGCGGATTTTTGCTCAAGGAAAACACCGAGGGCTTAATCCGAAACATCGCGCGCGTGCGCTCGATCGAGGACATCGCCAGAAGCGTGATTCCCCGCGGGGCGGAGGGCGCGGCGAAAGCGGGCGAGGAGGCAAACAAACTGCCGCTCACCATCGAGCAAGTTGCGGAAGTGCGGCTGGGCGGCCCGCCCGCGAAGCGTGGCGACGCCGGCGTCAACGGCGGCCCGGCGGTCATCCTCTCCATTCAAAAGCAGCCGAGCGGCGACACCACGAAGCTGACCGCAGCGATCGAGGCGGAGTTGGAAAATATCCGCAAAAACCTGCCCGAGGGGGTCACCATCCACAGCGAGATTTTCCGGCAGAGCGAGTTCATCGAGCGCGCCATTCACAATGTCCAGCAGGCCCTTGAGCACGGCTCGATCCTCGTGGTGGTCGTCCTCTTTCTCTTCCTGCTGAATTTCCGCACGACGTTCATCACGCTCACGGCAATCCCGCTGTCGCTGCTCATCACCGCGCTGGTCTTCAAGGCGTTCGACATTTCGATCAACACGATGACGCTGGGGGGTCTCGCAATCGCCATTGGCGAGCTGGTCGATGACGCCATCGTGGATGTCGAGAACGTCTTCCGCCGTTTGCGCGAAAACCGGCATTCGCCGAACCCGCGCAACCCGCTCGCGGTGATCTATCACGCGTCCAGCGAAGTCCGAAACTCCATCGTCTTCGCGACCATCATCGTCGTCCTCGTCTTCCTTCCGCTCTTCGCACTCGGCGGCATCGAGGGCCGCATCTTCGCGCCTCTCGGCATCGCTTACATCACCTCGATCATTGCGTCGCTTTTTGTCTCGCTGACCGTCACTCCGGCGCTCTGCTCGTATCTGCTGCCGAAGATGAAGCGGATGGCCACGGAGAAAGACAGTTGGCTCGTGCGCAAGATCAAAGGGGCCGAGGCGCGGATGCTCGGCTGGGCCTTCTCGCGGACGTGGTGGGTGCTCACGCCGGTCGTCCTTCTGTTCGTCGTCGCCATCGCGATCGTGCCGCTTCTGGGCCGCGAGTTTCTGCCGCCCTTCAATGAAGGCAGCGTGACGATCAATCTCGTCTCGGCACCCGGCATCTCACTCAAGGAATCCAACCGCGTCGGCGCCATCGCGGAGAAGCTGGTCCTGCAAGTGCCCGAGGTGAAAATGACCGGTCGCCGCACCGGGCGCGCGGAACTCGACGACCATGCGGAAGGCGTCCACTCCTCCGAGATCGAAGTGGAGCTGAAGGCTTCCGCGCGCAGCCGCGAGACGATCCTCAACGACGTGCGCGAGCGGCTCGATCAAATTCCCGGCATCGCCATCAACATCGGCCAGCCGATCTCGCACCGCATCGACCACCTCCTCTCCGGCGTCCGCGCGCAGATTGCGATCAAGCTCTTCGGCGACGACCTCGACGCGCTGCGCGCGAAGGCGGAAGAAATCCGCGCGGTCATGGCCACGACGAGTGGCGTCGTCGATCTTCAGGTCGAGAAGCAGGTGCTCACCCCGCAGCTTCATGTGCGGCTGGATCGCGAGGCCGCACAGAGCTATGGCGTGATGGTCGGCGAAGTCGCCGAATACGCGGAGCTGGCGATGAACGGCAAACGCATTTCGCAGGTGCTCGAAGGCCAGCGGACCTTCGACATCCTGCTCCGGCTGAAAGAAGAGGCGCGCAACGATCCCGAAGCCATCGCGCAAATTCCGGTCGATACCGGCACTGGTGCCGTCGTGCCGCTCGGGCTCTTCGCAAAGGTCGAAGAAGCCAAAGGGCCGAACATCATCAATCGCGAAAACGTCCAGCGGCGCATCGTCGTCTTCGCCAACGTCTCCGGCCGCGACCTCGTCAGCACGGTGCAGGAAGTGCAGCGGAAGATCGGCGAAAACGTGAAACTGCCGCCGGGCTTTTTCGTCACGTATGGCGGGCAATTCGAGAGCCAGGCGAGCGCGTCGAAGCTCATTGCGATCCTCAGCATCTTCTCGCTCGTCGGCATGTTCGTGGTGCTCTACGCGCACTTCCGCAGCGCGATGTTCGCCCTGCAGATCATGCTGAATATCCCGCTCGCCTTCATCGGCGCGGTCGCGGGCGTGGTGCTCATGGGCGGCGTCTTTTCCATCGCGACGATGGTCGGCTTCATCACGCTCACCGGCATCGCCGCGCGCAACGGCATCATGATGATCTCGCACTACCTCCACTTGATGGAGTTCGAGGGCGAAAAGTTCGACCACCACATGATCGTGCGCGGCACGCAGGAACGGCTCGTTCCCGTGCTCATGACCGCGCTCACCGCCGGCCTCGCGCTCATCCCGCTCGTGCTCGGCGCCGGCCAGCCCGGTCGCGAAATCCTGCACCCGGTCGCCGTCGTCATTTTCAGCGGACTGTTCAGCAGCACGCTCCTCGACTTCGTCGTCACGCCGCTCGTCTTCGCGAAGTTCGGCCGCCGCTCCGCGGAAAAGTATCTGCGCACCGAAGAGGACAGCCCGCTCGACGATCCCGACGCGCTCCGCCTGCCCGCAGGCGTCCAAACGCTTGCCAGCAACGACGGCGAACCGCCCGTCCCCGAACTTGCCGGAGCCGGCCCGACGCGCCGCCATTAGCCCGCAACTCACACACGCAAACACCGCATGAAAACCATCACCATCATCCTCGCCGCCCTCGCCCTCGCCTTCGCCCTTCCCGCCTGCGATGCGGGCTCCAAAAAAGACGACGGCCACACCGACCACACGCACTAACCAGCGCCAATACTCTTCAGCCGCGCACCGCGATGCTGACGCAACCAAAAACCAAACCCGAAAAAACCAAACAGCCATGAAACTAACCACACTCCTCGCGATCGGCGCCTGCGCCGCATTCGCAATCACTGCTACGCCCGTCTTCGCCGCCGAAAAGGAAAAGCACGGCGAGCACGGCAAAGGCGGTCACGCCGCCAAAGTTCCCGACACTGCCGAAGGCATCGTCGCGGAAATTCACAAGCATCACGGCGAGACCGCCGAGCTGGTGAAGGCCAGGAATCTCAAGGCCGTGCATCCGCACTCCGACGCGATCACCGAACTCGCCAAGGCGCTCCCGGCCAAAGTCGCTGCCGATAAAAAGGCGGCTGTCGAAAGTGTCACCAAGGGCGTGATCAAAGCCGCGGATGATCTCCACAAAGCCGCCGATGGGGGCGATCAGGCAAAGTCCGAAGGGCATCTCAAGAAGCTCGACGGCGCACTTGCCCAGCTCGACGCCAAGCTGAAGTAGCGCGCCGCTCTCGCAGCCCCGCGCAAGGAAAGGTGAGTGGGAGGCGTCGCCCGCGAGCGCGCCTCTCACTCGCTCCTCGGCAAGCACGTCACTCCAATCACTTTTCCATCGTCCATTCCATGATCCGCATTTCCGCCACCCTCTTCGCTCCCATCGCCCTCACCCTTGGTCTTTTCCAATCTTCGTTGCTTGCCGACGCGGGCCATAAACAAACGGCCGTCCATCACGGCGGGCCGTCCGGTCCAGCCACGGTCAAAGTGGAACTCCTTCCGTCGGAATCCGCGCTCGTCGCCGGGCAGGAATCCCCGGCTGTGATTCGTCTCACCGATCCCAAGGGCAAGCCGGTGAGTTTCAAGGGTCTCAAGACCGCGCACACCAAGAAGATTCACCTGCTCATCATCGACGAGAGCCTCACCGACTATCATCACGAGCATCCGGTCCCGACGGCGAAACCGGGCGAATACAAGTTCACTTTTCAGCCGAAGACCGGCGGTCGTTACACAATCTTCGCCGACCTGGTTCCCACCGCCACCGGCAAGCAGGAATACGCCCGGACCGATGTCGAAGTGCAGGGAGAGAAGAAGCCGCTTGATGAATCCGCGGGACAGCTCGCGGAAGTTGATGGCTACAAGTTCGAGCTAAGCGCCGAGGGTGAAAGCACGCTGCGCGTTGGCGAGGCGAAATTGGTGAAAGTCAAAGTCACCAAGCCGGACGGACAAGCTGCGGGAAATCTCGAACCGGTCATGGGCGCGTTCGCGCACGGCGTCGGATTTCCGTCCGATCGCAGCGGCGTGGTTCACGTTCATCCAATGGGCAAAGAGCCGACCAAGGCGAGCGAGCGGGGCGGGCCGGAGCTGACCTTTCACATCGTCCCGGAACATGCCGGATACATGAAGTTTTACGTGCAGGTGCAGATTGGCGGAGAAGACAAGTTCGCCGGCTTTGGCTTCAAAGTAAGTGAAGCGCAGCCCGTCGCGCCGGCGAGCGCGACGACCGCGGCCTCGACGCTCACGGCGCCGCAGAAGCAGTTCATGGAGCACTACGAAATGGTCCGCAGCTCGCTGGCCGCGGACGATCTTCCCAAGGCGAAGAAAGCCGCGGAGATCCTCACGGGCGCGAAGGACGTGCCGGCCCCGGCCGCGGCGAAGATCGCGAAGAGCAAGACGATCAAGGCGGCACGCGAAGCGTTCATCGGTCTGAGCATGCAAGCGATGAAACTCGCAGCCAACCAACCCGGCTATTTTGTCATGGCCTGTCCGATGGTGGAGCGCGGCGATTGGGTGCAAACGAAAGCGCAGGTCGAGAATCCTTACATGGGCAGCGCGATGCTCCAATGCGGCTCGGTGAAAAAATAGCCGCCATGCTGCCGCCGGCCACGAAGCACGGTTCCGCGTCCAACCTCTCGGGCGCGCTTCTGCGCATGGCGTTGTATGCGCTGATCGTGCTCGCGCCGCTGCTCATCGTCGCGGTGCTGCGGCCGAAGACGGATCACGGTTTCATCTATACGATTGGCAAGAATCTCGCGCTGGTCGGGTTCACGATTCTGGCGATGCAGTTCGTTCTTTCCGCGCGGCTGCAATGGATCGAGCGGCCGTTCGGGCTGAACATGCTCTTCGTCTTTCACAAGACGATGGCCGTCGTCGCGAGCCTGCTCATCGTCGCGCATCCGCTCCTGCTCGCGTCGGACCGTGCGGGCGGCGGCGGCTGGCACTTGATCTTCGGCCCGGAAATCTCGTGGCACATCTGGCTGGGCCGCATCGCGCTGATGCTCCTGCTGATGCACGTCCTGCTGGCGGCGTTCCGCTTCATCATCCGGCTCAACTACCAGACGTGGCGCTTCGTCCACGATCTCGGCGCTCTCGTCGTCTTCCCTCTCGCGTTCTTCCATAGCTGGAATGCCGGCGGCGATTTCGCGCTATGGCCGATGAAACTGTTTTGGTCGGTGGTGGTGGCCGCGGGAGTCGGAGCCTTCGCCTGGCACCGGCTCCTGCGGCCCATCCTGCTGCGGCGGCATCCTTACGAAGTCACCGGCGTGCATGAGGAAGCCGAGGGCGTTTGGACGATCACGCTCGCGCCGCCGAAAGCCGCGCCACGCTTCGACTTTCTGCCCGGCCAGTTCCATTTCCTCACCTTCCATCGCGCGCCAAATCTGCCGGTGGAAGAACATCACTGGACTATTTCCTCGAGCCCGACC
This sequence comes from Spartobacteria bacterium, assembly GCA_031389825.1. Lineage (GTDB taxonomy): Bacteria > Verrucomicrobiota > Verrucomicrobiia > Chthoniobacterales > Chthoniobacteraceae > JANMSW01. The sequence goes on from JANMSW010000043.1 coordinate 56,701, forward strand.
GCCGATGGCGTGCTCGCTTCGACGATCAAGGAATCGGGCGATTTCACCGCGTCGATTGGGAAAACCAAAGTCGGCGACAAGGCGGCAGTTCACGGTCCGTTCGGGCGCTTTTCCTATGCGATCCACACGCACGAGCGCGACCTCGTTTTCATCGCCGGCGGCATCGGCATCACGCCGCTCATGAGCATGCTCCGACACATGCGCGACACGCGCGCCGAGCGCCGCGTGCTGCTGCTCTTTGCCAATCGCACCGAGCGCGACATCGCCTTCCGCGACGAGCTGGCCGCAATGGAAAAGGGCGAGCATCCGCAGCTCAAAGTCGTGCATATCCTCGACCAGCCGGGCGACGATTGGCAGGGCGAGAAAGGCCGGCTCGACGCTCCGATGGTCGAGCGGCTTTGCGGCGGAGATCTGCCCCAGCGCGCATTCTATGTCTGCGCGCCGACAGCGCTCATGGATGCCGTGATCCAGTGCCTGCGCACGCACGGCGTTCCCGCGAAAAACATCCACTTCGAGCGATTCAACCTGTGAACCAAATGAAGGAGACGGCCATGCAACCACTCATCAATCTCAAACAATTCCTCGCGGTGCTCGCGCTGCTCATTATCCCGGCCGCGCTGCTCACCGCGTATTTCCGCAATTATCAACCCGAGTCCGGCGGCGGCGCGCCCGGCCATCATGCGATGGGCGGCCAATCCGCACCGATGGCGGATCACGACAGTGGGCAGCCGCCGCAGCCGCCCGCTGGCGGCCAAATGGATCACTCAAAAATGCCCGGCGCCGCGGGTGGAGGGCAGGCGCCGACAGGCGGCGGCGACGCGAAGCAGCCGCCAGCGGGTGGCCAAATGGATCATTCAAAAATGAGTGGCGCCAAGGAGGGACAAGCGGCGCCAGCCGAGCCGACGCAAGCGCAAGTCGAGGCCAGCCGGATGCAGCTCGAAGCCAGCCGCGCCCAACTCGAAGCGAGTCGCAAACTGCTCGAAGCCACACCGGAAGCTCCAAAGTCGCCGCAGCCCGCGCAGCCTCCGCAGCAACCCGCGCCGGCTCAACCGCCCGGCGCGGCCCAACCTCCAGCGAAGCCGGCGCCATCCGGCGCGACGCCGCCGCCAAAAGCGACCGACGGTCACGCGCACAAGCATTAGCATGAAAGCCTGCGCATTCTCACTGCTCGCGCTCGCTTTCGCCGGCTGCGCCGGCGGCCCCCGGCTCGATACGCCTGCGGCCGATCCGTCCGCGCCCGCAGCGAGCGGCGCGCCGATGCCGCGCACGCTCGGTGCGGATGCCACCACGCGCAAAACTACCGAGCTGCTCGCCGCCGTTGGCGCGGACAAACTCGACGGCCTCAAGCCGATGAAGATGGATGGCATGGAAGGGATGGACCACTCGAAAATGCCGGGGATGCAAGGCAAGCCGGGAGCGGATCAAACGAAGCCGCAAGGCTCGGGGAACATGCCGGGGATGGATCACTCCAAGATGCCGGGAATGAAACCCGGCGCGACGGTAGCAAAAGACCCAGCAGCGCCGCCTGCGGACGCGGCGGCGACGGCGGCGGAGATGAAAAAGACGGCGGACGAAATGAAGAGAGCTGCCGACGAGATGAAGGCAAAGTCGGACGCGATGAAAAAGAACCGTGGCGCAAAGCCGGGAGCCACGTCCGCGCCGAAGGCCGCCGACCACTCACAACACCAGCAATAGCCGATGACTCACCCACATGGCCTCTACCGCGCGGTCGCGGCGATCACTGCTGCGACGCTCCTCGCCGGGTGCGCGAATCCGCTCACCGACTTCCGCGACGTGCAGGGGGAGGTCGCCGCGCGCAGCGGCGGCAAACGTCTCCACTGGATGCGCGGCGGCGCTGGCGATGCCGACTCGCAGCGCGGCATGCAGGCGCTGCTCAAACGCCAGCTCACCGCTGACAGCGCCGCTCAGGTCGCGCTGCTCAACAACCGCTCGCTGCAAGCCGAGTTCGAGGAACTTGGCATTGCGCGCGCCGACTATGTGCAGGCGCTGCTGCCGCAAAATCCCAGCTTGAGCTTCCACGTCGATCGCTCGCCATCCGGCACGAGCTACGAATACCAGGTAATCGGCGAGGTGATGAACCTCCTGCTTCTGCCTCTGACGAAAAAAGTGGCGGCACGCCAGCTCGATCAGGCGAAACTGCGCGTCGCGGGCGAAGCGCTGGAGGTCGTCGCGGAGACGAAGATCGCATTTTACGAGCTGCAAGCGCGGCAGCAAATGGTCGGGCGGCTGAAACTCATCGGCCAGACGAACGAGGCCGGGCTCGACATCGCGCAGCGCCAGCACGAGGCCGGCAACATCACCGATCTCGACCTCGCGAATCAGCAGGCGCTCTATTCGCAATCGAAGGTCGATCTCGCGCAGACCCAGGCGCAAATTCGCCGCGGTCGCGAGCGGCTCAACCGGCTCATGGGGCTGTGGGGAGCGGACATCAACTGGCGCGTTGCCGACGAATTGCCGCCCGTTCCCGGCCGGGAAATCTCGCTCGCGAATTTGGAGAAGCGCGCGATGTCCGAGCGCATCGACGTGGCGCTGGCGCGGCAGAACGTTGAGGCGTTTGGACTCGCACTCCGGGTGCGCGCCGGCACGCGCTTCAGCCCGGTAAGCCTGCAAGCCGGGCTGCATGGCGAAAAAGAATCCGACAGCGAGCGGCGCCGCGGGCCGACGGTGGATTTGCAGCTTCCGCTCTTCGATTTCGGACAGGCCGCAATCCCCAAGTTGCAGGGGCAATACCGCCAGGCGCAGCACCAGCTCGAAGCGCTCGCCGTCAACGCGCGCAGCGAGGGGCGCGAGGCGCGCGACCTCGTCATTGCCAATCGCGATCTCTCAAATTTTTACGGCAAGACGCTCCTTCCGCAGCGGCTGCAAATCGTCAATCAGACGGCGCTGCATTACAACGCGATGCAGGTCGGCCCGATCGAGCTGCTCGCGGCGAAGGAGCGCGAGCTCGATACAGAGCGCGCTTACATCAATGCCTGGCGCGACTACTGGGTCGCTCGCGTCGAGCTGGAACGTGCGCTGGTGGGCGGCGGCGGTGGCGTTGGACGGTTCGTGGGAGGGCGGCAGAGCGCTGGGTCCAACCACGCGCGGCGCGCGGAAAGCAGTGCCGAGAACGAATAGACCCCAACCGATCGCCAACTTTCCCGAGCTTCAAACCACGTTTCCCGGAATCCATCCGCCATGATTGATCGCCGCAAATTCATCACCGGCACCGCCGCCCTCGCCGGCGGCAGCGCCTTGCTAAACCAGCTCCGCGCGCAAGACACCGTGCAGACGCAAGCGACCCGCGCCGCGGCGAATAAAGACAAACCGCTCATGGAGCGTATCGACCCGAAGCCGACGCACCCGCCGGGCGAAGCGGGCACGGACTACACGCCCGTTATCACGCCGAATAATGTGAGCCTGCCTTGGAAAATCGTGGACGGCGTGAAGGTCTATCACCTCATCGCGGAGGAGGTGGAACACGAGTTCGCGCCGGGCATCAAAGCGAGCTGCTGGGGTTACAACGGGCGCGTCCACGGGCCGACGATCGAGGCCGTCGAAGGCGACCGCGTGCGCATTTACGTGACCAACAATTCGCCTGCCGGGACGAGCGTCCACTGGCACGGCATCCTCTTGCCGAACGGCATGGATGGAGTGGCGGGCTTGAATCAAAAGGTGATCCAGCCGGGCGAGACGTATCGCTACGAGTTCACGCTGCGGCAGCACGGGACGCACATGTATCACGCGCATCACGACGAGATGACGCAGATGGCGATGGGCATGATGGGGATGTTCATCATCCACCCGCGCAACCCGAAGGTGCGGCCCGACCGCGACTTCGCGTTCATGCTCAGCGAGTGGCAAATCAAAGTCGGCACCTCACGGCCCAATCCGAACGAGATGACCGACTTCAACATTTTCACCTTCAATGCGAAGGCATTCCCTGGCACTGCGCCGATGGTCGCGAAACTCGGCGAGCGCGTGCGCATCCGCATCGCGAGCGTGGCGGTGATGGATCATCACCCGATCCATCTGCACGGCTATCAATTCCGCATCATCGAAACCGACGGCGGACAAATCCCCGAATCAGCGCAGCAGCTCGAAACCACCGCGCTCGTGGCCGTGGGCCAATCGCGCACCATTGAGTTCATCGCGGATGAGCCCGGCGATTGGGCGATGCACTGCCACATGACCCATCACGTCATGAACCAGATGGGCGATAGGTTTCCCAACATGATCGGCGTCGCGCCCGGCAAAGGCGACAAGCTCGCGCAATCGCTCTTGCCCGGCTACATGGCGATGGGTGCCGACGGCATGGGCGAAATGGGCAAGCACATCCAAATGGGGATGATGCCCGCGCCGCGCAACTCCATCCCAATGGTCGGCGGTGAAGGGCAGTTCGACTACATCACGATGGGCGGCCTCTTCACCATTTTGAAGGTTCGCGAAAACCTCACGAGCTACGACGATCCCGGCTGGTATCAAAACCCGCCCGGCACCGTCGCCACGCTCGCCAGCGCCGACGAGCTGCGTCGCGACGGCATCACCATTACGGAGTCCGTTCCTGCCGGTCCCGGCGGCACGAAATACACGTGCTCCATGCATCCCGAGGTCGTCGCCGCGAAGCCCGGCATCTGCCCAAAATGCAAAATGAAGCTGCTACCGAAGAAGTCTTCGCTACCAAGCGCCCGCGGCGGCAGCGGGCACAAACACTAGCGGCTAAATCCCGCAACCCGCTCCGCGCGCCGCGCGGGGCTCAACTTTTCCAACTATGATGAACCAACCACCCGCCGACAGACCAGACCAATACCCCATCGCGACCGAGAAAGTCGCCATTGAGCGGAAGATTTTCTTTCTCGATCTCAAGGAGAATCAACGCGGTCGCTTTCTAAAAATCACGGAAGACGTGGGCGGACGCCGCGACACGATCATGCTGCCGGCGACCGCCTTCAAAGACTTCATCGAGGCGCTCGAACGTCTGGTCGAATTCGAGGCGAAGCTCTGATTGGGCAGCCATTATGAACGCCGAATCCGCCACGCCGCCGACACCGGAGAAAATCGCCTTGTGCGCCTATCTCATCTGGGTTCAGGAAGGTCGGCCGGATGAAGCTTCCGCGCAGCATTGGCTCCAGGCGGAAGCGCAACTGCTCGCCGCTTATCAGCACGAGCAATGGACGAAGCAGGCGAGCGGCGAGCCGCCGCCGTCGGCGTCAGCTTGATCCGAAAGCGAGCGTTCTATGAAACCATTCGCGAGACTCTTTCGCTGGGCGGAAACTCGGCTTGAATCATTGGGACATGACGTAGTTTCCCGAGCCGAGGACGCTGGCACCGGCGTCGATGCGAAGGCAGTGGAGGCGCAGTTCGTTGAGCAGGAGCACCGGCGGGTCCGAATCATTCTGAACTTTCTCGCGACTCGTTCTCTCGCCGCAGACGATCCGCGTCGTCCGGCTGCGGTGCGTGCTTTGGTGTGGAGCCTTTTCGGAGGGACCGGCGCGGCCGTCGTAACCGGTGGTTTAATTGCGCTGCTGACGTTGGCAGTAATGGTCTGGCAAACACGTAAAATGCAGGAGCAGACGCGGCAGATGCAGGCTCAGACGACCCTCATCGCGCAGCAGAACGACTACTTCCGCGAGCAAAACGCAAAGCTTCAGGAGCAGATCGACGCCCAAACCACGCAAGCGCGGTCTCAGCGGCGCACCGAGATCATCGCGGCCCTTTATGATACGATCGAGGACTCGGACGGAAAGCTGCGTCCGCGCGCTAGCGCACGGACACGCGGTGAAGCCGTTCGCGAATTCGTTTCTTTGGAAAGAGCAGCGAAACACCCGCAAGGCGCGCCCGATTTCATCGTCGATCTCCGGGGTGCATATTTGGAGGGTGTCAAAGTGGCATACCTGGATTTCTCGGATGCTGGCTTTGACGGAGCCACTTTGGACCGCGCTGATTTCTATTTCTGCTCATTCAAGAGCGCAGTGATGCGTGAAACCGCGGGCCGAGAAGTGAAGTTTTTCGACTGCACGTTGGAGGGAGCAAATTGCGAACGCGTCGCTTGGCCCGGTGCGCAGCTAACCCATACGTCAATGGAGGGAGCGAAGTTCAAGGACGCGGACCTTCAAGAAGCGTCTTTCAAGGGGGTCAGCTTCAAGCGGGCCGATTTCACCTCGGCGGATCTGCGCAAGTCCGTCTTCGTTACGGTCAGAGATTGGCAGGATGCTGCCTCGTTCGAGGCGACAGCTATTAAAGGCATAGCAAGGGCTCCGGAAGGGTTCCTTGATTGGGCAAAGAAGAAAGGGGCCACCGACGACCCCAATAGCTTTTCAATAAAAAGTGCAGAGCAAAACCTTGAATAGAAGCGCGTCGTCCGTGGTCGAACTTCCACCTACCGCCATGAAAAAGCTCTTCGCTCTCGCCTTCCTCGCCGTTGCCCTCGCTTTCAGCCCGACCGCTTTCGCGGGCGACGACAGCCATCGCAGCCACGGCCGGCACCACTCCTCGGGACACGGCAGTCATCATGGAAGCGGCCATCACTACTCGTCCGGGCACGGGCATCACTATGCGCACGGGGGACACGGCTACCGGCATCACTACGGACACCACTCCAGCGGTCACGGCTACTCGCACCAACGGCGCTACTACTCGTATGCGCCGAGCTACGGCTACAGCCATCACGGGCATCACGGCTCTCGGATTGAAGTATTCATGGATTAGCGGAGGGCGCTTCTGTTTCCAAACCGACGGGCAGCTTCCGAGCTTCCCGCCGCTTTCCGTTTTGCGCGCCGCGGCCGGCTCGTGTCGGCTCCGGCGTTTCACGGCCCGTCCCCATCAATTTTTTTGGGGGGAAGAGCGACGAACGCTCGTTTCACCAGGACAGCGCCCTTTTCCGAGCCTGCTTCTCCCCGTCCATGCGCCACTGTTTTTTCCCCGATTGCCCCTGATCGGCGTGTCGCGGCGAGAAAGTGTGAACGGTCCGGGCGCTGGAGCACAACTGAATGAGCAGACGCTCCATGGAAGATCACGAAATCATCGCGCGCTCGCTCGCAGGCGACGCTGAAGTGTTTGGCCGATTGGTCGAACGCTATCAGCGCACGCTGTATTATTTCGTCGTCGGCAAGGTCGCGGATGACACGGAGGCGAAGGACATCGTGCAGAAGTCGCTCGTCGCGGCATTTCAGAATCTCGAACGCTTCCGGGTGGAAGAGAGTTTCTTCGCCTGGCTGAAGGGGATTGCGCTGAATCATTGCCGCAACGAGTGGCGGCGCTGCCAAAGTCAGGCGCGGCTCGCGGGCCGGTTGCTGGAGGAGAAGCGGGCGGAACTGGAACTCGCTTCCTTCGACGCGCGGGTGGAGGACGACGACCGGCGGCCCGCCGCATTGCGCCACTGTTTGGAACAACTCAGCCCGTCCGAGCAAACGGCGGTCGAGTTGCGCTTCGTGCAGGAACTCCCGCTGGTGGCCATCGGCGAGCAACTCGGACGCGGCGCGGAGGGCGCCCGGTTGTTCCTTTTTCGGATTCGGCAACGGCTGGCGGACTGCGTGAGGAAACGTCTTTCCCTCGAAGCACTATGAGCGCCACCGACCTCGACCGCTTTGACGACTTGGTGTCGCGCTATCTCGACGACGTGCTCACCGAGGCGGACTCCGTTGAGTTGCTCGCGTCGCTGGCGGAGCCTCCGCTGGCCGCGCGTTTTCTGGAGATGACCCGCCTCAACTCCGAGCTGGCCGGGGTGTTGGCCGCGCCCGTGCCCAACGAGGCGATGGTGGAGCTGGTGCGAGCGGACATTCAAGAGCACCTGGCCGCAGCGCAGCCGGTTGTCGTGCCGATGCGCCCGATGACGCCGCGGCGGAACTTCGTCCCGTGGGCACTCGCGTGGGCGGCGGTGTTTCTGATGTTTGCGGGCGCGGCAACCGTTTGGTTCGTGAACCGCGAGCGTCGCGCCGCAGCGCCGACCGTCGTCACGCCATCCGTCGCAGCTCCTTCCCTCGCAATGCTGCAAGGCGAGGTGCGGCTGACCGGCCTGGAGGGCGAACGGGCGCTGAAACCCGGCGAGTCGTGGCAGCGTGGCGAGACACTGAAGACCGTGGGAGCAAAGAGCGCCGCGACGGTGACTTTTGAGGACGGCACGCGGCTCGACTTCGCGGGCGACAGCGTGGCCGTGAATCAATCGAGCGCGGAAGGCCGCCGGGTGGAGCTGGCCCAAGGCGGCGTGCAATGCGTGGTGAAGCATCAGCCGGCCCGGCAGACGTTCACCTTCGCCACACCGGACGCGGAGGCTGTGGTCGTCGGCACGACGCTCGAAGTCACCGCCATCGACGCTCACCACACCCGCGTCGTCGTCACCGAAGGAGAGGTGCTCGTGCGACGCCGGTCGGACGGCGCGGAAATCATGGTTGGCGCAGGCTTCCATGTGTTCATGGGGCCGAAAATGAAACTGACCGCCAGCCCCAATGATCCCAAACAGCGACACCGATGAGCCGCATGAAATCATCCCGCCGTCTCAATCTCTTGAGAATCACCGCGCTTATTTCCTGCGCTGCGCTTCAAGGACAGACGGTGCTTGCCGGGCCTGCCGAGGACGGCCAGTGGACCGCGCCTTTTTCGCTGCCGCTGATCGCCATTCACGCGGCCATGCTGCCGACCGGCAAGGTGCTGCTCTTCTCGGCGGAGCACGGCGTTCCCGGCATTCACGGCTGGCTGCTCGATCCGGTTTCGCTCGCGCTGCAAAATGTCCCGCCGCCAGCGCCCTGGAACCCGGATTGCGCGGGGCACAGTTTTCTCGCCGACGGCCGGTTGCTGGTCGCGGGCGGAACGCTGGGATTCAGCCCGACGCGCGGCCCGAAGACGGCGGCCATCTTCGATTCATTCACTGAGCAGTGGGTGCAGGTCGAGAACATGCGCGCGGGTCGGTGGTATCCCTCGAACATCACGCTGCCCGATGGGCGGGTGATCACCATCTCCGGGCTGAACGACACGAACGGCGCGATCAATTCGGACGTCGAGTTGTGGAATCCGAAGGGGACGAGCAACTGGGAATTGCTCGGCCAGAAGACGGTGCCGTATTACCCGTTTCTGCATGTGCTTTCGAGCGGGCTCGTCTTCCGCTCCGGGCCGAATGCGGCGACCGAGACGTATAACCCACACGCCAACGTGTGGAGCCCCGTGGCGAACCGAATCGTCGCGGGGCGATACGAGGCGCCCGCGCTCCTGCTGCCGCCAAACGCGGATCGCATCATGGTCGTGGGAGGCAACAACGGGTCGGGCGGGCAGCCGGTGACTTCTGCCGAGGTGATCGACCTGAGCGCGGCGACTCCGCAGTGGGCCGCGCTGCCGCCGATGAATTTTCGGCGGATGGATTTCAACGCGGCGATCCTTCCCGATGGCAAGGTGTTCGTGGTGGGCGGCCGATCCGATTTCGACTCCACGCCGACGCCCGTGCTGACGCCGGAGATTTTCGATCCGCAAACTTCGACGTGGGACATGGTGGCCGCCCACCAGACCCCGCGGCGGTATCATTCGACGGCGATCCTGCTGCCCGACGCCCGCGTGCTGGTGGCCGGCGGGGATTTTCAGCCGTCGGGAGAAATCTACTCGCCTCCGTATCTCTTCCAAGGCAGCCGCCCGGTGATCCGCAGCGCGCCCGCGGTGGTTCGTTACGGGGAAAGTTTTGCCTTGGATCTCACCAGCGCGACGGCGGGCAACCGGGTGGCGTTGATCCGCTACTCCAGCGTGACGCACTCGGTGAATTTCGATCAGCGCTACGTCCGGCTCGGCGACCTGAACGGTGGCAGCGGCCTCTACACGGTGAACGCGCCGGCCACGTCCAGCCTCGCGCCGCCCGGCTACTACATGCTTTTCGTGGTGGATCAAAACGGCGTCCCGTCGGTGTCCGCGAAAGTGCAAGTCCTCGGCATCGATCCGGCGGCGGACACTTTCGCACGCGCGTCGCTCGGGGCGAATTGGACCGGCATTGCCGCCAACGCGGCGATCGTCAATGGCGCCGACGCCGGAGTGCCTGCGCCTTCAACAACCATCCCGTTTTTCGTCGGCTGGACGGGAACCACTTTTGGCGCGGACCAATTCTCCGAAGCGATCATCGCTGCGAGCAAACCCGACACGATGCTCACGGAGGTTTTCGTCCGCCGCCGGATGAGCGATGCCGCGCGTTACGCGCTCGTATTCACCGACGAAAACGCCGACGGCACCGGCATCGCCAACCCGCGCTGGGAGTTCCGTTACGACGGCGTGACTGCCGCGCAGGTGCGTATCCTGGCGAGTGCGGCGGCGGCGGGGGCACCGCAGCCCGGCGACACGCTGCGGGTGGAAGCGCGCGGAACTTCGCCCGTCGGCCTCAAAGGTTTTCATAACGGCGTGGAAGTGATCGCCGCGACCGACAACGCCGCGCAACGCATCACCGCGGGCGGCCCGGTCGGGATGGCTTCGCGGCTGCGGCGCGGCGGCTACACGGCGCCGGCGAATGCCCCGCTCTTTGCGAGCTGGCGCGGCGGGACGGCGCCGACGCTCACCGCATGGCTCGCTGGCTACGGGCTCCCGGCGAATACGCCGCTCGCTTCCGACACGGACGGCGACGGCTTCCCGCTGCTCACCGAGTATCTCCTCGCGCTCGACCCCGGCAGGCCGAGCGCGTCCCCCTTCACCACGAGCGTGCAGGGCGGCGAGCTGTGGTTTGAGTATCCCCTGAACGTGGACGCCACCGACGTGCAGATGACCGTCGAGCACAGTGCCGACCTCATCACCTGGAGCAGCGCCGGCATCATCTACCAGTCGCTCGGCACGAGCGGACTCGTGCGCCGAATGCGCGCACGGATTGCGGCCGGCGAAACGCGACTCTTCGCGCGAATTAAAGCGACCGCGAATTAACGACCACGCCGCCGGCCCTGTGCATCTCCGCCTCTTAACGCTTCTCATCGGCGCACTCGCAGTGCTCTCACCGCACGCGACGGCGGCGGTTGCCTTCGGAAAGGTCACGGCCGCCGGGGCGCCGGTCGCCAGCGCGCGGATGACTCTTTTCACGCTGGACCTCGCGTTCTTCCGCGAGGTGCGCTCGGATGCGAATGGCAACTATGCCTTCAGCTCCGTTCCGGCGGGGACGTTCAAAGTCGGTGTCGCGGCGCGCGGCTTTCAATATCAGGAAAGCGATCTCACCGTCGGCGGTGCGAATGTGCAGCAATCCTTCGCGCTCAACGCGGAGACGCATCCCGGCGCGTGGGCGCTGAGCGGCAGCACCTCGCCTGAGCTGCTCGAAGGCACCGGCTCGGGCACGCTGCTCTCCAGCGGCGAGGTGCTCTTTTGTCATGACACGATTGATCCCATCGCGATTGATCCCGTCACCGGCGTGAAGTGGTTCCCGCCGAGCAGCGTCACGCCGCAGGGCTGCCACATCATGACGCTGCTCACGCGCGGCGACGCCTACTACGGCGGCGGCTCGATGACCGGCAACCCGCAAAACACGGTCACGCAGGTCTCGGAGTATTACCGCCGCACGACCAATGCGTGGACGCAGCTCGCGAATATGAATCTCGGCCGCTGGTATCCCGGCCTCGTGCGACTGCCGGACGAGCGGCTGCTCCTCATCGGCGGCGAGATTCCGCCGGACGGCTACAACCGCACCAACACTTGCGAAATCTACAATCCGGCGACGAACACCTACACGAACACCGGCGCGTTCAACCTGCCCACGGAGATCCCGCCCGCGTTGCTTTTGAAAAATGGGACGGTCTTCAAGACGTGGCGCTACCCGGAGTTTTACAACATCGCCACGGGGACGTGGAGCGCCGCGCCGACAATGTTGCAAACGCGGGTCGGCGCCTCGAACGGCGACCACTGCGACCATGAGATCGTCTATCTGCCGGACGGGCGCGTGATGACGATTGGCATTCGCCCGGTGGCCGGCGCGGTGAATCCGCAGATGGTCGAGTTCTTCGATCCGGCGACCAACGCATGGTCTTTCGGGCCGAACGTGCGCCACCCGCGGATGCGCCCGGAGACGATCCTGCTGCCTGATGGGCGCGTGCTCGCCTGGGGAGGCGAATACACCGGCCCTGCCGGCAGCGCGCCGGTCCTCAAAAGCGCGGGCCTCGTGCCCGACTGCACGAACGTGGCCGACCTCTTCGATCCCGCGAGCAGCTCGTGGCGCCCGATGGCGGACGCGAATCGCTGGGTGCATTACCACAACGTGCAGGTGCTCCTGCCCGACGGACGCGTGCTGAACACGGGCGGGGCAGGCGCGGGCGCGACCTTTGGCGGCGACAGCTCGGTGGAGTATTTCTCGCCGCCGTATCTCTTCCGCGGCGTGCGGCCGAAGATCGACTCGGTGAGCACGATAAACCTCGTGCCCGGCGGAAGCGTGACGCTGCAAGTCTCACGCACTTCGGCGGTCACGCAGGTCGTCCTACTCGGCTCGCGCGCCTCGACGCATTGGGTCGATGCCGGCGTGCAGCGCTATCTCTCGCTCCCCTTCACGCAAAACGGCGCGCAGGTTGCGGCCACGCTGCCGAACGATTCCATCGAAGCGCTCGCCGGCTGGTATCTGCTCATGGTGATGGTGGACGACATCCCGTCCGAAGCGCGTATCGTGCGCGTCACGCCGAGCGCACCCGCCGCGATTCCGTCGCTGCCGAGCGTGACAATCGCCGCCGCGGGCGCGCCCTCCGAAGCTGGCGCGACCGGCACCTTCACGGTCACGCGCACTGGCGCGACCACCGCGCCGCTCGCCGTGCGCCTCATCTACGGAGGCAGCGCCAAGTCGGGCGCGGACTACGCGCCGCTCGCGGAAACCGCGTCGGTTGCGGCCGGCAGCGCGACCGCCACGCTGACGGTCTCGCCCGTCAACGACACGCTCGGCGAAGGCGCGGAAAGCGTGCAGGCGACGCTCGATCCGCGCGTGCATTACGCGGTCGGTGCGACGCCGAGCGCGACGCTGACCATTGCTGACAATGACCCGAACGCGCCCGGCGCGCTGCAATTTGCGCCGACCGCTTACACCGCCAACGAGAGCGGCGGCATCGTGACCTTCACCGTCACCCGCGCGGGCGGCACGACCGGCGCAGTCGGCGTGAGCGTGGCGGCGAGCGGCGGCACCGCGCAGCCCGGCGCGGATTACAGCGGCGCAAGCACCACGCTCGCCTGGCCCGCGGGCGACGCGACGCCAAAGCCCTTTGACGTAATGCTCGCGAATGACGCGCTCGCCGAGGGCAGCGAAACGCTCCTCCTCACGCTCAGCAACGCCACCGGCGGCGCGACGCTCGGCGCGGCCACGACCGCCACCGCGACTGTTCTCGATCCGCCGTTCGACGATTGGCGCTTCACCACCTTTGGTGCCAACGCGAACGACCCTGCCATCGCCGGTCCGCTCGCCGACTGGGACGCCGACGGCATTGTCACGCTCCTCGAGTTCGGCCTCGATCTCGATCCGCTCACACCTTCGAGCAGCGGCGTGCCGGTCGCCGGCAGCAGCGGCGCGCAGCTCACGCTTGCTTTCACCCGCAACCCCGCCGCGACCGACCTGCGCTTCACCGTCCAGGTTTCGCCCAATCTCGTGACATGGTTCGACGGTTCGACCTACTCGGCTGCCGCAAACTTTCCGAACACCGCGGCCACCACCGACATCACGCCAAACGGCTCGCCTGCCGGCTACACCGTCGTGCGCGACAACGCGCCCGCCGGCTCGACGCCCCGCTTCATGCGCCTGGAAATTGAGCGGCCCTGATCGCACTCACCTCAAAAACAACGCCCAACCACAGCCGACGCCCTCCATGATTCTCCGCACCCTGCTTGCCCTCGCCTTCACGCTCCACGCCGCCGCCGCACCGGTGGAAATCACGCCGCCCGATTTGCGCGGGGCTCAGCAGCCGCAGGTGGCCGTCGGCGCGCGTGGCGAAATCAACGTCGTCTTCGGGCGCGACGGCGCGATCTACCACAGCGTTTCCACGGACGAAACGCGCACCTTTCGCGCGCCGGTGAAAATCGGCGCGCTGCCCAAGCTCGCGCTCGGGATGCACCGCGGCCCACGCATCGCGGCGGCGGGGGAGCGTCTCGTGGTCAGCGCCATCTCGCACCAAGCCGGCGACCTGCTCGCGTGGGCTTCCGCCGATGGCGGCAAGACCTGGACCGGCCCGGCGACTGTGAACACCGCGCCCAAGTCCGCGCGCGAGGGCTTGCACGCGCTGGCTGCCAGTGGCCCGCGCGTGGCAGTGGCGTGGCTCGATCTGCGCGGAAGCGGGACCGAGCTGTGGCTGGCGCTCTCCGCCGATGGCGGCGCGACGTGGCAACTGGACGCGCGCATTTACCAATCGCCCGATGGCTCGATCTGCCAATGCTGCGCGCCGAGCCTTGCCTTTGGGCCGCGCGGGGAACTCGCCGCGATGTGGCGCAATTCCCTCAGCGGCGCGCGCGATATTTACGCCGCGATGAGCCGCGATGGCGGCGGCACCTTTGCCCCGGCAGAAAAGCTCGGTGCTGGCACATGGAAGCTCAACGGCTGTCCGATGGACGGCGGCGGCATCGCCTTTCCGCGGGCCGGTGGCGCGCCGCTCACCATCTGGCGGCGCGACTCCACGCTCTTCCAGGCGCAGCCGGGTGGGCGCGAGGAATCGCTCGGCGCGGGTCGCGATGCCGCCATCGCCGCCACCGTGCGCGGCCCGGTCTTCGCATGGCAGGCGCAGTCCGGGCTGATGCTGCGACTGCCGGGCGCATCGGCGCGCGTGCTCGATGCAAAGGGCACGGCTGCCAGCGTTGCCGCGTCGCCCGATGGCCGCTTCGCCGCCGTCGTGTGGGAGTCGGGCGACGGCGGAGCGAAGGTGCTCAAGGCAGAACTCGTGCGTTAACGCCGCCGCTACACGGCGAGCCACGCGATGATGACGTAGCGCGCGAACTTTCCCGCGGCCATGAAGAGCGCCGACAGCCACGGATTGAGCCGCAACCAGCCCGCGGCGACGCAGAGCGGATCGCCGACAATCGGCACCCACGACAGCAGCAGGATGGGCGTTCCATGCCGGCGAACACGCTGCAAGCCTTTCAACTCACGCGGCTGCCGAAACACGCGGCCGATCAGATACGACGACATGCCGCCGAGCGTGTTGCCGAGCGTCGCGACCGCGAGCGCCGGCCAGAACAGATGCGCGTCGAGCTTGAGCACGCCAAAGAGCACCGCTTCCGAGCCGCCCGGCAGCAGGGTCGCGCCGAGGAAGCTGCTCCCAAGAAGCGTCCACAAACTGAGCGATTCATTCATCCGCGCGCTGGTTCGCCGCCTCCAAGCCGGCCCTGCGAAGGCTCACGTCGCGACGATGGCGTGCAGCTTGTCGATGACGAGCCTCTGCCGCGCTTCGTAGAAACGGTCGAACTCAGCCGAAACCCAAAGCGCCTCGTCCTGCGGGATCAGGTGCCGCGTGAGATAGACCTTTCGTTCGGTAACGTGCCCCGCGATCCAGTCTTGTAACTCGGAGGCGTTCTTCACTCCGCGATTCGTGCTCATGTCGATGAGCTGGAAGTTAGGCAAGCTATTGATCCTGTCTTCGCTGACGCCGATCTGCGCGAGCACACTCTTCGGGTGAATGTGATCGACATCCTGCTGCCGCACCACGCGCGTGCCATCGTAGAGCAGATAGAAAAGGAACTGCTGATCGAAAATACCGAGCGTTTGTTCGGTGATCTCGTCGGTAAAGAAATGCAGTCGGTCGCGATAGAGTTGAAACAGTGTTGCGCACGGAAACTCCTGTCCCTTTTGCTCGCGCAATACTGCGCAAATGGCGTGCAGTCCCGTCTTATAGGCGACCCAGCCGGCGCCACGGCTGCGGAAGACACCGCAGAGAATCGAGAAGATCAACCAACGCTTGATCGCGCGGAAGTCGCCGCTTTTGACATCGAACTGATGGAGCGCGGCGCGAATCGCGTCCGGGTCGGCGCTTTTGTGAAAGAAATGATAGGCGATGCAGTAGAGCGGAATGACTGAGCGGCCCGGCACCCGGAACCACTCGAAGAGTCCCGCGTAGCGCAGGAAGGTCGCCATCGCATCCAGCGCCGCGCCGATCCGCTCCCGATTGCCAATGGCAAACTCCGCGTCCGCCACTTCGATGTCCGACACTTCCTTGGCGGACTTATCCTGCAAGATGAAGATCAGCTTGATCAGCTCATCCTGGCCGATGGAAAGCTCACCGTAACGCGCCAGCATCTCATCCAGAAAGCCTTCCATCTTCCAATCATAGCTCTTGAGCACCGACGCCATCAGGTCGAACGACGAGAGCCTGGTTCCGCCGTCATTCAACCGCCGAAAGAGTTCCACGATCCGCTGCTTGTTACGTGCCGGACCCAGCTCCGAGATGATCGTGACCTTCGAGATGCCGACGGTGGGATCGTTGAAAATCGCCATGAAAAATGCGCGCACATTTTCGGCGATGCGCTCTTTCAACTCGTCATCGGCAATGGCCTCATCCGCGATAATCTTCCGCGCTACTGGCCGGTCGTTATTCGTGCTGAGAAGGCGCTCATAAAGCGCGGGCACCGTTAACCAAACTTTTGGGCTGACTGCGCCGTTATCGTCCCTGCTCTCCTTCGGGAGCTTCTCGGGTTCGGCGGTAAACCGCAGCTCGAATTCAAGTTTCGCCGCGTCCGTGCCGAGATTGATGCACAACTGCTTGCCGTTCAGATGGCCGCGCAAACCAATGTAAAAGCTTTGTAGCCGCTGCTGGCCGTCGATGACGATCTGAGTCGCCGCGCTCCACGGCGTCATGGTGGAAAGTGACGCTACATTCGTTCCATCCACGCTGAAGTAGCGGCACTCGAACATCGGCTTTTCGCCTTTCTCTTCCTCGATCACCATGATGCCGCCGAAGGAGTCTTGCCTGAGCAGCGTATCAAAGAGCTTCTCCATCTGCTCCTCATCCCAAACCAGCCGGCGTTGAATGACCGGCAGGACCATCCGGTGATCGGTGATGTGATTGACCGCATCTTTGACGGTGAACGATTTCCAAGTGGCCATAATGTGGGAGTGGCTGCGAGCGTGCGGATACGCAGTAAGCGAGGCAAGCCATCAGCCTTCGCGCTGCCTCAATGGTGACCTCCAAGGCCACCGCCGGTGAGGTGCAGGATGATGAAGAGCACGGCCAAAACGATGAAGATAATCCAATACCAGTTCAGCCGGCGTAGTGAGTTGCTGGCTGATTCGCGGTCGGGCTCCACAGCCATGCCGCCCTGTTCTTCGCGCAGCTTGTGCCGCCCGTAGCGAGTCAGGCCCCACGGCTTGTAGATCGACAGCGCCGTGGCCGCGAGCAAGACGAGCAGGGCAGCGGCGGCGTTGGCCACGAGTTGGATTCTCAGCCCCCGGAGATCCGCGCTGGCCAGGGTCGTCGCCGCGGCGGCACCGGCTAGACGGCCAATGGGCTGCATGTGCAGCAATAGAATGAGCGTGGCTGGGATGGTGATGACGAGTTTCGCCACGATCCAATAATGCCGGAACAAACCCCAAGTGGTGCCAAGGGACTGAACGAGCCCCGTGAGCGGCGCGGCGAGGCTCAATGGGACAATGACGCACCACGCGGTCAACTCCATCGCGAGATAGGCGGCTCGTACTCTCTGCGCATCCGGGCTCGTCAGACCGGCGACCGCAAGCGCGAGGAAGGCAGCGACCGCGCCAAGCCAGCCAACCGAGGAAGTGACATGCGCGGTGAGGGCGAACTTGCGGAGGCTGGGTGTCATGGTCATCGGGTGTTTAGAGCAGTTTCACGCGGTGCCCCTCACGCGTGGCTGCGCGCACAAAGGCTCGCAGTAAGACGACCGTCCGGTGATCTGCTCCCGCGGTCGCGAGATAAACGTGAGTGCCGGGCGCAGGTTGCGGCAGCTCTATCAGCAACTCGGCAGCTTCGTGCCGCGCATTCTGCCAATGCTTGGGTGGAGGGTGTTCGCTGTCGGCGTCGATCATGTCGGCCCTGATCAATGCCGGTTTCTTCGCCCGCTGTCAGGCTCCTTCGGAAAAGTCGCGGCGCAAACTTTCGGACTTAACCTTGGAGCCGCTCGGCCATGCGCTCGATGCGCGCGATGGCCGGCGCAGCGAGCTTCTTCGCGTCGAGGACGCCGCTGGTGAGCCAGGCGCGATCCCCGCATACGTCCTGCCAAACCACCTTCACGGTGCCAAGCCGGGTGCGAATAGTCGCGCGCAGCGGGCGCTCATACCGGTCGAAAACGATGGATGAAATGTGGGCCATGTTGGGAAGTGCCGTTTAGCGAGTGGCGCCCTCGGGTGAGTGGTTATTGAAAAGCGCCCGGCAAGGGCCGCCGCTCGTGGTGAGCGACGGCCCCGCCGGTGTGGCCTAGCTCTGGCTGAAAAGCCCGACCTCGCCATCGAGCAGGCCGTGGAGCGCTTGCGTGCGCTGCGGCAATGCCCACAGCCCGCTGCCCTTCGCCGCTTCGGTCACGGCGTTGAAGAAGCGCCACGCGCTCTTGCCGTCCGCGGCGAACTCGAGGTGCCGCGGCGTGCGCCACTCTTCGAGGATCGTCGGCACTTGGGTGACGGTGATCGCGCGGTTATCGAGCGCGCGAATCACGAGGTCATGCGCCTGCACGTCGGTCAGCTCGTGGCTGCGGTAGGCGTTGATCCGCTCCGCTTGCGCGTGCCAGCGCTCGCCGAGTTGTCCGACCGCGCCGGAGACCAAGCCGGGCAGGTCGCGCATGATGAACCGCGTGTGTTTGCGCGCGATCTTGATCTCGCCGGAGAAGGAGAGGTTGTCGCACACGAACACGGATGAACCTACGACGAGTCCGGCCGGGAACCGCTTGTCATGCGAGTTGCGCAGACCAAGGACGTAGGAGTAATCGCCCTGCTCGTCGCCATTGGCGATTTGCAGAAGCCCGAAGTAACGAGCCCCGTCGGCGCTCAAGCCGTGGGCCTCGGTGATGATGCGCATATTCGCGCGGGTCAGTGCGCCCGCCACTTCCGCGACGAGCGACTCGTGCGGGATGGGGCACCAGGTGTTGTCTGCCTCGGGCGTGCCGACGTGGGCAAGTTGTTCGCGCTCCGTCTTGGCGGCGCCGCAGTGCAGGATCAGGTTGCTATGGTTCATGTTTGAAGTGCCGGTTTACGAGTGGCGCCCTCGGTTATTTGTTGAGGCTGTATAATCGTTCCTAGTAACGATTAAAGCAAGCGGAAACCATCGTTTTCAACCAAGATTTTTCGCTCGAAAAGTCCCTGCGTTCGCCGTATCTAGTCACGCCAATGCCAGCGCCAAAGCACCAGACGAAAAAGATCGAAAAGCCCCGCCGCGGGCGGCCCAAGACTTCACCGCTGGATGCGGTCAGCCAGGCGCGGGAGCGCCAGCGCCGGCATCGGGAAAAGAAGCGTGAAGCCGGCCGGGTCGCGGTCGAGCTGTGGATCGACGCCGAGTGGCGCGACGCGATCCTCGCAAGTGGCCGGACGCTCCAGGACTTCGCCGATGAAGCCTTCGCCACGCTCATCGCCAAACAGCGCCGCAAATCGCGCTAAGCCCCGCCTCAGCGCAGCACAGGCGGCCGCCGCCGAGCAGCAAGGGAATACCTTTCTCTCTCCTCTCCAGGCGCCGCGCCGATTGAGCGGGGGCGAACGCTAGCGAGGCGGCACCATCCTGCTCGGCCAACGCGAAGCCTCCCCGTAAATCCTCGGAGGCTGAGCAACGGACCGACTCACTCCTGTCGGGCGGAGGTCCGCACGCGGCGTGACAGCTTTTGCTGGCGCGTTGCGTGAAACGAGAGACCGGCCCGGAGGATCGACCGCGATGATCTGCGCCGCCCGCAACGGAGCGCCCGGCTTCCGCGGGGCATCAGGGGCGGAAGGCCGGCAGCGACGTGAGGACGGCGCAGATGCTCGCTGCCTGCCCACAAACTCGGGAGTCTGTGCAAGGGCGTGGCGTCCGCCGACCGCCGCACAGTCTCCCCGGCGAAAGCCGCGTAGGAGGCGTTGCGGAACCTGGGTGCCGCTGAGTGGGGTCTGTCCGAGACGCCGCGGCTCGGACGAGGGGAGAGACCTCTCCCCTTCAAAACATCCGAACGCCTCAACCACAGACCAGACGCACCATTGCCGTAACTCAAAACGAAACGCGAGTCCGCCTAATCGCGTGACTAAAAACGTAATCGGAAATGTCAGCTCCTCGCGGCGATCTGAAGCATTTGCCTTGGAGTAATTGTAGAACTTGCTGTGAACCGTCAGCCTCGGCTCGCGATGCTCAGACCATTTCTAACAGCCTTCTCCGGGACAGCAGTTGAGTTCTTTGAAACGGTGGCAATTGCTTATGCCATCCTCCGCGCAGGCTATCCGCGGGAAGCGATCTCAGCGACGGCGGTCGGGCATGTTCTGGTGTTCATCGGGGCGATCTTTCTTTGGCCGCTACATCAACTGATTCCCGTGTTTTGGTTCCGGCTGGTAGCGGCCTCGATGCTGACGCTCATGGGCCTCTACTGGACAGAGAAGTCGCTGCGCCGCTCCTCCCTGGGGACGCGCCCGCGATGGGTCACCGACCCGCTCGGGAAAGTGGGCATCGAACCAATCGGCTCCGCCACAGCGTTCTCGGCGCTCGTCTTTTTCGTGATGCTCAAGAGTTCCGTGGTGGAGGCTTTTGAGATTCTCCTGGTTGTCTTTCCGATCGGAGCTGCGACCGGCGAGTGGCTGGGCATCGTCGCCGGCGCCGGCCTCGCCATCCTGCTCGTCACGTTCGGCGCGATCCTGCTGCACGGGCAACTCAAGCGCGTTCCCGAGGTTCGGCTGAAGCTCGTCACCGGGCTGCTGCTCTTCGCCATCGGCGTCTCGTGGCTGCTCGAACTGCGCGCTCCCCAATAAACCCTCAACGCCTTGACACCGCACGGCAGCTCTTCCGGCGCGTTGTGAACAAGAGTATCGCTCGGACCCTCGCCCGCTGCCCAAACGAGGATTTCGTCTGTGGCGGGGAGATGCGCGGGATTGACTGAATCCCCAGCGCGTGGTTGTCTCTGCGCTCGAATGCTTTCGTTTCGCAATAAAGCCATACTGATGCTGACCGCGCTTTTCGCGCTGTTCGTTTTCACGGGCGATCTGGTGGCGGATGCCATTTGCGAGGCGACGGGCGCTTGCGTGTCGGAGAGTCAGGAATCGGATAACTCAGGTGGTGATCAGAATTGCCCGGCGTGTGCTTGTGCGGTGCAGAGCGCTGCCGTAGTTCGGACCGAGACGGCAACGCTGGTTCACGCTTGCGCGATGGAAGTGGAGTTGGTGTTTCCCGTGGAATTTGGAGCGGCTCCGGACGGAGTGCGCGCGGCGATCGATCATCCGCCTCAGCTCGCCTAACGGCTTGAGCGGACCCTCGTGCCTTGGCGGCGCGGGTGTTTGGTAGCTCGGGCTTTTTCCGCCCCTCGCGCGTTTCGGCGGGGGCTTGTCGTTTGCGTTCCCGCGCCGTCGCGCACTCACCACACCTCTCCTTTTCACATGCTTTTTCTTTCATTTTCAAAACTCCGCTTCTGGCTGTTGGTGCCGCTCATCGCGGCTGGCGGCTGGCGCTCACTCGCCGCTGAAGGCGACGCCGCGTCGAAGGCTGTCACGCTTGAGGTGCTGGTCGCTCAAGCACTCGCCGACAATCCCGAGCTGAAGTTTTACGAAGCCGAGATCGCAGCCGCAAAGGGCGAACGCAGGACGGCGGGGGCTTTGGCGAATCCTGAAATCTCCGGCGAGGTCGGGCGCAAACGTGTGCGCGGAGATGCGGCGGCGGAGGGGACGGCTTGGGCGGTGTCTGCGGCGCAAACTTTTGAATGGCCGGGGCGGGTGTCGTTGCGGAAGGCGATTGCGGATCGGCAGACGGAACTCGCACAAGCCGGGCTGGAGCAGTTTCGGGCGGCCCTTGCGGCACAGGTGCGACAGAAAGGGTTTGCGCTGTTTGCAGGGCAGAGGCGCGAGATCGCGGCGCAGGAAGTCGCGGGGCGCGGTGAGGAGTTGGTGGGGACGCTCGTCCAGCGCGAACCGGCCGGTGTCGCTCCACTTTTGGAAACGCGCGCGATTGAGGCGTCAGTCATCAAGCTGCGGCGCGAGGCGATTGAGGCGGCGCGGGAAGCGCAGTCGGCGCTTTATGAACTCAATGCGTTGCGCGGTCGGCCGATTGCCGAACTGTTGGCAATCGCCGACGTAACGATGGAATTCGCGGAGCTGCCGGGCGCGGAGGAATTCATCCGCCGCGCGGCGCGGGGCAATTTTGAGCTGCGGCAGCGCGAGATCGAGCTGGCGCAACAAGGCTTCAAGCTGCGGCTCGCGGAGAATGAAGCGTGGCCGAGCATCACGGTCGGACCGCAATTCGAGCAGGAAAAAGCCGGGCGCGAAACAGAGAGCATTGCGGGCTTTGGGTTGTCCGTGCCGCTGCCGCTCTGGAACCGAAACCAAGGCGGCGTGCAAACCGCCAACGCGCGCCTGCTGCAGGCGGAGACTTCGCTCAAAGTCATGCTGCGGGAGATTGAGCGGAAGATCCGCGAGAACGCTTCTGGATACGAGCGACTGCGGAAAGAGCTGACGCGGCTGAATCCCAAAGTCGCCGAGCAACTGCGCGAGGCCGCGCTGCTGGCCGACCGTCACTACCGCCTCGGGGCGGTGTCGCTCGCGACCTATCTCGAAGTCCAGCAATCCTACCTCGAAGCGCTGGAAGCGATCTTCTCAACGCAAGCCGATGCGCTGAACGCCCGCGCCGAACTTGACCTCCTCACCGGCGCTTCCATTCCTGCCGCGCTGCGCGCGGAAGCGCCTCGCCGCGCCGCCACGACGACGACCATCACCACCAAGAAAGCCAAAAAGTAATTCCATGAGCACCATCACAAAACTCCTGCCCGCACTCCTCCTCACGGTCGCGCTCGCGGCTTGCGATAAGCCAATCGCCGACATCTCCAAAAAGCCTGGCGAGACGGCGGGCGCGGGCGAATCCGTGCAACTCAAGGAAGGTCACGGACTCGCGTTGCATCCCAAGATCAAGGAAAGCATCGGCCTCAAAGTCGCGGAAGTCGGCGAAACGCCGGTCGCTGCGGAGTTCACCGCGCAGCTCCACGTCGTCGGCGGCGCGGGCGGTTTTCAGCGCGTCGCTTTCACGCCTGGGAGCGAGGGCAAGAGCGAAGCTTCGGGCTGGCTGACGGCGGATAAAGCGAAGCGCCTCCAGCCGGGGCAGGAAGTTGAACTGCGCATCAACGGCGCGGGTGCGACCGGCAAGGGCGTGGTGAAGCGCATCGAGAAAGCCGCCTTTGCCGCGCTCGGGGAATACGAAGTCGTGGTCGAAACCGAAGCGCCTTTCGACAGCGGCACGCGGCTCAATGCGACGTTTCGCGCGCCGGCCGGCGATGCGGTGCCCGCGGTGCCGCGGTCGGCGCTGCTCAAGACGGTGGAAGGTTGGTTCGTCTATGCGGTCAACGAAACCTTCTACCTGCGCACGCCGGTCAAGGTCGGCGCGATGAATGGCGAGTTCGCCGAAATCACGGATGGACTCTATGCCGGCGATTCAATCGTCACCTCACCCGTGGACACGCTCTGGATGGCGGAACTGCAAATCCTGCGCGGCGGCAAAGCTTGCACCTGCGGCCATTAAGCACCCGCGACGCTCATGCTGAACCGGCTTCTCGAAATCGTCATGCGGCAGCGCGCCGCGGTGCTGCTCGCCGCCGTGGTGCTCATCGCTGTGGGCGCGTGGGCGTCGCTGCGGCTGCCGATCGATGCCGTGCCGGACATCACGAACCCGCAGGTCCAGATCAATACCGCGGTCCCGGCGCTCGCGCCGGAGGAGGTTGAAAAGCTCGTGTCGTTTCCCCTCGAAAGCGAAATGGCCGGGCTGCCCGACATGGTGGAGCTGCGGTCACTTTCCAAATTCGGGCTGTCGCAAATCACGATGACGTTTCGCGACGGCGTCGATCTTTACCGGATGCGCCAGCTCGTGACAGAGCGGCTGCAAGGCGTGCTCGATGATCTCCCGCCCGGGCTGACGCCGAAGCTCGCGCCGATCGCCACGGGCCTCGGCGAAATCTTCTACTACTCGCTCGACTACACCGCCGATGCGCCGCACAAGCCGACCTCGCGCGAGGAGCAGCTCATGGCACTGCGGCAGATTCAGGAATACACCGTGAAGCCGTTGCTGCGCGGCACGACGGGCGTCGCGGAGGTGAATACGAGCGGCGGTTACGAAAAGCAGATTGTCATTCAGCCCGATCCCGCGCGCCTTGCCTCGGCGGGCATGTCGCTCGATTCGCTCGCCGAGATAGTCGAGCAAAACACGCGGAACGCAGGCGGCGGCACAATCGAAGTTGGCGGCGAACAGCTCGTGATCCGCGCGGCCAGCCGTGTCACGACCATCGAGGAAATTTCCAAGGTGCCGCTGAAGTTCGGCGCGGGCGTGAATCCCATCCTTCTAGGCGAAGTGGCGACGGTCGAAATCGGCTCATCGTTTCGCACCGGCGCGAGCACGTCCGATGGCAAGGAAGCGATGGTCGGCGCGGCGATCATGCTCGCAGGCGGCAACTCGCGGCTCGTCGCCGAATCCGTCCGCGAAAAGCTCGCCGACATTCAGCAAAAGCTCCCGCCCGGCGTCGTCATCCACCCGCTTTACGACCGCTCCGACCTGGTCAACCGCACGATTCGCACCGTCGAGACAAACCTTGTGGAAGGCGCATTGCTCGTCGTCGCCGTGCTCTTCGCGCTGCTCGGCAACTGGCGCGCGGCGGTCATCGTCGCGCTGGTCATTCCGCTTTCCATGCTCTTCGCCGTCACCGGTATGGTGCGGCTCGGCCTTTCGGGAAACCTGATGAGCCTGGGCGCGATTGACTTCGGCCTGATCATCGACGGCGCGGTGGTGATGGTGGAAAACATCGTCCGCCATTTGGGCGAGCGACAGCACCGACTCGGCCGCCAGCTCACGGCCGCGGAGCGCGCGAAGGAAGTGCTGCGCTCCGCGAAAGAAGTCGCGAATCCGATGTTCTTCGGCGTGCTCATCATCACGGTCGTCTATGTGCCGATCCTCGCGCTGAGCGGCATCGAGGGGAAAATGTTCAAGCCGATGGCGGTGGTCGTGATGCTCGCGCTCGGCGGCTCGCTCGTCCTGGCGCTGAGCCTCATGCCGGTGCTCTGCTCGTTCCTGCTCGGCGGCAAAATTCAGGAAAAGGACAACTGGCTCGTCACACACACCAAACGCATCTACACGCCGCTGCTGGAGTTCGGCCTGCGGTTTCGCTGGGTGGTGGTGCTGCCGATGTTCGCGCTCTTCGGCTTTTCGCTCTTCCTGTTTTCGCGGATGGGCTCGGAGTTCATCCCGCAGCTCGATGAGGGCGACATCACCTTGCAGCTTATCCGCAGCTCCAGCGCGGGCCTCACCTCGTCGCTGGAAATGCAAAAGAAGAGCGAGGACCTCCTGCGCCGGGAATTCCCGCAGGAGATCAAAGAAATCTTCTCGCGCATCGGCACCGCGGAAATCGCCACGGACCCGATGGGGCCGAATGTCGCGGACACTTACATCATGCTCCAGCCGCGCGAAAAGTGGCGCACGGTGGATGGGCGGCGCATCACCAAGGACGAGTTGGGAGCGCAAATGCGCAACGCGCTCATCGACCGCATTCCCGGTCAAAACATGCTCGTCTCGCAGCCGATTCAGATGCGCTTCAATGAGATCATGGCCGGCGCTCGGGCGGATCTGATCTGCAAGATATTCGGCGAGAATTACGAGGAGCTGGAGCGGGTCGCCGGCGAGGTCCGCGGCGTGATTGAAAACACGCCGGGTGGCCGCGAGGCGGAGTTCGATGCGATTGGCAAAGTGCCGATGGTCGAGATTCAGCCCGACCGCGAAGCGATGCGGAAATTCAACGTCCACGCCGACGATCTGAATCGGCTCGTGGAAGCCGCGCTCGCCGGCAAGGAAGTCGGCACCGTGATCGAAGGCAACCGGCGCACGCCGATCGTAGTGCGGCTCGCCGAAGAACGCCGCACCGACGTGGCTGCGATGGAGCAACTCCCGCTGCGGACTGAAGCCGGCGGACTCCTCGCGCTCGGCCAAATCGCGAAGGTGAAGCTCGTCGAGCAGGTGAACCAGATTGCGCGAGAAGACACGCAACGCCGCGCCGCGATCCTTATCAACGTGCGCGGGCGCGACACCTCCGGGTTCGTCGCGGAGGCGACGCGCAACATCCGCGAAAAGGTGAAGTTCCCGGACGGCTATTACTTCGAGTTCGGCGGGCAGTTTAAGAACCTGCAGGAAGCCAAGGCGCGGCTCGCGCTCGTCGTGCCGCTCGCGCTCGGGCTCATCTTCGTGCTCATCTTTCTGAGCTTCGGCAGCCTGCGGCAGGCGGCGCTCATATTCCTTTGCGTGCCGCTCGCCGTGACCGGCGGAATCTTCGCGCTCTACCTGCGTGGGATGCCCTTCACGATCTCCGCGGGTGTCGGCTTCATCGCGCTCAGCGGCATCGCCGTGCTCAACGGCATCATGCTGATTTCCTTCATCAATCAGCTCCGCGAACAAGGCCGCGGGGTGCGCGAAGCCGTGGTCGAAGGCACGCTCACGCGGCTGCGCCCGAAGCTCATGACCGCGCTCGTCGCCTCGCTCGGCTTCGTGCCGATGGCCATCGCCACCGGTGCCGGCGCGGAAGTCCAGCGCCCGCTCGCGACCGTCGTCATCGGCGGCGTCGTCACCTCCACTTTCCTCACGCTGCTCGTGGTGCCCGTGCTCTACGAGTGGATCGAGCGAAAAACCAAACCGAAACCAAAGCGAACCGAACCAACAGAACCCGAAATCGAAACCGCAGAAACAGAACCCGCCATCGTATGAAAAAACTCCTCAACATTATCGCCATCCTCGCCCTCGCCGCCGCTCCCGCGTTTGCCGACAAAACGGTGAAAGCCGGCCCGCGCAAAGGCCGCATCCTCGAAATGGACAAGCAAAACGCCGAGTTCTTCGTGGAGAAGGACCGCACCATCAGCATCGCCTTTTACGATGCCGCTGGAAAGCAACAGCCCGCCGGGGATCAAGTCATCACGGCCACTGCCGAAGCAAAAAGCGGCAAGGCGAAACTGGAATTTGAGAAGAAAGGCGACCTCCTCGTTTCCAAAACTCCGCTGCCCGAAGGCGAAGGATACCAGGTCGTGGTGCAAGCCAAAGCCAGCTCCGACGCGAAGCCGAAGAACTTCCGCATCAAGCTCCAGACGCACATCTGTAAAGAGTGCAGCAACCCCGAATACGCCTGCACCTGCGACGAGTAAGCTGCGGGTGATAAATTGAAGCGGCGTGGTATCTTTGGTCACCGCCGCGCCGCTTCGCCCCGCTCTGAATTCATGAACGCTCAACGCCAAAAGCTGCTGCCGCTGCTGTGTGCCATCGCAGCCTGCGCAAGCTGGCTGTATTGCACCGGCCCCTGCGCGTTTGGGTGGGTGAGCGAGCAAGGCAATGCGGCAGTGGCCGAGTGCGATGCGGGAGGCTGCTCTTCGTGCGGTGTTGATCCGCAGCCCGCCGGGCAAGACGGCGACTCGCCCGGCTGTCTCGCAACTTGTGGACAGCTTCGCATTGCGATCGTGCCCGAGGCGGCAAAGATCCCGCTGTGGGATGGCGTCGCCATCGGCTGGCTGGCATCGGCGAGCCCGGCGCTCCACGCCCCGTTGCCGGTTATCATTCATTGGTCGGCGCTCGATACTGGTCCGCCGTTCGCCTGGTCCTTCGCGGAATTGGTTCTGCAAAAGAGTCTCCTGAGTCACGCACCGCCGCGCTCGGTATGACGGCACCGCGCGCAATCAGCGCGCGTTTTTCCTCCGCCGTCAATCTACCCATCGCGACTCCTGGCCTGCTGGTGCCGGATGCCCGCGATCAACTCCAACGCAGAACCAGCGTCCAAATCATAAAATGAAACCTCGTATCCTACTAAGCAGCCTCGCCGTCGCCCTCACCGGCTTCGGCGTCACGGCTTCCGCCGACAGTCCGCAACTCCAGACGCAACTTGCGCTGGCGCGGACGCAGAAAGCGCAAGCCATCAACTGCCCCGCGATGCCCGATTGCCCCGTGCCCTGCACGGTGCCGGCGCGGGGAAAAATGCAGGTTAAAAACAACGCCGACTGCCCTCCGTGCCCGGAATGCCCGGACCTCGTGAAGGCAGGCAGCGCGAAGAAGCTGAGCAAGTGCCCGCCTTCACCGGCGTGCCCGAAGTGCTAAGCAAAGCCTGCTGAGCGAAACGGCGCGGCGGCGGTCATCGCCGCCGCGCCCACGCTTCAGATTTCGACCACGGAGAAGATCGCTGCCGAAGAGCAAGAGAAGGGCGGTTGCGGCTGTCACGGCGACGAAAAGCGCGCCGCGAGCGATCCTGCCTATCGGCGCGCGCTGTGGATCGTCGTCATTCTCCCGGCCGTTCGATAACAAGATTCCCGCGCGAAAACTTCCAGACGGTGACATTCTCCTTTACGGATATACGTATGTCGGTATGTCTTGCTCCGTGAAGCTGATCGAAGTTTATAAATGCCTCTGCGACGAAACACGGCTGCGCATTCTGCATCTGCTCTCCTATCGCCCGCTTTGCGTCTGTCATTTCCAGGAGATCCTGAGCGCGCCACAGGTGAAGATTTCCAAGCATCTCGCGTATCTGCGCGAGCACGCGCTGGTGGAAACCCAGCGGGAGGGCGCGTGGATTGTCTATTCGCTGCCGGCGAAGCCATCACCAGAGCTGACGGCGAACATGAAGTGTTTGCAGGACTGCTGTCGCGAAAACGCGGTCTTCACTGCCGATCTGCGGAGGATGACGAAAGCTCTGGCGAGTTGTGCAGGGCCACTCGCAAATTGCTGCAAACCAAGGCGGGAAGCCAAAGCGTTTCCTCCGTCCCGCAAAACGGTCAAAGCGTGAGAAAGCTGCTGTCTGAATTCCTTGGGACGTTCGCGCTCGTCTTCGCGGGCACGGGCGCGATCGTCATCAACCACGCAAGCGGCGGGGCAATCACACATCCGGGCATCGCCTTCACCTTCGGGCTGATTGTTCTCGCGATGATCTACACCTTCGGCGACGTGAGTGGCGCGCACTTCAATCCAGCCGTGACAACGGCGTTCGCTGCGGCGCGGCGATTTCCATGGAGCGCAGTTCCCGGCTTCGTCGCCGCGCAATTGCTTGGGGCGTTCGCCGCGAGCGGGCTGCTGCGTATCCTCTTTCCAGCGGACGAAAACCTTGGAGCGACGCTCCCGGCTGGCGCGGCAATGCAAAGCTTCGTTCTCGAGGTCGTGCTCACCTTCCTGCTCATGCTGGTGATTCTCAGCGTCTCGACGGGCGCGAAGGAGAAGGGGATCACCGCGGGCATCGCCATCGGCGCGGTCATCGCGCTCGAAGCGATGTTCGCCGGGCCAATCTGCGGCGCTTCGATGAATCCCGCGCGCTCGATCTCGCCAGCGGTCGTAAGCGGCCACCTCGAACACCTCTGGCTCTACCTCGCCGGCCCGCTGCTCGGCGCGCTTCTCGCCGTCCCGACCGTCTGCCTGGTGCGCCCTTCGGACTGCTGCCCTGTCGAAACCGAACATCCTTCCAATCCATGACAACCTCCGAATTCAAAACTCACCTCGAAACTCATTCGACCGCCGAGCTGCGCTTCATCCTGCCGGATGGCGATGTCATCCCCGCGCATGCGCACATCACAGAAGCGGGCCGGATCGACAAGAGCTTCATCGATTGCGGCGGCACCGTCCGCAAAGTTTCCGGCTGCACGCTGCAGGCGTGGGTGGCCGATGATGTCGATCATCGACTCGCGCCGGGCAAACTGGCCGGCGTGCTCGATCTGGCGACTCCGCTCTTTCTTTCCGACGACTTGGACGTGGAAATCGAATACGAGGACTGCGCGATCTCGCAATTTCCCGTGCTGGAAGCGAGCGCCGTGGATGGCGTGCTGAGTTTCCAGCTCGGCTCCAAACACACCGACTGCCTGGCCAAAGACGTGTGCCTGCCAAAAGGCGCCGATGCGGCCAGCGGCTGCTGCTGAGAGCCCCGCACCCTTCCAATGCAAAAGCCGCTCGTCCTTATCCTCTGCACGGGCAACTCGTGCCGCAGTCACCTCGCCGAAGGCATCCTGCGCGCCGCGGCTGGCGATGCGATCCGCGTCGCCAGCGCCGGCTCAAAGCCCGCCGGCTACGTGCATCCGCTGGCGATCAAAGTGATGCAGGAAATCGGCATCGACATTTCCGCGCACAGCTCGAAACACCTGAGCGACTTCCTGAGCGAGCCGGTGGAGACGGTCATCACGGTCTGCGGCAATGCTGATCAAGCCTGCCCGATGTTTCCCGGTCAGGTGAACCGCCATCATTGGGGTTTCGACGATCCCGCGCACGCCGTCGGCACCGAAGAGGAGCAACTTGCCGTCTTCCGCCACGTCCGGGATGAGATCCGCCGCGTCTTCGATGCTTACGCCTCCGGGCGGCGCGATGCTGTCACGAACGCAACGAGCGACGGACGCTCAGGAGCCTTGGGTCGCCGCGCTTGACAGCTTGGGCATGTCCCCTTAACTCTCCTGCCGTTTGAATTTCCTGCGCACACGTCTTTTTGCCGCGATCGTCGCCCTGCTGGTGCTGGGCGGGTTTTCGCATGATGTGTGGGGGCGGATCGTGGATCACGATCATGAAATGACCGCACCGGCTCATTCGAACGGCGAGCCGGCGAGTGAGGGAGATCAGGGCGCGGGACACCACGCTACCAGCCACAGCCATGCGCTGACGGTGGTTTTCAATGACAAGCCCTGCTTTCACGGTGGCGTGCTTTGCGGGTTAATCCGGGTGCGAGAGGATTCGCAGCCCGATGCGGTCCCACGCGGGATCGACGTTCCTCCTCAGTTAGCCTAGTGGCCTGACGCGGACGATCGTGCCCCGGCGGCACGCCCGTCCTTCATTCGTCAGGCCTTTCCAGACCTCGCTTTTCGCGAGGTCTTTTCGTTTCCGCGCCCGTCGCCGGAAACACGTCCCTTCTCTTTTACCAAACCACTTACCTGCACATGAATCACATCAAACAACTTCTCACATTCGGCCTCACTGCCGGGGCGGCGCTCATGCCGCTCGGCCCGCTCCTTGCCGCTGAGCCGGGCGCGTCGTCGCTTTCGTTGGCCGGCGCGCTGGCGCTAGCGCTGGAGCGCAGCCCGGAGCTTGCCACTTATTCCTGGGACATCCGGGCCGCGGAAGCGCGGATCATTCAGGCGCGCTTGCGGCCGAATCCGGGAATCAGCATCCAGTCGGAAAGTCCGACGGGCTCCGGCGACTTCGCGAATGGGGATCTGGCGGAGCGCACTCTGCAACTGAGCCAGCTCGTCGAGCTGGGCGGCAAACGGCCGGCGCGGATCGGCGAAGCGGAAGCCGGGCGCACGGTCGCGGAGTTCGATTATCAGGTGAGGCGGGTGGAAGTGCTGCGGACTACGACGCAGGCGTTTGTCGATGTGCTCGTGGTGCAGCGCGCGGTGCAGCTTGCCGAGGAAACTGCGGCGCTCGCGGACAAGGTGATCCCGCTGACGCAAAAGCGCGTCGAGGCCGGCAAGGCATCCGCGGTCGAGGTCACGCGGAGCAACATCGCGGTTGCCTCGGCGAAGATCGATCTGGAACAGGCGCGGCGAACGCTCGCTGCCGCCCGCGGCAATCTCGCCGCGCAGTGGGGCGCGCGGCGCGCGGATTTCGGAAGCGTCGCGGGCGACCTCGACCGCGTGAAAGAGCTGCCCTCGCAAGCCACGCTCACTGGCCGGATCATGCGCAATCCGCAGCTCACCCGCTGGACCGCGGAGCGCGAGCGGCGGGAAGCCGCATTGACGCTGGCGCAAGCTCAGGCGCGTCCCGACGTGACCATTTTCGGAGGCCCGCGCGTGTTCGGGAAAGCGGACGACATCGCGCCCGTCGTGGGATTCTCGATCCCGCTTCCCTTCTCGAATCGCAACCAGGGCGCGATCGCCGAAGCGCAGGCGAATGTGTCCAAGACTGAGGACGAACGCAGAGCGGTTGAGGCGCGCGCTTTCGCCGCGCTGAACCAGGCATTCCAGACTCTCGCCCGCGCCGCGAGTGAGGTGGAAATTCTGCGCCGCGATGTGCTGCCGGGCGCAAAGGAAGCGGAGGAATTGATCACCGCGGGTTACGAGGCGGGCCGCTTCACGCAGCTCGAAATTCTCGACGCTCGCCGCACGTTGATCGGCGCGCGGAATCAGAATCTGCGTGCGCTCGCGGACTACCACAAAGCGCTCGCCGAAATCGAGGCCCTCACCGCCGCGCCGACAGATCTCTCGGCCTACAAAGCCGTCCGCCCCCCGGAGCGCAAACGCTAACTCAACCCACCTTTTCTACGCTTATGAAAACCAAAAATCTCATTCAGATCGCCGCGATACTCGCGCTCCTCGCCGGTGCCTATTTCGTCGGACGCAAAATCCTCAGCAGCGAACCCAAGCACGCGGCTTCTGCGGAAGGCGGGCACGGCGGCGCAGCGGCGGCGGACTACGAACGCGGGCCGCACGGCGGGCGCATGTTGCGCGACGGTGACTTCGCCGTGGAAGTGACGATTTACGAGCCGGACATCCCGCCGCAGTCGCGCGTGTATCCTTTCAAAAACGACAAACCGCTCGACCCCAGCGCGGTGAAGCTGGTCGTGGAGTTCCACCGGTTCGGCGGGCGCGTGGACACGTTCAGTTACAAAAAAGAAGGCGAGTATCTGCAGGGCGACAAGGTGGTGGAGGAGCCGCACTCCTTCGATGTGAAGGTGATGGCGGAACACGCCGGCAAGCGTTCGCAGTGGGAGTATCCGTCGTATGAAGGCCGGGTGAAGATGGAGGCGGCGGCGATTGAGACCGCGGGCATCAAGATCGAGGAAGCCGGCCCGGCGAAGCTGCGCACGATGGTCGAGATGAATGGCAAGATCGTGGCGAATCCCGACAAGGTGGCGCACGTCACGCCGCGCTTTCCGGGCATCGTTTTGGAGGCTCGGAAGAAGCTCGGCGACGCCGTGAAGAAAGACGAAGTGCTCGCCGTGGTGGAGAGCAACGACAGTCTGCGGCCTTACGAAATCAAATCGCAGATCGCCGGCCGCGTGATCAAGCGCGACGCGGTGCTTGGCGAGTCCGTGACGCAAGAGACCACGCTCTACATCGTGGCGGATTTGAGCACCATCGCGGTCGATCTGGCGGTGCAGCGCACCGACTTTCCGAAGCTCAAGGAAGGGCAGAAGGTCGTCGTCACCGGCGTGGGCGACAAGGAAGGTGAAGCGACGCTGACCTACCTCTCGCCCGTGAGCGCCGAGGACACGCAGACAATGATGGCCCGCGCGGAGTTACCGAATCCCGAGATGACCTGGCAGCCAGGGCTCTTCGTCACCGCGCAGGTCGTGGTCGAGGAGACCGAGGTGCCGATCGCGGTGAAAGAAAGCGCGCTCCAAAAGTTCCGGGATTGGGACGTCGTGTTCATGGCCGACGGCACGATGTTTGAAATCGCCATCCTCGAACTGGGCCGGCGCGACGGCGGTCTCGTCGAAGTCGTCTCCGGGCCACTCAAGCCCGGCACCAAATACGCCACGGAAAACAGCTTCGTGGTGAAGGCCGACGTCCTGAAATCCGGCGCGTCGCACGACCACTAACCCTCACGCATTCCTGCCATGAAAGAAATCAAAGCCACCATCCAGCCGCACATTCTCGACCGCGTTTTGTGGGCACTGCGCGCGCTGCCGCACTTCACGGGCGTGACCGTCCTCGACACGATCGGCCACGGTCGCGGGCGAGGGAAAGATCACGCTTACGAAGCATCGCCGACGGAGAGTCTATTCAAGCACAAACACAAGCGGATCGAGATCGTCTGTTCGGATGAACTCGCCCCTTCCATCGCGGAAGCCATTCGCAAAGCCGCGCACACCGGCCACCCCGGCGACGGCATCGTCACCATCGCGGACCTCGAACGGGTAGTCCGCATTCGCACTGGAGAAGAACAGGAACAAGCCATCTAAACGCCATGCTCGATAACCTCATCCAACTCTCGATCCGCCAACGCTGGATCATCCTGCTGGTCGCGCTCGCGATCGGCGCGCTTGGTTTCTACAACTACCAGCGCCTGCCGATTGATGCCGTGCCGGACATCACCAATGTCCAGGTGCAGATCAATACCGAAGCGCCCGGCTTTTCGCCGCTCGAAGCCGAGCAGCGCATCACCTTTCCCGTCGAGACTTCCCTCGGCGGGTTGCCCGGACTGGAATACACGCGCTCGGTTTCGCGCTACGGCCTTTCGCAAGTGACCGCCGTGTTCAAGGACGGCACGGACGTTTACTTTGCGCGGCAGCTCGTCAATGAGCGCATCCAGGAAGTGCAAGGCAAGCTGCCACCCGGCATTGAGTCGTCGATGGGGCCGATCACCACGGGCTTGGGAGAAATCTACATGTATCTCGTGCGCGCGGAGCCGGGGGCGAAGACCGAGAAGGGCGAGCCTTACACGCCGATGGACCTGCGCACCTTGCAGGATTGGGTGATCAAACCTCAGCTCCGCACCGTGCCCGGCGTGGTCGAGGTCAATACCATCGGCGGGTTTGAAAAGCAGTATCACGTCGCGCCGCGCCCGGAGAAGCTCATCGCTTACAACCTCAGCTTCCGCGACATCATGGCCGCGCTGGCGAACAACAACGCGAATGTGGGCGCGGGTTACATCGAGCGGAATGGCGAGCAGTATCTCATCCGCGCTCCCGGCCAGGTGCTGACCTTGGAAGACATCGGCCTGATCACCGTGGGCAGTTTCGATGGCGTGCCCGTCCACCTTCACGACGTGGCGGAAATCGGCATCGGCACCGAACTCCGCACTGGCGCGGCGACGGCCGAGGGCAAGGAAACTGTGCTGGCGACGGTCTTCATGCTCGTCGGTGAAAACAGCCGCACCGTCTCGCAGCGCGTGGCCCAGCGCGTGGCGGAGGTGAACAAGACGCTGCCCAAAGGCGTCGTCGCTCACACCGTCTATAACCGCACCGACTTGGTGAACGCGACGATCGAGACGGTGAAGAAGAATCTCTTCGAGGGCGCAGTGCTGGTCATCGTCGTCCTCCTTCTGCTGCTCGGCAATGTCCGCGCGGCGCTGCTCACCGCGTTCATCATTCCGCTTTCGATGCTCTTCACGATCAGCGGGATGGTCGCGACGAAGATCAGCGGCAATCTGATGAGCCTCGGCGCGCTCGACTTCGGCATCATCGTCGATGGCGCGGTCATCATCGTAGAGAACTGCATCCGGCGACTCGCGGAAGAGCAGCATCAGCGCGGGCGGCTGGCTTCGCGAGCCGAGCGTTTCGAGACCGTCTTCCAAGCCACGCGCGAAGTTGTGAAGCCGAGCATCTTCGGCGTCTTCATCATCATGGTGGTGTATGTGCCGATCCTCACGCTCACCGGCATCGAGGGGAAAATGTTTCACCCGATGGCGTGGACCGTCCTACTCGCGCTGACCGGCGCGATGATCTTCTCCGTGACGTTCGTGCCCGCGGCCGTCGCCATCTTCATGAGCGGTAAAGTCTCCGAGAAGGAGAACTTCCTCATGCGTGGAGCGAAGGCCATTTACACCCCGCTGCTGCGGGCCGCCATTGCCAGCCGCGCGCTGGTAGCCACGGGCGCGGTGGTGTTGGTGGTGCTCAGTCTTCTGGTTGCTTCAAAGATGGGCAGCGAGTTCATTCCGAACCTCGATGAAGGCGACCTCGCGGTGCATTCGCTTCGCATTCCCGGCACCAGCCTCACGCAGGCCATCGACATGCAAAACGCGGTGCAGAAAAAGTTCCTCGAATTCCCCGAGGTGAAGGAAACCTTCGCGAAAATCGGCACCGCGGAAGTCGCCACCGACCCCATGCCGCCGAGCGTGGCCGACGGTTTCGTCATGATCAAACCACGCTCGCAGTGGCCCGACCCGAAACGCAGCAAGACCGAACTGGTCAACGCAATGGCGAAGAAAATGGAGGCGGAGCTCGCCGGCACCAAGTTCGAGTTTCTCCAGCCGATCCAGATGCGTTTCAACGAGCTGATCGCCGGCGTGCGCAGCGACGTGGCGGTGAAGGTCTTTGGTGACGACCTCGATGAACTCGTGGGCGTGGGCAAGGAAATCGGCAAAGTGCTCGGCTCCATTCCCGGCGCGGAAGACGTAGGGGTCGAGCAGATCACCGGCCTGCCGCTGCTCACGATCAACATGAACCGCAAAGTCATGGCGCGCTTCGGCCTGAATGTCGCCGACGTGCAGGAGGTCATCCAGATTGCCATCGGCGGCAAGGAAGCCGGCGAAGTCTTCGAGGGCGACCGCCGCCATCCGCTGCTCGTCCGCCTTCCGGAAAAGCTCCGCACCAATCTCGACGCGCTCAAACGCATCCCCATCGAAATACCGCAGCGAAAGAAAAACAGCTCCGACATCAAGACCGTGAGCCTTGATGACGGCGGAATGCCCGCGTTCGTGCCGCTCGGGGAAATCGTGACTTTCGACATCGCGCCCGGCCCAAACCAGATCAGCCGCGAAAACGGCAAACGCCGCGTCGTCGTCACGGCCAACGTGCGTGGACGCGATCTCGGCTCGTTCGTCGCGGAAGCCCAGCAACGGATGGAAGCCGTGGAAATCCCCACCGGCTACTGGATGACCTGGGGCGGCACTTTCGAGCAGCTCCTCTCCGCATCGAAGCGGCTCCAGATCGTCGTGCCGCTCTCGTTGCTGCTCATCTTCATGCTGCTCTTCATGGCCTTCGGCAATGTGAAGGACGCGCTGCTCGTCTTCTCCGGCGTGCCGCTCGCGCTGACCGGCGGCATCGCCGCGCTCTGGCTGCGTGACATTCCGCTGTCTATCACCGCCGGCGTCGGCTTCATCGCGCTCTCCGGCGTCGCCGTGCTCAACGGCCTCGTGATGATTTCGTTCATCAACAACCTCCGGCAGTCCGGCACACCTCTTGAAGATGCGGTCTTCAACGGCTCGCTCACGCGCCTGCGTCCCGTGCTCATGACCGCACTCGTCGCCGCGCTCGGCTTCGTCCCGATGGCCATCGCCACCGGCACCGGCGCCGAAGTGCAGCGCCCGCTCGCGACCGTCGTCATTGGCGGAATCCTCTCCTCCACCGCGCTCACGCTGCTCGTCCTGCCCGCGCTCTACCGGATTTTCCATCGGGATAAAAACGGCGAATCCACCGTGCCCGCGACCACCGCGCCGCAGCCCGCGCATTGATTCCAAACCAGATGAACCAACCACTCGCCCGGCCGGCGCAACGCCCCTCCGCGATTGAAACGACCTCCTCACAAAAAGCGCGTAACAAGGAATGCGCCGACAGCCGCGGGCCTGAGCCTCGCGTTCAAAGTGAAAGTGATCGTGATCGTCGTGGTGTGCATCGTCGGCTTCGTTGTTGTCGAGCATTTCTACTGGACCGGCAGGGCCGCGACAGCGCTGGAGCGACGCTTGGAGGGCTGGAGGGCGAGACATCATCTCACCGACGAGCAGGTGGAGCGGGTGCGGAGGCTCGAGAAGGAATTCCACGGCAGCGGCAACCCATTCAATCCACCTGCACATACCATCGAGGAGGAGCGCGCGCATTCCGAGGCGCTCCGCGAGGCGATGAATCTGCCGAGTGCTCCGTCGGAGACGCCGCCCCGCTAGTCCTCTTCACGACCGGCTTCGCATGAACAGCCTCACCCGTTTCGCAGCGTGCGTCTTCGCGATTTCGTTGTCTGGTTGCACCACGCCGATCGCCCGACGCGCACAAAATGCGGACGGACTGCTCGGCTTCATCTTCGGCTACCCAGGGCCGGACATCGTACCCGTGGAGCGCGTCTCCCGCGCCGGTGGCGACATCGTGACGGCCCATGCCGTTGCGGACGGCGCGACCCTGCGCGTCTCCGGGCTCGTGAGCAAAGCCGGGATGCACCCGCCGCCCTACGGCTCGCACATCGACGTGTTCATCCTCGACGCCCGCGGAAAGATCACCGCGGCCGTCGCGACGGATTACCTGCCCCGCCAAATCCCTCGTCGCATCCGCGACAGCATGGGCTACTCGCATTACGTGGCGCGGTTGCCCTTCCTCCCGCGACCCGGATCGAAAGTGCAGGTCGTCTTCCACGGCACACCCCGCGCGCGGTACGAGATCAATGCCGCGGGACGCGCGCCGGAGACGCTTCTTTGAACCGATGAACGACTCCGAAAACAACTCCTCGCTGTGGCGGCACGGCATCTTTCAGAAGCTCTTCTGGGCGCACGTCGTCAGCCTCGTCGGCAGCGGGCTCAGCTCCGTGGCGCTGGCTCTGCTGGCGCACCAGCTTGTGGGCGCGTCCGCCGCGGCCGTGCTCGGCGTGACTCTCGCCATTCGCATCGTCGTCATCGTCTTTTGCGCGCCGTGGGCGGGACAAATCGCGGAGCGCTTTGGCGCGCGCGCGATCCTGATCGGCAGCGACGTGGTGCGCGCTGGAGTCGTCATCGGGTTCTTTTTCGCGGATGCCGTCTGGCAGATTTACGCCCTCGCTGTCGTCCTGAACCTCGGCGCGGCGCTCTTCACGCCGGTTTACAAAGCTGTCATCCCCGGCGTCGTCTCGGAGAAGCAGTATCCGCGGGCGCTGGCTCTCGGTGCGATTGCTTACGACACAGCGAACATTCTCGGCCCCTCGCTCGCGGGGCTCGTCATCGCGATGGTGGGATTCCGCGGGAACTTCGTAGTCGATGCCCTCACGTTTCTGGTCAGCGCGGCGCTGCTTTTCGGCGTGCCGAGACTGCTCATCGAGCCGAAGCGGAGCGAAGGAAAGAAGACCGCGCTCAGCCACGGCCTCGCCGCAATGTTTCAACGCCCGGCTTTGCGCGAGACGTTGTTCCTGGCCTTGCAGGTGAGCGTGATGGGCGCGTTCGTGCTCGTGGCGACGGTCGATTTCATCAAGGTGCGGCTCCGGCTCACCGATGCCGCGTATGCGTGGGCCATGGCCGCCTATGGGATCGGCGCAGTGTGCGCCGCCGCCGGTTATGCGCGGGTCTCGCCGTCCGTGCGCGATTGGTTCGTGGCCGCGTGCGCGCCCGCGATGTTGCTGGCCCTCATGCTCGCCGCCGTCTTTCAGCAATATATTCCGCTGCTCATCGGATGGACGTTTGCCGGCGCGGCGCAAAGCATCCTCGGCATTCGCGGCAACGAACTGCTCGCGGCCAACAGCGCGGGCGAGGAGCGCGCACACATTTACGCCGCTCACTTCTCCCTCAGCCACGCGGGCTGGGGGCTGACTTACCCGCTCGCCGGCTTCCTCACCACCGCGCTCGGGTTTGGGCAAACCGCGTGGATCTTCTTGGGAATCCTCGCCGCCGTCGCCGCGCCGGTCTGGCTCATGAAAGCGCGCGGCAAAAACGCTCCCCCACATGCCGAAGAGGCGCACAAACATTCGCACAGCGCCTTCGATCCGCCGGACGCTTTTCATTCCCACGAACATCGCCACGGCGACCTCATCCATTCGCACCCGCATCGCCACGACGAGCCTCATCAGCATTAGCCATCATCAGCGAGGTTCCCTCCACGGCTTCGCGGCCTCCGATCATTCACACCTATGCACCACACCGACTTAAACCGCTGGCAGCACTCCCACAGTTTCGCTCTCGATACCTCCGTGGCCGAGCGGCGCACTCGCATCGTCATCGTCATCACGGCCATGATGATGGTCGTCGAAATCGCCGCTGGCACGGCTTTCAACTCGATGGCGCTGCTGGCCGACGGCTGGCACATGAGCACGCACGTCGCGGCGTTCCTCATCACCGCGCTCGCCTACTATTTCAGCCGCCGGCATTCCGCCGATCCGCGTTATAGCTTCGGCACCGGCAAGATGGGGGTGCTCGGCGGCTTTGCCAGTGCGGTCATTCTTTCCATGATCGCGCTGCTCATGGCGGGCGAGTCCGTGCATCGGGTTTTCGTGCCAGTGCCGATTCGCTTCAATGACGCCATCGGCGTGGCGGTCATCGGGCTGCTGGTGAATGTCGTCTGCGCGCTCCTTCTCAAGGACGACCACCATCATCACCACGGTCACAGCCATGCGGATCACGGGCACCATCACAGCGGTGATCTCAACCGCCACGCGGCCTACATTCATGTGCTCGCCGACGCGCTCACTTCGGTCACGGCGATCGTGGCGCTGCTCGCGGGCAAGTTCTTCGGTTGGTCGTGGCTCGATCCCGTCATGGGCATCGTCGGCAGCGCAGTCGTCGCGGTGTGGGCCTACGGCTTGGTCCGCGATACCAGCGGCATTCTGCTCGACCGCACGCCGGAATCGTCCGACTTGCCGGATGAGATTCGCCGCGCGGTCGAGAGCGACGGCGACGCGCTCCTTACCGACCTGCACATCTGGCAAGTCAGCGCCGGCCGATTCGCCGCCATCATCTCCATCGTCGCCCACGATCCCAAGCCGGCGGAGGCATATCGCGATCTCCTCCGGGAGCACGAGGAACTCGTGCATGTCACCGTCGAAGTGCAGCACTGCCCCGAGCACGAGGGGCTCACAGCCACACCCTGATTCTCCACCTACAGCTTGGCGTGGATCGTCGCGTTAATTTCTTGAAACTGAAATCAGTGTCGCGGAGCGGAGTGGCCGGTCAGCGCTACGGCAGTGCCTTCGCGCCGCGCCCTTCCATGACGGAAAAGAAGCGCGCTCCGTCCTCCGGGTTCATGATCGCCGCCATTTCACGATGGTGCTCCATCGTCTCCGCCGCATTGTGCGATGGGCGAAAGAAGGGGTTGCCGCTTCCATGGAAATCTTCCTCCATTGTGCGAATCGCCCGCGCCTGCTCCACCGTGAGATGATAGTCACGTTTCCATCTCTCAACCAAGCTGTCCAAGGACGAGCGCTGCTGTGCGGTGGTGACGAGGTGAAAGACCAAAAATAAAACCGCGGCCATTCCGCTGAAGAGCACCCACAACTTCAGTTTGTCCGTCCCAGTCATCGGCGACGAGTCCGCATCCGTTTTGCGGGACGTTGGCGGTTTCTTGCGGTGCGGTGGACGTTTCATCGTGCAGTCGTTGCCTGGCGAGCGTGCGTCCGGGTGCTCCGCGTTTTGGCCACGAGAGTGCGAGTTCGCGTCATCTGGGCTTTATCGAGGGCCGGCCGAGCAGGCGCAGGGCGTTGGCCACGACGAGGAGCGTCGCGCCGGTGTCGGCGGCGATGGCGAGCCAGAGGCTGGTATGGCCGAGCAGCGCGAGGACGAGGAAGACGGCTTTGATCGCGAGGGCGAAGGCGATGTTGAATTGAATGATGCGGACGGTGCGCCGGCCGAGGTGGATGGCTTCGGCGACCTGGCCGAGGTCGTCTTGCATGAGCGCCATGTCGGCCGTCTCGATGGCGGTGTCGGTGCCCGCGCCACCCATCGCGATGCCGACGCTCGCCGCGGCCATCGCGGGCGCGTCGTTCACGCCGTCGCCGATCATGCCGACGTGTTTGTATTGCTGCGTCAGCTCGCGAATGCGGGTGATTTTATCGTCGGGCAGGAGGTCGCCTTTCGCTTCGTCGATGCCGGCGAGGCGCGCGATGGCTTCCGCGGTCCGCTGGTTGTCACCGCTAAGCATCACGATCTTCTCCAGCCCCGCGGCGTGCAGCGCCTTGATCGCAGCGGCGGCGTTCCGGCGGATCGAATCGCCGACTGCGAGGATGCCAAGGACTTCGCCCTCGCAGGCGACGTGCGGCCTGTGGCCTACGATGACGACCGAAAGCGCTTCAGCTTCGATCTCCGCGAGGCGCTGCTCGATCTCGGGGGTGCAGACGCCGAGTTCATGCGCGAAACGGTGATTGCCGACGAAGTAGCGGTGAAACGCGATCGTGCCTTCCGCGCCGCGACCGCTGAGCGATTGGTAATCCTCGCTGCGTTCATAAAGCACCTTCTTTTCGTCCGCGTAAGCGACGACGGCTCGTGCGAGCGGGTGCTCAGAGTGCGTATCGATGCCGGCGGCGATGCGGATGATCTCGGTTTCGTCGGTCGATTTCACAGTCACGACGCGGAGCACGCGCGGTTTGCCTTCGGTGATTGTGCCGGTCTTATCGACGGCCAGCGCGCGCAGTTTGCCGACGGCTTCGAGGTGCGCGCCGCCTTTGATGAGCACGCCGCGCCGCGCCATCGCGGTGAGCCCGGAGACGATCGAGACCGGCGTGGAAATGACCAGCGCGCACGGGCAGGCGATGACCAGGAGCACGAGGGCTCGATACGCCCACACGCCCCACGCGCCACCCATGAGCAGCGGTGGAATGAGAAAGACGAGCAGCGCGAGGACCATCACCGCGGGCGTGTAGTATTTCGCGAAGACATCGACGAAACGCTCGGCGGGCGCTTTCTCCGACTGCGCCTGTCCAACGAGCTGGATGATGCGTGCGAGCATTGTGTCGCCCGCAGCTTTGGTGACGCGCACTTCCAGCGCGCCCTCGCCATTGATCGTGCCGGCGAAGACTTGGTCGCCGGGTTTCTTTTCCACCGGCATCGACTCGCCGGTGATCGGCGCTTGGTTCACCGCCGAGTTGCCCGTCGTTACCGCGCCGTCGAGCGGCACGCGCGAGCCGGACTTCACCGCGACGATTTCATCCGCCTTCACCTGATCTACGGGCACCTCGACAAACGCGCCGTTGCGCTGTACGAGCGCGCTTTCGGGAGAAAGCTCGAGGAGCGATTCAATCGCCCGCCGCGCACGCTGGACGCTGAACGCCTCCAGCAGCTCGGAAAGGCCGAAGAGGAACGTGACGGCCGCGCCTTCGCTCCACTCGCCGATGATCGCCGCGCCCCCAACAGCGACCGTCATCAGCAGATTCATGTCGAAGGAGAATCGCCGAGCCGCCGCGAGCGCTTTCGGGAAGATGAACCAACCGCCCGCGATCGTCGCCGCCGCGAAGATCGCGATGCGCAGCGCCTCCGGCCCGGCGCTCGTCCATTGCAGAACGAGGCCGAGCCCGGTGAGCGCGCCCGAGATTCCCACACTGATGGCGCGCTGCCGTTGCGCGTCGGAGCCCGAACCAAACTTCTGCCCACGCTCTGCGACCCGCGCTTCCATGCCAGTCGGCTTAATCGCCGCGATGAGCTTCTCTGCCGTAATGCTTTCGTTGTGAGTGACGGTAATTTTTGCAGCCATCAAGTTCGCCTCCACCGACCGCACGCCATCGAGCGGCCCCAGCGTTTCGTTGAGGAGCTTCACTTCATCCGCGCAGTCCATTCCGCTTACCGCTAGGATCGTCGTGCGCTCGCCGCGCACGCCGGCATTCAGCACCGCGGGCGCCGCTGCGGCTTCGTCGAGGCTGTGGTCGTGCCCGCTATGATCGTGTCCGTGGTCGTTGGTATTCATGAAAAAGGGCCGTTCACTCCGGCGCATGCTTCGGGTGTTCGGCGTGCGCTGATTCCGCCGCGCAGTCTTCGCCCTCCAGTTCCACCTCGATCGTGGCGTGCTCGAAATTGTGCTCGGCGAGCAGCTCGTGGACGCGGCGCTTGGCTTTCACGATGTCTTCGCGCGTCGCGTCACTCCGCATGACGAGATGCGTGGAGAGCACATGCCGCTCGCCGTCGATGGACCAGGTGTGCGTGTGGTGGCTCGATACCGCTTTTTCCACCGAGGTGAGCGCGAGGTTGAAGCGCGCCGCATCGAACGACTTCGGGGCGCTCTGCATGAAAACCATCAAGACCTTGCGGAGGTTTTTGATGACGTTCCAAAGCACGAAGAGCGAGATGCCGATGGAGAGCAGCGGGTCGATGATCGGCAGCTTCCAGATGAGCATGGCGATGCTGCCTAGAAGCACGGCGACCCAGCCGAGCACGTCTTCGAGCAGGTGCCAGCTCATCACCTTTTCATTGAGCGAATGCCCGCCGCGGATGCGCAGGACGGCCGCGCCATTGAAGAGGATGCCGACGATGGCGATGGCAATCATGCCCGGCGCATAAACCGGCTCGGGATGCAGCACACGCGCGCTCGCTTTCCACACCACAAAGAGCAGGCCGACGAGCAGGACCACGCCGGTAATGAGCGCGCCGAGCACGGAGAAGCGGCGGTAACCGTAAGTGAAAGTCGCGTCGCTCTGCTTGCGCGACACACGCTGCATATACCAGGCGAAGCCGAGCGTGATGCAGTCGCCGAAATCGTGCAGCGCGTCGCTGAGGATCGCGACACTGTTCGTCCACAAGCCGCCCGCGATCTCGATGAGTGTGAAGGTGAGATTAAGGAAGAACGCGATGCCGATGTTCTTGCCGCCCTCGCCGCCGTGGCTGTGGCTGGCTTTGTCGTGGGTGGAATGTTCGTGGCTCATCGGCGGGTAGGGAGCGCGCACTTGGAGAGCGGTGCGCCGTGATGGATGACCTGCACGCGCGCGCCGGCTGGCGGCAGCGGCAGACGCGCGGGGAACATGACGCGTGGATCACCTCCGCCGCGGTGGCGGTGCGAGAGCATCGAGGAGAGATATTTGTCCGAGGCGTGTGCGATGGTTTTTCCATCCGCGCCGATGAGCAGCACATCGACGTGCGCGCCGGGTCCCGGCGAAATCAGCGCGAGGCGCTGCACATAGCCGTAAACGAGCATTTGCCCGCGATCCGCCACGGCGTGGGCATTCGTGATTTGCGCCGAGCGACTGGAGACGATTTCGACGGGTGCGATGTGCGTGTGTTCGCAACCTCCGAGCGCGAACGCGAAGTCGATGAGTCCATCGGCGTGTTGCGCCTGGCGGTTAAAATCCGAAGCGCATCCGGCGAGCAGCGGCACGGCCGCGATACCCGCAGTGAAGCAGCTCAGCGAGCGAAGCCGTGTGAATTT
This sequence comes from Spartobacteria bacterium, assembly GCA_031389825.1. GTDB lineage: Bacteria > Verrucomicrobiota > Verrucomicrobiia > Chthoniobacterales > Chthoniobacteraceae > JANMSW01. The sequence continues at coordinate 101,377 of JANMSW010000043.1, forward strand.
TGTCAGGCGCGCCGCGTCGAAGAACGCACAACACCATGAACACCAAATCCATTGCCATCGCGGTCTCCGCGCTCCTTTCACTCGCCGCCTTCGCGCCGCAGGCCCAGGCCCGCGATCGTCATCGTGACGACGACGACCGGCGCGACCGGCACGAGCATTACGACCGTCGTCATTCCGACCGCGATCATCACCGCTCGGATGATCGTTATCGCTCTTCGCGCGAGCATCAGCATCACGACTACCACCGGCGCTCCGACAGCCGCCGTCACGATCACCGCAACGGCCGTGACGTGGTGCTGTCGCTGCTCTTCGGTCGCTGATTTGGGCGCATGCTCGCATGGAATTATCGGCGCGAGCGTGCGCCGGGCGCGGGTTGGAGGAGGATGACGCGCGAGACGAACGGCTCGCCGAAAAACGGTGAGTGAACGGTTACATCGGCGCGGGTGCCGGAGCGCAGTTCAGAGGCTTCGACGAAGCTGATTTCACGAACGAAGCGCGTGCGTTTGTTCCAGATGTAAGTCTTGGCCTTCTCCTCCCGATCCGCGCGGAAGGCAAGGTGCTGCGTTTGCAAATCGACGTATTCAATCGTGCCCGTGTGCCGTCGCCCGGTCGGAGGGATTGCCGCCGCATCGTGGAAAAATCCAATGAACAGCAGGGCGGTGAGCGCGGTGGATCGGGGAGTCGGAAAGTTCATTTGGCTTCAAGAACAGCGACACGCGCGACGAAGGGTTCGCCGAAGGTGGGAGTGGAGTAGAGGACTTCGGCCCGCGCGCCCTTGTGCATGACTTCCGGCCCAAGTCTGAGCCGGCCTGCGCGCGAGAATCTCGTGCTCTTGGTCCATTTGGCCGTGAAGACTTCGCCCGTCCGGAGCCACTTGAACGTGAGGCGGTTGGTGGCCGGATCGACGCTTTCGAGAGAAACCGTGAGCGTTCGGCCTACGGGGAAATCGGCCGCAGCCGTGGCGGCAATGCCGAAGGTGAGCACCAGCGCCGAGAAGATGAATTTCATGCGAACAATGCTCGGAAAACCGGGGAGCAGGCGCGCCGGCCCGCTCCCCAGATTCGTCGCGGCAGTTACTTCTTCTTTTTGTCGTCGTCGTGCGCATGGGCGCAGACGCAGGCGTATTCCGCGTTCTTGCAGGTCGGGCACTTCTCCATGTTCAGGTTGAACTTCTCATAGACCGCCTTGCCGCTCGCGCTGGGCTTGATGCTCACGGAGACCGGGAAGTCATTGCCCTCGGGCAGCGCGTTGCTGGAGACGAGCTTGCCGCCCTCTTCCTTGAACTCGAGCTTCGTCGGCTTGCTGCGGTCGCCGGCGGTGACGGCGATGACCTGGCCGCTGAGCTTGCCGGGTTTCAACGTTTCGGTCAGCGCGGTGATTTCGACTTTGCGATCCTTGGTGACGAGGAACTCAAGGTGCGGTTCGACGGCGGTGAGGACGCGGCCGCCGTTCGGGCCTTCTTCTTTCTTCCCGTGCTCGTGCTTGTCAGCAGCAAAGGCGGGGATGGTGAGCGCGAGGGCGGTGAGGAGTTTCAGTGCGATGGATTTCATGTGGTTCGTATTTGCGGGTTTTTGTTTTTGGTTTGGAAAAGGTGAGCCACCGCGGTGTCCAAACCGGCACCACGGCGGAGATTGGTTCAGTGGGCGGCTCCGGCTTCGCGCTCGACGGCGTTCTGCGCGGCTTTGCGGCCGAACGTGTAGAAGACGGTGGGCGTAACCCCGAGGCCGAGCAGCGTGCTGGTGATGAGTCCGCCGACGATGACGACGGCCACCGGGTGCAGAATTTCCTTGCCCGGTTGATCGGCGGCGAGGACGAGCGGGATGAGGCCGATGCCGGCGGCGAGCGCGGTCATGAGCACCGGCACGAGCCGTTCCTTGGTGCCGCGGATGACCATCTCCTTCGTGAAGCTTTCGCCCTCCACCGCCATGAGATGCAGGAAGTGGCTAATCAGCATGATCGAATTCCGCGCGGCGACACCGGCCACGGCGATGAAGCCGACCAGCGTGGCGATGCTGATATTTCCTAGCTTCAGGTAGGTGAAAACCAGCCCGCCGACGAGCGCGAGCGGGATGTCGAGAAGCACCTGCGCCGCGAAGAACGGCGTCTTAAAATACCCGAAGAGCAGGAAGGCGATGACCACGAGCACGAGCGCGGAGAAGATGACGATGCGCTGCGTGGCTTCCTTCTGCGCCTGGAACTCGCCCTCGTAGGTGATGAAATATCCTTCCGGCAGCGCCACCTTTTCAGCCACTTCCTTTTGCAGCCGCTGCACGAGGACGCCGACATCGCGCACGGTTGGCTTGATAGCGATGGTGAAACGGCGCTGGCTGTTTTCGCGGAAGATGACGTTTGGCCCTTTTGCTTCGCGCACATCGGCCACGAGCGAGAGCGGGATGTGCTGACCCGTCGTGGTTTCGACGGGCAGCCGCGCGATGCGGTCTGGTGAATCGCGCCACTCAATCGGGAGGCGCATGACGAGATTCACGGCGCGCTGGCCTTCGCGCAGCTCGGCGACTTCTTTCCCGCCGATGAGCGCGGAGAGCTGTTCATTCAAGTGGCCGGGCGCGATGCCATACGCGGCGGCGCGGTCGCGGTCGGCCTCGATGCGGAGCTGCGGGATGCTCGATTGCTGGTCGAGCTTCGCATCTTGAAAACCGGGGATGGTCTTGGCGACAGCCTGCACCTCGATGCCGAGCTGCCGCAGCTTGTCGAGGTCCGGCCCGAAGATCTTCAACGCCACGGGCGCGGACACGCCGGAGAGCATGTGGCCGATGCGATCCGCGAGCGGACCGCCAATCGCGGCGAAGACGCCGGGCACCGAACGCACGCGCTTGCTGACGTCGTCGATAATCTCCTTCCGGGTCCGTCCCTTGCCGCTGAGGTGTCCCTCAGCCTCGCGGAAATCCACGTCGAACTCCGCGGTGGAAACGGGCACGACGTGATCGCCGCGTTCCGCGCGTCCGAGGCGACGCCCGACCTTCCGCACTTCCGGCACGGAGAGGATCTGCTGTTCGAGCACGTCGGAAATCTTGTTCATTTCCTCCAGCGAAGTGCCGGGCGCGGAGGTGGCGGCGATGAGCAGCGTCTCTTCCTTGAACGCGGGCAGGAAATCTTTGCTCATCAGCGGATAGAGCGAGAACGCGCCGATCACGATCATCAGCACGATGGCGAGCAGCAGATACGGCTGGTTCAGGCCGAAGCGGAGCAGCGTGTTTTCGAGCAGCCATTTCATCCCACGCACGAGAAAGCCGTCCTTGTGTTCGCCGCCGTGTTTGGGATTGAGCAGGAACGAGCACAGCACCGGGATCGCGGTCAGCGAGACGACGAACGAGGCCATCATCGAAATGATCGTGGCGATGGCGATGGGCGCGAAGAGCTTGCCCTCGACACCGCTCAGACCGAGCAGCGGCAGGAAGACGAGGATGATGAGGATCGTCGCGTAGAGGATCGAGTTCCGCACTTCGCCGGAAGCCTGCGCGATGACGTGCAGCTTCGGCCGCGGATGTGGCGACGCAGCGTTTTCGCGCAGGCGCCGGAAGACGTTTTCCACATCGACGATGGCGTCATCCACGACCATGCCGATGGCCACGGCGAGACCGCCGAGCGTCATCGAATTCACCGAGATGCCGAACCATTTGAAGGTCAGCATGGTGATGCCAAACGAGAGCGGCATCGCCATCAGCGTGATGAACGTCGTGCGGAAATTCAGCAGGAAGAGGAAGATGACGATCGTCACCATGATCGCGCCGTCGCGGATGGCTTCCGTGAGGTTGCCGATGGCGTGGTCGATGAAATCCTTTTGCTGAAAGAGCAGCGTGGTCTCCACGCCTTTCGGGAAGGTGTTTTTCAACTCGTCGAGCGCGGCCTTGATTTGCTCGGTGAGCGCGCGCGTGTCGAAGCCCGGCGCTTTCGTGATCGACATGATGACGCCGTAGGTGGGCGATTTTTCCGGGTTCTGACTTACCGTCGCGTCGCCGCGCATCGGTTCGATACCCCACACCACTTTCGCCACGTCGGAGATGAGGATGGGCCGGTCGTTGATCTTCTTGATGACCGTGCGGGCGATGTCTTCGAGTTGCACCGTCATGGCGAGATTACGCACCATGATTTCGGTCGGGCCGGTATTGATGAAGCCGCCGGTGGTTGTGTTCGCCGCATCTCCCGCCGCCTTCTCCAGTTCTTCAAAGCTCACGCCATTCGCCTGCATCCGAAACGGGTCGGGCTGAATCTCGATCTGCTTCACGCCGCCGCCCATGTTCAGGATTTCGGCGATGCCGGAGACGCTTTGCAGCCGGCGCTTGATCGTCCAATCCGCCAGGGCGCGCACGTCGCGCGGCGGGATGTAACCAGGCTCGCCTTCCTTGATCGTCGAGCGCACGCCGACGAGCAGGATTTCGCCCATCAGCGAGGCGACCGGCGTCATGAACGGCTGCACGCCTTCGGGCAATTGCTCGCGCACGCCCTGCATCCGCTCCTGCACGAGCATGCGGGCTTTGTAGATGTCCGTGTCCCAGCCAAACTCGGCATAGACGAGCGACAGCGACACGTCGGAATTCGAGCGCAACCGCGTCAACCCCGCCACGCCCATGAGCGCGCTCTCGATGGGTTGCGTCACGCGCGTTTCGACCTCCTCCGGCGCGAGGCCCGGCGCCTCGGTGAGGATGATGACGGTCGGCTTCGTGAGATCGGGCAGCACCTCGACCGGCAATTGCGTGGCCGTCCGCAAGCCCGTGATCATTAAGATCAGCGAGAGGCCGATGATGATCGCTCGGTTCGCGAGCGACCAATGAATCATCTTGTTGAGCATTACTTGGCCTCCTCAGCTTTGGCCGCAGGCTTGAATGCTGGCGGCTCAGCGGGCGATGCCGCGCGCCGCTTCGTCAGCGTCGAGACGATGAGCAGCACGAAGAGCACGCCGCTCACGATCTTCCACAGCGGACTCGTGTGCGCGCCCTCGCCGTGGCCATCGTCGCCCGCCGCCTTCTTCGCCTGATCTTCGGGCTTTAGCTCCGAGCCATCGGCGGCGTGTTCGTGGCCGTGGGCCGCGTCGAGCGCATCCTTGAGCGACACGCTTCCGCCGCCCGCGAAGGCCAGCGAATATGCGCCCTGCCGCACCACCTTGTCGCCCGGCAGCAGGCCGCTCGTGATCTCGACAAAGCGGTCATTCATCTGCCCGACCTCGACCTGCGTTTTCACAAACGCATTCTTCAAGTCGAAGTCCTCGACATAGACGAAGCGGTTCGACGCCTCGCCTTGCAACGCGCCGCGCGGCACGCTCACCACGCCAGCTCGTTTGCTGAGCACGATGGAAAACTCCGCACGCATGTCCGCCCGGAGCATGCCGCCTTTGTTGGGCAGGCGGAAGATGGCGTCGATGGTGCCGCTCTGCTTGTCAGCGGAAGTGCCGAAGCGCAGCAGTTCGCCGTCGAAGCCTTCATTCGGCAACGCCGCGACTTTGATGTGCGCGACGGTGCCCGGCTTCATGCTGCCAGCCTGGTGCTCGGGCACGCGCGCCACTGCATAGACTTCAGTCAGGTCGGTGATTTCAAGCAACGCCTCGTTGTGCTCCAACGGATCGCCGAGCCGCGCATCGACTTTCGTCACCAGCCCCGCGATGGGCGCTTTCAGCATGATGCTCGGCGGCGGGTCGCCCGGTTGACGGCTCTCCAAACGCGCCACCTCTTGCCCGGCCTGCACTTGATCGCCGGGGTTGGCTTTTAGCTCCATGATGCGCCCCGGCACGCGGCTGCTCACCGCCGCCGTCTTGCTGGGAATCGCCTCGATGCGTCCGAGCGCGAAGATGATTTCCTCGAAGTCGGTTTCATCGACCTCCACGGTTTCGATGCGGAGATTTTTCACTCCGGTCTCGTCGAGCACGACGGTGTTGGCCGAGCGTTTGTTGTCCGTTTTTTCCGCGGCAAAGCCGAGGCCGGCAGCGGCACAGAAGGCCAGAATGGGAAGGATGCGTTTCATTATTTGTAAGTCTTGGATGAAGGGTTGGATTGGCTCGTCGCGGCGGCGTGCCGGATGCGGGCGAGTTGGTAGTCGCGGAGCGCGTCGAGGCGCTGGCGCTGGAGTTCGAGGCGGCGGGTGCGGGCGCGCAGCACGTCGGTGAGCGAGGTCTGGCCGGTCGAGTAGCTGCTGCGAAGCTGCTCCTCGATCCGCGTGGCCGCGGGCAACACCTTGTCGTCGAGTTCCGTAATCAACTTCGCGTAGGCGCCCATCGCGCTGCGTGCGGCGATGACTTCCGCGTTCGCAGTCAGCAACGTCGCATCGACTTCTTTCTCCGCGCGCGCGGCGGCGGCCTCTGCCTCGCGGATGCGCCCGGAATTGTTGTTCCAGATGGGCAGCGGCAGGCTGAAACGAAACCCGATGATTTGCTCCGTCTCGATGGGCTCGGGTTCGTCCAGCACGCGGTCGCGCGTGTAGGATGCGCCTACGCCGATGTCCTCCCACCGCCGGGTGCGCTGCTCCAGCACGACCGAGCGCGCCGCTTCCGCGCGGGACCGTGCGGCCAAAATATCTGGCCGCCCGGTCACTTCGCCCGCCGCGGGGATAATCCTGGGCGTAGGCAACTCACCAGTGATGGTGATGCGGTCAGCGCCCGTGACGCCGAGCAGCGGTCGCAGTTCGCCGGTCAGCACCACTTCATCCGCCGCGAGCTGGAGGCTCTCGATCTCGATCTGCCGCGATTCGAGCTCCACCTGCGAAGCATCGACCGCCGCGGCTTCGCCCGTCTCCACCCGCTTGAGCAGGAAGCCAGAGAGCTCGCGGCTGTTGCCTAGTTGCTTGCTGCGAAGGTCGCGCTGCCCGCTGAGAGCCAGCAGCTTTACGGCGGCGGTGCTGACTTCCGCGACGAGCTTGCGCTCGGCATCGCGCACTTCCGCCTCGGCAGCGGCCAGTTCGGCGCGCGACACCGCTTTTGCGTAGCGCAGCCGTGCGGTCAGCGGAAAACGCTGCGTGAACCCGACGCCAAACGAGCCCTCGCGTCCCACGGTGTTGCGCGTGAAATCGACTTCCAGCTCCGGATTGCTCAGCCGCCCGCTCTGCTGGAGCCGCCCGCGCGCTTCCTCGATGCGGAATCGGGCCGCGGCCAATGACGGGTTATGCGTGAGCGCGTAGCTGCTCGCGGTTTCTGGCGTCAGCCGGATCTCCTTCGCGGTGGCGAAGGCGGTGAGCGCGAGCAAAAAGATGAAAGGTCGAAGCATGGAAAATGGAATGCGGGTAGAGGTGGGGACAAAGCCCGCGCGAGCTGCGCGGGCAGACGAATCCCGACGAAGGTCGGGATGAGAGAGCCTGACCGAAGCGATCCGTCGTCCCCATTAGGGCACGACGGTGCCGTCAGGCCCTAAGCCAACTGAGGAGGATAATCGATCCCGAGCGGGACCGAATCCGGCGGATGATCCGCCCGTTCCAAAACCAACGAGAGCACCGTCAACAACACCGGCTGAAACCGCGCCGCGGACTGCTCATTCAAGAAAGACTGATGACAGATGCACTGGCAGGCAGCGTCATTTTCGTGATCGGAGTCCGAATGAGAGTGGGCTGGCTCGCCAGTCTCGCTAGCCGCTGCCACGGGCTCATGGCTGCATGATCCGCGCAAAACCTCCGAATAGCCCACGAGCACCAGCGTGGCGATCAGGATGGAGAATAATTTGGAGCGGAGAAGGTGCAAAGTCGGGACGAGGAATAATAGCAGGTTCGCAAACTGTCAAACTTTCGGAGGTTTGCTCAATTCGCGCGAGCGGAGCCAGACGAAGATCACGGGCGTGACGATGAGAATGTGCAGGAGGCTGCTGACCATGCCGCCGATGACGGGCGTGGCGAGGGGCTTCATGACTTCCGCGCCGGTGCGCGTGCTCCACATGATTGGAAGGAGGCTGGCGACGATGGTGGCCACGGTCATGACTTTCGGGCGCAGGCGCAGACGCGCGCCTTCTTTCACGGCGGTGATGAGGTCGGCGTAGTTGAACGCCGCGCCGCGCTCGCGCTTCTTTCGCTCCACGGCTTCTTCGAGATACACGACCATGACGACACCGGTCTGGATCGCGGTGCCGAAGAGCGCGATGTAGCCGACCCACACGGCGACGCTGAAATTGAAGCCCATGAGGTATTGCAAAAAGACGCCGCCGCTCAGCGCGAACGGCACGGCGAGGATGACGTGCGCGGCTTCCTTGGCGTTGTGATAGACGATGTAGAGGAGCAGGAAGATGATGAAGAGAACGCTCGGCACGATCATCCGCAGGGTCTTCGCGGCGCGAATCTGGTTCTCGAATTCGCCGCTGTATTCGATGGTCATACCCTTCGGCAGAGATGGGACGATTTCCTTGTCGATGCGCGCTTTGACCTCCTCGACGAAGCTGCCGAGGTCGCGGTCCTGCACGTTGGATTGCACGAAGACGCGGAGCCGGCCGTTCTCGCTGGCGATCTCGCTCGGGCCTTCGACGCGCTTGATGTCGGCGACCTGGCCGAGGGGAATGACTTTGCCGGTCGGCGATGAAACAAGCACGTCCTTGAGCCGCGTCAGGTCTTCGCGCTCGCTGCGTTCGAGCCGCACCTGGATCGGATAACGCGCGCGGCCTTCGATGGTCGTGGTGACGTTTTTGCCGCCGAGTCCGGCTTCGACGGTATCGAGCACGTCCTGCGCTTGCAGGCCGTAGCGCGCCATCGCTTCGCGGTTCACTTCGATTTCTAGGAACGGCTTGCCTTGCACGCGGCTCGGCGCGACGCCGGTGGCTCCCTGCACCTGTTTCACGATGCGCTCGATCTCGAACGCCTTCTTTTGCAGCGCGTCGAGATTGTCGCCGAGGATCTTCACGCCGAGCTGCGCGCGGATGCCGGTGGAGATCATCAGCACGCGGTTTTCGATCGGCTGGAGAAAGCCGGGCACGGCGCCGGGCACGAGCCGCATCTTTTCCATCAGCTCGTTGACGAGCTTGGCTTTGGTCATGCCCGGACGCCATTCGCTCTCCGGCTTGAGCATGATTGTGGTCTCGATCATCTCGGTTGGCGCGGGGTCGGTCGCGGTTTCGGCACGGCCGAGTTTGCCGGCGGCGGAGCGCACCTCGGGCGTCTCGGCGAGGACGCGATCCTGCCACGCCATCACACGCTTCACTTCGCTCAAGGCCGTCGCGGGCACGAAGGTCGGCATGAACAGGATGCTGCCTTCATTGAGCGGCGGCATGAACTCTTTGCCAATGCCAGCGGTCAGCCGTTGCAGCGGCGGGATGCCGGTGAAAGCTCGGTTGATCTTTTCCGGAAGTCCGAAGGCCACGACAATCGCCGAAGCCAGCAGCAAAGCGGCGAGAGCCATGATCGTCTTGCGGCGGCGGAGCGCGAAATCGAGCGTCGGTTCGTAGAGACGGAGCAGGAACCGCATAACGATATTGCGGTCTTCGGAATGGAACGGGCCGCGCACCAGCCAAGTGCAGAGCACGGGCACGATGGTGACTGCGAGGATCGTCGATCCGATCATCGCAAAGGTCTTCGTGAAGGCGAGCGGGTGGAAGAGTTTGCCTTCCTGGCCGGTGAGCGAGAAGACCGGGACGAAGGCGAGGATGATAATCGCCATCGCAAAGAAGATCGGCCTCCCGACTTGCGTCGAGGCGGAGAGGACGACGTTGAAGGTCTCCTCTTTCGTGAGACGCCCACCTTTCTTCTCCTCCGCCTCCTCGGCGTGGCGGATGACGTTTTCCGTGAGCACGATGGCGGCATCGACGAGCACGCCGATGGCGATCGCGATGCCCGAGAGCGACATGATGTTCGACGTGATGCCGAACTGCTTCATCAGGATGAACGAGATGAGGATCGAGACCGGCAGCGGGAAGGTGACGATGAGGATCGAACGGAAATGGAAGAGGAAGATGATGTGCGCGAGCGTCACCAAAATGATCTCCTCGGTGAGCGCGTGCTTGAGCGTCTCGATGGTGCGGTCGATCAGCTCGCTGCGATCGTAAAAAGGCTTGATCGCGACGCCTGGCGGGAGGCTCGGGCTGATCTGCGCAATCTTCGTTTTGATCGCCTTGATGACTTCGTGCGCGTTCTCGCCGGTGCGCATGACGACGGTGCCGCCGACGACTTCGCGGCCATCGATGTCGAGCACACCGCGGCGGAAGTCGCCGCCCAGTTCCACGCGCGCCACGTCTTTCAAATAGATCGGCGTGCCCTCCCTCTCCATGAGCACGATTTTTTCGAGGTCGCCGACGTTCTTCACCAAGCCGACACCGCGCACCACGAACTCCATCCCGCTCTCTTCGATGGTCTTGCCGCCGACGTTCAGATTGCTGCGGCCCACGGCCATCATGACCATGTTCAGGGACACGCCGAGCGCCCGCATTTTTTGCGAGTCCACCTCGATCTGATACTGCTTCACGAAGCCGCCGACGCTGCCGACCTCGGCCACGCCTTGCACCGCGTTGAGCTGGTAGCGGACGAACCAATCCTGCACCGAGCGCAGTTCTCCCAAGTCGTATCCGCCGTCCGGCGCCGCGGACGGATCAACGTCGAGGTAGTATTGATAAACCCAGCCGAGGCCGGTAGCGTCCGGCCCAAGCTTCGCCTCGACGCCTTGGGGCAAAATGCCGCCGAGATAGTTGAGCCGCTCCAGCACGCGCTGGCGGGCGAAGTAGTTGTCGATCGAGTCGTCGAAAATGATCGTGATCAGCGAGAAGCCGAACATCGAACCGGCGCGCACGGTCTTCACTCCGGCGAGGCCCTGGAGATTGACCGAGAGCGGATAGGTGACCTGATCCTCGATCTCCTGCGGGCTGCGGCCCGGCCAGTCGGCGAAGACGATCACCTGGTTTTCGCTCAGGTCCGGGATGGCATCGACGGGCGTCTTGTAGATCGCGCGAATGCCGAACCCGACAATGAAGAGTACCGCGCACGCGACGAGGAAGCGGTTGCGCAGCGACCATTCGATGAGGCGATTGATCATGGCGCGTTCCTCACTTCACCTCGGCGCCGCAAGTCAGCATTTCCTTGCCCATGTAGGGATTCCGCAGGTCGGCAGTGAATTGAATCCATTTCGCATTTTCCGGCGCGCCGCCGCCGACTTGATCGCTCATCGGGCAGCGGAAAATCTTCAGCTTGGGAAAATGCCCGCGCACTTGCTTCGCGTAGTCGGCCACGCTTTGGCTGAGCGGGAGAAAGGCGCGGCGCGCGGCGACTAGATTTGAGGCCGGCGCGGGTGCCGGTGCCGTGAGCCCTTTCGGCGTGGGAGGCAGCTTGCCGACGGCAGCGGTGTAGGCAGCGAAATCATCGGCTGCGAGCGCGTCGGTGACCGCGGCAACAGCGGTCAGATATTTCTCCAGCGCGTCGTGCTCCGCGGCGGTCATTTCCATCGCTGGATCGGGCATCGGCGATGATTCATCTGAGGACGCGCCGAGACTGTTGAGCTGCGCCTGGCCGTCGATGAGCATGTTGCCGCTGGCGACCACGCGCTCGCCGGGCTTCACCCCTTCGAGCACTTCCCAAACCTCGTCTCCGGGACGGCCGAGAATTACCCGTCGCTGTTGATAGGCGCCTTTGCCTTGCTCGACATACACCCGCGGATTGGTTCCGGTCCAAAGCACCGCATTTCGCGGCACCGCGATTACTTCCGGCGCCTCAAGAGTCACAGTCGCGTCGGCGTAAAGCTTGTGCAGCACCTCGTGCTTTCGATGCAGCCCGGCTTCGCTCGTCGGATTCTGGAACTCCACGCGCACCCGCGCCGAACGCGTCATGCCGTCGAGATTCGGATTGATGAATTTGATGACCGACGTGAGCGACTTGCCCGGCAGCGACGATGTGGTGATCGTTACCGGTAGACCTTCGCGGAGGAACGGAAGGTCCTGCTCATAGGCGATGAACTGGAACCACATGGTCGAGAAGTCGGCGATCTCGAAGAGCTTCTCGCCCTCCTGCACATACTGCCCTTCATAGACGTAACGCTTCACCACGGTGCCGGTGAGCGGGGCGAGAATCTCGAAGAAGATGTCGTAGTCCGCGCGCTTTGGGATCTTGGTGATCTGCTCGGGCGTCAGACCCATTTGCAGCAAGCGCGATTCGGCAGAGGAGAGCAGTGAGGCATTCGCCTGCTTTGCGACGACCTTGTATTCGTTGGCCGCATTGAGCAGCTCCTTGCTGTAGAAAGTCGCGAGCGGCTGGCCAGCCTGCACCTCGGCGCCCTCGAAGTTCACGAAGAGCTTCTCGATTCGCCCGCCCGCATAGGCGCTGAGGATGCGGTGTTTCGAGTCGTCATCGTCGATCATCCCGGCGACGCGCAACGTGCGGGTGAGCGGTTGTTTCTTCACCTCGACCGTCTTGACGTTGCTGATGTTGGGGCTGCCTTCCGGGAGCATCACGATGTCGGTCGCAGCACTGTCGTGGCTCTCGCCTCCCTCATACACGGGCACGAGTTTCATCCCGCATACCGTGCAGTTGCCCGGCTTGTCCGACTTCACCCAAGGGTGCATGGGACTTTGATAGAAGAGTATTTTCTTCTCCCCGGAATTGCTGGTACTGGCCGCGGAGGGCGGGCTGCGCTGCGGGCCGAACCACCAGCCGCCAAAGGCGGCGAGGACGGCGACGAAGAGAATGGCGATGAAGGTTTTCATGGCAGTTTCCGGGATGAAAGTTGTGAGTTCGGTGAGCGCGGCGCGCGGCGACGGCGCGGATCGAACGCACCGTCGCGAGGGAGTCGCGGACTACTTCTTGGGCGCGGCGTCCTTGACGGCCTTGGTGTATTTGGCCGGGTCTTTGTCGAACTTCGGTTTGCAGTTCTTGCAGCAGAGCCACACGTCGGTGCCCTCGTGGCTCGCCTTGAATGCCTTCATGCCGCCGCTGCCGAGTTCTTCGTCCGAGACCGGACATTTCTTCAGCGGGTAGTCTTTCGGAATGCCCGAGTCAGCGAGTGCCGCCGCGCCCGAAAGCGTGACCGCGGCGAGGATGGCAGTGAGGAGTTTGGTCGTTTTCATTTTGATGTTTGTTCGGAATGCCTGCGGGTGGTTTAGATCGGCTCGTGCGCGCAGGCGAACGCACGGCCGGAAAGAGATGAATCCACGCGCACGCGAGCGCGTGACGCTTGGGCGGGAAGACGCGCGCGAAATCCGGCCGACTGGCCGAGAATCACCGCGTCAGGCGACGAAGGGTGGAGCGTGACTGAGCAGGCTCCGCTGCAAAACCACTTCAGCAAACGACCGCGCTCCGGGCGGTCCTGTCGTGTGCGCCACTTCCGCCGCCGGCCTTTCCACCGCAAGAGTTTCAGCGAGCACCGCCCACGCCCACGCAACCATCGGCAGTGAGTCCGGCGCTTCGACCAGCTTCGCGCTCGCCGCAGGCAACACGCGGAGCGATTTGCAGCACGCTCCCATCGGCTGCTCCGGCGTTTGCTCTCCACCCGCCTCGGCCTTGGGTGGGCAGCATTTGTGAACCTCAGCCGTTTCGTCCGCATCCGCTCCGTGCCCCATGACCGCGAGCGCGCAGTGATTCGACAATGCGAACCACGCCGCCAGCAGCACGAGCACGCCGAGCGTGCGGCTGAAGCTAAAGCGAGGCTGGCGGTTCACAGGCGGTAAGGATGCGGCGATAAGAGATACGCGGTTCCGAACTGAAACACCACCGCCCGCTCAAACCCTCAAAAAAAATTCAAGGTTCCGGCCTCGCGGAGTTGAAAATCTGGGCAAAACGAAAAGAACCGGCCGATTGCCCGGCCGATTCTCTCGGAGCCTGATGGCTGCTCGAGATCAGAACTTCAACGAGAAGCCCGCGTAGTAATTCCGCCCATAGCCAGGGTCGATGCCGGTGTCGGTGATGCGCGAGTAGTAGTCTTCGTTGAAGACGTTGTTGATGCCGGCGTGGATGCTCACGATGTCTTTGTAAACCTTTGCCTCGGCGGTGAGATCCCACGTCATGTAGGCCGGGATGAAGCGCTCGGGCGTGTTGCCGTCATCGGCGAAGGCGTCGCCGACGAACGTGCCGAGGAAGGCGACCTTGACCCGATCCTGCCAGCGGTAGATCGCGCCGGCGCGCACGATGTAATCGGGTGCGTGTCGCGGCGTGTTGCCTTCCAGCGGGCCGCTGACGAACTCCGCGTCGAGCAGGGTCGCATTGCCGTAAAGACTGAATGAACCGAAGCGCTCGACGAGGCCCTTTTCAACCGGCGCGACGGCTTTGCTGTCTTTGCCCATCGGCGGCGGCGCGGGTGTGCCGCGGAGCGCGTCGGCCAGGCCGATGAGGTCCACTTCGAGCGCGGCCTCGACACCGAAAGTCTGCGAGCGGCCGACATTGGACAGCGTGCTGAAGCCGCCGGGAACGGCGACCGTCCCAATCTGGTTGTCAAAATCCAACAGGAAGCCGCTTACATCCCAGGTCACCCACAGCGTCGGGTTGCCCCGGAAGCCGATGTCGTATTGCCACGCCTTGCCTTCCTCCAGATCGCCGGGGATGAGCACGGTGCCGCCGGTCGGCACGGCCTGGGTGAAAATCTTCGGCCGATAGGACTGCGAGACGTTGGCGTAAACCTCGACCTTCCGCGCCAGCTCGTAAGAAATCCCGAGGCCGAAGAGCGGCACGAAGTCGTAGCTTTCCTCGTCGCCGAGCGCATTGCCGGCCGCGGTTTTGTCCACATTGCGGTTCTCTTCCACACGCTGCCAGATATTCTCGAAACGCACGCCCGGTGTGATCGAAAGCGCGCCCCAGTGGAAGCGGTTCTCAACGAATGCTGGCACGTAAAAGGTCTGCCGATCCGTGTCCGTGCGCAGCACCCCGCCGCGCGCGTTTTTGCTTTGGCCGCGGCGATCTTCGCGCGGCGAATCGGCCGCATAGACCTGAAAGCCGCCGGCAATCGTGTGCGTGCCGCCCCACAGCTCGTAGTCGTGGCGCAGCCGCGTCTCGAAACCGAGCGTGTAGAATTCTTGCGACTCGATCGTGGTGGTGTTGGCATCCGGGCCGGTCGGGCGTGTTCCAAAGCCGCCGCCACGCTGGCGCGAACTCCAGCGCGAATAGTAACCGCCCCAGCCGGTCATCGTCATTTTCGTCGCCTCGGAGAAATCCTTCTCCCACGCGAGCGAGACAAAGTAGCGCTTCAGCTCGAAGTGATCGAAGTCGCGCGACGCCGCATCGCGATTGTCGTTGTAGTTCACCGCGTTCGGCCCCGTGGCAAAGGTCAGCCCGCCCGGCTCCCCGTGGCTTTCCTCGTAGCCTTCGACGGTCAGAATGAAGCGACTGTCCGTGTTGCCATCGAGCACGAGTTTGATGCTCCCTGCATTCAGATTGAACGCGCTGTTGTTCGTGCGGAAGCCGTCGCCCGATCGGTGATTGTAGTAACCGTAGTAGCCGAGGCGGCCCGAGGTGCCATCGACATACGTGAAGTTGGAGAACAGGTTGTCGCTGCCGAAAGTATTGATCGTGCCGAAGGAAAACGGCCGGTCGAGCCGTGGCCGGTGCGTAATGAAATTGAGCGCCCCGCCCGGTTGCGGGCCATACATGAGCGCCGCCCCGCTGCGGAAAAATTCGATGCGATCGATCGTGTCGAGTGGCGGCGTGTAATACGCCTCGGGATAGCCGAATTGATCTGCGTGGATCGGAATGCCGTCCTTAAGCACCTGCATGAATTGGATGCGATTTGGATCGAGCCCGCGCGCCCCGATGCTCACTTGCGGCGTCGTCTCTTCGCTCAGGTAAAGGCCGGGCGTCTTGGCGAGCGCCTGCCGGTAGTTGTTGTTGATGATCGGCGGGAACTCATCGAGGTCGATGACCGAGTTTTTCTTCCCGGAGATGATCCGCGTCCCCTGCACCGGCGGCAGAAAGCGTCCCTGCACGATCTCATCCGACTCGGCTTCGGCGGTGACGATGACTTCTTCCAGGAGTGTCGGCGCGGCCGTTTGAGCGGAGGCCACGTCGAGCAAGCTCAGGCTCCCGGTGAAGGCGAGAATCCATGGGACGGCGGGGTATTTTTGCATTGGGTCGGTCGGTAGTAGGGAATTGCTGAGGGTCGAATCGTAGTTGCGCCGCCGCGATCATCGCTTGCGCCAGCTTGCGAAGTTTTAGCGGCACATTGCGAAAAGCAGGCCCGCCTATGGTACCGTGCGGTTGGCTATTGCGCCGTAAGGTGGGGGGCTCTCCCAATTCCCCGTCTGCGCATTGAACGTCCGGTCATCGCTGCCGGGCCGCGACGGCGCTGGCTGCGAGGAAGTGGAATGACTGGCGCAGGCGCCGAACGCGATGGCGAGGAGCATGGCGGCACTGCTGCGGATGATGAGCTTCGTTTTCATGGTTTGTTCCTGGATGAGATCGCCCGCGGCGATGAAAACTGCGGACAGCGGGCCGAGCGGGGCGCTCCGCCCATCTGTTGGTATTCAACGAAGCGCAGCGGGCGATCCCCCGCCGCGCGCGATCTTTCTTTGCGGCCCGCAGGAGCTAACGGAGCCAGATCGCGAGCAGGAAAATGAAGCCAGCCTCCGCCATCCATTTGCCCAAAAGCTGGCGCGCTCGATAGACCCGCTTTTCCACGGCTTTGGGCGTGGTGTCGAGCAGCTCGGCGCACTCCTTGTGGGTGCGCTCATCGAGCGTCGTCATGACGAGCGCGGTGCGCAGACGGTGCGGCAGTGAGGCGAGACCTCGCTCCAGCGCATCCATTTTCTCATCCATCAGCGCCGCTTCGGCCGGGTCGCGGGTAGCCGAGGCGATTTCGCATTCCCAGCCGCGACCATCCGGTGTCTCGGCGGAAAGCGAGCCGGTCACCGCCGCCTGCCGCACGCGCCGGCTGCGGACGTGATCGCGGCAGAGATTGAGCGCGATCCGGTAAAGCCAGGTGGCGAACTTCGCGGTGGGCCGAAATTTCTTCACGCCGAAATAGGCGCGGACGAAGACCTCTTGCGTCAGCTCGCGCGCGTCGGCTTCATTGAAGACGTGGCGATACGTGAATCCGAAGATGGCGTGCTGATGCCGTTCGATGAGCGCGTCGAGCGCGGTGTCCTCCCCCCGCTGCAAGGCGAGGACGAGTTCAAGGTCGGGGTCCGTATCCGACATGCCCCGAGTCATTCATGCTTTTCCTCATGGTAGAGGGCCTCCGCGGTGAGCTGAATGAGCTTCTCGTACTGCTCGGGGCGCAGCACCGGCTTCATCTCGAAGATGTGCTGCAAGGTCGCGTTTTGCAGCTCGCCCTGGGCTTGATGGATTTTCGCCACGGCGGCGGTTACGCGCGGCGAATGCGTGCGGTCCTCGCGGATCGCCTGGGCGAGTTCCTGATTGGCAATGCGGAGCAGCTCGCCGTAGTGCCGCTTTTGCTCGTCGAAGCGTTTTTCAATCGGCCCGAGCTGGGTCTCCTGCTCAGCGGTGAAGCCGAGCTGCGCGTGAATCCATTGGTGCGCTTCGATATGGCCGGAAGTCGTGTGGCCTCTCAGATAGTGGCCCGTCAGCCAGCAGGCGAGGACGGCGACGACGGCCACCGTGACGAGGAGGAGGAGGACCGGGACGAAGCGTTTCACAGACTGGCGTGGAGCAGGGTGGAGGGAAGGGAGGGCGGCGACAGGCTGAAGACCTCGAGGTCGAGCGCGGCGCGCGCGGGGCTGGGCTGAGCATGCACGGCCATGGCACCCACGCCAACGCCGAGCATGAGAGCAAGGACGACCGCCGAGCCGAGCATCATCGGCCGGTGAAACGGTTCGAGCAGCCACGCCAGCCATCGGCCCGATTCCGCAGCGTCCGCCTGGCGCCGCCGGATTTCGCGCCAGACGTTTTGAGAAAGGTTCGCCGGCACAGCGGGATGCCGAGTCTCGCGATGCAGGCGGAGGAGTTCATCGAGGTTGGATTCGTCCATACCGGAGATTAACGACGAAACTTGCCGCGTCCCTCGCACAATTTTCAGATTTCGCCGGTTCCTCATTTCTTGCTGCGCGGGTGCGCAACGCAAACTCCCCGCCCCGCCCGCTCGACTTCCCTCCCGTTTTGCCTCTTCGGCCTACTCCCGCTCGTGGATGCGCCAAGTGCCGTGCCTGCCGAAGGAAAGCTTTGTCCAAGTGCGGCCATCATCACCCAAGCTGACCTGCATGCGCTCGCCCTCGTGGCCGCGGAGCGAGGAAACGTTTCCGAGAAAATGCAGGATGGAATACCGGGCCTGACCTTCGACGACGCGCTTCACTTTGATCATGTAGTGTTCGCTCGATCGGTCGTAGCCGAGATACTCGACCATCGTGACGTAGATGTGGTCGTGATCGTGAGCCGCGCGTGCCGGGATGGGTGAGAAGAAACCAAGCATCGCGATGAAGCCGAGCACCGCGCCCGGCCAGTTCATGAGTTTGCTGAGTATGTTCATAATGGATCTGCTGTTGGACCGCTCGACCGCGAGCGGCGATTTGCAAATATTGCTCACGATCCAGACCGCGCTCCCGAAGATTCGTTTTGCATATATTGCTCTTATTGCTCTTCCCATGTCGCTCAATTCAGTCGCGAGCCGGTCGCGATTGACGCGATAGTGGCTGGCAGGATATACCGGAGTCGAAAGGACAAATAACCGCCGCGACGCCATGCCACCATTTGACTGGAATATTTTTCTCCTCGGCTGCGTCGGCGGCTTGCTGCCCGATTTGCTGCGGTTCATCAAAAACCGTTACGAGAAAGCTGCTCCGTTTTATTACTACGGAAGCTTTTGGCTCGGACTGGCTCTCCTTGTCGGTCTGGGCGGTTTCAGCGCATGGATCGCCGGCGCTAGCGAAGTGAAGGACGCGCTGGCGTTCGGTTTTGCCGCTCCCGAAGTTTTCTCAAAGCTCGTCAGCGAGCGCGGCCCTGGGGCAGCGGGGGCGGTGGACCGGGGGGGGGCGGGGTTCAGCCTGCGGCGCTGGTGGAAAGGCTGATCGAGGCACGCTGGGACTGGCAGCTCTGGCCACCTTCCGCGGGATGGCGCGTCGATCAATTCGGCACCCCGCGCTATTTTCCGTTATCATGGCGGCATCTCCAGAAAGTGCCGCGAAGCCTTCGCCATCCGGATGTTCAAGCTCACTTCGAGCGCTTGATCCGAGGCACGCTCCTCGAAAGGTGGTGGGGGCAGTCGGGCAGCGACAACGAGGAGACCGTCTTCTGTCTGCGCTTTCCCAAAGGCCGCTGGAACATTCCCTGGGAGTTGCTGATCGCCGATCTTTTCTCCGCGAGGAGACGGGCGAACACCTGCGTGGTCCGTGCGCTGGAAAGCGCCGTGCCGGCTTCACCGAGAGTGTTCCGCGAGCCGCTCCGCATTTTGATCGTGCAAGGCGACGACGGCGCATTCATGGGCCAGCGGCTCGACTTCGCGGCGGAGATCGGCGGGCTGATGAGCGCTTGGGAAACCTTGGAAAAAGGCGTTCAGGAGTGCGTGCCGCGGCCAGTGGTGGCCACGGTGACGATAGACAACTTCACGTCCCTCCTCTCCGCGCATCGGCCGCACATCTTATGGTTCAGCGGTCACGGCGAATCCAAACCCAGCAGCCGGTTGCTGTTTGCGAATCGGACCTGGGTGGAAGCGTCCGAATTCTGCCGACTCGTGGGGGCCTCGGGCCATCCGCCGCTTTACGCGGTTTTTTGGGCGTGCGACACCGCGGATGCGACGGACGAAAATCGCGATGCGCCTGCTCCGCCCTCGCTCTTCGAGGGGCTGCGCAAGGTGGGTGTTTTGTCGCTGCTCGCCATGCAGGCGCCGATCCGGGATGTGAGCGCCCGCGCCATGGCTGCCGATTTGCTGCGGTCGCTCGCGGCCGGTCTTCCTTTGGAGCTGGCGACCGCACGCGCGCGCGCCAACCAGTTTGAGCGCAAGCTGGAATACGCCCATGAGCTGGATTGGGCGTGCCCGGTGGTCTGGAGCGCAGGCGAACTGACCGGGCAGCGCCTCCACTGGAATGCCGGGGCCAGTGGACTGATGGAATTTCAACTTCTCGGCCGCCTCATTCTTCGGCTCAGGCTGGCGCCTGCTGGGGAACTGGAAAGTCCACCGAACGCGGACGAGCTGCACCGCGCGGCGGTGTGGGCCGCCCATCCGAGGGTCTGGGTGAAAGGAAGCTCCGAGGGCCAGCATCGCTACGCGTGGGCTCGCGTGCTTCGCGCGATCCAGACGGAAACGACCTCCTGGGTGATCGCGCTGGATTTGCGGCACGAGGACGCCACCGCGGCATTGCAGCAATGGGCCGAGGACATCTCCGCCGGACTTTTGCCCGGAGATATTCCCGACGAAATCGCGTTGGCCCTGAGCGAGATGAGGCGAACGCCGAGCACCGGCTGGCGCAAGCTCTGTCAGCGAGAAATGACGCTCGCGCTCTCAGGACGGGTGCCGCCTGACGCCGCGGAGTGGTTTTGGGAACCGCTCCGCTCCACTCGAAACTCGCCACGCGTGCTCGTGCTGAGCGAGAAAGAGATCAATGACGAGATTTACGAGAACTGGTTAGTCGATTCGCTGGGAGCCGATATGTCGGAAGCTGCGATCACCACGGCCATCGCGGAGGCGCCCGACCTCGCACGGGCGCTCGCGGTGCTGAACATCCCACTGCAATCGCACCGCCTCACGATCAGCGCGCCCGACGTGACTGGCGCGCGTTCGCTCGCGGAGTGGCGCGCCGCGCATGGAATGCTCGTCGATACGCCCGCCGGACCTTTGATCGCGGCGACCGCGCGCCACGCCGTTCTCGCAAACCTCAGCAGCGCCGACCTTCAGAAAGCGCACCGGCACTGTGTCGAAATGCTCGGGGAGCCGACGCTCGCGCTGAGCACGCATTTTCGCGAGCACCGGCTGGCTCACCTGATCGAAGCTGGAGAATTTCCGGAACTGGCGATCGAGGAGGCAGCCCTGCTTTGCGGAGTGTATCGGAGCGAAGGGCGTCCGAGAGCGGTGCTCGGGGTCATCGAACGTTTGGGAAAGCTGCAAACCGGCCTCTCCTCATCTGCGAAACTGATGGTGGCTTGGGCGAATCTCCGGCTGGGTCATGTGGAAGCGGCGAGCTACTGGTTGAGGCACGTCGCCGTGCTCGGCTCGTCTCTCGAGGTCGCAGAAAAGCACGGCCTTTCGGCTGAAATCCAAAAAAGCATCGGCGCTCCGGACTCGAAGAACGCGGCGTTGGCGGAGATCGAGGCGGCGATCGACATCTGCGCCAAGGCCGCGAAGAAGCACGACGCAGACAGCCATGCCGCGCGGCGGATGGAGCGCGCCTACCGGCAGGATCACGCGAGGATTTTGCAGTATCTTTTCTACGACCGGCCAGGCGCGGCGGCGGAATACGAACGGCTGCTCATCGAGTGGCGGGACGAACCTGGAGCCGAGACGGACCTCGCCGTGGTGAGACGAAATCTAGCCGAGTGCCTGCGGAATATGCCAGAAGCTGCGGCGAATGCACCGCGCGTGCGCGGCTTGATCGCAGAAGCCGAACTCGGGCTGAAGGGACATTTCCCAACGCCGATTCTCGCGGAGCTTCTTTACGAAAAAAGCAAGGCGGCGGAGTCCGAAGGCGATGTGGCTGGGGCGCGGCGTTACTTGGATGAATGCCGCGACGCTGCGCTCAAAAGCGAACATCACCTCGTTTTTGCTATCGCCGAAAACCGGCATTTCTGGCGATATGAGAGCTTCGATGAAAAGCGCTGGCAGGATCTCAAGACGCAGCTCGCAAGTTTCTCGCCGCATGGGTGGGCGGTGCGCGCGTGCATTGATGGACGGCTGCGCGCGGCGCGGCATTTTGAGGGGCGTGGCGAGTGGGCAAGCGCGCATTCCGAGCTGTCGGAGAATTTCGATGACCTCCAGCGCCATCCATCTTTCGACGCCGGCACCGACCGGTTTCGCATCGCGGCGACGCTCGCTGGGCTCGAAATTCTCGGGCCACGAGTCGGACGGGAAGAACATTTCTGGGCGCAGTTTCTCGCGAGATATGAGTGGGCCGAAGAGTGGCTGGCCGCGCGGGAAGGCCGCGCTCCCCAAGAAATCTGGTCGGAGGTCTGAGCATGGGTAGCGGCTCCTTTGGCGGCGGTGGAGGCGGCGGCTCCGGTGGCGGCGGGCGCTCCGGGGGAGGAGGTTATCGCTTCAAAGACGGCAAAGCCGTCTCGGGCGGGGCGTCGGCCTCCAAGGTGGAGAAAGAAGTCCAGCGAATCCGCGGAAAGCTGCCCAAGGATTACGCTTTGAAGATGTTTTGCAGCCCGCTGATTCAAGCGGTGTATGCGCACCTCTTCGAGCTGTCTGTCCACATCTTTCAAAACCGGAGCTGGAAGACGGTCACCGAACGTTTCGGTGTACCCTCGGGACCAGGCTGCATGCTTCAGTGGGTCAATGCGGTTCTGGCGCAAAGCGAGGGCCAGGAGAGCAACTCCAAGGTAAGAGATACCGCCCGCATTGCCTTGGAGAACTTTGTGGTCGCGGCGTTGGGCAATGACTCGGATCTCTATATTTACGGCACCGCGGAACAAATCCTGAACGCCTTGGACAAGAAGGTTTTTGACAGCACTTCGGGCTATTTTCTGGGTTTTTTGCTGCACCGCGTCATTGAGCGAGAGCTGGAAGCGATGACCGAGAATACCGAACAGCAGATTGCCGGAGTCACGCAGCAACTCGCGGATAAGATCGTCCATAGCTTCGAGTCCAAGTTTTGGGCGAAGGATCAGACGACGCATCGCGACCTTTTTCGTGTCGTGCAAGAAAACCCCGACTGGTTTTGGAACCTGCTGCGGAAATGAGCAAACCCGTCCGCTGCATCGTGCAAGGGCTTCGCTCGGCGTTCCCCGAGCAGCACATCGAGTTTCGCTCGGGAACCGATCTCCAGCTCGTGCCGCAAAGCGGGCTCGGCCCCAAGGGGATTTCTGACTCCGCCGCCGACCTCCTGGATTTCGCGGCTGCGGTTTATCAAATCGAAAGACAACTTTCCGGGCGGCAGCGGACGAATCCGCCGGACTCATTTCAGCTCCGCATGCCGGTGCGCAATCCCCAAGCGTGGACAGAGCAGGCGCGCGCCACCGCCTCAGCTCTGCTGAATCTACTCGGGAATGCCACTTGGGAGCTCGCCTTTGAAGGCGGCAAGCTGCCCCCGGTTCCGCTGCAAGACTCCGACCCGAGCAAGGTCCGGCAGGTCATGCTCTTCTCCGGGGGATTGGATAGCGCCTGCGGCGCTGTCTATCTGGCCAAACAAGCCGGCAGCACGCGGCCCATTTCGTTCTACACACGTCAGAAGAAGACTCAGCAAGAGATCGCGGCGGAGCTGGGTTTCCCAGAGCTAAGCCAATGGCGGATGGATTGGCAAAAACGAGCTGGCCGCGGTCATTCATTTTTCTACCGATCTTTGCTTTTCCTCAGTCTGGCCGCAGTCTCGGCCGAGAGCTGGGGGACTCGGACGATCTTTCATTTCGAGAATGGCATTCTCGCCGGCGCGATCCCGCCCGCTCCCTCGTGGTCGATGACGAAGCACGCTCACCCGCGGCTGACCGCGCTCGCCGCGGAACTTTTCTCCCAGCTCCTCGGCGGCGACTGGAAGATCATCAATCCGTTCCTGATGCTGACCAAACGGGAATGTGTCGAAGGGGCCGTCGCGACTGCTGGCAAGGATGTCATTCCGGTCTTCGAGAAGACGGAGACGTGCTGGTATCAGTGGTCCAATCGCGTGCCGGGCGGCACTAAACGGCCGGGCGTCTCGTGCGGCATTTGCATCCCGTGCCTGTTGCGGCGCACTGCTTTGCCCGAGGCGAAGTTCTCTTTCGATCTGCGGCGCGACACGATCCGAAATCATGCCCAGCTAGGCGTGGCATTTCGCTCCTACTTCGTCTTTCTGCGACGTGTGCTCGACGCCGGTGGATCGCCGGCTTCCTTTTACTCCGCGCTGCCGGCGGCGGGCCGCAGCCTGGTCGCGAGTACCCCGGAACTGACGCTCGACAGTTTGCAGCGGCTTTTCTCGGCGTTTGCCGAAGAGTTCATGATCACCTACGATCTGTGACCAGCCGATGATCTCAGCCGAGCTCCATAAAGTCCCAGCGCTCAGCCTCCGCCAGCCGTGGGCCGAGTTGATCATGGCCGGGCGGAAGACCATCGAGGTGCGCTCGTGGGCCAGCGGCTATCGAGGCCGTCTCTGGATTCACGTTTCGCAGCGGAGCGATGCGGCGGAAGAGAGCGCCTTTCATTTCACGGATCTGCCAAAGGGCGGCTTCGTCGGCAGCGTCGCCGTGTGCGCCACGGTGCCGCTGGATCGCGAACGCTGGGACGCGTGGCGCGCGAAGCACCTCAACCTCGGCGAATATCGGCCTGGCCTGTATGCCTGGCTATTGGATGCACCCCGTCGCTTTGAGAGGATCGTGCCTGCACGCGGGCAACTGAATCTGTTCTATCCTGACGCTGAAATCCTTGCACGGCTCGAAGAAGCGGACGCGGCAGGGACGATACATCCAGCGTTAACCGCCACCGCGGGATAACGACAGCAGCTTCGGGTCAGTCGGGGTCAAAACGATTTCACGATTCCGCAGCGCGGGCTGGTCTGGCCCATGTAGGGATTCTCGATCTGCGGCTGGAACTGCACCCAGTTTGCGTATTGCTTCATGTGGCAGGGCGAACACTTCACCGGGCAGAGATCCATCGAGCAGCCGAGGATGAAGTAGTCGCGGTTTTTGTGGACGAGCTGAGTCGCCTCTTCGCTCATCCGACTGAATGCGCTCCGCGCCAAGTCAAGCGAGGTCGCCGTCGAAAGTGCGTTCGCGTGCTCGGCAAATAAGTTGGGTGCCGCGTGGGTCTGAACGAAGATCGCGCCGGCCGTCTTCGCGGCGGGAAGATCATCGCGATGGAGCGCGGCGCGGATGCCGTCGTAATCGCGGAGCATCGCGCGGTCGCTGTCGGTCAGCTTCTTTGGGCCATTGATCACGGTCACGTAAACCAAAAAGCCGATGCCGAAGAGCATCAGCGGCACCGTGACAAGCGCGACGATGCGCCAGTCGATCTTTTCCGGCTTTTCGGCGACAGCTTTGCGCGTGGAACGATGGGACTTCATGGAACGGGGCGACGCCATTCGGCGGTCGTGCAGACTGCTTAAACGAAGCGTTCGCCCGCTTCCCCCACGAAAGTTTTGCATCTTTTTCCGGACGCAACCGGAGAGCGGACTCACTGCGAACCCAGCGACAACCGGACTCGTCGCGCAGCAAGCGCGGACTGCCGCACAACCTCAAACCCAACATCAAAACAATCATGAAGAAACTCCTCCTCTCCCTCGCCTTTGCCCTCGCGGCCTTCCCGATCGCCGCTTCTGCCGACCATCTGCGCGGCAGCTTTCACTCCTATGGTCAAGATCACGTCACGATCACGGACCCGGCGCATCCAGATCAGCAGATCAAATACGGCCACCACGGCAAAGTGGTCATCGTCGATGAAGCAGGAGCGGCAGTGGATCACCACGTCCTGAAGGCCGGCCATCCGGTCACCGTCCATTATTCAGGCGAAGGCCACCACCGCGCTGTGAGCAAGGTCATCGTTCACAAGCACGTCGTGAAAAAGCATCACGATTGACCTGACCATGACGGTGCAACCGACCGCGATGTCACGCTCACTTGTTAATCGAATGAGGTGTGAAGCGCCGCGTCTGACAGCTCACTAACGTTATGAAACGAATCACTTTCCTTACTCTCCTCATCGCCGGGCTCACGCTCTTCACGACGCGCGGAAACGCCGCGGACGAACATCACGGCCGCCACTACAGCTACCATCACTACAACTCGCACGGCAGCCACTACGGCCACGGTCGCGGCTACGGCGGGCACGGTTATTCGGGACACGGCTACTCCGGGCATGGTTCCCGAGATCACGGCTACAGCGGGCACGGGTCGGACCGGGTTTATTCGCACGGCTACTCGGGCCACGGCTATTCCGGCCACGGGGGTGGCGGCTACGGTCATGGTGGCGGACACCGCAGCGGACACAGCCGCCATCACGGAATTTCGATCCGCCTTTTCGGCCACTAAGTCATTTTCCAAATCCCATGAAACCATTCATTCCCCGCGCTCCGGCGCTCGTGCTCGCGCTCGCTCTGAGCGCGTCATTTGCCAGCCTCGTCGGGCCAACGGCGCTCGCCGATGACCGGCCTGCCGCGCCGAAGGAGCAGCCATCACCCGACGCCCCGCAGGCGCAGCAAGAGCGGCTCATTTCGCTTGTCCTGCTCCTGCGCGAGCCGCGCAAGCTCGATCATCACGCGATCGCTCACGCTGCCAGCGCCGCCGCCGGCGCAGACTTTCCCAAGGACTCGGTGGAAGACAAGGCGCCATATCACCGCGTGCGGCTCAAGTCCGGCAGCTACGTCATCAGCGACCTGGCGGAGCCGTATTTCGAGAAGCCCGCGGCGGTCGCCGCCGCCGTGAAGGGCGAACATCTGCGCGAGGCGATCCTCGAACATCGCGGGTGGATCGCGGTGGACTGGCTCGGCAAAGGCGAACCCGAGGACGTGCGCGCGACTTACCAGCAGATCGGCAAAATGGTCGCCAATCTCGCGGGCCGCGACGTGCTCGCCATCTACAGCCCGGAGCTGGACAGCTTCGCGCACTTCGACGGCGACGCGAAAGCGACGCTCCTCGGCCGCGATCCGCTCGCGCTGTTTCCGGTTCCGGCGAGCGCGCCATCGAAGCCAGCCGTGGCCGGCGCCGACGCTCCTGCAGGCGCGCCGGAGGGCGTGGCGATTGCCGACGACGATCCGTCCTTGAAAGCCGCGCGCGCCGAGGCGCGGCGTCGCTGGCCGGAATTCGTCAGCTCCTTCAACGCGCGCAAGCCGGGCCAATACTTCGGGGTCAAAGGCCCCTTTGAGGAAGGCAACTTGCGCGAGTTCATGTGGCTGACTGTGGACGAAATCGACGGCGAGCAAGTCCACGGCCGGCTCGAAAGCCAGCCTACCTCGCTCAAGGGCTGGAAGCGCGAACAGGACATCCACATCAAAGTCGCCAACGTCGATGACTGGCTCTACGTCACGCCCGAGAAGGAGGCCGTCGGCGGCTTTTCGGAAAAGGTGCTCAGCGAAGCCGCAGCGGCGTCGCGCGCCAGCGACGAGCGCCCGGCCCCGCGCAAGGAAGCGCCCTGACGCGGCTGCCTTGCTTATCCCGATCTCCAGCGAGCGAGTGAGTCGCGCAGGAGCTTGCGGGCGCGGTAAAGGCGCGTCTCAACGGCCTTCGGCGTGCAGCCGAGCACGGCGGCGATTTCCTCGTGCGAACGCTCGTCGTATTCAAAAAGCAGCACGGCGGTTTTGAGATCGTGCGGGAGCGCCTGGACGTGCTCGCGCACGGCGCACGCGAGATCATCGCGTTCCGCGTTATCGGCGGGCGATGGATCGTGTGAGGGCAGCGTTTGCTCGAAAGTGTGATCGCCGCTCGCGTCAGCCGGCGACTGTAGTGAGACGGCTGGATGGCGCGAACGCCAGCGCGCGTGGTTACGGCAGAGGTTGCTTGCGACGGTAAAGAGCCACGTCGAAAACTTTGCGCTCGGCCGGTAGCGCGCGCGGCTTTCGTAAACGCGCACGAAGGTTTCCTGTGCGAGGTCGAGGGCGTCTTCCGCATTGCCAACGTAGCGGAGGATGAAAGCGACGAGCGGCTTTTGCCAGCGCTGCATCAGCTCGTTGAGCGCGAGATCGTCGCCGTCGCGCAGTCGCAGCATCAGCTCGGCGCCACTGCCCTCGTCCGTGTCATTCATGGATGGGAAGGGCGCGACGCGACTGCAAATGGGATGGCGATGAATTCAGGGGCACGATGACTTTAACGAGTCGGATGACCGATTCCCCCGCACACCCGCTTTCTTGAACACCTCCGCACGGCCATCATTTCGAGACCACTGCGTCCACGCGCAGTCCCGGCTCGAGGAGCCGCGCCTTCATCATTTTGAGGTAGCGCGCACCCTGTTCCGGCGACATTTCACCGCAGACCGCATACGCGTGTCCGAGCATCGCCTGCCGGCATTCCTCCTGCACGACGGCGCTCTCGTGCAGGGCGGCGCGCACCTCGGGCGTCGGCGTCTTGTTCGCGCTGATGAGCGCGTCGAGCCGCTCGTTGCTCCGGGCAATTTTCTCGCACATCACCGCGCAGGTCGGCGCGTATTCGCGGTGCATTTTTTCGATGCGCTCGAACTGCGCATCACTCAGCCGGAACTCCTGGCGCAGCCACTCCATCTGGCCCGCCGGCTCGCGCAGCATGGCCTTCGCCTTTGCCGTCGCCGAGCCGTAGTAGATCGTATAGCCGGCGATCGCGATGACCGCGGCGACCAGCAGGATCACGAGGCCCCGCGCGCTATTCATGCGCCGGGTGCGCCATCGCGAGCGGATCGACCGAAGTCGTGTAGCGCGCTTCCAAGGTTTTCCAGCTCGCCGCATTCGAGTCCTGCGCCTGCACATGCGCCACGGCCACGCTCAGCCCGAGACTGAGAGCGACGAGGGCGACGGCATACTGCGGGCGGGCGAGCAGACCGCTGAGCCACTGCACCGTCGCCGGCCAGAACGCTTCCTCGCGCTCCGCTTGCCGGGCGGCGATGCGCTGCCAGACTTCGCGCTGAAAACCGGATGGGATCTGCGGATCGACCTTCCACGCGCGCAGCTTTTGGGAAAGTTCGTCGTGCTCTGGATTGCTCATGTCTCATTCAACACCGGCGTCCCGGCGAAACCCTCGCACTTTTTCTCCTCGCCTCGAATCGGGCGAAAGGCGCGCGCAAAATTCCGTGAGGGTTTGGGTGAGGCTGCGGTGTTTGACCTTACAGCGACCGAATCATCGATCGCGATAACTCCAAATCAAACACCATATGAAAACCCTAATGAAACTCTCCCTCGCCGCCGCGCTCCTCGCAACACTCGGCACCGGTGCCGCGCTCGCGGACGACCAGCAATTGCGAAACCGACTCGAACTTCAGCGTGCGCAGACCGCGAAAAATCAAACGACGATTGGCGTCCTCGCTGGTGGCCACGGGGTCGGCTACCAGCACAAACGCGGTGAGCGGCGTTCCGAGACGCGCTTCGAGCTTCGCTCGAACGCCCACGGTCAACAGTTCGGCGTCTTCGCTCCCGTCAAATAACGCTCAGCAGGCAAGCTGAACGAGCAGAGTCCCACGCCGACCGGCAGCGACAGCCGGTCGCGGGGGATCTTGCTTTTTGCCTGAACAAAGATAGCCACCCGTGGCAAAATACACGCAGCCCAACGGGGGAAGTTTTCCAAGATGGGCGTATTTCCAGAGTAAAGCGGCCTCGCCACTCCCCAGAGCACGGGTCTTGCTAGATGCGGCTGCGTGCGCCTTCCCCGCCTGCTAACCGCAGCCTTCACCGCCTTCTTTCTTACTGTCGCCGCACATGCCGCGACCGAAATCCCGTTCCGCTATTCGGGCGGAATGATCTGGGTGAAACTGGCTGTCGCCGGCCACCGCGAGCCGCTGAATTTCCTGCTCGATTCCGGTGCGGGCGCCAGCGTGCTCGACCTCGGAACGGCGCGCAGTCTGGGCGTGAAACTCGGGCGTTCCGAGAACGTGCAAGGCGTCCACGGCCGAGCCGTCGCCTATCGCGTGAACGACTTTACCGCCCACGTCGGCGCCGTGAGCGCGCCATCTTCGCTGCTGGCGCTCGATCTCGCCGGAGTCAGCGCGGGACTGAACCAGCGAATCGACGGCCTCCTCGGCGCTGATTTCTTCCGAGGCCGCATCGTGCAAATCGACTACGCGAGCGGACGGCTGCGCCTGCTTGAGCGCGGCGAAGTGCGCACCGCTGGCTGCGAGTCGCTCCCGCTCATCCGGCGCAACGACGCCCTCTGCGTCCGCGTCGCCGTCGCCGGGAATTCCGCCGAGTGGATGCGGATCGATACCGGGTGCAGCTCAGCGCTGGAATGGACGGGCACTGCCGCAAAGGCAAAGAGACTCAGCGGCACGAGCATCGCCGCCACGACCTCCTCCGCGCGTTGCATTTTCACGGAAGTGCAGCTCGGCTCCACCCGGCTCACTGCGGTGAAAGCCGGCATTCACGACCGCCAGATTTTTCCCGGCGAATCCGGCCTGCTCGGCAACGGCTTACTCTCGAAATTCACCGTCACTTTCGACTCTACGCAGAACCGGCTGCTGCTCGCGAAGTAAGTCAGAATCGCGGCGGGTGGAGCATCGCGGAGGCGATGCAGCGGGTTGAAAGGAGCCTGAAATCTTCGGCTTCGTCTGCTACGTTGCGACCCCGTTTTCCGGCGCTGAGCGCTCGGGAATGTGGCGTTTCAACCAATCACACCAATGAACTTCGAGCCGGTATTTTGGGACGGCGTGCAGCAGCCGCGAGGGCGCGTGGATGAGGCGTGCTGCCTGGAGCAGCTCGAGATCGGCCTGCCCTGCCCTGCCTACCGATTCACCGTGGAGGAGCGTTGGACCGAGAACCAGCAGCCGATTCTCCGGCTCACGGTCGTGACCGAAATGGACGACCCCGTTCAGCGCTACATCGCGCAGCATCCCGTCTTCTCAAGGGACTGCCGCCCCTTCGTGCTGTGGGCCGTCTATGATGCCTTGTGGATGCTCAAGCTTGTGGAAGCGGGCGTTGAAGAGCCGCGAGTCTATCGCATCGGCCTTCAAGACTCGCGCCGTGGTGGCGTGATCCGGGTCGTGATCTGCGCGCAGGCTTTCTATGAGGCAGGCGGGACGCCGCTCGTTCATCTGGTGAACTACGCCAACACCCACGTCTTCGACCAACTGGCGAAGGTGAGCGACACGAACCCGGCCGGCCGCCCTTCGACGGAATGGCTGGGCGAGACCAAGGATAGGTTCTACCGCGAACGAGCCGAGAAAGCGGTCGCCGAGAAGCGGCAGCAGGAACTCAATCTTCACCGCCGCCCCGAGTCCGGTGATCCGCTTTGCCTCTTCATCGATGAATCCGGGGACATCGGCTTTGGCACTGCCGCGCACCGCTACATCACCTGTGGTGTCGCGATCCAGCAGGCCAAAGTAGAGGCCGTGCGCGCGCGGGTGCGGGAGATCATCGTAGAAAACTGGCGCGGTGAGCCGCCGAAGGAGCTGCACTTTAGCAAAATGCCGGAGAGCAAGTTTCAGCCGGTGACTGAATCGCTCGCCGCCGTGTTTCTGGAGCAGGCGGAGGAGGCAGTCTGCTTCGCGGGTTTCAACGTCGATTTCCTGCGCTATCTGCTGCGCTGCGAGGCGGAGTTCAATCGGCTCAAAGAGCGCCCCATTCAAACCAATGTCGCTGACTTGCTCGCGAACCCGGATGGGCATGTCGGGCGGAAGCATCTGATCCTCACGACGGAGGAGCTGATCACGCACTTCGGCGTGAACAGCCTCATGTCCGGCGCGTCCCTCACGATCGTGCATGATCGCAAACACCGACCGTGGATGAATGCGGCTTTGGAGAAAGGATTCGAGCGCAGCAAGGACACCATCGCCGCCATCGCCGAGGCGATGTATGGCCGGAAGATGCACCCGGCGATGCAGTTCACCGTCGCGGCGTCGGAGTCGGAGCCGTGCCTGTGGCTGAGCGATTGGATTGCCTGGGAATTTGGCGCCTGGCTGCGAGACGAGCCGTTCAGCCCTGCGTTCGAGAAAGTCTGCGCGAAGATTCGCTTTCTGACCTATGGCGATTCCGGCGAAAAGATTTCGATCGAACGTCCCGGCGGCCGCCCGCTGGCGCGCTACCCCGATTGGCCGCGGGAAATCGCGACGATCCTGTAAAACGGTTACGGCTCTTCTCCCGCATCAGGCGGGAGCCTTTGGAGGAAAAGCCCTCCGGCTGAACGGCGGCAGTTCGCCCAACTTACTCGTCGTGCTCCGCGTGATGCTTCGAGGCGTGCGCCCTCGCGTGCGCAGCAGCAGCCTTTTGCGCGTCGTGTTGCGCGTGGTGAAAATCTTCGCGGCGCCCGCTGTGCGCCGCACGGTGCGCTGCCTCCCGCGCGTGACGCGCAGCCTCGCTCGCGTGATAAGCGTCGTGATTCGCCTTCGCGTGATCTTTGGCATGGTGGGTTTCCTTGTCCCTGGCCGATGCGGGCAGAGCAGAGAATGCGAGGCTCATCACAACTGCGGCGGTAGAAAATAGTGTTCTCATGGTTCGTAGCACTGAGACGGGATGCCGCGACGGAAAATTCAAAGTGGCGCGCTCTTTGAATCCTGAGCGCCGTGAAAACCCCTGACGAAGGAATGGAGGTTTCTGGAGGGATTGTCCAAACGACCTCGTTTGCAGGTGAGCCGCGCAAAATATCCGCTTCCGCCTAGAATGCACTCCTTGATGCCAGCTCTCGAAGCCAAAAACAAACCTGCCAACTGCGCGAGACACGGCTGCTTGGATTGCTAGTGCGAAACAACGCCGAGGAACTGAAACATGAAACCTGAACCGAATTCGACTCACAGCGGCCAGCCAGCGCATTCGTGCTGCGGCGGGGACTCTCAAGCCGAAGCCGCCGGCCATTCGGCGGCGGAGACAGCGCAAGCGGCGGCGCAGCGCAAGCCGGCGAAGAAATACTTCTGCCCGATGTGCGAGGGTGTGGAGAGGGACGAGCCGGGCACCTGCCCGAAGTGCGGCATGGCGCTGGAGCGCAACCCGACGTGGAAAGCAGCGGCGAAGACTATCTACACCTGCCCCATGCACCCGGAGATCGAGCAGGATCATCCGGGATCTTGCCCGAAGTGCGGCATGGCCCTGGAGCCAAAGAACGTCGCGGCCGGTGGCGAGGAAGACGACGCCGAATTGCGCGACATGACGCGCCGGTTTTGGATCGGCACGGCGCTCAGCCTGCCGGTGTTCCTCGTCGCGATGGCGCACATTTTTCCCGGCGCGCCCATGTGGCTCGACAGCGATCCGTCGCGCTGGATGCAGTTCGCGCTCAGCACGCCGGTCGTGCTGTGGGCGGGCTGGCCGTTCTTCGTGCGCGGCTGGCAATCGCTCGTGAACCGCAGCCTGAACATGTTCACGCTCATCGCGATGGGCGTCGGCGTGGCATGGCTCTACAGCGCGGTCGTGATGCTCGCGCCGGGCGTCTTCCCACCGTCGTTCCAGCAGCACGGCAAGATCGGCGTTTATTTTGAAGCCGCGGCGGTGATTACGGTCCTCGTCCTGCTCGGGCAGGTTCTCGAACTGCGCGCTCGCAGCCGCACCGGCAATGCCATTCGCGCACTGCTCGATCTCGCGCCGCCGACCGCGCGCGTCGTCCGCGACGGCGAAGAGCGCGAGGTGCCGCTCGATGAAGTGCAGCGGGGCGATCAACTGCGCGTGCGCCCCGGCGAGAAAGTGCCGGTCGATGGCCGCGTGATCGACGGCAAAACGAACGTCGATGAGTCGATGCTCACCGGCGAGTCGCTCCCGGTCGGGAAAACGAGCGACGATAAGGTCAGCGGCGGCACCGTGAATGGCACCGGCAGCTTTCTCATGGAAGCCGAGCGCGTCGGCAGCGATACGGTGCTCTCACAGATCATCGATATGGTGGCGCAGGCGCAGCGCAGCCGCGCACCCATTCAAGGTCTTGCTGACAAAGTAGCGGGCTGGTTCGTCCCCGCCGTGATCGCAATTGCGCTGCTCACGTTTGCGATGTGGGTGTGGCTCGGGCCTGAGCCGCGGTTTGCCTACGCGATCGTGAATGCGGTCGCGGTGCTCATCATCGCGTGTCCGTGCGCGCTCGGGCTCGCCACGCCGATGTCGATCATGGTCGGCGTCGGGCGAGGCGCGCAGGCGGGCGTGCTCATCAAAGATGCCGCAGCCATCGAGCGGATGGAGAAAGTGGACACGCTCGTCGTGGATAAGACGGGCACGCTCACCGAAGGCAAACCGAGTCTCACCACGATCATCCCGGCGGAGTCGATTTCGGAGCAGGAGCTACTCACCGCGGCGGCGGCCGTCGAGGCGCACAGCGAGCATCCGCTCGCTGCGGCGATCGTGCGCGGCGCGACGGAACGCGGCATCAAGCCTGCGAACGTCACCGATTTTCAATCCACGACAGGTGGCGGCGTCAGCGGCCAAGTCGATGGAAAGCGCGTGTTGGTCGGCAAAGCGCCGTTCCTCAAATCGCAAGGCGTCAGCGATCTCGATCCGCTCGAAGCCAAAGCCGCGGAGCTGCAACAGCAAGGCCACGGCGCGATGTTCGTCGCCATCGACGGACGCGCTGCTGGCATCCTCGCCGTCTCCGATCCGATCAAAGAATCAACCGCGGGCGCCATCGCGCAACTGCACAAGCTCGGCATCAAAGTCATCATGCTCACCGGCGACAACGAGCGCACCGCCCGCGCCGTCGCGCAAAAGCTCGGCATCGATGAAGTCGAAGCCGGCGTCGAGCCGCAGCACAAAAACGAGCGCGTCCGCAAACTGCGCGAGCAAGGGCATGTCGTCGCGATGGCCGGCGACGGCATCAACGACGCGCCCGCGCTCGCGCAGGCGCAGGTGGGAATCGCGATGGGCACCGGGACCGACGTCGCGAAAGAGAGCGCGGGCCTCGTGCTCGTGAGCGGCGACATCGGGGCGCTCGTGAGGGCGCGGCGACTGTCACGCGCCACGATGCGCAACATCCGCCAGAACCTCGTGTTCGCGTTCGGCTACAACCTCCTCGGCGTGCCGCTCGGGGCCGGTGTTCTCTACCCGGTGTTCGGCCTGTTGCTCTCGCCCGTGATCGCGAGCGCGGCGATGACGTTCAGCTCCGTCTCGGTGATCACGAACGCCTTGCGTCTACGGAAGGCGTCTCTCTAGCTCTCTAGACCCTGCAGCTCGGAGCATTCGATTGTCGAGGCGACGCGATCCGGACGTTGTGGTAGTTTTCGAATCTCGAAAAGATTCCAGGCGTAGGAGTGCGGCGTGAAGTATGTGATCGGTATTCTGATCGTGGTGGGCCTGGCTCTCGGCATCAAGTCGTATGTCGAGAAGCAGCAGGAAGAGATGACGGTCTCGCGCGTGAGCGCCCTCTTCCCCGGCATGAAGAAA
>JANMSW010000047.1:0-80810 GCA_031389825.1 Spartobacteria bacterium
GTGGGCCTCAAGGGCAGCGAGATGGCTCGCGCACAAGTCGCAACCATTCGCCTGAAGCTCTTGAAGATCGGGACAGTCATCGTGCGCAACACGCGGCGCGTTCGGCTCTTCTTCAGCAGTGCCTATCCTCATCAGCAACTCGTCCAGAACGCCTGCACCGCCCTGGGATCCTCATGAGCCCGCCGAAGCGCTC
Organism: Spartobacteria bacterium; assembly: GCA_031389825.1. Taxonomy (GTDB): domain Bacteria; phylum Verrucomicrobiota; class Verrucomicrobiia; order Chthoniobacterales; family Chthoniobacteraceae; genus JANMSW01. The sequence continues at coordinate 194 of JANMSW010000047.1, forward strand.
CCCCGGCGCTCACCGGCAGAGGGGGTAAAGGGGGCAGTGTGCCCGTTCCTCGCGGAAGACAGCCCAAATGCCTCAATCGATCGCGGAATAACCTCTCTCGCGCTGAAATCCCGGGACATTAAACACGGTGTGAAATATCCGGGCTAGAAGGTCACAAGATTGGTCCTATGACCTTTATGTTTGATTGAGTCTCTGTCGGCCTTGAGATTCCGCTCTGCACCAGATGCTGGCCGTTGGTTGCTCCTTCGAGCGTCGGTGGCTTACACGTCAATCACAGCCAATCGGCCTTCAGTCCCTCGGCTCAATACATCACTCTGCAGTCGGTGCTTTTACACGTTCCGCAATGGCGAGCTTCAAAGGATCCTCCAGCGTTTCCACAATCGACATGTCGATGAGTTCATTGAACGCGGAAACTCCAGAGAACGAGGTGGCTGCAAGGATGAGATCATCCGCGGGGCGGAAAGACTCTAGAACGGAGGAGATCGTCACGAGCGGGAGTTGGGCGAGACCCGCAATCTCCTGGATTTCGACTCTATAGCGTAAATCGAAGAGCAACTGTTGAAACCCAGGGCAGCGCTGAACTGCACTGGCCGCGACTAGCGCATTGATCACGAACTTGCGGAATGAGTCCGAACGTCGGTCCTCCTTGGTGACAATGGTACGCGCGTATTGGCTGAGGCTGCAGCCGCTTTTATAGCTAAGTACCCAGCGGGTGGGATGACTGATCGTAATGACTTTAGCTTCACTCCCGGTGCGGACCTCATGCGAGTATTCCCAACGATGCAACTCCAGGGTGTTGTCGATTTCGGCCAGCCATGAGGGATCGAAGTCCCGGGGCAGGTTGACGGGTCGTGCCGTAAAGGGCGAGTACGCCTCCCGGATCTGAGCAACGACTTTCTCGGCAGCGGGCGCGGCTACTTTCCCTCCCGAGAAGCGTCCCAGTAATCGATCTGGATCCAAGAGGGGACGTAGCGTTTCCAAATATCCAACGAGTTGATCCTGGAGGTACCGCGCAATGATGTCTGTTCCTCGCCGCGCCACGACAAGTTCGGGGAAGGTCAGCGTACGGGCTTGGGGAACGTCGTTTGTCATGATTTTAGATAGGCGCTGAACTAACCTTTTTCGCAGAGTGCAACAAAGAAGACACCCTGTCGCTCAAACCGGAAACGGTTGCACGCGCTGCCGAAACGAGAGTGACGAAAGAGCGAGTCTACGTCGGATTCTGTGCGATGGTATAACGGCCAGTCGATAATGTGCTTGAGAAACGCCCTGTCTGGATTCGACGTGTGGAACGATCCGACGGCGGCCCATCCACCTGGCTTTAACATCTCGTGCAAGTAATTCAGCATTCCCACGAAGAAACGATCGGAGAGTGCGCCCCCAAGTGTGAGTGCGTAGGCGAAGTCATATGGCTCAGCCAGAACTCGATGGCGCCCCAGCGCCAGGTCCACCAATGTTTCCAGTTCTAAGCGGATTGGCTCCGAGCATGGCGGGTGAGCGCGCATGCGAAGAAGCGCCTCGCTATCGAACTCGATAGCTGTAGCGGAAGTTGCAAAGTCGCCATTCGGTCGGGAGATCATGGCGCTAAGCTCCATTGCTGGCGCAGCTCCAATAGCAGCGACGCGAAGCGCATTCGTGGACTTGGCGCCAAAGTTCTCCTGAAATTCCGCGCTGATCAACTGCGGTGCCTCACGGAGGGCAGTGCACGTGGGGAGTTGAAGGAAGGCGCTATCCAGCATCTCCCCCACTGGGCTTGTTCCACCCGGCTTAGCTTCGATGATCATCTCGATGGCCCTGAAATCTCCAGGGTATCCACGGGGCTTCTCGAAGAGCTGATGAGGTGTTCGAGCCTTCGCGAAGTAGGGGAGGAGCTCCCGTTGGATTCGCGCACCAAGTTCCTCCCGCGCATCGATATTTTCTGGAGACCCGTCGCCGATGGCTTCATCGATTCGTTGGCTGAAGATCTGCAAGGCGACGCTCACTTCGCTTGTGTCCGGAGAGTCATTCCCGTCGAGGGTCTTGCCGACGTCGATAATCTGCTCCTTGAATTGCTGCGTGATGCGCGCGATGCGCTCCCATCGGGCAAGCACATCGGGCTCAGCACTCGGTGCCGACTCCAACCAGCGGCCCAACTGCCCAACTGCCTCACGCAAGCGTCGCGAGGTAACGATTCCGAGCGCACGATGTAGATGAGCAGAAAAGGCCGTGTCCAAGCGAAGTTTCGCCTCCAGCTTTGCCCTTGGTATACAGATGACCCGTGATCCTTCCAATGCTGTCACGGTTGCCGATGCCGGACGATCCTCTAGAAACGACATCTCCCCAACGATCTGACCTGGTCCTAGTTTCGCAATCTCCTTGCCCTGAGTTCCACCCACGGAAACACCAAAGACGCCTTCCAAGACTAGGTATAGATATTCGATGCGACAGCTCTCCTGCACGAGAATCATTTCCCGTTCACAAAAGAGGGTCTCACCTTCTGTGAGCAACCAGTCGATCTCGCTCTCACTAAGTTCGTTAAGAAGCGTGAAGCCTGCCTGAGGGTCGGGATCGCCTGAACGCATGATTTAGTTGGTGCGAGCGATGAACGACTCGAGGACCGAGCGGATCTCGCGGTTATGGGTCCAATCAATTGCGATAAGACTCCGGGATCGGGTGGAGAGGTCTGCTAGTGCGGCGAGCGGACCATCAAAGGCCCGTTCCAAAGCGAGACTGGGCGCATCACCGAAGTCTCTACAGAAGCTATCTGGCCCCAGTCCAGGGATGAGACGGAGGAGAAGTCCAATGGTTTCCCACCAAAGATCCTCGGGAAAGATGCCAAGAGCCTCTTCTGGTTCAAGCCCGCTGCATAGAAGTCGCTGCGGCCCGAGTGAAGTCTGCCAACGGTCGTCAGAGCGGGCGAGCGTGCCGGCCCTTTCCGCCAGAGATTTGGAAGGGTCGTGTTGCTCCGCGAGCAGCTTTCCGAAGGAGAGCAGCTCATCGAACACCGCTGGCAGTGGCGTTTCTGCGTTCACCAAAAGGAGACGAGTTGCTACGACCGCGAGGGAATAAAGATCCCCTGGGGTACTGACGACGGGCGAGGTCGCAAAACTCACGTGAGGAAGAGCTACCCCTTCCGCTTCACGGAGTGAGGTAAGCACGGCACCACTAAGTTGCTGCGGCAGCGTTTTAAACCGAAGTTCCTGCGACGAGAGACCTTCGGACTCCTCGACCCAATGCGCGTACAATTCAACTCGCCCTGCTGGGAGTGCGAATTGCAAACAGAGCAGGTCACTAGCCGAGATCTTTACTTGTTCATTGGTGACCAATGTTCCTTCGATACTTGCCCCGGATTCCTCTCCATCCACTTTGCGGACTCGCATCGTAGCTTGTCCCTGAACCCCTGCATGGACTGAAGCAGGACGGAAGATCGAGGTGGCCACGCCATCGGGCACCGTGAAATAGCGCGCATCGGTGCTCTGCACGGGCAGAGCGATGGCCTTACCAGGACGTCCGAGTTCCGTGCGCGCACTCCATAGCCGAGGCAGGCTGCTGGTAACGTTAGGCAGTGCCACCCTAAAGCTTTCTGTACTTAGGTTAAGGAAGGGAAGCTGCTCCCGCTCCACCCACGCTCGACATTGCTCAAAGGCCGCGACCAGAGCCTGCAACTTTAGGTGGTAGCTTTCCAGTAAACGTCCTGCCCGCCCGCGCGAGGAGAGCAGTAGATAACCCGGATCCTGCTGGATGGCGTTTGCATCCTGAAGGGTGTTATAGGGTGGACCAAGCCGAAACGCTTTCCGCCCATGTACTACTCCTTTCCACGGGGTGCCCGAAAGGAGATCGGACCATTCATCTATCGACAGGGGAGCAAAGCGCCTAACCATCATCAGTCCGCCCGCTGGGTTGAAAGGAACAAGGTTGCCGATTGCTTCCTTGAGCGGAAGAGTCGCGCTACTTTCGACTGCGTTCGCTGATACTGAAGCATAACGGGCAGGCGCTTGTTCCGTCCCCGTGGTACAGAGATAACGTGCCAGCGAAGTGCTGTACGGCGGAAGTCCTGCGGCTACGAGAGCGGCATCGTCAATGCACAGCGCCCAATGTTCACCTGTCGAGAGGTCTCGCGGGTGATGCGCATGCTGCAGGGCGAGATCCAAGTATAGTGGAAGAGGATGAACTCTTTCCCAGCGCGTTGCTATGTGGGTGTCGGGATCAAGGGCTTTCCATAGTGCTGCCTGACGTTGCCATTGCCGGTCGAGCAACTCATTACAGAACAGGCATTCGTATCCTGGATGCCGCTCTTCAAGGCGCTCCAGGTTTTGTATCCAGATTTCCAGCCACTCATGCGGATGACCGTCAGCATCAATGACACATCCCAGATAGATTGACGCATCGGTAGTCTCGCCCAGCGAAACGAACGGTCCTCCTACTGGATCAGGCGATTCTTTGATGACCACAGACAAGCGCAATGCAGACGATGTATTGCCCGGCTCGAGTGCCACCGCACGGTAGCCAGCTTGCAAAGTGACCGGCTGTGTTTCTCGCGCGACCGCAGACATGTGGCGCTGGTTGTAGAATCCACAGCCATGAACCAAAAGCCAAAATCGCCTGGCAACGACGGGTTTTCGGTGGACAGGGCTTGAGCCGCATCCCTAAGACGAGGTACTACCACCAGATAATGACTGCGCCTGTGACCGATGAGACAGGGTGGGGCAGCGGCGCGGCAGGCTCCGGAGCTGTGCGCGTCACCCGCTCAAATGACGAGATCGCATGGGCCCATGGTATTGCGGCCCGGCTCAGACTCCTCCTGGGGAGTTTTGCTGAGGACGAACCGGACGTTCGGCGCGAGTATCTTGCGGAAGAACTCACGCGCGCCTTAAAAGATATCGCGCCAGCCAGGAGGAAGGACCATCTGCAGGCGCTCACGCACCTTTTTCCGACTTGGGAAGGAGCTCCGGGAAGCCGAGTGGCTGCGCCGATCGATGATTCTCCTGAAGCGCTGGTAGCAAAGCTTGTGGAAGCGGCTCCGTATCTTTCGATCGAACAACGAAAAGCGTTCGCTGAACAGCTGCAAGCGGCAGGAATCTCCACCATGCGCGAAGTCGCTGTACCGGCTGTTCGAGGAGAGTCACCGAAGTCACTTCCTCCGCCGAGTGAATCGGTGCCAATCGAATTGCAGCGAAAGCTTGGAATAGCTCCCGAGCAGCAGCTCTCATCGCAGCGTGTCCTTAAGCTGATTGCCGTGTTGGTCGACTTCACCGTTACTGTTGACCAAGTTGCCTGGAGCGTTTGGAAGCAGCTCGCGCCGAAGTCAGTGGTACGCCGCGAAGGCGGAGCGGAGGCGGACTACCGCAGGATTGCCGGTCCATACCTCACCGGAGATGACGAAGTCTCCACCGCTCAGATCACGCAAGTGCTAGACAAGACCCGTCAACTCGTAGCGGGCTTGCTTGCTGGGATTGGTTCAACGGGCGAAGTTTTTGCGCGCCAGTTCCTCTCCAGGATTGCGCCTCCCGCCATTCAGCAGCAGGCAGAGGCAGAGTCGGGCTTCTTCCTTGGTCCTGAACAGAAGTGCTGGCGCCGCTACGTCAGTCTGTTCAATGAGATCAACGGTGTCGCCGTGGAGAAAGAGATCACACTGGCAATTGCCAAGTGCACTGAAGACCTCGTGCTGGGGGCAGACCGCTCGACATCCCGTGATGGTTAAGTGACCATCCACGCGTTCGCCGATCCTGTAATCTATGCCTCTTCAGATCCACTGGCACGAAGGTCTCTTCCTGCAGCCGCACCACTTCCAGCGCTTGCAGAAAGGAGTGAACGATCTCGTCGCCGCTGAGAGACAGCTTCGCTTCGCTTATCCATACGGCTTGGTAGAGGCTCGGATCTCGATTGATGAACTCGAGAGCCTGCGCCTCCGGTTCGATCGGCTGCATGCCGTCATGCCGAGTGGAGTAGAAGTGCGCTTCCCGCAGGATGCCGAGTTACCGTCGATGGACATCCGGCAGGCCTTTGCGTCGAGTGGAGGAAACTTCACCGTCTATCTTGGGGTGCCACTTTGGTTTGCTGAGCGCGCGAACACGCTACCGCTCGAGCAGACGGGCGATACGCGCGCTAAGTTGCTTTACCGGTTGGCTGAGGCGGAGTTCTCCGACGAGAACTCAGGCGAGAACGCAAAACCAATGCTGGTTCGGAGGATCAATGCGAGGCTGCTGCTCGAAACTGAAGATCGTTCCGACCTGGAGACTATTCCTTTGCTTCGGATTGTCCGCGGAGTCGGAGAGGAGGTGGGAGTGCCTCGACGCGATCCGGAGTTTGTTGGACCCTGCCTTCTGCTAAATGGGTCCCCAGTGCTTCGAGAACTGGTGCGCGATCTCGCGAGTCAGGTTGTGGCGAGTCGTCAGGAGCTGGTTGTTCAGCTTACCCGCGCGGGTTTCAGCCTGGAAAATCTTCGTGGACTCCAGTTCGAGCAACTCATGCGATTGCGCACGCTTAATCGTTTTGGCGGGACGCTTCCGGCGCTCGTCGAGGCTCCGCGCGTGGAGCCATTCGCTATCTATCTCCAACTTCGGGAGCTGCTTGGTGAACTAACTGCCCTGCATCCCGATCGCGACGATTTCGAGGTGCCCGCGTACAATCACGATAGTCCCTATCTGGCCTTCGCCGAGTTATCCTCGAAGATTCGAGGCCTGCTTCGCGGGGCGGTGGCGCCGAGTTTCATCAAGCTCCCATTCGTCGAGTCCAACGGACTGCTCACTGCTGCGTTCGAAGATCGGCATATCCAAGGACCGAACGAATATTTCCTTGGAATCCGCACCTCCGAAGATCCCGTTCAACTCGCATCGCTGGTCGAGGATGCTGACCGGTTCAAGCTCATGCCACAGAGCATGGCGGCCCGGGCAATCCGGGGCGTGTTGCTGAAGGAGGAGCGGTTTGCGCCGTTGGAACTTCCGTCGCAATCCGGCCTGCACTTCTACCGGCTCCTCAGGCATGAGAGTGCCCGCAGCTGGCAGCAGATTCTGGCTGAACGGGCAGCGATCGTTCGGTGGACTGATCATGAAGCTGACTACGACATCGCTTTGTACATGACCGTGCCGCCTGGTGGCTCCGAAGTATGACGCTCCTGGAACTCACTGAACCGCTTTTTCAGTATGTGTGCATGCTGAACCGGATCGCTCGCAATCCCGGCGGTGAGGATTTGACCATGGAGGCGTTGCGACCAGCGATCGTGGCGCTCTTCGCGGATATGGCAGAACAGGCGGAAGAACGTGAGCGCCTCGCGTCGCAGTATCGTCGAATGGAGATGCCGCTAATCTTCTTCGTGGATTCCATGATCGCGGAGAGTCAGCTCACCCTCGCGCCGGTTTGGAATAAGAACCGGATGGCGTACGAACGCAACGAGCTGGCTGGCGACGAGAAGTTCTTCGACTTACTCGATGAGACTTTGGCGGAGAAGGGGAGCGAAGCAGATGAGCGACTGGAGGTTTACTATGCCTGCCTAGGTCTCGGCTTTCAGGGGTGGTATGCGGGCCAGCCAGAGTTCCTGAGGAAGAAGATGAACGAGGCTTCGCAGAGGATTGGCCGCGTCTTTGATCCGGACCAGCGGGCGCGGATCTGTCCGGAAGCATACGAGCATACCGATTCCCGTGATCTCGTGGAGCGGCCTGGGGTGAAACTGGCGACCATCGCCATCGTGTTCGCCGGATTCTGCGCAATCGTCCTCGCAGTCAACTTCTCACTCTTTCACACGGCCTCTCAGGAGCTCGCCAATTCTTTGCGCGAGATCCTTGTCCACGATCTGTGGAAGTCTCGCTAGTTCGCCGATCATGGAAATCCTCTACTTCCTACTTCGCGAGATTCAGGGCCTGCCTGCATGGACGCGGTACATCTTCGTGGCGCTCATGTTCCTTGCGATCCTGGGGGTGAGCGCTGCGCTGAGCCCGATTGCTGGATTGATTGTAGGTGCCGGTGTTCTGGTTGTTGTTGGTTTGGTAGCCGGCTTTCGCTTCCTCTTGCAGCGTCATCGCGATCGTCGCGCTGCGACTTTCGGAGGTGAGCTCCAGCAGAACAATGCGGCGACACCAGGGGCGGTCAGCGATCCCGCCCGCCGCGCTCGCCTTGACAACCTGCGGAGAAATTTCGAGCAGGGCCTGCAGCGTTACAAGGCCACGGGCAAGGATCTCTATAAGCTGCCGTGGTACGTCGTTGTGGGTGAGCCCGGTGCCGGGAAGACTGAGGCAATTCGCCACAGCGATGTGGGCTTCCCACCTGGGATGCAGGATGAGTTTCAAGGAGTCGGTGGGACCATCAACATGAATTGGTGGTTCACTAACGAAGCCGTCATTCTCGATACGGCCGGTCGTCTCCTCTTTGAAGAAGTTCCACCCGGCTCGACCAGCGAGTGGCAGGAGTTCCTGGGTTTGCTCAAGCGCTACCGCCCCGATTGTCCAGTGAACGGGCTGTTTCTCGCGATTCCAGCGGAAAGCCTGATCAAGGACACACCGGACCAGATTAAAAAGAAAGCAGGCCGGATTGCGCAGCAACTCGAGGGCATTCAGAAAGCGCTCGATATCCGCTTTCCGGTGTATGTCGTGGTGACAAAGTGCGACCTGCTGAATGGCTTTCGCGACTTCTTCGAAGAGCTGAACGACGCTACTGCCAAGCAGCAGATGCTCGGCTGGTCCAACCCCGATCCGCTTGACGCGCCGTTCCGGGTGGAGCTTGTCGACGAGCACATCTACGAAGTTGTCCATCGCCTGCGCCGCCGCCGTTTCGGTCTCCTCTTGGATCCGGTGGCGCGGCAAGGCGAGCGACGTACCGATGAGGTTGATCGCCTGTATGCGCTGCCTCATTCGATCAACTTGGTGGCACCAAGTTTGCGCCAGTATCTGCAGGCGATCTTCACTGCTGGTGAATGGACTGCGAAGCCGCTCTTCCTGCGCGGCATCTACTTCACCTCATCCATGCGCGAAGGCTCTGCGCTTGATCAGGAGTTGGCGGGTGCCTTGGGGATCGACGTGGAGATGCTTCCCGAAGGGCGCGCGTGGGAAAGAGAACGCTCGTACTTCCTCCATGACGTCTTCACCGCGAAGAGTTTTCAGGAACGTGGGCTGGTCACCAGCGCCTCAGACACCAAACAACTCCTGCTGAAGCGGCGGATCACGCTTTTCGGCACAGGCTTTGTCGCAGCGCTCATCCTGCTGACTTTCTCCGTCCTTGGGTATCGCTCACTTCGAGAGAGCATTGGGCGGCAGAGCGGATACTGGGCTCGTGCCGGTGAAGGCTGGGAAGGTGATCTTTGGAAACCGGTAGTCATCGCGGACGCGCTGGGTCGCTGGAAGTACATGGGCGAAGAACCTGTGGGCCAGGGTGCGCGCAAGGAGACGCGGCAGCTTTTTAGCGAGCCGGCCCTTACTTTGGAGCAGTTTCACCAGCGTCTCCGGGAACTCAGCGAGAAGCCGTTACGAGTGGGCTGGGTTTTCCGCCCAATCGCGGGTTTCGGGGTGGAGATTGACCGCGACCGGCAGCGGGCGCAGCGCGTTGTTTTCGAGGACAGCGTCATTTCGCCTCTGCTTCAGGCGGCTCGCCAGAAGATGCGCGATACCACTACGGAAATGCGGCTCAGCGAGAGCGAGCAACTTGCGCACGGCGATGCGCTGCTTGCTTTAGTGCGCGTGGAGTCCGGGATTGCGAAGCGCCAGAGTGGCCAGCCGGGTCCCGCCATCACGGCTGAAAATTTCCTCGTGCCATTAACCCGGTATGTCGCTGGGACCGAGGCGGACGCGGAACTCGTCCGCCTGATGGACCAGATCTACGCCCCGGCAGATGGGACGAAGTCATGGCCCCCGGAATGGACTGGCGGTGGGTTCTCGATGGCTGAAAACATCGCGATTGATCGCGGTCTGGTGCGTTTTCTCGAAGACGCGCGACGCAGCTTGCAGTCAGGATCTGACGCATTCCCGATCCTTACCGCGCTCATCGCTGATCTAAAACGCTTCGCGCGCGCGGAGGACACCCTCTATGCATCGGCAAAGGGACTTCGTCCGGTACAGGAGAGCGACGCGGAGGTGTCGAATCACTTTTCTCAGCTGCAGAATACCCGCCAGACCCTGGACCAGAAGATGGTGCAGGCGCAGGAGATTGGGCTTTTCCCAGAGAACCGGATTTCGCTCGTCGTTGCGTACGAGAAGCTTCTGCGAGAAGGGCGAGCCCGCTTTGTTACCGCCCGATCTATCCAGGCGGAGGTGGATGAACTCCTCGGGGCAGCGAAGGCGGGGGATCTAAAAACCCAGATTGTCGATGCCACCCAGAAGGTTGCGGGCGGTGTGACGCCGGCCGCGAGCAAATATCCGATCTTCCCAGAGATCCGCCAGCGTCTGCAGGACATCGTCCCGAAGATGGAGGAGAAGTTCCGTGGAAGTTTCTCCGATGCAGAGATTGCCGAGCTTCGGGAACTCGACCGGCTGCACCTCGCGCCCGGTGGCGAGAGCGCGCCTGATTATAAAGCGCGATGGACAGTGTACGACGCGGCCATCAAGGCATCTCCGCCCATTAATTACGCCTCCACTCTCGAGCTCATTGGGTTGGGATGGAAGCCGCTCGCCGACATCTTCAAACGGATCGGTGAGATTCAGAAGGAGGTGCAGGGTTATCCAGGGCAACTCAGAGAAAAGGTCGTAGCGATCAGCGACTACTGTTTCCGTCGCGCCGAGTTGCTGCACAGCGAAGAATTCTGCAAGGCGTACGTGCGTCAGGTGAGCGATCGGGTTGGAGCTGTTGCTCGCTTTCCTTTGGTGTGGCCGCCGAATACTGCCGCTGCGGATCTCAAGCCGGATGAACTCATTGCTGCCGTGGGGCTCATTCAGCGCATTCGCACTGACCTTCAGGCGGAGACATTTTCCGGGCTGAAGGCCAAGAACAAGCAGCAGGTGGTGGAGTTGGGGGCCAGGATCCAGACGCTCGCGCCGGTCGCGGATGCGCTCGTCACAGCGGAGCGGAGCCTTCGGCTCTGCCAGGTTATCCTGCTTGGGCGAAGGCAGCAGTTCGAGCTGTCCGGGCAGCAAACCGGTATTGAAGCCTTCAAGGCTGTCCAGCTTCGTGCCGGCACCGTTGCTCACGGCGAGGTCGTGAAGTTCGGAACCACCGGGCGGGTTGCCACGAACGGAGAGACTGAGGTTGACCTCGGTCGCTTCACACTTTTCGAGCCCTTCCATTTCCACTTTCATCGCACCGTTGCCGAGGAGCGAGTCGCCGTCGATATGCCTGCGCCCGCGACGTGGACTGCCCTGCAACTTCTCGAAGAGCGTCACGCGACGCGCATCGCCGAGGGCACTCGCTGGCGGATCGCGCTCCCTCCCGAGGCCAGCAAACTCATTTGGGTCGAGCTTCGATTCGAGAAGCCCATCCCTGAACTCGAATCCTGGCCAACGCGCCGGTCCCTCGGACTGCCTCAGCTGAATGCGCGATGAGCGCGTTTGCAAAAGAGTTTCTGCGGGATCGCTTTGCCGAGCCAGTCCGGCCAACAGGGCTCCTCGCCCTGTTTGGGAAGCATCCCGGTTGGGACGATCACGTGGAAGATCTGCTCGTTGCCACGGCGAGCCTCGTCATGGTGAAGCAGCTCCTCTACGTGCAGGGCATTGGAGGGCAGGTGAGTTCAGGGGGTTGGGCGCGGCTCGCCGAAGGTGAGTGCCTTCCAGCATTCGACCACTCGCTGCTCTGGCGCCGCGGCTCGCAATTCATCGCTGGCCGGCTCTGGTCCTCCACAGATGGAAAGCGTCGCGCGCATTTTCCGATGCTCGCGCTCGTTCATTGTTCAGGTCTCCCCCTCGAGACCTCCTTGGGCTCTATTCTTGGCTGGCTTGGAACGGTTGAGACGGCTTGCAAGACGACGCGCTCGGCGGATCGGGTCCGCTCGCTTTTTGCGCAATGCCAGGGAGACTTCCAGGGGTGGATTGATCGGCTTGAGCCTACTCCGGCGTCTGAACATGAGCCAAAGGATTGGGATGTTACCCCCGAGACACTCGTTCCCGCCGTTGCTGCGATCCTAAGCCGAGCACGTGATTTCACCCCCGCAAAGTACAAAGAGCGGTCGCAGCTTTCATCAGTTCATTTCCGCGTACCTGCTAATGGCCGTGACCGTGCTCATGACTATTTGCTTTGGGGGCGACTCCTTAGCCGTGCGCTTCATGAGGACGCACCTCTACTGCTCATCGCCCCGCACGATCAGCCCTGGCTCGACCTGGTTGTAGGCGAGCCCGCTGTCTCGGATCTGTTTCCGCTACGTGCATCGGAAGCAGCCCTGCCGATCATCACCGATCTTGCACAAGTGAAGGACGGAGAGCGGACCAGTGTCGAGGCCGAAGCACTGGTGCAGACGTGTATGGATCCCGCTGCTACAGTACTTAGCAGCGCGGATGAACCGCAGACTCGGGGCTGGTTTTCTAAGCTACTCGGCGGGCGGGATGAGGGCGGTTAGGACTCGGCCGGCAGGGAAGAGGAGCGAGATCGTCAGCGTACTGCCTGATTGTTAGTGGCGGCTTGGCGGAGCATAAAGCCAGTGGTTCCAAGCACGGCGACGGCCACAGCCGCAAAGTGATAACCCGAAAAGCCACCCAAGACGCGGGGAGTATCCCGAACAAACTCGTGAACGAAGCGAAATAAGCCATACCCGATCAAGTAGAGGTGAAAGTGTTGGCCTGGCAGCAGCGCACGACGGCGAAGGATTAGACATCCCTCAAAGGCCAGAACATTAAAGGCGATCTCGATGGGAACTGTGGGCCACCGTGCGACTTCGTTGGCATCCGCCAGTGTCCACCATCTCGCGTCGCAGACCGCTCCGGGACAGCAGCCGTGAAGTAGACAGCCCACGCGTCCAAGAATGATCCCGATTGAGGCGGCCATCGCAAAGAGGTCACCGGTCGGTGCCCGATATCCCACAGCCTTCTTGGCGCATTCGACGGCGACATATCCCCCAATCAATGCGCCCAGAATAGTCTTTCCTGTTGCCCACATCAGCCATCGCTGCGGGTTCTCCCAATAGAGAAACCCTTCCGCTGCGAGGTACACGACTTTTGCTCCTGCGAATGCGCCGAGCACTGAAGCACCGAAGATCGTTAATAGGCGCGGGTCACGTCGGACACGGGGCATCCATATCACCAAGCTGATTGCCAGCCCCGCAATTAAGAGGAGCGGATAGTATGACAATGCCATCCGAGAACTGAGGCTACGTCACTTGGATAGACTCATTCCTTGTGACTCTGGCGCCGTCCCGTAGTAGCGGCAGAAAGAGTCCAGCTTCCCATCGGGCCGGATCACGTGCGTGCAGCAGCGGTCAATGCGATCTTCATCCCATGTCCATGAGTCCATGAAGGGTTTGATGAAGAGTCGGAAGGTCGCGGCTTCGTTTAGCTCGAAGTCGTGGAGGAGCGCTCCGAGTGGCTCGCTCTCGCAGCCGCAGCGCGCCAGATCATCCAGCGAGTATCGCACCTTATCCTGGAGGAAGCTCTGGACCGCGCGGTAGTCGACAAACTCACTCATTGATCGCACTCCAGCAGGCGTCTTGATGAGGTACCCGATGGTCGCGCAATTCGGGTCGCCGCAGAGCAGGGGAGTGAAGTCGTCGAACGTGAGGCCGCCGTCGCTCTGCTCCACACAGGCGAGAATCACGTCCGCAGTGTTCATCCCGCACTGCTCGGCAGGCTTTCGCCCACTTCCGAACACCGGCTGAAAGCTAATCCCGCGGATGTTGGAGAAGCCGAGTCCAAACTGTACCGCTTCCCAGAGATGCATGAGGTTCGTCCGTGTCACCGTCATGGCGAGAGTGATCGGAATCCTTAGGGACTCGCAGCGCTCGATAACCCGGAGCCGGGTTCGGCGGAGATCGGCGCCGCGCAGTTCTCGCTGTCCAGCTTCCTGAGGTCCGTCGAATTGCAGGTACAACTGAAACTGCCCGTACGCCATGGTCTCAGCAAGTTGCGCAGCAAATGCCGCGTCCTGGGCAATGCGAACGCCGTTGGTATTCAGCAGGACGTAATCGATCCCGGGATTCGCATGGCACCAGGCGAGCAACTCGAAGAACTGCGGATGGAGCGTCGGTTCACCGCCCGAGAGTTGCAGGATTTCGATCCGCCCTTTGCGATCCACGACTCCCTGGATGCGTTGCTGAAGCTCAGAGAGAGGTACGGCATCGACGGTAGGGGGAAGCGGTGAGTCGGCGTAGCAGGTGGGGCAAGCAAGATTGCACGAGCGGACGATTTCGATCAATGCAAGGCAGGTGGAGAGCCGGTCCATCTTGCTGCTTGCGAAATCGCCCACTGCGCCGTTCACGGCGGCTCGCGCGTTGCGACCCAGAGTCCCGGAGGGGCCTCCCTCGGCGGCACTGCTGCAGCTGTTCCCGCAGCATTGGTTTTCCGGATCTCCCTGCGCGAGCCAGTAGAACCTGGCATCGCTCGCGATGCAGGCCTCGGCCTCGCCGTGAACTTCACAGCGGCGCCGCAACATCACTCGGGACTTGCCGCCACTCTCGACGCGCCAGACTTCCGCGGGCGCAGCAGCATGGCAGGTGGGGCAACGGCTAATTGTCCGTTTCAGCAGCTGCTCCGAACCGATAAGCGAGTTCACTTGAGCAGCCCCACTCCGCTCAGGGTCATACATCCGGCGAACGCAATTCCGCAATTCGCGGCGATGAGCGAGGCGCCGGCTAAAATCCCGATTCCCACCCGAATCGGCCAGCCGCGATCACGTGGCGAGATCCAGATCCCCAGAGCGAGGGATAACGGGACAGAGAGAAACAGCGCGTAGATCGCAAACTCGAGACCGTACGAACCGGGGCTGATTGCCCACGTCCAACCTAGCGAACGGAAAATCCCTGGCAGCATCATGCCCGCGATAATTAGCCCGGCTGGAGAGAACAGCAGTAGCCATCCGCCGATGCTGCGAGGCAGGTTCATCCCGCGATGCTAGGAGTTCCCCGATTGGGCGTCCATCAGGCATAATGGTGCGGAGTAGCGCAGGCTGCCGTCCCACCAGAATTGTGTTTCAGCTTCGAAGTCGGGGCTAAACGCTCCGGCACCGGAGCGAAAAGTCGCCACGTCGGAGCAAAGAGCCCCGGGGCCGGAGCAATGAGCTGCGACATCGGAGCGAAGAGCCCCGGTGCCGGAGCAATGAGCTGCAACGTCGGAGTAAAATGCTCCGGTGCCGGAGCAACGAGCTGCAACGTCGGAGCAAAAAGCGCCGGGGCCGGAGCAAAGAGCTGCGACGGCGGAGCAAAGTGCCCCGGTGCCGGAGCAACGAGCCGCGACGTCGGAGCAAAATGCTCCGGTGCCGGAGCAACGAGCTGCACCGTCGGAGCAAAATGCTCCGGCACCGGAGCTCTTGTGTAGCAAGATTGAGCTAAAAAGATGTCAGTTCTGAGAAACCGCTCATCGTGAGAGGCTTTTTGACCCACAGCGTCGCGGGAGGCTGCAGAGTGCTGAGTCTTGGAAGCTTACTAATTGACTAACAAGGGGCTCCGAGTCCGCAGGCAGGAGCCAGCCTTTGGTTGAGCTGGCATGTACGCCGCGCGAATCTCTGCTGTCTGCCCGTACAGGACAGACGCTAGCTTCCCGTTTGTGCTTACTCCCGACCCGGCGCTCTTGAATCAACTGAAGGTCTTTGGCATTCGCCTCGGAATGGCATTGGCGGTCCTGCTGGCGTTCTACGTCCTAAGCAGGGTCATTGCTGCTCTGATCCGACGTGTGGCACCCCGCACGGGGCCCGATCGGGAGGCATTGCTCACACTCGCCGCGCGGGTGGCGAGCGCCGGGATTAAGATCTTTGGCGTGATCACGGCGCTGGGGACTCTGGGGGTCGACGTCTCGGCCCTGGTTGCTGGGCTGGGGCTAACAGGCTTTGCGCTCGGCTTTGCGCTTAAGGACTCGCTGGCTAATCTGCTCGCCGGAGCGTTGATTCTTTTTTACCGGCCCTTCCGAAGAGGAGCGCGCATCACGGTCACGGGACTCGAGGGTATCGTGAAGGAGATCGACTTGCGCTACACGACGCTGGAAACGGATGAACGCCGCATCCTTCTGCCAAACTCCACCCTGCTCACGAATCCGATCATCGTGCATCACGAGCCGCCACTGAATCCTAGCTAGGACGCTGAAATGCGGATCATGACGTATAACGTGCACGGCTGCCGGGGCACGGATGGTCGGCTCAGCCATGAGCGCATCGCGGAGGTGATTGCCCGGTTCGATCCCGATGTGGTCGCATTGCAGGAACTCGATTCGCAGCGAACGCGGAGCGAGGGGCTGAATCAGACCCGGGCGATTGCGGAGATTTTGGCGATGGAGTCGCACTTCCACGCCGCGCTCCGGATTGCTGATGAGGAGTATGGGGATGCGATCCTGAGCCGACACCCGCTGCGGCTGGTGCGGGCCGAAGCACTACCGACACCCCCGTCTCGCTTCCTGAAGGAGCAGCGGGGCGCACTCTGGGCGGCGGTAAGCGTCGAGGGACGCGAGGTGCAGATTATCAATACGCACTTCGGCCTCGGTCGAGCAGAGCGCCGCGTACAGGCGCGTGCGATCCTGGGACCAGACTGGCTCGGCGCAGCCCGTGCGGCAGGCCCGGTAATTGTCTGCGGCGACCTGAACTCGCCGGCCGGTGGCGAGGTGCATTGGCTCTTCCGACAGTCGCTTACTGATGCGCAACTCGAAGTGCCGATCGTGGGTACGCGCCGGACCTTTGCGACGACTTTCCCTGTGTTGTGCCTAGACTACGTCTTTGTCAGTACCGAGTTCCAAGTGCGGGCGGTAAACATTCCCCGATCACTGCTCACCCGTGCGGCATCGGATCACTTTCCCGTCGTCGTCGATCTCGACCTTGCCGGCGCCGGCGTCCCTCCGCTGCCGTGAGACAGCCGTGCAGGGCCTGGTCGGCGAAGGACCGGTATGCAAACGGCATCTCTGTGGCTCGACACCGCGACGATACCTCGTTTCCCTCGATTAGCAGCAGATCTCGAAGTGGAGGTGGTGGTCGTAGGCGGGGGAATCACCGGCCTTACCACAGCCTATCTACTGGATCGTGAAGGCGTGAAGGTGGCGCTACTGGAGCGCGACCGACTCCTGCACGGTGAGAGCGGCCACACTACCGCGCATCTCACGTGTGTCACGGACGCCCGGCTCAGTGAACTGGTAAAGCGCTTCGGGAAAGATCACGCCACGGCAGTGTGGGACGCAGGGCTCGCGGCGATCGTGCAGATTCAGCAGATCGTCAACGAGACGGGGATGGACTGCGACTTTCGCCGGGTGCCTGGTTTCCTGGTGGCCTCGCTGGATGGAGATGTGACACAGGAAGTCCGCTCATTAGGGGATGAGGCGGCGCTTGCGGCGGAGCTGGGCTTCGATGCGTGCTATCTCGACGCGGTGCCGGGGCTGAATCGACCTGGTTATCGGGTCGCAAATCAAGCGAAGTTTCACGTTGGTAAGTATCTCGCGGGCCTCGCTCGAGTGCTTCAGGAGCGCGGCGTGCCCATATATGAAGAGTCAGAAGCCGCGGAGTTCCACGAGGAGCCGCGGACTATTGGGGTTAATGAATATCGCATAAGATGCCATGAAGTCGTGCTCGCCACTCACGCGCTCCACAGCGGCTTTGAAGGTCCGCTCAAGCGCGACCTCTTACAGACGAAATTGGCTGCCTACAATACGTACGCTTTAGGCGCGACGGTCCCAAAAGGCCGCCTACCCGAGGCGCTCTACTGGGACACCAGCGATCCGTACTATTATCTCCGGGTGGAGCGCGGCGAAGAGAGTGACTACGTGATCTGGGGCGGGGAAGACCACAAGACTGGCCAGGAGGCAGACACTTCCGAGCGCTTCGCTGCGCTGGAGCGTCGCCTGCGGCAGCTGCTCCCCGAAGCGGAGGTGGATCATCGCTGGTCGGGCCAGGTGCTGGAGACAAATGACGGCCTACCTTTCATTGGAAGGGAGAGCGCGGTGCAGTTCCTCGCGACCGGCTTCTCCGGGAACGGCATGACCTTTGGCACCCTCTCGGCGATGATGGCGCGGGACGAGATTCGCGGCACCCGCAACCCATGGCGGAATCTTTTCGCGCTGGACCGGAAGACTCTTACCCCGACTAGCATCTGGGACTATCTTACCGAGAACAAAGACTACCCCTACTACCTGCTGAAACGGCGCTTCACGCGTGGGGAGGAGGCCGGGGTTGCCGAAGTGCTGCCGGGTGAGGGTCGAGTTCTCGCCATCGACGGGCGCAAAGTCGCGGTTTATCGAGCGGAGGACGGACAGGTCACGAAGCTTTCACCGGTCTGCCCGCATCTCGGCTGTACGGTTGCCTGGAACAGTGCCGAGCACACTTGGGATTGTCCGTGTCACGGGTCGCGATTCACTGGCTGCGGGGAGGTTACGACCGGGCCGGCGGAGACTTCGCTGGCCCAGGCTGAGGGGTGAATGCCAGCTGGAACATACGTCCCCGGAGTCCCGAACGCCCGATGCTCGTTTGGTATGAAAATCAAATCCCTCCGCGACCTGTTCCTGCACGAACTGAAAGACCTCTACAGCGCCGAGAAGCAGCTTTTGAAGGCGCTTCCGAAGATGATCAAGGCAACGAAGCACGAGGAGTTGCAGGCGGCGTTCGAGGAGCACCTGCAGCAGACGGAGGAACACGTCAGCCGCCTGGATGAGATTTTTGAGCTGCTCGGCACGAACAATCGAGGCGAGAAGTGTCTTGCGATGGAGGGTTTGATCGAGGAGGGCCAGAGGATGCTGAAGGAGGATATCGCACCCGAGGTGCTGGATGCCGCTCTGATCGCGCAGGCCCAGCGGATCGAGCACTACGAGATTGCCGGTTATGGGACCGTGCGGACGTTCGCAGAAATCCTGGATGAGGATGAAGCCGTGGATCTGCTCCAGGAGACGCTCGACGAGGAGAAGGAGACGGACGAGAAGCTCACGGAGATCGCAGAGAGTATCGTCAATACTGAAGCGGAATCTGCTCCCGAGTAAGGCTGCGGCAGCCCCGGGAACGGGGCGGAATGCGTCATACGCGTACCGGGGCGCTTTGCAAAACGGCGGAGCATGCTAG
Source organism: Spartobacteria bacterium (assembly GCA_031389825.1). GTDB lineage: Bacteria > Verrucomicrobiota > Verrucomicrobiia > Chthoniobacterales > Chthoniobacteraceae > JANMSW01. The sequence continues at coordinate 19,247 of JANMSW010000047.1, forward strand.
GGTCGGCCTCCGACTTATCATATGGCCAACAGCATCATCGACACGAGCCGCCTGGAACGCATTGAGTTTTCAAACGACGAGATTGCCCGTTACTCGCGCCATTTGATCATGCCCGAGGTGACGCTGGAGGGGCAAAAGCGTCTAAAGGCATCGAGCATCCTCTGTATCGGAGCGGGCGGGTTGGGGTCACCGATTGCTTTGTACCTCGCCGCGGCCGGGGTTGGAAGATTGGGCCTTGTGGATGGGGATGTCGTCGATTTCTCCAACCTCCAGAGGCAGATCCTCCACGGAACGAAGGATGTCGGTCGGAAGAAAGGGAACTCTGCTCGAGATAGCATTCGCGAGATCAACCCGAACGTGCAGGTAGACCTGTACGACACGTTCTTTACCTCGGCGAACGCTCGTGAAATCGCAGAACCATACGACATCATCATTGATGGCACGGACAACTTTCCGACGCGTTACTGCTCCAACGACATCGCGGTGCTGCTGAAGAAACCGAACGTATATGGATCGATCTTCCGGTTCGACGGTCAATGTACGGTCTTTGCACCGCATCTGGGTGGACCCTGCTATCGCTGCATGTTCCCTGAGCCACCGCCACCGGGAATGGTGCCCAGCTGTGCGGAAGGTGGCGTCCTAGGCGTTCTGCCCGGCGTGGTCGGGGTCATTCAGGCGATTGAGGCGATCAAGCTGATCATGGGGATCGGTGAGCCGCTCATGGGTCGGCTGCTCAGCTTCGACGCGCTGAAGATGAAGTTCCGCGAGTTTAAGCTGCGCCGTGATCCAAAGTGCCCGATCTGTGGAGACCATCCTACAATCACCGAGCTGGTCGACTATGATCAATTCTGTGGCATCCCACAGGCCAAGGCTGCTGAGGAAGAGGAAGCGGATGTTCCAACGATCAGCGCGCCGGATCTGAAGGGGAAGTTCGACCGAAAGGACGAGTTCGTCCTGCTCGATGTTCGCGAGCCTTTCGAGTACGACATCTGCCGAATCGCCGGCTCGCAATTGATCCCACTGGGGCAACTACCCTCGCGGATGAGCGAGCTGGATTCGGCAGACGAGATCGTCCTCCAGTGCAAAGGTGGGACGCGGTCTGCACGCGCCCTGAAGTTGTTGCAGGAAGCTGGCTTTCAGAAGCTTTGGAACCTGGATGGCGGAATTCAGGCCTGGGCTGAGCAAGTCGATCCGAGCATGCCCAAGTACTGATTGCCGCCGTGGATCTGCCTGCGCTTCATCCTGAACGAGACGATCTGGAGGAGCATCGGGTCGGACCCGCGCTCGGGAAGATTGCCAGTGGATTGTACATCGCAACGGCGATCATCGCCGGCGAGCCGTTTGGGATGCTCTGCAGCTTTGTGGAGCAGGCGGGTTTCAGGCCACCGATGATCTCGCTGGCCATATCTCCCGGGCGTCCGATCTGTAGCGTCCTCGATGCAGGGGGGATGTTTGGCCTGCACATCCTCAGCAAAGGTAACCAGGCACTTTTGAAATCATTTGCCCGCGGCAGCACTCCAGCCAGCTTTGCGGCACACGTTCTAACGCCAAATCGATTTGCCGTCCCTCAGTTTGCGGAAGCTTGGGCCTTCCTGGTTGGACGGGTGATCGGGAGCATTCCAGCGGGTGATCACACGCTCTACCTGGCCGAAGTTCTGGACGGCGCGCTGCAGCACGAAGGTGGCGAGGCGAATGTTCGGGTCCGGTCGAACGGATTCAGCTACTAATCTTCAATGATCTCTGACGAGCTCCTGAGTATTCTTTGCTGCCCTGAGACCCACCAGCCCGTGAGTTTGGCCCCGGCGTCCGTGCTTGATCAGGTCTGGGCGCAAAAGCTGGTGGATCGCCGGGGAACTCCGCCGCAGGCTCCGCTAGAGGGAGGACTCCTGCGCGCTGATGGCATGTTGTTGTACCCGATTCGCGCAGACATTCCGATCATGCTTATTGATGAGGCGATCCCATTGCCAGGCGGGTCAGTGTAGGATTGGCAAAGGCCTTGCACTTTGGCTGCAGAATCGAAATCTCTAGGCCAGCATGCCCTCCGACTTTGTTGAGCCCATCGGTCTAAAACGCGGGAAGAAGCTCGATGACCTCGAGCATCCCTCGATTTCCGAGGACGACTACAAGCCCATGCTCAAGCAGGCTCAACTGCGCCTGCTGAACTACCAGCGGGCGCTCAGTGAGACGAAGCATGCGCTAATCATCCTGTTCGAAGGTCCCGATGCCGCGGGTAAGGGTGGTGCGATCAAACGGATCGTCGAGCGTCTGGATCCCCGATTGCTTCGGGTGAACTCGGTCGTAAAGCCCACGGAGGAGGAGTATCAGCACCACTATCTCTGGCGATTCTGGTCGAAACTACCCTTGAGGGGCCAGACCGTGATCTTCGATCGCTCGTGGTATGGACGGCTACTCGTGGAAAGGGTTGAGGCCTTTGCGACTGAAAAGGAATGGAAGCGGGCCTTTGCGGAGATCAACTCCTTTGAGCGAATGCTCGCCGACGACGGCGCCATCGTCCTCAAGTTCTACCTTCACATATCCAAGGACGAGCAGCTGATGCGCTTTAGACGGCGCGAGGCTGATCCGTACAAGCACTGGAAGATCAACGAGGAAGATTGGCGCAATAGGCGGAAATGGACCGAGCATAACGCCGCTGCCGAGGACATGTTCGAGCGAACCTCAACGGAAGTTGCGCCCTGGCACGTCATCCCGGCAAACTACAAATGGTTTGCCCGGACACAGGTGGTGAAGCGGATCAACGAAGCGCTCGAGAAAACCGACTTGAGGAAGATCGTAGGATGATGACCTCCCTGCGCTCTCCGAATCTCAGGGTGCTCCTGCTAGTAGCGGCGCTTGGGCTCTGCGGTTGTGAACAGATCTTCGATCAAGGCAAGGGCAAGAACCTTGAGACGGCGAAGAAAAAGGCGGCCGCTGGCGATTTCCAAGGCGCGATTGCGCACTACGAGGCGTCTCTCGATGGTTCTGCGGACTCCGCCGAAACCCACTATCGTATGGCGCTCATCTACGCCGAGAAGCTTGGAAGTCCATTAGATGCTCTGCATCACTACGAGCGCTACCTGCGGCTCTCCCCAAGCGGCACGTACGCGAAGGATGCACGGGCCTATCGGAAGGAGGGAGAACAGAAGATGTTGGCCGCGTTAACCAAGGGCAGCCCCGTAACCCAGCAGGATGCAGTACGTCTGAAGAACGAGAATTTCGAACTTCGCAATGCGCTCGCATCTCTGCGCGCCAAGAAAAACGCTCCACCGCCGACCGCTGCGCCTGGGGCGAAGAAGGGGGAGCAAATTCAGCGGCCTGTACCGCCGGGCTCGCGTACCCACGTAGTGCAGACTGGGGAGACACTCGGGGCAATTGCGGCGAAGTATTATAAATCGAAGGCTCGGTGGAAGGACATCCAGGATGCAAACTTCTACGCGCTGGAAGGCACTGCTAAGATCAAGCCGGGAATGACCTTGATCATACCCTGAGCTGTCAGCTGCGCAGACACTTGTCCGCATCTCACTCCCGCCGAGCACCGATAGGTGGGACGCCTTCATGATCTACTGCCCCGAAATCTACATCTCTGCGACGCCAAGGGAACTGGACGCGTATCGGAGCATTGTGCGGCTGACTCTCAAGCAGATGGGCGCTAAGCCGGTGGAACTTGTGGACTACACAGTAGCGTACGGTCCGCTGGAGGGAGTTCTCAATCAGCTCATCGGCCGCTGCGAGGCAGTGATCCACCTTGCGGGCACGACGTATGGTCCGGAACCGCGGGATCGCACGCTGCACGCGCCGAGGCGGTCGTTTGGCCATTACGAGGTGGATGTGGCGCATAGTCTGCGGAAACCGCTTTACGCGTTTGCTACGACGGCCCAGACACCTGTTCCCCACTTGCCAGAAGAGCAGTTCGAGCTGCGGGAGTTGCAGAAGGAACAGCGTCGCGCCCTGGAGCCCTGTGAGACTTTTGCGGACGGCGAGCATCTGGCGAACCTGATTCGCGACTTACGGCTGGAGCTGATGGCGCGCCGGAGGTTTGCGCGGCTTCCGCATCCTCCTTTGAGTGATCGATTCATTGGGAGGCAGCAACTACTCGGCAGGCTGCGGAACGACGTTCGCAAGGCAGGGGTAGTCGTGATGCATCCGCCTGAGGGACTGGATGCAGGCGGCACGGGGCGGACGACTGTTGCCGTAGAGTTGGGATGGGAGCTGTACCGGGCAAATGTGTTTCCTTTCGTCTTCATGCTCCCGGGTGGTTCTCGTGTGGAGCTGGAGGTGGGCTTGGCGGCGCTGGCTCGGAGCGATGCGCTCGGGCTCGTTCCCGATGAGGTCGCGAGTCACTCCGCGCGCCTACTTGCTGTTCTGAAATGGTTTCGTGTACCCGAGCGAATTGGAAAATGGCTCTTGATCATCGACGGTGTGGACACCGCCCCGACTTGGGCCCGGTTGGCGCGTTTCCTACCTGAGCTCGGCGAGGGTCCAATCATTATCACGAGCCGCCTTCGCGCCTGGCCAAATTCCCGCGCGCACGTTGTTGGCGCTTTTTCCGCTGAACAGGCGCGTGAGTTCTTGGTCGCAAGGAGCGGTGCCACACAAATTCCGAACCGTCACGAGCAGGCCGCAATCGAGCGTTTGAGCGAAGGCATGGGCCGTGTGCCGTTGGCCTTGGAATTGGCCGCGGGCCACTTACGCGAGTCCAAGGTCACGGCTCTCCAACTCCTTGCGGAGCATGAGAGCAGCGCGAGAGACAGCCCGGCCGCCCACCGGCCACCCACGGCCGCGGAGATTTTGGATCGCAGTTTGGCGGCCGTTGACGCGATGGGTCGCGGCTTCCTAGGCCAGTTGATGTGCCTTGCTCCGCAGCCAGCCGCAATTCCGCTGCACATCTTCGAACATCGAGGCGATTGGCCGGATCTCCGTGATCGCCTGGCAATCCTGGAGTCACGGGCAATCATCGCTCGAGACGAGACTGGTCGCTCAATTTCCATTCACCGAGCGGTGCGCGAGATGATGCTCGAGCGAATGAGTGAAGAGGAGCACGTCGCGGCGCTTGGGGCAGCGCTTTCGACGGTGGATTCCGCTCTCCGAAGGGGCACAACCGTAAGTGGAACGTTGCGGGAGGAGATGGTTCCTCACTGCATGATCCTGTTGGGCCAACTCAATGGGCACCCTCTGGAAATTCATGCAGTCGAGTTGGCGCTAACCCTTGCGCGCTGGCTGCAAGAGAGCGGGCGACCCGCAGAGGCCGAGAGCTTCTACCGACGCGCTTTGCGCATTGAAGAGAAGCGATACGGATCAATGCACTCGAAGCTCGCTCCTCGTCTTCGTGACCTGGCTTCTGGGCTCCGCCTTCGCGGGTATCCTGCAGATGCGGAAGTTCCCTCAAAGCGCGCGCTAGCGCTAACCGAAAAGGAGTTCGGTCCAGAGCATCATGAGGTGGTTGGTGATCTGTATTTGATGGCCGCCTGCTTGCGCGCGCAGAGCCGCTTTTTTGAGGCGGAGGAGCATCTGCGTCGGGCCTGCGCAATTGAGGAGCGATTAGTTGGCCCCTTACATCCTCGTACTAGCATCGCGGTCCAGCGTCTTGCGGGCGTGCTGGAGGTCAGCGGACAAACAGTGGAGGCCGAACAGCTCTATCGACGATCCCTCTCGATAGACGAAGGAACTTTCGGCGAAAACCATCCGCGGATTGCCGTGCTGCTGGCAAATCTCGCGGGTTTGATGACCCGTACTGGCCGCGCCGCAGAGGCTCTCGGGCTAATGCGGCGCGCTCTGGAGATCGATGGAAGGACTTACGGACGCGAGCACCCGGAGTACGTTGCAAGCCAGAAACAGCTCGCATGGATCCTGGATGAATTGGATCAGATCGATGAGGCGAGCACCTTGCAAAAGAGCATCCTCGCGCGTGACCGAGAACTGCTTGGGGACGCCCACCCCGAGGTTGGGGCTGACGCGCTTACCCTGAGTCGCCTTCGCCTGGACCTGGGCGACGCAGCTGGAGCGGAGGAGTTGGCTGAGCTGTCATTGCAGATCTTCCTCAAACAAACCCGGAGGCTCCGTGGTGCTCATCCGTCGATCGCAGCGGCAAAGAAACTCCTACGGCAGTCGCTGGTATCAAAGGGCGCTACTCCGGAGAGTATTGACGCTCGAATGAATCGAATGAACATCCCGAGCCCTCAAAAAGTTCGGATGAAGATCGCATCAAACGAGAACGCATAGCCCTGAACTTAGGGCATCCCAAAAAGAAAGCCGCGCCACCATGAGGTGACGCGGCTTCTACGATCTAACTTGCTCGGGTTACGCCGTGCTAGTTTTCGAACTTCATTGGCACGCCGCGCTGCATCGCTTCGTGTTCCTCATTGGAGCACGGCGCATTTAGCGGAACGGTAGTCTCTCGCTCGCTGGTTCCGGCGATTCCGCTCTGCAGAAGATACTGCTCGAGCTCCTCGCCAGAGATGTCGGGAAGCATCTTGCCGTTCACCTCCACGCAGGGACTAAGCGGCTGGCCGCTCTTTTGCTCCATCTCCCAGCGAAATGCCGGGTTCTGGATGATGTCCTTATCTGCATAAGGAAGGTCGTACTTCTTGAGCACGGCACGGACGCCGTTGCTCCAGCCACATTGAGTTTTAAGCCAGGCAGTGATCTCGGGTTTATCCATGATTGAAATTGCTGGTCCAGAAGAGTGGAGCCAGATGCCGGAATATCCAGCATCTGGCGTCCAAATCCAGTGTTGTTGTGTCGGTTACTTCCGGCCGTCGCCAGGGCGGTACTCTTCGGCAGCGGCAAATGCCTGCTCCAGACCCACCATGTCTTCGCCCGGACGGAGCGTATCGAACGCGGCAGCTTCCTTCTTGAGCTGATCCTCGTTGTAGTTCGCCGCCTTGATGGACAGGCCGATCCGGCGCTCGGTCTTGTCGACCTTGATCACGCGGGCTTCGATGTCCTGACCAATCTTGAGGAAGTCCTTGATCTTGTCCACGCGCTCTTCCGCGATCTGCGAAATGTGCACGAGGCCGTCGATATCGCCTTCCAATTCCACGAACGCACCGAAGCTCGCGATCTTGGAGACCTTGCCCTTGACCAGGTCGCCGATCTTGTAGCGGGTGTCGATTGCACGCCATGGATCGTCCTCGAGCTGCTTGAGGCCGAGCGAGATACGCTGTGCGTTCTTGTCGATGTCGATAACCACCGCTTCGATCTCGTCGCCCTTCTTGAGGACTTCGCTCGGATGGTTGATCTTGCGGGTCCAGCTCATGTCGGACACGTGCACCATACCGTCGATGCCTTCCTCCAGCTCCACGAAGGCGCCGTAGGCAGTCATATTGCGGACAGTACCCTTGACCTGCTTGCCAATCTGGTAGCGGTGTTCGATCTCGTCCCAAGGATTCGGTTCGAGCTGGCGGATGCCGAGGCTGATCTTCTGCTCTTCCTTGTTGACCCCGAGCACGATCGCTTCGAGCTCCTGACCAACCGTGAGCACATCGGACGGACGCGTGATCCGTTTCGTCCAGGAGAGTTCTGATACGTGGATGAGGCCTTCGACCCCTTCCTCGATCTCGATGAACGCACCGTAAGGAACGAGGTTCGTGACCTTGCCCTTGACCTTCGACCCAACTGGGAAGCGGCCTTCGGTTTCGTTCCAAGGATTCTTCTGGGTCTGCTTGAGGCCAAGCGAGACACGCTCTTTCTCCTTGTTGATGTCGAGGACAACGACCTCGAGCTCCTGGCCCACCTTGAGCAACTCGCTCGGGTGGCCGAGACGACCCCAGGTCATGTCGGTGATGTGCAGCAAGCCGTCCATGCCATCGAGGTCGATGAACGCACCGAAGTCGGTGAGGTTTTTGACCGTGCCATGCACGTTGTCGCCGATGCGGGTTGCTTCGAGGAAGCGCTGGCGCTTCTCCGAGCGTTCCTGCTCGATGAGCTCGCGGCGGCTCAGCACCACGTTCTTCCGGTCGTCGTTGATCTTGACGATCTTGAAGTCGTAGGTGTTGCCGACGAATTGATTGAGATCTTTCGGGGGGACGATGTCGATCTGCGAGCCAGGGAGGAAAGCTTCGACGCCGATGTTCACCGTCAGGCCGCCCTTGACCACGGACTTGACCTTGCCCTTGATGATTCCGCCTTGGTTGAAGACACCGATGATCTTCTCCCAGTTCTGCTTGTAGGCGGCTTTCTCTTTCGAGAGGACGACCATGCCTTCGTCATTCTCGAGACGCGAGAGGAGCACCTCTACCTCGTCGCCAACCTGAAGATCGTCGATGTCGTCGAATTCCGACATCGGGATGACGCCTTCGCTCTTGTACCCAATATCGACTAGGACTTCGCGGTGGCGGATTTCCAGCACGTGACCCTTCACGATGCTGCCCTCTTTGAACTCGCGACCGGGATGTTTCGCGAGAAGTTCCTGCATTTCTGTCATGGGATATGTACTAACCAACCTCGGGTTCCGGATTTCCTTCCTGGGACCGCCACACGGCGTGCCTATAGCAGGGGAAAGGGCGTGAATGGTAAACGCCATCCACTTCGAAGCAAGGTCAATATCGCCCGAGCTCCACCCCCAAACGCAAAAAGGACGTACCTCGCGGCGCGTCCTTTTAGCGAAGTAGAAAGTAAGGAGGATCAGCGCATCAGGAGGACCTGACGGGAGCGCTTGATCTCGCGGGTAATCTTCCGGTGGAAGTGCGCTGGCATCCCAGTGACACGACGTGGAAGGATCTTGCCGCTTTCAGTGACGAACTTCTTGAGAAGATCTGGGTTCTTGTAATCGATCGCGTCGAACAGGATGTCGATACGGCGACGGGGCATCGGGCGATTTGCCCGGCGGAAGTTGGAACGGCGTTGCGGAGTCTTGGGCAGCATAACGGTCTTACTTGGTTTCCCGATGCAGCGTCCGGCGCTTCATGTTGGGATTGTACTTCATCTTCTCCAGCCGGTTCGGAGTATTGGGGCTCTTCTTGTTGCGCGAGGAGATGTAGCGGGAGACGGTCTGGCCTGCAGCCTTGGCCTCCGTGCATTCGAGGATGATGAAATCGCGGGGCATAAAATCTGGTTATTCCTTTTCTTCTTTCGCGTCGGTCACGGTCTCTTCTTCGTCGCCGTCTCCACCCTCGTCGTCCGTCAGGCCAAAGAGGGAAGTCACAGGTGCGCGGGAGCGCTGAATCTTGTTCTGCTTCTCGATCTGCGCCTGGCACTCGACGGTGAAGCGGGCAAATGGGATCGCTTCGAGACGAGCGTGGGCGATCGGCTTGTTGCTCATCTCGCAGACCCCGTAGGTGTCGGACTCGATGCGCTTGAGCGCTTCCTCGATCTCGTAGAGCGCGTCCTGCTCCTGCGAGAGGAGAGACAGCGCGAAGTCCCGGTCGTAAGCATCGCTGCCTGCATCCGCCTGATGCATGCCGAAGGCGCTGGCCTCGCTGCCTTCTGCACGGGAGCGGAGGGTGTCCTTTGCGACGCCATTCATCGAGTCAAGGATGTTATCGCGCAGGTGCAAGAGGCGCTCCTTCTGCTTGCGCATGAAGGGCGTGAGCTTTGCGTTCGCTTCCTCTTCCTTGTGGTTGTTCAGATTGCCGAGGATCGAACTCATCACCGGCGCAGCTTTCTTCTCTGCCTTCGGAGCGGCAGCAGCTTTCACCGGGCTCGCCGCTTTCTCGGCAGTTTTCGGTGCTTTCTCCGGCGCGGATTTCGCGGGAGCCTTCGCTGGTTGTGATTTCGGCATAGATTCTGGGACCCGGGGGTGTCTGGAAAATTGGAGCGCGTTACTTAAAGTCTTTTAAAATTGTCCGCAAGGGAAACCGAACCCTTTTTGTGCAGCCTCCAAGCCTTGCGTACGTCTTAAGAACTCGCGCTGGAGTATCGCCGCAGCGCAAAGAGCCAAAAGAGGCGGCTTGCCACCACCACAAATGCACTCGCCCCGGCCAGCTGCAGAAATCCGTAGAATGGATTCTCCAGTGCTCGGGTGAGAGCCCGCACTGGCAGATTTGCCACGATGATCACCGGGATAATGTACGAGAAGATCAGCTTAAAGGCACCGCGAAACACGGAGTCCGGGTAACGACCGATGTTGAAGATATTGAAGTACCCGTAGATCAGGCCCTGCGCCCGCACGATCCAGAAGCTCATCGAAGCCAGGGAGAACATGATTGAGTAGTGAATGGTCACGCCCAAGGCCACCCCGGCGATATAGAAGCCAATCTGCGTCGGCCCGGGGGTGACACCCAGCTTGGTCAGCGCAAAGGCAACAATCGCCACGCCGACCAGGGCGTTCACGAGATTGTCCATCCCAAACCGGCGGGTGGACACGGCAAATTGCGCATCAATCGGGAGCAAGAGCATGAGGTCGAGCTTGCCGGTGCGTACGAGCTCCGGGAGGTCCGCAACATTCACGTAGAAGAACGCCTGGAAGATCTGCGCAATGATCTGGTGCGTGCCAACCAACGCAACCACCTCCCACTTCGTCCAGTCGCCAATCTCATCCACATACTGGAAGAGCACCTCGATAAAGACAATCTGCCCCACGAACCAAAGGAACTCCACGAGCATCCACAGGAGGAAGTTCGCCTTGAAGTTCATCTCGCGGATCAGCGAGTTGCGCACCATCAGCCAGTAGATGTCCAGATAGCGGAACATGATCGTCACTACTTTCGTTCAACCGCCTACGGCCTGGTACTTCCGCACACCCAGACTCCAGAGGCTACGCGCCAGGAGGAAGGTCGCCACCGTCCAGCCCGCCTGAATTGCCAGCCCAGTGGCGAGTTCTTTGCCCTGCACCCGCTCCAGGTAGATCTGCACGGGAAAGAACAGTTCGTAGGTGAAGGGCGACCATTTCACGAATCCCTGAAGCGCCGGGGGGAGGAGATCCAACGGGAAGATCTGCCCGCTCAGGAAGTACTCGAAGGAGTAGAAGATGAAGATCACCGTCGTCACCTCGAGCATCCAGAAAGCCAGCATGGCCAGTGAATAGGCGATGAAGAACTGGATGAAGCCCGCCATGACCAGCGAGAGCAGGAAGACCGGCCAGGTGCCCGGGTGCGCGGGGACTCGCAGGTACTCTTGGTACCAGAGGAAGAGGAGCGCGACGATCGGGAGAGTCACTACCGTGTAGAGTGCCCGGTAGGAGATGAAGAGGCTCATCCGGTAGGCCAGATGGTTGAGTGGCTTGATGATTAGCGCGCTGATTTGCCCATCCCGGATCTCGGCGGCGATCCGCCATTCATCTTCCGTCGGGGTCACGAGGTTCTCCACCAGCAGTGTGAGCAGGAAGTAGAAGATCATTCCCGCGAGGTCGTACGAGGCGATATTCCCCTGCCTTGACTCGAAGATCGCGCTCCAGATCATTACCGTGCCTACGAGGGGGACGATGCCGAAGAGGGACCGCAGCAGGAAGTTCCAGCGGTACACGAAGGTATCCTGCAGCCCGATGCTGAAGACCTTCGCGTACTTGGCGGATGTGGCACTCAACCAAGGCACACTCATTCGCGGGAGCGTTGTTTTGTTTCGGGTGGAAGGCAAGCCGCACCCGCTTGGGCCTCAGTTCGACAAGGTGAGTTCAGTCACTCAATGAAACTTAGGCCGACCTAACAACTTTGCTTGCGGCTTCCAGCTTCCTGTTTCTATCTTCGCCGCCATGAGAACCCCATTGGTCCTTCGTCGCTCCTCCCATCTCGCGCACTCAGCAACGGCGCTAATCGCCACACTCTCACTCGCCCTCGTAATGCGCCTCCCCGCTGGTGAGCGACTCGCGGAAGGCATCCAGGACAACTCCTTCCTTGTAGAAGAGGCGTACAATCAAGGCCCAGGCGTCGTGCAGCACATCCTCCTGGGAGTCGGAACAGTAGATCAGTTCCGTGCGGCCGACGATCGCGAGTGGGCGCTCTCGTTCACTCAGGAGTGGCCTATCTTCTCCCAGGCGCACCAGTTCTCCTACTCTGTGCCCTATAGCTTCATCGAGAGCGGCGGATCGACCGAGAACGGGGTGGGGGACATCTATCTCAACTACCGCTACCAGGCGCTGATGGAAACTGATCGCGTGCCTGCTTTCGCTCCGCGTCTGAGCGTCATCCTTCCGACTGGCGATGATGACAGAGGCCTGGGGAATGGCGAAGTAGGCTACCAGATCAACCTCCCCGTATCGAAAGTGCTAAGTAATCGCTGGACGGGACACTTCAATGCCGGCTCAACGGTAATCCCGGACGTGGCGGGTGAGACGCTTGTGAGCTACAGCCTCGCAGGCAGCTTCATTTATGCCGTGAGTGAAGACTTCAATCTCCTGGTCGAAGCCGTAGCGGGCTGGGACGAGGAGCTGGCGGAGTTCGGTGACACTAGTCGTGACTTTTCGGCACTGATCTCGCCGGGTTTCCGCTATGCCTTCAATCTCCCTGGTGATACCCAGATCGTGGCCGGAGTCGCGGCGCCCATTGGGCTGACTGGGTCGGCGCCGGATTACGGGATTCTCTTCTACCTATCGGTCGAGCACTTCTTCGCCCGGCCCGCTACAGCGACCTCGTACGCAAAGTAATGGGGGGCTCCATAGTCAAGGCTCGGCGTTGAGCTTCGGAAGCTCGTCGTTCTATGAAAAAGGCTCGGTGTTGAGCTTCGGAAGCTCGTCGTTCTATGAAAAAGGCTCGGCGTCGAGCTTCGGAAGCCCGTCGTTCTATGAAAAAGGCTCGGCGTTGAGCTTCTGAAGCTCGCCGTTCTATGGAACAAGGCTCGGCATTGAGCTTCTGAAGCCCGTCGTTCTATGAAAAAGGCTCGCCGTGAAGCTCCGGAAGCTCCTCAAACGAGAAGGTGCCGTAAACCTCCAGGTCGATTTGACCTTCCTGACAGTCCTACAAGTCAACGTCCTCCATGAGAGGCTCGCCCGCATCGCGCAGCTCGCGTGCTGCTTCCACCATGGCCGGCCATTCCTGCAGGAGCGAACCAAATTCGGAGACCATCCGCTGCATGAAGAGGCGATTCTCCGGTGGAGTGCCGCGCGCCTTGAGGTCTAGCGGGATATCGAAGTCCTCGTGGGTAAGCGCTTCCCGGACATGCTGAAGGTAGGCGCGCACGTCGTCGCGCCAGAATTCGGGAGCATCCGTTGCCTCATCGAGCTGCTTCTCCAGCCAGCTCAGCTTCTCGCTTTCGTGTGAGAGGACTTCCACGGCGAGCAGCTCATGGAACTCTCGGGCGGGGACGTTTGCCATTTCGCTGAGATATCGCCCGAGCCCGGCGGTACAGGCACTGGCATCGGCACCTGCGGGCGGATGATATCCGAGGATCAACCGCCGCTGAAGATGCGCCCATTCAAACAGGACGACCTGTCGCTCGCTGGTGAGATCACTCGGGATCAGGATCGGCTTGCCCGGACCCGTGTCGTGCTGGATCGCGAGGGGCACATGTCCCAGCCAGGCATCCGGGCAGCTCTGCCAGAGTGTTGCCCCCCAGATGTAGTCCTCCGCATGCAGCACGGGGAAGAACGGCGGGAGCAGGGTGCGATGATCGAGGCCCATCGCCATCCCCGGGCTCACGCTGGCATCGCCGATTGCCATATTCTGGAATGCAGTGAGCACACTGCGACTGCCAAAGGCGGCCCGGTAGTGGGCTTCGGATTGAGTCAGCCGCTCCCGATTCTCCCGATCGAAGAAGAGGTAGTACACGGATGTCGGGATGCCGGGATCTCCCACGTGACCGGTGAAGGTGGCGCGCACCTGGGTGCCGGTCTGCTGAGTGCGACGCAGGAATTCCTCACCCGCAAGTGAGAAGTCGAGCGCGTCTGCGCCGCCGGAGAAGAACCTCGCGGCCGGAGCGCCGAGCAGTGCTTCATGTGCGCCGAGGAAGTCTCGCTCCGTCCAATCTGCGTCGCGCCAGGTGCTCTCGCGATCAGGGAACTGCCAGCGGGAATACGGATCGCGATTTGAGAAGCAGGTGAGCTCGGGGTTGCCAATGCGCCCTGGCGGGAGAGCCAGCCGGCAGACTACATCGTCATCCACGCTACAGAGAGGCCGGCCAGCCTCCTGCAAGAGGAGCGCATTGCGATTCGCGCCGCAGGTGAAGCCGGTGTTCAGCGGATCGAGCAGCGCGAACTCGGCGCTCTGGAGCGAGCATGCGCTCCTGCGAACGAGAGCGGCCACGAAGCGGCGTTTCTCGGGTTCCCCCGCATAAAGGATCTCCACGCCCAGTTCGCGCTTCAGCTCGCGCAGTCTTTCCCGGAAGGAGCGCGCGTCGACTTCCTGTGTGGAGCTGTCCGCAACGAGGTAGCGCGCCGTCCGGCCATGCGCCTGAGCGTTCGCTACAAAGCTACGAAGGGCGCGCTCCAGCAGGGGGAGCCGTTTCCCGCCCGTGGGAAAGCCAATCGCCTCGATAGTTGGCGGCACGAAGGCGGAGTGGTCTGCACCTTGAAGCACTTGATCACAGATCTGGCTGGTGGAGATGAGCACGCCTATCTGGATCAGACGTGGCAGGGCGTCTTCCAGCGCGGCGACCTGCAACGTGTCCCATCCATGACGATCTGCATAGGTCGCGACGTGAGCTTCGAGGGGGCGGAACTCGGTGCAGCTGTAGGCAAACTCCACGGCAAAGGATGGCAGCACCTGCGTGCCTCCTTCCTTGGTGCGTACGGCCTGGAGATGATCGCCAATGGGGTAGCTCTCAAAGATCCCGGCGTGCCAGGCGCCGCGTGCCGGTGGACGAGGGCTGGGCTGCGGCGACTCGGTGTTGCGCTCCGAAGAGTTGTATTCACGCGGCTGAAAGAAAGAAAAGAGGCCGCCCATGTGCCCGGCATTGAAATGCGAGGGCTTCATTGCTTTCCAGTACCTTTTCCCATTGCATGAAGGTCCGCGACCAAGGAATGACCACTGCCACGAAAATCACCATCGCGAGGATCTTCTTGATTCCGCTCTTTGTGATGATGGCGATCTACTATGGCCGCAGCGTGCAGAGTGGCGCGCCGGAGGATTGGATGCGGTGGACGGCGGTCGCGATCTTTGTAATTGCGGCAGCGAGTGATGGGATCGACGGCTACATTGCCAGGCGCTACAATCAGAAGTCGCGGCTTGGCGTCATCCTCGATCCGATTGCTGACAAGGGGCTCCTCCTGGCGGCGATCATTACCCTTAGCTTCAGTAAGTGGGGTTATGAGTTTCCGCTCTGGTTCCCGGTGCTGGTAATCGCGCGCGACGTTATCGTGGTTACTGGGGCCGTACTCCTCCAGTTGCTCAATGGCAAAGTCGAGGTGCGGCCGAGCTGGACCGGGAAGGTCGCCACCGTTCTGCAAATGATCGCAATCTCGGCGGTCATGCTGCAGCTGGACTTCTTCCAGCACCGCTTCATTTTAGCCGGCCGCGAATTAACTGCGCACTTTCTCGACATTCCGGTCTATCTTGCCGGCTTGTTCACTGCCATCTCGGGATTCGGGTATATCATGGACGGCATCGCGCAATTGCATGCCGCAGGCCATGGAGACCCGAAACCATGGCACGAATCCTAACTCAATAATGTCTTCCCGTTCCGTCGCCATCGTGGGCCGTCCCAACGTCGGCAAATCCGCGCTTTTCAATCGACTGGCCGGCCAGCGCATTTCCATCGTCCACGACATGCCTGGGGTGACTCGCGACCGGATCACTGCTGAGTGCAAGATCGGCGGAGGAACATTCACGATCGTAGATACCGGCGGTATCGGTGCCGATGTGGACACCGATTTCACCAAGCAAGTCCGCGCCGAGGTCGAGATCGCCATGACGGCGTGCGACCTGATTGTTTTCGTTGTCGATGGGCAGGCGGGGCTGACTCCGACTGATCAGGAACTCGGGCGAATGCTCCGTCGCACCGACAAGCCGGTGATCCTCGCGATCAACAAGATCGATCACGACAAGCACAGCCTCCACACCATCGACTTCGCCCGGATGGGCTTTGATCCGCTGATGGCGATCAGTGCCGAGCACGATCGCGGAGTGCGTGGTCTTGCCGAACGGATCAATGCTCTCCTGCCGGCAGATGATGAAGATCCTGCGGCGACCGGCCGCGCGGTGAAGATCGCTTTGGTCGGACGGCCGAACGTCGGCAAATCGTCGATCACTAACGCCATTCTCGAGGACGATCGCACCCTGGTGTCGCCGATTTCCGGCACCACTCGTGATGCCGTGGATATTCCGTACCAGCGCGGCGATCAGAACTTCGTGCTCATTGATACGGCGGGTATTCGGCCTCGCGGCAAGGTCTCCACCTCGGTGGAGGTCTTCAGCGTAATGCGATCTGAAGGGAGCATCCGGCGAGCGGATCTCTGCGTTCTGGTAATCGATGCCTCGATGGGAGTCACCGCGCAGGACAAGAAGATCGCCGGGATGATCAAGGAGGCACGCAAGCCGTGTGTGGTGGCGATCAACAAGTGGGATCTCATCGAAGAGCGCACCGCGGACAAAGCGGCGCTGAAGGAGGTGCTTGATGACATGCACGCGGAGCTCTTCTTCCTCAGCTACGCGCCGCTCATCCTGCTCTCTGCAAAGACTGGCGCCTCGATGGACAGACTCTTCAAGCGAATCGAAAACGTGCGAGAGGCTTCGCGTCGACGGATCGGTACCGGTCCGCTCAACCGGCTCATCACCCAGGCGCAGAACCAGCAATCACCGGCGATGCGCAGTGGCCGGCGATTCAAGATGCTCTACGCAACGCAGCCAGAGCCGAGCAAGCACTTCGCCATTCCCGTCCCGGAGGTCGTCGTCTTCTGCAATGAGTACAAGCTGATGGACGAAAGCTACCAGCGTTTCCTGGAGTCGAAGATCCGCACGGAGGAGCCGTGGGAAGGACTTCCGCTGATGTTCCACTTCCGCGGTCGGGAGGAGCAGGGCGGCGGGAAAGGCCCCGGCAAGGGGAGGGTGAAGGCGAAGACGCCTCGCAAGCAGTCCGGATCGAGCAAGTAGCCGCCGGTTAGCACACAAAAAACCCCGAGCGCTCATCCGCTGAGCTGCTCGGGGAAATTGTTGGTAACGGGTGAGCGCTTAGACGCCGACCTTCTGACCAGCGCGTTTCCGGGCACCGGCGTCGAGGATCTTCTTGCGAAGACGGAGGCTCTTCGGAGTGGCCTCGATGTATTCGTCAGGAGCGATGTACTCCAGTGAGCGCTCCAGGCTCATCTTGATCGGAGGCGGCAGTGAGATGCCCTTGCCATCGCCCTGTGAACGCATGTTCGTGAGCTTCTTTGCCCGGCATGGATTTACCGGCATGTCGTCGTTGCGGGAGTTCTCGCCGATGATCATCCCCTCGTAGATCTCCTCCTGCGGTCCCACAAAGAGGCGCCCACGCTCCTGGATCATATCGAGCGCGTAGTTGGTGGAAATACCGCCTTCCATCGCCACAAGCACGCCGTTGCTTCGAGTCGGGATCTCGCCCTTGTACGGAGCGTACTCCTTGAAAAGATGCGACATGATGCCGTGTCCCTTCGTGGCATTCACCAGATCAGTCTCGAAGCCGATCAGCCCGCGTGTCGGCACCACCGCTTGCACTACCACGGTGGTCGTCTGATGCTCCATGTTGATGATGTCGGCCTTCCGGCTGGCCAGTGACTGCAGGATGTCGCCGAGGTTCTCCGAGGGAACGTCCACATAGAGCGTCTCCATTGGCTCCAACAGCGTTCCATCCTCAGACTTCTGGTAAATGACTTCCGGACGTGAGACCAGGATCTCGAAGCCCTCGCGGCGCATCTGCTCCACGAGAATCGCGATCTGCATCTCCCCGCGTACCTTGATCTCGAAGTGCCCTGCAACTTCCGTCTCGGCCACTAGGATGGAGACATTTGTCCGAGTCTCGCGGATGAGCCGCTCGCGGACCTGGCGCGCGGTCAGCAGCTTGCCTTCGCGCCCTGCCAGCGGGCTGTCGTTAATGCACATCTTCATGGTGATCGTCGGTGGATCGATGTCCATGAATGGCAGGGGAAGCCGCTCTTCCGTATCGGTGATTGTCTCCCCGATGAAGGCGTCTTCAAAACCCGTGAGGCCGACGATGTCACCCTCGTTGGCATGCTTGATCTCGACCTTCAACAGGCCCTGATGGCTAAAGATCGCGGTGACGTTCGCACGCTCGCGACGCCCATCCTTCGAGATGCGTACTACGGAGTCGCCGTGATTCACGCGTCCGCTCACGATACGGCCGTAGGCGATCCGCCCCAGATAGTCTGAGTAATCGAGATTCGAGACGAGCATCTGGAAGTAGCTCACGTCCGACTTCGGGGGAGCGGGGATGTGCTCGATGATAGCGTCGTAGAGCGGCTCCATGGTGGTGCTCGTCTCATGGATCTCCCGCATCGCGTAGCCGTCGCGGGCACTTGCGTAGATCACTGGGAAGTCGAGTTGCAGGTCGTTCGCATTCAGCTCGACGAAAAGATCGAAGATCATGTCCAGCACCTTGTGAGGACGGGCATTCTCGCGATCGATCTTGTTGATCACCACGATTGGCTTTGCGCCGTTCTCGAGTGCCTTCTTCAGGACGAACTTGGTCTGCGCCTGCGGACCATCATGTGCATCCACCACGAGGAGCACGCCGTTGATCATCTTCATGATCCGCTCCACCTCGCCGCCGAAGTCGGCATGGCCAGGAGTGTCCACGATATTCACGTGGTAGTCCTTGTACTTAAAGGCAGCGTTCTTGGCCCGAATGGTGATGCCCTTCTCCTTCTCGAGGTCCATCGAATCCATAATCCGTATCTCATGAGAGACGGCTTGGTTGGCTCGGAAGGTGCCCGACTGCTTGAGCAGCTGGTCGACCAGGGTAGTTTTGCCATGATCGACGTGAGCGATAATGGCGATGTTGCGAATGTGTTCCATACGGGATCTGTCTGACTCGTTAACTGCGATATCCTTTTCCAGATGATCTTCCGCGGGATTGGCCACGAGGAGAGACTATACGGATCAGGATGAACCGAAAGACTGCTCTTAGAAAAAGGGCGGCGAATATGGCTGCAACACCCCGATGCGTCAACGGCTCAACCGTAATCCTCTCAAATGACATAAACCGGGGAGTTTCGAGCCGTCATAGCCGGTCCGTCCGCGAAACCAGTTGACCCGTTCCCTATCACGCCCTACTCACTTGCCGTTTCCTCTTAATGACTTTATGGGCCAGCAACTGAACAAAATCGAGAAACGCCGCCGCCGCGCCAATTACGTTGAACGTTTGAAGATCAAGGCGAAGGAAGCTGCTGTTTCCAAGCCAAAGGTACGTCGCGCTTCTGCAAAGAAGGCTGACGCTCCGGTCGCGGGTTAATCCGCCGCGGCTGGGCCGCAGTTCCAAGGACGCTCCCGGCGGGAGGAGCGTGTGGATTCTCTCCATGCACCTAATGGATCGGTGCGCTATACTGGCGGCGCATTCTGCTCGTGAGACTTGCGTCTCATGAGTGCGACTTCCCTCCATGTCTTTCTCTTCTGTTGCTTTGGCACGTCTATTTGGCGTGCTCGGGTGCCTGCTCCCGGTGCTCGCCACTGGGCAGACGCTCACGATTAATGGCGATGTCCGGAAAGTTGCTACGCTCGCTAGCACCGTTGCGACGCTAACCGGGAAGGCAGAGCTTCACGTCAGCGATGCGACTGACCCGATCGCCGGGAGCATCATTCACCTCGATTCGCCGGACGCGTGGTTCTTCACCACGAACATCCCGCCGTCCCGCGTAGTCTCCACCTTCCTCTCTCGGCTCCGGGTGAATGGGGCCGCCGCCGCGCTCAATGCAAACGTCCGAGTAGTGCAGTACGGGCCGGGCGCGGTGGTTATTCCGCACGCTCCGGACTTCGCGCCTTTGGAAGTCTTCGATGGTAGAACCTTCACCGGGCAGTCGAAGCTCCTCAGACAGTATACCTACCATGACGCCACGAGCCTGGGCGCGTTGAAGGGCGCGATTAGCTCCTTCAAGCTCAAGCGCGGCTACATGGCCACCGTCGCGCAGCAGGCGAACGGCACCGGCGCGAGCAAGGTGTTCATCGCGCAGGATGGCGATCTGGAGGTCGGAGTGTTGCCGGGGGATCTCGACAATCAGATCGGTTACGTTCGCGTTCTACCCTGGCGATTGGTGAGCAAGAAGGGCTGGGGCGGTGGTGATGGCCACCAGATGAAGCTCTCGTGGCGCTACGACTGGGGCGCCGAGGCCAGCACCGATGATCTCGATGCCGAGTACGTTCCGATGCGTCACGGCCCCTGGTGGCCTGGCTTTGAGATCATCAACTCCCGGCGGAATACCACGCACCTGTTGGGCTACAACGAGCCGGATAACACCTGGGATCCCGCGCAGAATCCTCAGACGGTCGAGCAGGCAATCGCGCAATGGCCCGAACTCATGAAGTCCGGTCTGCGCCTCGGTGCGCCCGCTCCGACAGAGGGTGGCTTGAACTGGCTGTACCAGTTCATCGATCGCTGCGACCAGCTCGGCTATCGCGTGGATTTCATCCCGGTCCACTTCTATGGACCCAATTGGAGTGCGCCCCAACTCCAGAACTGGCTTCGCGGCATTCACGAGCGCACTGGTCGGCCCATCTGGGTTACGGAGTTCAACAACGGCGCGAGCTGGAATGACAATGTCTACCGCCCGAGCGAAGCGGAGAACGCGACTCGCATTGGTGAGTTCATTGACATGATGAATGGCTCCTCCTTCATCGAGAGATACGCCGTCTACAACTGGGTCGGGGATACTCGCCGGATGGTTTGGGATGGCGGTTGGCCGCTCCCCGCCGGCAACCGTTATCGCGATACCGCCTCTCCACTTGCTCGGGTCCAGGAAATGCCGGAGTCAGGCTCGGGGGTTGAGTCGCGCTATCTGTTCGAGGGGAATACCCGCGATTCTACCGGCAATGGCCTCGACGGGATGCAGATCGGCGCACCCACTTTCGTCGCTGGACGGCTGGGGCAAGCCATCGTGCTCGACGGCGCGACGGATCACGTGCAACTGCCAGCTGGGATCGGCGATAGCACGGACTTCACCTTTGCTGCGTGGATCTACTGGAGCGGCGGCGGTGAGTGGCAACGTATCTTCGATCTGGGCGTCGACACAAACCGCTACCTGTACCTGTCACCCAAAGCCGGCGGGAACAACCTGCGCTTCACGATCAAGAACGGCGGCGGCGAGCAGCAGTTGAATGCACCTCCGTTGCCCGTCAATCAATGGGCGCACGTGGCGGTCACAATCGCTGGGGACACGGGCAAGCTCTTCGTAAACGGCGTGCTCGTGAACACAAACACGGCCATGACCATCAATCCGGTGGACCTCGGCACGACGTTCAACTTCTTCGGGAAGAGCAAGTTCACCGCCGATCCACTCTTCGCGGGACGGATCGATGATGCTCGCTTTCTGAGCACCGCCCTCACCGACGCACAGGTCGCGGCGATCGTTGCGGGCAATTTTTTGCATCTCACCAGCGACCAATGGACCGCCGCGAGTGCGACGATGCTCGACCCCTTCACGGGATCCGTGGCCGGCGCAGCCACCGGGGGAACGGGTGCTCGCCGATTTAGCAAGGTGGGCGGGCCGGCCTGGCTCGCAGTGGCCTCGAACGGGGTGCTCACCGGCGTTCCCGGCATTACTGATGGGGGCGTGAATCGTTTCCTGATCCGGGTTGAGGATTCCGCCGGATCTCTGAGCGTTGCCGAGTTCAGGATTGCGGTGAATCACGCTCCCGGTCTGGTGGCGCGTTACTCCTTCGACTCGACTCCCAGCGCGACTGCCGGGACGGCTTCTGGTACAACCACGGGAGCGCCCGTTTACACCACCGGTCGCCGCGGGGCCGCGATCGATCTGGATGGTACGGACGATTTCGTCACTCTTCCACCAGGCATCGCGAGCCATGATGCAATCACCGTTGCCGCCTGGACCTCCTGGGATGGTGGCGGCAACTGGCAGCGCCTCTTCGACTTCGGCAATGGTATCGACGAGCACCTTTTCCTCACCCCGAAGTCCGGCGGGAACACCATGCGCTTCGAGATCAAGAGCTACGGCCCCGTCCAGGCGCTCGAGACTACCACCATGCCAGTCGGCCAGTGGACCCACGTTGCCGTGACGCTGGCCGGGGGAACGGGGCACCTGTATGTGAATGGGATTCTCCGGGATACGAAGCCCATCGCGCTAAAACCTTCCGACTTTGCGCCCGGCACTAACTTCATCGGCAAGAGCCAGTTCCCGGATCCCCTCTACAATGGGCGCGTCGATGAGTTTGCGATCTTCAATCAGGCGCTCACCGCGGTGCAGATCTCCTCGCTCATGGAGGGCCGAGCCCCGGCCTTCGCCTCCGACCTGCTCAATAAGCCAGCGGGCGCGCCCGGCCAGCCCTACGAGCAATCCGTGGCAGCCAACGCTGCGGATCCCGATGAAGGGAGCACGCTTACTTTTAGCAAGGTCAGCGGTCCGGAGTGGCTGAGCGTCTCCAGCTATGGCCGGATCTCCGGTGTGCCCTCCGCGAGTGATGCGGGGGCAAACCGCTTCGTCGTTCGCGTCACTGACGAGACGCTGCTCTCCGACGATGCGACGGTGAGTGTCGCAGTGTCTGCCAGCTCCGGCCTTGTCGCGCACTATCAACTCGATGGCGCGCTCGCCAATACCTCCGGCGGAGGCCCCGGCGTTGCAACGGGTTCACCGGGGTATGAGGCTAGCCTCTTTGATATGGCGCTCCGCCTCGACGGAACGGACGACTCGGTGCGGCTCCCGTCGGGCATTGTGAATGGCCTCTCCGACATCACCATTGCGACTCGGGTGAAGTGGAACGGCGGCGGTTCCTGGCAGCGTATCTTCGACTTCGGCAACGGCACAACGCAGTACCTCTTCCTCTCTCCCATGTCCGGGGCAAACACCCTGCGCTTCGGGATCGTCAATGCTGGTGTCTCACAGATGCTCGATGCCCCAGCGCTGCCGCTCGGGGAGTGGACGCACATCGCAGTCACCCTCGTTGGCAACACTGGCACGCTCTACGTGAACGGCGCTGCCGTGGATACGCGCTCGATCACCCACGATCCCGCGGCGCTTGCGCCGATGAACAACTTCCTGGGGAAATCCCAATACCCCGACCCCCTCTTTAATGGCTCAATCGACGACTTCCGCATCTACAATCGCGGACTTTCGGGGGTAGAAGTTTCCCGCCTTGCGGTGCCGGTGGCTGCAATCACACTTCCAGATCACAGCTTTGCAGGATGGGCGGCGGGTGCCGCTTTGCCAGCAGGGCAGGCTGGTCCTCATGCGGATCCCGACAGGGACGGAGTGGCAAACATGCTCGAGTATCTCTACGGCTTGCCCCCTCTGGTTGCTGGGAGCAGCCCATTAGCGGAGGGACGCTTCCTTCGAAGCAGTGAGCTGGGGTTGCTCGAGAATTCAGAGAAAACCTACCTCACGCTTCAGGCACGCGTTCGACGCGAGCGCCCGGGTTTCACGCTTGTGCCGGAGGCTGCGGCCAGCATGGCGGAACTTGCGAGTGCGGCGGCGGCCACGCAGGCCAGTCAGGCGGGAGTGCCCGTTGCGGATGGCGAGTTCGAGGTCATCACCTACTACTACGACGTGGCGCTCGAGGATTCCGAGGATGGGAGTGGCGTGATCCGGCTGCGCTTCAACTGGCGGTAGGCGCGCCCGGAGGGTACGCTGCGAGGAAATGCGCTACCTCCTTGTCGATGGGCATAGCGTGATCTTCGCCTGGCCGGAGTTGCAACGGTTGCACGCACGGAAGACCTCCTCCGCCCGGGACTTGCTCGTCCGGCGACTTACCGATCACCAGGATACCACCGGCGTGCACGTCGTGGTTGTCTTCGATGGGAAAGGTGAGCGGTACAATGAGGACTCGGCTCCGGGCGGGATCCAGATCTTCTATTCAGCATCCGGCCATACAGCTGATGCGATCATTGAGCGCCTCGTGGCGAAGTACGGGAGCGAGCACGAGATCACGGTGGTCACAGACGACCTCCTCGAGCAGCAGACGGTTACGACCTTTGGCGCGGTGGCCGTCAGCACGGAGAGCTTGCGGCAGATGCTGGAGCAGTCTTCCGGCGAACTAACACGGCGGGTGCGGAATCTCCGGCGGCGGTAGCATGGTTCTCTGGAGAGCGACCTGAATAGATGGGCATTCCTTTGGGATTGTGCGGTAGGCGGTGGGTGCTACTCATCCTTGACCGAGTTCACTTTCGGAGAAACCGGGTCCTTTTTTGAAAAGGAGATCTCGCGCTCCAATAGGGGGAGTCCCCTGGACGAAACTGGGAGCCTCGCGGGCAAACTGGCGAGCCCTTTTGATAGAACGACGAGCCTCGCGGACAGAACCGTGAGCCTTTTTGATAGAACGACGAGCCTCGCTGATAGAACGGCGAGCCTTTTTGATAGAACGGCGAGCCTCGCCGATAGAACGGCGAGCCTTTTTGATAGAAGGGCGAGCCTCGCCGATTGAACGGCGAGCCTCAGTTTACTAAACCGCGACCCCTCCAAGGATCTCGGTTGGGCCTTTCGAGGCCGGCGCGGGGTCGATCAGGCGACTCCAATTAGACCAAGGCTCATCCCGATGGATCCTCCTCTTTGCGCACAGGCTGTTCGCGTTACCTCCCTGTCACAAAGGCATTGCGCCGCACCGGTCATCCGCTAGTCTGCCCGGCCCTATGGATTTCCAGACCCGCATCGACACCGACCTGAAGGAGGCGATGAAGGCGCGGGCAGCAGATCGGCTGTCGGTTATCCGGATGCTAAAGAGCGCTCTGATGAATGCAGCGATCGAGCAGGGCGGCGTCGAGGCCCGTCTGGATGATGCAACAGCCTCTGCTGTAGTCCGTAAGGAGCTCAAGAAGCGGCAGGATGCGATCGAGGGCTTCACCAAGGGAAATCGCCCGGAACTTGCAGAAAAGGAGCGTCTCGAGGCAGAGATCCTTCAGACTTACCTACCGCAATCTCTGACCGCTGAGGAGCTTCAAACGCTCGTGGCGGAGTGCATTGCTGAGACGGGTGCGACCTCCAAGGCGCAAATGGGCCAAGTCATGAAGCTCGCCAATGAGCGGGCGGCCGGGCGGGCCGATGGCCGTGCGCTCAGTGCCGCCGTTGCCTCTCAGCTTGCTTGAAGCGCCTGCGCGGCAACGTCTTGAAACGTGCCGTGCCCCGGGTGATGCTCCGCCAGTAGCTTTCTCTCTTCCATGGTCAGCGCTCTTATTGTTGCCGCCGGTCGGTCCCGCCGCATGGGCTTTGACAAGATCTTCGCGCCGCTCGCGGGACGGCCAGTCCTGTACTACTCGCTCCGGGCATTCTCAGATTGCGCGGAGATCGACGAGATCCTCGTGGTTACTCATGAGGAGCGGGTGGATGATGTTGAACAGTTGGTCGAGAAAGAGGGCCTGGGGAAAGTCACCAAGGTGATTACCGGCGGAGAAGAGCGGCATCTTTCAGTGTGGAATGGGCTTCAGGCCATCGAGAGCAAGGGGAGCGAGTTTGTTGCCATCCACGACGGCGCGCGCGCTCTTACCACCCCCGCGATCATCACCGAGTGCCTGGCAATGGCTCGCACCAGCGGCGCTGCCTGCTGCGCATCGCAGATTCCAGACACGGTGAAACGAGCCTCGCCCGAGCAGATGGTGACGGAAAGTGTGGAGCGCACCGGGCTGTGGGCCATGCAAACTCCGCAGGTCTTTGCGAGCAGCCTCATTCTGCAGGCTTATGCATCCGTCATTGCGAGAAACGAGATGGTGACCGATGAGGTGTCTGCGGTTCAGAAGCTCGGCACGCGCATTGCCTTGCTGAAGAACGATGACTGGAACTTCAAGATCACCTTTCCCCACGACCTCGAGTTGGCTGAGCACGTGCTCGCCTTGCGCGCCAAGAAAGAGGCGGCTCGCTGAGACCCTTCAATAGCCCTGCATGACCGATAAACCCTACCGCCTCACTACATTACCCAACGGGGTCCGGATCGCCACCGCGTCCATGCCCTACATGAGGAGTGTGTGCGTCGGTCTCTGGGCAGCGGTCGGTGGGCGGCACGAGGCGAGTAAGGATTGCGGGATTTCGCACTTCATTGAGCATCTGCTCTTTAAAGGAACGGAGCGGCGCAATACCAAGCAGATCACCGCCGACGTCGAGGGGCTGGGTGGGTACGTGAACGCTTTTACCACCGAAGATCACACCTGCTACTATGCCAAGGCAGGGGTGGCGCACCTGGCCACTCTTTGCGATGTGCTCACGGACATGTACATGCACTCGAAGCTCGTCCCGATCGAGATCGAGCGGGAGCGCGACGTCATCCGCGAGGAGATCCTTTCCTACCGGGATCAGCCGGCACAGCACGCCTCCGAGTTGCTCACCGAGACCATGTGGCCGAAGCATCCGCTCGGTCGACCGCTCACCGGCACCCTTGAGACGATTGCCGGGTTCCAGCGGCCGCAGCTGTGTGATTTCCTGGCGCAGCACTATAATGGGCGCACGACGATCTTCTCTGTTGCCGGTCCGGTAGTCCATGAGGAGGTCGTGGCGATGGTGGAGCCAATGCTCTCGCGGCTGCCTGCGGGACGGAAGCCGCGCTTCTCGCGTGCGCCGATGCAGGAAGGGCCGGCTCGGGTCGCGCTTTACACGCAGGACACGGAGCAGATGCACCTGGCGATGGGCTTTCATGCCTTCGGACGGATGGACGAGCGGCGCTTCGCGCTGAAACTGCTCTCCGTGATGCTCGGTGAGAACATGAGTTCGCGCCTCTTCCAAAAGCTCCGTGAGCGCCACGGGTATTGCTACTCAGTACAGACGAACATGGTGACCCTGGCGGATACCGGGGCCATTCAGATCTGCGCAGGGCTGGATGCTTCGAAGCTGCAGAAGTCAGTGCGGATGATCATGAAAGAGCTGGAGAGCATCTGCTCGAAGAAGCCGTCTGCGGACGAGCTGAAGAAGGCTCAGGACTACACCGTGGGCCAGACTTTCATCGGCCTCGAGAGCACGACAAACCAGATGATGTGGATGGGTGAGTCGCTACTCGGCTACGACAAGATCCTGAATAGCAGTGAGATCGAATCGAAGATCTGCGCGGTGACTCGCGAGGACATTCAGAAGGTGGCCTGCCATTGCCTGAGCCGCGGGCGGCTCGGCGTTGCCGTGGTCGGCCCGGCAAAGGATAGTGAAGCGATCCAGGGGTGGCTGCAGTAGAAGCTGGCGTACCTGCTGAGTTACTTTGGGGAGGTAATCGTCAGGATTGGCGGATTGCCGCATTTCCCTGTTTGCATTTCGGAGTCCTTCGTTATCTTCGCGAGCCCTCGATTTCCAGCCCTGCGAATCCGCCTTTATGAACGTCGTCGTCGAACCCCTACCCAATTGCCTCGCCACCCTACGCGTCGAGGTGGATCCTGCGAAAGTCAGTGAAACCCGCAATGCCGTGGCGCGGGAGTTTGGGCAGTTTGCCAAGATTGCTGGCTACCGTCCCGGCAAGGCGCCGCTCGCGGTGATCGAGCGGAAGTACAAGAAGCAGATCGCTGAAGAGCTGGAGAAAAAGCTGCTCACCGAGAGCACTCGTCAGGCGATCGCCGAGCAGAAGCTGCGCGTGCTGCAGTTGGCAAATATCGAGGATGTACTCATCTCGGATGATAACCGGATGAGCTTCACCGCCACGGTAGTGACTCAGCCGCAGTTCGAAGTGCCGCAATACAAAGGCATCGAGATCCAGACGCGTGCCACGGAAGTGACGGAGGCCGAGATCGATGAGTCGATCGAGAACCTACGCGATCAGGCGTCTGACTTTGAAGATGTGGCAGAGGATCGCGGTGCGCGGATGGAAGATTTCATCGTGGTGGATTATTCCGGCACGATCGACGGCAAGCCGGTCCACGAGGTGTTTCCAAAGGCGGGCAAGCCGCTCTCCGGGAACACGGACTTCTGGATCAAGATGACCGAGGAAGCATTCTTCCCGGGCTTCTGCGCAGCGCTGGTCGATGCGAAACCAGGGGACAAGAGAGTCTTCGAGGTCGAGGTACCTGCGGACTTCCCGGTTGAAGGAATGAGCGGGCAGAAGATCGC
Source organism: Spartobacteria bacterium (assembly GCA_031389825.1). Lineage (GTDB taxonomy): Bacteria > Verrucomicrobiota > Verrucomicrobiia > Chthoniobacterales > Chthoniobacteraceae > JANMSW01. The sequence continues at coordinate 47,190 of JANMSW010000047.1, forward strand.
GTACGAGGTTTCTCTAAAGGCGATCAAGGAGAAGCAGCTCCCCGAGCTGAACGACGCCTTTGCGGAATCCGTAGTTAAGGGCAAGACGCTCGAAGAATTGCGTCAAATGGCACGTGAGGAACTCGGGCGGCAGAAGATCAGCGCTGCGGAAGGCGAGAAGCGCAACCAGGTGATGAAGCACCTGCTCTCCCAAGTGGAGTGTGAGCTGCCCCAGAGCATGGTGCGGAACGAGACTCAGCGCATTCTCTCAGAGATCGTGAAAGAGAACCAGACGCGAGGAGTGGCGGATGAGGTGCTCCGTGAGAATCAGAAAGAGTTGCTGGGGGCGGCCTCTCAGAACGCTCGGGAGCGGCTCAAAGGGACGTTCATCCTCGTACGCATCGCGGAGGCGGAAGGCATCAGGGTGAGCAAAGAGGAGATTTTCGGTCGCATCGCAACGATGGCCCAGCGATACGAAATGCCTTTTGAGAAGATGCAGAAGGAACTGGAGAAGCGTAATGCTCTGGACGAGATCAATGAGGAGATTCTCTCGGCCAAGGTCCTTGATTTCCTAATCTCCAACGCTAGCGTCAAAAGCGCTCCCGAGGCCGCTTCCGCGACCACCGAGAGCTAATCCGCGAGTTATATAGAGTGCTTATGTTCCAACAGTCCGTCAGCAGCAGCATCGCCACGCCGCGCTCAAATTACTACGTCCCCATGGTCGTCGAGCAGACCGGCCGGGGGGAGCGCTCGTACGACATCTACTCCCGCCTGCTGAAGGATCGGATCATCTTTCTCGGCAGCGCGATCGACGATGGCGTAGCGAACTCCATCATCGCACAGTTGCTCTTCCTTCAGATGGAGGACGGCAAGAAGGACATCAGCATCTACATCAACTCGCCCGGCGGGTCGGTGACAGCGGGTTTGGCGATTTACGACACGATGCAGTTCTGCACCTGCGACGTGAACACGTACTGCATTGGCATGGCGGCCAGCATGGGCGCAGTTCTCCTGGCGGCTGGGACGAAGGGGAAGCGGTTTGCTCTGCCAAACAGCGACATCATGATTCACCAGGTCTCCGGTGGTGCGCAGGGCACGGCGAGTGATGTAGAGCGCACGGTCGAGTACATGTTCAAGCTGAAGAAGCGCTTGATCAAACTGCTCGCCCACCACACCGGAAAAGATGAGGACATCGTGAAGTTCGATTCCGATCGCGATTACTACATGACTGCCGAGGAGGCGATGACCTATGGCCTCGTGGATGAGGTCGTAAAAGGCCGGAAGGAACTGCAGGCCGCAGCGGATATCGTCCGAAGCGTCGAGAACGAGACTAAGGACATCAATCCTTGAGCGTAGAAAGGTTCTTGCCGCGCGGGCCGAGGCAAGGCACCTGCTAGTCAACTCATCTCGCCCGTAGCAGTTCACCACTTCCAGCGTTACCTTCCTTCATGGCACGTGCCTCCAATCTCACGATGTGCAGCTTCTGCGGCAAGAGCCATGCAGAGGTGCGAAAGCTCATAGCCGGGCCGGGGGTGTACATCTGCGATAGCTGCATCAATGTCTGCAAAGGGATCCTGGACAAAGAGCTGAACGAGGAGAGCCGCCGCCAGTCGACCACGCTTCGCGTGCCGAAGCCGATGGAGATCCGGAAGTCGCTGGATCAGTTCGTCATCGGGCAGGATCGCGCCAAGAAGGTGCTCGCGGTGGCCGTCCACAATCATTACAAACGCATCCTCCACAACAGCACGGTCGGCACCTCGTCGAACGCGCTGCAGATGGACGGGACTGCGGAAGTGGAGATCGAGAAGAGCAACATCCTGCTCATGGGGCCAACCGGATCCGGCAAGACGCTGCTGGCGCGGACCCTGGCCCGCGTCTTGGATGTGCCGTTCTGCATCGCCGACGCGACGACGCTCACGGAGGCTGGCTACGTCGGCGAAGATGTCGAGAACATCATTCTCCGGCTTCTGCAATCGGCCGACTACGATGTGAAGCGGGCGGAGATCGGTATCGTTTACATCGACGAAATCGATAAGATCGGGCGGAAGACGGACAATGTTTCAATCACGCGGGATGTGAGCGGAGAAGGCGTGCAACAGGCCTTGCTCAAGATCCTCGAAGGCACGACGTGCAACGTTCCTCCACAAGGTGGGCGGAAGCACCCGCACCAGGAATACATTCAGGTGAGCACGGACAAGATCCTGTTCATCTGTGGCGGAGCCTTCGTGGGGCTTGAGAAGATCATCGAGAAGCGCCGCGGGAAGAAAGTCTTGGGCTTCGGCGGCGTGGTTCCCGTGGGGCAACTTCCAATCTCGGACGTCCCGCTCAGCGAGATCATGCGCTTCACGGAACCGGAAGATCTGCTGAGCTTCGGGATGATCCCCGAATTCATCGGCCGTCTTCCGGTGCTCACGGCTCTCGATCCTCTTACCGAGGATGAGATGGTGATGATCCTTAGTGATACCAAGAACGCGATGGTGAAGCAGTACACCAAGCTGCTCTCCATGGAAGGTGTAGGCTTGACCGTGACCAAGGACGCTCTTCGCGCGCTGGCAGAGCAGGCCGCTACGAAGGGCACGGGCGCGCGCGCTTTGCGGTCGATGCTCGAGCGGATCATGCTCGACATCATGTACGACATTCCGAGCCGTGAAGACGTGGCCGACGTGACGATCAATCGTGCCGTCGTGGAGGGGAAGAAGGCGCCGCTCATTCGGAAGAAACAGGACAAGGACGCGGCCTAGAGTTGCCGCATCGGTGCGGGATACGAGGCCGTTTACAAGTGCGAGTCGCATGCTAGCTTCCGCTTCATGAACAAGCGGCTCGTTCAATCGCTGGTCGTCCTCGTCCTTGCCTTTAACTTTGCGGTCGGGCTTCGGATCTATACCGCCACCGCTGCGGACGCGAAGGAGAAAGACGAGTCCGGGTACCCGAGCATCGCGGTGTTCGCCCGCGCCATGCAGCTTATCCGGCAGGACTACGTGGACGAGGAGAAGATCAGCTACGAAGAGCTCACTCGGGCGGCTATGAAGGGCATGCTTTCGTCGCTGGATCCCCATAGCCAATACATGGAGCCCCGCGACTTCAAGGGGATGCAGGATGATACGAACAGCCGCTTCGGCGGGCTGGGCGTGGTGGTGACCATGCGGGACGGAAGCCTCACGGTGGTTTCGCCGATGGAGGATACGCCAGGATTCCGGGCCGGGCTCCTGCCGGGCGATCAGATCATCAAGATCGATGATCAGCCGACCGAGAAGATGGACCTGAATGACGCTATCGATCTGCTGCGTGGCGAACCCGGCGAGAAGATAACTCTCACCATCCTTCGCCCGGCTACGAAGGAGTTAAAGGACTACCCACTCATTCGGGAGAACATCAAGGTCGCCAGCGTGAAGGACGCGCGCATCCTTCCCGCGGAACTCGGTGGTGAGTTCAAGGTCGGCTATGCACGGATCACGCAGTTCAATATGCCGACCGCCGATGAGCTCGGGAAACGGCTCGATGATTTGGAGAAGCAGGGGATGCAAGCCCTGGTGCTCGATCTGCGGTACAATCCTGGTGGTTTGTTGAATTCGGCGGTCGAAGTTGCAGGCCAGTTTCTCCCGCCAAAGACTCTTGTGGTTTCCACTGACGGTCGCGTGCCCTCACAGAGCCGCGTTTACCGCACGCCGGATTCAGGGAAGAAGCAGCGGCGGAGCTACCCGGTCGCAATCCTGATCAACAATGGCAGCGCCAGTGGCTCCGAGATTGTTGCGGGCGCGCTGAAAGATCTCAATCGCGCAATCCTCGTAGGGGAAACAACTTTCGGGAAGGGTTCCGTGCAAAGTGTCATGCAGCTCCAGGATGGCTCCGCCGTGCGCTTGACGACGGCCAAGTACTACACGCCAAGCAAACAGGTGATTCACGAAAAGGGCGTGTCGCCCACGATTCGAGCGACCCTCACCCATGAGCAGGAGCGCATGCTGCTGTTACAGCGGAGGGATGATATCCCAGACGACGCCACCAAACGAGAGCTCGTTGACTTCCGCGACACGCAGCTGGAGCGCGCGGTCGATGCGCTGAAGGGCGTGATGATCTACGCGGGGAAAACAGGTGCGAGCAGCGCCGTCAATTGACGGCAAATTCCGGCCAGCTTGTGCTGGCACTCGAGACTTCCTGCGACGAGACAGCAGTCGCGATCCTTCGCGGGGAGAACCTGCTCGCCAGTGAAGTTGCCTCGCAGATCGCACTTCATCAGGAGTATGGCGGCGTAGTTCCTGAGGTCGCGTCCCGCAACCATCTCGTCCAACTTCGCCCCGTCCTGGAGTCAGCACTCCGGACTGCTGGGATTAGTTTGCGCGAGATTGACGCATTCGCCGCGACACAAGGACCGGGATTAGCGACTTCGCTGATGATCGGAGCTTCCGCGGCAAAGGGACTAGCCGTTGGTTTTCGAAAACCGTTTCTCGGAATCAATCATCTCGAGGGCCACCTGCTCTCGCCTTTTTTCGGAACACCCGGCGGTGTGTCCCCGGCTGTCGCGCTGGTCGTGAGCGGCGGGCATACGCTGCTCGTGGAGATTGCAGGGCTGGGCGAGTACCGCCTTCTTGGACACACCGTGGACGACGCTGCCGGCGAGGCGTTCGACAAAGTCGGCAAACTTCTCGGGCTGCCCTATCCCGGGGGTCCTAACGTGGATCGCATGGCCGGGGAAGGGGATGTCGCCAGATTCGAGTTCCCGCGGAGCATGATTGACTCCGGGGACTTCAATTTCTCCTTCAGCGGCCTGAAGACCTCCGTTCGTTACCTGCTTCCAAAACTCGCAGAGCTCCCGTTGCCGGATCTTTGCGCGTCTTTCCAAGAGGCAGTCGTCGACGTACTGGTCACCAAGACGATCAAAGCCGCGCGCACCTGCCGAAAACGCGACGTAGCGGTCAGCGGTGGCGTCAGCTGCAACACCCGGCTTCGCAAACGCATGCAAGAGGAGTGTAACCGTTTCGGTCTCCGCCTGCTCCTCGCTGAGCCCGCGCTCTGCACGGATAACGCCGCGATGATCGGTTACGTCGCCGCACTGAAGTTTGCCCGGGGTGAGACCACTCCGCTCAGTGCAGACATCAATCCGAATATGCGCCTGGCCGAGGCTCAGTAGTCCCGCGCGAGCAAGTAGTCGGCGAGCTCGCGCAGTCTTGCGCCTTTTCCACCGAAGGGTACCAAGGCTTCGTGCGCGGCGGTCGTGAGCAGGTGCGCTTCCTCACGCGACTTCTCGAGCCCGAAGAGCGCTGGGTAGGTCGCCTTGGTCGCCGCAGTATCCTTGCCAGCGGTTTTCCCGAGCTTCTCTGTGGTCTGCGTCACATCCAGGATGTCGTCGATCACTTGAAAGGCGAGACCGAGCGCCTGGCCGAACTCGGTGAGCTTCTCGAGCTTGGCCGCAGGGGCATTCGCGCTCATTGCGCCCAGCCGAAGCGAGCTCGTCAGGAGTGCGGCTGTTTTGGCCGAGTGGATGAACCGTAATTGCGCCCGAGAGATCTTCCGTCCCTCGCCCTCAAGGTCCATGACCTGCCCAGCGATCAGCCAGCGGCTTCCCGACCCAGTTGCCAGCTCCGTGATCATTGCAGGCACAGTGTGGCGCACGGTCTTTTTTGCCTGCGCAAGTATCTCGAAGGCAACGGTAAGCAGCGCGTCGCCGGCGAGCACCGCGATCCCCTCACCGAAAACCTTGTGGCTGGTGGGCTGCCCACGCCGCAGGTCGTCATCGTCCATGCAGGGCAGGTCGTCGTGAATGAGAGAGTACGTATGAATGCACTCCACCGCACAAGCTGCCGGAAGGGCGGCGTCGATTTGCCCGCCGCAGGCTTCGGCCGCCGCGAGCGCCAGGATGGGGCGGAGCCGCTTTCCTCCCGCAAAAACGCTGTAGCGCATCGCCTTGTGAAGCGTCGTGGGCTTTGCCGTAGCGCGCGGCAAAAAGGTGTTTAGCGCCCGATCAACGATCTTCTGGCGCTCGAGGAGGTACGGCTTCAGGGCCATGAGGCGCGGACTTTGCCGCGACAGTTGCGAGGAGGGCGAGATCAAAGTGCGGGCGGGTCGTTGACGCCTAAAGCATCTCCGAGAGCCTTGCTAAAGATAGTATCCACCGCAGGGAGCGACCGAGCGCAGCGCACAGCACTCCAATGGTTCAAGTCGAACGGGGGCAGCTGAAGGTCTTTTGTCCGGTCGCGACCGAAATTGACGGGAACCGGTACTCTGCGGTCCAGCGATGACTGAATTTCAGTCATCGCCGAAGCTTTCTACTCCGTTTTAGGCAGAGTAGACAGCACTGGCGAACTGTGGCGGTCGGCGATGAGGATGCGGGTCTCACGGCTGCCCCTTGTGATCCACCCGCCAGCCGCAATCGGAAAACCATGCGTGATGTCGGCTCACGCGCGGTGAACAGCCTCGATCAGCCTTTCCCCAGCAGCCCGCTCATCCCCTTCCAGAGCTTTCCCGCGTCTCCCACTGCGACGCCTTCGAGCCACAAGGAGAGTACCCGTTGGAATGCCTGCACCTCCTGCGGGCGATTCGTGCGCTCCACATTCAGCGCCGACATCGCCAGCTCAGCCAGTGCGTCTGGCATCCGCCCACCTGGCCAATGTGGGCAATTGGGTCTGGCCGCAGGACGTGGTGGAGTCACGGCGCCCGTGAGAATTGCTTCGAGCAGCGTGTCGTCCGATCCGGCGAAGGGATCGTTCAGTGTGATGATCCGGTAAAGGATTGCACCCAAGGCATACACGTCCGTTCGCTCCCCGATCTGGTCGTACGAGCTCGTCGCCTGCTCAGGCGCAGAGTAGCCCGAGAGCTCCGGATCAATCTGCAGCTCAGGAGCATGTATCTGGATTGCTCCGATCGGCTGGCCTTCGTCATCGAGGGGCAGTGGGAGGACGCGGGCAAATCCCCAGGTCGTAACGAAAACCTCTCCGAATTCGCCAATCATGATGGCCTCGGGGCGAAGTGCCGCATGGACCACCCCGCGGGCGTGAGCAAAGCGCACAGCATCGCAGACCCGTTGTAGGATGCTCACCAGCGTGCCAAGAGAGAATCGCTCCCGTGCCGAGGAGTCGCCGTCGCGAATGCCATCCAAGGCGGAGGCGAGCGTCTCTCCTTCGACAAAACGGGTGGTGTAAAAGAGTCGGCTCTCGTCATCCACGCTCAGTTCGTAGACAGGCGTGATGCCCTGGTGCTGGAGTTGGCTCGTGATCTGCGCTTCACGAATGAAACGCAGCACTTGGGGTATTCCAGATTGGCTTTCGGGGAGCATTGCCCGCAGCGCCACGTCCCGATTTAACCAGAGATCATGGGAGCCATAGATTGTGCTGGTACGGCCTTGTACCACTGGGTCGCCGAGGCTGTAGCGACTCGCGCGCAGGAAACCGCTGGGAAGCTGCTCATACACGCCTGCAGGAAGCCCCGAACGGCAGAAAGTAAGCGTCGTTTGCCCCAGTTGGATTTTGGAGGTGTAGTTCACGCGGACCATTCCCGCGACTGGCACGTCGTCGACGAGGGTGCCATTCGCGCTGTCGAGATCCTCCAGGTAGATTTCGTCGTCGCTAACTACCGTCAGCCGCGCGTGGGTCGAAGAGATCGAGTCGTCCTCCGCCATGATCTCACTTTTCCGATCCTGTCCGATCACGTACCGGCCGCGCCGAATGAGGCAACGAGCGAGGTGCCGCTCGCTATTGCGAATGACTGCTTCTAGTTGGCGGGCAGGGGAGTGTGTCATGTGAAAGGAGCCTGTGCGCGATTAGATCCGCGGTCGGTCTCCGGTAGTAAAACGGACTGCTAAGCGGGAATCATTCCACGAACCGCTGCGCGACCGGCATCTTACGTCCAACTCCGAAGGCTCGGCTAGTTACCCTGAGTCCGGGTACCGCCTGCGCCCGCTTGTATTCGTTGAGATCCACACGGCGCTGCACCCAGCGGACAATGGTCTCGTCGAAGCCGCGCGCCACGATCTCAGCCACCGAGAGCTGCTCCTCCACGTAGAACTGAAGAATTGGGTCGAGGATCTCGTAAGCCGGGAGGGTGTCCTGGTCGCGCTGATCCGGCTTCAGCTCCGCGCTAGGTGGCTTCTCGATGGTGTTGCGCGGGATGATCTCCTGCTCGCGGTTGATCCATTCAGAAAGCCGGTAGACCAGCGTCTTCGGCACATCGCTAATCACCGCGAGCCCGCCCGCCATATCGCCGTAGAGCGTGCAATATCCGACCGCCAGCTCGCTCTTGTTTCCGGTGGAGAGCACCAGGTGGCCGAACTTGTTGGACAGCGCCATCAGGGTCATCCCGCGTAAGCGCGGCTGTAGATTCTCCTCCGTAGTGTCCTCCGGGAGTCCGGCAAAGATCTCGGTGAACTGCGCGCGCATCGCCTCGAAGGCACCTTGAATGGGGATCTGCAGGAATTTAATCCCGAGCTTTTCCGCAAGGATCCGCGAATCCTCTACGCTGCCTCCGCTGGAATACTGTGTCGGCATGGTTACGCCGAGCACGTTCTCGGGCCCGAGCGCGCGCGCGGCGAGGTACGCCGTAAGTGCGCTATCGATTCCGCCGCTCAACCCCAGCACGGCCGACTTAAATCCGCATTTGTGAAGGTAATCACGCAGCCCCAGGCAGAGTGCATCGTGCAACTCCTCTGGTTCGCTTTGAAACACGGGTGAGCTGACAGAGGTAGTGCAGTCCTCCAAGTCTATGACCGCGAGTTCGCTCTCAAAAGGCGAGAGCTTGGCCACCACTCCAACGGTGGGAGTGACGGCAAACGAGTTGCCATCGAAGATTAGCTCGTCGTTGCCACCCACCGCATTGCAGTAGGCGATGGGCAAGCGGTGTGTCCGGGAAAGTGAGGTCAGCATTTCAGCGCGCCGTTGCACCTTCCCCAAGCTGAACGGCGATGCGCTCAGGTTCAGAACGATTTCAGCGCCCTGCTCCACGAGTGCTGCCAGTGGGCCGATCCCGTACAATCTGCGCGGGAGGTATTGCTCCGTCCAGATGTCCTCACAGATGGTTATGCCCAGCAGGCGGCCATTGATCCGTACAGGGGCGAGCGCAGTGGCAGGCTCGAAGTAGCGTGCCTCGTCGAAGACATCGTAGGTCGGCAGTAGCGACTTAAAAACGCGCTGAATCGGCAGGCCCGCTTGCAACACCGCCGCGGCATTGTGGAACGGCTTTCCCGGGCCGCGGTTTACATCCACGTATCCGACGACGAGCGGAACTGCGCCGACTGCCCTATGCATGGACTCCAGGAGCTCCAGGGTTTGCGGAACGAAACGCGACTTGAAGACTAAATCCTGAGGTGGATATCCGCAGAGCGACAGCTCCGGGGTTAATACCAGCTCCGCACCTTGGGCGACCAAGGTGTGGTATGCATCCAGGATCTTCTCCCGGTTTCCGAGCAGATCTCCGACCGTTGGGTTCAGCTGTGCAAAGCCAATTCTCATGCGTGGCGCTGCTCGCTCGATCTCAACGCGGTTTAGGAGTCGGTTTGATGTACATCTCTCTCCAGCCAGCACCAGATTCCCGGAAGCTGGTCTCGATTACATTCCGGAAAAACCAGAAGAGAACAGCCGCGCAAAAGCCTGCGAAAACCATCATGAGGAATCTCTGGATGAAGCCGTTGTGCATGTGAAAACGATCAACTACAGCAAGAAGAACGCCCGGTTGTGCGGAGGCCTTGACTTTGAGACCTTCAAACAGACCGCAACTTGTTCGACTGGATCGTCGTGAAGTTCTCTCCGGGCCGAGCCGGAAGCGAGTGGAAATGTATCGATCGACCTTATAATCTTGGGTCCATCTCCCCAGCGGGCTCTACATGGACGAGCACGTCGGCAACTGTCGGAATTGCCCCTTGGACCGTGTCCTTCACTGCGTGCGCGATCAGGTGCCCCTCGCGGACGGTAATGTCGGCATCCACCTCGACGTGCATATCCACGTAGTACTGCAGGCCCATCTTACGGGTGAGGCAACGCTCGAGCCCTACGACTCCGGGCACGCCAGCCGCGACTTCCCGCACCTGCTCCGCGAGATGCGAGGGTGGGGCGGTGTCCATGACTTCGTAGATGGCGGGCATCAGCAGCCGGTAGCCATTGTAGGCGATGATGCCGCAGGCCAGGAGTGCTGCCCAGTCATCAGCGGGCTCGTAGCCAGGTCCTCCAATCAGCGCGATGGAAATGCCGATCAAAGCTGCGACCGAGGTGATCGCGTCTGCCCGGTGATGCCATGCGTCAGCCTGGACCGCTGTGCTGCCGATCTCATTCCCCGCACGGATCACCTTACGGAAGAGCAGTTCTTTACAAACGATGACCACGAGCAGCACCACCAGAGTGAAGGGAGCCGGGGCGTGATGAGGGGTGTAGATCTCCCGCAAACTCTGCACTGCCAGGCCGACAGCGGCCGCCAGAACGGTAAGCGCAACGACAATCGTGGCTAGCGCCTCTGCTTTGCCATGGCCATAAGGATGGGAATCATCGGGCGGGAGCGTGGCAATCTGCAGCCCACCCCAGATGATCAACGACGCGAAGATATCCAGCGTAGACTCAATGCCATCGGCGATCAGCGCGTAGGTATTCCCGAGGATTCCCGCTGCAATCTTGGTCACTGCGAGCAGCGTATTCAGCAATACGCCCACAAGCGCCAGCCGCATGCCCGTGGCCACGCGTTCTCGCGTTGTTATGCTTTGGGTGGGAGCGTTGCTGGAGGTCACTGCGCCAAGGCTAAAGCTTGGAGCCGCCAGTAGGGAGAAGTTTTGCTACAGCGCTACACGTCTTTGCTGTCGCTCACCTGGGGACATGAGCATTCAGAAACTCTGAGGCCGAACTGCGCACGAGATTGCGGCTGGTCTCCGCCCGCTTCAACCATCCACCCACGATCACTGCCATCCGGGGATTCTGCGAGAAACGCTCCGAGTGTCGGTCGATAAAGTCCCAGTAAAGATAGTTGTACGGGCATGCCTCAGGTCCCGTCTTCTGGTCTGGATCGAACCGGCACCCTTTGCAGTAGTTGCTCATCTTCCGGATGTAAGTGCTCGTCGCTGCATAGGGCTTCGTCGCCATGTAACCGCCATCCGCGTAGAGCGACATGCCGAGCACGTTCGCAGCCATCACCCAGTCATAGCCATCGACGTACATCTCGTGGAACCAGTGCAAGGCGCCCTGGGGTTGGATGCCTGCGATCAGCATGAAGTTGCCAAGCACCATTAGCCGCTGGATGTGGTGATTCCAGCCGAGTTCAAGGTTCTGACGCAGCACGTGGTGCAGGCAATTCATCTCCGTCTCAGCTGTATAGAACCAGGCCGGAACTGGCCGGTCGGCCCCAAGAGCGTTCACTGCCTTGTAATCCGGTCCACGGTGCCAATAGACGCCGTTGATGAATTCACGCCATCCGACGATCTGCCTCACAAAGCCTTCAACGGAGTTCAATGGCGCGCTTCCTTTTCGATAAGCAGAGATCGCCGCCTCTACGCATTCCGCCGGCGTGAGCAGACCAACATTGAGTAATGGCGAGAGTACCGAATGGAAAAGGAAGGGTTCGCCCTCTGCCATCATGTCTTCGAACCGACCAAAGTCAGGAAGTCGTTCGCTGATGAACCTGGCAAGCCAACGCAAGGCGCCTGCTCGGTCAACGGGCAGCCAGAAGTTCCCCGCCTTCCCTGGGTTCCCCGGGAACTCCCGCTCGACCATCGCGATCACTTCACGAGTAATCTCATCAATTGGCTCACGCGGGTCTGTTTGCTGATGTGACTGTCCCGATTTCTTCCACGAGGAAAATGTCTCCCGGTTCTCCGGGTCGAAATTCCATGCACCGCCAGTTGGCTCTCCATCGGCTTGAACCAACCAACCAGTTTGCTTGCGCATGCGGCGGTAATGATTCTCCATGAGCAGCCTCTTCTGCCCCTGAGCCCATTCGTGGAACTCGGCGCGCGGAACCAGAAACTGTTTTGTCGGTAGCAACTCGACCGGCACGCGCAGCTTCCGCGCGAGTTTAGTGACGGCATCTGTCTCGGCAAAGGAGTTCGGCTCCGCGAGCACTAGAGCATCCGGCTGATATTCCTCCAAGTGATGCCGCAGCCCTTCCTCAAACGAAGGTGTTTCCTCAATCAGCCGATAATCGACGTCCCATCCCGCCTCGCGCAATTCGTCCGCGAAGTGCCGCATCGCACTGTAGACCAAGACTAGTTTTAGTTGGTGGTATCTCAGGACCGAGCCGCGCGCTTTAGACTCGATCATCAGCACCGTCGCCCCACCCGGTTTGGTCTGCGCGAGCGCCGCATGCTCGGGCGATAGCTGATCACCCAGGATCCAGATGGTTTTCATTGAGCGCAGTAAGAAGGCTCGTAGCCAGCTCTCAACCTACGCTTGCCCGCTTCTCCTAGACGCCAGGACCAAATGCGCCGCCCTGGGTTATTTCCGTTGCAAGCTTCCCTTCCGCATACGAAGACCAAAGCACAAAGCCATCCCCCCGATGCCAAGGATTAATTGAGATGGTTCCGGGACGAATGCGGTAAGCACGACTGACCCGGGCATATAGCCGATCTGAAATGAACCTAGCCCGTCAGCAGTCGTGTAACGACCACCATCAAGTGGAGCATTCGCAAAGGCACCCGAGACTGCGCTGCTTGTCAAAATGGTGAAAGCCTGCGCGGGATCGGGACGGAACCCATTGGCAAGAGTGATGTGGAGTTCTCCATCGAGCGAGGTGGTGCCTCCGATCGCAAGCACATCTAAAGCGTCCCCGCTGGTACCGCCGATCTCGATAGAAAGTTGGGCTTCGTTGCCGAATTGGGCGTTGCCTGTCACACGGAGCGTTCCGAGAACGGAACCTGGGGCAATGGTGCCTTGAGCATCCAGAGAAGCGTCGAGCGTGCCAGTGCCTGTCAACGCGCCTTCATCCAAGACCCACTTGCCCGAACCTCCGGAAACGCGCAGAGTGCCGCCACTGTTGATTTGTGTAATTCCACCGGTCTGCTTCCCAGAGTTTGCGATGGAGATAAGGCTGCTCCCCGTCTTCAGCTCTCCTGTCGCCACGGTAAGATGATCCGCCGTGACATTGCCAGACGCCGTGATGCTCCCCGCAACAAAGACTTCACCGGGTCCAATGAAGGAAACTCTGCTCTGCAGCGTGGTGGACCCCCCCAGCTCCACAGCCGTATTGGCAGCCAGTTGAAAAGCTCCAGAGTGCGTGCCCCCGCCAGCGAGAGAGAGAGTATGCGCGACTCCACTGCCGGTCAACTCGACCTGGACGGCACCAAGGTTATTAAAGCGCGCATCCATCGAGGTGAAGCCGGCCCCCGCTGCTGAGCGGGCGATGAACGTGCCAGCATTTTCGAAACTGTAGGAGGGGCTGGCAAAGTCGGCGAAAAATGATGCGTTGCCCACGGCGGTGAAGATCGCCCCTGCCGAGTTATTGATTCTCGCGCCCGAGCCACCCCGGATCGTACCGGCTGTAAAATTTGCTACACCCGAGAGATTTACTGTCCGCGCTTCGAGGATGAGCGGCTGCATGCCCCCAGAAATCGCTGTTGACGCTCCACCACCGAGTGCAAGCAAGCCGCTTCCACGGATTGCACCGCCTGTCCACTGCAGGCCTTCGAGCGCGGTAAGTGAAGATGGGCCGTCAAGTGCGCCCGCACTTAGGGCGAGCCGGTTAATCGTGATTGCCTGATTGAGCGTCACGTTACCCCCATTGAGGATCGCATCGAACACGTTCGTGCTGGCGTTGTTCGGAAAGGCAGGGGCCGTGCTCCAGTGGGTGTTGCTCGTCCAGCCGGCATTCGCGCCATCCCAAGTTGCCGTGGTGGCCGCGCGCCCGATGCTGGTCAGAAGAAGGGCTGCAACGGCAGCGAGCGCCACCGACTTAAACAAAATCTGCAGCATTGATCGTGTTGGTAAGATCGAGCACTGCGGGCGACTCGAGGATGGCCAGCAATTCATCGCGCCCTGGTTCGAAGGCGCCGCTCGCGTCGGTATCGTGGAAGAGTCCCATGCCCGAAACCCCCGCCAACCCTGAGGGTGCGAGGAAGTACTCCGGGGCGGTGCCTTTCAGCCGCAATCTATCTCCCTGTGTCGGAGTGAAATCGTCGATCCTGGCGTAGGCGCCAGCGCCGGGCGTAAGCGAGGAGCGGTCGTCATAGAAGCGCTGCGCAGCGTCGCCGAGCACGAACGTGTCCGCACCTGCGCCGCCGGTCAGCCGATCGATCTCGGCGGCTCCTGCCAGACCGGTGCCAAACCCACCCTGCAACACATCGTCACCGCCGCCCCCGCTTAGAACGTTGCTCCGAGCGTTGCCGGTGATGAGATTGGCAAGGGTGTTTCCCACCCCGGAGGTCGCGCGTCCGCCAAGTTCCAGGTTCTCCGTGTTCATCCCGAGGGTGAGGCTGATGATTGCGTAAATCGTATCGGTTCCCTCTCCAGCGTTTTCGGCAACGATGTCGGCAATCGAATCCACCAGATACCGGTCATTGCCGCTTCCACCACGGAGCACGTCTGCACCAAGGCCTCCGTCCAGAAAATCATCACCAGCGTTGCCGTTGAGCGTATCGTCACCTTCTTTCCCAGCTAGGAAATCCGCGCCTGCACCGCCGGCAAAGTTGTCCGCCTTTGTGCCTCCAGTGATCTGGAACCGCTCGACGTTCGTGTGCACAAGATAATCGAGAAGCGCGCCGCCAGGGCCATTGCGGAACAGCGCAGTCCCGACTCCGCCGCCAGAGACGCCACTGGAGGTGGGTAGATCTCCGATCCTGTAGTCGACTATCAAAATATCGTCTCCGTCGCCCCCATCCACCGTGTCAAACCCAAGCCCAGGCGCGATCATGTCGTTCCCGGCATTCGTGAAGAAGAGGTTGTCGACCCGGCCAAGCTGAGTGAACGAGTCATTACCTGGGCCACTGGCGAAGTGCTGGATCTGCTCGAAATTTCGCGCAAAGGAGCCGTCAGAAAAGATCAGGTCAGCAGGGGTTGAGCTGTTCCAAACAATCGCCTGAAGGTGATTGGAGAAATCTACTGATAGCGTGTCGAAGCCAGTACCACCATCGAGCTTGAAGAGGGCGTCCGGACTGAGCGCGACGTGGCGGCCAAACCCATCAATGGCGATATCGTCGATGAAATCGTCGCCCGCCCCACCGTCGAGCACGTCATGCCCGCCCGCCGTTCCGCCGAAGCTCGCCTGGAAGGTTCCCTGCGCAGTAAGCACGTCATTTCCATCGCCACCGAGCAGTGTGTCCGCGCCGCCAAAGCCACCGAGTGTGTCGTTTCCGCCCAGTCCACGGAGCACATCGCTGAATCCATAGGTTAGGGAGTAGATACTGTCGTTTTTACTCGCGCCAGTGATGTCGAGGTGCTCGATGTTCGCGTAACCGTAGTTATCCAGGTTGGCGAGGTTGCCGGATGTATTCCTGTAGAACCCTCTGCCCGCAGTAACTACGCCCAACCCATTCGCGGGATCGGCTACCGAAAAGTCGATAATCAGTGTGTCTTCGCCACCAGCGCCGTCGATCTGGTCCGGATCGAAATTCCCGCCACTCCGGCCATAGCCACCGCCACGTAGCGGGTAGAATGCATTCGGCCCTTCGTTGCCAATGAGTTCATCCCGATAGGGCGTGCCGATGGTGTTTTCGAAGCCGTTGATGATCGTGCCCGAAGCACCAAGACCCGTTGCGTTCGTTGCCAGGTTCACTTCGACGCCTAGCGGGCGGCTATTTTGAAACTGCACGATGTCAGCAAAGGAAATTGTGTCGTTCCCGGCTCCGCCGACCAGCGTATCGCCCAAGGTGCCTGCGGGTGTCCCGTCGGGGAAGCTGAGGTCGGTGTTGTTGCTTCCCCCATTCACGAAATCGTCGCCTTCACCCGCATCCACGTAGTCGTTGCCAGCGCCGGAAAAGATCATGTCGTTTCCCGCGCCTGTGAGTAGATAATTACCGAAGCGATCATCCAACTCGCCGTTAAGCTGGATCAGATCGTCACCGCTCCCCGAGGCGAAATCGTGCACGTTCTCAAAATTGAGGGCCTCCGCACCATCGGCAAACTGCAGGGAGTTATCCGCGCCGATGATGATCGTCATTCGCGTAGTCTGGTTTGAGAAGTCTGCAGTGATCGTGTCGAATCCGCTGCCGCCAAAGAGGCGATCCGTGAGCTGCGTGTCGCGGGTCTCCTGCCGCAGCGAACCGGCAATGAGTACGTCGTTGCCGGCGCCGCCGACGAGCCGATCCGTGCCATTTCCAGCGTCGAGCAAATCGCTGTCATCGCCACCATCGAGCAGATCGTTGCCGCCCGAGGTGAGCAGTGTGTCCAAGCCGGCACCGCCATAGAGCGTGTTACTCCCGCCCTGCGCATTGAGCAGGTCGTTGCCTTCGTTCCCCTCCATGTAGTCATCGTTGAAGGACGCAAGAATCGTGTCGTCGCCGGCCCCGCCGTAGAGGAAGTTTCGCCCGATGCCAGCATCAATCCGGTCATTGCCGTCGTCGCCGTAGATGATGTCGTTTCCAAAAGCCGCCAGTAGCGTGTCATTGCCCGATCCGCCGCGGAGCAGGTTATTCCCAAGTTGCGCGTCGAGGGTGTCGTCGCCTTCACCGCCATCCATGTCGTCGTCACCATCAAACGCACCTAAATAGTCGTCACCAGTGCCACCCCGCATGACGTTGTTCCCGCTTCCGCCTTCCAGGCTGTCCGCTCCATTGCCACCGTCAAGCATGTCATTCCCGGCCCCACCGTGCAGCGTGTCGTTTCCGTCTCCGCCATCGAGCCGATCATTCCCGATGCTCCCCTTTAGAGTGTCGTTATCATTCTCCCCGTAGAACTCGTAGTTCCCGATACCACGTCCGGCATCCAGGAGATCATTGCCGTCGCCGCCGTATATGATGTCGTCGCCGAGAGATTCCGCCAGCGTCTCGTCGGTGGCGTAGAGGCTGTCATTTCCGGGTCCTCCGTGGATCCGATCGCTGCCGAAGCTACCATAGATGGTGTCGTCTCCTTCTTCACCGTAAAGCTCGTCGTCCTCCGTTCCCCCGTCGATGTAATCGTTGTCCGCCTGGCCGTGGATGGTGTCCCGTCCGGCATAGCCGCGGATGTAGTCGCGATCCGAGCGGAGCTCCGTGCCGAGCTCCGGATTTGGCAGATCACCGAAAATGTAGAGGCCGCTAATCGCGGGGAAGTTGCCGTAAATCAGGTCGTCACCGCCGTGGCCATAGATGAAATCCCCGCCATTCATGCCGTAGATAACGTTCGGTCCATCGTCACCCTCCAAGTTGTCGCCAACACCGCCTCCCACCGCGTTGAAGGCAAGCGAGCCGATTATATTCTCAAATTGGAGGATCGTATTCCCGGACGAGGCCGGAGAATGAAGATATACGACTGCGGCTTTTGTGGAGGCGAGAAAGCTGACCGTATCGGTCCCATCTCCACCGAAGAGAAGATCGCCACCGTCCTGCACAATGGAGACAAAATCATTGCCGCTCCCTGCATAGATGCTGTCCACCCCGGCGCCGCCGTCGATGGCATCGTTGCCTCCATTGCCGTAGATGCTGTCGTCTCCCCCAAGTCCGGTAAGGAGCACATCGTCGCCGTCTTTCCCTTCAATCAGGTCGCCGAACTCGGAGCCAATCACCCCTTCGATGTCGGAGAATGTGTCGCCCGCTCCGTCGCCGCTGAGCATCTGGGTGCGCAAATCAATTGTCATTCCTACGAGCGAGGTTGCGTAGGAAGCAAAGTCGATCCCTTGGCCTCCGGATAAAGTGTCCGCTCCTGGCCCGCCATGGAGCACGTCGTCTCCCTCACCACCGTTGAGCAGGTCGGCACCGGCGTTGCCGTACAGGGTGTCGCGCCCAGTGCCTCCATCGAGCAGATCATCGCCCTCACCGGAGATGAGCGTATCTCCTCCCGAGCCGCCGAAGAAAATCACCGGCATCTCGAAATCAGGCGTTGTTTTAAGAACGTCGGAAAAATCTCCTCCGTTGCCTACAAGTGAGCGCCCGGGAAGGGCACGTGCGAAGTCTTGGGTGCGGAAAGCCGAAACCACTATCGTCGGAACGCCAAGTATCTCAATGCTGGAAATCTCGAAACGCTCGCTGCCGTCGTTGAGATTTCCCTCTTCACGCAACGCGCTGCGGGGTCCACTGTTCAGCCGGAGGCTGCCGTCCGCATCCTCCGAGACGAGTACGGGAGAACTACCTGATTGCCCGAACGTGTAGAGCGTTTGGCGTGCGACTTCGAAGCTATACTCATATGCGAAGGGCTCGAAGCCGATTTGAAGGTAAGCGCTGAGGCCCGCCGAGATTTCACCTGCCGGTGCAAATAGGTCGAATGGGTTGGCCGTATCCGTGATCGTCCCTCCGCGCACCTTTCCATCTATGACTTTGCTGCTTTTAAACGGAAAGAGCACGTCGAAGGTGAGATCACCTTGCACACCGGCCTCGGCCACTACAATATTTACAGCGACTCCTGCACTCAACCCACCATTGAGCGAGAGAAATGTCGCTGGATCACCCTCGTCATCAAAGGCGCGCACAAAGAAGCCATTGAAGACATCCCGCGCACTGCCGCTTGTCGCAAAATCCTTCAGTCCCTGCGTGTCGAAACCAAAAGCAAAGTCGGCCTCAAAACCGAGGCTCCCTCCAAGCGTTACACCGAACGGCCCTAGCACCGGAAAAAACTGCTGAAACTCAACCGGCGTCGGCTTGATGGCAGCCGGATCATAGACGAAAAGCTCCACGTTTTCTCTCCCCAGCAGCAGTCCTGCGATAGCCCCGGGACTTTGCAGCAGAGGAAAGCTCAGTTCGTCTCCCCCGCCGAGGCTTGCTGCGGAGTTCAGGAAACCACCAAGATAGGCGTTTTGGCTGCCCGCTGATCCAGGCGAACTCGTAGGCGCTGTCTGGAGCGTTCCCAGCTGATCCGCCCGTACGTCTCCCAGAACGCGGAATGAGCCGAGGTCGATTGTCGTTGCGCCGCCCGAAAAGTCGTTAGCGAGGTCGGCAAGCGTCACGACTTGAGAGAGACCCTCGATAATGTCCTGAGTCCGTGGGGGAGCACCCAGAAACTCGAGAAGTGTGCTCGGCAATCCGAGACGGTGCAAAAGATCCACCCGTTCGGTCAGCGCATCGAGCACTGGCTTAAAGGGCCCGATCACGTCGCTAACTGTCTCCAATACGGGTGCCGCGAAGTCGTGAAAGAACGAGCCAAGATCGATAAGATTGTTGCTGAACCTGACGTCCGGTACAAATCCGAAGCTTCCATTGTCATCAACTGGATCGACCGTCCCATTGGAAAAGGTGAAATCCCATTTTACGCGCAGATCAGTCGAGAGCTGCGGAAGGGCGGCGCCCTCCATGTCAGACGTGAGGTGCAGCTTCACATCCGAAACGCCGGTGAGCGTCGGGGTGATGAGATCGCCTGCAAAGGTGCGCAACCGTCCATCACCACCAGGATTGTTCAACGCGACATTGAAAGTGCCGTTGAAGTTCGAGCCCTGGTCAGAGGCGGCATACTTCAGATCAGAAAGCGTTAACTCTGGATTCAATCCCCCGAGCAACGTGTTCGTTTTGATCGAGAAAAAGGACTGATTTGGACCTGCTGCCACGTAAAAGCCGCCCGTATCCAGCCCGGTAGCGAAGTTCAGCACGTAATCAAAGTCGCTCTGGGCCAAGCCGCTCGTGCTCAGGCCCAATTTTGATAAGCCGAGACTTGAATCAACTGGCACTTCCAGGAGCGCGTAGTTGGTCTTGGACGTCGCGAAATTTAAGGTGATGTCCGCTCCGTCTGCGAGATTCAGCGTCGCCAAGCCGCCGATCTGCATGCTGTGAAGCCCGCTGGCGATCGCCGTCTCAACCTGCGTTTTAGTAAACGGCCCTGGCCCGCTAAGCTCTCCAAGACCGTTGTCCACCAGCGCTGTCTTCAGTGTCGCGAGATACTGCAGCTGCGCCGCGCCCGCGACTTGGGGCTCGACAAGGTTGTTACCAAAGATCGGCAACGTCTCCGCAAAGATTTGCGCAGTCACATTGCTATGCAAATTGGTTAGTGAGCTGGTGAGACCGATGATCAGCGAATTGATCTGATCCAACCCCAGCTCAGTCGCGGGTGCAGCAGCTGCAGTATCAGCTACGAACGTAATTGTCGGAACTGCGGAATGCGCAGCACTGAAGAGCGACTTTTGACTAGAACCGGAAGGTTCGTGGGGGTGCGCGAAGTCTGCCGACCGGATATCGAAAGCGGTAACCAGCAGTTCCACGGATGACGCCTCGATGAGCGGGTAAAGCGATGGTAGCTCGGGCATTCCTACGCTGGTTTGAATGCCACTCCACACGTCCAGCGGGGAGAAATGCATACTAAGGGAGAGCCCGCCCGCCTCGGCAGACTCTGCATAGTCAGCGGAAGGAGAGAGCAGTTCGTCCGCAGAACGGGACTTAAACCGATGAAGATGAAGTTTCATGCAGGATCGAGGAAGAGCATTTCATTGCACCGGGCAGAGTGATGCTCCGGGGATTACTCAGTAACCTGAGTCGAGGGTTACGCCTTTTCGGCGTGAATCCGATGGCGCAATCGATTGTTGTCTGCAGACTTTCCGGCTAGGGATTGCTCATGTCTTCTATGGACGTTGCACCGTGGTTCGACAAATCGCCGCGCTTCGCCACCACACGCTGGACCGTCGTACTGCTGGCGGGGCAGGACGGGCCAGAGCGCAAGCGGGCGCTCGAACAATTTTGCCGCACGTACTGGTTTCCGATCTATGCCTTCGTCCGCCGCAGTGTTCAGTCTCCCGAGGATGCCCGTGACCTCACCCAAGAGTTCTTCGCGCGTTTGCTCGAGAAGGAGTGGCTAGGTCATGCGGAACGGCGCGATGACGCGCGCTTCAGCACGCTGCTGCTCACAATGGTCAAGCGCTTCCTGATCAACGAGCACGCTCGTGGGCAAACTGCCAAGCGCGGCAGCGGGCAGTTGGTGATTGATTTTACGCCCGCTGAAGAGTGGATCAAGCTGGCCTGCCCGACTGAGACGCCCGAGAAAGTCTTCGAGCGGCATTGGGCGCTGGCTGTGCTAGATGCTGCGCTTGTCCGGTTGAGGACGGAAGCTGGCACCGTTGGTAAGGCCCGACAGTTTGAAGTACTCAGCCCATTTTTGTCACGTGAGCCGGGGAGGGGAGATTATGATCTCGCCGGCGCTGCACTGGGGCTCCGGGCGCGCGCCGTCGCCGTCGCCGTGCATCGTCTCCGCCACCGTTATCGCGACCACCTTCGCGAGGAACTTTCCGCTGGCCAACTCAGTCGAGCCCAGGTTGATGACGAGTTGCGCCACCTCTTCGCCGCGCTGGCGTGAAGGTTTTATACGTCGCTTTGAGCGTAATCTCCGCGCTCAAATCATGAGAGAGGAAGGGTGATGTTTTCTGAAGCTGCATCTCTCCTCCCCATCGTCTGCGGCGTGTGTGGATCCCCTTTCGCACCGATGCCCGGCGAACACTGCCCAAACTGCCTGCTGCGCGTCTCGGTGGAAAATCTCGTGCCGGACCTTCTGTCGGAGGATGGCAAGCTCGCTCAGCTCGGCGATTACGAGTTGCTCGACGAGATCGCACGCGGAGGTGTTGGGGTCGTATATCGCGCCCGGCAGCACGGTCTGGGTCGCATTGTCGCGGTTAAAGTGCTCGTCGCGGGCGAATTTGCCAGCACCGAGACGCGTCGTCGTTTTCGCGTCGAAGCGGAAGCAGCGGCACGCCTGCAGCATCCCGGTATCGTGTCGATTCACGAGGTCGGAGAGACCGATGGCTTGGCTTGGTTTTCTATGGAATACGTTTCCGGAGGCACACTTGCTGATCTCGTGCAGGAGCATCCGCTGGATAGCCGTGCAGCGGCCCAGCACGTCCATGCAATCGCCGAGGCTGTGCAGCACGCCCACGAGCAGGGAGTCCTTCACCGCGACCTCAAGCCTTCCAACATCCTGCTCGATCGAGCGAGTCGTCCCCGCATTACCGACTTTGGTCTTGCCCGCCGCTGTGACACCACCCAGACCCTCACTCGTACCGGTGTTATCCTCGGCTCACCCGGCTACATGGCGCCCGAGCAGGCCTTCGGCGAGGATGCATTGATCGGTCCGGCTACAGATGTTTACGGCCTCGGCGCGCTGCTCTACCACCTGCTCACCGGACGCCCACCTTTCCAGGCACCGACCTGCGATGCTGTACTGCTTCAGCTCCGGGAACGCGAGCCGCTGCCTCCTCGAAGGCTCAATCCCGAAGTCCCGCGTGATCTGGAAACAATTTGCCTCCGATGTCTCCACAAGGTGCCTGCGAAACGTTATCCCACGGCGCTGGAGGTTGCGGACGACCTGGCGCGGGCGCTCGAGGGAAAGCCCATCCGCGCTCGTCCTATCTCGCCGCTGGAGAAAACATACCGCTGGTGTCGGCGACGTCCCGCCACAGCAGCACTTTTAACGGCCTTTGCCGTGCTCGCCATCACTGCAGGGGTCCTGCGCAATGCGGCGATCGTCACTGAGGGGAGACGCGCCGAGATCGCTGAGCGTTTCGCACGCGAGCAGCGTCGGACCGCTCTGGTTGCGCAAGCGCAACTTCGCCTCCGCTCGCATGAAGCCGGTCGGCGCATTGAAAGCCTCCGCTTGCTGCGCGAGGCTTGGGCGCTTGGCCCCTCGGTGGAGATACGGAGCGCCACCCTTACCGCTCTCGCGCTTCCGGATGCAGTGGAGCTGCCTACACCAACAGATGTCGATTTGGTCGAACCGGCGTCGAGCCCGGACCTTCAGCTTCATGTCGCAACGCGAATCCTCCACAACACCTTCGATCCGGGCACACGTCGTATCGCCGCTGCTGGGTACGACAATCTCATCTATGTCCTCGACGCCGAGCGGCGCACTGTGACCCGCCGACTGCGCGGTCATGAAGGAGCCTGCACCTCGCTGGCTTTTAGCCCGGATGGCAATTGGCTTGCCACCACTGCCAACGATCACACCCTGCGGCTATGGGATGTTCGTAGCGGAGAGGAGTTGTTGGTGATTGATCAGACTTTGCACGAGGACCAGCCAGATCTCCGCTGGTCGGCTGACGGGGACTGGCTCTCAATCGCTCCGGGTCGCGCCCTCAGGATCACCCGCCCGGTCGTCGCGCACACTTTCGCTGCTGAGATCGACGAAACGCGCTCGGAGGGAACCTGCACGATCGACCTGAGCGCCGACGGACGTTGGTTGGTTACCGTCACGGAGTCGGGCACGCACCTTTGGGACACCCGCACCCTCCGCGAGACTGCATTCTTTGCAAAAGCTGGTGCGGAATGGAGTGCAGCCCGCTTCTCGCCTGACAGCCGCCGTCTCTGGATCGGAGGTTGGAACTCCGGTATTCAAGTGGTCGATCTCCCGGAGCTTCACGATGGCCCGATCCCACGACCGACTTACATCGCGGAGTCTGCCGGCTCACTTTACGGGCAGAGCCCGGACGGCGCCTGGCTGATCGCGCTGAGCAACTACGGCGGCGGGTTTCAGTTCGTCTCGTCCACTAAACCTAGCGAGACGCGCTGGCTGAAACAGCGACACCCGCTAAGCCTCGCGGTATCCTCCAACGGTACCCTCGCGGCGACAAGCAGCTACGACGCTGCCGGTGTTTGTCTGTGGGATTTCCGCACGTTGCGAGCGCTTCGGACGTTCCCGGCTCCTGCACCCGCACAGCTCGCCTTCACCTCGGATGGCAATCAGCTTATTTCTGGCACCGGGAGAAGCCTCACCTACTGGAATCCTGTCACGGGCGAACGCCTGCGAGAGATCGATCTTGGAGCACCCCTCCGCTCGCTCGCCTGCAGTGCGGATGGGCGTCTTGTTGCGGTCGAGCTACGAACAGGCGTGGCTTTGCTCAGCGCAGGCCTCGCAGGCGTTGAACTCGCGCGTCTCGATCATGTCTCCGCGCGAGGCACCGCTTCATTCTGCTTTAGCGAAGACGGTAGCCAACTCGCCATCCAAACCGATCTGGGGGGAGCGACCGTTTGGGAGCTCGACAGCTTGCGGCAGGAGCTCGCGGCGGTCGGTATGGCCTGGCCCGAACCTTAAACAACGCGGACCGTAGGAAGAGCGGCATTATTGCGCGGGCGGAGAGATATGGAGCCGACGTCAGGGGCGGCGTGCAAAGCCGAGGATTACGATCGCCAGGGAGACGAGGGAACTGGCGGGCATGAGTACGGCAGCGAGCAGGGGGTTCATTTTGCCTGCAATGGCGATGGCGATGGCAACAACGTTGTAGGCGATTGCGAAGACCACGACAGCGCGCACCGTGCGGCGCCGGAGGGCAGCAGTTTGCAGCAGGACGCGCACGCCTCCGAGGCCGCGACCAAGGAAGTAGAAGTCGGCTTTTTGTTCGAGCAGGCCGCGGTCGATCGCGGGGGTACCGCTGCACCAGGCGATGTCGAAGGCGAGAGAGTCATTCGCGCCGTCGCCGAGGTAGAGGGTGTCGTGAGCGTCAAAGCGTGCAACCCACTCGGCTTTCTCTTCCGGCGACATTTCGGCGCGACATTGCGCGTGGGGAATGTGCAGCCGGTCGGCCATTGCTGCCACTTTCGCCCAACGATCGCCGCTTAGGATGAAGACGCGTTTTCCGCCAGCTTCTAGAGCGCGCACTTCTTCAACGGCATCAGCACGCGCTTCTTCGCCGAAACGGAAGCTTGCGAGGGTTTTGCCGTCACGGGTTAAGGCGCACTCGCTCGCGCAATCGGCGCCACTCCACTCAGGGCGACCCAACCGCCAAGCTGAGCCGGCGTGCTGCATCTTGAGTCCGAAGCCAATAACTTCCTGCGGAGGCGAGGTCTGCGCCATCTGAACGCCGTCTGCCAGCAGTTGCTCCCTCAGGCAGCCGCTCACGGGATGCAGGCTGTCATAGACCATCGAGAGGAGAGCGGCGCGTTCCTCGGCGAGGAGGTGGCGCAGGGCTTCCGGATTGCGGAGCGAAATCGTTTCGAGCGTGAGCGTACCGGTCTTATCGAAGATCACGCTGCGCACTCGGTCGAGCTTGGCCCAGAGCTCGGAGTTGCGGACGAAGATGCCGAGGCGTCGCAGTCGCGAGGCGGCGAGATCGCTTGCGAGTGGGAGCGCGACGCCAGAGGCACACGGACACGAGACGACGAGCACAGAGATAAGCACTTGCAGCGCAGGCAGGAGCGCGCCCGTCCACAACCACCAGCCGGCAAAGCCGAGCGCGGCGATGGCAAGTACAACAACGATGTAGCCGCGAAGGAACGCTTCAAGTGCTGGGTTGCGCGGCGCCGTGGCGGGCGTGATGTGAAGGAGTTTTGCGAGAAGAGAGTCGCCCCACAATTCGAGGGCTTCGAGCACGATGGCAGTCTGGCCGCAGTTCAAGGCTCCGGCTTGCACGATGCGACCGCTGCACGCGGTGGCGGTTTCGCTTTCGCCGCTGATCCATTCGAGCCCGAGCGTAGCGGCGTCGGATTCCAAACGCGATCGGACGGGCACGGTCTGTCCGGACTCCACCGCAATGACCGATCCCGGAGTGATCGCGGAAACATCGAGCTTTTCGCCGGTGGTGGCGTTCCGTACGAGCGGCAGCGAGGCTTGCGCGGAGAGAAGCTGGTGGCGGTTGCGCTCGACGACCTTCTGCTGGAGCCAGCGACCCGCGAGCATGAGAAAGGTGAAGGTCGAGACGAAGTCGAAATAAACGAATCCATGTGCGCCACGGATCCAGGCGAACACGGATCCGATGTAGGCGGCGAAGAGTCCGAGCGAGATCGGCAGGTCAATGTGCAGCACGCCCTGGCTGAGACTCCGGTAAGCGCGGACGAAGAAGTAGCTGCCACCGATGAGGAAGCTGAACGTGCCGAGGAGGAGCGAAAGACGGTGGAAGAGCGGCGCGAACTGGAACTCCTCGCTCATGCCGAGATAGCGCGGCAGCGTAAAGAGCATCGTGTTCATCGCCAGAGCAGCGCAGAGACCAAGGCGGAGATTGAGCGCGCGGCTCGCAGGCGCGGCGGATGCACCGGGCGGACCGAGGAGGTAGCCGAAGGATTGCAGCTCGCGCGCAAATGCTACGGGATCGAAGGCGTCGGGCTGCCACCGGAGCGCGATCCGCCCTTGCGTGGGATCGACATGGACGGCGAGCGCGCCCGGCCGTCGCGTGAAGAGCTTCTCAATGAGCCATGCGCAGCCGATGCAGGAGAGGCCCTGTACATCAAGTTCGAGCGTTCCACTGGCGTCGCGAGTGAGGTCTTCAAGCCAGGTGTAATCACGCTTCTGAAAAACGAGCGACTGTACAGGCGGCACGCCGCCCTCCTGCAAATCGTAGAACTGGCCGAGGCCATTGTGCGCAATCAGGTCGTGAACGAACTGACAGCCGTTGCAGCAGAAATCCGGGCGGTGCAGCGTTGGCCGAAAGGGCGTGCCGCAGTGGATGCAGACCTTGCGTATTTCAATGACCGGCGGCATCAACAGGAATCATCGCGCGCGCTCCAGTAGTCATACTGGAGCGTTCGGCGGGTTGGGGGCAGGTGCTGTGTTCAATGGCAGTTCGCATGGACAGGAAGCGTAGCGCGCCAGACGAGCAATGCGGCGGAGACAAGCGCAATGCTTTGCTGTGTGCAGCGGAGGACGAGGGGTGAAAAGCGGCGTTGCAGGTTGACTGCCTGCGCTTGCAGCAGCCACGGGAGCGGGATCGTGCCGAGCACAAAGGCGGTCATGAGCAACGCTCCGCCGTGCCATGAGCCCGCAACGGCCGCGGCGGCGAGCATGAGCCACAGCGGCCCGCAGGGGAGCAGCGGGGTTAGCCATCCTAGCGAGCGATTGAGCCGCACACGCAGCAGCAGCGCGGAAAATGCTCGCGGCTGTGGTAGCCTTTTCTCGAGCCCAAGCCCGAGCAGTAGCAGCACAGCCGCGAGTATCCAGGGGAGGAAATGTGAGGCGTTGCCTTGGAAGAAACCAACGACTATGCCGCCGAATGCGCCCGCGATTCCACCGGCGATGGTGTAGGAACCGAGGCGACCAAGGTGATATTCCGCTGGGCGCACCCGCAGCGCACACATGAGCGGGCCACACATCACGGTGCAATGTACGCTCGTGGCGAGACCGGCGATGAGCGCGGCAAGGGGGGTGGCGACGTTAACGTCCATGAACCAACGGAACCTCTGGTTGTTTGTGGCGGACGGCGATGACCACGAGCGTCGTGATCGCAGCGATGAACCCAACGTAAGCAATGATGACCCAGAGCCAAGGGCGGTCTCTCATGGCGTTACAGGGCCGAGGAAAGTAGCCGGTTTGTCGATTGTGGTGCCGTTATCACCGACGACGCGCAAGTGGAGCAGAAGTTCCGCTTTCAAATCGGAACGCGGCATCGTCAGCACCAGCGTGCGACTTTCCTCCCCGAGCGGTGCAACGGTGATGTCCCCTTCGACACCGCTCCAGCGCAAGCTTGGCGGGCCATTTAGAATCGTGATTCGAAAGATCGCTGGAGCGTTGCGCTTGTTGAGCACGCGGACAAGATACTGGTTCCGCACCACGCCGCCCTCGACGATGTAGGGAATGCCGGTGACACGAGTCAGGCCGACGGATGCAGATTGCAGCGTCGAGGTCGCATAAGTCAGGGCGGCAGCTCCAAGCAGCGCGAGGCCGGTATAGAGGACGATGCGCGGGCGAAGCCAGCGGGTGGCCTTGCCGTCGAAACCGTGACGCGAGTCGTAGCGGATGAGGCCCCGTGGGCGCCGGAGCTTCGTCATGACGTCGTCGCACGCGTCGATGCACGCAGTGCAGCCGATGCATTCCATCTGCAGGCCCTGGCGGATGTCGATGCCCGTCGGACAGACCTGCACGCAGCGCAAGCAATCGACGCAATCGCCGGCACCTGCGGTACCTTTCCGCCCGCGTGGTTCACCCCGTCGATCGTCGTAGCCAACGACGAATGAGTCGTTGTCGATGAGCGCGGATTGCAGCCGGCCGTACGGACAAAGAACGATGCAGAACTGTTCCCGAAACCACGCGAGGTCGAACCAAAGCGCTCCCGCAATCAGGAAGACGAACGCAAAGGCGCTCCAGTTCTCACCTGGGGAATGCGTCATCATTGCGTAGAGCCGCGGCAATGAGACAAAGTAGGAAAGCAGCACGTGTGCAAGGAGCAGCGAGAAGAGCGCGTAAAGGAGGTGCTTCGCTCCGCGGCGGACGGTCTTCGAAAAACTGCCCGGCGCGCGGTCCAGCATCCGGCGGGCGGGCGCGTCGCCTTCACACCAGCGCTCTATGTGGCGCGCGAAATCGAGAAACACGGTCTGCGGACAAGCCCACCCGCACCACACTCGGCCGAGCAGCGCGGTGAGGTAGAAGAGGCAGAACCCGAGGCCGCTCAGGACAAAGAACGCGATCCAAAGATCCTGCCCTACGAAGGTCAGGCCAAAGTAATGGAACTGGCGCTGCGCTAAATCCAGAAAGACCGCTGGATTGCCATTAATCTGAATCCACGGCAGCCCCACGTAGAGAGCGGCGAGAGCGATCGCCAAGACGGAACGCCATTTGGCAAAGCGCCCAGAGACCGAAGCAGTGTGGATGAAGCGCCGAGAGCCGTCTTCGTTAATTGTCGCAACGGATTCAAGCGACGGGCGTGGTGGTGCCGCAATCACGATGCGGGCACCTGTGCGACAGCGGGCGGCGTCCAGCCAGGGACGATGATGACCTCCTCACCCGACATGTGTTTCGAGAAGATATAAGCAGTCACTTCGGCGATCTTCTGCTTTCCGAGCACCGGCCCCCAGGGCGGCATTCCCTTTGCGAGCACGCCTTCCTCGATGACCTTGATCGACTCCATCGGCTTACCGCCATGAATCCATTCGTGATCGACGAGGTTCGGGCCGATGAGGCCGGTGAGATCGGGCTTGTGACAGGCCGCGCAGGTCGTGTCATAGGCGGTTTTCCCCGCCGCAATCGTCTGTGGATCGAGGCTCATGTTCCATAGGGTGGCATCGTTGATGACGCCGGACTTCTGCGCAGCGCGCCGGGCGTTCTCCGCCATCGCCACTGCGAGCGTCTGCTCGGGAGAAGCGCCGAGGCTGTAGGTATGATAGTAGGCCCAGTAAAAGACGGAAAAGAGCATCGCGCCGTAAAGCGTGAGGAGCCACCAGCGAGGCAGCCGCTTGTCGTACTCTTGGATTCCATCGTAGCTGTGCGGGCGAAGCGCATCGTTGATCGGCTCCGTAAGGTATTTTATCGGCGCGGTAAGGGGACTGTGGCGCTCTGACTCGGGAGTTACATGCCCGGGCTGGGGAGAAGACTCGAAGCAGTCGTCAGGCGGCGTGGTCATGGTCGTCGGGTGCTAGCGGCAAGCTTTCCAGGTGCGCGATGGTGGCGCGGGGCATCCGGCGGACGCGGATGAAGTTAATGACGAAGACAGCGAAGAAGAGCGTGATGCTTAGGATGCTGAGCGCGCGCTGCCAGTCCTCGACAATGATGCGGTGGAACATGGGAAGTTAGTTGGCGGCGATTTTAGCAGGCACTAACGGCGCGACCTTTTCGGCTTTGCCGAGCTTCTGGAGATAGGAAATGAGTGCAATGATCTCACGATCAGGCGGCACCTCGGCACCGGCGTTCTTGAGGTCTGCGGCAATGAGACCCGCCTGCGTATCGCATCCCTGCTGGATCTCCGCGTCCGACATGGCGGGATACGGCACGCCGATCCTGCGCTGTACGGCGAGCTTGTGAGGGAGCGCGCGGGTGTCTGTCTTATCGGTGAAAAGCCACGGATAGACGGGCATCGTCGAGCCGGGGCTGATCTGCCGCGGGTCGCGCATGTGGAAATAGTGCCACGAGTTGGGATACTTACCGCCTTGGCGGGCGAGGTCAGGACCAGTGCGTTTTGAGCCCCACTGAAAGGGATGGTCGTAGATTGATTCCCCGAGCTTCGAGTATTCGCCGTAGCGCAGCACGTCGCCGACGAGCGTGCGAATCTGCTGCGAGTGGCAGTTGTAACACCCTTCGCGGATGTAGATGTCACGGCCCGCGAGTTCGAGCGGCGTGTAGGGGATCTGCCGCACACCCTCGATGCTGTCCGCAGTATTTACCATCACCGTCGGGACGATCTGCGCAAGGCCGCCGATGAAAACCGCGACCGTCGTGAGCGCGGTGAAGGGGAGTGCATTGGCGAGCAGCCGCTCGTACCAAACGCTCCATGGCGTCTTGGTGAACTCCAGGTGCATTTGCATCGCCATCGCCGTGGCAATGAGCGCCACGATGCAGAAGCCACTGGCGGGATTCGGCAGCGCCGCCCAGCCCGTTACGAAGACCAGCAGCAGCACCGTAAAGATTACTGGCGCACTGAAGAAACCGCCGCTCAGCCCCATGCCTTTCTCCCTCTCTGGCACAAAGACCTCGATGCTGCCGTTCACCGCCTCCGCGCCACGCGCCGTCTTCCAGATATTCCAGGCGAGCATGATGAAGCCCACGAGATACATCAGCCCGCCAAGCGCGCGGATGTGCATGAGGATCTTCGTCGAAGTCACCGCCTCGATAAAGTTAGGATACGCCAGCACCGTGCCGCCTTCCTTCGTCGCGCCCAGCATCAGCGCCTGGGTCAGACCCGACACATACATTGCCGCCATGTAGAGAAGGATGCCCGTGAGCCCGAGCCAGAAGTGCATGTTAGCCGCTCCGATCGAGTGCAGGCGTCGATTCCAGAGCCTCGGTGCGAGCCAGTAGAACATGCCCGCGGCCATGAACCCGTTCCAGCCGAGCCCGCCACCGTGGACATGGGCAATTCCCCAGTCGCTATAGTGCGAGATCGCATTGACCGAGCGGATTGACATCAGCGGACCCTCAAACGTCGCCATGCCATAGAAGGTCACACCGGCGACAAAGAACTTGAGCACTGGATCAGTGCGGACCTTGTGCCACGCGCCACGCAGGGTGAGCAGACCGTTCAGCATTCCACCCCAACTCGGCGCCCAGAGCATCAGCGAAAAGATTACGCCCAGTGACTGAAGCCAGACGGGCAGCGAGGTATTCAGCAGATGATGCGGTCCCGCCCAGATGTAGATGAAGACCAGGGACCAAAAGTGAACGATCGATAGTCGATAGCTATAGACCGGTCGTTCCGCCGCTTTCGGCAGAAAGTAATACATGATCCCGAGGATCGGGGTGGTGAGGAAGAATGCGACCGCGTTATGCCCATACCACCACTGCACGAGCGCGTCCTGCACGCCGCCAAATATCGGATAGCTATGCGTCCAACTCGTCGGAATCGAGAGATGATTGACGATATAGAGCATCGCCACCGTGATGATCGTCGCGATGTAGAACCAGATTGCGACATAGAGGCTCGGCTCGTTGCGGCGCGCGAGTGTCCAGAAAAAGTTAATCGCGAAGACGACCCATATAACCGCGACGGCGATGTTAATCGGCCAGATGAGTTCAGCGTATTCTTTACCTCGAGTGAGGCCCAGCGGGAGCGTGATCGCCGCCGCGACGATGATCGTCTGCCACCCCCAGAAATGAATCCGAGAGAGAAGCTGTGATGCCGTGCGTGCCTTCACCAACCGCTGCGTGGAGTAGTAGATGCCGGCAAACATCATGTTGCCGACAAAGGCGAAGATGACCGCATTCGTGTGCAGCGGCCGGAGGCGGCCAAAGGTCAGCCACGAGGTGTTGAAGTTCGCCTGCCACACCCCGAGCTGGGTGGCGATCAGCACACCAACAAGCATCCCAACGATCCCCCAGAAAATGGAGGCGATCATAAACTGCCGGACCGGCGTGTCGTCGTACTCGATGCGGCTTTTGGTCAGCGGCTCGGCGCCAGCAGGTGCGTTAATCATTGATCGCGAAGAGAGGCGTCGTTGGCATCAGGCTCCAGGGGGAGCAGCGCATCGCGTTCATTGAACTGGCGCGGATCGCACGCCGCCACGATCCAGAGCGTGACGAAGAAACCCACGAGCAGCAGCCCAACGAAAACCGTCAGTGCGATGACCATCATGAGTCGGCTCCGCCCGCCGGATGGAGATGGGATTCCGAACCGCCCACATGGTGCGGCGTGGTGATTGAGGCCAAGGGCAACACGGGCGCATTTGCGCCCTGGGATGCTGCCGTTATCTGAGGATCTGTCGCTCGGCTTTCGCCGCAACGGCAATGCTCGCACTGGCCACAGGAGCCAGTATCGGGCTCGGAATTGACTGCATGGGCTTCTATCACGGCGGCATCATCCTTCATCCGCGGCTCGCGCGCTCACCTTCGCTTGCCGAAGACTCACCCTCCCTTGCCGTTGCCGCGACGTCTATCCGCCCGTATGACTAGCTTGTGAATCTTCCCGCAGCCGGAACAATTGCTGAAAAGCTCTCGCAGTCGCAGATCCTTCGCGACTACCAGCGGGCATTCTCGGCAGCGACCGGATTGCCGCTGACGTTTATTCCGGTCGGGAGAAAGCGGCCCGAGATGCGCGGTAGCGATGCGGTAAATGACTTTTGCGTGCAGATGGCTGAGGACGAACCGGGCTGCCGCATGTGCGTAGAGATGCAGGAAAAGCTCACCGATTCAACAGATCAAGGCGGCACCCAGACCGCCGGGTGCCTCGCCGGGCTTACCGATTCCGCCGTGCCCGTCCGCATCGGCGAGAAGATCCTTGGCTTTCTCCACACGGGGCAGATCGCATTCAAGAAGCTCACTCCCGCCGATTTTCGCCGTGTCTCCGGCTTTCTGGAAAAGGGTGGAGCGGAGGTGGACTGGAAAACGCTCGAGAGCGCCTTCTTCAAGACCCGGATCATCGAGCGGAAACAGTACGACGCCGTCCTTGGGTTGCTGGAAGTGTTCGCGCAGCATCTTGCCCTGGCCGCCGAGCAGATTGCCACCGAGCAGATGCATCCAGAACCGTCAATGGTGGAACAAGCGCGCCGGGTGATTGAGGAACATAGCGACGAAACTCTGACTCTCGCGGAAATCGCCCGCAGCGTTCACGCGAGCACCTTCCATTTCTGCAAAACCTTCAAGCGCGCGACTGGTATGACTTTTACGCAATACCTCTCGATGGTGCGAATTGCGAAAGCCAAAAAGCTCCTCGCCAACCCGCAGGCGCGCATTTCGGAAGTTGCCTATGAGGCCGGATTCGCCTCACTCACGCACTTCAATCGCATGTTCCGCCGCATTGCCGGCCAGTCACCCACGGCTTTCAGGCGGCAGGCTGTGTGGAACTAAACGAAAGCGCGCGGGTGCAGCCTGAGGACCTTGGTGGTCCCATGGGAGACTCCGCCTCCAATAAGGGGGGAGTTGCTGCCTAAATGGCGTTGCCTTGGTAAAGCGAGCGCTGACGGCCCGAGATCCTGCAGATTCCTCCCTTCTGTAGTTCCGCTAAGCTCCAGATTGGCAACAAGGATGAGCCCGCGTGAGGTGTCGCTGTCAAATTGAGGCGCCAAAACTCTCAGATCCGCTCCCCGATTCTCATGCAGGCCCGCAGGACTCTCAACTCTGCTAGTGATGAGCTCCGACGCCGGAGCATTTTGCTCCGATGCCGGAGCTCCGAGCTCAAGTGCCGGAGCACTTTGCTCCGACCTCGGGGCTTTTTGCTCCGGTGCCGCAGCTCACTAGCCTGAGTTTCGCAGTTTGGGTGGGTTAGGAAGGTGTGCAGCGCGGTTGTTCAGAGAAAGTGAATCTGGTTAGCCAGCAAGGTTGTCCACACAAGTGGACGCGAGCTGATCTTGATAGACGCGTGGTGGGGGCTGCT
>JANMSW010000017.1:0-67079 GCA_031389825.1 Spartobacteria bacterium
TTCACGGATCGGATGCCCCTTCGGGATCCGACTCTCGACGTTCACTAAGCTAATGAAGCTGGTTTGAGCGGCTTTCCGTCCTCGCATGGCCCCTTCTACCAAACCAAGCGTCCGATCGCTAGTTTTTCAGCAACCTGTTAGAGCCTGAAAGAACTCCTCCATCTTGCCAGCCGGCTGGTAGGTATTGATGACCCTGGCTGGCTCGCCACCCCACGAGTGCTCCACGTTGCGAGGGATGAACATGGATTCACGAGCGCCGAGCCGAAACCGTTCCTTGCCGACCTCCAGTTCCACCCACCCATCGACGACGTAGATCCATTCATCCTGGTCGCGATTTATGTGACGTGCCCACCCAGTGTCGCTTACCTCCAGCACACACATGGCACCCCCAGTGTCCTTGCCTGAAACCTTGCAATCAATCCGCGTGGTGTCGTGCTCGAACCCTTCATTGAAGCGGTCTTTGCCTGCACCGACGCTAAAGCCGGTAAATAGTTCCTCATCTTTCATCTTCTTTGTTCCTTTCAAGTGGCTGATGGTTTTGTTGATGGTCTCAATCAGAGCGCGAGCCTGCGTGAGGTTCTTTTCCAGGACCTGCCGATGTGATCGGAGAGCGGCAACCTTTTCAAACTTCCGCTGGCTCAGGATCTCCTTGATTCGCTTCAGCTCAAAGCCCAACTCCCGGTATAGGAGGATTTGCTGGAGCATGAGCAGTTGCGGCTCTTCGTAGATCCTATAGCCATTCGCCTGGATCCGGGCCGGTTTGAGTAGGCCCACTTCATGGTAGAAATGGAGCGTACGCACGCTGACGCCGGACATCGCCGCCACTTGCTTGACTGTGTAAGCCACCATTTTCCTTGGTTCTCGGCTGCAGGCCAGGCGGCCTGCATTGCTTCACACTTTCCACCCTCACGTAACGTGAGGTGCAAGCGGTTTTTGAGGTAAATCTGAAAAGGGGCTGTGGGTGAACGCCTGGATCAGCGAAGGGGCACACAAGCCTGAAATGATGGTCGCCGACCTCCGTTCGCAAATTCTCGGCCTCACCCTTTGCGAGCGGTAATGGAAGCCCATCTTCTCTCCTCCGATATGGTCGCATGTGGCGCCAGAACGTGGTCCTCAGTCAGTTGATCGGTACGCGGTAGGGGCTTGAAAGCTGAGGCGTCAGTGGCTTCACCACTTTATTCTAGCCGCTACCTACGCTCCTTCCTGGGCATGTGAGCGGACAACAAGAAGAGCGGTAGACTAGTTGAACGTGGCGTCCCGACCGAAATGCGAGGCAAGATCTTTGGCGTTTGAGCCTACTTCTTCCTTACGACAACGCGTAATCCTCTGCCCGCTTGCTGCGCCCCTGCTTGCAAGAAAACTGTGGCGCGCTCCGGATCTCGTGTGGCAGGTTGGAAGTGTCTACGGACGTGGGTGAAACTCAGAGACCAGACTCTGATTCCCGCTCTACTCTGCAGGCACGCTAAACTGGAAAGCTCCGCAAGTTGCTGACTTAAAGAGGTCCCCGTAGTTCAACGGATAGAACAGGCGTTTCCTAAACGCCCGATGTGGGTTCGATTCCCGCCGGGGACACTTTGGGTATTCTTTCCTTTTGACCTCGCTCTCAGTGGCGGGGTATTTTCAATTTATTACCTCGGGCTGTGGCTCAGCTTGGTAGAGCGCTTCGTTCGGGTCGAAGAGGTCCAGGGTTCGAATCCCTGCAGCCCGACCACCTTCCTCCGGCGATAGCCTTATGAGGTCCGAGGCCGAACTGTGAGAAGCAGCGTCGGAGCTTTGTGGGTACGCCTCGCGATAGGCCCCCGCGCCAATCTTCCCCGCGGCACGTCCGCTACGCACTCAATCGCGACTTGATAACGTGCAGACATCTCCGCAACATTGGACTGGGAACACAATCGAACCAGGTGCCGGCGCCACGAACAGAGCTGAGTCCAAACCAATATGAGAACAAATACCTTTCTCGTTTTTGTCGCAGCCTTTGCTGCTGTGATCCCTTCCACTAACGCTCAGATCATCAACGGAGATTTTGAGACCCCGGATACGCCCACCTTCACGGATATCCGTGCCGGCGAGAATACCATTGCTCCCTGGGTCGTCGGCCTGGACAGCGTGCAGTTGGCTGACGTTAATAACGGCTTCGTCTTCGGCCCGGCATTCAGGGGCGCGCAGTATCTCGACCTCAATGGCCTTGGGCGCGGCCGACTCACACAGCCTTCGCCACCACTCCCGGCCTGCTCTACGCACTCACCTTTGCCTACACCAACAACTACTACAACTCCTCCACTCCGGCGTCGGCCACCGTTCGCCTCTTCGACGGCTTGGGAGATCGGGTGAATCAGACAATCACTCACACTGGCGCGGTTGCCGGTAACCTGAAGTGGACTGTCTTCAATGCGCAGTTTACCGCGTCTCAGAACACGACTAGTCTGCAGTTTGCTTCAATTACCGATACCTTGGGCTACAGCGGCGGCATCATGCTCGATGCTGTCGCTGTCCAGGCCGTCCCAGAACCTGCATCGGCTGCGTTGCTCCTTCTCGGTGCCGCTTTGTGCTTCCCTCGCCGACGCACTGCTGCGCTGGAACGAAAGGGCTAACTGTCGTGCCTCCGATACGGTTTTCTCTGTTGCGGAACCGAACACGGGTTTTCCTGAACGGTGATTAGTGACCAGCGGGAGGTGCCCACCTGTGAAACCATGAAATGCTCGGTTTTCCGTCAGTGGCAGTTACCGGGGCAACGCGAAACTATGCGCAAAGCTGCGGGCTAGTTAACGGGAAATCCAACCCGAACAGCGCCGATTACGAGTAATAGAATGCGCTTTATACCGCTTTAAGCGTCTGATTGCGTTAGAATGAGTGTAGACAAAATGACCCTGTTTTCAGGGGTTTTTTCTCGGTAAGAGGCTATTCACAAAGTGGCGATTTCAACGGGATTCGAACCCGTTCTGGTGGAGGTTTAGGACTGCGCGAGATTGTGCGCTTACGCTGTATCTATGCGGGAAATTTTCATTTACGCCCCAATGGCACGTCGCAGCTTCCGCGCGTTGATGCGCATTCCACGTGTCCGAATCTGTTCGAGCGCTTCCGCTCCCTGGCATTGACCTCCAAGGAATTTGGGGAACGGCTAGTATCCGCACCCCGACCGCTGCGCAATTCGCGCGGGATCGAGCCGCACTTGAGCCTGAAGTTGAATAGTAATTCCGCCGGGTACGTCAGCTAAGCACAACTCAATCCCCACCTACACAGTATTCACTGCCCCAATAAGATGAAGTACTCCTCGCGTCTCTCAGCTGTTGCCCTTTCATTGATGCTCGCGTCAGCCTCGGCGTACGCCGACGTCGACTCGGTGCTCGAGACATATGTTCTCGGTGCCGGACAGGATTCCGACGGCACTTCGGTTGCTGTGTCCGATAAGTACTTCGGAAATGGCACCGCCCGAGCCCGCCTCTCCTTTTTCGATACGTCGTCCAACTACGATCCTTCTGCCACCACCGGGAACTTGAGCTTAAGCGTCAGCAGGTATGTTCCTGCAGGCTCCTTTACCCTCGGCCTGTTCTGCGATGGGGTGGAGGTACGTGGATACGATGCTGACGGATACCTCGTTTACTCGGCTAATCTCGATGGTTTCGCCTTTGGTGACAGCCGCGGAGGCAGCTACGTTCGAGCTCTCAGACGTATCCCGGTGACCGTTGCCGATTTGGAGGTTACCTTTCTCGGCAATTACGAGTAGGGGCTCCCGTTAAGGCTGAAACGCACGTTCTAGGACCCTCGCTTGGGAATTTTCCGGTAAAGATGCGATTGGGTCCGTGCCGCTGTTCATCCCATCGCTATATACCTACTTTGCGCCCGAAGGACCTTCGGGGGCGACCGCCGGCCGGAGATTAGGAACAATCCACTGGCGACGGCCAGCAGCGCGACTGATGAAGGTTCCGGCACCACCGCCAAGGTTACGTCGTTCCCACTTCCCCCGGCGTAGCTAATCGTCCAGTTGGCGCCAAGCGCGGCGAAAGTTTCTCCTTCTTGCAGAACCTCGGACTCGAATGAAAAGAAGCCGCTAATGGGGTCGCCATCGTCGTTTGAGAGAACAGTAAACAGATCCTGACCGCTGGGCTGGTAACTGAGTGCCAGGGCGAGCTGGACGTTCCCAACCAGGGTCACGCTTCCGGCGACCTCCAGTCGATCAGCGCTGCTCGGCGACGCGAAATCAAGCGCGAAGGTGCTGCCGTTGGAGAAGGTCGCGGATTGCGTGTGGAGCGTGCCCACTTCATCGCCGGGCGCGAGCGAGGCACCGGCGTCCACGCGGACTGCGGCTATCGTGCCGGTGCCGGAAAGGGTTCCGCCGGCGATCCGCGTTTCCCCATTATACGTGTTTGATCCGTTTAATGTGAGCCTCCCTGCGCCGTCTTTACGCAGCCTCATCCCCGGCCTGACCTGACCGATGGCGCTCGCGATTGTCACGTTGAAACCATTGGTGTCGATTTCACCGCCACTGCTGCTGTCGTTGACATCGCCATCGAGCGAAATGATGCGGGTTGCGGGCAAGTTTAAGTTCGCGAAGGCGCGAAGCGTGCCGCGAGCGGCGGAGGTGCTCTCACCGTCGAAGAAACGATCACCGAGTCTGAGGGTGTTCGCAGCGGCACCGAGCGCTCCGTCCGCGACGATACCAAGGACTTCATCGCCATCCTCCGCTGAGCCAATCTGGAGGTTACTACTAAAGGTGTTCTCTGAACTCGTCAGACGCACTTCGAAGCCCGATCCACCGCCGCGCACGCGAATGGGAAACGAGCCAGTAAGTGTAGAAGCGACGATGAGAGACTGGCCTTGCGCCTCGAAAGTCGCCCCTGCCAGGCCGATGGTGAAAGGGACTGAGGCATCGAGCACGACCGGCGCAAGTGCTGCCGAGCTCGTCCCAATTGAGCCGCCGTCAAGCGTGACCGCGCTGCCTGTCGCGCCGAAACCAGCGGCGCTTGCCACCTGCACCGAACCTCCGTTGCGCACCGTCAGGCCGCCAGTAAAGGTATTGTCGCCATTCAGCCTGACAGAGCCGCCTTGCACCACCACAGCTCCCGTTCCCGAGATAACGCCCGCGAATATGCCGCCCCCGTTGAGCGTGAGCCTTCCGCTGCCAAGCTGCACCGCTCCTAGTCCGGAAATGCCGCCGAGCGTGTGGTCGAAGTTGTTCAAATCCAGCATGGCGCCCTCGGCGATTTGGATCCGTGCATTGACACCGTGTGCGCTCACCACGCCGCTGCGAAGAGTGCCGGCCTCAATTGTGTTGTCGGACAGAGCAACGCTGGCGTTCGCTTTGTTCCAGCGCAGCACTCCGGCACCCTGTTTGGTGAAATTGACGCCCGTGATGGGCTGATTGAACGTCACATCGAAGTTGTTGGTGTCGATTGCGAAATTTGTAAAAGTCGTGCTGCGCGTTTCGGGGATCTCGAACGATCCCAAAGCCTTCAATGTCGCTGCGTGTGCGTCCAGCACGCCGCTGGCTCCGCCAAGGCGCTGGTCGCTGTCGATCTGCAGAGTGATATCGCGCAGGTTCACGCCACCACTGTGCGTATTGACTCCAGCAAGCGTCACTACGCCGCCCAAGGCAAACTGTTCATCTCCCAAGTTCAATCGGCCTGCCCCGCTCACATTCGTTGCGATGGTCATGGTCTGACCAGAAGGGACGAACAGACGGCCATTGTTCGCCGTGACTTCCATAGGGCGCGCGGCGGGGATGATGAACCCTGCGGAGAAGCGTACCTCGCCACCGTCCAGCCTGAGCAGGCCAGTAGCCGCACCTAGGGAACTGTCGGTGGCGGCGGCGATCCTCCCGAAGGCTCCCGCAGTCAGACCTCCCCCGAAGGCGTTGTTCCCAGCCAGCGTGACGGTCCCAGTCGCACGCGTAAATTGGCCGCGCACCGTCACCCCACCGTTTCCGCCAATAACCGAGTTCACGACAACGCTGTTATTGGCGTGTTGCAAAGCGAAGCCTCCCGCGCCGGCTTGCAGGTTGCGCGTTGGCGGGATGGTGAGATTACCGGAGGCAGCGAGAGTGGCACCGTTCTCGAGCGTCACGACATTGGTCGCTGACCCAAACTTGTTGTCATTGTTGATCGTCAGCGTTCCGGTGCGCACCGTTAC
This sequence comes from Spartobacteria bacterium, assembly GCA_031389825.1. GTDB lineage: Bacteria > Verrucomicrobiota > Verrucomicrobiia > Chthoniobacterales > Chthoniobacteraceae > JANMSW01. The sequence continues at coordinate 6,127 of JANMSW010000017.1, forward strand.
TGCACCAGTAAATGTGTTGGGGCTCGCACCGTTCAGATCCACCACCCCCGTCGCGACCGGGAGAAACGAAAGATCCGCAGAGCCGCTGATTACGCCGCTCACGAAAAGCGTGCTGGTCCCAGTGGCACCGATGCTCGCGTTCGCCGCCAAGGTGATCGGCCCCGACCACCCGGAAGCCTGCGCAAGTGCACTATGCAGCGCCGGCAGCCCATTTGAACCAGCCCCCGCCAAACTGAGCGGCTTGTTCACGGTATTGTTTTGAAGTTGCAGCGCGCCGCCACTCGCCACGGTTACTGAAGAAGTGCCCCCGAGCCCTCCAGTGGTGGTGAATCCTAATGCCCCACCTGAAATGAGTGTAGGCCCGGTATAGGTGCTGACTGAGTTGATCGCCCCCACTCCGCCCAGCCACGTCAAACCGCCGGTCCCCGACAAGACCCCAGAAGCGGTAAAGATAAGCTGACGCTCGAAATCCACCCCACCCGTGGCTGCGAGTGTCTGGTTGAGCTGTAGCGGCATACCGAGTGTCGTGTTCCCGATGCCAACGGTGTTCAGCATCGTCAACGTGGGATTGACCCCGTCAAAGCTGAGCTTGTTGCCAGTGAGTTGCCGGACCCCGGAGTTTGCGGTGAGCGTGAGCGAATTTAGGGTCAAGCCTCCCGCTATGTTGTTGGTAGTCCCTAGTCGGGAGGCGTTGTCAAAAAGGAGCACTGTATCCGTAGCACTGGTCGGTACGCTGGAACTCCAGTTTGTGCCGGTCGCCCAATCCCCACTATTCAGGCCAGTCCACTCAAACGTCGCCGCCTGCGCCGAAGCGGGAGAGGCGGCAGCAAGGATTGTGAGAAAAAGACGTCGAAGTGAAGGGATCGTCATGGCTAAGAAGAAAGAAACCTAGGGCTCCTTATGCCGCAGTCCCCTCCGCTTAACGAGGCTTTTTGTCCTCATTCCAAGAGGCGCGAACCTGCACGGACAATCTGCAATGCGCCTGTCCGCGGTCGACGGCAATGTCTTTGGCGAAGAGATGTTGAGTTCGTTGTCCGCAGACCCAAGATTCGGGCATACCGAGCCCTCGGGACTACAATGTTACGCTTCGCCGACATTATTTCACCTCGTCTGTTCGCCTTGTTTGCTAGCGCGCTTCTTGGAAGCCAAGCGACAGCAACCGAGGCGACCTTGAGGCTGCATTCGCCTGCCGAAGGGCTCGTATTCCAGCGAGACCAACATGACATGGCGAGAATCCCAATCAGCGGTATATGCTCACGCGAGGCGGAGCGAGTGGAAGCAAGGGCACTTGCTGCGGATGCGGTAAGCGAGTCGATTCCGTGGAAATCGGTCGACGCTGCTCCTGCTCAAGGCTTGTTTGCAGGGGATCTGACGCTGAAAAGTGGATGGTACCGACTTGAAGTTCGACAAGTTGTGCCAGAGGAACCTGCCAGCTCACCGGTCACTGTTGAAGGTGTGGGCGTAGGGGAGGTATTCATCGTCGTCGGTCACTCGGTTGCGCAAGGCGGCGTGATTAATCTGGCTGGAGCAGTAGATGAACGTGCCAGAACCATCGCTCTTTCGGCTGATGAGACGGGTTTGCTCAAACGCTACGAGGGAACTGCAGACCCCCGGTTCCTGCCTGCACTTGTTGGCTCCCCGTTTGTCAACGGGGTAAAACCGGCCCCGTTTGGGCACGGGACTTATTTCTGGGCGCAGTTCGCTGAAGCCATGGTTAAGCGCCACGAGGTGCCAGTACTCGTGCTCAATGCTGCTTTCGGTGGCACAAGCCTCGAACATTGGGCGAAGTCTTCGCGGGGCGAGATGTTCGAGCATTCGTTTGTAAATGCCCGCATTGGCATGCCCTACGCCAACTTGCGCAATGCCTTTAAGCATTACGTTGCACATACTGGTCTCCGCGCCCTCCTTTCTGATCACGGGCAAAATGATTGGACGCAGGACAATGAAGAGCCGATTAGATCAAACTATCGTATATGGATTGAGCAGGCGCGAATCGATCTTGGATTCGAGAAGCTCGCGGTGGTTGTGAACCGCCAAAGCGTCGGAGACAGAAAGCAAGTGCGCGTTGCTCAGGAGCGCGTCATTCGAGAGGTACCGCACTGCTTTGCGGGACCAGATTACGATACGCTGGAGATCGACGACCGAGAGGACGGCATCCACCTGAGCCGCGGTGGAGGAGAGAAAGCAGCGGCAATGTGGGCGGCCGCGATGGACGTTGATTTCCTGAAGAGAGCAGAGCCATTTATCCCACAGGGCGAAAGGCTAAAGGTAGCGAAGCTCCTCAAAAGGACGCCGTAGGAACGCCTATCTCAGCTGATTGATTGATGAATCACGCCGAATGACCTTGGCAGCACTGCAGTCTACAGCAGAATACGCAGGTCCCCCTGTTGTATGTGCTGTCGCTTGCTCCTTGGTTTCTCGGCTTTTCTGTTGATCAGCCTTCAATCAATCGCTCAGATCCAACCTGACATCGTCGCTGTTGAAGCGCAGCCCTTCGCCGCGCAAGTGCGACGAATCATGGAGGCAGCTGACCACCTTGGTGAGCCGTTTAGTCATTCTGACAAGGCCGTGCTCAATGAGGCGCTGACCTCCCCTGACTCGCCTGGTGCAGTTGAGCTTATGCAGCGCACCCTCGACAGACGGTGCCTGGTTATTGTCACCATCAGCCCGGAGATGCGGGTAAAGGGCGTTCAGGGGCCAGCAGCAGCCGAGCTTGTGGAAAGCGGATGGCGACAGTTTCTAGTGAAAGTAGTTAATGAGGCGGGCACAACGGCGCCGCTTCGAGTTACAAGTCGTAATGCGCTCGCATCGAGCAATGCACCCAAGGCGCAGACTAGCTCCGATCTGCAGCTTGGCAAAAATCGGCCTGAGGGACCGCTGCCGCCGGCTACCGAACTCTGGCTGGACCTCGCAAGCTATGACCTGCAACCGCTGAAGCCCACTTTGGGAGGGCTCGCGGTGGAATACCGCATCGTGCAACTCTACAGTCGTGACGCAGGGAAGAAAGAGGCCCGTCTCGCGTTTGACGTGGGTCAGGGCACACAGGACCTCGGCTTTCGGAGTGAAGTCGATGTGCTCTTCACTTGCCTCCCCGCACGGAAGATCCTCCTGGGGGCGAAGGATGAAGCCGGTGCCCCGACGACAGCGTCGTTCACCATTCGGGATCGATTGGGCAGAGTTTATCCCTCACAGGCGAAACGCCTCGCTCCGGACTTCGCCTTTCACCCTCAAGTCTACCGAGAGGATGGCGAGACGATCCAATTGCCCGATGGAGAATACGAGGTCGAATTTGCGCGCGGACCGGAGTCAATCCCTGAGAAGAGAAAGGTCTCTATCAATGCAGAGACACGGGAGATCGCATTTAAAGTTCGTCGCTGGATCGACCCTGCAAAGTTGGGTTGGTGGTCTGGGGACCACCACATCCACGCCGCCGGATGTGCGCATTACTCCAAACCTACAGAAGGAGTTCACGCAAAGGACATGGCACGCCATTGCCGAGGCGAGGACTTGAAGGTGGGAGCTAACCTGACGTGGGGTCCGTGCTTTGACTACCAGAAGCAGTTCTTTACCGGGCGCGAGGACAAGACCTCTCGCTTCCCTTATCTGCTGCGCTATGATGTCGAGGTCTCCGGGTTCGGATCTCACAAGTCGGGGCATCTCTGCCTTTTACAGCTGAAGGAGCAAATGTATCCGGGGGGAAATTCGATGGACCATTGGCCTACGCTGGGACTCAACACCTTGCGCTGGGCGCAAAAACAGGGTGCGGTGTGTGGCCCTGCGCATTCCGGCGCGGGGCTGGAAGTCGATACGCAAGAATTGCCTAATTACGTCATCCCCAAGTTTGATGGAATCGGCGCAAATGAATACATCGTGGACGTCACGCATGAGGTGCCCGGCCCAAATGGTGAGCTTGTTCCGGCGATCGACTTCATGTCGACGGTGGACACTTCCCCCGTGTCAGAACTCAACATTTGGTATCATACCTTGAACGCTGGCTTTCGCACACGGATCAGCGGTGAGACGGACTTTCCGTGCGTAACGGGTGAGCGGGTCGGATTAGGCCGTTCGTACGTAAGGGTTGATGGCGAATTGAGCTATGAAAGCTGGTGTGAGGGCATCTCTACTGGGAGTTGCTATGTGAGCGATGGTAAATCGCATCTTGTCGACTTCGCCGTCAACGGGCGTGCTGTCGGGAAGGACAAAAGCGAAGTAAAAATCGGCGGGCCGGGAAAAATCCAGATGACGGTGAATGCGGCAGCGCTCTTAGGAGAGAAAGCCGCTCCCGGCGCGCGCATGAACCCATCGTCGTTTTGGGACCTGGAGCGTGCACGGATCGGCAGCAGCCGGGATGTGTCAGTTGAGGTGATCGTGAATGGTAAAAGTGTGCAGAAAGAGGCGCTTCTGGCCGATGGCACGATGCGCCCCTTGAGCTTTGAGGTGCCTATCGAGCGGAGCAGTTGGGTCGCATTGCGTGTTTACCCATCCTCACACACCAACCCGATCTTCGTGCTTGTACGAGACAAGCCAATCCGTGCGTCACGCCGAAGTATTGAGTGGTGCTTAAAATCGGTTGATCAATGCTGGTCCCAGAAGGAGCACACAATCGCTCCGGCGGAGATGCAGGACGCAGCGGACGCCTACGAGCATGCTCGAGATACATACCGACGACACCTTGCTGAAGCAGAGGTAGATTGAGAAGGTGTCCGCTACTCCTTACCCAAGCTCGGCGCATACAAAGGCGCCAACGAGACGAGCGTTTCACGAACTGGCCAGCACGGGAGTTGCAGAATTAAAAGGGGATGCGTCACCAGCTACGTCTCCGAGGTGCTTTGGACTGGACACCTCAAGTTGATACTCTTCCCGCTGCGCTGGGATCCAAATAACTAGAACTGAGACGAGCTATGCCATCCTTTCTAGAGCTAATCGACGAACTGGTCGATTGCTCCTCCCCTTCAGAGTGCGCAGAACGCGAGGAACGCATTCGCGCCGGTTTTGAGCGAGAATGTGCTCTTCTTGCTTTGGACATGAGTGGCTACTCCGTTTCGGTGAGACGCGGAGGCATCCTCCCTCATCTCTGCCGAATCCGTTGCATGCAGAGATTGGTGGCTCCCATTGTCACCGCTCACGGAGGAGACGTGGTCCGGCAGATTGCGGATAACATTATGGCTGTGTTCCCTAATCCACTCGCAGCAATTCATGCGGGGGTGGCGATCAATAAGGCGGTGGGGGCACCGTTCTCCTGTAAGGACGAACAAGGCAAGGATTCCCCTCTCGAAGTCGCCATCGGCATCGACTACGGCAGGCTCTTGGTGGTGCCGGGGCGGGACTGCTTTGGGGATCCCGTAAACATAGCCTACAAACTGGGTGAAGACGTGGCCCGAGCTGGCGAGATCCTCATTACCGACACTGCGCGAGCGCGATTGCCAGCTACCGAGAAACAAGGTGATCAACCGTTCACTTACGGCTTAGAGTCGCTGGAACTGTCGGTCTCCGGTGTGGAGTTCCCCGCTTTCAAGGTAGTATTTCAAACCGCGCGTGATCCCCTCTGACTAATACCAAGAGGATGATATGGGGGCGCACGAAGCTTCAGCCAAAGCCGCATTCCAACGGGTCGAAGGCGTCCAAGGGTTCGAATTCTTACAGCACGACCAACTTTCGAGCAAGTAGGTCAGGCAACTCGACCTACTCCACGGCAAGCGTGGATTCGTACTCAATGAGGCCCTGCAAAGCTTGGACAAATTCTGGGGCCGCGAGGATGGGCAGCATGATGGTGTCGCGTCGGCCACCGACATCTTCAGTAATCTTAAGGAAGCGACCACGTGGATTCTCTTTCAGGTCCAAAAAGAAGATCTTCCGCTCGTGAACAATCTTCTCGCTGGCAATTGGGGCGCTGTGGGTTGGGATTTCGTACATAAAGGATATGATTGTCTAATACCGAAGGGCACCGGGTTTTTGCTTCCGCAGCGAGGCTGGCGTTACCTCCCCTTTGCCCAGGTTTTGCAGAAGGTCGAGCAACGCGCCCGCCTCACTCGCCTTGTCGAAAAAAAGATCAGCTCCACTCTCCGCCGCTCGCTGGCGCAGGTTGGCGGATGGCTCAAAGGTCATCATCGCAACCAAGGCGGGGCGGTCCGTTCGAGAGATCTCAGCGAGCACTTGGAAGCCATCTCCTTCTGCTAGATTGATATCAAGGAGAACGAGATCTGGAGCCAGCGCGATGATTTCCTGAGTCGCTCTTTTACCAATTCCCGACTGGCCAATGAACTGCAGCCCACCGACATCTTCAATATGAAGCTTGAGCGCTCCAGACAAGAGCCTCGAGTCTTCAACGATATAGATCCGCACTGGGGAACCACAAATCACATCCCATACTTACCAGTCGCAGAGCGAGTTGGTATCCTCCGCGGGTCCCAAGTTCTTGTAGGAGAGGTCCTACATGATGCGGCCGTCAGTCAGGTTTTCCGAACGAACTTATTGAACAGCCAGATACCCGCCATGATGAGAGCTGCTATCCAGAGGATATGAAGGAACAAACTACCAACCGCGAAGACCATCTTGGCCAGCACCCACAGGATGAAGAGAACGATGGCCAACCAAACGAGGGAATTCATGATCTTATCAAATACATCGCCCGTCGCTCCTTCGTTGCGCGCCATTAATCCAACAAGCCTTCTCGGATCGCGTACTGCGCAAGCTCGGCGTTGGTTCGTAAATGCAGCTTATCCAAGAGGCGGCTGCGGTAAGTGCTGATAGTCTTAATGCTCAGGTTCAACTCCGAGCCGATATCCTTTACAACGCGGCCACTGGCCAACATTCGCATTATTTGAAACTCCCGGTCGGACAGCGCTTCATGCGGGGAGCGAGAGTCGCCGCCCCCACTTAAGAACTCTGCCAGCTTCTCGGCTAGTGAGACGCTCACGTACCGCCCCCCACCGAGGACCTTCTGTACAGCGCGGATGAGTTCTTCGGGCATGCTGTCCTTGGTGATGTATCCCAAGGCGCCACCTCTCAGGACGCGAATCGCAAAATGATCTTCGGCATGCATGCTCTGAACTAGGATCGGCGTCTCTGGACGGGCTTGCCTGAGATCCCGCAGTACATCGAGGCCGCTCCTCCCCGGCATGGAGATGTCCAGAACGATCAGGTCCCAAGGATGCGCCCATGCACATTCCAGCGTTTGCTGCGCGCTGCTGGCTTCACCGAACTCCGCCTCCGGAAAATTCTCCTTTAGCATCTCCATGACTCCCCGCCGGACCACTGCATGGTCGTCTGCGAGCAGGATTCGCAAAGGGGACGCTTTCACGACTCAGGTCCGCCATGGACGGCAGGCTCGATTGGAATCTGAACACTGACGGTGGTGCCCTTACCCGGTGTGCTAATGATCTCCAGCTTCCCGCCCGCGGCAAAGGCGCGCTCTCGCATTCCCACGAGGCCAAGATGGTTCTCCGCCCTCTCCTCCATCATGCCGCGCCCATTGTCCCTCACCTCGAGGACGAGTGCGTCTGATCGATGTTCCAGAAGAATCCAGACTTTCGATGCCTCCGCGTGCCGCGCAACATTAGTGAGCACCTCCTGGAAGATTCGGAAGATCGCTGTCGCGGGCGCAGGCTCAACGGGAACTATCAGGCGCTGTGACACCTGGCACTCGATCGCGGTGCGTTCCTGGAACTCAGAGGCCTGCCACTCGATCGCCGTGGCGAGCCCTAACTCGTCCAATACCGCCGGTCGCAGTTCACGGCAAACCTTTCGCACGTTCTCGATTGTCGCATCCACCAGCTCCATCGTGGACTCAATCCTGGCCACGATGGCGCCCTGTCGATCTGGTTCGAAAGGCTGAGCAAACTGCCGCGCGATCCAGAAAAGGTCCATCTTCAGACCGGTGAGTGCCGCGCCCATTTCATCGTGCAACTCACGAGCGATTCGCGTCGCCTCTTCCTCGCGCACGGACTGTAGATGCACGGCAAGGGCGCGAAGCTGTTCCCGCGATTCCACCAGCGATTGCTCGATGGCCTTACGATCCGTCACGTCGATGTGGCAGCCCAACATTCGTACGGGCTTTCCAGAATCCTCATCACGATAGCAGCGGGCGCGAGTGTAAATTACACGGTAACTCCCGTCCTTATGACGAAGCCTGCACTCGTGCTGAAACTCCGACGTGGGTTGAGCAAGATACGCCCTCAGGTATCCCAGAATCCGGCGGGTATCCTCTGGATGCAGGCGTGACTGCCATTCCTTGTAGGTGTTCGCGATTTCCGCGTTCGAATACCCGAGCTGCGCCTTCCACTCCGGCGAGTAGGTGACCCGGTCGGCAATCAGATCCCAATCCCAAAGACCAATGTTCGAAGACCGAAGCGCCAGCTGGAGCTGTGAGTTCACATCCTCCAGGTCCTTTTCTCGCGCCTTTCGCTCCGTGACATCCTGATACACGAGGGAAACGCCCTTCTCCGACGGGTAGATGCGCCCCTCCAGCCATCGATCCAGACGCGGAAAGTACTCTTGGTGATCTACCACGCGTTGTTCTCGGACTGCACGCTGGCACGCCAGGTAAAAGGGACCGCCCACGGCATTGGGGAACTCAACCCATGCGCACTTGCCGAGTAGATCCTCCGCCGACCGACCTAGGACTTGGGCGCTCGTGGGGTTCAGGTACGTGTATCGCCAATCGGCGTCCATAGCCACGATACCGTCACTTACCCGCTCCATCACGTCCACGATCTCCTTCCTCGTGGATTCCGCGTCCAGCCGGGCAGCCGCGATCTGCCGCTCGTTCGCTTGAACGCATTCACGTAATTCCGCATGCGACTTGCGCAACTCCTCTTCCGTCTCTCTACGACGGAGGTCGCTGCGTCGGAGCTCCAGCTGCGTTATGACCAGGCGGCTTAGGATCCGCAGCGCCCGCCGCTGGCTGCCGGTGAGATCTCTGGGCACGGCATCCAACACACAAAGCGTCCCAAGTGCATACCCATCGTCATTCACAAGGGGCGCACCAGCATAGAAGCGGAGAAAGGGCTGTCCGATAACCAGCGGATTCGTCCAGAAACGCGGATCCTTCAGAGTGTCTTTGATCACGAAGAGATCCCGCTCCAGCAATGCATGGGAGCAAATCGAAATCTCTCGTCCAGTCTCCTCGACGTCCACCCCGATCCGCGATTTAAACCACTGCCGGTCTTTCTCAACAATGGTGATGAGGGCGATCGGCGCTTCACAGATTTGAGCAGCGAGCGCAGTGAGATCGTCGAAGCAATCTTCAGGCGGAGTATCCAACACCTGGTACTCCGCAAGGACAGCGAGCCGCTTCTTTTCCTTCAGAGCTATCTGCTGGCTCATGGCCCTCTCCCGTCTAATGTGCTGATCCGCTGCCTATGGACCGCCGAGCCACCCCTGTACGAAGCAGGGCGGGAAGAAACCGACATCAACTTCTCGAGCCAGAGCGGCATCATCTTTCTGCCAACAGGCTATCGCGAAGTGACCGCTAAATGAAATCATTTCCTCATGCCTCTCCCCTGCTCTCCCGCTCTGGGTGGTCAGCTCCCATCCGCAGCCGATCAGCGGTAAAAGGAAGAGCGATTTCTTCCACCTGTGCTCTGCTTGATAAGCATCATCAAGCGGTCACGTGCATCCTCGCGCGGGGGCTCGGGCCTGAGGCTCAAGGCAAAAGCTGAATTCAGCTGCCGACATTCACGTAGAAACGCCTCTCCGACCTCTCCGTAGAACCTCCTCGCGCCACGAAATGCGGCGGTCTCAGCCTCGTCGAGTCCGCCAACGACATAGAGCCTCGCGTGGTTCTGGAACTCTTCAAAGGTCATGAATAAAGCCCCTTGGCGCGTTTAGATGGTTTGCGAGGTGAAATCGATCCAGTTCTTCTTATTGCTACAGGGAGATTCGTGTGAAGCGCAAATTCGCGCTCCCGCAGTGTCTTAAAGGTGCGAAGATCATGGGCTTGTGCCGGATCTTGGTAGGCCCACTAAGAGCGGCAGAGAGGTCGCAAGAGCCCTTCCCAAACAGGCGGGCGAGACAATGTAGGACCATCTACGAATGCGTTGGAGCAGAAATCCTGCCCTCTGTTGAACGAGCGCACTCGCGATTCCAACGGCTCGCTGGCATTTGCACGGTCTCGATCCAGAGATGTGCATTGACCGGGTTAGGTGAGCCGTTACCGTCCTGCGCTCGAAATGAGTTCGCTCAACAAGAAGTTCCCGCGTTTGCTGCCGACGGCCATCAAGAAGGGCATGAAGGTCGCAGATCTAGTCGATACGGCCTTTAAGGCCTACAATGGCGGGCGCCTTGCCGAGGCATGTCGACTCTTTACGGAAAAGATGATCGCGGGAGAAGGCACTGTGGGGATGTCTCTTACCGGCGCACTCACCCCAGCGGGACTTGGAATCTCGGCGATTGTCCCGCTCATGAAGGCCGGATTCGTTGATTGGATTATCTCCACGGGGGCAAATTTGTATCACGATCTTCATTACGGCCTCGGGATGGAGCTCTACGCGGGCTCTCCATTTCTTGATGACGTGGATCTCCGCCGGGACGGGATCATCCGGATCTACGACGTGCTCTTCGATTACGACGTGCTGCTGGACACCGACGCCTTCGTTCGTCAGGTCATCCAAGGGCCGGAGTTTCAGAAGACCATGGCCACGGACGAGTTTCATTACCTGCTTGGACGTTACGTGCACGAGCGGGAGAAGAAACTCGGGGTGAAGGAGACGAGTGTGCTTAGCGCTGCCTACCAGTACGGAGTGCCCATCTTTACCTCCTCTCCCGGCGACAGTTCGATCGGCATGAATGTGGCAGCAATGGCGCTTCGTGATTCAAAGCTGCTCATCGATGTGAATCGTGACGTGAATCAGACAGCGGCCATCGTATACGCGGCGAAATCTGGTGGCGCGACCTCCAGCGTGTTCATCGTGGGCGGGGGCTCGCCAAAGAACTTCATGCTGCAGACTGAGCCGCAGATTCAGGAGGTGATGGGGATCGAGGAGCGAGGACACGATTACTTTCTGCAATGCACTGATGCCCGGCCGGATACTGGCGGGCTCTCAGGCGCTACTCCGGGGGAAGCAGTGAGCTGGGGCAAGATTGATCCTGCGAATCTGCCGGACTGTGTGGTGTGCTATGCGGACTCAACGATCACTCTGCCGATCATCACTGCCTACGCGCTGAGCAAGGCCGCTCCTCGCAAGCTAAAACGTCTCTACGATCGCCGCGATGCTGCATACGAGCGACTCCGGCGGGAGTATCTGAAACATGGACAGGTCGCGAAGATCGAACACCGCACCGACATCGATAAGCCGAATACTGCGAAGCGTGGTCGGTCAGGCCGCTCGGTGACCGCAACCAGCCGCAATGCGTAGCAGACCCGACGCACGAGCGCTGCTCTACGAGCGCATTCGCAAGTCGCCGCCGAAGTTTGTCCAGATCACAGGTGTCCCCTATACGGTCGAGTTGGAGGTCTGTGACGATCCCGAAAAGCTCGACCACATCTGGCTCAGCCTTGAAGTGCCGTCGATTGGACGTTTGCGAGCGGCCATCAATACCACTTCTCTCATTGCAAAAGAAATGGGGGTGGACCCCCGCATCCGCGTGGGTACGGTAGTTGGCACCTGGGCAGAGAAGCCCTCAACTGGCCTGGTGGAATGCAATGGAATGAGCTACGTGGCGATCGAAGCGCTCTGCGAAATCGCCTATGAGCCGATGGAGCGCGATCCCCTGAGTGAGATGCTGATGGCAAAGCTCAAATCGGCGATTCGCGTGGAGATCTGGGGTGACCTGTATGCGCGTGAGCTCCTGGGCGTCCACCAGATCCACTGCCGCCGCGCCAGCACGGCCGTGCCGTTCGATGTAGTCGGTCGCGATGGTGCACTAAAACTCTACTATGCCGCGGAGAACCGAACGGAACTCGTGCTCATGAAGTACGCCGGCCAACCCTGATCCATGCGCATTCTCCAATACCAGGACAAGAACTTCGCTAAGGAGGTTGCTGTACTCCGACGGCATGCCGCGCCTTCACCCGCAGTGGAGGAGACCGTACGGCAGATCGTCGCAGCAGTAAGGCAACATGGCGACCAGGCGCTCTTCGATTTCACCCAAAAGTACGACGGCCTGAAACTTACCGCGCAATCAGTAAGGGAATCCCGAGAGGCCAGCGTCGACAGGGAAACGGCAAAGGCGGTCAAGACGGCGCATGCGAATGTGCGCGCCTTCGCAAAGCAGAGCCTGCGGAAAAGCTGGAGCTCGAGGAACGCTCAGGGCGCGATGGTAGGCGAGCGGTTCGATCCATTTAAACGCGTAGGGATCTACGTTCCAGGCGGCACGGCACCATTGGTCTCGACCGCGATCATGACGGTGACGCTGGCCGCAGCGGCGGGGGTGCCGGAAATTGTCGTAAGCACTCCGGCAGATAAGCAGGGCCGGATTAACGATGCGCTGCTGTATGCGCTTCGTTTCGCAGGAGCTACGGAGATTTACAAGGCAGGCGGCGCACAGGCCATTGCAGCGCTGGCGTACGGCACCAAGAGCATCGCAGCGGTGCAAAAGATTTTCGGCCCTGGTAATGCCTATGTGGTGGAAGCGAAGCGGCAGGTCTTTGGAGCCGTGGCGATCGATCTCTTGCCGGGACCGAGCGAAATCCTGATTATCGCGGATGACTCGGCAAACCCCGCGTGGATCGCTGCCGACCTTCTCGCCCAAGCCGAACACGGCAAGGGTAGTCAGATGATTTTCCTGACTGATTCCACTGACCAACTCAGAGCAGTCGAGGCCGAGGTACGGAAGCAATGTGCGCTGCTCTCCCGACAGCAGCATCTCGAGGAGGTGCTCGAAAACCATAGTATACTGGTGCTCGTGGAGAACCTGATGGAGGCGGTTGCATTGGCAAATGACTACGCCGCGGAGCACGTCTCCATCGTGACGAAGAAGCCTGCCAAACTGGCAGCCGACCTACAGACAAGCGGTGCGATCTTCCTCGGCCCCTACTCCCCAGTGGCGGCTGGAGATTTCCTTGCTGGCCCGAGCCACACATTGCCCACTGGCGGTGCGGGGAAGTCGTTCTCTGGGCTCACTGTGGATATGTTCCAGCGTCGGACGAGCATCGTTGAGTTCGATGAGAAGTCGCTGCGTGCATCAGTTGGAATCATCTCGACGTTTGGCAAACTCGAAGGCCTGGACGCACACTCGCGTTCCGGAATGATCCGGCTAGAGTAGGCAGTCCCATGATTGGACGCAGGCGCGTCTTCTGGCCGTGTCGGTTTATGACCGTTGTTCTCGGAGCAGCCGCAGGCCCGTTCTTCCGCTTCACGTGAGGTTGGGGCGTATGTTTAAAGCTGGAAGCCGCGCTTCTCTGAGAACGACACTCCAGCGTGACGCTACAACAGCAAGCGGGCCTGTTTGCCTTTACGGTCTCCAGTTTCCGCTCTCAATGTCCCTACATCTCCCTTGCCCAATCGGGCCGCTGCTTCAGGTGGTACAGCATCTCGCCCGCCTTGGGCACATAGAGCACCCCTTCGTCTTCGCGATTTGCGTAGTCCTCGGGATTGATGGTCGCTGGATCCCGGTATCCTAAATTGATCTTCCGGCACACCTCCTCAGGTATGCTCGTCGCCAGGGTCACCTGAATGCGGCAGTTTTCGACGCCGTTCTCGTAAGTACCGATTCCCCGCACGTGTGTGGAATGGGCGATCGTTCCCCACGGGTAATGCTGGAACTTATCCCATTGTTTTAGGAAGTAGTCGCGGCAGTGGTAGCCAACTTCCGTAATGAGGTGTCCGTGCGTAATCGAGATCTCGTGAATGTGCGGGGCATAGATGATTAGCTCGCCGCCGTCGGCTACCACCGGCTCCAGCTTGTACATACACTTGCCGCCGACCCAGAGCTCATCATACATCTTCGGCGCACAGGAGAGTACGGTGTGAAACGGCTGGTCCTTATAGCAGATATGCAGCTGCTTGGAGAGTTCGCTTGCCTCGTCCCAAGCGTCTTCGGGTGAACCTATGAACAGCCCGGCGAGCTGCGCCTCATGCACTACCATGCAGAGGCAAAGCTTGGGTACACTGACCATCTGGGCAACACGATCGACGACTTTACGGACGGGTGTCCACTTATTGCCGATGATCATTGGGTTCGTCACCACCGCCCCTAGCCAGTGGAAGAAGTTCAATACCTCTGCACCGCTGACTCCAGGAAAGAGATACTTGTTCCCGCCCGAAAATCCGACAACCTCGTGGGGGAAGACGGGCCCAATGATCACAAGTTGATCATACTCAAAGAGCTTCTCATTTATGTTCACAGGCACCTCCATTTCGAAGAGGCCACCAGTCAGCTCACGCGTATCTTCCAGCGTTAGATCCCCCACCCGGCGCAGTGCCGCAGGATTGTCCCACTCGTGATTAAAGAAGCGCACCGCTCGATACTTGCCCTGCCGCTCCTCGATCGTGATCTCCAGCCGCTCGCAGATCGCCTCGTCACTCATCGGCTGATGCGTACCGAGCGCGATCATCACATCCATCACTGAAGTCGCTCCACCGACTTGATCAAACATCGCCTCGAAGAGCATGCCTAGCGGACAGGTCCGCGTTGCATCCGGAACGATCAAGAGGATCTTCCTGCCCCGGTAATCCTCGGCCGGACAGGCCTGCGCCACGAGTTCACGCGCCTGCTCGCGAGTGACGAAGGAATTCTCGGCGGCGGTGTGGGAAAGGACGGAGGACATACTCGGGGGTGACAGACCATGAGCAGTGAGCGCGAGCGACGCAAGCCGGCGAGGAGATCAGGAGCGGCGCTCCGTCTTCGGCTGCACCCATCCAAGGAGCAGTAGCAGGATGAAGGAGATCACCAGTAGCAACGCCGAGAACGCATGCGCGGTAGGATAGTTCAGCTTCTGCACTTCGTCGTAGAGTGCGATCGAGGCGACCTTCGTCTCACCAGGGATGCTTCCGCCGAGCATTACCACGACGCCGAACTCGCCAAGAGTGTGTGCGAACGCCAGCACCGCTCCTGTGAGCAGCCCACGGCGGGAAAGAGGGACCGTGATCCTCCAGAAGGCCCGCCATGGGGTTGCGCCCATGCTGATCGCAGCGTCCACTAGCGCCCGATCGACTGAGCGGAAAGCGGTCGTCACGGGCTGAACCGCATAGGGAAGGCTATAGAGAATCGAGCCTACTACGAGACCGCTGAAGGTGAAGGTAAGCGTGCTGCCGGTGATCGAAAGCCAGAAGCGGCCTAGCGGCTCATCCGGTGAAAAGAGTGCCAGTAGATAGAAACCGATGACAGTGGGCGGCAATACAATCGGCAGGTTCACCAGCGTTTCGATCAAAAGAACGCCACGCCAACGACTCACGCTGAACCACCAGCCCAGCACTATGCTGATCACGAGGAGCAGTGCAGTGACGACCGCTGCGAGCCGGAGCGTTAGCCAGAGCGAAACCCAAAGCTCTGGCGGCAGGTCCGTGATGACATTCACAACCAGGATCAACTACTTCGGCACGGGTAGCCGAAAGCCGTACCGCTCGAAGATCGACCGCGCCTCTGGACTACGCAGGTATTCGAGAAATGCACGCGCGCTCTCATTCGATGCACCGCGTTTCGTCAGTACTGCCGCTTGCTCCAGGCGCGGGTGTGCCGATTCAGGAATCTCGATGTAGGTTCCCTTCCCCGCCAGCTTCGGAGCGAGCACAAAGGAAAGCGCAACGATCCCCGCATCCACATTCCCGGTCTGCACGAAGTGGGCTGTCTGCGCAACGTTCTCACCGAGCACCAGCTTCGGCTGCAGCTCCTCCCAGAGCTTTGCATTCTCTAGCGCGGACTTTGCCGCACGGCCGTACGGAGCATGCGCCGGGCTCGCGATAGCAAACTTCTTCACCGCGGGTTCAAGCAACGTCTTCAGACCCCGCTGCACGTCCAGGCCCGGCTTCATCGTCCATAGCACCAAGTGACCAAACGCATACGTGGTCAGGCTGGTTTCCTCTGCGGCACCGGCTTTCACCAGCTGCCGCGGGTACTCGACATCCGCCGCCATGAATAGGTCGAATGGTGCGCCGCGAGAGATCTGCGCGAACAAGTTGCCTGACGCGCCGGTTGACACCTGCAACTTGACCCCTGTGTGTGATCTCTCGAAATCAGCAGAGAGCTCCTCAAGGCAGAAAACGAGATCCGCAGCCGCTGCCACAGAGATTATCTTCTCGTCAGCTGCGCGTGCTTGGGAGCTCAGCCCCACGGTGAGTAGCAGAAGTAGAAGGAGCGCCTTCATAAGCTTGTTTCTGCTCTTGGACTTAAGCCTAGATGGTCTGGCTCAGGAAGCCTCCATCCACTCGCAAATCCGTCCCGGTAACGAAGCTCGCGGCGCGCTGGCTGGCCAGGAACACGCAGGCCCCGATCAGCTCCTGGCCATTGCCAAAACGCTGCATCGGCGTATGTGCCCATATAGACTGTGTCCGCGCAGTGGGTGATCCGTCATCATTGAAGAGCAGCTTCCGATTCTGCTCCGCAGGGAAGAAGCCAGGTGTAATCGAGTTTACGCGCACGCCCCTCACCGCCCACTCGCGCGCTAGAAATTGCGTGAGATTCAGCACCGCCGCCTTGGCCGATGAGTACGCCACCACGCGCGAGAGCGGCAGGTGCGCGGAGACGCTGGCAATATTGATGATACTCCCCTTACCAGCGGCGCACATGGCCGGACCGAAGACCTGGCAAGGAAGCAGTGCGCCTCCGACCAGATTTAAGTCGAACGCAGACTGCCAGTCATCGACTTCTATCTCCTCGAAGGAGCGCGCTTCCGTTACAGTCACCTTCGGATCGTTCCCCCCTGCGGCGTTGACCAGCACGGTCGGCTCGCCAAGGAGCGTTCGAATCTTCTCCTGCGCAGCTGCGAGACTCCTGCGATCTGAGGCATCCGCGGTGAAGAACGATGCCGTTCCGCCGGCATTGCGGATCGCGTGAACGCGCGCCTCGCCGCGCTCCTCGTTTCGTCCCATGACTGCGACCTTCGCCCCCGCTGCGGCGAGCCCATCGGCCAGTGCCCCACCCAGCACGCCAGTGGCTCCGATGACTACTGCGACTTCATCCGTAAGATCGAAAAGGTTCGTCATAGCGCGCCCGAGAGAACAACCGAGCGCGCCGTGCTTGGCAAGCTATGCCCACCTCTCACCACCAGCGAACCGTCACGAGCAGAAACCACCCGATCATCACCAGCGCAATACCGAAGCGAACGATGATCCCTGCAGTGGTGCCGAGAACGGTTCCCCAGGTGGACTTACCGGCTGGGAGCAGCTCCTTACCTCCCAGCAACTCGCCTGCCATGACGCCGATTAGAGGACCGACAAAGACGCCAATGATCCCAAAGAACAACCCGACTACGGCACCAAGCAGCCCCCCGATCGCTCCCCAGCGCGTCGCACCAAAGTACTTGGCGCCTGCGACTCCGCTGAAGAAATCGACCCCATAGGAAATGATCGTAAGCACCGCCAGACCCGCAATCGTCCACCAGCTCACGCTCTTCTCGACACCGAGCATCATGTGATGCAGCACCGCCGCCGCGAGAATGATCGTAGTCCCGGGCAGCAGCGGCAGTACCGTTCCTGCAAGCCCGACGAGCATCAGGACGATTGTAACGGTCCACCAAACGTAATCCATCGACATGTAGAAGGAGTGAAGGGTTGCAGCACACGGGGCGAGCACGTAAAAGCCAGCCTCCGAACTTCGCAAACGCACTATATCATGGCTCTCTCCGCTGGCTCCAAGGCTCCCGATTTCACGCTCAAGACCAAGACTGCCGATGGTCTAAACGACATCACTCTCAGCAGCTACTTCGGCAAGCAAAACACCGTACTCCTCTTCTTCCCTCTCGCCTTCACTGGGGTCTGTACCACCGAGATGTGCGATGTAAGCGGCGGATTGAAGGCGTACACGGATCTGAATACCACGGTGCTCGGCGTCAGCGTCGACAGCCCCTTCGCTCAGGAAGCTTGGGCGACCAAGGAGAAGATCGCATTCACGCTGTGCAGCGATCTCAACAAGGATACTGCAAAGGCCTACGACGTCCTGCTGCCGGACCTCGCTGGAATCGGCTCCGCCTCCGCCCGCGCAGTCTTCGTCATCGATAAGGATGGCGTCATCCAGTACAGCGAACAGACGCCGACTCCGGGTGATCTGCCAAACTTCGACGCGGTTAAGGCCAGGCTTGCAGAGCTCAAGTAAGCCGACGTTAGGACGGCCATTTCAGACTTGCCGGGGACTGTCCACAATGGCAGTCCCCGTTTTGCATTCTACCCTATGAAAACCTGGTTCTACGCGATAAACCCCAATCAACGTGAAACCGCTCCGGAAACCGCGCTGGCCAGCCTGGTGAGCGGCGGATTGCTGAAACCAGAGACTCTCGTATGGAGTGAAGGAATGGCCGCCTGGCAGCCGGCCCGCCAGGCGCTTCCAGAGCTTTTCGTCGGGGCACAAGTGCTCGCAGGTCCGCCTCCTTTTCCAGCATGTGCCATCTCCCCGCGCCGTTCGCACGAGGTGGACTTCGAAATTCACGGGGACGACATGCAGCTCGTGGAAATCGTGCTGGATCCTGGCGAGACCGTCATCGCCGAGGCAGGAGGCATGTGCTACTTGGAAGAGAATATCGACTTCGAGGCCAAGATGGGCGACGGGTCCGCACCTGGCGGCGGGTTCTTCGGCGGCCTTATGAACATCGGCAAACGGATGCTTACCGGCGAGTCCCTGTTCATGACTCATTTCACGAATCGCGGGAGCAGTGGGAAGCGCAAGGTCGCCTTTGCCGCTCCTTATCCGGGCAAGATCGTCCCGCTTAATCTCGCGGAACTCGGCGGCGAGATCCTCTGTGAGAAGGACGCCTTTCTCTGCGCCGCCTTCGGCACCTCGATCGGCATCGCCTTCAACAAGAAGCTCGGAAGCGGCTTCTTTGGCGGCGAAGGATTCATCCTCCAAAAGCTACAGGGCGATGGCCTTGCTTTCATCCATGCGGGCGGCACAATCATCAAGCGCGAGCTCCAAGGTGAGACCCTGCGCGTGGATACCGGCTGCCTCGTGGCCATGACCAAGGGCATCGACTACGACATCCAGCGGGCGGGCAATCTCAAGTCCATGATCTTCGGCGGTGAAGGCCTTTTCCTCGCGACCCTTCGTGGCCACGGCACAGTATGGCTCCAGAGCCTGCCCTTCTCTCGGATGGCCGATCGGATTATTGCCCACGCCCCCTCCTCCGGCGGCGCGGCGAAGGGCGAGGGCTCGGTTTTGGGCGGCCTCGGACGGATGCTCGACGGGAGCTAGTGCATCGATGCGCGGGGGCCTCTTATGGATGGCGCCAACCTTTCGTCCCGGAGCGGCAAGCCGCTAAACACCCGCACTCTCAGACAGCGGACAGCGCCCGCCTGGCGTACCAGGCATGAATGAGCAGCGTCTGAAGAAACAGCACGGGCTTCTCGAATCCGCCTGCGGCGATGATTTCCTCCACCTCCGCAATCGGCAGCACGGCGACGTCGCGTCCGTGGGCGGCGCGAATGTTCTCGATCTCTCCGGCTGAAGCATCCGCGCCCTTCAGTAGCGGAGCCCACAGTTCGAGGAGGCTCGCATACTGGGCAGACGACGTGTCCGAGGCCAGATCGGCACTCACCAACAATCCTCCGGGACGAAGCCGCGCGGCGATCTCGCGAAAGAGGTCGACCCGGTTCTCTCGTTGCAGCACGAACTGAGAAACTAGGAGGCAGGTTGCTGCGGCAAAGACACCGGAGGCAGGAAGCGAGGAGAGGTACCCTTCGTGGAGGACGCAGCGCGAAGCGAGGCCGCTTTCCTCAATTCGCCGTCGGCAAACATCCAGCATGGGTGCCGATGGTTCCACAACGGTGAACTGCCACTGTGGATGTTTTTTCGCGAGTTCGATCAGTTCCGACCCCGTTCCTACGCCGACACAAAGGATATAAGCATCCGGCGGGAGCTCGGAGAAGACGGCGTGGAGCAGAAAGTGCAACACCTCGCGGATTGGAGCGAGTTTTGCGAAGCGGCTGTCGTAGGTCGACGCGCACTGCTCATTGAAAAAGACAGTCGAATTTTGGTTTTCCATATACAGCGAGCAGATCGAGTCGTCCCGCCGCTGGCGAGAAGACGGCGCAATCGGCGTCGCAGGGGCGCTATGACTCCGTCGTGCATCAAGGCCGCTGTAGCCACTTCTGCTTCCACGCTGCCGGAACAGTCGTAGCCGTTTGCAGCCAGGCGCGGCTGGCTTCCGGATCGCTCTTCAGCCATGGGACGATCACGCCTTCCAGTGCGTCTTGCTGCACCACGGTATTGCTGATGCCCAACGCGCGAGTCGCCGCATCAGCGGGCGCTCCGCGACCCATCACCTCTGCCAACCCCCGCAGGGCGGCATCGCGGTCCGCACCCGACGCAACGCTCGCGAGGAGCGCTTCCGCGCGCGCGGCATCGCGCGGGTAGGCGCCAATGATTGCTCCCGCCAACGCGTTGGACCGCGCGAGGCCAGGTGGGAAGTTCTGCGCCCATGCGCCGAGATCCGTAAGGTCGCCATGCTCGGCACGTCTTTGGCCGAAGAGCGCCGCCTTCGCTATTTTCGCTTCTTCGCCCAATTGATCGAAGAACCCCCACGCCATCTCCTCGTCGGCATCGAAGAGCTTCTCCTTCGGCGTGTGCCAGAGGCTTTCCATGAAAGCGCACTCCAACAGGCGATTCCGGTCCGCACTGGCTGGTAGGGCACCGAGCATTGCGAAGATCTCCTCAGGCGAGCTTTTCATTGCCGCAGCCAGCACAGCTGGCTGCCAGCTGGATGGGCCGGTCCACTGCGGACGAGTGAGATCGACGCCGCTCGCCAGGCACCATTCCAGCGCAGCAACCGGCTCCTTGTCCGCCCAGTCTCGCGCGGTAGCGATAATGGGCAGGGAGCTGAACTCGCCCGGAATTCCGCTTAGCCATTCGAGTGCAAGGCGGGGATTCTTCGCCGCTATGCGCTGGGCAACCCCGGAAACGAGAGGGTTGCCGAGGATGCCCGCCTTCATCGTCGGCAGTAAGTTGGTCAGCTCTGCAATGGCGGCCTCGGGATCACGATCTGCCCATTGCATCATTATGCTCTCGCGAGCGTCGTCTCGCGCTTGCCCTTGAGGTAGTTCGTCCAGCAAGGCGTAAGCGGCTACAGGATCTTGCTGGCCCCAACGCTGCATTATGTTTGCAGTCGCCTCGTCCCGCAACTTGCCAGGCGGCAGAGAACGAACGCGGACAGCTTGAGCAGCCAGGTCATTGCCATGCATTGCTGTTAACGCGTAGGTGAGCAGCGAGAATGTCCACCGTTCACGCGATCCCGCTGCAGTCTGAAACGCATCTTCTGGATCGGCGCGAGCCCACAATTCTATGACTTCGTGATCTTTCGCGGAGGAATGAACCCAGGCCTTTGCCGCGTTGGAGTCGACTTCGAACCAGCGCTCCACCAATGATAGTAGAAGCTCTGCGCCCGTTTTCCTGGGCAACGACTCGGCATGCTTCACCAAAGCCGGCAGATCCTCGGCGGTGAGATCACGCAGCGCTTCAAACAGTTCGAAACGCCTCAGGAATCGCACCTCCTGATGGAGGGCCGAAAAGACGCGCGAGATACGACCATCGTCGCTGGGGAATGCAAGCCGAAGCACAGGATCGACCCCGGCGGGAGCCCGTTGAGCATTTGTATGCGCGTGTCCGACATCCTGCCGGACTGCTCCGGCGATATTGCGCGAGCTGAGGGCGCCAGCAGCGGCGCCAGCAACTAGCCCGAGTACGGAAGCCAGGAGAACCGATCGGAAAGTCATCGTGCGTTGCGCAGGTGTTTGGCCAGAAGGTCCTCATCCACGCCTCGGAGTTCGCGCAGCCACGCTCGCGCCGCGACCGGATTGTGAATGCTCCAATGATGAAAGACAGGACCTGCAGTCTGCGTGCGCAGGCCAGGATCGGCAATTTGCTCCACCCACTGCGCGGCAGAGTCAGGATCGGCCACGACGGTTCTGGTCGCATAGGTTCCTACTGCCGCGTCGCGATCCGCTCCTGCGGGCATCTTTTCCAGCCATTTCGCGGCTCCCGCCGGATCGCTCTCACTCCAGTTTCCTGCGACCACTTGCAGCGCCGCAGTGCGCGCTTCTCCCGGCGTCTGCCGCATCACCCACCGCGCGGCTGCGGCGGCATCTCGTTGCACCAGCACCCCGGCGAGCTGCTTGGCGAGCACGCCATTCATATCTGTTCCTGCCACTGATTGGTATGCGGCTTCCGCTTGTGAGATACTGCCTCCTCGAGCCCCGCTGAGCGCGATCTGAAAGCTTGCCTGATTGCGCAACATCCCAACCGGCAGCTGCTCGGCCCAGAGCCGTGCGCCATCGGGGTCCCGCTCGGCGATCATAGCGATCGGCGTGCTCAGGGTCGTCAACGCGGCCGCGTCGAGGGTGGTGGCACGTTTGCTTAACCACCCTTGAAGTGCGACAGGGTCACTTCCTGCCCAACTGTGTGCAATCGTCTCGAAAATCATCCGGTTGGAATCGGGCGCAAACTTGGCTGCCCAGTCCGCGAACTCCTCGGCCTGCGGGCCACGGGAGGCGACTCCCACAGCGCTCTGCCACTCTCCGGAGTTTAAGCCCGGGGCACCATCTGAGAGGATGCGCTCCGATTCTGCTTCAACAAATGGCAAAATATCCTCATCGCGTGCTCGCTTGATTGAGAACACTGCGTTCGAGGCCAGCTTCACGCGCGTCCCTGGATCGTCGATCCGGTCGAGCAGCTCAGACGTGATGCCCACACCGCGCTCCCCCGCACCTCGCATTACTAACATCAGTAATTCATCGCGAAGCTCTCCTAAAGGTTCCGCACAAGCTATATCAAAACCGGACCGCACGTCCGTCGTTACTAAACCGGTGACGTACCCGGTCAAGGCAGCGTACCTATCTGCCGGATCGTCGAAGCTGGCGAGGAACGAACTACTCGGCGCCACACCTCCACGGGCAACCTCCCGCATTACGGCATAAACCGCGGTTTCCCGCTGTTTGCCCGGCTTCATGTCAGCGACGATATCCCGAGTCCACACGGGCTGGCACCGCGCTAGAGCCCGTAACGCACCACCTAGCCCGGAGTAGACGGAAGACGCCAACGGCCACCCCATCTTGTTTGCACTGGAAAGTTCGGCCAGAAGCGACGAGCTGGTCAGGAAGCGCAGCGCCCCGGGTGTATCGACTTCCAACCATCGATTGATCCAAGCTTCCGCTAGATCCCCAGTTTCTGAGTTGAACGCGGGGGCGCTCTTGAGCAACGCCAGCATGTCGTTGGCTCCTGCAGGAAAATCAGCTGCCTCGAGCTTCAGCAGCGCGCTCACGATGGCATGGTCGCGGCTGAAACTCGCGGGCTGCTCGTAGATCGCGGCGAATGCCTTCATTCGCTCTTTCGTCGCTACGCCTGCAGTTCGCCGCGCGCTATCTGGAGGCGGTTCCGCAGCCGCGCTCTCCTCCGCCGCGACCAATGTCGTTTCAGGCGCCGCGAAGCCAGGACGCGCGATCCAACGAGCACCGGACCAGCCGACGGCAAAGCTAATCGCCGCAGCAAACATCATCCTCACGAGGGGCCGCATGGCGGTGAATGTAGGCACCCGCTCGGATTGGGGAAATCACAGAATGGAGCTATTTGTGAGGCACCGGCCCACTCATCTCTCGACTGCCCGGGACACGCAGAAGGACGACGGGTACCGGGCAGATCCATGGTCAAATCACGATAGCAGTCGGGTACGCTCCCGCGCGCCGGTCTGATGCGAGCGGGTCCAATTTGGCCCGGAGGGTGCACGGTTTCTGAGCGTGGATCTCCATCGGGAGGAAGTCCGCCTTCGCTTGGAACCGGCGGGGCCTCCGCCTCTCGAAGAGTAGGGAGGGTTTCGACCGAAACCGATGATAGCTTCGTTCCCCTCGTAAAACGTTGGCCCAAGTCCTCGACCAGATCCTCTACTCCCTGCCCCTGGCCGCTGATCTTCATCACCCGGTAAACGACTGAGGCGTTCTTCATGAGATCGGCACCGGCCAGCATCATCGTGCCATCGATCAGCTCCAGGAGGGTGGCCACGCGGGTGCGGATGGGTCGGAGCGTCTCGCGCAGGGCGGCATCGCGCTGCATTGCAGCCAGAGGCGACTTGCGCGGGAGCAGGCGCGGGTGCAACTCGGCCGCGATGAGGGCTTTCATCACAAAGGCTTCGCTGCGGGGACCCAGCTTGAAGAGCGCTTTGACCTGATCGGCGGAGAGGCCGACCAGGTAAGGCATGGCCGCCTCCAACTGCGTAAGGAGCGTCTGAATAGCCGCCGCGTCGGCGGGTGGAATGGTGAGATCAATGAGTTCAGGCATGGCAGTGGAGGGGTTGAGCTTGGTTTCTATGGTTGGGCAACGCGCCCCTTTACCCTGATGCCCCATGTCAAAATTCCGCCTGCTGCCCGAAAAAATCCGCCGGCCGCTGGGACGGTCCGGCGGCGGAATGGAAGGAGGCGTCCCTGCGCCGCTGGTGTCCGGCGATGACTGAATTTCAGTCATCGCCGGACCGCACAGCCCACCTGTGGAGAGCGCGGCACCATCCGCGAGTCCCGCGGCTGCGGGATGCCCCCTCCAATAGTGTCCCCCGGGGTCCGCTGTGCCACCACATCGCCTGTCCCCGAAGAAGATGGAGGTCGGCATCCCGCAGTCGCGGGACTCGCGAACAGGGCCGCCTCTACACAAAGAAGGATGCTTCGCGCCGCGCGTCGCCTCTACACACAGGGGGGGTGCTCCGCGGCTCTTGCCGCCTTTATACAGGTGGGCTGCTCCGCGCTTGGCCGCTTCGCACCTGGAGAAGCCACGCTGGCGTCCTGGAGATCGTGCTCTCCTGCCTACATTCTCTTGCTCCCAGCGGTCCCCTTCGCTTTCCTCATTTCAGCGCCCGCTTCCGCATGATCGCGGGCCACAATCATCCTCTATGAGCGACGCGTTTCAGACTCTCCAGACCTTCGACCTTGGCAATGGGCAGCAGGGGCAGTTCCACTCCCTGCCTGCGCTGGAGAAAGCAGGCGTGGGTCCGATCTCGCGCCTGCCTGTCAGCATCCGGATCGTCCTGGAATCGATCCTGCGCAATTGCGATGGCAAGAAGGTCGCGGAAAAGGACGTCATCGCGCTGGCCAACTGGAAGGCAAGTTCGCCCGCGCAGATCGAGATCCCGTTCGTCGTAGCGCGGATCGTCCTGCAGGATTTTACGGGCGTGCCGCTGCTCGTGGATCTCGCGGCCATGCGCTCGGCCGTGGCACGGCTCGGGCGTGATCCCAAAATGATCGAACCCCTCGTGCCGGTGGACCTGGTGGTGGATCACTCGGTGCAGGTGGATCACTTTGGCAACGCTGACGCGCTGCGGCTGAACATGGAGCTGGAGTTCAAGCGAAACAACGAGCGCTACCAGCTGCTGAAGTGGGGCCAGCAGGCCTTCAAGACTTTCGGCGTCGTACCACCCGGAATCGGCATTGTTCACCAGGTGAATCTCGAGTTCCTCGCGCGCGGGGTGCTGAACAAGGACGGGATCTACTACCCCGACACGCTCGTCGGGACGGACTCGCATACCACTATGATTAACGGCCTAGGTGTGGTCGGTTGGGGTGTGGGCGGGATCGAGGCAGAAGCAGGGATGCTCGGACAGCCAGTCTATTTCCTCACGCCCGAAGTCGTAGGCGTACATCTCACCGGCGCGCTCCGCGAGGGGGTGACGGCGACGGATCTCGTCCTGCACATCACGCAAATGCTGCGCAAGGCGAAGGTTGTCGGGAAATTTGTGGAGTTCTTCGGACCCGGGGCCGATCTCCTGCCGGTGACCGACCGCGCCACGATCGGCAACATGGCACCAGAGTACGGTGCGACCATGGGCTTCTTCCCAATCGACGCGCAATCGGTCGCCTACCTGCGCGACACTGGCAGGAGTGAGGAGCACTGCCAGACTTACGAGAACTACTATCGCGCGCAGAATCTCTGGGGCATCCCGCGCCGGGGTGAGGTCGACTACTCGCAGGAGCTGGATCTGGATCTCGGCGCGGTGGTGCCCGCTGTTTCCGGGCCACGACGACCACAGGACCGGATCGAACTCGATAATCTGAAGGTGACCTTCCGCTCCCTCTTCACGCAAGGGACTGCGGAGGGAGGGTACGGAAAGCTGGAGCAGGATCTCCTCAAGCGGGTGCCCGTTCACATTAACGGGGATGCCCTGATTGAGAACAACGATGGCCTGGCTTCCACCGATTCACGAGAGAATGAACTGGAACCGGATGCTGCTGCCGAGCGGAACAAGCTCGAGATGACGATGAACCGGCCGACGCCGACGCCGGCTTCGGAGATCGAGGACACCGACTATGAACGAGCGGACGTGCGCGTCGGCCATGGGAGCGTGCTGATCGCGGCGATTACAAGCTGCACAAACACCAGCAACCCCAGCGTGATGATGGCGGCCGGGCTGCTCGCAAAGAAAGCAGTCGAGCGCGGCATGCGGGTGAACCCTGCGGTAAAAACTTCACTCGGACCAGGGTCCCGTGTGGTCTCCGATTACCTCGATAAGACGGGGCTGCAAGGTTATCTCGACCAACTTGGGTTTCAGGTGGTCGGCTTCGGTTGCACCACGTGTATCGGCAACTCCGGGCCGCTGCACCCGCGGATCGAGGAGGCGATCACGCAAAACGATATCATTGCCGCGAGCGTGCTCTCGGGTAACCGCAACTTCGAGGCGCGCGTACACCAGAGCATCAAGGCGAACTTCCTGATGTCGCCGCCGCTGGTCGTCGCCTTTGCGCTCGCCGGGAGCGTGGATATCGACATGAGCAGTGAACCGCTCGGCAAAGATCGCGCGGGGAATGATGTGTATCTACGAGACCTTTGGCCCACCCTTGCCGAGGTCAAGGCGGTACTCAGCGGCGCGCTCACGCCAGAGACTTTCCGGCGACTGTACAGTGACTTCGCGGCGCAGAACCCGATGTGGAATGAGATCCCCTCCTCCACCGGCGACAGCTACGTATGGGACACCGGCAGCACGTACATTCAGGAGCCGCCGTTCTTTGAGCAATTCTCGATGCAGCCCGGGTATATCTGCGAGATCAAGGGCGCGCGGCCGCTCGGAATTTTCGGCGACTCGGTAACGACCGACCATATTTCGCCAGCGGGTGCGATTAAGAAGACATCTCCGGCCGGTCAGTACCTGATGGACAAGGACGTGGCTACGGAAGACTTCAACTCCTACGGCTCACGACGCGGAAATGACCGGGTGATGACACGCGGCACCTTTGCAAATGTTCGCATCAAGAACCTGATGGTCCCCGGTGTGGAGGGCGGCGTGACTACGCATCAGCCGGATGGCGTGGTGATGCCGATCTACGATGCGGCCATCCGGTATCAGACTGCAGGCGTGCCGCTGGTGATCTTTGCGGGACAGGAATACGGCACCGGATCCTCACGGGATTGGGCCGCAAAGGGCACGCGTCTGCTCGGCGTGAAGGCGGTCGTCGCGCAGAGTTACGAGCGCATTCACCGGTCCAATCTCCTCGGCATGGGGGTGCTGCCTCTGCAATTCCCGGACGGCGTGACTGCGCAAAGTCTCGGGCTCGACGGCACCGAGATCTTTGATTTCGTCGGGCTGAGTAACGAGATCCTGCCGATGGGCAACGTCACGCTCGTGATCCATCGTGCCGATGGTCAGGAAGAGCGCGTGGAGCTGAAGAGCCGCATCGATACGGCCATTGAGGTGGATTACTTCCGCCACGGCGGAATTCTGCCGTTCGTCTTGAGGCAGATCCTGGCTGCATAGCGCCGCGACCGTTAGCTCGGGCAGGGGAGCGCGCCCTCCTCAGGGAGCGCGCCCACGGGAACTTCTCCAAGGTCGTCCTCCGAGAGCCAGACTCCCTGACGACAGAAGAGGAAGCGGGCGTGGCCGAAGCTCTCCCAGCCCGCAGCCTCGGCAAGTCCTCGCATCTCCGTGTACGAGAAAGCCCGGCGGGCCGAGAGCCGGCCATCGTAGCGCGTCATGGGATCGCGATAAATAAGGGCGGTGAGCAGCCACACGCCGACCGTCGTCATCCAGTGGCGCTCGAGATCAGAGACGAGCACCCAGCGATTCGCAGCGCGCCGGGCGTTACGGAGCAGCCGGACCGCGTCCTGTTCGCTAAAGTGATGCAACGCGAGAGAGCAATTCACGAGATCGAAACCGCCCCCAGCGGCACACTCCAGGATATTGCCGCGAGTCCACGTGATCTCCGGAAAATCCGCGCTGGCCTTGCGCGCGATCTCCAGGGTAGCCGGGTTTGCGTCC
The DNA here is from genome assembly GCA_031389825.1 of Spartobacteria bacterium. GTDB lineage: Bacteria > Verrucomicrobiota > Verrucomicrobiia > Chthoniobacterales > Chthoniobacteraceae > JANMSW01. The sequence continues at coordinate 34,430 of JANMSW010000017.1, forward strand.
ACCGCCTCCACTTGCACCGTCACTCCGCGAGCTCGTGCCCATTGCACGATCAGCCGCGGGATGTCTCCGGCGCCGGTGGCGAGATCCAGCACGCGGTAGTTCCCACCCGGGCGAAACCACATTTCAAGGAACCGGCAGACCACTCGGTGGCTGCCGAAATGCCGGTTCAGCGACTCCAGATTCGCCAAATCTTTCTCCAACTCGGCCGACACCGGTTGGGCGAGATCCATCAGCTCAGGGGTGCGTTCGTCGAACTCGCGCTTCATCAAATCGGGCTATTACACGCAGCGTGCACGTGCATCCAACACTCGGCGAGACTCAATCGAGCGCAAGCAGCGCGAGCATCCGCCCGGTGCGACCAAGGTCCATCCGGTACGAGTAGTAGCGCTCCTGGTCTGAGGCCGTACATCGGCCGGAATCAAAGACTTGCCCGACCCCTGCGTCGCGACACTGCCGAAGAATCTCCGCTGCGAAGTCGATCTCGTAGTGCGGAGGAAGAATGCATGGGCTGAGCTGCGCAACGAGGTCCGCTGCATCACAACCGAACTCCGCCTGCATTGTCCGGACTGCCACCTGGCTGATCCCCTGCTCCGTGCCCTTCTTGCCGGAATGAAGCAGGGCAATCACGCGCTTCCTGGGATCAACCAGATAGACCGCGGCGCAGTCGGCGACATAGATCCCGAGGACCACGTCCGGGCTTGCCGTAATCAGCCCGTCGAAGTCCCCCACGGGTACCGGGGTCTCGCGTCCGCGCACGATTGCGACCGCTGAACCATGGACTTGGGTGGCGGTCACAAGGCGCTTTGTCTCCAGTCCAAGCTCGCGAAGGGTGTCGGTATGATGCCGCTCCAGACGTTGGAGCGCGATCTCACGGTCGACCTGTACGTCCAAACCCGGGTGGCGCAGGGTGAATGCATGACGCAACCCCGGGATGGCACTTAGTGCCGGGAATGTTTCAACGGGACTTGGAGACATCGCGGACCACTGCCGTACGTTCTTTGCGCACGACTTTCTTAACTGAACCCTCATCGAGATCCGCAGGCGGCTTCGGCAACGCGGTTTCCGCAAGGCGAGCGAAGATCCCCTTCTCAGCGGCAAATAGCGGATCGCGCCAGCTGTCGTTGTACACGGTATCGGTAGCCGTCGATCGGTCGAATTCAGCAAGTGCACGGCTATAGTCTGCCCGCGCCTGCAGCTCCGTGGTGCGGGCGCGTGTCAGAGCCACGCGCGCATCGAGAACTTCGAGCTGAGTCCCAGCACCGGCCGCGAGCCGTTCCTGTGAAAGGCGGAGCGCTTCGAGGGCCTGCTCAACGTTTTTCTGCTGGCTGCTGATCGTCTCCTGGGCCTGCCGCAGATCTGCAAAGGCCGTTTGCACCTCGAGTTCCACCTGCCGGACGGAGTCATAATAGTTGATCCGCGATTGCTCCAGCCGAGCGCGCGCCTGCTTAACCCGCCCGTAGGTGCCGAACCCGTCGAAGATATCCCAGCTTCCAGACACGCCGAAGAACCACCCATTCACCGTATCGCCAAGATCGCTGGAGCTGCTCCGGTTGCGAATTTCGTAACCAGCGTTCGCATCCAGCCGCGGCTTGTACCCGGCCATTTCCACCGTGATCTGCTGCGTTTCAATGAGCACCGACTGGCGCTGCACCTTCAGAAACGGCCGGCGGGCTTTCGCCAGCATCAGCGCGTCGTCTAATGCCAGCGTCCGAGGCGTCACCGTAAGATTTCCAACCACGTTAAACCCCGGACGCCCTCCCGGGCCCGGATCGAGGCCGAGCGTCCTCGCGAGTTGGAGCTGCGCGATCAGGTATTCGTTGCGCGCGCGGATGAGATTCGGCTGAACGTTGGCCAGTTCGACTTCCGCCCGTAGCACATTGAACCGAGGCACCGTACCTGCGTCGAAACGATTGCGCTGGTCACGGAGTTCCTCCCCCTGCAGGCGAACCGCCTCCTCAGCGACCGTGATGAGTGCGCGATTCAAGAGGACGCTGTAGAACTGCTGACGAACTGTAGAGATGATCTGATCGACGACGTCCCGCAGCTGGTAGTACGAGCTGTCCTGCGTGAGTTTCGCGATCTTCAGCGCCGCACCAATCTGGCCACCGGAGTAGATGACCTGCCGCGCTTCGATCCCGATCCGCCAGGATTTGTTCTGAATGCTACCTGCATTCCCCTGATCGCCGAAGAGCTCTGCGAGATCGATCGCTGCTTCACCTCCCCCGGTTGCGCCGCCTTGATTAGGGACTCCGTTGATGTTCTGAACCACCTGGGCGTTCTGCACGACGCCTGCATTCTGGACGACCTCTGCATTTCCTACCGTGGCGAGCGTCCCCACGCCCGACGCAGCACGAGTCCCGATGCGAGATGCTTCCATGAACTCGGCAGAGCCGGCTTTCCGCGCCCCAACAGCTCCACCATCGGTCGGACCAGAATCCGGAACAGGCAATCGGCCTCCCTGGCCTGAATCATCGGGTTGCTCCACCTGTGGTTGCGCCTCGGTGAACTCACTGATTCCAGAGACTCCGCCGTTACCCTGGTTTCCTCCCAAAGCTCCACCACCACCGCGTCCGCCCCCTCCTTCCAGCAAGCGGCGATCTGTTTGATCGTAGCTGCCAGAAAGTGTGATCTGCGGAAGGGCTCGAGCCCTGACTTCGATAATCAACCCGCGGGTGCGTTCGATTTCCTCGATAGCCCGCAGGATGCTGGGATTCTGTAGCAAGGCGATCTCGACAGCCTTCTCCAGGCTGAGATTGCCATCGTACTTCCGAATGAGCGTCTTCCCAGAAGTCCGGAAGATGCGGTCAGTCGCGGGTGGGTTGACCTTGGTTGTAGTTTTCGTCACTCGATCCGCGGCGCTGGCGGAGACAAGTGCCGCGAGCAGGGTGATCGACGTGCCCGTCATCAGGATGCGCTTCTTCATCATTTGCAAGGCGTGTGGCAGTAGGCGAAGACCTTCTCGTAGATCTGAAGCCACGAGGTCTGCTCGCCCGGCTCCAGCTGGTCCATGATCTTCAAAATGTTTCCGACCATGTCGTCCCGCACTTCGGTAACGAGGGCACTGCCGGTTTCAGTAATCTGTACGAGGATCTTCCGCCGATCCTCCTGAGCATGAAGCCGACGTACGTGTCCGAGCTTCTCAAGGCGGTCCACCAAGCCCGTGGCAGCCGCGGTGGTGTGCCCCATTTTGTTGGCGATCTCGGTCATCGTGAGATGGGTCTGGTGCGCCAGGAATCCAAGAAGGCAGTACTGGGGGAACGAGACGTTTCCCCGAGCCAGTTCCTTCGAGATTGTCAAAATGAAGCACCGCTGCAGAGAGGTGAGAATGTCGGCCAGCCGTTGAGCTTTCTCGCGCTGGTCCATTTCTACAGGCGTGGTTGCCATGGATTGTTAATGGCATGAACCATAAAGTTCCCGAAGGTTTGGTCAACGTCGTTCTCCCATCCCCCCACGATTCGCCCCTCGCGGCTCTTGATCCCTCGGGTCCCGCTAGGTTAGCGTCCATCGCACATGGACATTCAGATCCTGCGGGCGGTCACCATTCTGCGCGAACTTGACGACGCCGAGCTGCAGGCTTTCTACAATCTGCTCACCTTCCGCGAGATTCCACCGAAGGAGAGAATCCTCGAGGAAGGAACGGTCGTCGGGCACTTCTCGATCATCTTCGATGGCGCAGTTCACATTCGCCGGCTGGCGCAAAAGCGCGAAATGCTCATGGGACGCCTTGGACCTGGAGGGTTCTTTGGCGAGATCAATCTCTTCGATCCAGGCGTGGCGACGGCCAGCATCTACACGGTGAAACGCACACTCGTCGCCATGGTCGACTACGACACGCTTCGTGCATTTCTATCAGGGAACCCAGCAACGGGATACAAGATCGTTACCGCCATGATGACCGAAACCGTGCGGCGGCTTCGTCAGACCAGCGCCCGGCTGGTGCACTCCGTTTACTGGTCTTCTACACCGGCTTCGGAAAGCTGAGGGAGCTCTTCAAGAGCCGCACCTGAGCTCGCCACGGCAGGTGCGGTCGGTGATGTTGCGAGCTGGGCTGGAACAATGTTCGGGAGGTACACGCGGTCGCCCTTCTGAGGTGCGCCGCTCTTGATGTCGGCAATGATGAAAGGCCGCTTCCGCACATCGCTCGCGACTAGCACCGCAGATTCAGCTGGGCCGCTGTAGGTCTTAAGAAGCGCGCCGGTCACAGGCGCGGCTTGCTGTCCCTGATCGATCAGCACGAATCCGCTCTCGCTGTTCACTAGAGCAATTGTTCCCACGAGCAGAATAGTTGGCACTTCTTGCGTCCTTGCGGCTTGCTTCGGCTTTGCGGCTTGGTCGCGTGTTGCGCACCCGGTCGCGCTAAACACGGTGATGAGCGCGAGCGTGAGTAAGCGAATCAGTACGGTCATCGGCTCGAGAAGCTACGGCGTCCCACCCGAAAGAGGCGAGCCGGAATGCGCAGACTGCTGGAGAAACGAAAATCTTTGACGCCCCGGAGTTCCGCGGCTTAGTTTCCGCGAACTTCAAGGTGAGGTGGCTGAGTGGCCGAAAGCAGCGCTTTGCTAAAGCGCCATACTCCAAAAGGGTATCGGGGGTTCGAATCCCCCCCTCACCGCTCTTCAACGGAAACTCCAGAATCCCGTGGCGGGTCTGTGCTCCATCATTCCCGGATTCAGCGGCCGGCCAGCACACTCGCCATTGTTCCAACGAGGAACAGCAGTCCTACCACCGCGTTGCTTTGGAAGAAGGCGAGGTTGACTGCCTGGACGTCTCTGCGGGAGGCGACCCGATGTTCATACACGAGTGCGACGGCGATCAGGCCGAGGGCAAAATGGTAGGTGCCACCGAGCTTCGCTGTAAGGCCAAATGCGATCAGCACTGCAAAGGCAAGCCAATGAAGGATCTGCGCCCACTGCAAGGCGCGGTCAATCCCCAGCCGCACCACGAGGGAGCGTAAGCCTTCCGCTTCATCGAAGGCGTGGTCCTGTGTCGCGTAGATGATGTCGAAACCCGCGACCCAAAGCAGCACTGCGAGAGCCAACACCAGCGGCGGAAAATCAAATTGCCCGCGGACGGCGAGCCAGGCCCCGACTGGCGCGACGGAGAGACCAAGGCCAAGGAAGAAGTGGCTGAATGAGGTGAAGCGCTTGGTGAGCGAGTAGAAGAAGACGATTAGCAAAGCGACGGGTGAAAGTCGGAAGCAGAGCGGATTGATGAACCATGTTGTGGATACAAAGGCCGCCGTACAAACTGCGAGGACGGCGCTCGCGGCGCCCCGCGGGAAGAGTCGGTGTCGCTCCACTGTGCGTGGGTTGCGCTGATCGATCTCCCAGTCGGCGAGCCGGTTAAAGATCATTGCGGCAGTCCGCGCGAAGATCATGCAGAGCACAATCAGCGCAATGGTACGCACGGACGGGAACCCATTTACTGCAACCAGCATCGACCCGAGCGCAAAGGGCAGCGCAAAAATGGTGTGCGAGAAGCGGACGAACCGGAGCAGCCTTGGGATCACGGCTTCGGCTCGCCCGGACGGCTGTCCTCGGGCTCTTCGAACATGCCCCCCAGCCGATCGTCCACCCTGAGATCAACCAGCCTCCAGACGCCTTCGGTGCGATAGAAGTAGAATCTCCAGCGCAGGGGAAAATCCCTTCCCAGCGAGAGGTAAGTGCGGCGCATCAAGTTGGAGCCGATGTTCTTGGTCTCGACCAATTCGTGCCCGAGCATGTTGCCGAAAACCTCCACGGCTTCTACGGTCTTGGTCTTCAGGTTCTTCAGTTCCTCCGGACGCTCACCGATCTTTGAGCCTTTGGTGATTCCGGCGTAGGCCTCGTCGATCGCCCCTTTCTGCAGCAGGCCAAAGAACGCGGCAGCGGCTTGCCCCGGCTCATCCACACCCTGGGGATTTGCCGGCGCCGCAGCTGGCGCAGCTTTCGGAGCCGGTGTGGCCGAGACCCCATCGGGAGTTTTCGCGCCGGGCTGGAACACCATGGGTTTTCGTTCAGGGGTCGCTTTGCCCTGCCCAGGGGCAGCGAAAGTTCCAATGAGGAAGAAGGCGGTAATCAGCAGTAGAACTTTCATGCGAGAAGCTGGACGAGTCGTTCTCCCGGTGCATTCAAGAGAGGGAGCCCATGCGCAAAGGTCATGAGAGTGAACTCGACTTTCAAGAGTTTCCGGAGGTTCCGACGAAGGTTCTTCGCGTCGGAGCAGTATTTGTCTGGAAGCTGCATCAGGCCCGTGGGTTCCAGATTGATCAATGCGTCGCCTAGGTGAAGCCCACATGGGGAGACCAGAGCAATCTCTCCGGTTCCAGCTCCCGTGAGTTCCACGACCGCCACTCCGCCGCAGATCACATCGCCTTCTTTCAAAAATCGATCAACGGGGATACCCAGTTCTGCCGCTGCTTCTTCATGCGCCAGCACTGGCACGGAGAGAGCCTGCCTGTAATGCTCTGCCGCGCGTGCGTGGTTTCCATTGGTGAGAATTATGCAGGCTGGCTTCGCGAGTTCCAGGATCTCTTCCATGCCCTCCCGAGCAAGGGGGATGGGATCAATGAGAATCCAGCCATCGGCACTTCGAACCGCGCAGCACGACAGGTCAACCCGGACCGCAGGCTCGTAGGCTTGCCAGAAGTACAACGTGTCAGAGACCCGCTGGGCCTCTTCCGCCATGGCCGTCCGCAGTTTGCTCATCCCACCACGGCTGGCGTGGGCTCGTTGATCGTTCGGCGCAGCACGGGCTCGTAGATCTGCGCCCTCCAACCCCATGCAATGAAGGCTGCTCCAATGACGAAGAGGAACAGCGAAAGAAACTGTCCTGGTGAAAGCCGACCTACTGCCCACGCGGGATCGGGCTCGCGGAAGATCTCGCCGATGATCCGCAGTCCTGCATAAAGGATAAAGAATGCTCCGGTAATCACACCGCGCGGGAGCCGGAAACGCGTACGAAGCACGCAGAGCACCGCAAAAAGTAGCGCGCCCTCCAGCAGCGCCTCGTAGATCTGCGAGGGATGGCGCGGCGGTAGCACGCCCTGCAGCCATTCCTGGACTGCCGGATCAGTCCGGATGGAGTAGATGCCTGGTCGGTCGCTCGCCGGGATCTCTGTCGGAAACTGCACTGCCCAGGGAACCGTCGTGGGCTTACCCCAGAGCTCGCCATTGATAAAGTTGGCACAGCGTACCAGGAAGATCCCGATCGGGGCGGCGACCACCAGACTGTCGCCGATGCTCGTCCAGGAGATCCGGTGCTTCTTCGCGTAGTACAAAGTGAAGAGCACAAGGCCGAGAATGCCACCATGGCTGGACATGCCGCCTTCCCATACCTTGAGAGCATTCAACGGGTTCTCCAGCACATCGCGCCATCCGTAGAACAGGATCCAGCCGAGCCGCCCACCGAGCATCACACCAAAGATTGCCGCCCAGGTGATGAAGTCCGCGACCTGATCCGGCGGCACTTCGTTTAGACGCTTCTGCGAGAGCCAGCGATACATCCAGTAGCCGAGGAGAAAGCCGAGCACATAGGCCAGCCCGTACCAGCGCAACCCGATGCCGTTCGCGAACTCGACAATGAACGGATCGAAATGGTGGAGATAATACGCGAGCACGCGCGAGCTTGTGCCATAGGCGGCGGCGCATTGCCAAGCGCCTCAGTGCTGTAGGGCCAGCCACCAACTCCCGGCAATTAAAAGCAGTGCGCCGCCTGCCGCGACTCGCTGCGTGTGAGGCCATTGTGGGATTCGGGTCCGTAGGAGCGCAGCGATCAACCCCGCGCCCACACCGACGCAGAAGCCCCACCAGTGTGCCATAAAGTCCACCCGCGTATTCTGCTCGCCCACCCCGAGGAAAGCCAGGAGGGCCAGGCCAGCACCTAATGGCACGACGAGTTGCCATCGATTGCGACTTTCCACCCGCGACCAGCGGACAATTAGCTCCATCCCCACAAGGATTCCCAGCGCGCTAAAGACCGCGGTCGAGGCTCCGATGGAGACGTGAGCTTCGGTTCGGTAGCCCCAGGCGTTGATCAGATTACCGATCGCCCCACAAAGCACGAGAAGCAGACAGGTCACACCCGCACCGAGGAACGGGATCAGTGACGCGGAGAAAAGAAGTCCCGTAGCGAGGTTGGCTACGACATGTGAGAGGTCTGCGTGCAAAGTGAGCGCCGTAATTAAGCGCCACCACTCCCCATGTGCGAAGATGCGCTCGCTCGACGCTGCACCCGTCTCCGTCCAGCCCGACCCCATCATCATCTGGAGGAAGAACATGCCGCCCAGCGCCCATGCCATGAGGAAGAGCGGTAGTGTTCGAAGCTTTGGGATCTCGGCACGGGGAACTCGAGCGCGGCGGGTCTTTTCTTCTGCCGCAAAGATCGCAAGTTCCTCTACTGCCATCTCCGATGCCCGTTCCTCTACTCGCAGGACCCAGTCATCCCCCTCGCGTTCGATCACATAGGCCACGTCGCGCGCTGACAGTGCCAGCGCGTACTCCCGAGCGTCGGAAAGCCGAGGATACCGGCCTACGGCAATCAGCGGTACTTCGGAGGAAGGCGTTCTCGACATTGACCCCAGCAATCTAGCCTGCCCGGCACTAATGCAAATGTCCGAATCCGCCCGAGCAGCTCACCCCGCGCGAAGCCTTTGCAGATGGGCTATATCCTCGCGCGAGGCGATCGCCCATCACGCACGTTGAGCAGTCTTCTTCAGTCCCTCACCATTCCGGATTTTTGGCAACAGGAGGCCGTCCACGCACTGCGGGAGGGCCGGGACGTCGTCGTGCATGCCCCGACTGGCGCTGGGAAGACCTACATCTTCGAGCTCTTTCACCAGAGTCTCAAAGGACAGGCAGTCTTCACCGTACCCACCCGCGCACTCGCGAATGACAAACTCGCGGAATGGCAGACGCGCGGCTGGGATATTGGCATCTCCACCGGCGACGTGGCCTTGCGCCTCGATGCGCGTGTGGTAGTGGCCACGCTGGAGACTCAAAAGGGGCGCTTCCTGCAACGGAAGGGCCCTGCGCTTCTCGTCATCGACGAGTATCAGATGATCGCTGATCCGATCCGGGGAGTGAACTACGAGCTCGCCATCGCACTCGCCCCGCCAGGCACGCAGCTCCTGCTGCTCTCAGGTAGCGTTGCAAATCCCCAGGATGTCGTCACCTGGCTGCGGCGCATCGGCCGTGATGCAGTGCTCGTCTCGCACGCGGAACGCCCCGTGCCGCTGGAGGAAGTGGATATTCAGCGGCTTCCCGATCGCGCGGCCGCCAACGTGCGTGGCTGGTGGCCCCGCCACATTATCAATGCCCTGCGTGCGGATCTCGGACCAGTCCTCCTCTTCGCACCGCGCCGCAATGCGGCTGAGGAACTCGCCCAACAGCTCGCCTCCGCTCTGCCAGCGACGGACGCACTGCGGCTAACCCCTGAACAGGAGCAGCTGGCTGGCACCCGACTTTCCAAGCTGCTCAAGCAGCGCGTAGCTTTCCACCATAGCGGCCTTTCCTACGCGCAGCGCGCGACGGTGGTAGAACCGCTCGCGAAGGCCGGTCAGCTCCGCGTGGTCGTTGCGACGATGGGCCTGGCCGCTGGGATCAATTTCTCCATGCGCTCGGTCGGAATCACCGGGACCTCCTATCGGGCAGGCCCGTACGAGCGCCAGGTGTTGCCGGACGAACTCCTGCAGATGTACGGCCGTGCAGGGCGACGCGGCCTGGATGACGTGGGCTACGCGCTGATCACCCCACAGCCGCCCCGCTTGCATGATGCACGTCCACGCCAGCTCCGGCGTTCCCCCATCGTGGACTGGCCCACGCTCATCGCCGTCATGCAGGGCGCGATTACCCGGGGAGAGGAACCTTTCAAGGCCGCACTGGAATTGAACCAACGGCTTTTTACCGCGCAGACCATCCCGCTGGGGATCGAGCACTCCTTCGAGACCGGGGCCATGCCATGCGGGCTCTGGGTGGATATGGAACGAGCACGATTTGCGAGCCGTGGGGTCGCGGAGATGCTGAATTCAGAGCGGCGCTGGGAGCAGATGCCCAGCGAAACAGTCGCTGCCAAGCTCGGCGACGCGCTCCTATGGGAGCCCTTGGTGCCGCGTATCTCGGAAGCTGATGTGGTGGTGGATCCCCGTCGTGGCCGCTGGCGCAAGGCACTTTCCATCGCCCGGACACTCGAAGGCTTTGGGGCAGGCAATCTCGTGCGCCTTCAGTCAGAGAGTGGCGAACTGGAATACGGTCGCGAGCTAGCCGTCGGAATGCGGCAGCCTAATGGCACAATCGCGCTCTCCCCGTGGCTGCGCCGCGCGCTCAAGACTGCGCGAGTCTCCGCCGCCCAGCTCGATGAGGCGGTCCTGCGCCGACTGCCGGAACTCAGTGGCGGCGGGCAGGTCAGCGAAGTCTTTCCGCGCGGTCAGCAGCTTGTTGCCCGCCTTCGCTACGTGACAAAGCCCGCCACCGCCTGGATCGACTCCCACGGACGCGCGTTGGTTAATCCGCCACAGCGACGCGAACTGCCGCTCCCTTGCCGCAACGGAGGCTTCCGTGATCCCACAGCCGCCGGACACCCATCTGCTACAGAGCATTGCCCCCAGCTGCCGTGGTGCTTGGGAGTGGAGATCACGCAATCGCCTGCGCACGCCTGGCGACGCCTGGGTCTGATTGAGCCGGATGGCCGGCCCACCCGGCGTGGGATTCTTTTCTCCTTCTTTCAGCACGGAGAAGGACTTGCGGTCGCGGCAGGGCTGGAAGATCCGACATATGCGATCGACGATCTCATCTTCGATATCGCGAACCTGCGTGCTGGCCCTCGCTTCTCCGACGCCGAATCCCCCTACTCCGGTCGGCTCGCCATTCTCTGCCAGCAGAAGTACGAGCGCGCTGATCTACCCGGCTACCTCGAGCATGGTGTCCCCGCCGAGTACGGCGCGGGAGCGAGCGAGGCGGTTCGGGAGATGGTCGTTCTCGGCACTCCCCGGCAGAAGCTTCTCACCGAGGCGCTGCGCATGGGTGATCTCGAACGCGCGATCATCGAGTGGCGCAGTCTGCTCCGGCACATCGCCTTTGCTCCAGATTACGATTGGGATCGCTGGCGGGAGCTGCAGGCTGCCGCACACCGTGCAATCTAAAGCACGGCTTCGCTGCGAGCTTCCAAGCCGGAAACACGGAAAGCCGGGCGTCTTGGTTGGCGCACCGAACTCCGAACCTCCTGAGCCGAGCTTTTTGCTCGGCACTCGAACCTATTAGGTTCGAATTCCGAGCGATTTGCTCGGCTCGCCGAGCTTCAAACTTCCTCGTTCGAGCTATTAACCCGGTGCCCCAAGCCCTCAGGTTGGCACGCCGAGCTTCGAACACCCTCGACCGAGTCATTTGATCGGCACGCCAAGCTTTCAGACCGGCATGCCGTAGTTTTCGGGCGGCATAGCGCGAACCGCCGCCCCCACGTGCCGCCTACCCGTGTAGAGCGCGGCTCTGTCCGCGAAGCGGACGTGCCGCCTCTATCCTCGTCAGCGCTCAAGCAACCGGCCCTGGAGATAAGTCAGTGGCAACCCGTCCTCTCCGAGGCCACAGCCGCGCTCTAACCAAGTACAATGTGACTACCACCCTCACGCCTTCTCGCAATTGTAAGAAGCCACACCCCCTCGGCACTGCGCATGCTCTGTGAGGATGTGTCACATTGTTCATGATCAACTTCACGCGCTCCCAAGTCTGCTCGTTGCCAGGGACTCTCCCTGCAGCAGTTCGCGGGTGGAACTCGTGCCCCGTAGCCGCGGCCTGGAGTGAGCTCATCCGCGCCGGGCATCCTCATTGCGCAGGTTGCTTTCCCCAACGTCTTTCTCATGACTGAGAGCCCACCCACCTTCCGGGTTCTCCTTGTCGACGACAACCCGGCCATTCATAGCGATTTCCGAAAGATCCTCTGGGATTGCGAAGAGCACGGGTCAGCTCTCGATTCTGCTGAGGAAGCGCTCTTCGACCAACCGCCGCCTGCTCCACCACACGCGCGGTTCGAGATCGACTCTGCACATCGAGGCGAAGATGCACTGGCCTTGCTTCGCCAAGCCCTCCTCGAGGGAAAGCCTTACGCGCTGGCGTTTATCGACGTGCGAATGCCACCCGGCTGGGATGGGGTGGAAACGGTGGAGCGTCTCTGGGAGGCGGATCCCTCCCTGCAGGCGGTAATCTGTACGGCGTACTCTGATTACTCATGGCGCGCGATGGCGGGGCGCCTCGGGGCGAGTGACAGTCTCATCGTGCTGAAGAAGCCCTTCGACAGCGTAGAGGTGCTGCAACTTGCCCATGCGTTGACGAACAAGTGGAACCTCATGCAGCAGGCGCAGGGGCGGCTGGCTACCCTGGACCATATGGTGCGCGAGCGCACTATGGCCCTGGAGGAGGCGAACATTGACCTGCGGCGTTCGGAATCAAGATTTTCTACTGCGTTTCAGGCAAGCCCGATCCCGCTGGCGATCCAGACCTGCGCCGACAATCGCCTGGTCGACGTTAACGCGGCCTTCATTCACCTGACGGGCTTCTCGCGCGAAGAACTTCTGGAGAATGCCCTTGCTGACCTCTCTACGATGATGAGGCCAGATCCTGCGGTTCTGTTGAGCTGCGGCGGACCGGAGAGTGCCCAGGACGTCTCCAGCCAACTCACCACGCGCACCGGTGCAACCCGGCCGGCGCTCCTCTCGTACGAGCGCATCCAGATTACCGGCGAGCCGCACTTGCTCATCCTCGTACAGGACGTTTCTGAACGCCAGCACTTGGAGTCTCAAGTGCGGCAATCGCAGAAAATGGAAGCGATCGGACAGCTCGCAGCTGGGATTGCGCACGACTTCAACAATCTCCTCACGATCATCCAGGGGCACTCGAGTCTGCAATTGGCGATGCCAGGGCATGGAGACGATCTCGTGTCCTCACTCCGAGAGATTGAACAAGCGGCGGAGCGAGCCGCGGAACTCACGCGTCAGCTGCTCGCCTTCAGCCGACGGCAAATCATTCGACCGCAGGTGCTGGATCTCAGCGCGGTGCTGCGCAACCTCGACACGCTGCTGCGAAGGATCATTGGTGAGGGAGTCGAGCTCCTGTGTCATCTACCCGAGGGCCTGCCGGCGATTCACGCAGACCTAACCGGGATCGAGCAGGTCGTAATGAATCTGGTAATGAACGCCAGGGACGCGATGCAGGGCTCCGGCTGTCTAACGATTACCACCTCCACGCTCACGACCCGACCTGAAGAGCGACTGCGCAACCCAGATGCCGAGCCCGGAGTTTACGTCTGCGTAAGTGTAAGCGACTCGGGCGTCGGAATGGACGAAGGCACACGCGCGCGGATCTTCGAGCCCTTCTTCACGACCAAGGAGGTGAACAAGGGCAATGGTATGGGCCTCGCAACAGTCTATGGAATTGCCCGTCAGCATCGCGGCTGGGTGGATGTCACAACTGCGCCAGGACAGGGTTCCATCTTCCGTGTGTGTTTTCCCGTAACAGATCTCTCGGAGGATCACTTTCACCCCGCACCTTTCCCGCCCGCCTGCTGCGAGGGGCAGCACACCATCCTAATCGTGGAGGACGACGAAGCAGTGCGAGGCCTGGTGAGGGAAGTCCTGCTGCACACCGGCTATCGGGTGCTGGAGGCAGACAGCGCCGACTCCGCCTTACTTATCTGGAAGAGTCACCGGGATGAGATCGATCTCCTGCTGACCGATGTCGTCATGCCGGGAAGCGCAAATGGACTGGGCCTTGCACAGGCTCTACTGGAAGAGCGGCCGGAGCTAAAGGTCATCTATACCAGCGGGTACAGTTCTGACCTTGTGAGCAGCACCGTTCGCCTGCAGGACGGGGTTAACTATTTACCCAAACCGTACCTCTCCTCCAAGCTCACCCGGATGCTCGAGGACGCCCTCATTTCTTTGCCAGTTCCCACTGGCTAATGAGACGCTGGAGTGCGTAGAGCGGAACTCCCACCATGGTGGGGCGATAGGCAAGTTCATTGCTGATCTCGGAAACCGTCTTGTCGACGAGAAAGAAGTCCAGGAGGAGGTTCAATTCCTTGCGATCGTCCGGAACCAGGCCTGTCCCAGCAATGGTCTCCACATAGGCCGAGACATACTCATCGGCAACGTAAGCGGTCCACGTCTGGATCCACGGTCTTAACGTCTCCAAGTCATCGGGCTGCTGACGGGAAAGCGCGCTGTGCGCAGCGTAGTCAAAGGATCGAAGCATACCGGCGACGTCGCGCAATGGGGAGCGCTTAAGCAGCCGCTCGGAAACCGCCTTGGACGGATCGCCTTCGAAGTCGATGATTACAAAGTCCTTTCCAGTATTCAGTACCTGGCCGAGGTGGAATGACCCGTGTACCACCGACTTGGATGCGATAATCTTGCGCTCCAGAAGCGCGCCATACCGCTCCAGGATCATGGCTTCACCACGAATCACGTCGTCGGCAGCAGTTCGCAATTCATCCGATAGCTCAGTACGAATGCGACCAAGGAGTTGCATCGTGCGCCGGAGAAGCCCTCGGGACGATTGATAAAGGGATCGTTGGTAGAGTGTAGAGAACTCCTCCCGGGCAAAGGAGGGATTTTCCGCTCCGTCGCCGAGTGCGATGTGCAACTCTGCGGTCCGCTGGCCAAGTTGACGGGCCCGTTCGGGATAGACACCTCCGATCGCGTCGAGCAATCCGGCTTCATCATCAGGCTGAAGTTTGGCCGCCAGTACGCGTTCCAGGTATCGGCCCGCAGCGTCCACGGTATAAGCCCAGGCATCGCCTTGATTCTGGGTAAAGCCGGTGAGTACACCTAGGACCGCGGTTGCGCCGTCGGGTTCCGCATACTCCACCGCCCCCACATACGTCGGAGCGTGAGCAAAGTTGTGGGCTTCACTTAGATAGCGCAGAGATTCGTCCTCAGGCTGCTTTCCCCACTCCAATCGCCGATACAGCTTCAGCACGTAGCTGCCGCCATAATTGATAGAGCTGTTCGCGTGGTGTGCGCTCATCACGTGCGAGGTGGGAGTTTCATCATCCGCAGTGAGTCCGACCGCTCGACCCAGCCGTCCGCGGATTTTCGGTCCTCGCGCCTTGGTCGCAATCACCTCAAAGAGGTGCGCACGGAAGCCCGGATCGTAGATTGCCTCGTGCAAGACCGTCTCCTCTCCCCCCTCCCGAAATCGGCCCACTACCGCATGTGCCGCTTCCTGCAAAATCCGCGTTCCGTTTTCACCAGAGCTCAACTGGAGCGGAAGCAGGTAAACCTCCGGAAGCCCTTCTCCGAAGCTCACGTGGACAAGCAGAATGCGGGATCCGCCAGTGTCATTCCCCAAAGCAAAGTCCTCGCCAATCTTTAACTCGCGAAGCGCCCGGGTATTCCCGGGAAACCAACGTGATTTCTGAAAGTACGCAGGTAGTAGCTCGTGTTCGAGTGTCTCCCGCGAACCCGGACTCAGTGGGCCACCCCAGGTAAAGGCGCGGTCCAGGAGAGGCACCGTGTTCGGGTCTGCGGATGGCGTGGCAGAGCGCTTGAGGGTTATCCAGAAGAAATCATGCGGCCCAAGCGTAAAGACCGTCATCCCGCTCCGGATCTCTGGGAACTTCGATCGGCTGAAGACTTCCATCGGGACCATTCCCGCATACGCGGAGAGGTCGAGTTCCACGAACTGCACAAAACGCGCAAGGTTCGCCAGGACCAGGAAAGTCTCGTCCTGATGCTGCCTTACAAAAGCGATGACTTTCGCGTTCTCTGGGTGCAGAAACTCGATCGTCCCAGACCCGAGCGCCTTCCAGCGTTTGCGCTCATTGATCAGCCGCCGCATCCACCAGAAGAGGGAGGACAGGTTGCGCTGCTGAGTCTCCACATTCACCGCCTCGTAGTGGTACTCTGGGTCAATGACCGTTGGCAGGTAGAGCTGTTGCGGGTTCGCCTTGGAGAAACCTCCATTGCGGTCGGGCGCCCATTGCATCGGAGTGCGGACCCCGTTGCGATCACCCAGGTAGAAGTTGTCTCCCATCCCAATCTCATCCCCGTAGTAGATGATCGGGGTGCCAGGAAGCGAAAAGAGAAGCGCGTTGATCAGCTCTATCCGACGGCGATTATTCCCCAGGAGCGGCGCCAGGCGGCGACGAATTCCCAGGTTGATCCTGGCGCGTGGGTCGTGAGCGTAGACCCGGTACATGTAGTCGCGCTCCTCATCGGTCACCATCTCCAGGGTAAGCTCGTCGTGGTTCCGAAGGAACGTCGCCCACTGGCAGGTCTCGGGAATCCCAGGTGTCTGATCCAGGATGTCGATGATCGGGAACCGGTCCTCCATTTGCAGCGACATAAAGAGGCGCGGCATCAGAGGGAAATGAAAGTTCATGTGGCACTCGTCCCCGCTCCCAAAGTAAGCCGCCGAGTCCTCAGGCCACTGGTTAGCCTCCGCGAGTAACATCCGACCCTCGAACTTGGAGTCGATATGAGTGCGGAGCTTGCGAAGGAATGCGTGCGTCTCCGGGAGGTTCTCGCAGTTTGTGCCCTCCCGCTCGTAGAGGTAGGGAACAGCGTCGAGACGTAACCCATCGACGCCCATCTCCAACCAGTAGTCGATCACCTCCAGCAGTGCATCGTGTACTGCAGGGTTGTCAAAGTTGAGGTCGGGCTGATGCGAGTAAAACCGATGCCAGAAATACGCTTTCGCCACCGGATCCCAGGTCCAGTTGGATCCCTCGAAGTCCTTAAAGATGATCCGTGCATCCCGGTATTTGTCAGGTGTCTCACTCCACACGTAGAAGTCCCGCTCCCGGGATCCCGCAGGAGCACGCCGGGCCGCCTGAAACCAGGGGTTCTGGTCGGAGGTATGGTTCAGCACCAACTCCGTAATAACCCGCAGCCCTCGCCGGTGTGCCTCCGCAAGGAAGGCCTTGAAGTCTTCTAGCGTTCCGTAGCTGGGATGCACCGAACGATAGTCGGCAATGTCGTAGCCATCATCCCGAAGCGGCGAGGGATAGAAGGGAAGCAGCCAAACCGCTGTGATTCCCAGCTCAAGGAAATAGTCCAGCTTCTCGAGCAAGCCGCGGAAGTCGCCGATTCCATCTCCGTTACTGTCGTAGAAGGACTTGATGTGGACTTCGTAAATGACCGCGTCCTTGAACCATAACGGATTGCTCATCGGTCTGATAACGAGTGATGAACGTAGCGCGCGTGCATCGCTGGAGCGGGAAAGCAAAGCGGCGATGCAGCCCCTCTAGGCTGCATCGCCGCGGCGGATTCAAAATACCCGGTTTTTACTTTACCTCGCCACGCCATGCGCCCGTCGACACACCCCGCTCTTCAATGAACACCTTGAAACGTTTCAGATCGCCTTCGATCTTGCCAGACACCATTCCCAGGGCATCGCCCACCTTCTCCACCACCCCCAGTGGTTGATAATCCATAAGGAGATTCACCCGGGTGCGCTCGGGACCGAGTGCCATGAACGACACTGCACCGGCATTCGGAGCGCCACTGGTGCTCCGCCAGGCGATTCGGGAATCGGGAATCTGCTCATAGATCTCGGCATCCCACTCCGTCGACTTACCAGCAATATTGGCACGCCAGAAGAGGCGCTTGTCATCGAGTTGCCGGACCTCCTCGACTCCATCCATGAACTTCGGGAACTCCTCAAATTGCGTCCACTGGTTATAGGCCGTGCGCAATGGCACTTCCACTTCGATAGATTTTTCAATGCGTTCCATAGTCTAGGATCTTTCGGATCTGGATTGTCCCTTGCGGGTTGCCATACACCGCGGGCGTTCGGCGCGGACAACCTACGTCCCTCCAGGCGGTCAGATCCGAAATCCCATCGTTCGTGATTCACTCCTCTGATGTCCCAGCGTGCCGAGAGGCTACCGATGCGCTCACCGACATTGAGCAGCCTTATCGTGTGTTCTTCGAGAAAGCTGGAGTCGGCAATGCAGAAGCCGACCCGCTTACCGGGCGGTTTCTCCGGGTTAACCCCAAGCTCTGCGAAATCACCGGTTTTCCCGAGGCTGAGATCTGGGAGCAAACACTTCGAGATCTTCCTCATCCTGAAGACCGCGATCTTGCGTGGGACGAGTGGCAGCACTTTCTCGAGAGCGGAAAACTCGAGTACACGGGGGAGACGCGTTATCAACGAAAGGATCTAGCAGTGGTATGGGTGCAGCTTACCGCTACCTTGATCCGCAACAATCAGGGGCTTCCTTTGCGGGCCATGGTTGTCTTTCGGGACATCACCGACCGCCGCAGGGCCGTCCAGTGGTTGCAACGCGCGCGCGCTGATCTCCAGCAGCGAGTTGAGCGCCGCACCATGGAATTGGCCACCGCAAATCAGGCCTTGGAGACGCTCATCGCAGCCTCCCCCCTGAGTATTATCTCCGTGGATCTGCAGCACTGCATCCGTCGGTGGAATCCCGCGGCTGAGCAGCTCTTTGGGTGGAGTGAAGCCGAGGTGCTCGGAAAGCCGCTGCCAAATCTCCCTGAAGTCGATCGCTCCCGCTATGAGGCGGAGCTGAGTGTCCATGCGGCAGAGCCCAGGATCACTCCCGTAGAAACGCAGCGTCTTCGCCGAGACGGCACCCTCGTGGAGGTGAGCTTCTGGTGCGCACCGCTCTTTAATGCGGAAGCGCAACTCACCGGCTTCATGGGAATCTTCATGGAAACCACTGAGCGGAAGCGCCTTGAGCGCGCGCTTCTGGAGGCCAGCGAGCGAGAGCAGCGGCGGATTGGACAGGACCTTCACGACCACCTTTGCCAGCATCTCCTCGGCGTTGCCTGTATGCTAAAGGCATTGGCATTAAACGCTGATCAAGGCGGTGCGACCCCGGCGGCAGACCTGCACAGCGCAGCCCGACTGGCAAATGATGGAGTCCAGCAGGCTCGGGATATTGCAAGAGGCCTTCACCCAGTTGAGCTGGATGCGGGTGGCTTGATGTCGGCATTGCAGGGACTGGCGGAACGCACCGCTGCGTCATTGCCGTGCGAACTGGAATGCGATCACCCTGTACTTGTTCAGGATCGGGCGGCCGCAATGCACATCTACCGAATCGCCCAGGAGGCGGTCACAAATGCACTCCGCCATGCACATGCCTCCCGCATTTGCATCGCCCTTGGCAAGCGTGACGATCGCGTCGTCCTGATGGTATCAGATAACGGGTGCGGACTGCCTTCGAAGCCAGTGCTCCGGGAATCGATGGGCCTGGACATCATGAAATACCGGGCGAATGCAATCAACGGCTCGCTCAAGCTCGAAACACCTTCCGCAGGCGGCACACGGGTCACCTGCTCCATCCCTACGCCTCAATGAGCCACGCCACCCAGGACGATCCGCAAGGCCGCACGATCGATCACGCCGGCGAGTCGCAGGGGCAAGCACGCCGAACCATCCTGATCGTCGACGATCACCCCGTGCTGCGTCATGGAATCAGCCAGCTGATCAACAACGAAAAGGATCTCGTGGTTTGTGGCGAAGCGGAGACTGCGCCCACCGCACTCGATGCAATGCGGCGCCTGAAGCCGGATCTTGCCCTCCTCGACATCACTCTTCAGGGAACAAACGGGATCGAACTGGTGAAGCTGATGCGCGCCGAACAGCCAAAGCTCCACATTTTGATGCTCTCGATGCATGACGAGTCGCTCTATGCATTGCGTGCACTCCGCGCCGGTGCCCGCGGCTACGTGATGAAGGGCGAGGCCATGGAATACGTCCTTACGGCGCTGCGCAAGGTGCTGGACGGCGACATCTATGTAAGTCCGCGCTTCAGTGAGAGACTTGTCTTTAAAGCAATCCAATCACTGGAGGGAGGGATGGGGTCACCCGTGGATAAGCTTTCGGATCGTGAACTGGAGGTGCTGCAACTCCTTGGGCAGGGCTTCGGCACCAGAGAGATCGCGGATGAGCTGCACCTGAGCATTAAGACGATCGAGACGCATCGCGCTCACATTAAAGAGAAGCTTGGTTTTAAGGATGCGGGCGAGATGGTGCGCTTTGCCATCGATTGGGTAAATCGCGAGATGTGACGCGAGCAACGCGTTTCGGCGAAGCTGGACTTTCGCCGCGTGGAGTTGCGGCATTTTTACAGAAGGGATGTGCGGTGCTTGCGCGAAGGTGGCACCGAGCGGAGAGAAGTTAGAGGCGGCACGTCCTCTTCGAGGACAGAGCCGCCCTCTATACAGGGGTGCAATGCGCTCGCCAAAGCACCGGCTCGTGGTATGGCAATTCCCTTTACCACGATGCTCCCAAACCCGCTGAGTCACTTAAAAGATACGCAAAGCGAGCCTGATTACCGGCAGATTGCCATCGATCGCGTGGGGGTGAAGGGCTTGAAGTACCCGATCCGGGTCCGCGACAAGGCTCATGCAGAACAGCATACCATCGCTACAATCACCCTCACCGTGGATCTCCCTCAGGAGTACAAAGGGACGCACATGAGCCGCTTCGTGGAGGTGCTGAACGAGTTTGGACCGGAGATCCACGTGGACAACATTCAGCAGATGCTGCGGGATCTAACGACCCGGCTGAATTCCGAATGCGCGCACGCAGACCTGGAGTTCCCCTTCTTTCTGGAGAAGCCCGCGCCGGTGACCGGTGCCGTGGGGATGATGGACTACCTCGTGCGCTTCAACGCCACTCTGGAGCGAGGCACCACCGATTTTACGGTTACAGTGATCGTGGGAGTGACAACGTTATGCCCCTGCTCCAAAGCAATCAGCGTTCACGGCGCGCACAACCAACGGGGGCAAGTCACGTACTCGGTCCGCTTCTCCAAGCCGATTTGGATCGAGGACCTCGTGCAACTCGTGGAGAGCTGTGCCTCCTCCGAACTCTACAGCCTGCTCAAGCGGCCCGATGAAAAGGCCGTAACGGAGCGCGCCTACGAGAATCCCGTATTCGTGGAGGATCTCGTGCGCAACATCGCGGTGCGCTCTGACCGCGAGCCGGATATTACCTGGTACCGCGTCGAGGCAGAGAACTTCGAGTCGATCCACAACCACAATGCGTACGCGCTTGTGGAGCATGACAAACGTGCCCCGAGTCGCCCACAGGGGCAGCAGGGCTAAGCAAACGCATCCCTGGGTAACAGCTCGCCGAACCGGCTGCTAAACTCCTTTGGTATGTGGTCAAGACCGTCCCCTCCCCTGGTGCTCGGTTTCATTGCGGGCGCGGTCCTCGGATACCTTTCTTCGCGACTCTACCACCCGGTAACGCCAGCATCCGAGATCAGAGCCACAGCAGCGCCGGCGATCGGTCGCGACAGATTAGGACCGAGCGCAGATACCCGCGCCGTTGAGATCGCGGCCCGGAACGAATCCGTGTTCGCACGTGATCCGGGAAAACTGGACGATGTGATCCTCTCCGCCGTACGCCGCCGAAACTTCTTCGCGCGACGACACGCGATCTTCGAGATTGCGGCAAGCATGGACGCCGCTGCTGTCGCGGGTGCCATGCAGCGCGCAGAATCCTTCTCCGTGCAGGATCGCGACAGTGCACAGTCGACGCTGCTTGCCCGCTGGTTGGATCTAGAGCCCGCATCGGCGCTCCAGTGGGTGATCGCTCTAAATGCGACGGACCACCGCGACTTCCTGCTGAGGGAAACCTTCAGCCTGCTTGGCGCAAACGATCCCGTTAACGCCCTGGAGCATCTCGCAAGCGTTCAGGGAAGCGTTCCGATCAAGGTGGATTCCTATCGGCATGAGATCTTTCGCTCCTGGGCTCAGAGCGATCCCGGAGCTGCGTTCCAATATGCGCTGGGTCTCACCTTGCGGGATGACCGCAGCTCGGCGATCGGAAGCACTCTGGAGACTTGGGCCACTCAGGATCCGAAGGGTGCGATCGCCGCTTTGCGAACCATGTCAGATCAAGCGGCGAGAGAAGAATCCTACCTGACGGTGCTTGGTTCATGGGCGGAGAGAAACCCTGAGGAAGCGGCGAACGACGTACTGGCACTTCCCCCCGGTAATCAGCGGGCAGCAGCGATCATTAAAGTCATCAAGGGGGCATCGGAGCAGGATCAGGAACTCACTCACGAACTCATCGCCATGGTGCCCCCAGGCTCAGCCCGGGATTCCATGCTGAGCGACCTCGTCAGTGACCTTTCAGACTCGGATCCACGCAGCGCAACCGAGTACCTGGAACTGCTTCCCGCAAATCGCCAGCAAATCGCCTCCTCCATCGCACGGAACTACGCGAAGCAGGATCTCTCCGGTGCTTTGGAATGGGCGTCGAGCCTCGCAAGCGATGAGCTTCGCAGTAGCTCCCTCTCCGAGGTAGTCCAGCAATGGGCAGCCCGCGACCGCATGGCTGCAGTGGCGTACGCCGATCAGCATCTGACGAAATACCCAAACGCTTTCGCCGAAGTACTCGCCTCGTGGGCCGAAGAGGATCCGCGGGCCGCGATCGCCCATGCGCAAGGTTCCCCCGACCTCAAAGCCCGTGATGAAGCGCTCGCGCGATGCATCCGAGTCTGGGCACGAACCCAGCCTGAACAAGCGCTGCAGGCCGCTGAGAAGCTGAGTGGTACGACGCGCGAAACCGCTCTCGCAAGCGTGGCGAATGAGTGGGCCTACAACGACCCGCGAGCGGCGGCGAATACACTCTTGGGATCGCCAGAGCCCCACCGCTTTGAGGCCATCAGTAGTGTCATGGCCACATGGAGTCGGGCCGCCCCCGCACAAGCTGCAGAGTGGCTCCAGACCATCCCCGCCGGAACGCGCCGTGACACCGTAGTTGCTGCCTTCGTGCAGGCGGTCACCGAAGCAGACCCCTCTACCGCAGCTGCATGGGCCGTGACCCTTCAGGATCCCAAGAAACGCGACGAAACCATCCAAAGTGTCGCATACGGGTGGATGCAGCATGATAAAGCCGCAGCGCTGGAATGGTTGAAACAAACACCGTCTCTCTCCGAAGCGGTCCGGGCCCGAATGCTTTCGGAGCACCGGCAGCGGGAAACGTCTGAGTGAACAGGGCAACGTCCGGGCGTACTATCATTCACGGCAATTGATCAACGAGCTACATGCCAAGGTTCTCTGGGGGAATGTAATCGGTTCTGGTGCGGAGAACGCAGCTACTGAGCCTTTTACTCAGTAACCGAGCCGACCTGGTCACATTGATTCAGTGCAACCAAGTCAGGCGAGCATTCAACTGGCACACGGCCAGGCCGCATCATCGCAGAGGACCAGGGGCGAGGCGCGTGGCGAGCGTAATGCCTGCGGATTTGAGCTGCTCCTGGACCATCGGCGAGGCGTCACCGCTTAGGGCGATCACGTAACCTGTAGGCGCTTTGTCGCGGAACTTTGTGGCCTTTAGCTGAGCGACGAAGTTTGCGGCGCTCTCTGTCCACGCAGCGTAATCCCACTCGAGCGCAGCGATCGCGGTACCATCCGCGCCGAGGGCAATAGGCAGGATGCCGAGCGTCTCCAAGCGCTCGAACGTGCGACCGCCGGTGTGAAGCTGAGCGAGGATGCGCGAGGTTTCGCAGAAGAAGAGCGCATCGCCTTCCGTTGCGCTTTGTTCATTCGCGAGTTGGATGAAGGATGCGCGGTTTTCCACGCCGTTCATGGCGTCCAGATGGAGCACAATGGCGGTTTGCACGCTCGGGGAGAACGCCGTGTTATTTAGAAAGGCATCGGCCACCGCACGATCGCAGCCCATCGCGAGCAAGCGCTTTAGACTGCCAAGCCGGAGGTCGCTGGGACTTTGGTCACGCAATGCCTGTTCAAAGGTGGTTGTGACGCCGGTTGCCGTGAGCGCCATGCCCGCACCTCCGCCAACTGGCGCGGTGGCGAGCGTGAAAGTCATCTTGCCTGCATACGCTGCCCAGGAGACGCCGTTGAGTTCGCGTTGGAGCGCTTCATTGCTGGAATAAGGATCGACGCCGAGCTCCAAAGCTACGTCGCGCTTGGCTTTGGAAAAGCCGATGAGCTGTGCGGCGTTGGAGTCTTCGTAATTGCTGCGTTCACGTCCCTGCGCGCGCTCCTTCACACCCTGGCCCGCGCGATTGATGAACTTGAACAGCCCCTTCGGCACGCCTGTCACGGTGCTCACAGGATGCTGGATCAAACCTCTTGCCGCACCAACAGGGCTTTTTGCCGCCGCCACCAGAGCGCTTTCAAATTGCTCGGTGCGCGAGACTTCGCGCAGCCGCGCGATGGCCGCGACCTCACGGACCCGCCGGACGAGCATCGTGTTGCCGTCGGCCTCGATGACTCCTGCGTCGGTTTGCAGCATGTAGGAATTGCGTCCGCCGTAGGTGGGAACACTCGCGCGCACCGTGAACCCTTCGCCACTTGCAAATTCCGGGCGAAGAATGGTTTGTGCGTCGAGGACCGGCGCATCTTCAAACGGCTCCTGGGCAAGAAGGCTGAGCGGAAGCAGGAATAGGAAGGCGATGGTTTTCATGGTGTGGGATAAGTTCTGTGGACTGAATTGGTGAGGTTACTACGGGACGTTCGTTTGGGAGCCGTAATCAGAGTTCCGCGAAGTCTCTAGCGGCACCTCCCGCCACTCAAAGACCTCCCGGGTATAGCGGAAGGCACGCACTTGAACTGAAGCACCTTCTGTTGGCGTTTCATACATTCGCGCCATTACCGTGCGGCGGTGCGCAGGTGCTCTGTGAGGATACGCTTTACCTCCTCGACTCCCTCCTCGTGCTGATGCGCGCTATGCCCAGAGGGAACAATCCGCGCGGACTGCGCGCCTTCCAGATGCGAACTCCAGTAAGCCACCACGCCATCGCTGCTGCGCGGTGAATCGCCGCGGCCGCGGTCGCCTGCAATCTGGTGATAGGGGATGCCCCGCGCGAGAGGGCGCTGATTCATTGCAACGACGAAGCCACTTTTCGGCGAGAGCGTGTCGATGCTGTTCGGCATTCGGCGAAGATGAAAGCCACCATGGGTTTGGGCGGCGACGGCGGCCATATCCTCTCCTGCCTTCACCAGGTTCTGCGGTAGGCGTACGAGGCGGGTGGCGATCTTGCCGATCCAATTCATCGCGAGGTCACTCCCACGATGTGGGGTGGAAATGAAGATGGCGCGATCAATCTCGGGTCGGTGCTTGAAGATGAGCAGGCTGGACAACAATTCCTTGTCCGCAGCGCTAAATGGCGTCTTGGACGGCGGCTCATTGAACAGGTAACGCCACATCGCGTCATCGCCGCTATCGGTGAGCATCAGGCGCGTGAGCAAGCCGCCCATGCTATGGCCAATGACGACCATGTCGCGACGCTGCGGGAAATGCTTCGCCATTGCATCGAGCTGCCGGCGGAGCAGCGCTGCCGAGTAGGGGAATGGGTATCCGCTCGGGTAACTGAAAAACCAAAATTGGTAGCGATCTCGGATCTTCTCATCAGCCAGTAGGGCATTGAGCATTGGCACCCATGAAACTGGCGTGTCTTGCAACCCATGTACGAAGAGGACGGGGATCCGCTTCGGATCGAAAGGCTGAAGACGATAGAGCAAGAGCGTGTCGTCGTGTTCCGCAGGATGGAGGAGGCGCGTCAGGCCGAGCTTTTCCGGTCGATCACGCGCGAGCATCATGGCAAGGGCTGTATTAAAATCGCCCGCAAGTGGGTAAGTACGGCCCGCGACCGTAGCCGTGGCTTTGGCGAGCGGATCTTGAAAGGAAATCGTGCATCGATTCCCTGCAAAAGTCGCAACTGCGGTAACGCCGTAACAGACATGTTGCGAAGGCAGGAACTCTTGCCGGAAATCCTTCAACGCTGCCCGATGCACGGCGACGAGCGGCGCTCCGATACCGGGTCGGCGGACGGGTCGGTGAAAATCCGTGCCGCCGACTACCAGTTCGTCGATCGGCAGTAAATCGTAGTCGGCCGGGTTCCAAAGCTTTCGCGCGTCCCTCTGATGAGTCAACGTGTAGCCCGGCACCTCCAGCGGTTCGGACCAAGGCTTCAGCTTCGCGTCACGGATTACGGAGAACACGCGCGACAGCGCGAAGTCGTAATCACGCAACGCCTTCACGTCTCTCGGTTGTCTGCGCAGCTGTGCAAGAGCTGCATCCGCTGCGCCAAGATAGGACCCAATTGCAGCGAGCGGCTCTCGCTTGGCGAGCTTTCGACCCTTGGCAATACGGAGCTCAGCGGCGCTAGAGACACCCGTTTGTGCGGCCGACGACTGGTAAGTTGCGGGCTTCTGCCGCACTTGCGCCAGCGGCGCGCTGCAGCCGGAGAACGCGAATACGATTATGACAGTCAGCAACAGTGACGCGGAGCGCCTTTTCGGAGTACTCGGCGCGATTTGTTGCGCCTCAGCTGTCTGGGTTCTCATAGCTTAAATGATAGGCAACATGGCCGTCCGAAGGGCGGCGAAGAGGAAGAGACCGACAGCAAAAATGAGCGATCCCCAGCGCACTCGACGCTGGTCGAACTTTTCCGCCGTAGCTGCAAAGAGAAGTACCGTCGCGAGACTTACCGTGTTGCTAAGATAGCTGCTGGCGTAATGCCCCGCAGCGTTTGAATCCTCCTCCGCCCGCGCGGCGGCGACGTGCGCGTTGCGGACTTCCTGTTCGAAGCGAGGCTCGTAAAGTCCGGGAACGAACGGGTGCGGCGCCGCAGTCGGATTATCGAAGGGATTCTGCGCCATCCACTTCTCGTATGCAGGCTTGAGCTCATCAGCAAAACGATCGGCATAGAAGCTCGCGAGCTTCTCGTTTCCTTCCATACGGGCATCGATGACCTCCATGACGAGCCGCATCTGGATGGCCTCGACCTGCCGGGATTCGAGATGCTGCGCCATTTCTTGTCGCTGAAGCTTCGCCGCGCTCCCGTCGAGATTGCTGCTTCGGTCGCTCCAGCAGGAACTCTGATACGAGCACCATGCCGTGGCGACCGAAGCGACCGCCATGAGGATGGCACACGCCGGCTCAAACCACGGCTTCTTCAGTTCCTGGGTATTCGATGTATCCACGCCGATCCTACTCAGAAGATGATGCCCGTAGTGAGCTGCAGGCCGTGGGTAATGGTATCGTAAGTCAGCCCATCCCTCTCGTAGTCAAAGCTGAGCGCGCGGTAGCCGACTTCTGTGAAAATGCGATGTGTAACCTGGAAGCCGAGCGCGACTTCGGTCTGCCACATGAGATCGCTGCCGACGCCGAAGCCACCAATGTCGCCGCGCCCAATGACGTAGATCGCGGGTGTGAAGTTATAGCGTGCGCGAAGGCCAACATAGGGATCCCACCAATCATCCGCGCGAGCGAAGCGCCGATTAAGATTCTTCTTCAGCACCTTCTTGATCTCTTTTTCTACTTCCTTCTGCGCGGAGGCGATGCGCTGATCGACTCGCGTCCGCAGCGCTGCCGCTCGCGCACTGAGCCTGGCGCGCTCCGCGGCCACTGCTTGCTGTGCGGCTGCTCGTTCGGTCGCAACAGCCTGGGCCAGTTCGGCTCTGGCAGTGGTGACGAGGTTTTCAACCCGCTTCTGCACAACTCGCTCGAGCACCCGGCCGAGCCGGCCAAAGCTGGGACCTGGCACCGGCCCGATAGGCAGATCCTGGTCGGGACGGTTCGGACCGGTCACGTCGGCGATCTTGTCCGTGATCCGCTTGCTGACGGCCGACTTGATAGCATCTCGGAAACGTCCCTCGCTCAGCGCATCGTCGATCCGCTCGCGAAGTCGCGAACTCAATTCATCCGTGAAATCTTCCGCAACCTCGTCAATCCGCTGGTCATTCCCCTGTAAGGTTACCACTTGATAGAGATTTGTGTACCGCACCCCCGCGAGAGCATCCACATAGCCCTTGGGCCCTTCCAAAAGGCGGTAGCGCAGCGTGAAGTCGGCGAGATATTCGTCGACGCGCAAATCGACCTTCTTTACCACACTGCCACTCCCCGCGCTGCCAGACAAACTGAGGTAGATCAGCTCCCCCATCACGCCGAAGCGTCCCTTGCTCGCCTCAGCCCGCGTCGCCCAGATCATGTCGACCTTGGGCAGGAGCTTACCAAACCCGACGTCGATGTCCGAGTTCACGCCATCGATTCCCACTGTGCCCTCGACGCCAGCCATAAAGCCGGGAACCGCGAGTAGAAATTTCCAGCGGTCCGGTTCTGGCGTGATTGGCGCGACGGCCTTGTGGTCAGTTTCGCCCGCGATGGCGGTAACGCTCAAAGCGATACTCGCGATCAACGCAGCGGTGGAATTTCGGTGCATGATGATGCGTTGGTTTTGGTGAACTATTTCGCGTAGGACTTGCCGTCACTAGGCGCGGCTTCGTGCTTTCCCATCGGGTAAAGAAGCGTGATGACCAGCCGCGCGCCCCACTCGGGCGCCCCACTCGGGCCTTCCGCATAGTAGCGACCGCCGAGCCCAATGCTGACTGGCTGTTTCCCGATCTTAAGCACCTGGCTGACGACGACATTTACAGGCACCGTCCATTGGCTCGCGTTCCAATTGTATGTCGATTCAGTATTCACCGAATAAGTCGTGTGCGTCTTGGTGCTGTAACTCACAAACGGCTGAACGAAGGTTGCGCTGATGTCGTCGCGATCGCTGTCTCCCGCGACGCTCCAGAGATGATTCGCCAGCACGCCGAGGGTCCAGCCACCGGTTTGCTTCAGTGCAACGATCGTCGGCCCAGCGCCCCATTTTCCTCCACCCAGGAACGGATGACCCGCTGTGGGGAAGAGGAAGACCGGCCCAGCGCCCCAGATGATCCCGCCGACGGCCGTCGGTGCCTTTGGCGACAAGAAGTAGCTCATCACCGTATCGCCAAGACCGCTCTGATAGCGATTCTGCGGATGCTTCCTTACGGCATCATCATAGAGATTCTCAGCGGCGTCTTCCGCCCGGTCGCGCAATGCCGGAGGAAGCTGATTGCGCACATCACTCGGCAAGCCCGGGAACTCCGGCAGTTCACGATAGAATAAATCCTTCTGCGCAATGAAGGGCAGAATCGTCCGAACGATCAGGTTCCAGTCCTTGCTGATTGAGATGGGAACGACAGGCTGGACATTCAAGGTGAACTTCCACCCATCATTAGTCGGTCCGGCCCCGGCATCGTAATTGGCTTGAAATGGAACACTGATCAGCGAGGCGACAGGATTGCTAAGCTGCTTGGCGAGGTCGGCAGCCTGGTCGTTAGCATGAATAGTCGCGGAAAGGGCGATGACTTGAAGCGCAGCAGCAAGGATGGTTGAGATTCTCATTCTGCTACTGAAGGAAAAATGCTCTTCCAGTCATCCTTTATGCTCACGACGGTCCAGCCTTTCGCCTTTGCTTCATCGAGGCCTTTATCGAGGCGGCCGATGTGAGACTCGCGGTCGTAGGCCCATTCGCGCTCAGAGTCGGTGTGGTGGACGAAGAGGCAGAAGCGCGGGCCCTTGCCGGCGGCGGTCCATTGGAGCATCTGCAGGTCCCCGTCGGAGTTGCCAAAGGCCGCGATGGGGCGGCGGCCGATGTGGCTCTGGATGCCTATGGGTTTGCCCGTCTTGTCGTCGATGAAGTTGACCTCGGGCACTTTGACTAACACCGGCTTGCCGTCGCGCATTTCGAACTTCGTCTTGCCGCTGCTGCCGACGACTTGCTCGGGAGGGATGCCATAGACCTTCTCCGTCCACGGGCGCATGAACTCAATACCGCCGCCGGAGACGATGAAGGTCTTGAACCCATGCGCGCGCAGGTAGGCGAGCAGTTCGAGCATCGGCTGATAGATCATCTCGGTAAAGTGCCGCCCGGTCTTCGGATGTTTCGCAGTGGCGATCCACTCTTTCACGATTTCCTCGAACTCTTCGGTGGTCATGCCTGCGTGCGTGGTCATGACAATCTGTCCGATGGCCGCTTCGCCACCGGCGAGCGCGCCTTTGACGTCGCCTTTGAGCAGCGAGGCAAAGGGTTCCTTATCCTTCCACTCGGGATGCTGCGGCGCCATCGCCTTCACGCGATCGAGCGCGAAGAGCAGTTGGAAATACATCGGCTGTTCCGCCCAGAGGCAGCCATCGTTGTCGAAGGTGGCAATGCGTTCGGCTGGCGGGACAAAATCAGGCGAGCCTTCCTTCGTTACTTTCTCGACGAAGCTCACAATTGCCTTCTTCGGCGCAGTGTCGTGCCATGAAGGAAGGTGATCGGCAGCGGATGCGCCGGACATCGTAGTGGCCAGGAGGGTAGCGAGGATGGGGGTGAATCGAAGTTTCATAAGACTGTATTTTGGATGCGACTATTTTGCCGTAGCGGGTGGGACGGGCTCGGCGAAGAACATGGCCGTGCTCCGGTCCCGCCCGAGCACGCTGAACAATTCGCGGAAGGCGCAATAGATAAGCAGGAGAACGAGCAACCAGAGTTGCACAGCCCAGAAATGCGGCCATACGATCTCCTCGAACAGAAGACGGTTGGCCTCGGCAAAGCCGCTCGATTTGCGCCAGGCATCGATCAGATGCTCGAGATAGCGGACAAAGAGCGAAACGGTGAAGTAGATGATGGTCTTCCAGACAACATTGCAGATCAGCGGCCGTGCCCGGTAGCGATTTACAAAGGCGAAGTGATCAGTGAGCACGACGGCCTTAGCAACGATCATTGCCATCAGGGTGGCGGTGAGAAAGGTCGTCACATCAATCCCATATTGCTTGAGCATCAATGCCTCGGTGAGCGCGAGTAGTTGGAGGGTGAAGAAGAAAAACAGCGTCACCGGGATCAGCTCCCTCACTTCGTGAGTCAGTTTATGTCTCAGGTCACTCATGGAAGAGGTTCGCTGGTGAAGTCGCGGACCGCCTCGTGGGAGACGGCCCGCGCGTATCACAATCGAAACGTCAGGGTTGAGGGTTTCCGCGCCGAGTCAGTTCCGCCCGCCTTCCTGGAGCTTCTTCAACACGTGATCGAGCGAGAAGCTGCCCGGCGCCTGCCGCGGCGGGTAAGTCACGTAGGTCTGGAGATGCTTCGCCACGTAAGCTTGCGCGGGAACCAGCATGAAGGCGTGCTCCACACGCCATCTGTCATACTCTCCGGCATCTGTTTGCGCCCGCTCGAAGGGGTCACCTTTGATGTCGATGAGCTTCGGAAAGCGCAGCGGAATCAATGGGTTCTCCCACACGGCGAGGCCTTCGGCACGTTGCTCCAGGAAGACCATCTTCCAGCGCTCGTAGCGCAGACCGGCGAGGTTGCCATCGTCGGTCCAGTAGAAAAATTCGTCGCGCTTGCCTGGGCCTGTGCCTGCAAGCACATCGCGCTGGTCGTAGCCATCAAGATGCACTTTGAAGGTTTTGCCTGCGGCTTCGTGGCCAGCGAGCAGTTTCTCCTTTATAGTGGCGTCACCCGCCGCAGATACGAGTGTCGGCACGAAGTCTTCGTGCGACGTGATGTGATTGATCTCCGTCCCAGGCTTAATGACGCCCGGCCAGCGCATCATACACGGCACGCGATAGCCACCTTCCCAGTTCGTATTCTTCTCGCCCTTGAAGGGTGTCGTGCCGCCGTCAGGCCATGAGAAAACTTCCGCGCCGTTGTCGGTCGTCCAGACGACGATGGTGTTGTCGGCGATGCCGAGATCGTCGAGCTTCTTTAAGAGCTGGCCGGTCATGCCATCGAGCTCTGTCATGGCATCCGCTGAGACTCCCAGACCGGTCTTCCCCTTTGATTCGGGTTTGAGAAAGGTATAGATGTGAGTCCGAGTGGAGTTGAACCAGCAGAAGAACGGTTTGTCCGCTTTCGCCTGTCGATCGATGAAGTCCAGAGTTGCACCCAGGAACTCGTCATCCACAGTTTCCATGCGCTTCCGCGTGAGCGGGCCGGTGTCTTCGATGGTCTGTTTTCCAACGCGGCCAAAGCGCGGGTCTTCCGTCGCATCGTCCTTGTCGCTCGCCTTGCACTTCATGACGCCGCGCGGGCCGAACTTCTTCTTGAATTCCGGATTCTTCGGGTAGTCAGGATGCTCCGGCTCGTCCTCGGCGTTCAGGTGGTAGAGGTTGCCAAAAAACTCGTCGAAGCCATGCACCGTCGGCAGGAATTCATTCCGGTCGCCGAGGTGATTTTTTCCGAACTGTCCAGTGGCGTAGCCGAGTGGTTTCAGCAGCTCGGCAAGGGTCGGATCCTTCTCGGAGAGACCTTCCTTCGCGCCCGGCAGGCCGACTTTCAACAAGCCAGTGCGAAAGCAAGATTGCCCGGTGATGAATGCGGCACGCCCTGCGGTGCAGGATTGCTGAGCATAGTGATCTGTGAAGATCGCGCCTTCCTTCCCGATACGATCGATGTTCGGCGTGCGAAAGCCCATCATACCGCGACTGTAGGCGCTGACGTTCCAGTATCCGATGTCATCCCCGAAAATCACGAGGATGTTAGGTTTCTTCTGCTGCGCATGAGCGGCAGAACCGATGAAGGCTAGCCCGATGGCCAGCACTAGTATTTTGAACTGACGTGTTAGTTTCATTTTTAGTTTGGTTTTCCCACTGCTGCTTGGTGCCGCTGTGCCTGGGACTGGGCGCAGCGAAATCCGATATGACTCATTCCGGTATCCGGGGGCGTGCCACGCCGGGCGCTCGGACGATAGCTTTCGCAATAATCGACGTGACATAGGAACGATCCGCCTTTGGTCACGCGCTCCTGGGTTTGGTCGGGATGACCGGGATTATAGCTAGTCTTTGGTCCTTGGGGATTGTGACAGGACGGCTCCAGCCTCATCCGCGCGTGAGTATCGACGCGATACCAGTCACTCACCCAGTTCCAGACATTGCCG
>JANMSW010000028.1:0-20427 GCA_031389825.1 Spartobacteria bacterium
GATGCAGGGGCAACCCGGCCAGCGGTTGGCTGGGATCAAGGATCAGCTCACTTATGTTGGTCCCTGCAAGCTGACCGGGTCACTTTACGATCTCGGCGAGTACCCAGGCCTGGTACCCGGTCCTGGAGAGGTCATGGGCCAGATTTTCCAACTGCAAGACCCTAACACCCTGACCTTGCTCGACCGGTATGAAGGCTGCATACCCGGCGAACCCTCCTCGCTGTTCGTCCGACGCAGAATCGAAACGATCGAATATCCAGCCGGGTACTGGGTGTACCTCTACAATGGATCTGTAGGCTCTCGGCCGCCGATCCAGAGTGGTGACTGGATCGGCTACCTCACGTCGCGAACGATTTCTAGCTAGAGGCCCTTCGCCTTCTTGTAGAGCATGTTCGCCATCTCGAAGATCTCCTCCGGGGCGTAGTTCGGCGCAAAGCTGGAGGCAATCCCAGCAAGATGCGCCAAGTCTCCGCCGGACGGCGGGGCATCAACAAACTCCAACTGATCGGACCCGCCCACGCCCTCATGATACGCTGCCGGAGCGGTTCCGTTCCAGATCGTACCCGCGTCCTTGTAGTCGTCGGGTGAGAACCGGTAGAGCTTCAGGTGACTGCCCTGTTCCATGAATTTCCGTGCTTCAGGGAATACTTTGTTCCCGATATTCGGGATCGGTAGCATCTTGCTCATCTCGACACCCGTGAGAGTTTCCAGGGCCTTGGCGTAGGCGAAGGCATGCACGCCCCCGCGGACGAAGAGGTATCCAAGCATCATCCGGGCAGCCGGATTCTTCGTCATCTGGTAGACCCGCAGCTTCTGCGTGCGTGCGCCGTTCTCCAGGAAGAAGTTGTGCAATAGATCAAGGATCAGATTGCCCGAGGAGAAAACGTAGTCGCCCGACCAAGGCATTCCGCGGGAATCAACAGGAAGCGCTGTCTGCCCTGAGGCAATGTAGTGCCCTCCAAGTGTCCCGCCGGGAAGATCCTCCCATGGGGCATCGAGGGGATTCTCCGTCGCATCGAAGTCGGTACGAGGGCCGTTCAGCAGGGAATTGATTGCTGCGGACACGATCTCGATATGCCCGCCTTCCTCTGCCGCGATGTTGGAGACTAGAGAGTAGAACGGCCGGATTTTCTCTCGTCCGCGCATATTGAACGACTGGAACGTGTAGTTCATGATGGTGGACATCTCACCGAAACGTCCTCCCAGCAGTTCCTGCACATTTTTAGCAGCGATCGGGTCCACCTCAGGCGAGGCCGGAAGCTCCACGGGCAATTTGTCGATTCGAAGAAACATAATCGGCAGTATTCGCCCGCTTGGAGGGGGGCGGGTGCCCATACCTGCCAGGAAAGCATCACCGAGCCAACGATCAGAGCGGATCTGACACGAGCGTCGGGGTACCCCCGCAGCATACAAGTTGGCGTGACATTCGTAACGGAGCAATTGTCCCCGGAACGGCGACTCCCTCTGGACTCTTCGACGAGTCCAAGTTGCCTGAACGAACAGTCACCGCAGACTGAGAGGACAGGCGGTGCTGCCTGGTGAGACAGTCAAATCGGGTCTCACGGCAGACCTTTGTGCCTCTCGGCTCAGTCCCGGAGTACTCACAGGAGTCCCTGGATCCACTGGTGGACCTAAAAGCTTGGCTGTCCCGCCAGTCGTCGCGACTCTCGGGCCAGTGCTCTGAGTCTGTTACGACAGTGTGCTTTCGCTGAAGCAACAGGCTAGAGAGACTCGGCTTCCATCCTGCAGTCCGTTCTTTAGTTGCGCTAAATCCCACAGGCTGAGGACGTGAAGGGACGTACCCGTAATTCTTCGAGCGAAGGCTTGCTCACTTGGGCGAGGATTTCGCCAAGTTTAAAAACCCCAAGGAGAGGTGCGTTTTCTGCACAATCCTCTTGCCACTCCACTCCCAGTTCGCTAAACGTTTCGGCCCTTTCGCGCTCTCGCGGATCTCATCCGTGCTCTCGCGGCTCCGCCATTTATGGTCGTGCCCAGCTTGAGTGGTTTGCTGTCGGAGCCGAAGGGAACAAAAGTCGAGCGCGCCTGAAGTTTCCACTTGCTCCGCGAGTGGATTCCCCTACAGTCCGCCCTCCCCGCCGCCAGTGGGTTCGCTCCCCACTTAGCAATCGGCGGGTTTTTCGTCCCTGTGAGAGCAGGTGACGCGGAGCGATTTTAAACTCATTTCTTCCATGCCAACGATCAACCAGCTCGTCCGTAAGGGCCGCACCAAGATTTCCGTCAAATCGAAATCTCCTGCGCTGACTAATTGTCCCTTCCGTCGGGGTGTGTGCACACAGGTCATGACGCGTACGCCGAAGAAGCCGAACTCGGCTCTCCGGAAGGTGGCGAAAGTTCGTCTGACGAATGGCTACGAGGTGATCGCCTACATCCCAGGTGAGGGTCACAATCTTCAGGAGCATTCTATTGTGCTCATTCGTGGCGGCCGGGTGAAGGATCTCCCGGGTGTCCGCTACCATATTGTCCGCGGCACGCTCGACGCTCTCGGCGTTGATGGCCGCCGTCGGTCTCGCTCGAAGTACGGCGCAAAGCGCCCGAAGCCAGGCCAGGAGGCCGTGACCAAGGGCAAGAAGAAACGCTAGGGCCTGCCCAGTTCAAGAACCTTTTAACGCGCACGCACTCATGTCCCGCCGCCGCCGAGTCATTCACAAGGAAGAGAAGATCGACACCCGTTACGCCAGCCCTGTGGTGGCGCGGCTCATTGCCACGATCATGCAGAGTGGTAAGAAGTCACTCGCCGAGCGCATCGTCTACGGTGCCATCGAGAAAACCCGGCAGGGGAGCGACGCTGTTGATCCCCTCGAAGTTCTGCATAAGGCGATGGATAACGTGAAGCCTCGCCTGGAAGTGAAGTCCCGCCGAGTCGGCGGTGCCACTTATCAGGTCCCCATGGAGGTGCAGCCTGCACGTCAGGCAGCTCTCGCGATGCGCTGGATCGTGAACTACGCAACGGCGCGCAAGAACATCCCGATGCGCGATGCGCTTGCCGCGGAATTGAAGGACGCTGCAGCTGGGCAGGGAAATGCCGTCAAGAAGCGTGATGACACGCACAAGATGGCCCAGGCGAATCGGGCGTTCGCGCACTTCCGCTTCTAGTTCGGAGATAGCACGGAGATTTCTATGGCCTCTGCCGCAACAGCACCCGTTTCTAGTGGTCCGAACTCGCCCGAGCGCGCCTACCCGCTCGAGCGAACCCGGAATATCGGCATTGCCGCGCACATCGATGCCGGCAAGACCACTACGACCGAGCGTATCCTTTTCTACACCGGTATGATCCACAAGATCGGTGAGGTGCATGAAGGCACCACGGTAACCGATTGGATGGAACAGGAGCGTGAGCGCGGTATTACAATCACGTCTGCGGCTACGACATGTTTTTGGGAGCAAGGTAAGCTCGATGGTATCCTCAAGATGTTTGAGGGCATCAAGATGCGGGTGAACATCATCGACACACCCGGCCACGTGGATTTCACGGCCGAGGTTGAGCGTTCGCTTCGTGTCCTTGATGGTGCGGTTGCAGTTTTCGATGCCGTGGCCGGTGTACAGCCGCAGTCAGAGACAGTCTGGCGTCAGGCTACGAAGTACAATGTGCCGCGGATCGCGTTCATTAATAAGATGGACCGCGTTGGCGCCGACTTTAATGCGGCGATGGATTCGATGCGCAAGAAGCTCGGGGCTACTTGCCAGGCAGTACTCGTTCCGATCGGTAAGGAAGACTATCTCTCGGGAGTCTATGACGTGGTAAACAAGAAAGCTTTTGTTTACAGCGACGCTGAAGGCTTGGGCTCGGTCTTCCGTGTTGAGGATGTGCCGGCTGAAGACAAGGCACTTGTCGACGATGCCTACGATGCTCTCGTCTCCGCAATCGCAGATCTCGACGAGGAGATTGGGACGGCTTTCATTGAGGAAAAGCCAATCAGCGCGGAGATGCTGAAGGCAGGCATCCGACGCCAGACGATCGCTAATCGATTTGTACCGGTAGTGGGTGGCTCGGCATTCAAGCACAAGGGCGTACAATCCCTCATGGATGCGGTCGTGGATTATCTTCCCAGCCCGTTGGATATCCCTCCGGCGCAGGGGCAAAATCCGGACAATGCGGAGCCGATGGAAGCATCGTCCGATGATCGCGGTAAGTTCTGCTCCCTTGCGTTCAAACTCTGGAGCGACCCCTTCGTCGGGAAGCTGGTCTTCTTCCGGGTTTACTCGGGCAAACTTTCGAAGGGTGACACTGTCTATAACCCGCGGACTAACAAGCGGGAGCGGATCAGCCGTCTCATCCAGATCCAGGCTGATAAGCGCGAAGACATCGACACCTGCTACTCGGGCGATATCGCGGCAATTGTCGGGATTAAGAACATCACGACGGGTGACACTCTTTGCGACGAGGATTTCCCGATCCTTCTAGAACCGCCTTCCTTCCCCGATCCGGTCATCTCGATGTCCATCGAGCCAAAGACGAAGGTCGATCAGGAGAAAATGGGAGCAGCGCTTCAGCGCCTGGCAGAAGAGGATCCCACGTTCCGCGTCTTCACAGACGAAGACACTGGCCAGACGATCATCGCCGGGATGGGCGAGCTCCATCTGGAGATCATCAGTGACCGGCTACTCCGTGAGTTCAAGGTCGAGACAAATTCTGGCAAACCGCAGATTGCCTACCGTGAGACGATCACTGCTCAAGCGATCGGCGAGGGTAAGCTGATTAAGCAGTCCGGGGGACGGGGCCAGTACGGGCACGTGGTCGTGGACATTAAGCCCAACGAGCGTGGCAAGGGACTAACGATTGAGAACAAGGTCGTGGGCGGCACAATCCCCAAAGAGTACATCCCTGCCTGTAAGAAGGGTGTTGAGGAAGCGATTCTCAACGGTGTCGTCGGGGGCTTCCCAGTTATCGATGTCCACGTTGACATCATTGATGGATCTTACCACGACGTTGACTCCAACGAACTCGCTTTCAAGATGGCCGCGATCTTTGCCGTAAAAGACGGCTTCAAAAAGGCGAAGCCGATTCTGCTCGAGCCGATCATGAAAGTGGAGAACACCACTCCCGACGAGTATCAGGGGGATATCATGGGAGATCTCAATCGCCGACGCGGTCGGATTAGTTCTATCGAGAACAAGCTGGGTCTCTCTATAGTCGTCGCGGAAGTTCCGCTTGCCGAGATGTTCGGATACTCCACCGCGATCCGTTCGCTCTCCAAGGGCCGCTCCTCCTACTCCATGGAGCCATCTCACTTCGAACAGGTTCCCGAGCAGGTCAAGGCCGCTGTTCTTGACCAAAAAGGGAAAGCCTAACCAGGAATATTTATGACCGGACAACGCATCCGCATCCGTCTCAAAGCTTTCGATTATCGCATGCTGGATCAATCCGCAGGCGAAATCGTTGAGACCGCTAAACGAACAGGTGCCAAGGTCGCAGGACCGATTCCCCTTCCTACACGCATTGAGAAGTTCACTGTGAACCGCTCACCTCACGTGGATAAGAAGTCGATGGATCAGTTCGAGATTCGCACGCACAAGCGTCTACTCGACATCATCGAGCCCACTGCCAAGACCGTGGACGAGCTGAAAAAGCTCAACCTTCCGGCCGGCGTAGACATCACAATCAAGATCTGACCTTTTCTCGACATGAAGATCGGATTGCTAGGCAAAAAAGTGGGCATGACCCGCGTGTACGATGAGAAGGGGCGCGCTACGGCCGTAACCGTCATCGAAGCAGGTGGCAACACCCCGCTCCAAGTGAAGACTGAGACCAGCGACGGGTACACCGCCGTGCAGGTCGGATTCGACACTCAAAAGGAGCAACGGATGACACAGCCAATGCTGGGACATTTCAAGAAGCACGATTCGGAACCCAAGCGGCTCGTTAAAGAGTTCCGCCTCCCGAATGGCACAACACTGGAAGGCGAAATCGACCTCCGTGTTACACAATTTGAAGTCGGCGATGCCGTCGACGTCATTGGCCAGTCGAAGGGTAAAGGCTTTCAGGGTGTGGTAAAAAGGCATGGCATGGCTGGGCAGCCTCAGTCCCATGGGTCCATGATGCATCGTCGGAATGGCGCCATCGGCAACCGTTCTACACCAGGTCGAATCTGGAAGAACATGGGTATGCCAGGTCACATGGGTGATACCCGCATCACGGTTCAAAATCTTCGAGTGGTACAAGTCCGCGAGGAAGACAATGTCATTCTCGTAAGTGGGGCAATCCCTGGAGCAAACGGCTGCTATGTCGTCGTTCGCCCCGCCAAGAAGGCTAAAGTAAAGACGGAGGCTCCGAGCAAGTAACCATGGCTGCAACCGTTTTAACTGTAGAAGCTGCGAAGGCAGCGAACATCTCGATCGTCGAGAACATGAAGTACACGCAGGTTGTTCACGATGTCGTCGTGGCCTACCGGGCAAATCGCCGTAGCGGCACTGCCAATACCAAGACCAAAGCAGAGGTCAATCTCTCGGGAGCCAAGCCTTGGCGCCAGAAGGGAACCGGACGCGCCCGCGCGGGTTACAAGTCTTCTCCAGTGTGGGTCGGTGGTGGTGTGGTCTTCGGCCCTAAGCCCCGCGATTATTCTAAGAAGATCTCGAAGACTACTAAGCGCATCGCACTCCGCAAGGCGCTCAGCGAAAGAATCAAATCTGGCGACGTCTTCATCATCGACTCATTCGCGGTCAGCGAACCGAAGACGAAGAACTTCCTCAAGTTGCTCCAGGATGTGACCAGTGAAGTGAAGACTCTCGTAGTGGCGGCAGCCTTTGACGAGAGCACCTATCGTGCTGCGCGGAATGTGCAGCCTACTCTGCTCATGACAGCCAGCCAGGTGAATACAGAGCATCTCCTCCTCTACAAGAAGGTCATCCTGACCAATGACGCTCTTAGTCACCTCGCCGAGCGCATTAACAATAAGTAGCCATGCACGAGCCTAGCGACATCATCGAGACCGTCCGCCTGACGGAAAAGGCAACTCTGCTGAGCGAGAAGTACAATAAGTACGTTCTTCGCGTGGCGCCTCACGCCAACAAGCTTCAGATCAAGGCAGCCGTCGAACAACTCTTCGGCAAGAAGGTTTTGGATGTGAACACTTGCAACTATGCTGGTAAGAAGCGTCGTCAAAGGACGGCAGCTGCCGGGCGTACTGCCGACTGGAAGAAGGCGATCGTCACGCTTAAAGCTGGCGATAAGATCGAACTCGCCTAAGGTTCCTCGCTCAACTTTTAGTTATGGCTCTCAAGACATTTCGACCGTTAACGCCGACCAGCCGTTTTAAGGCGCTGCCGACGTTTGACGAGATCACCAAGACGAAGCCTGAGAAGAGCCTCGTCGAATCGAAGAAGAAAAGCGGCGGTCGTAATAACAATGGACGGATTACGACCCGCCACATTGGCGGAGGACACAAGCAGAAGTATCGGATCATCGACTTCAAACGCCGCAAACGTGACATTGAAGCCACGGTAACAGCGATTGAATACGACCCAAACCGCACAGCTCGGATAGCCTTGCTGGAGTACACGGACGGTGAGAAGGCTTACATCCTCGCTCCTTCAGGTTTACGAGTTGGTGCAAAGGTGATCGCAGGTGAGTCGGTGGCTGCCGATCTGGGAAATGCACTTCCTCTCAAGTCGATTCCATTGGGTACCGCGCTGCATAACTTGGAGATCGCCCCAGGTCGAGGCGGCCAGGTGGCTCGGGGTGCCGGTCAGCAAGTAATTCTGAATAACCGCGAGTCGGGTTATGCGCTCGTTAAGATGCCTTCCGGCGAGCTCCGGAAAATCCACGAGAGCTGCTACGCCACTGTTGGTCAGGTTGGTAATTCCGACCACATGAATGTCTCGTCTGGCAAAGCGGGGCGTTCCCGCTGGCTGGGCATCCGACCGACCGTCCGTGGTATGGTGATGAACCCAGTGGATCATCCAATGGGTGGCGGGCAGGGTAAATCGAAGGGCGGTGGCGGGCGTCATCATCCGATGAGTCCGTGGGGCCAGCTTGCGAAAGGTTTTAAGACCCGTCGGAAGCATAAAGGCAGCAGCACCTTCATTGTTCAGCGTCGTAACGCGAAGAAATAGTAGCGAAAAATGGGCAGATCCCTAAAAAAAGGACCTTTCGTCGATCAGCATCTTTTCGAGAAAATCGATAAGATGAATGATAGCGCAGTCAAAAAGCCGATCAAAACCTGGTCGCGCCGTTCGACCATTACCCCGGATTTCGTGGGACATACGTTCCTCGTTCACAACGGGAAAATCTTTACCTCCGTGTTCGTCACGGAAAACATGGTAGGGCACAAGCTTGGTGAATTTTCGCCTACGCGAATTTTCAAGAAGCATGGGTCGCATACCGCGAAGGTCACGAAGTAGTCGCCACGTTGCGGCGAAAGAGTGATAATCCATGCTCATCCGTTCATGGAACATTCTTTCCTTCGCAAACTACAGGGCGCAGCATTCGTAGCGCTGGTCTTCTCGACTCCGCTTCAGGCGGAGCCGAAGTCGCCAATTTGTTCTTTGTCAGATTCAGATTTAGAAGCCAGCGAGGCTCGCTTAACATTGGATCGTGCGCTCGAAGAGAATGCACTGCTTCGCGAAGAGTTAACAATTGCCCAGGCTGCTGCTGCCAAATTGACGGAAAGCCTAGCCGTCGCGAATGGCGAGGCCGAGGTCTTCCGTAGGCAGTCCGGCGAATTGAAACTTCGCTTGGAAGCTTTGGGAATTGCCGCAA
This sequence comes from Spartobacteria bacterium, assembly GCA_031389825.1. Taxonomy (GTDB): domain Bacteria; phylum Verrucomicrobiota; class Verrucomicrobiia; order Chthoniobacterales; family Chthoniobacteraceae; genus JANMSW01. The sequence continues at coordinate 8,717 of JANMSW010000028.1, forward strand.
ACGAGGGAGGTAACTCCCTTGAACAGCGCTTTCTGGCAGCAGTCAATGATCTTAGGCTCATGGATGAGCAGCGGCGCAAGCTGTCTGAAGCACTCGTGGGTCTCAATGAATCAGTTCAGCGCTATTTGAAAGGTGTCGTCTCTGGCGATACTGAGGCGCGGATGGCTCTTGAGACGCATCTGAGAGCCGTCAATGTGACTCTCGGAAGACCAGGTGAAGAGATTACTGAGGGTACTGCTACTCAAGCGACGCTCAGCGACGCTCTGGTCATCAGTATCAAAGAAGAACTCTCGCTGATTGTCACCAATGTTGGTGGTAGTCACGGTGTCAAAGTCGGGATGCCTTTTCAGGTGATCCGTGCTGATCGAGAGGTCGGCACCGTACGAGTCGTTGATGTCCGCGAGAAGATCGCCGGTGCAGTAGTCCAAAATCTGAGTTCAGAAAAAGAAAAGATTCGTGTCGGCGACCGCCTCAGAGTGGCCGCTAAGTTTTAGTCCCTTTCTATCATCAAATATCGTTCTCCGTTTCAGTTAACGCCGTCTCGCATCATCGCCTCGGCTTACAGAACGAACCCGATTCCCGTTTACAATGCAGATTAGCTCCATCTACCGCGGTGCGCGGATCTCGGCTTTCAAATGCCGTGAGGTCACGCGCGAGATTCAAGGCCTCCCGGTTGCGGCGGCGCTCGACTTGCTGACGTTCACGACTCGAAAGGCCGCTCGCCTCATTGAGAAGACTCTAAAGAGCGCCATCGCTAATGCGGAGAACAACGCGAATTTGCGAGTTGATCGTTTGGTTGTGATGGAGGCCGTTGTTGGCGAAGGCCCTACCTTCAAGAGGTTCCAGCCGAAAGCCCGCGGCAGCGCAGGCCCGATTCGCAAACGAACGAGTCACATTCGGATTATCGTCACCGACGAAATCGAGATCCCTTCCCGTAAGACAAAGTCCTCCGGTGGAAAGAAAAAAGCCGCAAGGCCTGGTTCAACAAAGAAACCGTCCACGGTTACAACCCCCGCTCCTGTAGCAGCTCCGTCGAGCCCTGCGCCTGAGTCGGCCACAACGCACGAATAGTATGGGTCAGAAAGTTAATCCAATTGGATACCGCCTGGCGGTTAATCGTGACTGGCGTTCCCGCTGGTTCGCGACACCCAAGGAGCTGCCAGATTTTCTCCACAGCGATCTGAAGATCCGCAAGTACGTCAAGGACAAGCTGCGACTTGCCGCCGTTGCTAAGATCGTCATCGAGCGTGCGTGGAATAGCATCCGTGTGACCATTCATACCGCCCGTCCAGGGATTGTGATCGGACGCAAAGGTTCTGAAATCGAGAAGATGACTGAGGAGATCAGCCGGATGTCCGGGGGGAAATCGATCAAGATCGATATCCAGGAGATCAAGACGCCAGAACTCGATGCACAGCTTGTCGCTGAGAACGTTGCTCTTCAAATTGAGCGTCGGATTTCGTTTCGGCGGGCGATGAAGAAGTCTATCCAAGCTACCATGGACTTTGGTGCACAGGGGATCAAGATCCGGTGCGCAGGTCGTCTTGGGGGTGCCGAGATCTCACGGGCTGAGTGGTATCGCGAAGGGAAGATCCCTTTGCACACGTTGCGCCAGCCGATTGACTACGGATTTACCGAAGCGCGGACCGTGTACGGACTTATCGGAGTCAAGGTGTGGATGTGCAAGAAAGAGGAAGTACTCACTGAAGGTGGTGAGCCAGTTCAACCGCAACGCCGCGAACGCGGAGACCGAGATCGAGATCGCGACCAGCGCCGAGATACTCCTCCTGCTGACGCCCCGGCCCCTGCCGTGGTAGCCGCAGTGTAGGCCAGATTGCATTTCAAATTCTAGCGGAGGACTAATCTTATGCCCTTGATGCCTAAACGCGTGAAATATCGCAAGACCCAACGCGGAAGCCGCGCCGGTACTGCCACGCGCAACATTTCGATAGATTTCGGAGCATTTGCTCTTCAGACGTTGGAGCGGGCTTGGATCACGAACACGCAGATTGAAGCAGCCCGTGTAGCGCTAACGCGCAACATGAAACGAAAGGGCAAGCTGTGGATTCGTATTTTTCCAGATAAGTCCGTCACCGCCCGCCCTCCGGAGACTCGGATGGGTAAGGGAAAAGGTGCTCCCGAGTATTGGGTGGCGACGGTTCGCCCTGGTAACATCCTGTTCGAGTTGGATGGCATCCCAGAGTCATTGGCCCGTGAGTCGCTGCGTCTTGCGGCCGACAAGCTTCCAATTCGCACCAAATTCATCACCCGTCATCGCGCTACTCCAGCCGCATAGAAGGCCATGAAAACAAAAGAGATTCGCGATCTTTCGCGTGACGAACTCGGCGCTAGACGCCGAGAACTGAAGAAAGAGATCTTCACCCTTCGCCTGCAACAACAAACGGGGCAGTTAGAGAAGCCAAGTCTCATCCGCGCACTTCGTAGGGAAGTGGGGCGCGTTGAAACGGTTCTCACGGAGAAGAACGCATCTGCGACCTAGCACCCATTTAGAATAATGTCAGAGATTAATGAAACACCGGTCGCTAGCGCGGCTGTCGAACGCGGTCTCCGCAAGGAGAGGGTGGGACAGGTCGTCTCTACTAAGATGCAAAAGACTTTGATCGTCGAAACGACGACTCGAGTCCCGCACGCGCGCTTTGGGAAAATCGTAAAACAGGTCAAGCGGTTTTACGTGCATGATGAGGAGAAGAAAGCCCAGATGGGTGATGTTGTCCGGATCATGGAGACACGTCCGCTCTCTAAGTTGAAGCGCTGGCGTTTGGTTGCAATCTTGAAACACTAGCGTATCGTCAGCGCTCTCTTTTATGCTTCAGATTCGTTCCAGATTAGATGTAGCCGACAATACCGGCGCTCGAATGGCCAAAATGATCGGTGTCATCGGGAAATCCACGATGGAGGCCCACGTCGGTGATGTTATAACGGCTCACGTTCGTGAGGCGTCACCAGGCGGTACCGTCAAGAAGGGCGACGTTGTCCGCGCTGTCGTAGTTCGTACCAGACACCCTGTTCAACGTGAAGACGGTAGCTACCTGCGGTTTGATAAGAACGCGATTGTGATTATCGACAAGGATCTCAACCCGCGTGGAACTCGCATATTTGGACCAGTTGCGCGTGAACTTCGGGAGAAGAACTTCATGAAGATCGTCTCCCTTGCTCCGGAGGTCCTCTGATGAACCGGTCTAAATCTCACGTCAAGAAGGGTGACACTGTCTCAGTGATCACGGGTAATCACAAAGGAGCTTCTGGGAAAATCCTTCAGGTTTTACCGAAAAAGCAGCAAGTGCTTATCGAGGGAGTGCGCCTCATTAAAAAGCACGTGCGCAAGTCACAGGATTATCCCCAAGGAGCCGTGATTGAGCGCGAGGGGCCCTTGCACATCTCAAACGTGAAACTCGTTGAGAAGGCCTCGAAGGAAGGTCAGAAATAATATAACTTTATGGCGGTCGAACTGCAGGATTTTTATAACAGGCAGGTAGTGCCGGCGCTTCGTGAGAAGCACGGTTACTCCAACGTCCATCAAGTCCCACGCCTCAAGAAGGTCGTGGTCAATACTTGTATCGGATCCTCTGCCGACGGGAAGCAGGCCTTGGAGGATGCGAAAGCGGAGCTTTCGTTAATCACTGGGCAAAAGCCAGCTGAGACAAGGTCGAAAACCAGCATTGCAAACTTCAAGCTCCGGGAGAACCAAGCAATTGGTGCGAAGGTCACCCTTCGCGGGGAGATGATGTTTGAGTTTTTAGAGCGGCTGATTAAAACTGCCTTACCTCGAATTCGCGACTTTCGGGGAATCTCACCAAAAGCTTTCGACGGGCAAGGCAACTACACCCTTGGTGTGAAGGAACAATCTATCTTCCCCGAGGTGGAACTTGATAAGATCAAACGTAATTTGGGCTTCGACGTGACCATTGTCACCTCGGCCACCAACGATGCTGAAGCCAAGTCGCTTCTCATGGAACTCGGCATGCCCTTTACCGATAAGGTGAAGAAGCCGCCAGCAGCCAAGGCTGTCGCTGCGTAGTTTTCGCTAGGATATCGAAGTTATGAGCAATTTGTCTGATCCGATCGCGGACTTTCTTACACGCCTCCGCAATGCAAATCGCGCCGGCCTCACCGAAGTCCGTGCTCCGTACTCTAAGATCAAAGCGGAAATCGCTCGGATCCTTAAGCAAGAAGGTTATATCACCGACTATCGGGTGGATACCGAGGGAAAGTTCCCTGAACTGCGTGTGACCAACAAGCTGGCGAACAAAGCGCCCGCGATCACGAATTTAAAGCGCGTCAGCAAGCCTGGCCTTCGCAAGTACGTCGGTGCAGACGAGATCCCTCGGGTTCTTGGTGGCATGGGCATCGCGATCCTCTCTACACCTAAAGGTATTGTGACCGGTCGTGAAGCTCGCCGGGAGAAGATCGGTGGCGAATTGCTCGCGTTTGTTTGGTAACCTAGGGTCTGATTTATATGTCTCGTATAGGCAAAAAGCCCATTGAGCTTCCCGACAAGGTGAAGCTAAACATATCAGATGAAGGTGCTGTGACGGCTGAAGGCCCAAAAGGCACACTCGGATATACACTCCCGAAGCAGATCAAGGCGCGCGTTGAGGGGAACGCGGTTATTTTCGAGAGAAGTAGTGAGGACCGCAAATCGCGTGCGCTTCATGGCCTCTCACGTGCCCTCGTCAACAATATGGTCCTCGGCGTGTCAGACGGATTCACACGCAACCTTGAAATTCAAGGCGTCGGCTTTAAGGCAGCGGTTCAGGGCAGTATCCTAAATTTGGCGCTCGGTTTTTCGCATCCAATTCACTTTCCTATTCCCTCTGGAATCAAAGTGACCGTTGCTGAAAATACGAAGATCAAAGTTGAGGGGATCGACAAGCACCTGGTTGGCCAGGTCGCCGCAGACATTCGGTCTTATTATCCTCCTGAGCCATATAAGGGCAAAGGGGTGCGATACGCTGGCGAGATCGTTGTCCGCAAAGAAGGCAAAACTGTTCAGTAAACATGGCTACTCGAAAGACTTTACCGCTCAAGCTAAGGCACATCCGTCTTCGGAAGAAGGTTGCTGGCACTCCAATCCGGCCTCGACTGAGTGTCCATTTCTCCGGCAAGCACATCTATGCGCAAGTGATCGATGACGAAGCCGGTGTGACCCTAGCTGCTGTGAATACCACCGAAGCCGATTTCCGCTCGGACAAAGCAACACGTCCCAACGTGGCGACGGCTTTGAAGGTTGGCAAAGCTGTTGCAGAACGAGCAGTGGCAAAGAACGTTAGCAAGGTTGTTTTTGATCGTGGTGGTCTGATTTTCCACGGCAAAGTAAAGGCCCTCGCGGATGCGGCCCGTGAAGGTGGATTGAATTTCTAGATTTATGGCATCACCCGATCGTTCTCGCTCCCGGCGACCACAAAACGACAGACCTAAGGAGCAATCGGATCTAACCGAAAAGGTTGTATTCATCAACCGGTGCGCGAAGGTTGTAAAAGGTGGGCGTCGGTTCTCATTTAGCGCCCTAATTGTCGCAGGTGATAAAGCCGGTCGTGTTGGTTGCGGCTTTGGCAAGGCGAACGAGGTTGCAGAAGCGATTCGAAAAGCGTCGGAATCAGCTCGCAAGTCGTTGATTAAGGTTTCCGTTCGGGAGAACACAATCCCCCATGAAGTGATCGGTGAGTTCGGTGGTGGGCGGGTTCTTCTGCGTCCCGCATCGCCAGGAACCGGCGTCATCGCAGGTGGAGGTGTCCGTGCTGTCATTGAGGCAGTGGGCGTCCGTGACGTTCTCGCAAAGTCGCTCGGCTCTAGCAATCACGCCAACGTCGTGAAGGCTACGATTGCCGCTCTTCAGCAGCTCCGCCTTCGCGAGGAGATTTTCAAAACGCGAGGCATTGCGATTCGCGCGAAGCAGCCTGCCGTGCAGGACACTTAAAGTAACACAATGAATCTTCATACTCTCAAGCCTCGTCCAGGTTCCAAGCACCGCGTTAAGCGGCTTGGTTGCGGGGAAAGTAGTGGTCATGGCAAAACCAGTGGCAAAGGCCACAAGGGACAAAAGGCACGTTCTGGCGGCAGTATCCGGCTTGGATTCGAAGGTGGCCAGATGCCCCTCATTCGCCGAATTCCTAAGCGTGGATTTAACAACGCAGCCTTCAAAATTCAATACGCGATCGTCAACGTAGCGGATCTGGAGAATTTTGAGGCAGGAACGACCGTGGATGAGACAACTCTGCGTGCCGTCGGCCTTATTCGCGGCACCTTCGACGGAATTAAGATTCTGGGTGTCGGTGATCTGACTAAGAGCTTGAGCGTTGTCGCTTCAAAGCTCAGTGCGTCCGCAAATGAAAAAATCGAAAAGGCAGGTGGTTCAGTGACAATCATGTAGTCGGTTCCGTCCACATTTTGTGGACCTTGGGCTATTGCGGTCCTTCCACTCGCGATGATTTCGGCATTCACTAATACCTTCAAGATTCCGGAATTACGGAATCGCGTGCTTTTCACTCTGGCGATGCTTGTCATCGTACGGATTGGCGCTGCCATCACTACCCCTGGCGTAAATGCGGCGGTGATTCAGCGGTGGTTTGAGTCTCAGGTGAATAGCCAGTCGGGGGGCAGCGTTGCCGCGCTGTTCAACATCTTTAGTGGCGGTGCTCTTGAGAATTGCGCAATCTTTTCTCTTGGTGTGATGCCGTACATCAGCGCGTCAATCATGATGCAGTTGCTGACTGCGGTGATTCCCCAGCTGAGTAAGCTGTCGAAAGAGGATGGCGGACGGCAGAAGATTATGCAGTACACGCGATATGCGACCATTGCGCTGTGTATCTTTCAGGGCTACCTGCTTGCGCTTTCGTTCGAGAACCCCGCTCAAAACCCGTTCCTCTCTGGTATCACCGAGACGATCGCGCAAATGGGCGTGCCTTTGGTGGCTGATCATGGGTGGACCTTTCGAATCTTAACGATCATCACGATGACCGCTGGGGCGATGTTCCTGATGTGGATCGGAGACCAGATCACTGATCGCGGAATCGGAAACGGGATGTCGCTGATTATTACAGTGGGGATTGTTGCAAAGCTGCCTGCAGCGCTTGTCCAGGCATGGCGTACTTTCGTTCCATCAGGGCCGGGTCAGGGAAGCCAGGTAAGCCCAATGGTGCTGGTCCTGATGATCGCGTTCTTGGTTCTGGTGATCGCAGCAGTCATTTGCATCACGCAGGCCCAAAGGCGAATCAGCGTCCAATACGCGAAGCGCGTCGTCGGACGGAAGGTCTACGGTGGTCAGACCCAGTACATGCCGTTGAAGGTGAATTATGCAGGTGTGATGCCGATCATCTTTGCCCAAGCGCTCTTGGTTTTTCCATCTACAATCGCCACGATGGCCTTTAGAGAGTCGGCTTGGGCTCATCAGATCGCCGCAGCCTTGCAGGCAGGGTTCTGGCACTACCTTGTTTTCGGGGGAATGATCTTCTTCTTCAGCTACTTCTGGGTGGCTACGCAGTTCCAGCCTCAGCAGATCGCTGAGGACCTCAAGAAGTACGGCGGTTACATTCCAGGCATTCGTCCGGGTAACGAGACGGCGAAGTTTCTAGATAATGTGATGACACGTCTCACGTTTGCGGGAGCAGTCTTCTTGACGATCGTGGCAATTCTTCCTCAGATGCTTTCTGAGAAGCTCAATGTGCCATACGTAACTGCTCAATTCTTCGGAGGAACGAGTTTGCTGATCATCGTCGGAGTTATCCTTGATACGATGCGTCAAGTGGAGACACATCTGATCCAGCGGCATTACGATGGCTTCCTTCGCAAAGGGAAAATTCGTGGTCGATTTGAACGAGTAGCAGGCGGGCGCGGTGAGGTGGTGCAGCAGAATGCTCTTCTCTGGATCTGGCTGGGAATCGCAATCCTCGTGCTTACTGGAATTACGCTCTTCGTAGCGCGCTCCTAGGTGAAACGCCGGATAGTTTTGCTAGGCCCTCCTGCTTCAGGAAAAGGGACGCAAGCCGCTCTAATTGAGCGTCGGTACGGGATTCCAATAGCTTCTCCGGGGACAATCCTCCGCAAAGAGCGGCAGGCCGCTACGGTACTCGGCATAGAAGCGGAGAGGCTTACTGCAAAGGGCCTTTTGCTGCCGGATAAAACAGTAGTCGCACTCGTAACCGCGTGGCTAGTCGGGCGAACAGACAAGTTCCTGTTCGACGGGTTCCCGCGTACGATCGGACAGGCTGAGGCGTTGGAGCGCGTCCTGGAGGAAGCAAGAATCGGCCTCGATGTGGTTATTGCCCTTGATGCAGACTTCGCCACTATTGAAGCACGGGTAAGGAACCGCGCGGTGTGTGCCGGATGCGGTGAAACGTTCAGCGTTGGTCTTCATATTGCCACCAGGGATGATGCTTGCCCGAGGTGCGGAGGGGTGCTCGGTAAGCGCCCTGACGACACGCTGGAGGTTCTAACTGCCCGGATGGCTGAGTACCGCTTGAAGACTGAGCCTCTCCTCGCATTCTACAAAGAGCGTGCGCTTTTATGTTCTGTTGATAGCAGCCGATCTCCAGACGCGGTCTTTTACGAGATCACTCAGTTACTTGAACAGGAATGATTCCAATCAAGAGTGGACGGGACATCGAAAAAATGCGGATCGCGTGCCGGGCTGCAAGCGTTGTACTCGAAAAGGTCTGCAGTCTCATTCGGCCGGGGATATCCACTGGTGAAGTCGACCTCGCTGCGGCCGATTTTATGGCTGAGGAGAGTTGTCGAAGTGCATTCCTAGGATACCGCGGGTTCCCGGGCCAGATCTGCATCTCAATAAACGAGGAGGTTGTTCATGGCATTGGCGGCACGCGGAAGATCCAGTATGGCGATATCGTGAAGATCGACTGCGGCGTGATCAAAGATGGGTGGGTAGGGGACACCGCAACCACCGTAGCCGTAGGAGTTGTTGATGATAAAGTGGCGCGCCTCCTAGAGGTGACCGAAAACACCCTTCAGCTTGCAATTACCCATGCGCAAAACGGCAGGCGATTAGGGGACCTATGTTCAATCATCGAAGCTGAAGTTGTCGCGGCGGGATTTACGGTTGTGCGTGAGTTCGTTGGCCATGGTGTAGGACGGCAGTTGCATGAAGAACCACAGGTTCCGAATTACGGACGTAAGGGAAGCGGACCCAAGCTCAAGGCAGGGATGACTTTGGCCATCGAGCCTATGGTGAATATGGGCACCAGCGCCGTCCGGGTTTTGGGAGACAAGTGGACCGTGGTAACTTCCGACGGCAAGCCCTCCGCCCACTTCGAGCATACCGTGTTAGTTACGAAGGGTTCACCAGAAATTTTGACGTGGCGTGAACCCTCGATCGGTCGGGAGGAAAAGGGATGAAGTCACTAAATATCCGTTCTGCATGCCTCGCGAGGGCATCTGACTATCTCACTACGGGCAAAAAAAGCGCGATTCTTGGTGATTCCGTCATTGCCACCCATCGAAGTTCTGGTAAATGTCCCGGTCTGCCAATTGACGAGGGGTCGGATTGCCTCTCGGCGAAAGTACCGATGCCGCACTGATCGCACTGGGAATGCCGTTCCCAGCGCGATTTTTTGTCCTCCCAATTCGCTCCAGAGTTCCTCAACAATTTTTATGAAAGTAAGAGCATCCGTGAAGCGTCTTTGCGAAGCGTGCCGCATCGTGAAGCGCAAGAACGTCGTGCGCGTGATTTGCAAGAATGCGCGTCATAAGCAGCGGCAAGGATAATTCAGTAGAAAGCAACCCAACATGCCACGACTTCTCGGCGTAGACATCCCAGGCGACAAGCGTATCGAGGCCTCCCTCCCGTACATTTACGGAATCGGGCCTAGTACCGCGAAAAAGATTCTCGAACACGCGAACATCGGTCTCGATGTGCGCGCGAAGGATCTCAGCTCCGAACAGCTGAATCAGATCATCCAGTCCATTACCGCGAGCGGACTGCTCATCGAGGGTGATCTTCGCCGGGACATTCAGGGTAACTTGAAGCGCTTGCAGGCGATCAATTGCTACCGCGGCATTCGACATCGTCGCGGTCTGCCAGTACGTGGTCAGCGCACTCAGACAAACGCTAGGACGCGCAAAGGACCACGGAAGACCGTGGGTGTGCAGCGCGCTAAGGACAAGAAGTAAGACAGAACGAATTTCTCTATGGCTGAATCCAAGAAGACGCCCGCGGCTGATGCCGTTCCTGGCGATGCTCCGTCCCCTGATTCGACCGCTGCGGCGGTTGATGCGCCCCAAGCTGAGGCAACTTCGACAAGCGAAGGCGCGGCACCAACCGACCTGCAGAATGCAGATCAGGCTGCGCCAGTTGCCGCAGCGGCTCCTGCTGAACCCGTCGCAAAGCCAGTCAAAGCGAAGAAGAGCAAGAAAGACGCTGGTGCATCCGCCGAAGAGAAGAAGCCAGAGAATCTCTCGCTTGATCCAAGTTCGGTCGTTGAGCAGATCAAGATCGTAAAGGCAAAGGGGAGCAAGAACGTTCACACGGGCATTGCCCACGTCCAGGCCAGCTTCAATAACACCATTGTCAGCATCACTGATCAGACCGGGCATGTGATTGGCTGGTCAAGCGCGGGCAAGGTGGGGTTCAAAGGTTCCCGTAAAAGTACTGCTTACGCCGCTCAGATGGTTGCTCAAGACGCCTGCCGGCAGGCGATGGGTCATGGGTTGAAAGAAGTGGAAGTCCGCGTCAAGGGTCCAGGAGCAGGTCGTGAATCTGCTGTCCGGGCAATTCAAGCCGTGGGATTGGACATCACGATTATCAAAGACGTCACCCCGGTTCCGCACAATGGCTGCCGCCCGCCAAAGCAGCGCCGGGTCTGATTCTCTCACCACGTAAACCTTTTAGAACATGGCACGTTATACTGGTCCTAAAGACAAACTCAGCCGCCGATTCGGTGTGCCGCTGTTTGGCCCGACGAAGACACTCGAAACTAAGAATTATCCTCCGGGCATGCACGGACCCAAAGGTTCGCGCCGGAAGCACAGCGAGTACTCGGTCGCACTCGCTGAAAAGCAGAAGCTCCGTTTCCAATATGGCGTGCTTGAGCGCCAGTTCCGCCGGTACTTCCAGATCGCGCTGACCAAGCGCGGCGTCACGGGAGTGATCCTGCTTCAGCTTCTCGAAACACGGCTAGATAACGTCGTATTCCGTCTTGGCTTTGCGAGTTCGCGGAGCGCGGCTCGCCAGCTGGTCTGTCACGGTCACATCATGGTTAATGGCCGTAAGGTGGACATTTCTTCGTATTGTGTTCGCCCGGGTGATGCGATCACCGTAAAGGACAAGCCGAAGTCGCGCACGCTGGCGACCCGGAACTTGGAGCTCACGCAGATTACTCCCGTCCCGGATTGGTTGTCTGTGGACAAGGATCACTTCACTGGGTCCGTGGCGCGTGTTCCGACACGTGAAGAGATTCAGCCGATCGTGAACGAGCAGCTCATTGTCGAGCTTTACTCCCGCTAGTCAGCTTTTAGCGCAGGATGGTTTTGCGGCGCAGTTCCTTCGGGGACTGCGCCGCTATCTTTCGTCGCCAAGCGATTGCGACTCCAGATCACGCCCTAGCCCGAGTTTCGCAGTTTGGCGGGGTATTTAACTTTTTCCGCCATAGTTTGGCGTGTTCTTCAGAGGCGGGGGAGCGCTAGAGGTGCTGAGATGGCCCGTGTGACAACCCACCCTATTCTCAGGCTCCGCGGAATGA
>JANMSW010000034.1:0-228270 GCA_031389825.1 Spartobacteria bacterium
TCCCGCAACTCGACAAAGTGACGGAAGCAATCTATGGATGGGTAGTGTGGATCAGAGGGCTTTTCATCACCGGCCAGAATACACGATCCAGCACTCCATGCCCCACCGCGCTCCCACCGCCGCGCAGCGGCTTAGTTCAACCATGCGCTGCAGCGAACAGCTCCACACGTCACGGTTTCTGCTCCCGCAAACCCACCGCGCAGGAACCGCGCCTCCTCCGCGCGTCGCTGACCTGTTTCCGTTTGGCGACATGAGAGCCCACACGTGATAAATCCTGCCAATTACCCGTACGCGGCCATTGATGAAGACGGCTACGAGTTGCAGCTCTTCGAGGAGGGAATGCCTGAGGTGGCACCGGACAGTGAGCGTTTCGCCGCCAAACCCGGTGATATGGTTAAGCTCGTCTTCGTTTACAAGGAGCCTGTGCGGAACCCGGCACTTTGCGACTCGGAACGGATGTGGGTCGAAATTATCCAGTATGGCGACGGCTGCCTCATTGGGCGTCTGGACAACACTCCGCAATTCACCAACACCCTTCATTCCGATTACGCTATTCCGTTTCACCCTAAGCACATCCTTAAATTTTGGTCGGCCAATGGCGCCTAACCATGCGCTCCAGCGAACGCCGCCGCACTGTCACCCATGCTGCTTGCTTCGCGGATCCGCTGCCACTTGCTCACGTCTTCCAATAACGACATCACAGAAGATCAATAATGCATTCGACACGAACAATGGTCGCCTCGGCGTCTGTGGCTTTCACTTTTGGGGCCATCGTCGCGACTGGTGGCTTTTACCTCTACCACCGTTCCCACAATATCACGGCCAGCTACCATAGAGCCTGGAATGAGCTGATCGAGATCACACCAATGTGTGAAGCCATCCAGGAAGGGAGAGCCAAGAACGCCTTGCTCATGCTCGAAGCCAAGGCGGAAGGAACGATTACTGGTTTGGCTCCTTCAATAGCGGCCACCCCCAGATCCCAAGACAAAGCCGACTTCATTTCCAGTGTCACCAAGTTTTTGGAGTATCGCCGCCAGTACGCGCGACCCTCCGATCTCCCGCCTCGCGCCGAGGCCGCGGATCTAGCGATCGAAACCGTCATTCGAGGTCGCCAATGAAGTCGCGGAACAAAGCCCTGCAGCGAACGGCTCCGGCTGTCACGCTGGCTGCTCCGCCGCCTTCGCCCGCGCAGCCATCGCGCCAGCCTCTGCAGTAGCTGAGCTTGGGTTAGGCGACTGAGCACGTTACCGGTAGAACGAACGCAAATGATCGGAACTTCGAGATTATCGCCAGGCACCAACACGATGTCCTTTCGCGAGGTATTTGTAGCATTTGGCAGTCTTGTAGTATCCGCAGCCTGCGTGGTGTATCTCGGCATTCTCTTGTTTAGTCTCGGTCCGAGCCATCTATCTCGCGGCACCAACCTCTTACATGCTATCGCCACCCCGCTATCCACATGTGCTGTCGTCACGGCTTCTCTTGCCTTTGGAGCTGCGATCGTATGGCGAGGCCCTTCGTGGCTTCTAGGCCTGGTTGCCGCGATACCATATTTCATCGTCTGCGGCATGCTTCTGTTTGAGTCGCGTACGGACGGTGTTCTGTTCTGGTCGTCAGCCGGTGTCCTTACCTTCCTCTTTTATGTTGCCGCTATTTTCCTCGTTAGGCTCACGCACCGCAACAACGTCGCCTAACTGTTGCAGCGAACTGCTTCGGGCCGTCGTGTCGGCAGCTTGCGCAGCTGCGACGCCTGCCTTGGCCGTCGCTGAGCTTGGGGAATTAGGTGCCAGAATGAATCCTTGCAACTACGAGGCAGCAGTGATGGTAGGCCAAGCGCGCTGGATTACCTCTTTCGCTCACGATGCAACAACACAGAGTTTGGTGGTTGGTTTGACAAGTGACCCAGAGACCTATGAGACAGATAGAGTATTGGAGTTTCGTGAGGTGAGGAGCGTCTGTGACCACTGGATAGATCGGGACGACGAGTGCATGGAGAGCTTACTGGGCGCGCACGAAACCCAAAGAGGTTCTGATTTTCGGTATGTTCTTATGACCGAACAGCGAGAGATTGAGATTCTTGCTGGTACGAAAGGATTGATTCATGACTTCCAAATAGCCGCTGCAGCGAACCCGGCCACCCCGAACGGACGCCCCCGTGGGCTGGGTCGTTGAGTAGGCTCGTTGGGCGACGCCTCGCGCCATCCATGAACAAAAGCTAATGACTACAATCCAAGACGGGAAGATTCTGATCGCTACCACCCCAAGCATTCGCGGGTGGCAGATCGTTCACTACTGCGGGCTTGTCGCCGGTGAGGCCATCATTGGGGCGAACATCTTCCGAGACATCTTCGCCGGAGTCCGAGACATCGTTGGCGGACGCTCAGCTACGTACGAGCGCGGGCTCGCGGAGGCGCGCGAGATTGCTTCTGCCGAGATCCGCCAGCGCACTCTAAAGCTCGGCGGCAACGCCATTGTCAGTGCCGACATCGATTATGAGGTCATCCACAACATGCTCATGGTCTCGATCAGTGGCACGGCTGTCCGAATCGAACCGGAGCCAGACGCGCAGGAGCAATCGACCAGAACCATATAATCGTGCGCTGCAGCGAACGGGCTCAGCGGTCACGGCATCTGGAGCACTCGACTACCAGTTTCCCCGAGGACCGGGGCCGCGGTCGCTCCGACTGTCGCTGGGTTTGAGGTTGTTAAGTGTTGCTCACGCGTCCTATAAATGCAGACGAACTAAATAACAGCGAAGAGGTAAGTCCTGCCGAGTGGCACGCTCTCGATTCGATGGCGGACGACATGGAACCAGTCGAGGAGGTTGCACGAGCGATTAGGGAGGCCGGTATCCTCTGCACTCCCGACGAGTTCCTGGAAACGATAGCCTCGCTGTTCCGCCGTGGCTTCGTAACTATACGTCAGGCCCCGATGCCTGCGTTCGGCCAGGAATTCCCCGAGCGCGAGATCACTCCTTCTAAGCCAGGCGAGATCGTCGGCGATTTGGATGCCGAGTTCCGTGCCACCTACGCCCACGGCGACTATTTGCGGCACGTGTCTATCCCTGCCGACTCAGCGCCGGCAGGCGTGCCATTTGGCATCTACTTCGACCTCACGCCTTCCGGTCGCGCCGAGTGGGAGAAGCCGATTTACGAGCCTCTGTACCAATGACCGCACGTCGCACCATGCGGTAGTCCCCTTGCGGCGAGCTTTAGCGGGGCGCGAACGCCGCTATGCAAACCACTGCGCGAGTTTGTCTACGCTGAGCTCGTCGAGCCGGTGAACGGCCAAATCTGGTTCCGTGAGCTCCTCAAGCGTGTGAGTCGTCGCCACTCCGACGACCCGCATCCCACCCGCGCGGGCCGCTTCTATCCCCACGTGCGCATCTTCGAAGACAAAGCAGCAAGCCGCCGGTCGATCAATCGTGCGTGCCGCAGCGACAAAGACTTCGGGGTCCGGCTTTCCCTGCCTCACGTCTTCCGCAGTGACGATTCCCGAGAAGAACTCTGCAAGCCCGATCATCCCAAGGGAGAGGTCAATGTTCGCTCGGTGCGTCGAGGAGCCAATGGCGCACGGGACCCCGGCGTCCCGGAGCCGCTCCAGCCAAGTCTGGACGCCCAGCAGCGCACTCAGGCCCCATTCCGCCACTACCTCGCGGTAGAGTAGCTCTTTTTGCAGTGATATCTGGTGGATCTCCTCCAAGTCTCGGGTCCACCCGAGCAATTCCGGGATGATGAACTCGTTCTTACGACCGAAGCCCTTCAGGAAGTGGTCTTGCGGCAGAGTTTTACCGAGCTGCGCCGCCAGCCGAACCCAGCTCTCTTCATGGTGAATTCGCGAGTCTATGATCACCCCATCCCAGTCGAAGAGCGCTCCCCAGGTGGCTTGTCCAGCACTAGCGGACTTCATTGAAGCCTAGAGGCGCTTTAGCGCGGGGAGTTGATACGTTTTGGAGAGGACCGCCTCGCTGGTCGCGACTTGTTCGGCATCCAGATAGATCACGGTGGGGTCGGTAGGGAACTCCATCTTGTGCAGCCCGTTCTCCGCCTTTTCGATGGCCTTTGGAACGTCCTGAATGCTGGTGAGTTCTACTCCGTTCAGCTTGGTAACCACGTGATGGTTAAGATCTTCATACCCCATCGTCGTGTCTGAAGGGAGAACCCTGCTCAAGATCACGATCTTGCGCTTCCCTTCCGGGTAGATCTCGTTCTGCGCTCGATCGAGATAGATGAGATCTTCAGGAGCCTTTTTCGCCCAATCAGGCCCCCACTCCTTGAGGTACTGCCGGGAGAGCTCCTGAAGCACCATCCCGCCCAGGATGTAGAACTTGGGAGCGCGGTCGATGATGTAGGGCTCACTCACGTAATCCGTCACCGGCCGATTCGCCAGGGTAAGAGGAATCTCCTTCAGCTCGCCTTTGCGGAAGATGGTGAGCTTCACGGTATCTCCATGGAGGTGCTCGGTGGAGAGCAGGTGGCTCACTGAAATCTTCCCATACACAGGATCTGAATAGTTCCCATCCTGATCAACGGCCTGTGCGTCGATCCTCAGGAGAACGTCGCCTGCTTCCAAACCAGCGGCAGCAGCCGGTCCAGTCCGCAGAACTTCTGTGACATAAAGGCCACCGGGAGTTGCGTCAGTCAGGCCCACGTACCGGCGGAGCTGCGGGTCGCGGGTGCTCGCAAAGACAATGCCGGCGCGCGGGAACCCTTCGTAAGGCAGCTGAGCAGCATCCCGGAGGAAGTGCTGGATGACTGGAGTGGGAACAATATCGGCGTTGTTTGCCTGCGCTTCGTAACGCATCACGAGCCCGACGAGCTTGTCATCCTTCACCACGGGCAGGGTGAACGAACTGTCCCGAAACTGCAGGGAAGCAGTCATGCGATAGAGGAGGAACGTGGAATCATCGAGCGGGTAGCCCGCCACCTCAGCGGTGGTCATCGGACCGCGGGTCACGAGCTGATTCCCGTTGGCCTCGAGCTGGAGAACGCTGAGGGTGTCGCCCACGGTGGCAACGGTGAAGTCGAGCGGTGGTACGGCCCGGAGAAACTCCGGATCTTCCGTTTTGAGCAGCGCGAGGTTTGCCTCGTAGTCGACGAACTCCACGGTGGCAGGCACCTTTTGTCCGCTATCCGCCGCCTCGAACTCGATGTAGTTGGCATTCGCCACCAGCTCGGCCGTAACGAGGACGCGTTGGTTCGCGATCACCGGGCCGATTGCGCGTCGCGAATAGGGTGCACGCTTACCCCATGGGCGCATGAAATCCCACGGTTGATTGGTCACGTTTACCCGAACAACGGACAGCTTGCGGGCGGGAACAGCAGCGATTGTCTCCGCGGCGAGCGGGAGCGCTGGCGCGAGGATTGCCAGGAGGAGGATCAGTCGTGGGAACATCGAATTAGGAGGCAGGAGATTCTTCCAGATTTTGCTCTGCGAGCACATTGTATCTGTTCTTGATCCGCTCACGTGCGGCCTCTACCGCGGCTCGTTCCAAGACCAGCGGACGCCCTGTTCCGAGGAACTTCACGACGTAGAAGTCGCTCTTCTCCGCAAATGCGGCCGCAACATCCTTGAGCGTGCGGATCTTGCGCTCATTGATCTGATCGACAATGCCATCCTTGAACTCCGTGAGGTAAGTATTGATCGGGTCCGGAAGAATCGCGCTGAGTATGATCACTTCCGGGTGATTGATGTAGAGCTCCTTGCTGACGAAGTTATCGAAGAAGTAATCTATCCGCGGGCTTTTGAACTGATACGCGGAGAGGAGATTGCGCGAGAGGGGCTGGAAGAGGAGCCCCCCGGCAAGAACGTAGGTAGCCTCCACCTCATAGGAGTTTGCCTGCATGGTATGCGGGAAAGCACGGTCGAAGGTGACCTCGGCTTCAACTGGGGTGCCATCGCGAAGGAGGCTGATCGCAATCTTATCCCCGCGGAATTTTCGCTCCGCGACCTCTGCCATGAGCACGCGTTCACCTTCCAACTCCAGAAAGCCGTCGCTGGAAACGGGGAGACCATCCAAGGCAATAACCACATCACCAACCTTTACAATTCCCGCGCAGACACCTGCGGAAGCGACGCTCGTAACGAGCACGCCGCGATCGTCATTGGGCAGATTGAGCGCCTTGCGCATCGCCGGATTTAGGGTGTTGAAAATCCCGATCGATAGATCCATGTAGCGATCGTAGCGGCCGTCTTCGACGTCTTTCAGAAAACGCTGAATGACGGGCGTCGGAATCATGTAGCCGACATTCTGCGCGACATCTCCGCTGAAGCCCTGGAACGCCACGCCAACAACCTTGCCGTCCTGGAGAACGGGTCCGCCGCTATTCCCGGGATTGATCGCGGCATCGATCTGAATCACGAGGTGGGAATCAACGATCGAATGCGAGTACGTCCTGAAGTCGACTCGCGACACCACGCCACGGGTGGCGGAGAGGCGGTCGCCACCGATGGGGTACCCGTACACTGACACCGTGGTTTCGATCCCCGGGATGCCGCCTATGGGCAGAGGCGCGGCTCCCTTGAAGAAGCTCAGGTCCTTGAGTTTGAGCAAGGCGAGATCGCAGTCGTGTGCGATGTGCTCAACCTCGGCGATGTACTTCTTGGGATCGTTTTCCTTTTCGACTGTGAGGTAGCGGGCATTGCTCACCACGTGGGCGTTCGTGAGGATGCGATCTTTCGAGACAACCCACCCCGTGCCGCTCCCTCCACCGGTGGCGCCGGGTAGCCACGGAATCCGGTAGTTTGCCGCCTGACCTGTATTCGAGATACGAGCAAGGCTGTTGCGGATGTCGAGAGGCTCGGCCAGAGACGTGCAGCCGAGAAGAAGGAGGACCGTGCAGGCGATGCGCCGAGTGCGACAACTCATGAGAACGCAAAAGATGGGGAGCCCGCGCTCCAGTGCAAATGTAAACCGTCGCCAGATGCAGAATGCGTAATTCTGCATCTCTGCCGAAAACGTCGCCTCAGACGTTAAAACGGAACTCAATGACGTCTCCATCCTGCACAACGTACTCCTTACCCTCGATGCGGAGCTTGGCAGCCTCGCGGGCCTTCGCCTGCGAACCCAAGCGGATCAGATCGTCGAAATGAACGGTTTCTGCGGCGATGAAGCCGCGCTCGAAATCAGAATGAATCACTCCGGCGGCGGCGGGTGCCTTGTCGCCAGCGCGGATCGTCCAGGCCCGGGTCTCCTGCTCGCCCGTGGTGAGATAGGTGCGCAAGCCGAGAAGGTGGTAAACGGCACGAATGAGGGAGCCCACACCGCTGCTACTCACGCCGACGCCTTGAAGATATTCCGCGGCTTCCTCGGGCGGGAGGTCGATGAGCTCGCTTTCGATTTGCGCGCTAATCACGATCGCCTCGGTGGCAAAATGCGCGCGGGCGTAATCCTGCACGCCTTTCACGAAACGAGCGGCCGGGGTGAGGACGGCCTCGTCCGTTGGAAGCGCGCCTTCATTGTCGTTCGCTGCTTCCACGAGTGCAGAGACCGTGGCCAGATCGCTTTCCGCGACATTACAGGCAAAGATGGTGGGCTTCGAACTGAGCAGGAAGAAGTCACGGGCGATTCGCTGTTCTTCATCATTGAGCTCCAGCGTTACGGCTGGTTTCCCCTGGTCGAGGTGAGGGAGCAGCTTTTCGACGACCGCAGCTTCTGCCTTCGCGACCTTGTCGCCTGTGCGCATCGCTTTCTGGAGCCGGTCTAGCCGTTTTGTGAGGGCTGCCAGATCGGCCAGTACGAGCTCCGTATTGATGATCTCGATGTCGCGGACTGGATTTACGGTGCCGCTCACGTGGTGGATATCATCGTCCTCGAAGCAGCGCACCACCTGGACGATCGCGCTGACTTCCCGGATGTGGGAGAGGAACTGGTTGCCCAGGCCTTCGCCCGCGCTCGCACCTTTGACCAGGCCGGCGATGTCCACGAACTCGATCGCGGCAGGGACGATCTTCTTGGACCCAGAGAGCTTCGAGAGCGCCTCCAAGCGGGGGTCGGGTACTACGACGACACCGACATTTGGATCGATAGTGCAGAAGGGGTAGTTGGCCGCCTGCGCCTTGCGGGTACGCGTGATCGCATTGAATAGAGTCGATTTACCGACATTGGGGAGGCCAACGATGCCTGCGCTTAACATAGGGCGCGGACGTTAGCGGACTCGCTCCAGTGCCGCATTAACTTTTCTGTTCGGACTCGCGATGGAGTTTCGCTTAAGGCTTGAATTCCATGCTCCACGAAATTGTTCACCGCTGCGATGAACTGCTGAACACGGCTGCAATCGTGGACTATTCAGGTGCGCACAATGGGCTTCAGCTGGAGAGCGGTGGAAAAGTGACTCGCATCGCGGCTGCGGTAGACGCGGGTGAGGCGGTGATCCACAAAGCAGTCGCGTGCGGCTGCGACCTGCTGATTGTGCATCACGGACTACTCTGGTCTCCACTGCGCTTCACCGGGGCTACGTACCGTAAGATCAAAGCGGCGATGGATCACGGATTGGCGATCTACAGCTCGCATCTGCCACTGGATCTACATCCTACACTGGGGAATAATGCCCAGCTTTCTAGAGCGCTCGGTTTCGAGGCATGGACGCCCGCCTTCCCCTACAAAGGGCAGCCAATTGGGTTGAAGGTCGATGCCTCTGTTTCTGTGCAGGAGCTGAGGTGCAAGCTGGAGGCGATCCTGGGTGGCCCGGCGCATCTTGCACCGGGAGGGCCCGGGACGACGCGGAGGATCGGGATTGTCAGCGGCGGCGCGGGTAGTGAGATCGCACAGGTCGTTGACGAAGGATGCGACACCTTCATTACCGGAGAAGGGCCGCATTGGTCGTATACGGCAGCGGAGGAGCTTGGGGTGAATGTCTTCTATGGCGGGCACTACGCGACCGAGACCTTTGGGGTGAAAGCCCTCGCTGCCCAACTGGCTGCGGAGTTCAGCGTGCCGTGGGAGTTCATCGATCATCCGACCGGCCTGTGAGCTTTCTATCCCGCGCCTTCTTCCAGCAGGATCCACTCACCTGCTCGCGAGAGTTGAT
Organism: Spartobacteria bacterium; assembly: GCA_031389825.1. Taxonomy (GTDB): domain Bacteria; phylum Verrucomicrobiota; class Verrucomicrobiia; order Chthoniobacterales; family Chthoniobacteraceae; genus JANMSW01. Next base: position 9,027 of record JANMSW010000034.1, read on the forward strand.
CGGCGCGGAGCTTGTATGGGGTGAATGCCGCGGGATCATTGTGGAAACTGAGGCGTACTCCGCCTGTCCTGAAGACGAAGCCTGCCATCTCTTCATGCGCCCGAGTGTTCGCTCGTGGTTTGATGCGAAGCCGCCCGGGACCGCGTACGTGTACATGAACTACGGCATGTACTGGCTGCTCAACGTGCTGGTGAAGGGTGGGGCTGAGGACGGCTTTGTGCTGATCCGTGCCCTTGAGCCTGTAGCCGGAGTTGAGCGCATGCGCGAACGTCGGATGCGCGAGAGACTGACGGACCTGTGCTCTGGACCGGGAAAGCTTTCGCAGGCTTTAGGGATTACTGGCGCAGATCACGGACGTGACCTTTGCGAGGGCAAGGTTGGTTTCGTGAAGAAAGCGAAGCCTGTACGAGTCGTCTCTGATCTGCGGGTGGGGATCTCCCGGGCCGCTCACCTCGAGTGGCGCTTCCTGCTCGAGGGTAGCCCGCATCTCAGCGTGAAGCACGGCAAGGTCCCCACACCCAAACCGGGTAAGAGAAAAGCCAGTCCCGCGTGAGCGGGACTGGCTTTAAAAAACGGTCAGCTCCCGCAGGCGGAGTGACTTGTTACAGCTACTACTTCGAGTAGCTGGTCGATGAGCCTGTGGACTGCGACGTGGTCGTGTACGCGGGCTCGTCCTTGGCGCAGGCGCCGAGGCTGAGTGCAATGACGGCGAGTGCGAGCGATGCGATGATTTTCATAATGTTGGTGTGTTCCCCTTTTCGATGCCGTTAGGCGGCGGCATTCTCGAAGTTTGCTCTAGCAAGACAACGCTTTTATGCCGCTTGCCGGAACTTCGTTCCCCACAGCGAAGGCGGCTGTGTACTTCCGGCGGCTAGTTGTCGTAATCATGCGATGATTTCCACCGGAGTGCCGACTGGAGCGAAGTTGTACAAGTCGATGACGTCGAGATTGCTCATCCGCACACACCCGTGGCTGGCAGGCGTGCCCAAGTGAGGCTCCGCATTCGTCCCGTGTATGTAGATGTAGCGCTCGCGCGTATTAGCGTTCTCGGGATCGAGCCCTTCGAGCCAGAAGATCCGGGTCTGAACGTTATCCTCGGGGTCTTCTGGAACCCCGCAACGCCCAGTCGGTTCACGCCCAATGAAAATCTCGCCCGGGATTGCTCCTTCGCCGATCTTTTCGGCAACTCGGAAGCGCCCGAGCGGCGTCTTCAAACTACCAGGCTCTGGCCCCAGCCCATATTTCGACGTAGAGATGACGTACCGACGCAGAAGATTCTCGCTGTCATCGAGGAGATCAAGGGTCTGAGATGGGACGTGAACCCGGATTTGCATTGCGAGAGAGAAGTAATAGAGTGCGCGCCCATTTTATGAGCAGAAACTTGCACGTTGCCATCGTCGGAGCCACTGGGGCGGTAGGGGTCGAGATGATCAAGGTGCTCGAGCGCCGCGGATTTCCCGTGAGAAAGCTGACCCTTCTGGCGTCAGCTCGATCTGCTGGAAAGAAGCTGCCATTCAAGGGCGAAGACCTGGTTATCCAGGAACTCCGGGCTGATTCGTTCGCGGGTGTAGATGTAGCGCTATTCAGCGCGGGCGGCGATATTTCGCGTGAGTTCGCTCCGCACGCGGTTGAGGCAAATGCCGTCGTCATCGATAATTCCAGCGCCTTTCGCCTGGACGACTCTGTGCCGCTGGTTATCCCCGAGATCAACGGTGACGACATCAAGAAGCACCGGGGCATTATCGCGAACCCGAACTGCACCACCGCAATTACGCTTATCGCGCTCTGGCCACTGCATCAGGCATTCCGGGTTAAGCGCGTGATCGCCTCGAGCTACCAGGCCGTTTCCGGAACGGGCGCGCAGGCCATTGAAGAACTTCGGGCGCAGGTCGCGGCCATTGCGGCCGGGCAGCCGGTTGTGAACAAGGTTTACCCGCACCAAATCGCGTTTAACGTTTTGCCGCATGTCGATACCTTCCTGGATTCCGGCTACACCAAGGAGGAGATGAAGATGCAGAACGAGGGGCGCCGGATCATGCATCACCAAACGTTCAAGGCATCGGTAACTTGCGTGCGCGTACCCGTGTACCGTGCGCACTCGGTGGCGGTGAACGCAGAGTTTGAGCGGCCCGTTTCCATTGATCGTGCCCGCCAGGCACTGGCCAGCGCGCAGGGGCTTGACGTCGTGGATGAGCCTGGGAATGCCCTCTATCCTCTGCCGTTGAACTGCGCGGAAAAGGACAACTGCGAGATTGGGCGGCTACGGTATGACTGTGCGCTTGATAACGGCCTCGCCTTTTGGGTGGCGGGCGATCAGCTGCTGAAGGGAGCTGCGCTCAATGCGATTCAGATCGCCGAGCGGCTTTGAGCGGCTCGCGAGCGCTGATCACGAAGACGATTTCCCCTTTAGGCGGGTGCGCGGTATAATGCGCGAGCAACTCGGCAGCGAGCCCGCGCCGGAATTCCTCGTACTGTTTGGTTAACTCCCGCGCCACACACACAGGTCGCTCCGGTAGGTGCTCAGCGCAGACTGCTAGTGTTTTGGTGAGCCGGTACGGCGACTCGAAGAAAATCGAGGTCTCCTCCCGCCCCACCGCACCCAGGATCTCTTTTTCGCGTTGCCCGCTCTTCACCGGAAGGAAGCCGCCAAAGAAGAACCGCTCTGAGGAGAAGCCGGACCCTATCAGTGCAGTGAGCACCGCGCTGGCGCCTGGGATGATCGTGTAGGGAATCTCGCGCTCCATACATGCCCGCAGCAGACGGTGTCCCGGGTCAGAAATCCCCGGTAATCCCGCGTCAGTGATGATTGCCACCTTCTGACCGGCCGCAAGCTGTTCGATCAGCTCGGCCGTACGACGGGCTTCATTGTGCGCGTGGTAGGAAACAAGCGGCTTCTGGATTCCAAAATGCCGCAGCAAATGCCCCGAGTGCCGGGTATCTTCCGCCGCGATTATGTCCACCTCCTTCAGCACTTCCAGCGCACGGAGCGTAATGTCGCCCAAATTCCCAATCGGCGTTGCGATCAGAAAGAGCATCGATCGCTCACCTTACCATCCTTCCGAGATCTGACTTACGAGTCGCACCGCCATTTCTTCCGCTGCCAGCGGGAGAGCCTGCCGTTCATCCTGGAGCACATCAGCCGAGATCACGTTCGTCCCTGATACGAAGAAGCTGGTACTCCCATTCACCGCCCGAGAGGTGAGTTCCGTCCCCGTCTTGCGGTCATACACACGATACCGTACGCGCATTACTAGGATGTACTCACGGGTGAGTAGGACGTTTCCACGCACGCTGCGGGATGGACGGCGCTCGATCTCCTCCAGCGTGCCAACCAGAATCGCATCCGCACTGTTCTCTCCGGCGATACTGTAGGTGCCGTCCTGCTGGATCTGCTTGATCACCGCGTTTGCGAGCAGCACCTCGACTCGCGGTTCCAACGTGTCATTCTTGAAAGTGGACACCGCAATTGTTTGCACCCCGCGCATCGGCGTGGGCTTGATCGGCCCAAGCTGATAGCCCGCGCAACTGCTCAGGAAAATCGCAAGCAGCGGAAAGAAGCAGCGGAAACGGAGTGGCGTGATCATCAGGGCGTCGGCTGAGGAAGACCTGTATCGGGTGTCAGAGCTTCGGGCTCAGCCGGAAGGGGCGGTTCCACCGCAGGCACAGGTCCAAGGTTGGAGGGAGATGTGCGTAGTTTAGGCCCGGTGGGAGCGGTCTCCACCGGCTCTGGCACCTTCACTGGTGGACCGGAGTAGTCCGGCCGTGAGACGGTATCCACCCTGGCCTGCATGCGGCGGCGCGCAGTTGCGCGGGCACCCGTCTCTGTACGCTCTGGACCAGCCCTAAGAGCATCTTCACCCTCCTGGGTTTTCAGCGCCTCGATTCGCGCCTTGGCTATCTCGCTTTCGGGCGATCCAGGCTGCTGCCGGATGACATCGTTGTAATAGATGACGGCAGCTTTGTACTGCTTGGTCTTGTCGTAGAACTTCGCGATCTGCAGCGAACCTTGCGTCTGCTTGCCCTCGACGTTCTTCAGATTCTCACGAGCCTGCGCCACCTTCTCGCTGTCCGGGTAGCGGTTGATGAAATCCTCGAACGACTCCCGTGCTTTCTGTGCTGAAGCCGGATCGTAGGATCCGCCCTGGTGCTCGCGAAGACGCACATAGCCGATCTGGTACAGCGCGTCGTCGGCGATAGCGTCGTTGGGATACCGGGCCACCACTTGCTGATAGGCAGCAATCGCTTCCGGAAACTTGTCCTGCTTCTCCAGCGACTGGCCGATATTGAATTGCGCAAGCGGAGCCCACTTGGAGAAGGGCGCGCGCTTGACGATCCCTGTGAACATCTCCTGTGCGCGCTCCATGGAAGCGGAGATTGGCACTCCCAAGACGCGGCGCTTCTCTCCCTCGAGGAAGAGCTGTCCGATCTTGAACATCGACTCCACCACCACGTCAAAGTCATCCGCGCGCGGGTACTTGGTAAGGTAGGTCTCGTAAGCCTGGTAGGCTTTATCAAAGCGCCGAGTGCGCTCTAGAAGCATACCGACTTTGAGCTGGGCCTTCGGTGCAAGAACCGAGCCGCCATACCGCTTCAGCAGGGCACGATAGGCATCCAGCGCCGCATCCGTTTTGCCCTCGGATTCGAGCGTCTCAGCCTTCCGCATCTGCTCGGCCGCGCTGCCCTCCACCTGCGAGCCCGCATCGCCTTCCACAGTCCACCCTTCATTCGAGCGGTAGACCACGGCCCCTTGCGCTCCGCCTGGCAGGAGCACGACTCCGGCGGCCAGCGAAAGTGTCAAGGCAAGGGTGCGGCGGCTCATGGGCGCGGACGCTAATGGATGAGATTATGGCCGTCAAGTGACGCAGGCACATTCCCCGGCAGGCGGCGAGGCAACCGTGGAATACCCTTTTGAGGTTGAGAAAAACAGTTGCCGCCGGCCAACCAAGCGTGTCCTCGTCTGGTGCTTGGAAATCCAGCCCGACATTCGAATCGGCACCTGTTCGTGGAGCTTCGACGATTGGCGTGGGGTATTCTATCCGGAGCATCTGCCGTCGATCCAGCGGCTCGGCTTCTATTCGAAATACCTGAGCACCGTCGAGATCGACTCGACGTTCTACGCGCCGCCGTCGCCGCAGAACGCGGGACATTGGCTCGATGTCACCCCGGACGATTTCGTTTTCTCCTGCAAGGTGCCGCGCGAAATTACTCATCAGCATAAGCTCCGGCAATGTGAGGAGCTGCTGGCAAACTTTCTGGGCAGCATTGCGCCGCTTCGTCGGAAACTCGCCTGTGTGCTCATCCAGCTGCCGGGCTACTTTGTTTTGCGTGAAGACGAGCACGCGCTTCGCGAGTTCATCCAGCAACTGCCACACGACTTCCGGTTCGGGGTCGAGTTCCGAGACCCGAGTTGGAATCTGCCGCGCATCACGCATCTACTCGAGGAACACCGCGTCTGCTGGGTGTGGAACGACACGACTTCGTTGGAGCATCAGGGCGAAGGTGCGTTCGACTTTCACCCAATTACCACCGACTTCCTCTACTTGAGACTCATGGGGGATCAGCGCACCAAGTTTCGCGCAGATGGAGAAGGCGTATTCCGCTATCGAGAACTCCTTTGGCCACGAGATTCTGCCCTGGAAAGTTGGGCGATCCGCGTAAAGCAGCACGCAGATCGGGCCGCGCCGGTGCTTGCCTACATTAACAACCACTACGAAGGCTTTGCTCCGCTCACCTGCCGCCGCTTCGCACGCCAGTTTGGCCACGAGCTCGTGATCCCTCATCACGGCGAGCCTGCTCCGGAGGCAAAAGGCGGACAACTTGATCTTTTCGCCCCTGAACCCGTGGACGAACTGCAGGATTAAGCAGCGCTTCGGTCAGCAGTACCCCGTGGGACTATGGGCTATCGACGGCTGTCACAGGTTTTAGCGTCACCTGTCGCACATCCATCACCGCGCCCGCCTTCTTTGTCTTTGCGCGGATCGCCAGGGTATGTTCGCCTGCGCCTAGATTAATGCTGCCAACCCCGCGCGGGATGAACTTCTGGAAGTGTCCGGTGTCTTCCACGGTCATCGGGAGTGGGGCCTGGTCGCCCACGGTGATCTCCACCTCGCTCCCCCCGTTGCCCTTCCCACATCCCTGCAGCACTTCCACCGAATAAGCGCCTGGTTTCGGCAGTGCAAACTTCCAGCTCACCCAATCGTTCACTTTACTCCAGTAGCCGATCGTGTCCTTTTCAGGCTGCGGCTCAAAGCGAATCGTGGTGCCATGCACCGAGGCATCGCGCGCGTGCAGCTGGATGTTTCCATCGCTGTGCGGCTGGACGACTTTCCTCGAGCCCTGATGATCCTTTGGGCCAAGATCGCGGGGCAGTTTGGGATCCGCGGCCATCGATGCGCAGGGGCTGAGCAGGAGTACCGCAAAAGCAGCGGAGTGCAGCCAGTGACGCATAGGGAGTGAAACAGCTTCGGTGCTCGGCAAGCAGCTAAGTCACAGACTTGTGGGGTGTTCTCTGAAATCGGGAGGACATTCTCTCGATTTGCTCGGGCGTTCTCTGGAATTGGGAGGGCGTTCTCTCGAATTGCTCGGGTGTTCTCTGAAATCGGGAGGGCGTTCTCTCGATTCAGGGGAGGTTTTCGCCTGGGGCTCAAGGGCGTGTCAAGCCGCCCAGTGCTAAGTGGGTAAAGCTCCCCAGTCTTCCCTTTCCCTTGTCATCGTGCGAAGCACGCCATCATCTAGTCCCTCGCCTCTTCAACCACTCGCCCTTCGACGCCCCAAATGCTCCTGCTGCGTTCCCCATTGCGCGTATTGGTGATCGCAGCCTTGCTGCTCGGTGGCGCATGGGCGGCAATGACGATCCGGCTCGAGACGGAACTGCTCCCGTTGATGCCACCGCAGCTGCCCAGCGTGCGCGGGCTCGAAGAGTTCCAAAGACGTTTCGCCAGTGAGCGCGAAGTGCATGTAGTGGCGGATCCGGCAATGTCCGATGGCGAACGCGCTGCTGCTTTCCGGGCGCTACGCCCGGCACTTGCGGAGATCCAAGGGATCGCAACCGTGGTTGCACCGGGCGAAGAGTTTGCCGCGAACTTTCCCGAACTCTCAGCGTGGGCCGTGGCGAATTTGCCCTCGGAGCAATTTGCGAAGGCGATGGGTGTGCTCTCCGCGGAATCAGCGCGGCAGAGGCTATCCACTATTCCCGACGTGTTGTCTGGAGCGCTCGATCCGGAGGAGCTAGTCCGGCTGCAGTTTGACCCGTTAGGTGTCCTGGAAGCGCTTTCTGCAGGCGGAGGCGGTGCCGGGCAAATGGAAGATGGTTTTGCGCACATGATGAGTGCCGAGACGCCGCACTTTCTAACTCTACGCACAGTCGAGCCGCTGCTGAAGTTCGAGGACTGTATCAGGATGACTGATGCGATTCGCGCGGTGGTCGCCACTATGCTACCCGGCGAGAAGCGGCTTCTGCTCACCGGTCGACCAGCCTTCACGGCCGAGATCTCGCGCCAGATGCGCAGCGACATGGCCTTCATGATGAGCGTGGCCGCAGTGTTGGTTTGTGCGATGTTCTGGGCTTTCTACCGAACGCTGCGCCCCCTCGGCTGGATTCTCTTTTTCCAAGCACTGGCGCTACTCGCAGGAGTAATTGTGGCCCGGGTTTGGTTCGGTTCGCTCAACGTAATTAGCATGGGCTTTGCCTCGATTCTCCTCGGGGTCAGCATGGACTACAGCATCCTCGTGTACCACCACTTCGCCTCTGCCCATCGTGACGATGCACTGGTGTGGGCGCGGCTGCGGCGGGGGATCTGGTTTAGCGCTGCAACCACGGCGGCGGCTTTTCTGGTACTCACGTTTTCATCGTTCCCGGGGCTGCGTCAGCTCTCCGCGTTGGTCGCAGCAGGGCTGATCACTTCGGCGCTCTTTTCGACGTGGATGCTGCGCGTGGTGCTCACCGCTCGGCCGCCGCAATCGCCGCCGATGCTGGATCGTGCGGCGCACAAAGCGGCAGATTTGGTGCATCGCTGGCGGCGACCATTGATCACTGGTGCGCTGCTTCTCGCCGTATTAGCGGGTGGGCTGCTCTGGATCCAGCCAGGCTCATTCTACACGGCTGGGATGCGACAGTTTCAGCCTGCGGAAAGCGCTGCATACCGTGCTCAGGAGTGGCTGGTGCGCAGCAGTGCAGGCGAAGGGGATGGCATCTACCTGGTGCGTGCAAATTCCTGGGCGAAGGTGAAGGCAGCTGCGTCCCAGCTGGCTCAGCGAGTGAGCGGAGGACAGATGTCTACTTGGACGCATCTACTTCCTGCACCGCAGAATCGAGCAGAGAATGCTCGTCTGTGGGTTCCCGGCACGGCGGAGCGTCTGCAAGCCGAGTTCGAAACAGCGGGCCTAAGTGAGGAATGGAGCGATCCGACGCTTCGCCTGGCCTTGGCGCTAGAGCGCGCGGCAGCAGGGACTACCGGCGCCTTCGGAGGCGCGGAGGCTTTGCTCGAGACGATGGCGAGCGAGGAGAATGGAATCGTCACCGCAATCGTGCGCCTTCCAAACGCAGTCGAGCAGTCGATACCTGCAGAAGCGCTCAACGACGAAGGCACAGAAGTGCTGCCGGTGAGTTGGGTCTCAATGAGCGACGAACTCACTCAAATGGCGCGCCGCGACATGGAGCGGCTGGGCGGGTGGATGCTCCTCGCTTTGGCGGTGCTTTGCTCACTAGCACAGCGCTCGTTTCGTCTGGTTCTGCTCAATTTTGCCGCGCTCATCATCGCTCTGCTCTCGCTGGCACTGCTGCTCCGGGCGACCGGTACCACGATGAGTCCGCTTTCCCTCCTCAGCGTGCCGCTCCTACTTGGCTTGGTGATAGACTACAGCCTGCACATCCTCATGGCGCTCGAACACACGGACGGCAGCCTACGCCAGACGTACGGACATCTCGCGGTGCCCGTGGTTCTCACTGGCCTGGCATCCTGCATCGGCTTCGGCGCGCCGATTCTGACGAGCCAGCCTGCATTGCGGAATTTCGGCGTGGTCATGGACTTGGGAATCCTCTCGGCGGTCGTGACCTGCCTCGTTGTTCTGCCTTTGCTCTATCGCGCAACCCGCACGACCCGCATCATCACCGGTGCGCAGGAGACGGCGACAGTCTAATCCCGATTACCTGAAATGATCCGATTCGTTCTCGTTCTCTTGTTTCCGCTGGGCGCCATGGCTGGCTCTCTTAGTCCTGCCAAAGCTGACGCGCTCCGGGCGCGCTTTGAGGCGCGGCAGAGGGAAACGCGCACATGGTCAGCCGGTTTCGTGCAGACTCTGACAATGCGTGGGATGCGGACGCCCGTGGTCAGTGAGGGGACGATCACCTATCGCGCCCCCGATTCCCTGCGTATCGATTTCCAGAGGCCTGCCGGCGAATTCGTCCTGGCCGTTGGGGACCGGCTTTTCATCCAGAAAGCAGGCAAGAAGCTCGTGGAGAAATCATTGAGCAACGACACGGCCGGGAAGCCGATCCAGTCGCTGCTTGGACTTCTTCAAGGTCGTCCCGTAGAGGCGGCTGAGGATCAGTATGAGACACAAGTCTCCGATGAAAACGGGACGTACCTGATCGTGCTCACCAAAAAGCAAGATGCGGGAGGACGGCTCCCGAGACGGATTACCAATGTCGTCTCCAACGATCTGAGCATTCGTGAGGTGCGAGTAGAGATGCCGAAAGAGGGGAGTCTCGTGTACAGCTTCCGAGAGGCGGTAAGGAATAGAGGCGTGGAGGCTGAGGCGTTTAGTTTGCCCATACCGAAGTAAGACGGCTGCGGGGTGTACTGCGGCACTTCCTCCATCGGTGTCCGCTTTCCAGCTTGGACACTGCCCATCGCCCTCCCTACATCACCCGCATGAAATCCGCCCTCTGGATCGTGCTGGTTGCGCTTATGGCCCTGGCCATTCGCTGCCACAATCTGCAGGACGTGTTCATCGGACGGCACATCTACTTTGTAGATGCGGATTGTTACTCGCGGATGACTCGGGTGCGCATGGTGACTTCGGGCGAGGCGCTGATCGTTAAACACCACACCTTCGAGAACTGGCCCGCCGGAACGGATCCGCATACCACCGCCCCAATGGACTTCCTGATTGCGGGGCTGTACTGGACGATCGAAGGAGGGATGAGGTCCGTTGAATGGATCGCACCGAAGTGGTTTGAGAGTTCGGTCCTGAAGATGGCGCAATCCGAGCAACCCGCAGTCAAGGAATGGGCGCGAGTGCTGTGGGTTGCGTGGCGAGAGCGGCTGGATCTTGCTGGGGCGCTTATCTCGCCGCTCCTTGGTTTCACGACCTGCCTCTTCCTCGGGTATTGGTCGCGATGGGGAGTTGGCAAGCAGCAGACGGAGCCGGGCGCGCGGCGGGTCGACGTGCGGGCGGCTGTTCCGTTCCTTTTCGCGGTGAGCCCGATCCTCGTCCATGGCACCTTGCTGGGCCGGCCGGATCACCAGTCATTGCTCATCCTCTTGCTCGCTGTCTCTCTGGGGGCAGAGGCTCGCCTGGCTGCAGGAGCGTCCATACGCTGGTCGATCGCTGCGGGAGTGGCGTGGGGGCTGGGACTCTGGGTGTCGCTCTACGAGCCCTTGGTACTTTTGGTGGTGGTCCTCGCGATCTGGCTCGTTCGCGCTCCTCGTCGCCTGTGGGAAAGGGAGCGTCGGCCCGGTTGGATTGCGCTTCTTGCGGTAGTTGTCGTTGCTCTCCTCGTCGACGGCTGGCGGATCAGTGCACCGGCGCAAGAGTATCTTCCGTATCTCGCTAAGTGGAGCCAGAGCATCGGTGAACTGAGGTCACTCGCACCGTCCTCACCACTGCTTTTCCGCTGGCTAGGAATGGCTTGCCTGGTGGCACCGGTAATTCTTCTCGCGAGCGTGCGCTGGGATCGGCGGGGCATCGCAGCGTTAGTGGTGCTCATCGCACTTTATGCCCTGACCGTCTGGCAGCTTCGGTGGGGATACTTTCTAGCGCTCGCCTTTGCGATGTCGCTGATCTGGGTGCTCAGTGTCCCGTACACGGCGGGCCGGACCTTGCGTTGGGCCTGTCGAGTTGGATTGTGGGCCTTCTTTCTCGGGTCGCTCTGGCCAATCGCGCGGGAATGGGACGAGCGCTTCTTCCCTACTATGGAAGCAAAGCGGCAGCAGGCCATGCAGCACTCGGAAATGCAGCAGCTTCGCGAAGCGGCGGAGCGGATGCGGGGCCCTGAAATTGCGCCTTTTCTCGCTCCCTGGTGGCACTCACCTCGAATCGCCTACTGGTCCGGGCAGCCCGGCGTCGCAGGGAGTTCGCACCAGAGCATCAGCGGTATCGTTGACAGCGCGCGCTTTTATCTGGCCGAAGATCCTACAGTCGCAGGTGCAATCCTGAAGGCCAGAAGGGTGGCTCAGGTCGTTGGCGATGAGCCTGGCCGCGTCATCGCCACCTCGGAGCAAGTGGTGGGCACGCCAGCGGGGCCGCGTCCCATGGCCAGACGGCTGATTGCTGACGCTTCTCAAGCCGCCCCGTACCTTGTGCCGACCTTTTCCTCGCAATTCTTTCAAGTCTTCTCCGTAGATCAGGCGAAACTGACTCCATGAGTGATGCAGACTTCGACTTCGTAGTAATTGGCGGCGGCAGTGCTGGATATGCTGGCGCAAGGACTGCCTGCGCCCTGGGACTTCGCGTGGCAGTGATCGAAGGAGGGGAGGAAGTCGGCGGGCTTTGCATCCTGCGTGGCTGCATGCCAAGCAAGACGCTGCTGGAATCCGCCAGCCGCGCCGAGTCGATCCGCCGCGCCAGCGAATTCGGGCTCCGCGCCGAGTGGCAGGGTGCCGTCGGCCCCGAGATCGCAGCGCGCAAGCGTCGGCTGATTGGTGATTTCGCCAGCTATCGGAAGGAGCAGCTTGCGACGAGTAATTGGGAATTCATCCGTGGCACCGCACACTTCGTCGATCCCCATACGGTAGAGGTTGCGCTTTGCGATGGAGGCACGCGCCGAATCGTGAGCCGCAGCTTCCTGATCGCAACAGGCTCGGAGATGAACTGGGTGGAAGTCCCTGGGCTCAAGGAAGTGGGTGCGTGGACGAGCGATGAAGTGCTCGCGTCGGAGACTATTCCCCAGAGCGTGATCGTTCTCGGTGGTGGCGCAATTGCCCTCGAGATGGCGAGCTTCTATGCAGGCGTGGGCTCAGCAGTAACGATCATCCAGCGTGGCACTCAGCTCCTTAAGGAAGTCGACGCTGAGGTCGCTGATGCACTCGCCTCAGCACTGGAGAAACGCGGGATCACCGTGCATCGTGGGACCGCGCTCGCGGGCGTGGAGAAGACCACGGGTGGTAAAGCGGTCCATTTCTTCAAGGGCGGCGATCGGCTTACCGTGGAGGCCGAAGAGATCGTGTACGCCCTTGGAAGGAGGCCCAACGTGAACGGCCTCGCGTTGGAGAATGCCGGCGTACTTACGGGCAGAGGCGCCGTCATTGCGGGTCTGTCGATGCAGACCACCGTCCCGCACATCTTCGCGGCAGGCGATGTGTGCGGACCTTACGAGGTCGTCCACATTGCCATCCAGCAGGCGGAGGCAGCCGCGCGTAACGCGGCGCGTCATCTTCAGCAATCCGAAGAGAAGCAAGAGCACCTCGACTACACCCTGAAGCTCTTCGCAGTCTTCACGCATCCGGAGGTGGCCTCCGTCGGGTTGACCGAGCGGGAGGCGGCAGATCTTGGCATCCCGTTCGTCACGGCGAGCTACCCCTTTGAGGACCATGGCAAGTCAATGGTTCGCGGTGAGACGGATGGCTTTGTAAAACTCATCGTAGCGAGCGCGACGGGGAAAATCATTGGCGCCGCCGTGATCGGCCCCGATGCCTCTGAGATCATTCACGAAGTCGTAGTCGCCATGTACTTCGGCGCCACAGCCGCGCAGCTTGCACAAGTCCCCCACTACCACCCTACGCTCAGCGAGATCTGGACGTACCCGGCAGAGGCACTGGCCGAGGTGAGTCAGCGTTGACACCCTTTGACAGCGGCTTACAGTCGCCGTGCTCGATCAGCCTCCACCCTTGGAAGTGTGAAGCTCCCAGAGGTGGTTCTCTGTGCAGCCTTCCAGACGAAATCCCCAATCCCGTAACTGAACACATCATGGCCGACTTCAACGCTCCCACCGCTCATCCTTCCTCTCCCAGCACCCGCAACCTCCTCTCCTCCGATGTGGAGATCAAAGGTTCGATCAAGTTCCAAAACGACCTCACGATCGACGGTAAAGTCGAGGGTGAGATCTCATCTCCCGGTGTCTTGACGGTTGGCGAGAACGCGGAGATCCGTGGTGAGATCAAAACGAAGTCGGTAACCGTCTTCGGCAAAGTGCACGGCAACATCACCGTAGAAGAGCGTTGCGAACTGAAGAGCCGTGCGGTGCTCCAGGGTGACTTGAAAGCTGCCCGCCTGGTGATCGAGGAGGGTGCGACTTTCGTCGGCAAGTCTGAAGTTACGCCGAACAAGATCCAGATGAAGCCCGAGATCGTCCGGAATCCCGATCAGAAACAGCAAGCCCAAGGCGGCCGCTAATTCTCGGCCCCGGTGGCCAATACTCGAAGACAGCCGCCCGAGAAGATCAGTGCGGATTGCCCGCACTGTGGCTTCAGCCAGTTGGAAGCCGCTCTCGCGAAATCCACCTACTGTCGGAAGTGCGGCGAGTACTACTCCATCGAGAAGCTGCTCGCGAAAGAAGCGGGCAGCCTAAAGGCACCGTCGTTTTTTGATCGAATCAGCAAGATGGTCTCGCGTGAAACCACGCGAGACATCAGTTGCTTTAGCTGCGGAGCCACGCAGCAGGTCTCCAGCGCCGCCGAGTCCACGCAATGCCCGAAGTGTAGCTCCTACATCGACCTCCGCGACTTCAAGATCGCTGGGGCCTTTGGGCGTTCCATCCAAACGCAGGGGGATGTCATCATCTCCTCCAAGGGTGACGTGACCAGTCAGCGAATCCTTTGCGGCGGCGCCGTAATCGAGGGAAAGATGCGCGGCCAAATGGTTTGCACCGGTACCGTCACGGTGAAGGCATGGGACAAGGTACTCGGAGGCATCGAGGCCCAGAAGATCGTCATCGATAAGAAGTGTCAGGTGGAGTTCTCGAAGCCGTTGAAATCACCTGACATAGAAATCAACGGCAAGGTCACCGCCCATATCCAGTGTGATGGACGGGTGACGGTCCAGAAGAAGGGTTGGCTCATGGGCAGCGTTCACGCAAAGTCGATCGTTGTGGAAAAAGGCGGAATCTTCAGCGGAGATCTTTTCATCGGCCAGGTGGAAGAGCTGGAGAATGAAGCTCATGAGGAAGCGGCGCGGCAAGCAGCAGCGGCGGCAGAATCTGAGAGCCATGGGATGGACCAAGCACCTGCCGTTGAGGCAATCCCCATAGAAATTCCGCCGTCTCAGCCTGATGCCGCGATCGCTCCACCCGCAACTGAGCAACCCCAGCAGGAAGATCTTTTTAAACCACCCGGCGCACGTCCCCCTCGGAAGCGCGCTCGGGCGGTTTAAAAGTCTCTTCAGCTACGTTGGCCGATCGTAGCGCGAGCGGTCGGGAAGAGCTTTACGGTCGTTGTGGTGGGCTCATATCGGCCGAGCTTGCACGAGCTAAATTCACGAGCCTCTCAGACTGTCTTCGCTCTGACCTAGAAAGTAAGCAGGTACGCCTGCGGCACACCTCCGCGAAGTTCCACAAAGCGCGGGCACCGCCGCTCTCTTAAACACCCCAAAAAACGGAAGAGGTCGAAAACTCGGCCTCTCCCGTAAAACGGGTGATTACTTCGCCTGAGCCGCGGCTACCTTGGCAGCCTGAAGGCGCTCGGTCTTCTTGCGACGAGCGTTGCGAGTCTTGACGTTGTCCTTGCCTTTGCAGTGTGCCATAACCCCCAAGACACACGCATTCTCCTCGGGTGCCAAGAGGTTTTTCCATTCCATAGGTCGAGCCGCCCCCTTTCTTGGCCCGTATGAGACCCGCATCTCTGGTCCTAAGCACGTCGATCGCAGGTTTCGCGTAGCATCCGCAGACTGGAGTTCCAGGATTCTCGTTCCTACTGCTTGGAGGCCACAGAATTCTCACCTTAAGCTGACCACACCGTAGCAGAAAAAGCTTGGCACATTGGCCTAAAGTACCACACTGCGCTCTGAGGAGCTGTGCTCATGAATTTCTCGCGTACCGCTATTCATAGCGTGAGGTTTAGCGAACTCACTTTCGCTACCCGGGGTTTCGGAACTGGTGCCCACCGAATGCAGAGCGGAACTCGTTCAGGTTTAACAGGGTGGGCAAGAACGTAAGCTAAAGAACCGGAAAGGAGGCATAAAGTGGCTGGTGATCTGGATCTGTTAATGGGTAAATGGATAGTCAAGGTACGACCGCCCGGTGCGAAAGAGCCTTGGACATGGGAGTATGAGTTCTATCAGAACAAGACGGTGACCTGGATTGACCTCAAGAGCGCTGAGAGAGGATCAGGCGGCTGGAACTCTACGCCGAAGCTGGTCAATATCTGGTGGGACGACTCCAAGACTCTTGAAAGCTGGAATCGCCCGTTAACTCCAACTCCGAATCTAAACGCAGCCTGGTACAACTCGAGTTACTACCGAGGGCCATACAAAATCGAGAAGCCAGTATGTCCCGGATTCTCCGTGAGTGGCCCTTTCAGCCTAACCGCACCCGCAGAGATTTTTCAGGAACGCCTTCTGTGTTGGGCAGCCGCTTCGGCATCTTGGCTGCGCGGCACCGGCCGTGGTAGTGCTACGGTTGCCGACCTGGAGAAGAAGTATATCGCTCGGGGCAAAGTCGATAGCGGCGGGGCGTTGCCTGAAGAAAATCTATTCGAGGTTTTCAGCGATATTGGTATCGCCCTAAAGAAGATGCCGGCGGTTGATTTCACTTACTGCTTCGTCCTCGAAAAGCTGAAGACAAGAGGGCACCTGGTGCTGCTTTCTGGCGACGGGAGCAGTTCAATGGGCCACACCCGAGTGGTGTGGGGAGTCGGCGATCCAACGAACGAACAGTTTAGCGTCTTCGATCCGCTGCATGGTCACGGCTTCGAGACTCCCAGCTTCAAAGATTTGCGAGGCAATCTGTACGTCGGTTGGGCAAAGTAACATTAGGTGACATTAGCTTGTTCCTTTCCGCCGGTGCCATATAGCATCGCCTCGATTCAAACAGGTAAGTACTAGGAGAGCATATATGAAGACCCCAACTAAGTTTATGTCAGTGATTGTTTTCTCTGCGGCGGTCATCGGTACGGTCGTGAATTTCGCTGTGCTGCCGCAGTCTATCGGACAGGAGACAGCTCCAACCGCGGTAACTGCCACGCAGCCACTGGCAGAAAGACTGCTTGGTACATGGAAACTGGAGGAGGCCTCAACGCCGGGCTCGCCCTCAGGGATCGGTTCAAGGCTGAAAATGTTTACCGCGACGCATTGGTGCGTCATTCAACCTGATCCGAGTTCAGGTAAGATCGTGTTCCAGCACGGTGGCCGCTATGAGGTGGACGGCGACCGAGTGAAGACAAAGACGGAGTTCGCGGGCGAAAGGACCGAAGGAATGATTGGCAGTGGTGGAGTGCTCACCATCAAGGTCGAGGGCGACACAATGACACAGAAGGATCTAAAGGGCGTGTTCAACGAAACTTGGAAACGGGTCAGATGATCGTTCCTTCGGTGCTTCCCCCGGAGCAGCAGGAAGCACCGACTCACTCCGTATCGAACGATTGCTCACGATGAAGAGTGCCACCTCTTCATCGTGCGCGACGTGAAACTTCCGACTTCCGGAGAAAAAGACACCTTGGGAAGCCGAGGAGATCGGGACTGTTCTCATCCCGAAGTGCGACGTTTCGGTCGGGCCGGCGCAGGAAATTGAAGGCCGGACCAGCGGGACGGGCGGTTCTGCTCGCCGAGGTCCGTCGTCTCGCGTTCGGGCTTCTCAAGGTAGGTTGAGTCGCTAACCATTGTCGCGCGTGGACGGGTGAGTCATCGCCTGCGTCCAATCGGATGTTGAGGCGTACTACTCTGCGCCTCACCCTGTACGCGCCAATCTGATCGAGTGTTCTCGCGTGCGACTTTCGTACTGAGCGCCCCAATGGCGCGAGAGCACCATAGTCAGGCGTTTACCACTCCAGCACCCATGTCATGAAAACAGCGCTCCTCCTTTTCTTCACAGTGGCTCTTGCAGCTTTAGCTCATGCCAAGCCGCTGAAGGTCTTCATTCTCGCGGGGCAGTCTAATATGGAGGGGCACGCGAAGATCGAGACCTTTGACTACATCGGCGATGATCCGGCCACCGCGCCGCTCTTGAAGCAGATGCGCGGTGCGGATGGCAAACCGACAGTGTGCGACAAGGTCTGGATCAGCTACTTCACTGGAACGGGCGATAAGAATGGCGAGGGCTTTGGTAAGCTCACCGCTGGCTATGGCTCGCGAGAGAAGCCAGATCAGGATGGGGGCAAGATCGGTCCGGAGTTCACCTTCGGCCTCACGCTCGACCAGGCGCTCGACGAGCCCATCTTGATCATCAAGACCGCTTGGGGCGGCAAGAGCCTGCACACTGACTTCCGTCCCCCAAGCGCCGGGCCGTATGAACTCAACAGCTATCAGCGCAAGGTCTACTACGGACCCAAAGGTCACGGAATTCCTGAGGACATGGACCAGTGGCTCACCGAGAAGAAGCAGGCCACCGGTCACTACTACCGGCTCATGCTGGAGCATGTGAAGCGCGTGCTTGCAGATCCGAAACGTGTATGCCCCGCGTATGATGCCGCGCAGGGCTACGAGATCGCCGGATTCGTGTGGCTCCAGGGCTGGAACGACATGGTGGACGGCCATACCTATCCTGATCGCGGTAAGCCCGGACGCTTTGCAGTTTACAGCGACCTGCTCTCGCACTTCATCCGCGATGTGCGCCAGGATCTCGGCGCACCGAAGATGCCATTTGTGATCGGTGTGATGGGTGTTGGCGGGTTGGAAGCGGACCCAGACACCCAGGCTTTCCGTGAGGCGATGACAGCCCCGTCGTTGCTGCCCGAGTTCAAAGGCAATGTCTTCGCCGTGCCCACGGCTCCGTTCTGGTCCGAGGAACTTGGCGCCATTGAGGAAAAGCGCGACCAAGTGCGCCAGATGGGCTTCTACCTGAACTCGAAGCACAAAGACCATGCCAACGCCCTCGGCCGCATGACCGAGATAGAGAAGCGTGAGTATCTGAAGCAGTTCGAAACCAAACTGATCTCGCCAGAAGATGAAGCGCTTTGGAAACGCGGTGCCTCAAATGCGGGGTATCACTACCTCGGCTGCGCGAAGACGTTTGCACTCATGGGGAAGGCGTTCGCGGAGACTTTGCTAAGTGAGCCTGCGGCAGCATCCCCTGAGGTGAGGGATGGCGAGATGGCTGGTTATCTTTTTGCTCCAGCCGAAAAAGTGCCGGAGGAGTTCAATGGTGGCTTCTCGCTCTATGCGGCGGCGTGGCCGCTGGTGGAGACATATCCGGGGCACCTTTTTCAGACCGGGCTGTGTGGGACGTGGATGCATCCCCAGTGGTCGGAGGCGGAGAAGCCCAAAGAGAAATGCTACACAGACATTGAGGGCGGTCTCGGCTGGTGGCGGGACACGCATTTCCCGACCATCACTCCGAAGTTCATCATGGGCGGCGTGGGGCCGAACTTCTCCGTTATCGCGAACGGTCCTGGCTATGGGGCGGGGACGTGGGAAAAGCCACGCGGGCAGTATGGCGTGGCACAGCTCAGCCCGTGGTTGTTGTTTCCCCTCGATGGCTTGAACCTCAAGCAAGGAACCAGCGGCGAGTTGTTTGGCTATGGATATCTGCCGCTGCCGCTCACGAATCCGAAAAGCACCACCGCCGGCAGGAACGTGCCGACAGGCAACCAGTGTTGGACGCTCTTTCTGAACACCGGCAACTTCAAAGGCCCAGTCGCATTCTTCACCCCGTTTTTCTGGTCGCAGGCGCTCATCGAGCACCCGGAATGGGCAGGCAAGCTACTCGATTCCTGCCCCGCCGGACCAAACAAGTCGATCCAGATGGAGACCCAGCATGTACCGGCTATTTTGAGCGGTGAAAACTATGCGCGAGTCGCGCCGACTCGCTTCCCTATCGGCGCGGATGGCACCTCGACCGTGTTGCATCGGCTTACCGCGTATAAGAAAGCCGCACTTTGGGATGACGTGCAGCGTTGGTTCGACGGCGGCGCGGGCGCTGACGGCACCATACGGTCGGACGCTTCCGCTGTGCATACTTTTCGCAGTGGCGGTGGATCGAACTGGAGCATCTACCCACCCAGTACGAAGCGCGACGACAAGGTGCCGCTTGCTTGGAACTCCTTCGCTACCTCCTTCACCCCGGATCCGATCACCTTCGGATACCAGTGGAACGCGCAACTCACGCGCCGCGAGGGGTCACTCGTCACTCTGCCGGAATACTATCAGCTCGGCACGAACGCCCGAAACAAGCCGCAGTGGCAGGTAATGGACGCCAGGGACTTGCCAGCTGGGGTCGGCCTGACCGAGCACCGCTTCGCAACGCCTAAAGAAAAGCCGCAAGAGCCGCGCACGACACCGGATGACGCCGGAAGCTCCTGGAAGAAGCCCGGGCCTAAGGCTGGACCATTCACCGCGAAGCTGGGAGATGGAAGTGTCGTAACCTATTACTGGTATCGCTTCGCCGACCAACCGGCGATGCTCAACGCCAATCTCACGCCCGAGGAACGCGAGCAAGTGCAGGAACGGGTAGAGAAATTGCATCGCACCTGGACCAAGGATCGGGATTACCTCGTCCCACCTGATCTCGGCATTCTGGCTGAAATTGATCCCGCGCTAATCCTAAATCCACCAGAGGGTCTGGAGATTGGCTACGTTCCCATTGCGACGCGCCAGGAACTCGCTTCCAACGCTCTACCTTAAAGGCGCGCGGCGACGAACGTTCTGGGCAACTAGTGCCCGCTTCATCCACTGTGATCGCTTCTGACACGTGCTCGGCCAGGATGCGCTCTCCGTCGGCGAGGCCGGCAAGGTGTGCGAGAACTTCAGCATGCGGTCGTGGGCGCGGCGCTCAAATTGATCTTGGTCGTTGCGAATTCCCGAGTGGCGGATGGCAGTCGGAGGGTCGCGAATGACAGCCGGAGGGTGTCCGATGAAGCTCGGGAGTGGCGCGCGGGGGTGCGAGAGTCGCTAGCCAGGGTCAGACTATCGTCCGAGAGGTTCCGGAACTGGCCCGCCCCCGGTGACGGTGGCGTGCCGTGGGAAAACTTTGCCGCACCACTCCATCGTTGCCTTCGACCAATCATCGACTGCCTTCGGCCGAGCTTTGACCCCCTTCAGCCGAGCTTTGAGGGTCAAAAACGACCCTTTTAGTGTGGATCGCGAGAGTCCGAACACAGCGCGCGGGCGGCGGAGCATCGTGCAGGACGGACCTCTTCTGCACTGCGGATCTTGCCGTAACGAGCCCGTTGGATCTCGCGCGCCAGTTCGGTCCGGGCGCGGATAGGGGCGGATTCTTCCCCCGCAGCGAGGAGCCGTAACGCATACCAAAGCAGGCGCTTCCACGAGGCGGCCAAGGCGGAAGGGCAGGAGACGAGCAACAGAGACCGTGTTTGAAGAAGCTCGAGTCAGCCTTCAGGGGTGCCGCCCTTTGCGTCGAAGGTACAGGGTCTGCCCCCAGTCAGCGGTCTGTGGACGATCAAGGTTCCGGCGCAATCGTCGATAAGTTCTCCGCTCTTGATATCACACGAAATGCTTTCAACCCTCCTCTTCCTCATGAACGCCTCTCGCCCCCGCATAGTGACTTACCTCACCGCCCTCTCTGTACTCATCGTTTCGTCCATTACCGCGCAGAGCGTGACGCCGGAGGGCTGGCCAAACTGGCGTGGGCCAAATGGAAACGGCAGTATCACCACCGGAAGGTACCCGACGAAATGGGACGCTTCGCGCGTGGCGTGGAAGGTCGCCCTGCCGGGCAAGGGCACATCCACGCCGATCGTGCACGATGGCTGCGTGTATGTGACCTCGCCAGACAATGGCGAAGACGCGGTGCTCGCGTTCGATCTCACCGGCAAGGAACTCTGGCGCACGAAGCTTGGCTCAGCAGTTTCGCCGAAGCACCGCACCCTGGCATCGAGCAGCAACGCTTCGCCCGTGACCGATGGCAAAGGACTGTTTGTTTACTTCAAGAGCGGCCACTTCGCGGCGCTCGAACTCGATGGAAAGGTGCGTTGGAAGACAAACATCGTAGAGCGTTTTGGCCGCGAAGAACTTTTCTGGGATCAAGGCAGCTCGCCGGTCGTGACGGATACCCATATCGTGCTCGCGCGCATGCACAGCGGCGAGTCGTGGTTAGCGGGCTTCGATAAGGCAACAGGCGAACTTCGCTGGCAGCAGCCGCGCAATTACAAGGTGCCAAACGAGAACGATAATGGCTACGCCACGCCGGTGGCGTTTCAGCACGCAGGCAAGCCGGCGCTGCTGCTCTGGGGCGCCGATCATCTCACCGCGCACAACGCGATGGATGGCAAGGTTCTGTGGTCCGCGGGTGGATTCAATCCCGACGCCGCCGGTCTCTGGCCGGGCATCGCCACGCCCGTGATAGCGGATAACATGGCAGTGGTCCCGGTCGGGCGCGACGACCGCAATCAGGCGCGATTGCACGGCATCCGGCTCGGCGGCGAAGGCGATGTCACCGAGACGCATCGGGTTTGGAAGCGCGATGACCTCGGCGTCTTCGTGGCTTCGCCCGTGGCTTATGATGGCCGCGTGTATCTGCTGCGGCATCGCGGCGGCGTTGTATGCCTCAACCCCACAAATGGCGAGACGATCTGGACCGCGAATCTTCCCGAACATCGCACGCCCTATTACGCCTCGCCGATGATCGCCAACGGCCTGCTCTACGCGGCGCGTGAGGACGGCACGGTCTTCGTCGCGCGCGTGGGAGAAAAGTTCGAGATGCTCAGCGAAAACGCGTTCGGCGAACGAATTGTCGCCTCACCAGTTGCCGCAGCCGGCCGCCTGTTCTTCCGCGGCGACGGCCACCTCTTCTGCGTCGTAGGCGAGTAAGAGACGGCGCGCTGCTTCAGCAACGGTGCGCCGTCGAACCCCTCGCGTTAGCAGACCTGCTGCTGTGCTCGAGCAAGCTACTGGACGCACCGAGCGGATGAGCAGTTTCGCTCTCCGCTACATCCACAGATTTCTATCCAGCGTCCGGTACTGGATAGCTTCGGATACATGCTCGGCGAGGATGCGCTCTTCGCCGGCGAGGTCGGCAATGGTGCGGGATACCTTTAGGATGCGATCGTAGGCGCGGGCGCTCAAGTTGATCTCGGTCATGGCCATGCGCATCATTCCTTCCCCGCCTTCATCGAGGACGCAGTGGGTCTTTAGCTGCTTGGTACCAATGCGGGCATTGCAGGTCGCCTTGCTCTTCCCGTAACGGGCCCGTTGGATCTCACGCGCTAGTTCGATCCGCGCGCGGATAGGGGCGGATGCTTCCCCAGGAGCCTGGCTGGACATCTCGGAGTATTGAATCGAAGGCACCTCGAGATGGATGTCGATGCGATCGAGCAACGGGCCAGAGATGCGATCGCGGTACCGCTGGACCTGCACAAGGCTGCAGCGGCATTCGCGTTTCGGATCTCCGAAGTAGCCACATGGACAGGGATTCAGTGCAGCGACGAGGATGAACTCGGCTGGGAAGGTCATCGTGCCGGCCGCGCGGGAGATGGTCACACGACCGTCTTCGAGCGGCTGACGCATCACCTCCAAAGTTGAGCGCTTGAATTCCGGCAACTCGTCGAGGAAGAGCACGCCGTTGTGCGAGATGCTGATCTCACCGGGACTCGGGATTGCGCCTCCGCCAATCAAGCCGACATCCGAAATGGTATGATGAGGGCTGCGAAAGGGGCGCACCGCGACGAAGGATTTCTCGGCATCGAGCAGCCCGCAGATCGAGTGGATCTTTGTCGTCTCGATTGCTTCCTCCAGAGTCATGGGCGGCATGAGCGTCGGGATGCGCTTGGCGATCATCGACTTGCCCGATCCTGGCGGGCCAATCATCAGGAGATTGTGGCCGCCAGCCACCGCGACTTCGACTGCACGCTTTACTTGATACTGGCCACGCACGTCGGCCATATCGAGATCGTAGTCCTGGTGCCGTGCGAAGAACTCGCTGATGTCTTCCTTCACTGGCGTGAGCATTCGCGCGCCGGTGAGAAACTCATAAGCCTCGCGCAGATTCTCCACGCCATAGACCTCGATTCCGCTGACCATCGCCGCCTCACGCACATTGGCCGTGGGCACCACCAGCTTGGAGCGTCCGCGGCGTCGCGCCTCCAGGGCGACGGGCAGGACACCGCGTACGGGCCGGACCGCGCCGGTCAGAGCGAGTTCGCCGAGGAAGCAGAACTCGTCGGCATTCTTGAGCGTCTGCTCCTGGGCACAGGAGATCATCCCGAGGGCGATGGGGAGATCGAAGCTCGGGCCTTCCTTCTTCACGTCGGCGGGGGCGAGATTGATCGTCGTCCGCCCACGCGGCCAGAAGTAGCCGCTGTTCGCCACGGCCGTGGTGACCCGGTCCTTGCTCTCCTTCACGGCGGTATCCGGCAATCCTACGACGACGATGACCATGTCACCCTTCGCGGCGTTAACCTCGATTTCCACTTCGAAGGCATCGACGCCGAAAACCGCACCCGAGAAGACCTTCGCTAGCATTGCGCGCACGCTCGCAGGAAGAAAGCAGCACGGGAAGGGGAGACTTCCTCTCGAACCAGTGTGCGATCTGGTCAGATGCTACAGAAGGGGAGCCAGGACACGCGGCGTATTGAGTCACCTCTCTGTGAACGGTGCTTCCAGCCGACCTCCCGACTGCTGTACAAGACGCCGCGCCGGCTCAACAGCCGCGGCGTGAACTATTCGTCTTCCGATCACTCAATGAATCCTGCCGATCCTCAAGCTCCCATCGCCCAGCGCCTCACCACGGCGCATGGCATCCCGGTTTCCGACAACCAGAACTCGGTGACTGCTGGCCGATTCGGTCCGGTGCTGCTCACGGACTTCCATCTCATTGAGAAGCTCGCCCACTTCAACCGCGAGCGCATTCCCGAGCGCGTGGTCCACGCCAAGGGGGCTGGTGCTTATGGCTACCTGGAGATCACGGAAGATGTGCGCCACCTCACCAAGGCCGCACCGTTTCAGACACTAGGCAAACGCACGCCCTGCTTTCTGCGCTTCTCCACGGTGGGCGGAGAGAAAGGCAGCGCCGATGCGGAGCGCGATCCTCGCGGCTTTGCGCTCAAGCTCTACACGGAGGATGGCAACTGGGACATCGTCGGCAACAACACGCCCGTCTTCTTTATTCGTGATCCGCTCAAGTTCCCGGACTTCATCCACACCCAGAAGCGCAACCCGGCCACGAACTGCAAGGACGCAAACATGGTCTGGGATTTCTGGAGCCTGGTGCCGGAATCCACGCACCAGGTGACCATCTTGTTCTCTGATCGCGGGACGCCGCGTTCGTACCGGGAGATGCACGGCTTTGGTTCACACACCTTTGCCTTCGTGAATGCACAAGGGCAGCGTCATTGGGTGAAGTTCCACTTCAAGAGCCGGGCAGGCATTCGGAACTTCATGGCCGAGGAAGCGGTGGCGATGTGCGGCGAGGATGCAGATCACGCAACCCGGGATCTCTTCAACCATATCGGCAGCGGACAAACTGCGGAGTGGGATTTCCAGATTCAGGTGATGACGGAGGAGGAGGCAGCGACGTACCGCTTCGATCCCTTCGATGTCACGAAGGTCTGGCCACACGGCGACTTCCCTTGCCAGACGATTGGCAGGCTGGTGCTCGATCGCAATCCGCGTAACTATTTCGCGGAAGTGGAGCAGGCGGCCTTTGCGCCGTCGAATGTCATCCCAGGAATTGACTTTAGCCCCGACAAGATGCTGCAAGGCCGGGTCTTCGCTTACGCTGATGCACACCGCTATCGCCTGGGCGTCAATCACGCGCAGATCCCGGTGAATTGCCCGTTCGCGGCACGCGGTGGTGTCGCGAATCATCAGCGTGACGGCTCCATGTACAACGGCAGCGCTCAGGAGGCGCCGAACTATGAGCCGAACAGCTTCGACAGAATCGTCGCCACCCCGGAAGCGGCTCCATTCCCGCATCCGGTCACGGGTACCGTCGCGCATCATGCGCGCGACTATCAGCAGGACGACTTCGTTCAGGCTGGCGATCTCTACCGGCTAATGAGCGAAGAAGAGAAGACGCGGTTGGTTACCAACATCGTCGGCGCACTCAGCAAGGTGGAACGGAAGGACATCCAACTCCGCGCGATCTGCAACTTCTACCGGGCCGACGTGGACTACGGTACGCGAATCGCGGCAGGTTTGATCATCGACCTACAGTCCGAGATGTCCGCAATGCGCGCTCGCATCGCACCCTTGGGCGAGGGGCTGCCTAGTCGTGTCGAGCACGCCTCGGCTCCGCTCGACGGCGCGCGTTCCTAGTTAGCGACAAGTTGCGGGCACCCGGTCTTCACAGGCTGGGTGCCGGTTGCGCAATCTTCGCGGCGGAAAATCCGTGTTTCCTTCGCGCTCCGCGCATCGGATGCTCGGAGCATGGATATCACCCGCACGGCTTACGGCACCTGGAATGGGGGCCGCTTCATGCACTTTGGAGAGCCTCTCACTGACGAGCGCTTCATTGACGCCATTCGTCACGCCTATGCCGAGGGCATCCGTACTTTCATGACGGCAGACGTGTACGGGAATGGCGCCGCTGACGAGATGATGGCTCGCGCACTGGAGGGTTTTCCCCGCGAGAGCTACTCGCTCGTGGCAATGATCGGGCACGATTTCTACAAGGGAGAACGTGCCGGCTCGAAAGGCTATCCGCGTTTCACGGACGCCGCCCTGCGCACCACCGCGCGCGATTATGCGGACTACATTCAGATGGCCACGGAACGAATGCTGGAACGTTGCCGGGTGGAGAGCTTTGATTGCCTGATGCTGCACAACCCGGACTCGATCGGGTATACGAGCGACGCGGTGTGGAATGGCATGGAGCGGATGCGCGAGCAGAAGTTGACGGAGCGGCTCGGTATCGCCCCAGGCCCTGCAAACGGATTTACCCTGGATGTCATTCTAAGCTTCGAGCGTTTCGGACCGTTGCTCGATTGGGCCATGGTCATCTTGAATCCGTTGGAGCCTTGGCCGGGCCAGATGTGCCTACCGGCCGCGGAGCAGCACGGCGTAAAGCTAATCACGCGGGTCGTCGATTATGGTGGCCTCTTTCACGATGACGTGAAGCCGGGGCATGAATTTGCGAAGTATGATCATCGCAACTATCGCGCAGCAGGCTGGGTGGATGCCGGCAACGCCAAGCTGGAGAAGATGCGCCCGGTCGCGGAGCGCCACGGGCTCACGATGCTGCAGCTCGCGTGTCTCTGGAATCTCTCCCACGCGCCGGTGCAGAGCGTCGTACCAACTCTGGTCCAGGAGATCGGCAGCCAGGCGAAACCAATTGAGACGAAGATCGAAGAACTCGCGCATCTGCCGGAGCTGAAGCTGGACGAGGACGAGATGGAAGAGCTGCGGCGGCTCGGGGACAACACGAACTGCATGGATTTGAAGGGCGGGAATCCCGCGCACACTGGTGACGCACTTCCTGATCGTTGGGCAGTGAGCAACGATCTTGCGCGCGTTGCGGAGCGCTGGCGTATCGAGCCGGCGAAGGATCTCGCGTGGGCGCATGCACCGGCCCCTGCTGAGGTGTAGATCGGGAGCGCGTTCGCAGGCTGCGGGGCGAATCTCTTGCGCATGACTTCCCCGGTTCAGCTAAGTGACATCCAAGCCGCTCGCGAGCGCATCGCAGGCGCAGTGATGGTCACGCCTTGCCTGGAGTCGATTCCGCTAAGCGAGCTGACCGGTTCACGAGTCTTCTGCAAACTGGAGAACCATCAGCGGACTGGCAGCTTCAAGGAACGGGGTGCACGAAATGCGCTACTGCAGCTCTCGGACGAACAGCGGCGCCGGGGTGTCATTGCAGCCTCAGCAGGGAACCATGCCTCCGCGCTCGCGTACCATGGGAAGATACTTGGGATTCCCGTGACTGTAGCAATGCCCGCAGCTGCGCCCCTGATTAAGATCAGCACCTGTGAGCGACTTGGCGCCAGGCTGGTCGTGAAGGGAGAAGACTTCGCCGCGGCACGCGCCGAAGCGGATGCCCTCGTAGAGAGCGAGGGACTCACGTACATCAATGGGTATGACGATCCGGCGGTGATTGCAGGGCAGGGAACGATAGGGCTGGAGATCCTTGAGCAAACGCCAGAGGTGGAGGCGATAGTTGTGCCGGTGGGCGGCGGAGGGCTGCTCGCAGGGATCGCACTGGCGACGAAGTCGCTACGACCAGAGGTGCAGATCATCGGCGTGGAATCGAACCACACCACGAGCTTCGCTGCTGGCCTGCGCGCCGGTCACCCAGTAACCGTCCGCTCACGGGCGACACTCGCCGACGGGCTCGCAATAGCGCAGGTAGGCGAGAATGCATTTGCCGTGGCGAAGGAGCGCGTGGATCGGGTTATAAGCGTGCCGGAGGATCTGGTTGCGCTCTCGATTCTTCGCCTGCTCGAACTGGAGAAAGACGTTGTGGAAGGTGCCGCTGCGGTCACCCTGGCTGCTCTGCTTTCCGGTAAGCTCCCGGAGCTTCGCGGGAAGTGCGTAGTCCTGTGTCTCGCAGGCGGTAACATCGATCCCCTGGTGCTCAGCAGGGTAATCCAGAAAGGTCTCGTAGCTGATGGTCGGCGCT
Organism: Spartobacteria bacterium; assembly: GCA_031389825.1. Classification (GTDB taxonomy): domain Bacteria; phylum Verrucomicrobiota; class Verrucomicrobiia; order Chthoniobacterales; family Chthoniobacteraceae; genus JANMSW01. The sequence continues at coordinate 36,844 of JANMSW010000034.1, forward strand.
TTCGATTCACCGCGGTAATCAGCGATCGACCGGGCGGCCTTGCCCGGCTTACCCGTATCTTGAGCGACGGCGGAGCGAGCGTCACAGAGATCGTCCACGAGCGCGCCTTCAGCGGGCCTGACGTGTCCAAGGTCCAGGTGATCTGCACCGTCGAGACGCGAAACCGGGAGCACCAGCGTCGCCTACTTCGGGCGCTAAATAGTGAGCGAATGAACGCGCGCCGAAGTGAGCGCGGCGGGTGAGTCCTCCTGCTACTTCACCTGCTTTAGCAGGGGCTGGAGTTCGTCGTTGTACTGTTTAATCTCCGCGTCCAGGAGCGCGACGGCAGCGGGATCCTTCTGGTTCACACCCGCCTTACGGGTGGTGAGATCCGCCTCGCGTGAACGCAGGAGGGCGAGCTTTCCCTGCACGGCTTCCTGCGAAAGTGCTTCGGGCTCCCCGGAGCCGGCGTTCATCGCGGCCATGTCAAACTCGACGGGCCCACCGCGAGTTCCCATGGCCAGCAGCGAGTTGCGATTCTCCGCAGGAATCGCAAATACGCCGATCAGGCCGATGAACATGCCAACGACTCCGATGAGGAACGGCTTCTTCGCTTCAGCCCACGCGACGAACAGAAAGACCAGATTTGCGAGCGGGATGAAGAGTACCGCGAGCCCCCAGAAGATGTGCCTCTGAAATGCCACGACGATGGACCAGATCCCAGAAACGAGGCAGATCAGAGTGCCGAGACCAACAATGCAGAGCGCGAGTGCAAACATGAGCAGCGATGTAATTCGCTGCATCAAGTAGCAGGTGGCGCGCCGCGCTTTGCGAGTGTCCCGACGTTGTTACTCCACTGTCACGCTCTTTGCGAGGTTGCGGGGCTTATCCACGTCGCAGCCGAGGTGCACTGCTGTATGGTAAGCGAGCATCTGAAGTGGGATCGCGGTCAGGATTGGCGATAGGTAATCCGGGCACGCAGGGATGAAGATCACGTCGTCAGCCACCCGCGCGAGCTTATCGCAGCCTTCCGTGCCGATTGCGATGACCGGACCCTTCCGCGCCTTCACTTCTTCGAGGTTCGAGATGTTCTTATCGTAGACGCTGTCATCAGGGGCGATGAAGACGCTCGGTACATCTTCAGTGATCAGCGCAATCACGCCGTGCTTCAACTCCGCGCTCGGGTGCCCGCTGGCGTGAATGTAGGAGATTTCCTTCATCTTCAGTGCGCCTTCCAGGGCTACCGGATAGTTGAACTGCCGCCCTAGGAACATCATAGCCTGAGCCTTGGAGTACTTCTGCGCGATGCTCCGGATGTGATCGTTCTGCTTGAGGATCTGCGCGACCTTGTCCGGCAGCATCTCCATCTGCGCGACGATCTCGCTTCCCTGGCTGCTCGAAAGGTTGCGGATGCGCCCCAAGAGGAGGCCAATAAGCGTGAAGATCGTTACCTGACTGGTGAAGGATTTCGTGGCGGCTACGCCGATTTCCGGCCCTGCATGCATGTACACCCCACCGTCACTTTCGCGGGCAATTGTCGACGCCACGTTGTTGCAGATGCCCAGCGTTCGGTGGCCTTTCCGCTGGCTCTCCCGAAGCGCCGCCAGGGTGTCCGCTGTCTCGCCGCTCTGTGACACGCAGAAGACCAAGGTATCCTTCGGCAGCGGGAGATTCCGGTAACGCAGCTCACTCGCGAATTCCACCTCAGTGGGAATGTGCGCCAAATGCTCGACGAGGTACTCGCCGACCATGCCCGCGTGATGCGCCGTGCCGCAGCCCGTGATCACGATCCGTTCAACCGCGCGTAGTTGCGCGTTTGTCATCTCCAGCCCACCGAGCTTTGCCGTCGCCTCCTCGATCGAGAGCCGTCCGCGCATCGCGTCGAGGATCGTCGCAGGCTGCTCGTAGATCTCCTTCAGCATGTAGTGCGGGTACTCGCCCTTATCCACATCCGCTTCGGAGAACTCCACCTTGCTCACCTCGAATCCGCTCGTCCCACCGAGCAGGCTTGAGATCTCAAACTGATCCCGCGATAGCGCGGCGATGTCGTAGTCCTTCAGGTACACCGCATCTCGGGTGTGGGCGACGATCGCGCTTACGTCGCTCGCGAAGAAGTTCTCACCTTTACCCAAGCCGAGAACGAGAGGACTACCCCTTCGCGCTCCGAGCAGTAGATCCGGAATGTCCTTGTGCACGATCACGATGCCGTACGTCCCGACCACCTGTTTCAGAGCCATTCGTAGCGCTTCGATTAGCCGCCCTTTCGTGGGGGCGCTGCCACCCTGCGCATCGGTGAGCGCATCGAAGTGCTTGCCGATTAAATGCACCAGCACCTCGGTGTCCGTCTGTGACTTAAAAGTGTGTCCTTCACGGATCAGCTGATCGCGAAGGGTGGAGTAATTCTCGATGACCCCGTTGTGGACCAGTGCGAGATTCCCGCTCCGGTCAAAGTGCGGGTGGGCATTGTCGTCGGAGACACCACCGTGCGTGGCCCAACGTGTGTGCGAGATACCGATCTCGCCTTCCACCGGCGATTCCTTCAGCAACTCCGCGAGATTTGCAATCCGCCCGACGCGCTTGCGCAACTCGATCCCGTTACCATTGATGATCGCCATCCCCGCGCTGTCGTAGCCGCGGTATTCCAGTCGGCGGAGGCCGTCGAGAAGGATGGGGACTGCGTTGTTTCTACCGATGTAACCGACGATGCCGCACATAGAGGATAGGACGAGGTGAGAGAGTGGATGCTTGCAGAGATTCGCAGGCTGGACAAGCAGCGGGCGGACTCTACTTGCCGGGTGGCTCCGTGCGAGCGCCATTCCACGCTCGCCTTTCTCCAGCAGGCTGATTCAGGTTTAGCCGCCCTCCTGCCTATGAGCTCTCTGATCCCCGCCGCTGTCACGGACAAGACCCTCGCGATCATTATGGGAGGAGGTGCTGGGACCCGGCTCTTCCCCCTGACCAAGGAACGCTCCAAGCCCGCGGTCCCCTTGGCGGGCAAGTATCGCATCGTCGATATTCCCATCTCGAACTGCATCAACTCCGGCTTGCGCCGGATGTACGTGCTCACCCAGTTCAACAGCGCCTCGCTGCACCGGCACATCGCGAGCTCGTACAAGTTTGACTCATTCTCCCGTTCCTTTGTCGAGGTCCTCGCAGCGCAGCAGACGCCCACCGACACCAGTTGGTACCAGGGCACGGCCGACGCCGTGCGGCAGAACATGCGCGACTTCCTACAGTTCCCTTACGAGTACTACGTCATTCTCTCAGGCGATCAGCTCTATCGCATGGACTTTCGCGAGGTGCTCCACCAGCACATCGCAAACGAAGCGGAATTAACCATTGCGACGATCCCCGTCGCCCGTGAAGCGGCCACGGATTTTGGCATCATGCATACCGATGCTGAGCGCAAGATCATCCGGTTCGAGGAGAAGCCAAAGGAAGCCGCGCTCCTGGATGAACTCCGAATTCCCAAGGAGTTGCTTACGGAGCTAGAACAGGATCCTGCCGCCGATCTCTACCAGGCCTCCATGGGTATCTACGTCTTCAATCGGCAGACGCTGATCGACGCGCTGGATAATGATCAGGTGGACTTCGGCAAGCACATCATCCCCGGGATGATCGATAGCAAACGGGTCTTCGCCTACATCTACCAGGGCTATTGGGAGGACATCGGCACCATCCAGTCTTTCTTCGACGCAAATCTGAATCTGACGAACGCGGTCCCCGCCTTCTCATTCTTCGACACCGTCGCGCCCATCTACACTCACGCGCGCTTCCTTCCAGCGAGCAAGATCAACGGCGCGACGATCAAGCAGGCCATCATCTCTGATGGCTGCATCATCTCCGACGCCCATATCGAGCGCGCGGTAATCGGTGTGCGCTCCTATGTGGATAGCGGCACGACGGTGCGAAACTCCATCCTCATGGGTGCCGACTTCTTTGAGGCAGATCTTTCCCGCCGGGGAGGACCTCGGGTCGGGATTGGTAAGAACTGCGTGATCGACCAGGCGATTATCGATAAGAACGCCTGTATCGGCGACGGCGTAGTAATCACGCCTGACGGCAAGCCGGACCATTACGACGGGGCGAACTATTATATTCGCGAAGGCATTGTCATCGTGCCTAAGAACGCCGTCATACCGGACGGCGTCTGGGTCTAGCGAGGGCTTGTCCCGCCAGGCACGCCGCTTCTTGCCACCCGCCGCGCTTCTTTCGCAGACTCTGCGGATGTCTCAACGCATTGCCTTTGTTGGAGTCGGCCGGATGGGTGCAAACATGGCCCGTCGCTTGAAGGACCAGTCCTTCCAGGTGACTGCGGTGTACGATGCCCACCGCGCGCATGCGCAGGAACTTGCCACCGAACTCGGCTGCGCTGCGCCAGCTTCGCTCCCCGAGGTGACCGCCGCCGCGGAGGTCATCATTACTGTCGTCACCGACGATGCAGCGATGGATCGCATCTTCGCCGTGGACGGCACTTCCCTGCTCCAGGGCGCAAAGGGAAAGCTCTTCATCAACTGCGCGACCGTTTCTCCGGCTACCCACCTCGAGGTGCAGCGCCGTGCCGAGGACGCCGGTGCACAGACGATCGAGGCGAGCATGGCATCGAGCATTACGCAGGCGCGCGAGGGCACGCTGTATCTTATGTGCGCTGGCCGCGAAGAAGCCTTCGAGGTAGCACGCCCTGTCCTGGAGAAGCTTAGCTCCTCCCTCCGCTACGTGGGCGCAGCCGGGCAGGCCGCCACCGTTAAGGCGCTGGTGAACATGGTCATGAACATCAACACCGCAGGTTTAGCCGAAGGGCTTGGGCTCGGCGATGCGCTTGGTCTTGATCTCACCATGCTGCGCGAGGTCTTCAGCCAGACTGGCGCTGCTTCGCGTGTCTTGCAGACGGATGGCGAGGACATGCAGAACCGCGATCACACCTGCTTCTTCTCCGGAGCGCACGCCGCGAAGGACAGCGGGATCGCCCTGGCGCTCGCCCAAAAGGTGGGACTGGAGCTGCCACTCGCCCGCGCCACTGAGGCCCAGTACAAACGCCTGATTGCCGAAGGCCTCGGCGAACTCGACAAGTCCGGCATCGCCGAACTCACCTTCAAAGGCCGCCACGCATAGCCGCGCGGGTGCACTTGCCGAGTTAGCAATCCCGGGCCCCTTCATCCCCCTCAATACTTCGTGTCCTTTCGTGCCTTTCGTGGACCGATCTTACGTCGTCAGGCGAAAGGCGAATACCCAGGCACCATCACGATCTCCGCCACCACCGCGCGCGCGGGGAGCCGCGCAACTGCCAGCGCTATTGCAGCCACATCCTCGGGCTGTAGCATTTCCAACCGCCGCTCGACGGTCGGTGGTAACGGTCGCTGATCGAGAATCGGCGTGTTCGTTTCGCCAGGGTAGATATTCGTCACCCGTACTCCGTCCGCCATGGCTTCCAGGTTTGCCGATGTGCCGATCGACGCTTGAGCAAACTTAGCTGCCGAGTAGGGCAGCCCACCCAGCAGTGAGGTCCGAGCGCCCGAGACCGAGATGATGTTGAAGATCAATCCCGCCCGCCTCGCTCGCATCCCGGGGAGCACAGCGTGGATGCAGTTGAACGCACCCGTTGCATTCACCGAGAGCACCCGGTCGAACTCCTCCGGCTCCACATCCGCGAAGAGCCGCTTCGGTACATTGATCCCCGCGCAATATGCCAGGATCTCCACGGGTCCCAGTGTCCGCTCGGTCCATGCCAGCAGTTCGGCCACCTCTCCCCGGTCGCTTGCGTCGCAAGTCTTCACCTGAAACGCTCCGCCGCCTTCGGTCTCGTCTGCCGCGCGCAAGGTAGACTCCCTCCTCCCCGCCAGCGCGACGCGGCAGCCTTCCCGCAGAAAAGCTGTGCCGATCGCCAGCCCGATCCCCGTCCCGCCTCCGACGACGAGTATCACTTTCCCGTCCAAGGAATCCATGGACCCTATGTCGCGGCGGGACCGTGGACTTGGGCCGCCACCTTGAGACGCAGGGCATTCAGCGCAATGAAGCCCGTCGCGTCGTTTTGATTGTACGCTTTCGTCGGATCCGCCTCCATGGTCGCGATGTGCGGATTGTACAGGCTCAGCGGCGACTTCCGGCCCGCCGCGATGGTGTTTCCCTTGTAAAGCTTCACGCGCACCACTCCGCTTACGTGCTTCTGCGTCTCCGTCACGAGCGCCTGCAGTGCCTCCCGTTCCGGCGAGAACCAAAACCCATTGTAGACCAGCTCCGCGTACTTCGGAATGAGCGAGTCGCGCAGGTGCATCACCTCGCGGTCCATGGTGATCGACTCCATCTGCCGATGTGCGAAGTGCAGAATAGCGCCGCCCGGCGTCTCATACACGCCGCGCGATTTCATCCCTACGAAGCGGTTCTCCACCATGTCCACGCGGCCGATTCCGTGCCGCCCGCCCAGCTTGTTCAGGACGCGCATTACCATCAGGGGCGAGAGCCGCGCGTGATTCTCCTGGTCGTACGCCAGCTTTTCCGTGTGACCCAGCTCCGCAAGCACCGCATCCAGTTCGTGATACCCAATCGCCGTGCAGAGCCCCTTTTCGAAGACCAGCTCCACGTGCTCCGCCTTGTCCGGCGCTTCCTCCGGCGAGACCGAGAGTACGTACATGTCGCGCGCCTTCTCCGCGCTCGCGTCGAACCACGGATCCTCAAGGATGCCCGCTTCGAAAGAGATGTGCAGGAGGTTGCGATCCATTGAGTACGGCTTCTTCGCCGAAGCCTGCACCGGGATCTCCTTCTCCTCGCAATAGGCGATCATCTCCGCGCGACCGGGGAATTGGTCGCGGTAACGATCCTGTCGCCACGGCGCGATTACCTCGATCTCCGGTGCGAGCGCTGCCGAAGTCAGCTCAAAGCGCACCTGATCGTTCCCCTTGCCAGTCGCGCCATGGGCAATCGCATCCGCCCCTTCCGCCTGCGCGATCTCCACCATGCGCTTGGCAATCAACGGGCGCGCGATCGACGTGCCCAGGAAATACTGCCCTTCATAGAGCGCCCCGGCCTGGAACATCGGGAAGATGAAGTCGCGCGCAAACTCCTCGCGCAGATCGTCGATAAAGATCTTGCTCGCCCCGGATTTCAGCGCCTTCGCCTCCAGTCCATCCAGTTCCTCCTCCTGCCCTACATCGGCACAAAAGGCGATCACCTCCGCCTGATAGGTTTCCCTGAGCCAGGCCAGCAGCACGGACGTGTCGAGGCCACCGGAATACGCGAGGACGATTTTCATAAATTGCGGGCGGCCTTCATACCGGTCCGAGGCGGCGGATGAAAACACTGAACTGAAAGGTCCACCGCGTAACTTCCCGGCCAGGATCTCTCGTCATAGCCCGATCTTTTTTCGTCAGATCTCCTACCGCCTCGAGTAGATTGCCCTACCCGCGGACCTTCGGCGCTCCGAGCTGCACCGTCGGAGCAAATTGCTCCGGCACCGGAGCTCCGAGCTGCAACGCCGGAGCAAATTGCTCCGACGCCGGGGCTCCGAGCTGCACCGCCGGAGCAAATTGCTCCGACACCGGGGCTCCGAGCTGCACCGCCGGAGCAAATTGCTCCGACACCGGGGCTCCGAGCTGCACCGCCGGAGCAAACTGCTCCGACGCCGGGGCTCCGAGCTGCACCGCCGGAGCAAACTGCTCCGACGCCGGGGCTACGAGCTGCACCGCCGGAGCAAACTGCTCCGACACCGGGGCTCCAAGCCGCAATGCGAGAGCTAAGGCGCCGGCACTGTCCTATCGAGAAGCAGGGTTGGGGCAAGTAACTCCAAGGAAACAACTGGTGCTGTGGTACTTAAAACCAAAAAGAGGGTGTAACTACGGTAGCCTGCGGAACTGCGGTCGAGGCAGTTCATAAGTCACAGGAGAAAAACCAAGTACGTAGTTGTGCGGTGTCAAAGCATACGTAGTTTTACAGATAATAATACGTACTCTTTCTCGTGATTACCCGATTCCTACCTGTGACCTACCCCAATCCTCGACGCCGTATCCTCACGGCGAGCATCCTTTCCCTTCTTACCGTCTCGATCCCTGCGGGTGCTCAGCAAACCTGGGATGGTGAGACTGACATCAACTGGAACACTCCCACGAACTGGAGTGGCGACGTGGTTCCTGCCGGGCAGAACGCCATCATCAACACGAACACCGGAAATGTGGCGACGATCCTGCAGGATCTAGCAGCTACTCCGGTCGATATCTTTGTCGGTACCGGAGTCGGCTCGACTGGACTCCTCAATCACACGGCTGGCCTGGCATCGACCGGCAATAACAACTGGATGTTCGTCGGAGTAGAAGGCGGCACCGGAGTCTACAACCTTGCTAAAACCGACAGCGCAGGTGGCACGTTGACCGGATTTGGCGTTGGCGAGGGATCGATGACTGTCGGGAACACTGGTAACGGTGGGCGGCTCTACATTGGCGGTGATGACAACGGGGGCGGGGGTACTGGCACGGTTAACGTGAACACTAAAGGCACTCTGGTCATGCGCAACGACCTCATAATTGGTGCGAGCGGTGGAACTGGGCTGATAAATGTCGATGCCGGGACGATCACGACCGGTGGGTGGAACTACTTCGGCACGAATCAGGGTGGTACAGGTGGAAGCGGCACGCTCAAGATGAGCGGAGGCATGCTCACCAACACGGGACGTACCTATGTCGCTCAGACAGGTACCACCGGCAAGATCGAGCTGACCGGCACTGGGAAGTACCTTAACGTCAACAACGAGCAGTTCATTGTAGGCGATGGGGCTGGTGCTATCGGCGAGATCGTGGTCAACGGTGCGAATGCTGAGCTGCGCTCCGAAGGCGAGCTCTGGATCGGCCAGGGTGCTGGCGGCACCGGATCGATGACCGTAAGTGCTGGCACGGCGAGTGTAGGCAACTGGTTCGCGATTGGGCGCGACGGCGCTTCCGGAGTTCTGACGATCAATGGTACCGGTTTGGTTCAGAAAACGGACAATGACGGTTCGCTTGAAATTACTAACGCCAACTCCCCGACGGCGTCTGGCATCGTGAATCTCGATGGTGGCACGTTACGCGTGAACAACATTACTGGCAGTGGCGGGGCGGGCTCGGTTTCCAACTTGTTCCTAAACGGTGGAACCCTCAAGCCGACCGTAAACAACAATAACTTCATTGGAGGAACGGTTAATCCGATCGTTCGCAATGGGGGGGCTATCATCGACACCGACGGGTTTGATATCACGATTAGCAAGGCGCTTACTGCGGATGTCGGCTCCACCGGTGGCTTAATCAAGAGAGGTGTCGGCACGCTTTCGCTGACTCAGGCGAGCAACTACACTGGCAGCACGGTAGTTTCCGGCGGAAGGCTCCTCCTGAGTGGTGATGCTTCGCTGGATAACAGCAGCGGCATCCAGGTGAACGGAGCTGGAGCAACGCTGGTTCAGAACAGCACGTTAATGCTGACTCCGTTGGTTACCGTGGCGAATGGTACACTCGACGGAACGGGGATCATTGATCGGGTGACTGTCACCGATGGTGGAACCCTCACCAACGGCGTTCCTCGTACCGGTGTGCTGATGCTCAATTCGCTTTCATTCAGCGGTGCGGGCACCCTGAATCTTCAGACCTCCGACGACGAGTCGGTCTCGATCAACACTGGAATTTTTAATGCCGGCGGGTTGGTGACGCTCAATGTGAGCAACCGGGACAACCTATGGACGACGGGGACGTATGACTTGGTCGGCTATACAACCTTCACCGGAAATACGGCCAATCTTCAGAAGGGGACCATTGCGGGTCTGGGAGCTCGTCAGAATGCTGCAATCACTAACGGAGGTGGCATCATCGGTCTTGCAATCACCGGTGATCTACCTGTTTGGACGGGAGCTCAGAACGGAAACTGGACGACGAGTCCGATCGGCGGAGCTTTCAACTGGAAGCTGCAATCTACAGGGGCGCCCACCGAATTCATCACCGGGGATACCGTCTTGTTCGACGACTCCGCCACGGGGACGACGAACGTCAACATTGCCCAGAACGTCAGTCCGACCAGCACGACATTCTCGAACTCTGGCAAGAACTACACCCTGACCAGCAGCGGTGGTTTCGGCATTGCTGCGGGGCTCTTGACCAAGAGCGGAACCGGTTCGCTGACCATTACGACTGCGAACACCTACGCAGGGGGAACAACCCTGAATGCGGGTACCCTGAACGTAAACAATAGCTCTGCACTTGGGACCGGTGCGCTGACCATTAATGGAGGGACGATCAACAACACAAGTGGTGGTGCAATCACGCTAAGCACGAACAACTCTGTGCGCTTGGTGAATGACCTTACCTTCACGGGAACTAACGCGCTGAACTTCGGTACGGGAGCAGGCACAATCGGAAGTGGTGCCGCTGCGCAAACACTGAACCTGGTCAACGAAAGTACTCTCCCGGGTACATCCCTTACCTTCGGGGGATTGATGAGTGGAACAGGCAGTGGGGCACTTACGCTGAATGTCTCCGGTCCGGGCAACACTGCTTTCACAGGCGGCCTTGCGACTGGTACGGCTACCTCCTTGGTCGTAAACAGCAATCAGCCGGGGACACTCACGATCTCTGGTCCGGCAAGTAGCGTCACGACGCTGAATGTGAACGGTGGAGCAACAAGTATCGTAGACGTTGGAGCCGGCAATCTTAGCCTGAGCAACGGCGGCGGGAGCATTCTGCAGTCTACGACTGGAGGTGTAATTAACGGAACCGGTGGCGGCTCGATCATCCTGGCCAGCGGTAATGGGGACTTCGGTACCGCAGGTGGAACGACACTAACCGTGAATGCGAACATCGCCGGCACGAACGCAGTAGACTTCTACAATGCGAATGGCGGACCGGGGCTGGGTACAATCGTGCTCGCTGCGGCTAACACCTTCACCGGTACGACAAACGTCGAGAATACCAGGCTGGTGCTGCCGACTGGCGGATCGATCAATGGCGCAAATACACCCAACGTGGGCCAAATCCGGATCGGAACCGTGGGCAACAGTCCTGCGGTTCTCGACGTGAACGGTGGTGTGATCAACGCCAACAATGGCGGCACTAACGTCAACGTTGGAATCGCCGGCGGGGCTAATGCAGCACTCAACGTCACCTCGGGATCGGTGAATGCCGCCGGTGAAGTGTGGGTCGGAGCCGGAGCCGGTTCATTTGGCTCGTTGAAGATGACTGGCGGAACGGTTTCCGGAGGCGCCTGGTTCGTAATTGGACGGAACAGCAATGCCACCGCAGATCTCAGTGGGGGAACGCTGAACGTCACGAACCGGAATTTCATCACCGCATCGCGCGACGTTCGAGGTGTCACGAACCTCACCGGCAATGCCACGTTGAACGTCTTGGGTACTGGTGCAGGGAATGGTTCAGTCCTCGTTGGCGAGGCCTTCGAAGTGTCGCCGTCTGTTGGTGAACTGAACGTCTCCGGTTCTGCGGCGCTAAATGTCGCCGGCGGCGACGGAGTCTTCCTGGGAGTCAATGCCGGGGGTGTGGGTACCGTGAACTTCAACGGCGGGGTCGTCACAGCTTCCGTGGTGAAGAAGGGTGGCGGATCGGGATTCGCGAACTTCGATGGAGGCACCCTGAAAGCCAACGCATCGAACTCAACCTTCATGCAGTTGCTGGACTCCGCTGTGATCAATGACGGCGGAGCGATCATCGATGACGGCGGATTCGCCATCGACATCAATCAGGATCTCAAGGCCCCGACTGGCAACGGTGTCCGCTCGGTCGAATACACAGGCGGTACTGGCTTCGTTGCCACGCCGATTGTCGATATTCAGGGTGATGGCGTCGGCGCGACGGGCGTGGCAAATATCGATGCGGCAGGCAACCTGACGAGTATCACCATCACCAACCCAGGAGTTGGGTACACGAGTGCTACGGCAGCGTTGATTGGAGGTGGCGGTACTGCCGAATTAGCTGCTGCAGCCACCCTTGCGCCGAATGTGAGCGGGGGCTTCATCAAACGAGGAGATGGGGTCACCACCCTCTCGGGTATAAACACATACACGGGAGCAACCGTGGTTGAGGCAGGGACGCTGGCGATTTCCGGCAGCATCTCGGGCACGACGTCAATCACTGCCAAGGCAGGTTCAACTTTCGACGTAACTTTGCTCCAGCAGGGCCTCACGCTCGGTGCAAATCAGTTACTCGGAGGTGGAGGTACAGTTGTGGGCGATGTGACGATGAGCACGGGTGCGCGGTTAGCCCCCGGAGACGGTGCCGGTACGCTGACGATGAACGGTGACCTGAGCCTGATCAGTGCGGTAACGCCCGCCAACAGCGGTGCGCTCCAGTTTGAGCTCGGCAGTCTCGCACTCAGCGACAAGGTGGCATTTGGCGATAACACATTGTCGATTGGCACTGGAGTACTCGGCTTTGGGGACTTCACCTTCACGAGGCTTGCTGGCCTGCAGAGCGGCACGTACACGCTGTTTGACGGCAATATTGGGATCGTCGGATCGCTCGACAATGGGAGCCTCTCCGGTTCCTTGGGTGGTGGCTTCACCGGGACACTCGGCCTGGCTGGCAACAACACTGATATTGTGCTGACGGTAGTTCCAGAGCCTGCATCCGCATTGCTTCTCTTCGGAGGGATGAGCGGGCTTATCGGGTTCCGTCGCTTCCGGAAGAGCGCTGTGTAAGAAGTATGAGATAGCGCAGCCGCCCTAAAGGGGGCGTGTTAAGTTGGAAGAGTGAGCCTGCCGGTGTGAACTGGCAGGCTTTTCTCTGGAGTAGCATGCCGTCGATGTCGCCCGGAGAAAACGGTTCCGTTGCGTGGCGGTTTCGGGCAGAAGGCGGATATGCCCTTGTCACCCGACCAGCTTTCAGCCCTCCGGCAGGAGTATTCCTCTCGGAGTCTTCACCGGGAGGATCTGAGCGCGGATCCGCTGGAGCAGTTTCGTGTCTGGCTGCACGAGGCAACGGAGCGCGAACTCCTGGAGCCAAATGCAATGATTCTCGCGACAGTGGATGGCGAGGGGCAGCCTTGGACCCGGACGGTTCTCCTCAAAGGTTTGGACGAGAGGGGTTTTACGTTTTTTACAAACTACGACGGCGCCAAAGCGCGGCAAGCGGAGGCGCATCCGCAGGTGGCTCTGACCTTCTGGTGGGGCGCACTGGAGCGGCAGGTGAATGTGACGGGGACGATCAGCCGCACATCTCGAGAGGAGTCGGAGGCGTACTTTCACTCACGACCGGAGAGCAGCCGGCACGGCGCGTGGGCCTCGGCACAAAGTTCGGTGGTGGTGAATCGTGAACAACTCGAACGGCAGTTTGCGGACGCCCGGCAACGGTTCCCCGAGGGGAGTGAGATTCCTCTCCCTCCTTTCTGGGGAGGCTACGTCGTTGCACCTAGGACGATCGAGTTTTGGCAGGGACAGCGCAGCCGTCTGCACGATCGCCTGCGCTACACGCGCACGGTCGAGGGAAGCTGGACGATTGAACGCCTCTCGCCTTAACGCATGAGACTTACGCGCGACGAAATCATTCTCGTTACCTGCATCCTTGTCGCACTAGCGACCGGTGCGCTGGTGAAGCACTGGCGGGAGAGCGAGCGGGTTGCGGCAATCCAGCATGCCAGGCCCGCGGAGTCTGCTAAAGCGGGGATCGAGGACTAGTAAGTGCTCCCTTGGGAGCGCTAGGAAAGTGACCAGACGGTCTTGCCGGCGACGATTGTCCGAACGGCGCGCCCCTTTAGCTCGCGCCCATGAAAAGGCGTATTGCATGAGAGAGAGCGGCCTTCCTCGCGGTTGACGGTCCATTCGAGTCCGGGGTCAAGAAGCGTAACGTCCGCGACGCGGCCGATGCCGAGCGTACCCGCTTCCAATCCGAGGAGGTGTGCGGGGCTGCTTGTGAACAGCTCAATGAAGCGCGGGAGATTGATCGCTTTCTTCCGGTACACGAGGATGTCCAGAAAGAGGCCGACCTCTGTCTCCAAGCCAAGAATGCCGAAAGGCGCCTGATCGAATTCTACCTCTTTCTCGAAGTTGCAATGCGGCGCGTGGTCGCTCGCCAGAATGGTGATCGTGCCATCCGCCACCCCCTCGATCAACGCCTCGACATGGGCCTCGCTGCGAAGCGGGGGATTCATCTTGAAGTTTGTGTCGTAGCCGCGGATCGCCTCATCAGTGAGCGCGATGTGGTGGGGGCAAATCTCGCCGCTGATTGGGATCCCTCGCGCGCGGGCTTCCCGTAGCAACCGGACGCTGCCCGCTGCGCTGAGGTGCTGGCAGTGGATGGCGGTTCCGGTGAGTTCAGCGAGCAGCACATTGCGCTGCACGATGATCTCCTCGCCTGCCGCAGGCCAGCCGGGCAGGCCGAGAATGGTGCTCCAGTAGCCCTCGTGCATCACGCCCTTACCCACGAGATTGTAATCCTGGCAGTGATCCATGACCACCAAGCCGAACATACCTGCGTACTCGAGTGCGCGGCGCATCACTTCATGGTTTTGCACACATCGGCCATCGTCAGTCAGCGCGACCACCCCCGCTTTATAGAGTGAACCAATGGGTGCAAGTTCCTCTCCGGCGAGTCCCTTCGTAATTGCCCCGGTTGTAAGCACGTTGATGCAAGCATCGGACTTAGCCTTCTCGTGAATCCAGGCGACAACGCTGGCGTTATCCACGACCGGTGAAGTATTCGGCATACACACTACCGTGGTGAAGCCGCCTGCTGCCGCAGCGCGGGTGCCGGAGGCGATTGTCTCCTTTGCGGACTGCCCAGGCTCGCGGAGATGCACATGAATATCGATGAAGCCGGGGGCAATGATCAGGCCCTTGCAATCGATACGCTCCACGTTCTCAGGAGCAGCCTTGGGATCTGCAAATTTCCCATTCTGTATATAGACGTCGCCTAACGCATCGCGGCGATTAGCAGGATCAATGACCCGTCCGTTGGTCAACAGGAGAGAGGTATCTGACATGGCTACAGAAAAGGTTAGCTAATGCGCTTGTCTCCCGCTGACGCACCAGCGCAGAGATAAAGCACTGCCATGCGCACCGCGAGGCCGTTGGTCACTTGCTGAAGGATGACGCTCGCGGCGCTATCCGCGACATCACTGTCGATCTCTACCCCACGGTTGATCGGCCCCGGGTGCATGATGAGACACTCGGGTTTGAGCTTGGCAGCACGCTTCCTGGTTAGGCCAAAGAGCGACGTGTATTCGCCGAGGCTGGGAAAGTACTCTTTCCGCTGACGCTCATGTTGGATGCGAAGGAGATTCACTACATCGACTTCCCCGAGCACGTCGTCGATGTGATGCTCGATGCGGCAGCCAAGCTGAGCGAACTCGTGCGGAACCAAGGTAGTCGGGCCAACGAGCGTCACCTGCGCGCCAAGTTTGAGCAGCGCGTGAATATTCGACCGCGCCACCCGGGAGAAGGCGATGTCGCCAATGATCGCCACGTGCAGCCCGGCAATGTGCCCTTTCTTCTCGCGGACCGTGAAGGTATCCAGCAGAGCCTGGGTAGGATGCTCGTGCGCGCCATCGCCCGCATTGATTACGCACGCCTTCAGGCGTTCGCCGAGAAACTGCGCCGCACCAGCGCTGGGGTGCCGGAGGACAACAATATCCGCGAAGAGTGCTTCCAGGTTCATCGCGGTGTCCTTGAGCGTCTCGCCCTTCTGCAGGCTCGACTGGCTTGCCGAGATATTGATCACATCGGCACTCAGGCGGTGTGCTGCCAGTTCGAAGCTGGTGCGCGTGCGGGTACTTGGTTCTACGAAGAAGTTAACCAATGTCTTTCCGCGCAGGGCAGGCACCTTCTTGATCTCGCGGGTGCCAACCGTCTTGAAAGCGGCAGCAGTGTCGAGGATTAACGTGAGTTCGTCAGCGCTCAGCTCCTGAATTCCGAGGAGATCTTTGCGAGTCCATTCCACGGGAGAGGGGGGCGTGCTCATTGGTTATGCTTTCTCCAGCCACACACCGTCCGGAGCACCGTCCATTGCCTGGAAGCGAACGAAGACGCGCTGCTTATACGACGTGGGGAGATTCTTGCCGACGTAGTCTGCGCGGATCGGGAGTTCGCGATGGCCACGATCCACCAGCACGGCAAGCTGAATGCGCGCGGGCCGGCCAAAACTGGAGATGGCATCCATGGCCGCACGAATCGTCCGACCGGAGAAGAGCACGTCGTCGGCAAGAATCAGCGTCTTACCGCTGAGATCCCTGGGTAGCTGAGTCGGCTGGATTGGCCACATCCGGCGGCGGGTGTGCAGATCGTCCCGATGCATGGAGACGTCAATCACGCCGGTTTCAACCGAAGCGCCGCCGAACTGTGCGACGTGTGCGGCGAGTCGGCTGGCGATCTCTATGCCTCGGGAGGGGACCCCGACAAGGGCGACCTGGGATAGGTCGGGATTGCGCTCGATGATTTCGTGGGCGATGCGTTTAAGCACCCGTTCGATCGCCGCTGCGTCGAGCACGAGCACAGCATGTTCCACTGGTGGAGTCTGGCCTGATTCTGGCATGAAGTAATCCCTTTGCGGACTCGCGGGACCGCAGTGAAAGGAACAAGGTCAGCATATCGGCACACCGCTTCTAAGAAAGCCGAAAATGCAACAGGCGCTTCGATCCAGTCGAAGCGCCCGCAGAAAACCGAACGAGAGCGATGGAACTAAGCGGCGCTTGGCTCGCGCTGCTGACGCTGCGTCCGCCACGAAGACCGATACCGCACAATCCAGTCGAGTAGTGCTTTCTCGAACCCAATGTCATGCCCCGCCTTCTCACTTTCGATCCATTTGTGACGGAGGATCTCCTCTCGCTCTGCCAGAAACTCCTTATAAAGGAGGGAGTCTCTCACCAAGTCGGAGGGTTGTTCCGTGCGGGTGCTCATGCGCGTATAGCTTTCTTAACTTGGATTCGAATCGTCAAACAATTTAGCCATGAGTCGAAGCGCTCACGACGGCAAATTGGTGAGAAGATAATTATCACGATTGGAGTGAGCGCGCAAGATTCTCTGCGATACGAAGGAACTCCTGACTTATCGCGCCTTTGGGGTCGGCCGCTACGATCGGCATTCCGCGATCGCCCGCCTCTCTTGTGGCGACGTCTATCGGGACTTGCCCCAAAAGAGGTACCCCGAGCCGCTGTGCTTCACGCTCACCACCTCCAGAGCCGAAGATATCGTATCGTTTCCCGTCACTCGGGCTGAGGAAGTAGCTCATGTTCTCAACGATCCCAAGGACCGGCACGTTAACCTTCGTGAACATCGTCGCTGCTTTACGAGCGTCGATCAGCGCAACCTCCTGCGGGGTAGTCACGATCACAGCGCCAGTCAGCGCAACCGTTTGCACGATCGTCAGCTGGATGTCCCCTGTGCCGGGGGGCAGGTCAAGAATGAGAAAGTCGAGTTCGCCCCACTCCACTTGCCGGAGGAATTGCTGCGTGTACTTCGTCACCATGGGGCCCCGCAGGATGGCTGGCGCAGCGTCATCCAGGAGAAAGCCCATGCTCATTAGGAGCAGCCCGTACCGTTCGATAGGAAGGATCTGGTTGGTCTCCGAGTCCGCCATGGGGCGCTCGTTGGTGCCGAACATCAATCCGATGCTCGGGCCGTAAAGATCACAGTCGCATAGTCCTACTGCCGCCCCGGTGGAGCGAAGCGCAGTCGCGAGGTTCGACGCTACTGTGGATTTTCCGACCCCGCCTTTGCCGCTCGCTACCGCGATAACATGCTTCACCCCCGGGAGAGGGGAGGCACCAGCACTTGCTGTCGGAGTCTGCGCGGGTGCGTGAATGTCAATCTTGACCGTCACTGCACCAATTCCTTCGATCTGCCGTAACGCCGTCTCGGCCTCCTCTTTGATCTGTTGAGGAATTCGCGCATCGCTAGTGGTGAGCGCCATTTGAATGCGGACATCGGCCCCATCAATCCGGAGATCTTTCAGCAGGCCAAAGGAGAGGATGTCCCGGCTAAAACCAGGGTAGCGAACTTGGGCAAGCTTCTCTTTAACCAGCGTTTCTGTGATCTGCGGCATATCGAAGGCGAACAAACCGCGTTCTCAATAATTACACAAGATTGCTCTTCCCATCTCTCATTGCTGAAATACTCTCAAAAGCGCGAATCCCCTATCAATCGCAATACTTATGGCGCGCATTCTCATAATCGATGACGACCCAGCAATGGTTCAGGTCATTTCTGATATCTGCCAGGAACGAGGTCATCAGACCGTTGCCTACTCTTCCGGCCAGAAAGCGCTGGAGAACCTGGCGACCCATGCACCACAGCTCGTAATCACCGATGTGCGCATGGACAAAATCGGTGGACTGGATGTGCTTCGCGAGTGCCGCGAAATGCTCCCAGGTACGCCCGTAATCATGATCACCGCCTACAAGATGCTGGAGACGGGCATCGAGGCTATGAAGATGGGCGCGTACGATTACATCACGAAGCCGTTCAAGGTGGACGACTTGCAGCTCTCAATTCAGCGAGCGCTCGACCATCAGCATGATCGACGAGAGATCCGTAATCTTCGTCAAATTGTTAAGGAGAAGTACCGATTTGAGAACATCATCGGAACGTCTCTGCGCATGCAGGAGATCTACAATCTTATTGCAAAGGTCGCCGACACGGACTCGACCATTCTCATTCAGGGAGAGAGCGGCACCGGAAAGGAGTTGGTAGCTCGTGCGCTGCACTTCAACTCCACGCGTCAGCACCAGCCGTTTGTCGCCATTAACTGTTCCGCGCTTCCCGAGAACCTCCTGGAATCGGAGCTTTTCGGCCATAAGAAGGGTGCCTTCACCGGCGCGGTGCAGGATAAGATAGGTCTCTTTGAGGAAGCCGAGTTGGGCACGATCTTCCTCGATGAAGTGAACTCAATGGCCGTCTCGTTGCAGACTAAGCTCCTCCGGGTTCTCCAGGAGCGCCAGATCCGCCGAGTGGGCGACACAAAGAGCTCCGCGATCAACGTGCGCGTGCTTGCGGCGACGAACGAAGGCCTGCAAGAGAAGATTAAGGCCGGCAGCTTCCGCGAGGATCTATACTATCGATTGGCGGTAATTCCGATCGAAATGCCCGCGCTACGAGAGCGGCTCGACGATATTCCGCTGCTCGTGCAGCACTTCCTGAACAAGAACGCTGCGCAGACCGGTACGGAGCCCAAGAAGATCGACCAGAAGGCGCTTGATACCCTCGGCGGTTACCGCTGGCCGGGCAATGTTCGCGAATTGGAGAACGCTATCGAGCGCGCGTGTGCGCTTTGCGATGATGGGCAGATTCGCGTCTCTGATCTCCCGCCGCAGATTATTCGCCAGGCAAATGCGCCCGTTTCCGAGCACAGCGGAATACTTCCGGTGGGCCAGACACTCGATGAGTACATCCGCGATCAGGAGCGCCGTTACATCGAAGAGACGATTAAGTTCAACGCTGCTTCGCGAGAGAAGGCTGCCAAGATGCTGGGCATCTCCATGGCGACCCTTTATCGCAAACTCGAGGTGAAGCGGATCGTCGAGAAGGCGTAGCGATCTCAAGCACATGGCGGGAATCGGCATTCGCCGGAGCTGCCCTCCACCTTCCGGTATTTTCTGGAGGGCTCGGTGATACATCATAGCCCGGGCTGGTCCGCCTCGCGCGTGCTGCTCGCGTGCCTGGTGCTGGCGGTTCTGGCATTCGCCTGGCGCTTTCCTTTGGCGGCGGAGCGACCGGTCACAACCGATGACGAGGTTCTCTATTCACGTCCGTCGGTACTCCGGATGGCCTCCGGAGACTGGCTCTTCTATGTCGCGGGGACGAACTATGGGGCACCGGTTCAGGAGGCGCTTGCGGTTCCACTTTTGCGCGCGTTTGGGGATTCTCCCGTGGCGCTTCGCACGCCTGTCCTCCTCCTCGGGGCCGTTGGCGTAGCGCTGTCGTTTCTGCTCCTGCTTCACGTAATCCCCGCATGGAGCGCGTTTGCGGCTGCCCTCCTGCTGGCCCTCGGGAATTCGGTGATCATTCGCTACACCACCTTTGCGCATCCCTGTTACGCCACTCTCACGGTGCTCGTCCCGCTGCTCCAATTGCTGACGTTCTGCACAGACAATAATCGCCGTTGGTCTCTTTGGCTGCTTCTTGGCCTGACCATGGGCTTCTCCCTTTACGTTCTGAAGCTCGCGATCTTTGCTATCGTGATTAGCCTCGTTTGGCTGTGGTGGCGCTCGGAGCACGGGCTGCGCTTTCGAGCCTCTTGGAACCGCCCTCATTTACTGTACTGTGGCGCAGGCCTGCTGCTCGGGCTAACGCTGGTTCTCCCGGTCCTATATCGCTTCCTGACCAGACGGGCTTCTTTCGCGGCGGCTCCTTTTGAGACCGTATTGTTGGTGATCGGTGGAGGGATAGTTGGGGCTGCTCTGATCGCATTTCTCCCGCTTCTCTTTCGGCAAACAAGACGCAGGGAATGGCTCCATGCGGGGATCTGCGTAATCGCCCTATATGCAGTCCCGATTCCTGCGGAGGTCTGGTACCGCACCCACGAGAAGCCGCGGCTGGAAGCGAGCGGCCTGCAGACCTACGCTGAGCCAGCTTATTGTTGGAAGCATGCTCACGAGTGGCCGAAACAGGCGCGGATTCTCCTCGAGGGCGTGATCCCCGCAATGATCGTTGGACGTGCCACCGAGATGGAAGCGGACGTCAACGCGAGTTGGCCGTCGACGTGGAGGAGCGCTCTTAGCGCCCTTTCCATTGGGTTGCTGGTTTACGGCCTATGGAGGAAGGCTCACAAGATTTCCGCCACGCCGCGCTTTGCAGAAGGCGATTATGTCATCGTCGCTCCTCCTCTGCTCGTGGTCGCTGTGATGTTCCCATCGTGGTCGTTATTCAGCGACCATTCTTACCGCTATCTGATTCCATTTCTACCCGGGCTCTGCCTGCTAGTTTATCGCGCTTGGGAGTTGCCGCTCCGCCGACACCGTCGCGTAGTGGGCGCCCTGGTGGCGGCGTACCTCGTCTATTGCGGTTTCGACGTATGGTATTTCACGGCCTGAATGGATCGCTCCTCTGAGCTAGCCAGAGTTTACCTAAGCCGGAGCTCCAGCGACGGTGGCGCCCGTCGAATTGTCGAACGCTTGACGTAAACTCCTGTCCCATCCCTGCGTATGATCATCGGAGTTCCTCAGGAAATCAAAGCACAGGAGAACCGGGTCGCCCTGCTCCCCTCGGCATCCTACCAGCTTGTACAAAGGGGACATCGCGTCATCGTGGAGGCTGGAGCCGGCGCAGGTTCAGGCTATGTGGATGAGGAATATATCCGAGCGGGAGCGGAGATCCTACCCACCCACGAGGCGATCTTTGCGGAAGCGGAGTTGATTGTGAAGGTGAAGGAACCGCTCCCTGAGGAGTATCCGCTGCTCCGTCGCGAGCAGATTCTCTTCACCTACCTACACCTGGCTGCAAGCAAGTCGCTCACGGAGGCCCTTGCGCGATCCGGCGTCACCGCGATTGCCTATGAGACGGTGGAAGTGAACCGCCGATTGCCACTCCTTGAGCCGATGAGTGAGATCGCGGGGCGGATGTCGGTGATTGTCGGGGGATATTACCTAGCAAAGCATTGCGGCGGGCGCGGTGTGCTGCTCGGGGGCGTGCCGGGAGTGCTGCCTGGCAAGGTGATGGTGCTGGGCGGCGGGACTTCCGGTGTGAATGCGGCACGCATGGCCACGGGCTTGCAGGCGGATGTGACCATCCTGGAGGTCGACGTAGAGCGGATGCGCTTCATGGACATCACGATGCACAGCGCCCACACGCTCTACTCGAACAAGGCGCACATCCTCGAATTGCTGCCGAATGTGGATTTGCTGATTGGCGCAGTGCTCGTGCCGGGGGCCAAGGCACCAAAGCTGATCACCCGCGAGATGCTCCAGGTGATGAAGCCCGGGAGCGTGCTGGTGGATATCGCCATCGACCAGGGCGGCTGCGCCGAGACCTCGCGCCCGACCACTCATGAGGACCCGATCTATTTCGAGGAAGAGGTGATGCACTACTGCGTGGCCAACATGCCTGCGGCTTACGCGCGTACTGCCACGCAGGCGCTCACCAATGTAACGTATCGTTATATCGAGCTGCTTGCTGATCACGGGGTACCCGGCGTCTTTGAACGCGACCCGCACCTGCTCGGCGGTCTGAACCTGATGGGCGGGCACATCACCCATCCGGCCGTGGCAGCAGCGCACGGGCTGCCACTCACTTCACCTGGCAGACTCGCACTGGGATAAACTAGCGGCACTAGTGGTCGCGCGAAGCGCGGGGTCGATTAGAGGGCTTGGCTGAGCTCCGCCCGCCTGGCCGCTTCGAACTGGATGCCGGACGGACGTTCCCGGACGGTGCACGGCCCGGGCGGGGAGAAGGACGATCACCCCGTGGAGCGGGACGGCTGTCACGCGAAGCTGGGCGCTGTGTACGCGAAGGCGGTCTCTCGGAAGACTCGTCGCGCTTCCAAGGGCGTTGGGCTGGCGGTCGGGTGTACTGTCCGGGCTTCTTACCAGCAGAATCGGAACGCCCGGTGCCCGCATGCGGGGGTTGGGTGCGTGGCGCGGGGTGGTCGCCACCACGCCGATTGGGGCGTTCAACACCGCGAAGGGCGGGGCGATCACCCCCACGTGCCGAGGGCTGATCCCCACGAGGCGGGCGTCGATCACCCCCGCGCGGTGCGGGCCGGTTCTCCCCACGGGGCGCAGGCGGTCCCCCACGGGACGCTGGCCGGTCCCCACGAGGCGCAGGCCGGTCTCCACGAGGCGCAGGCCGGTCTCCACGAGGCGCAGGCCGGTCCCCACGGGGCGCAGGCCGGTCCCCACGAGGCGCACGCCGGTCCCCACGAGGCGCACGCCGGTCCCCACGAGGCGCAGGCCGGTCCCCACGAGGCGCAGGCCGGTCCCCACCACGCAGGGAAGATTGGTTGCCGCGTAGTGTGGGCCGATCCCCGGTGGGACCCGATCGGACTTCGCGAGGAGCAGGCACATCCGCTGGCGGAGCGGCTTTCTCGCGCTTCTCCGGACCCGTGCCTCGGCGATTGTGCGGTCGCAGATCCATGAATCCGGTGGTGGCTGCACGCGTTACCGGTGCCTTCGCTCCCGCAGGGCTGGTGGCCAGGCGCAGCGACTCCAGTTCCTCCGGCGTGAGCAGCCGGCTGCCGCCAGGGGGAATGTCGCCGAGAACCACACTGCCAATTCGCACCCGCTTGAGCTGTTCCACTTCGTAGCCCATCTCGTACATCATCAGGCGAATCTGACGTTTGATCCCCTGGTGCAGCACCAATCGCAAGCGCCGCCCGCTCACCAACTGGATGCTCTCCATCTTCGCGCGTCCGCCGATGATGTGGAACCCCTTGAGCAGCTTTGCGCTGTGCGCAGGGTCAAACGGCTTGTCCAGCACCACTTCGTACTCCTTGGGCACTTTGTACTTAGGGTGCGTGAGGGCCAGGGAAAGGTCGCCGTCGTTGGTAAGGATGAGGAGCCCCTCACTCTCCATGTCGAGCCGACCCACGTGGAAGACGCGAGGCCAATTTGGAGGTAGCAGATCGTAAATGGTACGGCGCTCCTGCTCGTCATCCGCGCTGCAGATGTATCCCGGGGGCTTGTTCAGGACGGCGTGGATGGTGTGCTCCACGTGCACGACTCGGTTGCCCACTTTGACGACATCGGTGGGCTCCACGGACGTGGCGAGCTCTGCGATCACGACGCCGTTGACCCGGACCTTGCCTTGTTCGATGAGTTTTTCGACCCCACGGCGGGAACCAAGCCCGGCCGCGGCGAGAAAACGGTTTAAACGCATGGGCGCACTCTCGGAGCGGTTTGTCCGCCTGTCGAGATGTCAGCGTAAGAGAGCAGTCCCTGCTCGACACCGCTATCTTTTGGCGTAACTAAGCGCGCGACATCGTGTATTTTCACAAATGACGAAGCTAATCATCCCGCGCAAAACGGTGTACCGGCTCTCGCTCTATTACCGTGCGCTGCAGCGGCTGCGGGCGAATGAGATCGACACCGTTTCCTCCGCGGCGCTGGCTAAAGCAGCCGGAGTGAAACCCACTCAGCTTCGCAAAGACCTGACCTACTTTGGGCAATTCGGTACTCGAGGGCTAGGGTATAGCGTGGAGGCGCTGAGCGCGCGCCTTACCGAGGCACTAGGGACCACCCACCTTCAGCCGGTGATCCTGGTAGGAGCAGGGCATCTCGGCTCCGCGCTGCTGCGCTACCCTGGCTTTGCCAAGGAAGGCTTCGAAGTCGTCGCTGCGTTTGATCTGGAGCCAGCGCGTGCCAGAACTCGCGATCTAGGCGTGAAAGTGCTGCCGATGACGAAGATCGTGGAGTTCGTCGGACAGGAAAAGATCAAGATGGCGATCCTGACCGTCCCTGCAAACGTTGCCCAGGAGGTAACCAACGATCTTGTTGAGGCGGGGATCCTGGCTGTGCTCAACTTTGCGCCGATCATTCTTCAGGTGCCGGATAACGTAGTCGTGAACAACGTGGACCTCGCGATCGAGCTGGAGAATCTCAGCTACTTCATCCAGTGAGACAGGGCCGCGGCCAAGACCAGGAGTCGGAGAGCAGAGATCGAGATGCTAGACGGGGAGCTGCAGCTTGGACGGAGCAATCGATGGTGGAGGTGGCAGCCCCGGCATTCAGCTTGGATCTCACGCTGGGGTGCGGGCAGGTTTTTCATTGGATGCGCGATGAAGCAGGGTACTTGGGGGCCGTCGGTGATGTTCCTGTTTACGTAGAGCAGCACGGAGAAACGATCCTGGTGCCGGCAGGGACGGAGGCGGTCGTGCGACAGTACTTTTCGCTCAATCATCCGCTCGTGGAGATCTGCGCCACGTTCCCAAATGATCCCGCAATGCAGGAAGCAGCGGGCTTTTGCGAGGGGCTGCGAATCATCCGGCAGCCGGTCTGGGAATGCGTCGCGACATTCATTACGTCGTCGATGAAGCAGGTTGCGCACATTGCGCAGATCTCTCATATGCTGCGCGCGCGTTTTGGTGATCGACACGAGTGGAAGGGCAAAGCGGTCTTCAGCTACCCGACAGCGGACCGCCTCGCGACTCTGGAGGAGGAGGATCTCCGCGCGTGCAGTCTGGGTTACCGCGCGAAGAACCTGCTGGGAAGCGCACGGATGATCGCCAGCGGGGAGGTCGATCTCGCGCACGTGGGGACTTTGCCCGACGCGGAGGCACTCGCCGAGCTGTGCCGCCTGCCCGGGGTAGGGGAGAAAGTCGCAAACTGTGCGCTGCTCTTTGGCTTTGGGCGCCTGCGCGCGTTTCCCATCGATGTGTGGATCGAACGCGTGTTGCGGCAGCTCTACTTCGCCAAGAAGCGCAAAGTGACTGCACGCAGGCTGCGGGAGTTCTCGGCGACGCATTTCGGTGAGTTCAGCGGATATGCTCAGCAATACCTCTTTCATCACGCGCGGCTGACCTGGCCACGGCAGAAAAGCCTCGCGCGGCGTCCGAAAGCCGCCAAGAACGTAAAGTAGAACGGCTTTGCAGTCCGCGAGAGATGCGCGAATCGTTCCCACCGCATGACTATCGACGTTGCTCTTAGCCCCGCGGACATCGCCCTGCTCCCGCAGCGTGACTTGTCCGGGACGACATGCGTTGTCTTCGATGTCCTGCGAGCGACTTCCTCAATGATCACGGGCCTGGCGCATGGGGCTACCGAGATCTACCCGGTTTGCACGATAGAGGATGCATGGGCGCTGCACGGGAAGTACCCGGATGCGCTGCTGGGTGGCGAGCGGCATGGGGAACGCATCGAAGGCTTCCATCTTGGAAACTCCCCGCTCGAGTACCGGGGGGTGACTGGACAGCGAATAATTACGACGACCACGAACGGGACGATCGCGCTCCGCGCCAGTGAAGGCGGGAAACGCGTGCTCGTCGGGGCACTTCTAAATCTCGCTGCGCTGGTTGAGGAGATCCGCACCGCGAAGCCGGAGCGGCTCCTGCTGGTTTGTGCCGGAACTTTCGCAGATTTCGCGCTGGAAGATGCGTGTGCCGCTGGGATGCTTATTCGGATGCTCGGCAAGGCTGAGCTTTCCGATTCCGCTCACGCCGCACTCGGTGTCGCGCAACTTTATCCGGAGCCGATCGATGCTCTCCGCCGCGCAAGGAACGGGCACGTGCTCGCTGGTAAAGGGCGCGGGGAAGAAGTCGAGTGGTGCTCGCAGGTAAGCCGATATCCTATAGTCGGCCTCATGGAAGGATCAGTGGTCCGCGCGCTGCCAGTCTCATGATTCGGACGACCGTCCATCGCTACACCGCGCCGGTGTTGGACCGGATTCCGGATTTTTCTGCTGCGCCCTGGCGCCGGCAGGCTACGGTGGGCGTAATCGCGTCGATAGTCGTTCATCTTCTGCTTTTCCTGTTCCTCGCGGCGATGGGATGGCTAATGGCACTCCGTGCCGATGTTGTAGAGAAAGCAGTCACGCCGGAGCCGCCGTTAGAGATCACCGTGGTACCGCTGCCAAAGGAGGAGCCGGAACGGTTGACGCTGCCAGATCCAGCCGCGCGCGAGTTAATGCTCTCGAAAGGGCTGACTAAATCCGACGAAAAACCCGAGAACGCTCAGTTTGAGTCCGACCAGGACATGAAGGCCGGGAGCGAATTGCCCGCGAGCGGTCTGCTCCCTTTACCTTCACAAGAAGGTCGCACCGA
Organism: Spartobacteria bacterium; assembly: GCA_031389825.1. Taxonomy (GTDB): domain Bacteria; phylum Verrucomicrobiota; class Verrucomicrobiia; order Chthoniobacterales; family Chthoniobacteraceae; genus JANMSW01. The sequence goes on from JANMSW010000034.1 coordinate 63,453, forward strand.
CCGCGACAGCCTCGCCTTTACCGAACAGGACGTGATCATCAGCCTGAACACGGCACCCGCCACGCGGCTGGACCCGCAAGAGGAGCGACCGGCACCGCAGGCCAGCGAGCCACCCCGGGCCATGTACCAGCCCCAGCCGATCCGTGCCGAGCAAACGGAGCCCGCGCGGGAGACAAAGCTAGCTGCACCAAGATCCACGCCGCCACCGCGTGACGCGCCCGTCTTGAAGGATGATCAGATCGCTCTCGGTGCGCCAAAGCCCGCTACTCCCGCACCAATCCTCGAACCGCTCCGCCCAGCGCCGCTCCCGGTCGCACGCTCACCGCAGCAGATGGCAAAGCTCACCACACCCCCTCCGCAAAAGGATCTCGATGCCTACCGAGAGCGCATGGAGAAGGCGCGCGTCGAGGGCAGTATCTCCAATCGCGGCCGGCCTGGTGTGAATGCGGTTGGGACACCACTGGGCCTTTACGTGAAGAACGTCAGCACAATCGTCGGCTCGCGGTGGAACTTCAAAGTGAAGGAGCAGATGGAGTGGCTGACTGCGGGATCAGTTCGCGTGCGCTTCACCGTCGATCGTCAGGGGCGGGTGGGGAATGTCGAAGTCCTGGCAAACAATTCCAATCGCAACTTCGCGGATCTCTGTGCTCAGGTGATCCGCGATTCCAAGCTCGATCCGATCCCGCCAGAGGTCATCGAGCATCTGGAGCAGGAGCGTCTTGAGATTCCGTTCACATTCACCCTTTATCCTACGCACTGATGTCACCGCTGCTCGCTTCCTTCAGTTCCGTTTACCAGTTTTTCGCGCAGGGCGGCTTCTTCATGGTGCTGCTGCTCCTGTGCTCGATGGTGTCAGTATCGCTCATCGTGATGCGTGGTCTCGCGCTGCGACGCCGGTTGGTCATGCCTCCTGAGATCGAGCAAGAGATCGACGCGCTCACTCAGGAAGACGCCGAGGGAGTAGTTCGTCTCTCGCGTCTCGTGCGCAACGATTCCTCCGCGCTCGGAGGGATCGTTAACACCGCTCTCCAACATCTTACCTGGCCCAAGTCGGAGAACATCGAGGCCGTACAAACCCGGGCACGTCACGCCATTGTGCGCCTGGAGTCTGGCCTCTTCGTCCTCGAGATCGTCGTGGGTATTGCTCCACTGCTGGGACTGCTGGGCGCCGTCGCCGGCTTAGTCACGGTCTTCGCGGCCTTCGGCAACAACGCTTCGCAAAGCGATCCGCACCAGATTGCCCGCGGCATCTCTGAAGCGCTGAGCACCACGATTGTCGGGCTGGCGATCGCCATCCCGAGCCTCATCGCGTACTCCTATTACTCGAAGAAGATCGAGACGATGGCGGCCGAGATGGAGTCGCTGGTCGCTGATCTTTTGGCGAAATGCTACTACCAGAAGCGCCGCCAGAACGCCCGCATCTCGCCTCCGGCGCTCCCGTACGAAGCCGCTGCGCCCTACTTTGAGGAGACCCTTTAGCGGCGCGCCATGAAGTTTCAAACGCGCACGCGGCGCATGCCGCAGGTCATGATCGTGTCGCTCATCGACATCTTCGCGATCCTTCTGATCTTCGTTATCGTGACGAGTACCTTCAAGACGCCTACGCAGCCCTCCTTCGCGATCAAGTTGCCTGAGTCGAAGACTGCCGTGGCGACCGAGACGCCTACCGAACCGGTCATCCTTTCCATCACCGAGGACGATCGCATCGCGCTGGATGATGTGGAGGTGCCTATCGCCCACCTTCGGCTAACGTTGCTCGAGAAACTCAAGAGCGACCCAAAGCGTCAGTTTGCTCTCAAAGCAGACACGAAGGCTCCCTTTGGCACAGTAATCAAAGTCATCGATGTCTTGAAAGAGGCGGGCGTGAAGGGAAACTTGTCCGCCTTTATGGACAACGCTTCGGCCAAATGATTCTGGAGATCGTCAAATACGGCAATCCGGTTCTCCGCTCAAAGGGTGCTCCCGTGGGCGAGATCGATGAGAAGGTAAAGGCTCTCGCTGCTGATATGCTGGAGACAATGCGCGATGCTAATGGAGTGGGGCTGGCGGCGCAGCAGGTAGGGGTGCCTGTACAGGTGACGGTGATCGACGTTTCCGATCTCGAGGATCGCCCCAGCGCGATGTTCATCGATGGCAAGGAAGTGAAGCTCGAGGATCACATGCCCCTTACTTTGCTCAATCCCGAGCTGCAGCTCAGCAAAGACAAGGAGCTGGGTACCGAAGGCTGTCTCTCCTTTCCCGAACTCAGCGCCGATATTGCGCGAGCCGCAGGCGTCCGATGCAAAGCCCGGCTACTCGATGGCGGGATGATCGACTTCGAGGCTAGCGGCCTCCTCGCCCGCGCGCTTCAGCATGAGGTGGATCACCTTAACGGCGTTCTCTTCATCGACCGGATGAATTCCGCGATGAAGGCCAGTTTGGCTGGGAAGCTCAAGCGCCTGCAGCGGGATTTCGCAGCTTAGGGATCTGCCTGCCATGCGTTTCAACACGATTGCCTGGGTCGTTTTCGGTTTCGCCTACACGGCTCTAGTGATTGCGCTTACACTGACGTACCCCGCGCTTCCCGAACGCGTCGCCTCGCACTTCGACGTTGCTGGTCTGCCTAATGGTTGGATGCCACGCCGTAGCTATATCCTCTTTCTCGGAGCAGTCGGGCTCGCGCTGCCTTGGCTCCTGATCGCGGCCACACGCATGATCCGCAGGCTACCAGTTTCCATGGTGAACCTGCCGAACAAACAGTATTGGATGGCCGCCGAGCACCGCGACGAGGTCTATCGTGCTACTGAGTTACTCGGAACATCCCTTGCGGCTGGCGAAGTGCTGCTCTTTCTGCAACTGCACCTCAGCACAGTGCGGGCGAATCTTGCGGATCCCGTTCGTTTACAGATGCCCGCCATCTGGACGAGCCTGGCAGCGTTTCTCCTCGCGATCGTGATCGGGCTAGCCGCTTTCTACCTACACTTTCAGCGAGTGCCGGGAAAGGGGCGCAGCTAACCGCTCGATCTCACTCTCCGATTGCCTGCCTCGCGGAGGCGCCGGGCGTTAGAAGAAGATCGGGATAATCAGGATCGCGACGATGTTCACGACCTTGATCATGGGATTGATTGCCGGCCCTGACGTATCCTTGAAGGGATCACCGACAGTGTCACCAGTTACGCTTGCTGCATGGGCAGGTGAGTGTTTGCCGCCATGGTTTCCTTCCTCGATGAACTTCTTCGCATTATCCCAGGCGCCACCGCTGGAAGTCATTGAGAGTGCGACAAATAGGCCCGTGACGATGCTGCCCATGAGTACGCCACCGAGCGCCACCATTCCAAGCGCGGGGATTGCCGCAACGAGAATAACCACGACTACGGGAAGGAGAGCCGGCACGATCATTTCGCGCAGCGCTGCTTTGGTCACGATGTCCACGCAGCGTCCATAATCGGGAATGGCGTCGCCCGTCAGAATGCCGGGCCTCTCAGCCAACTGACGCCGTACTTCCTTCACAACCGCGCCTGCTGCTTTGCCCACGGCATCCATGCTAAAGGCAGAGAACATGTAGGGTAGGAGGCCCCCAATGAAGAGGCCAATCACCACCTTGGGATCGTTCAGCGAAAACTCCAAAGCCGCTACCGCTGCTGCGCCCTTGGTGAGGAGAAGATGCGCCTCGAGATCTACGACGTACGATCCGAAGAGCACAATCGCGGCGAGGCCTGCGGAAGCGATCGCATAGCCCTTGGTCACAGCCTTCATGGTATTGCCGACAGCATCCAACTCATCGGTGATCGCACGTACTTCTGGCGGCAAGCCGCTCATCACCGCAATGCCGCCGGCGTTGTCAGTAATCGGCCCAAAGGCATCGAGTGAGATGATGATCCCCGCCATGGAGAGCATGCTCATTACGGAGATCGAAATCCCGTATAGACCCGCACACGCGTAGCTGATCCAGATCGCCGCCGCAATGCAGAGCACCGGCAGCGCTGTGGCATGCTGGCCGAGCGCCAGGCCGGCAATGATGTTCGTGGCGTGGCCCGTCTCGGAAGCCTTTGCGATATTGCGGACCGGGCGATAAGCCGTGGAGGTGTAGTAATTCGTAATTAGCACCACGACGGCAGTCATGAGCAGACCGATAATCGCTGCGAAGTAGAGGCCGCCTGCAGTGAATGGCATACCGGACTTCCCTGAGAACAGGATCGCGGTCAAAGGCCAGAAGAGCAACGCAGAGACCACTGCGCTCACTCCAACCCCAGCCATCAGAGCGACTCCGGGGCTTTGCTTGGTGCGGTTCACGTACACAATTCCGACGATCGAAGAGAGGATCGATACGCCGCCGATCAGGAAGGGATAGATAATCGCGTTGCCATATCCCTTCAGCGTAAGCGCTCCGACCAAGACCGCGCCAATGAGGCTGACCGCATAAGTCTCGAAAACATCCGCTGCCATTCCTGCGCAGTCCCCGACATTATCGCCCACGTTGTCGGCGATGGTCGCTGGGTTCCGGGGATCGTCTTCGTCCAGATTGCTTTCGATCTTGCCCACGAGATCCGCTCCTACATCCGCCGCCTTCGTGTAAATGCCGCCGCCGAGTCGCGCGAATACGCTGATCAAGCTCGCTCCAAGTGCCAGTCCCACGAGGCTCGAGACAGCCTTCTCCACGCCCATGAACCCGCGCGTGATGATGAAGAAGAGCGTGACGGACAGCAGCGCCAGTCCGACCACCAGCAAGCCCGTAACCGCACCGCCATTGAAGGCAGCCTTGAGTGCAAGATGCCGACTGACGGTGGCTCCCTGCGCTGTGCGGACATTCGCCATCACGGCCATGCGCATGCCGATGAATCCTGCCGCCAGCGAGCAAACTGCGCCCAGGATAAAGCCGAGAGTGCTGGCGAAGTCCTTGAAGATAAAGAGCAGGATCGCAATCACCACCGCGATTACGCTGATCGCGGTAATCTGCCGGTTCATGTAAGCCTTTGCGCCCTCCTCGATCGCACCTGCGATCTGTTTCATGCGCTCATTGCCAGCGGGTTGCGAGATGATGTCGCGAATGAGGTGACCCGCGTACGCGAGTCCAACGAGAGCGCACAACATGGACAGGACGAGCCCTGTATTCTCCAGGAACGACGCGGCAATATAGAACATACAGTAGAACAATCGGGGGAAGTCGCGGGAGTCTAGGAACTTTGCCCCCACTGGCAATTGCTTTGTGGCGATCGTGTTCGCCAGAGGCGACGCCGTGCTTTCAACGAGCCGCGATCAGCGACAGGACGGCTTTTTGCGCATGCAGGCGGTTCTCAGCCTGGTCGAAGATCGTCTGGGCATTCGCTTCGAAGACTTCCTCGGAGATTTCCTTGCCGCGATAGGCGGGGAGGCAATGCATAACCAGCGCTCCGGGTTTGGCCTTGGCGAGGAGTTTAGCGTCGACTTGATACGGGGCGAGCTGGGCCAGCCGGTACGCTGCTTCCTCCTCCTTCCCCATACTGACCCAGACATCAGTGTAGACAACATCCGCGCCGTTTACGGCGTTCGCTGCGGATTCAGTTACACTGACCCGCCCACTTCCAACGCGCGCCAGCAACGCCGGCTCGGGCTGGAAGGTCGCGGGCGCCGCCACTCGGAGATTGAACCCCAGCCGCGCTGCCGCCCAGAGCCACGAGTTCGGCACGTTGCACGCGCCATCGCCCACGTAGGCCACGGTTTTCCCTTCGATCGCGCCGAGCTTCTCCCGAATGGTCAGCAAGTCGGCGAGGATCTGGCAGGGATGCTCCTCATCGGTCAGCGCATTGATCGTCGGGATCCCGCCGTACTCAGCAAATTGCTCCACATCTGTTTGCGCAAAGGTGCGGATAATCGCGCCGTGCAGCATTCGGCCCATTACTCGCGCGGTGTCCTTGATCGGCTCCCCGCGCCCGAGCTGAATGTCGTTCGCTGAGAGGAACATCACATCCCCTCCCAACTCGCGCACTCCGACTTCGAAGGAAACACGCGTCCGGGTGGATGATTTGGAGAACATCAAAGCCCAGCACTGGTGCCGAAGCGGATGCTGCTCATGCCGTCCGCGCGTCGACTTCATCACATCCGCGAGATCGAGGATCGTGTAGATTTCGTCGCGCGTCAGAGACTCGATCGAGAGCAGGTGTTTCATGACAGAGGCAAGAGGAAGAAGAGTTCTGAAAAGGAACGGAATGGCGGTCCAGCTAAAGCCTGGGAAGCTGGGTGAGCACGCGGTCAAAGATTTGGACTGCTTCGTCGATCTCCTCGCGCTTAACATTGAGCGGCGGCAGCCAGCGGAGCGCGTGAGTACCTGAAGGGACGGTCAGCAGCCCGGCATTGTGGAGTTGATCCACAATGAAGAGCCCCGGCGAACGCTTGGGCGGCACCACGATCCGTTCTGCGAGATCCGGAACAAACTCGAAGCCCAAGAGTAGCCCGACACCGCGCACCTCTTTAATCAGCGGGCTGGCGAGCGCCTCCACCGCTGCCTTCGCATGCGCACCCAAGTCCCTCGCGTTCTCTAGCATGCCCTCGTCCTCGATCACGGAGAGGACCTCGAGCGCCCCGGCGCTAACCAGCGGCGTACCGCCAAAGGTGGTGCCATGACTTCCCGGCCCGAGCAGATCGCAGAGTGCAATTGTCTCTCCGGATTTCAGCTGCACTGGCCGGTCGCTCACCCAGATTGCGCCAAGCGGAAACCCACCCGCAATCCCCTTGGCCCACGAGATTGCATCCGGCATCAGGTCGGGCGCGATCGACTTCCAGCCGCACCATTCGCCCGTCCGCCCGAGACCGCACTGCACCTCATCGAAAAGCAGCAGCATCTCGTGCCGCGTGCAAAGATCGCGCGCCTGCTGAAGAAACTGCGCGCTTGCTGGATGCACGCCCCGCTCGCCCTGAATAGGCTCCAGGAGTACCGCCGCTACGCTCGGATCCTGCACTGCCTCGAGCAACGCCGGTGCATCATCGAAAGGCGCATGGAAGAACCCCTCGACAGCGGGTTCGAAGCCCACCTTCACTTTCTCCTGACCCGTCGCCGCGATCCCGGCGAGAGTCCGCCCGTGGAAGGATCCTTCCATCGTAACTACCGTGTGCCGGTAGCGATTCGGTTCCACGAGTTCACCCACCGTGTGTGTGCCTGCCGGTGGGAGGCCCTCGTTGCCGAATTTGCGCGCCAGCTTGTAGAGCGCTTCGTTTGCCTCGGCACCGCTATTGCAAAAGAAGACCTTGCCCGGTGCGCCGACCAGCCGCACCAACCGCTCTGCCAGTTCAGCCTGCGGGCGGGTGTAGTAGAGGTTCGAGGAATGCACGAGCGTGGCGATCTGCCGTTGCATCGTCGCCACTACGCGCGGATGGCAATGCCCAATCGACGTCACCGCGATCCCAGCGCCGAAGTCCAGGTAGCGCTTCCCGGCCTCGTCCCAGACATGCGTTCCTTCACCACGAGCGAGGCGCAGATCGAAGCGTCCATAGGTCGGAATGACATATCGATCATACAGTTCGCGAGTGTCTGCGCTCATGAGAAGCCGGGAACACTACGCACGCGCGGCAGCATGGGAATGCAAAAAGGGTGACAGGTTTGCGCAGTAGCTCCGGGGTAATCTATGGCTAGACCACTCCACCGTGCTTCCAGCGACCCACGAGAACTCCGGCAGCAGTTTAAGGTAAAGCGATCAATGTGACGCGATGGGCTTTCAGACCGGGAGGCGCAGCACTTGGGCTGAGTTCCCGGCTTCCAGCCACGAGATGTTGGTGGTCGTCACAATCTGCTGTGCGCCCTTCGGTAGAGCGGAGATGAGGGCGTTGCGGCGATCTTGATCCAGCTCGCCGAAGATGTCGTCGAGTAGGAGCAGTGGTGGGTGCTCGAAGTGCTGGCCGAGGAGTCGGGCTGCGGCGAGTTTCAGTGCGAGTACGACGGTTCGCTGCTGGCCTTCGGAGGCGTACTCGGAGGAGCGGCCGTCGAGCAGGAGGCGCAGGTCGTCCCGGTGAGGTCCGACGCTGGTTTGGCGCAGGCGGGCGTCTTCACGATGAGCGCTGGCCAGGGCGGCGGGAAAGTCGTCTCCGGCCGAGGGGAAGTACTCCAGATCCAGCAGCTCCTTGCTGCCGCTGATTGCAGAATGCGCCTGTGCGGCGTGTGGGCGCAGCTCTTCCAGCAAGCGGCGCCGGCTGCCCATGAGCGAGGTGCCGGTGGTGCGCAGCGGCTCATCGAAAGCGGCGATCTCCGGCCAGCGAGGGCTCGGTGCCTTGAGCAGGAGATTTCGCGCGCGGAGTGCCCGCTCATAGTCGCGCAGAGTACGCCGGTAGCTAGGCTCACGCTGCGCAGCGATGAAGTCGAGAAACCGGCGCCGGACGTCACCGGCGCCGCGAACAATGTCGATGTCGCTGTTTGAAAAGTACACCAGACGGCCGAGTTGAAGGTACTCGCTCGCACTCTTCTGCTCCACTTCGTCCAGCGCGAGCTTCTTGCGCTCGCGACTGAGATAGAACTGCAGGTGGCGCTCGTCCCAATAGCCATCGACAACCAACCCGCGCCGCTCATGCTGAATCACGGCGGTGAGCCGGGTGACGCGCGGCGATTGGAGCCGTAAAAGGATGCACGCCGCTTCGAGGATCGAGGTCTTCCCCTGCGCATTGGGCCCGACGATGATGTTCAACCCTGGCGCGAATGCCGTCTCGAACCCGTCGAAACAGCGAAAGTGGCGCACTTTGATCGAGCGGAGCATGGAAGAGCGGGAATATCCGCAGCGGCGAGTGAATCCGCGAGTTCGGACTTGGTCCATGCCGGTTCATTCGGCATTCGTGATGCGACCTACATGCAAGCCCTGCCTGGTTTCCGCGACTTCTACCCCGACGACTGCGCCCGCCGGAACTATATCCTGACTACCTGGCGGGAAGTCGCCCGCCGCTATGGCTTCGTGGAATTCGATGGACCGACGGTGGAGCCGCTCGCGCTGTATGAGAAAAAAAGCGGCGGCGAACTGGTGGGCCAGCTCTTTAAGGTGAGCACGGTCGCAGGGGAAGCTGCGGAGGCGAAAGGCGCTCTCCGGCCGGAGATGACGCCGACCCTGGCGCGGATGGTTGCGGCGCGGGAGCGGGAGTTCAAGAAGCCGCTCAAGTGGTTCTGCGTCCCGCAATTCTTTAGGCACGAGCGGCAGCAGCGCGGTCGGTTGCGAGAGTTCTACCAGTTGAACTGCGACATCATCGGTGAGGCCTCACCTGCGGCGGATGCGGAGCTGATCGCGCTGGCGATCGACATGCTGCGGGGGCTGGCTTTTGGCGAAGGCGACTTCGTGGTGCGCCTGAGCAGCCGCACTGCATGGCAGCAGTTCTTCCGCGCAAATCTCCAAAAGTCCGATGGTTCCGCGGCGACGGAGGAGGACGAGTACGAATTCTTCCAAGTGGTTGACAAAGCAGAGCGCAATTCACCTGAGAAGACAGACGCTGCTCTTGCACGGTTCGGGATTTCAGCGGAACAGGCGCTCTCCTTCCTGCGGAGCAAGGAGCCTACCGCGGAGCTCCTGCCTGTGATGGCCGACCTGGAGGCGCGCGGGCTCCAGGCGTTTGTGGAGATCGACTACGCGATTGTGCGCGGGCTCGCCTACTACACCGGTGTGGTGTTTGAGCTCTTCGACCGCAGCAAGAACGAGCGCGCGCTCGCGGGTGGCGGACGCTACGACCAGCTACTGCAGCTGATGAGTGACGGGAAGGTGGACCTGCCCGCGCTCGGCTTTGGGATGGGCGACGTGGTGCTGGCGAACTTAATCGATGACACGCCTGCCGCGGCCGAGCAGATGAAGCAATGGCTGGCGCGGGATCGTGCGGCGGATGTCTTCGTAGTCGTGGCGCAGGAGGAGCGGCGGGCGGATGCGCTGCGCCTCGTGCAGGAGCTGCGTGAGGCAGGGCTGCGCGTGGACTTCCCCCTCACCGGGAGCAAAGTCGGCAAGCAGTTTCAGGCTGCAGAGAACGCGGGTGCGCGGTTCGCGGTAGTGCTTGGTGAAGAGTGGCCGCAGCTGAAAATGAAGGTTCTCGCAACGCGCGAGGAGACGTCGGTGGACCGCAGCGAACTCCTGTCCCGCCTGCGCAGCTAGCTAGTTCACCTTGTAGTGAACGCTGAGGGTACGGAAGACGTTCTGATCGTTCTGCGCCTGGTAGTAGTAGAGCTCCAGGGCCGTGTTGTTCACGTTCCACTTATAGCCCACGATCGTCTGCATGACGCTGCCTTCCGGCTCGGTCTTGCGGATGATCTGCTGCCCGGTACCGTAGCGTTGCTCGATACTTCTCCGCACCCGGCCCATGAAGTCGTCGTACTTGGTCTGCGTCCAATCCTCGTTCTGATACTGTAGCTCCACCTCCACTAGCGAGCCCTGGAGAAAGTAGAACACCGAGCGCCGCAGCCCAGTCTGCACCAGCCCCTCGACGTCCCACGCCTCCCGGTCGTCGGGGAGCATCCGGCGCGCGACGATCTTCGCCTTTGCCCCGGTGAGCAGACGCTCCAGCCGCTCCGACGTCTCGCCCCAGCTCAGCCCGTACGGTGCCTTGATCTCCTTGGGTACATCGGTGCCTGTCTGCGCGCACATTTTAGCCGCGCTGCCGAGGAGCAGCGAAGCAAGGAGTGACAGAAGACGGTGTTTCACAGGGAAAGAATCGCGCGATGTGAAACCCCGGCTGGCCGCGATTAGCTCAGGCCTTCTTCGCTGTGCTCTGAATATAAATCTCGCGCAGCTGCTTGAAGTCCACCTCGACCGGTGAGTGGGTCATCAGATCGACGCCACGGTTGTTCTTCGGAAAGGCAATCACCTCGCGAATACTCGCCGCCCCGCAGATCAGCATGACCAGGCGGTCGAGCCCCAATGCGATACCGCCATGGGGAGGAGCGCCGAAGCTAAAGGCTCGCAGTAAGTGCCCGAACTTTTCCTGCTGCTCTTCTGCGTTCACCCCGAGCACGTCGAACATGCGAGCCTGCAGCTCGCGTTCGTGAATTCGAATCGATCCCCCACCAAGCTCCACGCCGTTCAGGACCACGTCGTAGGCAATCGCGCGGACTTTCCCGAAGTCTCCACTTTCCAGCAGCGCGAGATCCGACTCGTGCGGGCGGGTAAAGGGATGGTGTACCGCCACCCAACGGTTGTCCTCGGCGCTAAACTGCAGCAGCGGGAAATCGACCACCCAGAGGAAGTTCAGCGCGTCACTGCCTTCGGTAAGCTTCTGCAATTCGGCCGCGCGGATCCGCACCCGGCCGAGCACCTCGCAGACGTTCTCCCATTTGTCCGCGCCGAAGAAGAGCACATCACCGTCTTCAAAGCCCATGCGCTCCGCGAGTGCGGCTTTCTCGGCTTCGCTGAAGAACTTCACGATCGGCGACTCCCATTCGCCGTCCTTGAGGCGAATGTATGCCAGACCCTTCGCGCCGAACTCAGTCTTTACCCACTCCTCCCATTTCTTCAGCTGCTCCTTGGAAAAGAGCGCGGCCGAGCCCTTGGCGTTCACCGCCTTGATCACCCCGCCAGAGTCGAGCACCGAGCGGAACACCTTGAACTGCGAGCCGCCGAAGACGTCACTCACGTCGGTCAGCTCGATGCCGAAACGCAGATCTGGCTTATCTGAGCCGTAGCGGTTCATCGCATCCTGATAGGTCATCCGCGGGAAGGGCACCGGGATGTCCACCCCGCGTGCTTCCTTGAAGATGCGCACGAGCATTCCTTCGATGAGGGTCTGGATCTCCTCTTCGGAAATGAACGAGGCCTCCACATCCACCTGCGTAAACTCCGGCTGCCGATCCGCGCGCAGATCCTCGTCGCGGAAGCAGCGCGCAATCTGGAAGTACTTCTCCAGCCCAGCGACCTGCAGGAGCTGCTTGTACTGCTGTGGAGCCTGCGGCAGTGCGTAGAAGGTGCCGGGGTTCAGTCGTGAGGGTACGAGGAAGTCGCGCGCGCCTTCGGGCGTCGGGTTTGAAAGGATTGGCGTCTCGATCTCGAGGAAGCCGTGGTCGTCCAGGTAATCCCGAGTCGCCTTCACCACGCGGTGACGCGTCCGCAGGTTCTGAGTCATCTCGGCACGGCGCAGATCGAGATACCGGTAGGAAAGCCGCAGGTCTTCGTTCGCGACGTTCGAGTCCAAGGGGAAGGGCGGGACCTCGGACTTGTTGAGAACCTTCAGCTCGCTCGCGATCACCTCGATCTCGCCTGTGGCGAGCTTCGCATTCTCGGAGCCAGTCAAGCGAGCAGTCACGGTCCCGGTAATCTGGATCACATCCTCACCACGAAGCCCGTGCGACGCCTCGGCAACCTGCGGGTGCTCTTCAGGACGGAACACCACTTGTGTCAAACCTTCACGATCGCGGAGATCGATGAAGATCACACCACCATGATCCCGGCGCGAATTCACCCATCCAGCGAGGGTCACAGACTGGCCGATGTGGTCCTTGCGCAACGCGCTGCAGGTGGTCGTGCGATACATAATGGGCCGCGCAGCATATTCAGCCAACCCGGCAAGGCTAGCGCGGAATGCCCGTCAGCCTCTTGGATGCCGCTAGTAGCCGGATTCGACCCGCTTGTACGACATCAAGCTTCGGCTTGCTGGGTCACCCAATCCATCGAAAACCGCAGGAGTTCCGCCGCGCTCTTCAGGTGCAGCTTTTCTTTCATGTGCAGGCGATGGCTTTCGACTGTCTTCACGCTGAGATTCAAGTCGCTGGCAACCTCACGGCTGCTCTTGCCTCTTCCGATCATCTGTAGGACTTCGATCTCTCGGTCTGTGAGCACGCTAATTGGCGAGTCGTCAGCTGCGTTGCCATTCTGGACCACACGGTAGATCAGCTCCTGGCCGAAGGTTGGGCTTACCACGATCTCCCCGGCGATCACCTTGCGGAGAGCATCCAGGAAGATAGTCACATCCTCCCGTTTCATCACGAAGCCCGAAGCACCAGCTCGCAGAGCCCGAAGCGCGTAGTGCTTTTCATCGTGCATGGAGAGCATCAGCACGGGCATATCTGAATGCTCGGCGCGGATCTGCTTGAGCAACTCAATTCCATTCGCGCCATAAAGCGAGACATCCAGAACGACTGCATCAACATCTATTTCCCGCAAGGCGGATAAAGCTTGCGGCGCTGCCGAAGCCTCACCGCTGACCCGGAAGTCCGGTTCGCTATTGATCAGCTGAACGAGACCGTGACGAAAGATGGGATGATCATCCACAACGAACACGTTCCACTCAGGTTTCAACATGACTTGTGGGGTTTGTTCAATTGCTGAGGCATTCATATCGAGCGCGGACGCTGTCCGAGCAATAGCCATGGAAACGCCGCCCATATACGTATCGTCCTGAAAGAAGTCTCAGGGTGTATACTAGGGAGGAATTCAGGAGGGCGGGAACGCCTCAGCCTCGGTGCCTTCCGCAGCTACAAGGAGCTTCTCCAAGTCCTCAGGCTGGAAAGGTTTGATCATGTGGCAATCGAAACCAGCGGCCCTGCTTTGATCCACATCAGCCTGCATCCCGAAGCCGCTGATTGCTACGCAGGTCTTGGGACGCATGTCCTTTAGCTCAGCTAGCAGATCCCATCCGGTGCCATCTGGCAGGCCGATGTCGCTAATCAAGACATCCCAAGGTTCACGGGTGAGTTGGATGCGGGCACTCTGGACCGTTTCGGCTGTCCCCACCAAATAGCCAAGCTGCTCCAGGTACAGGCGGAGATAGCGGAGCGTGTCTACGTGATTCTCGACGATAAAGATCCGCAATCGGCGCCGGGAGCGCCTTGATTCAACGAAGCCGCCATCGAGGTTTATAGCCATCGTTGCAGTATGTTAGATGAGTCTGGAACTCGGACGACCGGAGTAGGCTCTATCCGGGATGTCCGGGTTTTCTCTTGCCTGGTCTCCCGGTGCCTGGAGGGGAGCTTGGGCCAGCAAGTGTACAGCGTACTTCGGTGCCACCGTCCTTGTGCGGTTGCACCTGGAGTTCGGCAGCCACAGAAGTAGCCCGGCATCTCATAATCTCGAGTCCCATTGCGCCCGTCCGTGGAGCATCGGGCTCGAGGCCGATGCCGTCATCCCGTATCGAAAGCGCAACGCCGCGCTGTGTGCGCTCCAGGTTGATTTCGATCTTGGAAGCCTGCGCATGGCGGAGTGCGTTGTTCGCTGATTCCTGTGCAATTCGATAAAGGGCGAGCGCCTCCGTCTCGGATACGATGATCGTTTCGTCCACTTTCAGGGTACAGGGCAGCCGCAGATCTATCCGGGCGGCGAGTTCCCGCAGCACAGGGGCGAGACCGCCGCTGAGCGAGATTGGCAGAAGGCCACTGGCGATGCGACGCGTCTGCTCCACCAGCCCATGGAGCTGGTCGGAAAGTAACTGCATCTTCTCCTGGACCGGCGAGGACTCGCCGAGCTCGCGGGCGATTACTCGGGCAAACAGCGATAGTCCGGCGAGACCCTGGCAGGTTTCGTCGTGCAGATCCTGGCCAAAGTGACGCTTCTCGCGCTCGCTGATATTCACCAGCTCGGACTCCAGCCGCGTGCGGGCGGCGATCTGAGCTTCGAGTTCCTTGTTCACCCTGTTTAGCGCTGCATTCGTCGCTTCACGCTGCTGGATGATGGCTTGAAGCGATTTCTTTGTGGCCCGAAGCTCTTCCCGGAGACGCTGGAGTTCCGCCGTGTCGGGATGCGCGGGCAGGGGAGGCGAGTTCTTCGCAGGCATCTGGGGGAATAGGGTCCGTGACTCCGCTTTCAATCCAACGGCTAGCTCGCGGGCTGAGCTCTCACCTGCAAGCCTCGAGGATCTTCGTCGGAGTAGAAGTACAGGATTTCCTCAGGATGTTCACCAAGATATTTGACGGCCACGTTGGTCGGCCCGGCCGCCTCCAGACCTTGAGGGTTGGATGCTGACGAATGAGCACGCCTCTTTTCGCGGGTCACCGGTAGGGCGGTCGTTCACAGGTTCACCGCATCAAACAGGACGGCGAGCCACAAAGGCTCGGCGGAGGCCGATCGACGCCTTTCGGATCGAGTTTTTAATCATTCTAAGCCCTATCTGGACTAACCTGGTGAGAGTTGCGTTTACGGGAAACCTACGGTATTATCATTCTGAAGCTCCACCCCCCATGCTTTCTCCGGCTCATTCCCGCCTCGCGGCTCTAGTCATAGCTGTTGCTGCATCCGCAGCGACTCCACTTCGGGCCCACTCCGCATCAACCTCTCGTGATGCCGGAAGTCCATTCCCGGTTGAAGTCACCAGCCAGCTCGTGGCAGTTCCGGAGCCAGGGATCTTGGTAAGCCTCTTCGGCGGAGTGGGCGTTCTCCTCGGCCTGCAGCGCTTTCGCCGCCGCTCGTAGCGTCAGTCGCTCTCTCTTGCCGGCAGGGTGGCTGCGCGCTGGCTTCTTCTCGTGATTAGCACCACTGCCCCGAGGATCAGTGCCCCTGCGAGGATCACGGTCTGCGGGAGCGGCTCATCCAGAACCACGCGCCCGAGCAGCACCGCAATGAAGGGGTTCACATACGCATACGTCGACACGCGAGCGGGCGTGCTGACTTGCAGCAGCCACACGTAAGCGGTGAAGCCAATCAGCGAGCCAAACACCGTCAGATAGCCAAAGGCCCACCACGACTTTGCGGTGATCTCGCCCAAGTGAACGCGCGGCATTTCCCCCGTGAGCGCGCCAGCGAGCAGCAGCAGCACGCCGCCTGCGATCATCTGCATTCCGACCGTCAGGAGCGAGTCCTCGGGCT
Source organism: Spartobacteria bacterium (assembly GCA_031389825.1). Classification (GTDB taxonomy): domain Bacteria; phylum Verrucomicrobiota; class Verrucomicrobiia; order Chthoniobacterales; family Chthoniobacteraceae; genus JANMSW01. Next base: position 79,145 of record JANMSW010000034.1, read on the forward strand.
TGACTGCGTGCCGCGAAAAGACCGATCCGCCCGCCCAGCAAAGTCCTGCGAGCAGGAGCACGATCGCGCCGATCGGATCAATCACGCTCGCTCCACCGCGATCGCGGCCCAGGATGATCAGCGCTACTCCGCCAAAGCCCATCACCAGCCCTGTGAACATCACCGCGCCTGGCCGTTTTCCGCCTGGGCGAAGTCCATCGATGAGCAGCATCCAGAGCGGGACCGCCGCCACCATCAGGGCCGCAATCGTCGAGGGGACGGTCTGCTGCGCCCAGCTCACGCCGCCATTCCCGACCAGCAGCAGCGCTGCGCCGATGATCGTGGCATCGCGCCAGTGCACCAGCCGCGGGCGCGCGATGCCCCGTACGCGCATTACCCCGTAGAGGATCAGACCCGCCGTGAGAAAACGCGCTCCGGCCATGAGCAGCGGCGGTATCGTCTCAATGGCCAGCCGGATCGCTAGATACGTTGAACCCCAGATCAAATAAACCGCCGCGAAGGCCGCGATGACCAGCCCTGCCGGGGGGACCATGGGTACGACGCGCCGTTCTTCGCAGGCCAGCAGACGCTCCGCCGTGCAACATTCCTCGCTCATGGACTCTCCTCCCCTCTGAAAACGTCGAAGTCCAGCGTGAGGTCGGCCCGTGCTGCCCGGATCGCGGCACGCGGCGGCAGACCTGCTTCCAGGTAGAGGTGCTGGAGCAGGATCAAGCGCTCATCCAGATTAAAGGTCGGCGCAGGTTTCAAATTGCGGCCCATGGTGGGCCATTCGGCAAGTGCAGGAGGCATAAGGCTCGGCGGTTTTGGAGCGAGCCAGCGGCGGTGAGACAAAAAAACCCACTGCCGGCTGGCCGGCGGTGGGTTTGGTTGTTCAGGAAATTTGCTAGGAGATCATGAATCCAGTCCACCGCGCTGCGCGCGTACCCACGCCGCGACGTGCCCACGCATCGAGCGAATGCTCGGCGCGTTGCATTTGGCGGCAGTGGCTAGTAACCGGATCATCAAAACAGGTGGAGGGTCTAGTTGCGCCTGCCGAAGGCGTCAAGCAGGAACCCCGATCACGAGGAATGCGGACCCCGCTCCACCAACTCCAAGTCCAATTTGCGCGACTATCCACAGCTCGCCGCGGAGTTGCGGAGCTCGGCGGTCGAGTATCGCGTGACTGGCGGGCCGAGCCAACATGCTCGGCGATTGAGGTACCCGAGCCCCGCGCGCCGAGTTGGTTGGTTCGGCCGGCGAGTACTCCGGACAGTACGCGCCGAGTTGGCGTGCCCCGCACTTGAGTATCCCGAACCGTGCGGGCCGCGTTGCGGTGCTCGGCACTCGAGTCCCACGTGCTCGGCCTGCCGAGTTGGTGTACCTAGCGATTGAGTACTCCGAGCCGTGCGCGCCAAGTCGGCGTGCTCGGCGCTAGTGTATCTCGGGCCTTGCGCGCCGAGAGTTTCTTCCCGCTTGCGGCATCTGTGATCTCGCGCGCCGAGCCCTCCATACTCACGCACCGAGCAAAAGCTCCCGCTCGCAAGCATCGCGATACTCACCGCCGAGGATCCAGAGCTCGGCGCCAGTATCCCGAACTCGGCGCGCGACATGCCGACATCTCAACCGCCGAGACATAACACCTCACCGGCCGCTCTCAGAATATAGGAAACATGCGGCTCGGATGGTGATTAGGCCCTTTTGCCGCCAATTTTCTAGAGCGCAGATCGAGATGCGCACCTTAAGCACGACGCAGCGTTGCTCCGCAACTCCCCGAAGCCGGAGGCTTCACACCCATTAGCCCGGGGTTGAGCTCCGCGACACCCCGGGAACGTAACAGAAAACCGCCCGACCCCGGCAGGGGTCGTATCAGTACCGATGCCGTACGGTCGGCTAGCCGGGGCTGCTTCTGCGAGGTCCACGCCGCTCGCATCCCGCAGGGATGCGGACCTACAACGTTGCTACGAGGGTAATTCGAAGCTCAATCCTTGCATAATGCCTGCCCCTCTGGGACCGGTATTGGCGAGTCCCGAATACCGGCTGTAGGATTGCGCCGGAGACCCACGCAATCGTGCTTGCCACTCGCAGCGCGCTGAGGTCTCGTTTGCCTGTGCGTGGCGTGTGGATACACCTGATTGTTGCGGCCGGCCTTGGTCTTGGTGGCTTCTGGATGGGGCGTACTGCAGGGAGATCAAACCATCTGGGGGAACGCGGCAAGATCTCCGCCGTTGCTCCTGTTCACGCTGTGGCAGAACTTCAGTACGACAAGCCGGCGGATCAGGCTCCGGCGACGGGTCTGGATCCCGCACATCGGGTAAATCAGATCCTCGCCACGGCCAGCCCGCTACTGCAGCGGCGTCAGCTTTACGAAGCGGCTCTTCGCTTCACTCCGGGCGACTTCCTGAGCGCTCTCGGGGGGGGTAGTGGAGCCAAAGGACAGAGGAAGCCTGAACTGTACTACGACCTTGCCGGGTTCTGGGTGGAACATGATTTGCCTTCCGCAAAGGCGTGGATGTCCTCACTTCCGCAATTTGACCGCGGAATGGTATTCGCGGCAGTTCTCCCGACCTGGGCGAAAATCAACCTAGCCGATGCTTTCGCTTGGATAGGTAGTCTGCCGAAAGCCGAGTACGAATCGATTGCATCAGTAAATCGCACGGCCTTGAGCGGCCTATTGGCGAAAACGGATCCCGTCGCAGCTGCGGACTTCCTTCACTCAACTATGCTCTTTCCGCTAACAAAGGACGGCCATCAGGCGGAAGGTGTGGAGGGCGTCTTTCGTGAGTGGGGGAAAAGTGACCCCCAAGCTGCGAGCCGCAGCATCGCCGATCTGCCGTCGGAGAGCAGATTCTCGGCTGCAATGGGGTTGATTGCGAGTTGGGCGGACCGCGATGGGAATGAAGTGGAAACCTGGATCGCAACTCTCGATGATGCACCGCTGGCCCGAGAAGCGCGCAAAGCCTACGTGAACGGTCTTGCGAAAAAGGATCCAGCAGCCGCCGCGGCGTACATGACAGAGAATTGGATCCCCCAGTTTGCGCAGGACGGTCAGCTCTCAGTCGTGATCTCGGAGTGGCGCAGACAGGACGAAGCGGCGGTGCTCGCCTGGATAAAGGCTCTGCCGGATCCTCAGTTAAGTGAGAGTTCCTTGTCTGGGTTCTTATACTCGACGAACGATCCGCAACGAGCTTTGGACTTATGGCGATCCGAGTTCCGCACCCGTGCGGATGGGGGACGCTGGGAGGCGGCCTTCGTAGCTGCGCGGCTGGCCGTCGACGGCACGTTTGACTTGGGAGCTGACTTTTTAGCGGAGCTGTCCTCCACAGACGCTCGAAAAGCGGCGGTGACGAAGTTCATGCAACGCTTGAATGAATTCGTCCCTGCACCTGAAAACGCGGAAGCGGTTTTGCGGCGGCCTGAAGGGATCGCGAGGGTGGAGTTCATCCACCCTGCATTCGTACAGCTCGCCCAGGCAGGCCAAGTGGCTGAGGCGCGTGTGCTCCTGCAAACCATCGTGAACCATGCAGAGCGCAGCGCAGCAATCGGCGGCTTGGTCGCCGGAGAGCTGGAACGCAATCCCGATCGCGCTTTCCGCCTTGCGGAGTCGCTTGCAGGGACCGTTGAGGGGAGGCGAATAGCGGGTGCCGAACTGGCCCAACTTTACCGAGCCACCGGCTCCAGACCAGAGTTGAAGGAGTGGGTGCAAAAGACGCCGCTGCTCGCGCAGGATGAAAGAGATCGCCTGCTCCGTCCCTCGTCGGGCGGCAATGAAGAAGCGAAGCCATGAAAACGAAATGGCTACTGCTGATTTCTCCGCTGACGATGATTCTCGGCTTCGTTGTCGGGTACGTGCAACCGCCGGGCGCTTCGACTCCAGGGGTGGTCACGGCCCCATCGAATACAGTGGACGTTGCCGCCAAGCCCGAAGACGGACTGGCGAGCCCGGCACCGGCGCTGCAGGACATTGATCGTGCGATCGCTCAACTCGCGTTGCGCCCCAGCCGCTTACGCCGCGGGCACGATCTCGCGGTTCTGCTGGATGGGCTCTCGTCCAGCGACCTCCGGCTGGCGGCGCAAGCTGCCCTCCAGCTCCCGGTAGACGAGCGTAGCGAGGTGCTCGAGGCAGTGTACGCCATCTGGGCAGAACGCGACCCTGCAGCCGCTTGCGGGCATGCCATGTTGTTGAAGGGTGAGGACGAGTCGAACCTTCTGCAGATCACGCTCCGAACCTGGATGGGCGTCGATCCGGCAGCAGTCCGCGGCTGGTTGAGTGCACTGCCTCCCGATTTCTGGTTGCATTACCGAACCCATTCAGCCGCCATGCAAGCAGCGTTGGGGGTGGCCAAAGACGACCCGGGTGCAGTCGCACCCTTGGTCCTGGAACTCTGTGAGAATTTCCATCTGCAACCAGTTGACCTAGCGGAGTTCTTCCGCCTGTGGGCGGCTCGCGATCTTGGCCAGGCGGCATCGGAAGCGCTGACCATTAAGAAGGGAGGGTCTCTGCGCAGCCAAGCTGTCCGAGCGGTGGCGGAATTATGGGCGGGGCAGGATCCCAGCGGCGCTCTGCACTGGCTCGCCGGAGTCCAGGATGAAGAGACGCGAGCGATGGGTGAAGCGGGCGTGCTGGGCATCTGGGTAAATCATGACCCGGGAGCTGCTGCTGCCTTCGCGGCCCGGATGACGGATGAGCGGGCGCGCAACTCTGCCAATGCAGAGATCGCAATCGCTATCCTGGATAAGGACCCGCTAACGGCTGCGGCCTTGGCGCAGAGCGTGCCTTTAACGCACATGACAGGACGCTTCTTTTATTTCCAATGGGCGATGCGTGATGGGGCAGCGGCGATCGGGGCATTGGCGGGGCGGGTTGCCTCTGCCGATCCAGCAACTCGGAGAGATGTCGAGAATCACCTGAGCGACGCCTTTAGCCAGTGGATGGCCGTGTCACCCGCGAGCGCCGCAGCCTTCGCAACCGAACAGCCCGAAGCTGTCCGAGACCTGCTGGTGGAACAGGCAGCGGAAACATGGCTGAAAAAGGACCGGCCTGCAGCGATTGCCTGGGGAATGGCGCTGCCGGAAGGGCCGCTCCGGGACAGTGCTCTCCGCAGCCTGGCTGCTCGCTGGGCGATGCAAAGCACCAATGAAGCAGCAGAGTGGGTGCGGAGCTTTCCCACCGGTGCCGCTCGGGACGCAGCCATTGCAGGTTTCGCTAGAACCTCGATTCGGTCTGACCCGGAGGGCACGCTCAGCTGGGTGCGCTCGATTTCTGATCCGCAGAGTAGCGCAGAGGCACTGGCTCAGGCATGGCTGGCGTGGGGGAAGGGGATGGAATATCGCCCCGAGTCCTTGCGCTGGTTGGAAACGGTCGAGGGGCTTACTCCTCTGGAAAGGGCCAGCCTTGAACGCGCTGAGCGGTCGATTTCCAGCGAGTAGCTGGTCTCTTACAAAGGGCCTCAGATGGGGTACCTCGGCAAACAGCTGCAGAAAACCTCAAGGAATTTGCATCCTTTCGTTACTTTTCAGCGGACAACCCCCGTGAAGGGGCGTGCGTTCGATTCGCTCCTGACGACCGCTCCTCACCAATACCCTGCCCATGAAATTACCAAAAGGCACATGGATCCTCGCTCTAGGCGTTGGATCCCTTCTGGCTGCAAGTCCGCAACTCCAGGCGCAAAGTCTCATCTACGGCCTCGGCCCGTCCAATACACTGGTCAGCTTCAGCTCCGTGCCGGTTGGCGGGCTAATTACCACGTCTGCCCCCCTTGCCATTACAAATCTCGGTACTGGTCAGACGGTCGTTGGCATTGACTTCCGGCCACTCGACGGTCTCCTCTACGCAGTCGCGCGGGATGCAGCAAACGCAGGATTCCTGTACACCGTAAACCCCATGACCGGGGCAGCCACGAACATCGCCGTGAACACCATGGCTGGTACCCCTCCGGGCCCTTTTACTCTTACCGGAAATGTGGGGATCGACTTCAACCCCGTCGCGGTGACCGGACAGAACGCTCTGCGAGTAGTGACTACGGGCGATCAGGACTACCGTCTTGCGGGATTTGGACTGGGTACGCCCACATCAGTGAACAACAACGTCGATGGAACGCTGAATCCTGGTGACCCGAGTATCATCGGAGCAGGCTATACGAACAATGCGGGGGGTGTCCCGGGAGGCGGCGGGCAGGGAGGAACGACGCTCTTCACAATTGATTCCGTGACCAATTCGCTGAACATCCAGAATCCACCCAACGCCGGGACCCAGACGCTGGTTGGTCCGCTGGGAATCAACATTGCGGATGGCGCCGACGGCGATCTGGATATCGTAACCACTACGAACCGTGCGCTCGCGACGCTCAGCACCGATGGCGTGAACTATAGCCTCTACGAGGTGAATCTCACCAGCGGGAACGCGGCTTTGCTCGGCAACTTCGCCGGCACTCAAGTGAGGGACATCGCTGCTCCGATTCCGGAGCCGACCTCCGTCGCATTGATGGCAGCAAGCGCCGCTCTTCTGGGCCTCGTGCGCCGTCGCCGAGCCTAAGTAGGCACAAGACGTAAACTCTAGACGGGCACTGGTGCATACCGCCAGTGCCCGTTTTCGCGTCGAGGTATAGGGAGTGGGAGGGCAGGACGGCGTGAGTCTAGCAGCACATGGGATCAGTATCGGACGCAAAGCAGAGGACGCTACCAACCCACGCGGAGCGTGCCTGAACCCTTCTCCCGCCCTTTCCGCAGCTCCGCGTTCCTCTGTAGGTGAGTCGTTTCGTTGCCGCTAAGAGCTCAATTTTTGACATGGCATCTCTCTATTGAAGGCCAATCACATCAACCCCGGATTCACCGGGACGTGGGAGTGGCTCAGTGAAAGAACCAAAACCAGAAAGGAAGACATAGTATGCAACAGAACAGAATGAACGTAATCCTCACGGCAGAACAGAAGGCCAGCATCATCGCAGCGGTGGACGGCCTCGAAACGGTGCTCGGTTTCCGAGTAGGCCTGAACATCACCGAGCGGAGGCGCTTGTTGAAGCTCGGAGACAAGAGCGAGGGCTTCGTGCGGCAGGCGCTGGAAGCGGCGCGGAACCATCCGGAGTACCTGCCACCGAGCATCTCGCTGGCAGACCTAGATCGCGATGTGGCGATCCGGGAGGTGCTGCTCACGCTGGTGCAGCGGGTGGGCACGCTGCACACGCAGCTGGTAGATAGCCACATGCTAGCAGGCTCGGACCTGATGAACGGAGCGGTCCGGATCTACCGTGCGTTGCGCGCCAATGCTGAAGGTGAGGGCATCGACGAGACGCTCAACATGCTGAAGCGCCGCTTCGATCGTGTATCGGCAGTCGAGCCCGAGGTGCCGGAGGAAGAGGTCCCCGTAGTACCAGCGGCAGGATAGAGCGGGAAGGTAGAGAAAAACCCCTGGACGGTGGGCGCACGTGCGCTGCCGTCCAGGCTCTTTGCCGTTAAAGCGATAGTCTCTCGGCAAGCAAGTCGAGCACCCGAGTCCACTCCAACTCGGTGAGTGTGCCAAGCTGGCGAACCAAATGTGCCACGCTTATCGACTGGACCTGCTGAAGGTGAAAAGCGCCTGGCTTGAGGAAAGGCTTGGGGATGGAGAGTTCCCAGCGATTGCCGCGGAGTGCAGTGGTATGAGGAACGACGGTGATGAGCGCGAGTTCGTCTGCTTCGGGGTAGTCGGTAAGCAGCAGACACGGCCGAACCTTTGCCGCCATACCCATGTCGATCTGCCAGACCTCACCCCTACGAGCGCTGCGCATGGGCCTGATCGTCGGCTTCCATTGCATCTAGTACGGAAAAGCCGGCACGGGCGGCGGCGTCGCACATTTCCAAATCACCCTGCTCTGGCTCCAGGGCGATGAGCTGCCGACCGAGTTCACGCCGTTCTTCGGGCGTGAGCCGCGGAAGTTCCGCCAGGATTTCACTCATGCTCATGGGCAGAAGGCTACGATGCACCAGAGAAAGCTGCAACGCTGACCTCGAAGCCAACCAACCGCGGATTCACCGGGACGTGGGAACGGAGTCGGAGTCTTATTTGAGGAATTCCTTGCGGGAACGGAGGAAGCGGGCATAGTGCCGTCCTGCTTCCGGAGTCCGGATGGTATGACTTCTCTCGAGAGGCCGATCATCATGGATCGATGGATTCAGATTTGTCGGGGCGTAGCTTAGCTTGGTAGAGCGCCTGGTTTGGGACCAGGAGGTCGCAGGTTCAAATCCTGTCGCCCCGACCATCTTCTTCGAGATGGTCGGGAGGGGGTTACAGATGCTCGCCGAATGAGCGCGGCGTGGAGCGCATTCAAGAGCTTGGCGAATCCCTCTAAGAGCGGTATCTTGCCGCGCTTGAAAGATCACAGATGAGACGTGCGTTCCCCCAGATCGCTTTGCTTGGTGCTTTGTTCACCGTCGTTGGTGGAAGCGGAGGTCTGGCAGTGGAGAGTGAGCTTCCCGCAGAGCACGTCGCTTATTTCGAGGCGAAGGTGAGGCCGGTGCTCGCGGAGCACTGCTATGAGTGTCACAGCACGGAGGAGAAGAAAGCGAAAGGTGGGTTGCTGCTGGATACGCGCGCGGCGCTTCTGGAAGGAGGCGACAGTGGACCAGCGATCATCCCAGGAGATCCGGACAAGAGTCTGCTCGTCAAGGCGGTCCGCCATGCTGATGACGACCTGAAAATGCCCAAGGAAAAGCTCGCGGAGCAGGAGATCGAGGCGCTGCGGGAGTGGGTGCGCATGGGAGCTCCGGATCCCCGAACGGGTGGCGCGCCGGCTGTACGGCCCGCCGCCTTTGACTGGGCCAAGGAGCGTGAGCATTGGTCTTACCGGCCAGTGCAAGATCCCGTCGTGCCCGAAGTGCAGGACGCCGGGTGGGCGCGCAGTGAAGTCGACCATTTCATCCGTGCGAAACTGGATGCGCAACAGCTGCAATCAGTGGCTGATGCGGACAAGAGGACGCTGCTCCGCCGAGCGACTTACGATCTCACAGGCCTGCCTCCGACGCCCGACGAGATGGCGCAGTTCGTTGCCGATCCCTCCAGTGACGCGTTCGAAAAGCTCATCGATCGCCTCCTCGAGCGGCCGCAGTATGGAGAGCGCTGGGCGCGGCACTGGATGGATCTCGTGCGCTACGCCGATACGGCTGGCGACAACTCGGACTTCCCGGTTCCTCAGCTTTACCTGTACCGAAACTACCTCATTGACGCGTTCAACGCCGATCAGCCGTTCAACCGCCTGATCCAAGAGCAGCTTGCCGGAGACCTTCTCCCGGCGGCGAACCAGGAGGAGCGCAACCGCAATGTCATCGCAACTGGCTATGTCGCTCTGTCACGACGGTTCGGCTCCGTGGTGGACCGCTACCCGCAGCATCTCACGATCGAGGACACCATCGACAATCTCGGGCGCACTTTCCTTGGTCTGACGATCAGCTGCGCACGGTGTCACGACCACAAGTTCGATGCGATCACCCAGAACGACTACTTCGCGCTCTACGGGATCTTCGCGAGCACCAAGTATGCGTTCCCGGGAATCGAGCTGCTGAAGGTTCAGAAGGATTTCGTGCCGCTGGTGTCGAAGGAGGAGCAGGAGAAAGTACTCGGGCCGTTTCAGGAGAAGGCGCGGGAGCTGCAGGCGAAGCACGACCAACTCGCTGCTGAACGCAAGGAGCGGGAGCAGCAAAAGGACGAGTTGGAGAAATCGATCGCGCAGCTGAGTGGCGAAGAGAAGGAGCGGAAGGCCAAGGAAATCGCGGAGTTCAATGAGCAGACGGAGAAGGTGCGCGGGAAGATTCGCGATGTGGCCAAGCAGTTGGAAGAGCACCAGAAAACTCGTCCCCGGCTGCCCGATGCCTACGCGGTGCAGGATGACAAACCCGAGAACGCCCGTGTTCATCTAAAAGGTGAACCTTCACGGCCGGGCGAAACGGTGCCGCGTCGCTGGCTGGAGGTCTTCGGTGCCGAGCCGGTGCCGCCGGAGGTTGCGGAGAAGTCCAGTGGTCGTCTGCAACTCGCGAACTGGGTCGCCGATGCGAAGAACCCGCTGACGGCGCGAGTGCTGGTGAACCGCGTCTGGCACTATCATTTTGGCGCGGGCCTGGTGCGAACCCCGAGCGACTTTGGTGTGCGCGGGCAGGCGCCGGATCACCCGGAGCTGCTGGACTGGCTGGCCAGCCGCTTCGTGGAGGATGGCTGGTCGCTGAAGAAGCTGCACAAGCGGATCATGCTCTCGAGAACCTACCAGCTAGTCAGCGCCGACGTGGCGCAGAATCTGGCTGTCGATCCAGATAATCGACTCCACTGGCGCTACGACCGTCGGCGCCTCGACGCGGAGTCTCTGCGCGACACCTTACTAGCTGTGACTGGCACGCTCGATGCGAGTCCTCTCGCCGAGCCGCACCCGTTTCCGCCGCAGGACAAATGGGAGTTCACCCAGCATCATCCATTCAGGGGGACGTACGATACGAACCGTCGCAGCGTCTATCTGATGACTGCGCGCTTGAATGCGCTTCCCTTCTTTCAGGCGTTCGACGGACCGGATCGCAACGCGAGTTCCGCGGTCCGCGACAGCTCCGTCACGACATCGCAGGCACTGTTCTTTATGAACGACAAGTTTGTGCATGAGCAGGCCGAGCGGATGGCGGAGCGGCTCTTGCGGGAGGCGGGAGACGACAGCGCGAGGATCCAGCGAGCCTTCGACCTCACGCTGCATCGAGCCGCGACCGACGAGGAGCGGGAGCGGCTGAATACTTACCTCTCGAAAGCCCGCGAAAAGCTGGTGAGCGAGAATGTTCCCGAGGAGAAGCGCGAGCGGGCCGCGTGGTCGGGTCTCGCCAGATCAATCTTCCGCACCAACGAGTTCCTTTACCTGGACTGAGTCACTACGAGCCTCATGAACTTCTTCACTCAACCACTCTCCCGGCGGGCGGTAATCCGCTCAATGATCGGAAGCAGCATCATCTTGCCTGGGCTGCTCTCGGAGATGCTGGCGGAGGAGACGCCGGTTACCGCCGCAGCGAATGATCCGCTCGGGCTGAAGCCGGGCCACTTCCCCGCGAAGGCGAAGCGCGTGATCTTCCTCTACGCGACCGGCGGAGTGTCGCACATCGACACCTTCGATCCGAAAGGGCTCGAGAAGGGGCGCGATGGCACGGGCAAGGAAAAGATCATGGGGTGCCAATGGGGCGCGAGTGCGAACCCGCGGTGCGGGACGGTAATCAGCGATCTGTTCCCTAAACTTCGCGACGTGATGGACGAGATCTGTCTCATCCGCTCGATGAAGTCCGCGCACTTCGACCACTCCGAAGCGACGCTCGGATTCCACACCGGATCGGCGACCTTCGCCCGCCCGAGCATCGGCTCGTGGGTCAGCTACGGACTCGGCACGTTCAATCGCGACCTTCCGTCGTTCGTGGTCATTGCCCCCAATCTGCCCTATGGCGGCACTCAGGTTTACGCCAACGACTTCCTTCCAGCGTATCACCAGGGATCACGTGTGATCCCTGGACCGGATCCAATCGCGAATCTGCGTCCGCACGGTGAGAACGCCGATGGGTTGCAGGAGCTGGAGCTCGGTTTAGTCGAGGCTTTCAACAAGGGGCATCTCCGTGAACGGGCAGGAGACACCAAGCTGGCTGCGAGAATCTCGTCCTTCGAGACAGCGTACAAGATGCAGCAGTCGGCACCCGAGGCTTTCGATCTTTCGAAGGAGCCAGACCACGTGAAGGCGCTGTACGGCATTACCACGGACGGCAAAGGTCCTGCGAAAGAGTTCGGTTGGCAGTGTCTGGTGGCGCGTCGCCTGGCGGAGCGCGGCGTCCGGTTCATCGAGCTCATCGATACCGGTGCACGCCCCAACTGGGATTCGCACGGCGACATGAAGGAGCACGAGGAGCTGGCGCGGAACGTCGATCAGCCGATGGCGGCCCTGATCATGGATTTAAAGCAGCGCGGAATGCTCGACGACACGCTGGTCGTCTGGGCTACCGAGTTTGGCCGGACGCCAGCCAAGGAGGGCAAGTATGGGCGCGGCCATCACGGGAAATGCTTTTCTGTCTGGCTCGCAGGTGGCGGGATCAAGCGCGGCATGGTGCTGGGCGAGACAGATGACATCGGCGCGCGGATCGTGAGGGATCCGGTTGACGTGCACGATCTGCACGCGACCATCCTTCACCAGCTGGGGATCGATCACGAGAAGCTCACCTATCGTCATGCCGGGCGCGATTTCCGGCTTACCGATGTCCATGGCCGAGTGGTCAAAGAGATCCTCGCCTGATCGCGGATTGCTTCGCGCTGGAAAAGCCGCGCGCCTTGGGTAGGGTCTGCGTCCATGCCGCTCGAGCTCAAAGAACTGGTCCGTTCGCGCCTCGGTGAAAACTACGCGCTGCACGAGCAGCATCTGAATCCCACGTTGGTCGCGGTGCAGAAGATCATTGGGTTCGACCTGGTTTATGCACGCGCCGAGGGTGCCTATCTGTACGATCGCGAGGACCGCGCCTACCTGGACTTCATCAGTGGCTACAGCGTCTTCAACATCGGGCGAAATCATCCTGCCGTGCAGCAGGCGCTCCGCGATGTGCTCGATCTCGATCTGCCGAACATGGTGCAGATGGATTGCTCCCTACTCAGCGGACTCCTCGCGGAGGCGCTGCTGGAGAAGTGTCCTGCGCACCTGAACTCCGTCTTCTTCTGCAACTCCGGCGCGGAGGCCGTCGAAGGCGCAATCAAGTTTGCTCGCGCCGCGACTGGCCGAAGCGCGCTGGTCTCTTTCGAAGGCGCGTTCCACGGCCTCACTCATGGCGCCCTTTCCGTGATGGGTAATCGCCACTTCATGGAGGGTTTCGGCCCCCTGCTGGATGGCGTGACCCGTGTGCGGCTTGGCGATCTCGCTGCGCTCGAGGTTCGTCTGGCGAAGGGGGATGTGGCCGCGCTGATCTTCGAGCCGATTCAGGGCAAAGGTGTGCATCTTCCGCCGGACGGCTTCTTCCCTGCCGCACAGGCGCTTTGCCGCCGCTACGGTACTCTGCTCATCTGCGACGAGGTGCAGACCGGTCTGGGCCGCACAGGGAAGTGGTGGGGCTTCCAACATTGGGAGCTGGAGCCGGATATCATCGCCGCCGCCAAGGCGCTGAGCGGCGGCTACGTGCCAGTAGGTGCGGTGGTCACGCGGCGCGCTATTTACCAGAAGGTCTTCTCGCGCCTCGACCGCTGTGTGGTCCACTCCTCAACCTTCGGCCGCAACAATCTCGCGATGGCCTGTGGACTCGCCACGCTTCGAGTTATCGATGATGAGCAGCTCATTTCGCGCGCCTCTGAGATGGGCGCATTGCTCCAATCCCGGCTCCGCGAGCTGCAAGGGCGGCATTCACTGATCAAGGAAGTTCGCGGCAAGGGCCTGATGGTCGCCATCGAGTTTCACGAGCCGCGCGAGCTGGCCATGCGGATGGGCTGGAAGCTCCTGCACAAGATGGAGCCGGAGCTCTTCGGCCAGATGCTCGTGACCGCGCTCTTCTTGAAACACCGCATCCTCACCCATGTGGCGGGACACGGGATGGATGTCATCAAGCTCATCCCGCCGCTCACCATCGGCCCTCAGGAAGTGGAGAAGTTCGTCACTGCACTCGATTCCGTACTTACCGAATGCCGAAGTTTCCCCGGCCCGCTCTGGGATCTCGGCGCGAATTTCGTGCGCCATTCGCTGAAGAAGTCACCCGCGATGGCAGACGCCCGCGTATAGGGCTAAAGCTCGTGCGCGTTGGGAAAGCGTTGCAGCGTCGGCTCGGCGCGGGTTGGTTCGATTAGCGGGAGCGTGCGCCGGATGAATGGCTGGAGGAGCGGTGAGACCGCTCGCACGTAGAGATCCAGCGGCGCCAGCTCGAAGCCCAAGTGAAGCTTCGGGTCGTAGTTCAGCGGGGTGCTCTGGTATCGCCGCAGGCCTTGCGCGATTGCCCACGAGAAGATGTCGCGCAGCGTTACGAAGTAGAGATGGCGATCCAGCGCTACACTGTAGTCCAGCCCCAGGTATTCGTCGTAGATCGTGCCGTCGTGGACGATGCACAGGCTAAAGGCGACCAATCTGCCTTCCTCACGCCAGAGGAAGAAGCGCACTCGATCCGGCATCTGACGGGAGAGCTGGCGGAAGAATTCCGGCGTGAGCTGCTCAAATTTCAGTGAAGAGCGTGCGAGTACTTGCGCGTACAGGCGATGCAGCTCCGGCACAATTCCACTCACGTCGTTCACCACGGAGAGTTCGAGCGGTCCGCCGCGTCGCGCCGAGGCCTTGTACTTCCGCCGGAGATTCTTGCGCGTCGCTCTGCTGAGATGTCGACTGAGGTAGTCTTCGTAATCGTCAAAGGTCAGCGAAAGGCCGGTCGCCGGCATGCTTGCGATGCGGACGTACTCCCCGCCCGGCTGATCTCGCTCCGTGAGCGGCTGCATGGCTGCGCGATACCGGGATGGAAAGTCCTTCCAAACAATCAGCGACGCACCGTGCTCCCGCGCGAGTTCGGGGAGAGCGGCTGCGACGCCTTGCATTATCCAGTGCTGCTCATCCTCGTCCTCAGCGTCGAGGTGGCCTTCTCCCGCTGCGCATCCTACCATCAGAATTTTCAGCCGGAGCAGCCCGGGCGTGAGGCGGCGGAGCTTCTGTACCAGCGCTTGCAGCGTGGGAGAGGTGGCCGCCACCAGGTCCTGGTGCGCAACGAAGAAGGGCTGGATCGCGCGGGGCTGCCCTTCGGGATCCTCGAGCACGAGGTAGCGGCAGTCGAACTGCCCGCCCAGCGTCTCATCCACCACATTGTAGTAGCGCTGATCCTTCGCCAGATGCCCGAAAGCGCTATCCCAGAATGCTGGGAGCTGCGCCCGTGAAACGACACGGGCGTGGTGAGCGGCGCGGGTGAGGGCGATCGGCATGTACTTATCGGGACAGGAACTTGCACACTCTATTCGGAAATGGACAGCATTGACACGCGTGTACTCCTCGCGAAGGGGTTTCACCTGCATGCCGCTTAGAATCCTTTTCCTTCTCGTTGCCCTCGCGGCTACTTGTCACGCGGCTCGTCCTTTCGATCTGCGCAAGGACACCTTTGCCTTCTCGAACGACACCGCGCTGCTCTACGGGGTGGATGAGCAGGGCCAGCTACAGATCTCCCGCCGTGAGACACCCGCGGATTTTACTCATCGTTGCTTCGTACTGGCCCGAGGCGTCCTGCAGTTCCAGCAATTTGCCCGGTTTGCTCCAAAACAGCCGAAGCTTTCGCGCGATGAGTACCGTCGCAGGATTCTGGAGGTCTCCCGCATCCCCGTCTGGAGCAAGGGCCCGCACGAGCCCATTATATTCCCTGGCTATCCCGATCTCCATAGCTTCTCCGTCGCCTACGAAGGCCTGCTGAAGGAGAACCTGGGTAACTGGCTCCCGACCTATTTACGGTTGGGGAATTGGCGAATGGCCATGCCGCACTTCCGCGAGGGTCAGGAAGCCGCAGCCCACTGGCTGGCATCCTCCGTAAAGGAAGACCGGCTGCGCGCAGTGTACCTCGCGCGCTTTCCCCGGATGAATCACGTTGTTGTCGTGTACGCGATGCGCCCGCAGGCCAACGGCGACCTCCGTTTCCTCGTTTACGATCCGAATTATCCCAACGAGCCCAGCTGGATTGATTACCGCCCTTCCGAGAAAAGCTTTTCGTTTCAGAAACGGTGGTACTTCCCCGGTGGGCGCGTGAACGTGATGCGGGTCTACCTCTCGCCGCTGCACTGAGTTTCACCTCAGATCGTCCACGCTATTCCTTTCCCGGAGCGGAGAATAGCAGCCTCGTGCGAGGCCCTCGATGCATTGGGCCGCGCTTCAGACTGGATACGGCACGGATGCTGGTTCACTCTTATCTATCGCACGCTCCCGCGTCCGCGCCGAGTGGGATTGCTCCACGGTTTTCTCTTGGGACTCCACGTTCCAAGCGTGGCGCTCCACGTTCTGAGCGTGGAGCGCCACCCTTCTGCGCGGCGTTCCACCGTTCCACGCCGGAACGCCACGCAATCAACGTGGAACGCCACGTTTCGAACGTGGAACGCGACGCCACAGCGTCGCACGCCACGAAAAAAGGGTGGAGCGCCACGCTTCAAGCGTGGAACGCCACGAGCAAACCGTGAAGCAAACGAGCCGGGCGCGGCCTTGTGGTTGCAGCGAGTGCTATCTTAATAGCATTCCCTGTGGATCAACCACTATCGAAACGGCATTGCGGCTTTCTGGCATGCTACTCACCTGTCATCTGCGAATTCCTCTTGCATCATGGGCCTTCATTAGCTACCTAGTTTTCCTTACCCACAGATTTTCCCGATGCGCCCCGCTATTAATCTTCATTGCCGAACGAGTATGACCAACAGGTCATCCTTTAGTCGTCGGCACCCGGGCAGAAGGTAAAGCGCGTCATTTAGACAATTCGTTTACCCTGCCCGCCTCTTGGCTGGCAGGGTTTTTTATTGCCCGGATGCCGCCCCGCTTTGCCCCGCCCTCCGAGCACCCGTTCTCCCAATTCCAAGCAGCTTTATTTAACTAATTATGACAACCCAAGACCTGATCCGCCTCGGTGTGCCCGCAGGTGAGCCGATCAAGCACGCATTCCAGTTCGTCCGCGATTTCATTGCGGCTGGTGGGGATGCGGCCCGTCTCGAAGAGGAAGTCCTCAGCGTGGTCGCGAACTCCGACTCCTACCTCGCGGATCCGATGCGCGGGGCCTTTGCACGTGCGCTCTCCGCGCCCGCATACACCCGGCGCACGGAACTCGCTCCCTGGCGGCAGTGGGGTACCGGGCTCGAGGAGGAATCCGTGAGGCAGATGATGAATGCCTGCTCGCTGCCGATCTCGATCGCAGGCGCGCTGATGCCGGATGCACATGTCGGCTATGGGCTGCCAATCGGCGGAGTCCTCGCCACGGAGAATGCCGTGATCCCGTATGCAGTCGGCGTGGATATCGCCTGCCGGATGAAGATGACCGTCTTTGATCAGAAGGGGAACACGCTCGCCGGGCAACGCGATCGGCTAGCTAACTTTCTCGAGAGCGAGACGTGCTTTGGAGTCGGTGCGGCCTTCAAGCAGCGCCGCAATCATGACGTGATGGATGACGACTGGAGTGTGTCGCCCGTGACACAGCGTTTGCGCGACAAGGCCTGGAAGCAGCTCGGCTCAAGTGGGTCGGGGAATCACTTCGTCGAGTTCGGCATCTTCACGCCGACCAGCGATGACGCAGGCGTGCCACCGGGCGAGTACCTGGCCTTGCTGAGCCACAGCGGTTCGCGGGGAACCGGCGCGCAAGTATGCTCCCACTACTCACGGCTTGCCATGGATCTCCACCAGGAATTGCCCAAAGAGCTGAAGCAACTTGCGTGGCTGTCGCTCGATGAAGAGGCCGGCCAGGAGTACTGGAACGCGATGAATCTGATGGGCCAATATGCCGCCGCTAATCATGCTCTGATTCACCAGTACATCGGGCGAAAGCTAGGCGCCGACGTGATCCTCGACATCGAGAATCACCACAACTTCGCCTGGAAGGAACAGCACGATGGGCGCGAGGTCATCGTCCACCGCAAAGGTGCCACGCCTGCGGGCGAGGGTGTGCTCGGGATTATTCCGGGCTCAATGGCGACGCCGGGGTTCCTGGTCCGCGGCAAAGGCAATACGGCCTCGTTGCATTCCGCATCGCACGGCGCGGGCCGTGTGATGAGCCGGACCAAGGCGCTCCAGTCCTTCACCTGGAGTGCGGTGCGAAAGCTACTCGCGGCACATAACGTTGAGCTGCTCTCCGCAGGGCTCGACGAAGTTCCTGGAGTGTACAAGGACATCCATGTGGTGATGGCCGCGCAGCAGGACCTTGTTGATGTCCTTGGGCGGTTTGATCCTCGCCTGGTGAAGATGTGCCCTGCGGGAGAGAAGGCCGAAGACTAGTTACACAAACAAAAAGGGAGCGACCTTGCGGTCGCTCCCTTTTAAAAAGTCTAATCCTTATTCCAGGACGCCCTTAACTTTCGGCAGTGGCGCGCCGAAGATCGACGGGGCGACAGTACCCACGGCACCTGCTGGATTGAAGGTCGTATCTGTAGACGCGACGCGGCTCTCGGCCTTCCGCTGGTTAATCACGAAAGTATTGTTATCGCCGTGCTGTGCCCAAGGCCCTGTCGGGACGTCTTCGAAATCGACGAATTTCCAGTCGGTCACGTCGCTGCTCTTCATCCCCAGAAAATCGCGAACGGCAGGTGACACATCGAGTCCAGCTCCTTTGTTCAAGTTCGGCTTGGGCCGCTCATTGCCGAAGACGTACTGGTGATGATCGGTGCGGAACGGCCCACAATCCTCCCATTGCGCATAGGCTACCTTATCCTTGAAGCGAATCGCAATCCAACGGCCCTTTAGGACAGTCCGCCCTTCGCGCACGAAAGCCTCGTCAAACCAGGGGATCACCTTTGATGCCTCGGGCTTGTGCTTGCTCCTCGTGACGTCGTTGTACGGAAGAGCGATGTAAAAGGGGTTCTGTTTGGGGACGAACTTCGCAGGAAGGTACTCCGCACGATCGTCCGGATCGTCGGTGCCCCCGAAGTTCTTCGCCCATTTGCCGTCCCACGAACTCTGGTGATTCGGTACGGGATTGTTCTTCGCTGCATCTTCACCCACCCAGAAGGTCGTCGTGGCGATATTTGTCTTCCACGGATACTTCTCCGCCTGAGTCCCAGGCGGCGGATCGATAGTTCCAGAGGTGCTGGAACTTGCAGAGGTTCCCAGGCTGGATCGTGTTAGGACCGAGCTACGTAGCTCTTTCGCGTACTTGCCGGGCTCTGCCTTGGCCTGACTGGTGGGCATGAATGACGCGAGGGAGGACGCCAGAATGGCCGAAGAATGTAAGATGCGTCGTCTAATCATACGAGAGAGTCGGGGGGAGCCTGATGGGTGCAACTTCCCTTTGAATCGGGCGAGGGGGTGGGAAGCGGTTGGAGAAGCCATGCGAAAAGCACGCCCGCGGCGGGGCCGTCCTGATCAATGCAGACGAAGAGTCTGCATGAAATCGTTAATCTTGTTGGGCACTTTGACCGCTACTGCCCTCCTTTCGTTCAATCATACCGCGGTTGCGCAGGCGCAGCAGGCGGCAGTGCCAGCCCCTGTCGATGCACGTCAAGGCCCGGACGGCATTCTCAAGGCCCAGGGCTCCATCCATTATCGCAAGGGCGGTCAGCTGACCCGCGTCACTCACGAAATCAAACTCTCCGAGGGCATTGTAGCAAGGCCCGACGGCCAGATTACCCTCAAAGACGGAAAGAATGTCACGCTTCAGGAGGGTCAGATCCTGACCATGGACGGCAAAGTCCAGACGGCGAGTAAGGCCACTGGAGCAACCGACACCTCGCCGACAAACCTCCCTGCGAAGCCCGAGCTTCAGGATAAAGGAAATGAGGGATCCGATCTCGAACAGAAGATCAAAGCCCAAAAGCAGCCCTGAACGGGCAATCACGGGATGAGCCTAGGCCCAGGCGCGCTCCTTGCCGATCGCGTTGGTCCAGGCCTCGATCTCCGCACCATTAATCTTTGACCGCCCGGACTCGCGGGCGTCGCGGTAACCCCAGCGCTCAATGTCGGGAAGGTACTGAGCACGAGAGACGAGTGTTCCCTGGCAGAGCTTTGCGTCGGCTTCATCGAGTCCCGTTTCGGCTGTGGCCCGGCTTAATAAGCCTTTCAGCACCGCTGTTGGGATTAGGTTTCGTTCAGCTGGGTAGATAAAGCCGAACATGACCAAATGGCTGAGCAGCACGCGCCAATCTGGCCCGAAGCACTCGAGTAGATGGTCCCAGTCCAGCTCGTCTGCACAGCGTAGGAGAAGATGCGCAACATCGGCACCATCGAAGCGCTCGCGTTCCTGGATATAGCACTTCTGCCAAATCATGTGTTCCGCGCGCACAAGCTCGACCTTGGCGCCCATCAGCTCGACTACTCGATTGTCCCGGAACCAGGTGCCATCGACATCGCAGAGGCCATTTCCTGCGCGGAAGATCAGATCGATAAAAGCCTCTGCGTAGTGCACCTTGGCCAGCCAATGCGCGAATGCGATGTCGGCGTGGTAACCAGCGGCGCGGAATGCCTCGAGAGCAGGTTGTAGATCGCTTTGCGCGAGGAAAACGTCGAAGTCCTTTGTGTCCCTCACTACGCCCGTGTGGTGTCGGAGCGCGTAAGCCCCGCCGACGAGAAATGGAATCCGGGCTTCTTGCAGGACATGGACGGCCGCGACGTAGAAGCTATCGCTCGACTCCAGAGGGGCAACATTCATGCAACCTTTTCGTGGCAGGCTCACTGCATGATCGCTTCTGCCGCAGGTCGACGCGCGCGAGCAGGGGGCACGATCACGAATCAAATAGGTAATGCTCTCACCCAACAACCTCCGCATCGCGGCCACCAGCGACCTGCACTACGACCGACATGCCAAGGGAAAGTGGCGCGAGTTGTTTGTGGAAGCCTCCCAGTCCGCTGACGTGCTACTCCTCTGCGGCGATCTCACCGATTACGGCCTGCCTGACGAGGCCAGCATGGTGGTGGAGGATCTCATGCACTGCACGATCCCGGTGCTCGCGGTATATGGGAACCACGACTACGAATCCGCCCGCCAGGAGGAAGTCCGGACGATCCTGGAGCATGCGAAGGTGACGGTGCTCGATGGCGACATCACGGAACTACACGGAGTTGGCTTTGCGGGAATCTGCGGCTTTGGCGGAGGTTTCGATCGGCGGATGCTCAATGCCTGGGGCGAACCGGCCATTAAACACTTCGTGCAGGAAGCTGTGGATCAGGCAATGCGCCTTGAGCGCGCATTAGCCCGCCTTGAGACGCAACAGAAGATCGTTCTTCTACACTATGCGCCGATCCGCGGCACCGTCGTCGGAGAGGATCCAGAGATCTTCCCCTTCATGGGCTCCACGAGACTGGAGGGGCCGCTTAATCGCTACGGCGTGACAGCGGTTTTCCACGGCCATGCGCACGGCGGAACGCATGAGGGTAAAACCTCAATTGGCATACCCGTATTCAACGTCGCCGTGCCTGTGCTCAAGAAGCAGAACCCAGAGCGCATACCGTTGCACTTCTTTGACGTAAAGACCGCACCAGGCGAGGCGCTATCCGTGGTGGCTTAACCATGCCGCTCGGGTGCCGCGTTTGAGAGGAACCGCCGGACCTCTCTTTCTCTCGGCGCGGCTTTCAGCGCTTGGGCTAGCTCAAAGCTCTTCCGGCGGAAACTCGTTTGCCGCTGACACCCTTTGGTCGTGGTCAGCTTCCTCCATCCCTTCTCGCACCAGCGCCTCGGCGATGTTCACGTCATCCTCAGGGCGAACTTCCGGTGCCTGGGTACCGTGATCCATTGGGCTATCATCCCACTCTGTGACGTTCTCAAGGGCGGGATCGATCGTCTCTGGGCCGGACGACTCACCACCCCCGCCTAGAAAATCATCTTGCGCCTGCGCCCTGTCCGCATCGCTAGCATCTTGGCGGCCGTCGGTGCGCGCTAATTCCAAGGCACGCTCTTCAACCATCTCGGGAGTGATGGTGCCGAGCCCATCTGTATGGGAGACGATCTTTCCGAGAGGGCCAGCGCTTCCTGCTTGATCAGTCATGTTGAATGCTAATTCGGCAACGCGCGAGGGATCGGTTGCGTGAACGAGCGTACTGCCAACGATGCTTTCCCTGCTTCGGATCACTTCCGCGCCTTCTGGCACCGAGCGCACCAGCGCGTTGTCCTTCCGCCAACCGTCGCCGTCTGAAGAGGCGACTTGTCGCGGGGACAGCGTCCCACGCGGGACCAACGCACATGAAAGAGCCAGTCAGCCGGGGGATCAGAGTAGTCCACGGCGATCGTGGCGAGCGCGATCTCGCAGACATAGCGGGATTCCTCCCAGAGCCGGCGGAGCTGCGTGCGGGTAAGTGTGCCGCTGAGCTGGCGTGGATCGATCCGGGCCCGCCAAAGAATCTCATCCGCCATCCAGTTCCCCACGCCCGGGAAGGCGCTCTGGACGAGAATGGCACCCTTCACCGCCAGCTTTCCGCGGCGCTGGAGAAAAGTACTCAGCACCTCCTGCGTCCACTCGGGCGAGGTGACTGCCGGAGGAAGACTGGTCCACCATTCGGGCGGAGTCCGACACTGTTCCACGCGCACCCGACCAAAGAGGCGGGAATCGCGCAGCAGCAATGTGCGTCTTTTCTGAAATAGCGCGAGGTGATCGTGCTTCTCGGGGGTGAAACCGGGTGGCTCAACACGCAGGTGACCGGTCATGCCGAGATGAACGCCCAGCCAGAGATCGCCCGAGAAGTGAAAGAGCATCTGCTTCGCACGCGCCTCGGAGTGGAGAAGCTTCTGCCCCTTGAGTGCCTCCTCGAGCAGCGCGACATCGGTACCGCGGAAGATCCGCTTCTCCGCGTGAATGCTGGTGCGGAGGATCTTCTCGCCCAGTCCCGGATCCCATTGGCGGCGGTTGAACTCAACCTCGGCGAGTTCTGGCATCGGAGCGGCGGATCAGAGGAGTGCGGAGATGAAGCTGCGGCTGGAGGAGCTGGGCTGCGGCTCAGCGAGGATGCTCTCGTACACCCGCACATAGTCGTCCACCATGCGATCCACGCTAAAGCGGTGCACCACGGACTCGCGGACTTTCGCCCGATCGAGGTGACGGCAACTCGCCACTGCGTCTGCTGCTTCCTCGATCGAATCCACCAGAAAGCCATTAACCTTGGGCACGATGATCTCCGGCATTGAGCCGAGCGGGCGCGCAATGACTGGCGTCCCGCAGGCCATCGCCTCGACCACACTGAGGCCAAATGGTTCCGCAAAGTTGATCAGGTGAATGAGCGCCGAGGCGCCTCCGAGCACCTCGTGCCGGTGATCAGGGCCGACGGGACCAATGTAGCTGATGTATTCCCCTAGTTGGGGCTCGACCTCCCGGCGGAAGTACTCGGCGTCCTGCACGATCCCGGCAATGACCAGCCGACGCCGAAGAAGCTTCGCCAGAGCGATCGCTTCAGCACAGCCCTTGTCAGGATGGATCCGCCCGAAGAAGAGCAGGTAGCCTTCGGCATCGGCTTGCAGCGGGAAGTCCGCCATCGCAATGCCGTGATGAACCGTGGCCACATAGTCAAGAGACGCCGCGCGATCTGCATCACTGATTGCGACGTACTTCGCGCGCCCATTGTACCGCTCGAAAACCGGCAGGATCCGGGGCGAGGAGAAGCCGTGAATGGTGGTGACCACAGGCGTGCTGACCAGCCCGGTGTACGAGAGGGGGAGAAAGTCGAAGTGATTGTGGATGATGTCGAAATCGTCCGCCTGCTCGAAGCAGTGGGCGATATGGAGGCATTCCCAGACCTTGGCATCGAGCGTTGGGTCTTCTGAATAGGGACGAGGACAGACGCTTTGCAGCACCCCTTCAGTCTCCGAGTCCGCAGTCGCGAAAAGGGTGACTTCATGTCCCCGGCGGACCAGCCCTTCCGTGATGCTGGAGACGATCTGCTCCCACGGGCCGTAGTGGCGTGGAGGGGTTCTCCACGAGATCGGTGCGAGCATCCCTACTCGTAAGCGGCTGGCCATCATACCTTGGTCAAATCGGATGCGAGCCCAGTTCGAGGACGCCTTTTGCAAGGGCAAACCGCTGGGGTACTCTTCTCACGACCGCGGGCGGTTGACACCATCACTCCTCTCCCCTAGCTGTTTAGCCGTGAGCGGCCAAACCTTTTCCTGCCGTCCCAAGACGGTTTCACTCGTGGCGGTTGCCTTCTCGGCGCTCGTCCTTCTCAGTACCCCTTCCTTGCAGGCAGACTGGCTGCATTATAGAGGGCCAGCACAGAACGGCGTTTCGCCAGAGAAAGGCTGGAATGCGCAGTTCCCATCCGCAGGACCGAGCGTGCTCTGGAAAAAGAAGCTGGGTAAGGGGACCAGCGCAGTGACGGTGAAGGGCGATCGTGCCTACACCATGGGGAATGCCGGCGGCAAAGACTCGGTGTACTGCTTCAACACGAAGACTGGTGCGGAACTCTGGCGACACGACTTCCCACTGGAGCTCGACCCTAACATGTTCGAAGGCGGTCCGCGTGCGACGCCTACGATTGATGGTGATCTTGTCTATACCGTGAGCCACCAGGGGGACCTCTGGTGCCTGAATGCCACCACTGGCGCGAAGGTTTGGTACAAGCACTATCAGCGCGAGCTCTCCGGCAAGCGGCCGACTTGGGGTTACGCAGGTTCGCCGACAATCGTGGGGAACATGGTGATTTGCGACGTCGGCGCTCCCGGTGCCTCGACGATTGCTTTCGACAAGGCGACTGGTGCGATCATTTGGAAGAGCGGCTCGGACGGCGCGGGATATTCCACCCCAGTCGCGGCGACGCTCGATGGGCGGCCGACAATTGTGATCTTCAAGGCAGACGCATTGGTCGGGCTTGATCAGAAGACCGGGGCCGAACTCTGGCGTACCCCGTGGAAGACCGACTACGATGTGAATGCCGCCAGTCCTCTGATCTTCGGATCGGACCGCGTCTTCATCACCTCTGGTTACAATACCGGGTGCGCGATGTTTCAGGTCAGCGGCGGGCAGCTGCGCCAGCTCTGGAAGAACAAGAATCTGCGCGCGCAGATTAATAGCCCCGCACCTTGGGAAGGCCGCATCTATGGGACCGATAACAATGCGAGTGGAAATCTCGTGTGTCTGGATGCTAGCACGGGCGAGGAGATCTTCGAAGAGCGCACGGTCAAAGGCGCTACGCTCATTGCGACGGATGCGAAATTGATCGTGCTCACCGAGAAAGGCGAACTCGTGACCGTCGATGCCAGCAAGCCCGCCTTCCGGCAGATCGCGCGGGCCAAGGTGCTCGAGAATCGCTGCTGGGTGCAGCCGACTCTCGACGCGGGCCAGCTCTACCTGCGCAACAATGAAGGCGATCTGGTGTGCCTTCAGCTGAAGTAGCACGGCAGCGCGCTGCTTTTCGGTCAAAGCGAGAGCCCGCTCCCGGGTCACTCCTGCAAATACTCCTCCCATGATCATCCGAACTCTCGCGCTCATTACACTCGGCCTGAGCCTCTCTGCCCAAGCTGCGAACTGGCCGCACTGGCGTGGCCCGGACTTGAACGGCTCCTCCCCGGAGACCAATCTGCCGGTGAACTGGACGGAAACTGAAGGCGTGAAGTGGAGCACGTCACTGCCTGGGTTCAGTGGCGCAACTCCGGCGATCTGGGGTGACTCGATCTTCGTCTCCAGCCCGGATGCGCAGAAGAATCTACTCCTCATCTGTGTGGAGAAGAAGGACGGCAAGATCCGCTGGCAGAAGCAGCTTGGGATCGGCGATCAGGTCAAAGGCCGGACCAGTCCGAACATGGCCTCCCCTTCACCCGTGACGGATGGGAAGATCGTCTGGGTGCTCTTCGGGACGGGCGAACTAGCGGCCGTGGATTTCCAGGGCCAGGTCCTCTGGCAGCGCAATCTCGCGCAGGACTTCGGCCGCTTCGCGAACATGTGGCTCTATGGCGCGAGTCCCACTCTGTATAAGGGCCGGCTCTATATCCAGGTGCTGCAGCGCGACCCCGTCCCAGGCGACTACACGCATGCTCTGGATGGTAACACCAAGCGCGAATCGTACCTTCTCTGTCTTGACGCGGTTAGCGGGAAGGATCTCTGGAAGCACGTGCGGAAGACCGACGCGGTGATGGAGTCGATGGAATCCTACGCAACTCCGACGCCTCATGAGTTCGACGGCAAGTCGGAGATGCTGGTCTTTGGCGGCGACTATCTCACAGGTCACGACCCGGAGAGCGGCACGGAGCTGTGGCGCTGCTCTGGGTTCAATCCGAAGAAGGGTGAATGGATGCGGATCGTCAGCTCGCCGGTCACCTGGAAGGGCATGGTCTTCGCCGCGGGTCCCAAGCGCGAGCCTCTCCTGGCAGTGAAAGCCGGTGGAACGGGCGACATCTCCGGGACCCATGTCGCGTGGCGCTTCGACGAGTTCCCGCCCGATGTCTGCACGCCCGCACTCTACCAGGACAAGCTCTACGTACTAGACGGCGATAAGCGGACGCTGACCTGCCTGGACCCGAAAACCGGCGCGAAAGTATGGCAGGGGGATCTCGGCGTGCGTGAGAACTTCAAAGCATCGCCGACTGCGGCCGATGGAAAGATCTATTGTATCAGCGAGCGGGGGACGGTGGTTGTCTGCGATGCGGCAGGCTCGGAGTTCAAGGTGCTCTCCACGGTAAAGATGGGCGGCGGTGAGCCAACCCGGTCGTCCATTGCCGTTTCTGACGGTCAACTCTTCATCCGCGCAGCAGAGACGCTGTATTGCGTGGGTAAGTAGGCAAAGCGAAGGCGGGACTGCGAAGTCCCGCCTTGTTTGCTCCTCGAGAGGTGGCGCGGCGATTACCGCCGTGTTAGATTCCGCCAGGAGTAAGGGTCGCGGCTTGGGAAAATTCTCCCAGCGAGCAAACCCAGCAGCACTCCTCCGACCAGCGTGCCCAGCATCAAGGCGATCGTGGTGCTTCGGCGAGTCAGCCGCGGAGGGAGGCTGAGCACTCCGTTTCCATCAGCAACAGCCGGCTGTGCGATATACCGCCCGTGTGCCGGAATAGCCTCGACCTCAAACCGCTCGGCGAGCTGCCGCAGTTCCGCACGCATGTTGCCTCCGCGCAGCGGCACCCCATGCCCTGTCGCGACTACTTCAGGATCGAGGTCCGCGAGCATCTCCACTGATGCACATGCAGCCGGCCAGTCCGGCGTGAAGTAAGCAGGCGGGCCGTGCACCTCGGGAGCAAGCGTCAGATTGGCGACCACCGACTCAGCGCGGATCGTGACGAAAGCATCGCCAACGATCAGGATGCGATCGCTTTCACGATAGAACGAGACATGCCCCGCTGTATGCCCCGGTGTGGGCAGCCACTGCCACCCTGGGAACTGTGGGAGCTGCCCATCGGGTGGGAGAGGATGTACGACGGAACCAAGATCGATGGGCTTCTTCGGATAGAAAACCGACATCCAGGCCATCCCTCCGCCGCCCACGCTCGGATCAGGCGGTGGATAGCTGGACTGACCAGTCAGGTAGGGCAATTCGAGAAGATGTGCGTACACTGGTACGTCCCATTCCTTGAGCAGTGTGGCCAGTGCGCCCACGTGGTCGAAGTGCCCATGGGTGAGCAGGATTGCGCGGGGAGGAACCCTGCTCCCAAAGCGCCGCTCGGCTGCGTCGATGATCTTACCCGCCGACCCTGGCATCCCGGCATCGACGAGGAACCAATTCCTACTACCCGGCTCGCCGATAAAGAAGACGTTGGAAATGCCGGTCTTAAGTCCCACGATATCGGGAGCGACGTCGTAGAATGGGCCTCGTGTTGCCACCTTATGAAGTGGCGGGTGGGGGCGGGTGTGAAAGGCGCGGAAGCGCGAGCTGGCAGGGCCGAAGTCCAGGCCGCCTCCCGCGAGTGGCTCAGTGTCTGTAAAGCGAAGATCAATGCTCATGGTAGTAAGTTTGGGATGATCCTGAACGGACGGGTGGGTCTCGGGCGCTCCGGATCTACTATCAGATCGGCGAAAGCGGATAATCCGCTCCGTAAGGGGAGGCCCCAGATAGGCGGTCAGCTTTTTTCCGTATGCACTGCAGCAGCCTCGGTTGGACTCACCGGATTGAGCCCTCAATCTTTGGCGTCCTCCAGTCGACCACCGGGCCATCGTCCAAATAGTTTGGAACACCGGCCATAACGCTCGATGCACGAACGCGGAATGTTCAGCCATTGAAGAAAATGCCTCAGCGCCCAGCTTTGGCGCTCCAAACGCCAACTTCTTTGCTTCTCGACCCGGATTCCTGCCTCCGTCCATCAAACTTTGAGGTCGGAATTCGAACCTAAAAGGTTCGTTTTCGGAGCGAAAAGGATCGCCGTCACCTCTCCGGCTCCCGGGTCCCGGTCATTTCTCGTAAACCTTAAGCTCGAGACCGAAAATTATTTGACGATGCTTTACACGTAGAGTACTGATTCACATAAGCGTCACCTTTCTCCCCCGGAAAACGCGCAGTTGCTCCTCAGATCGAGGTGACTTCTGTGCGGACATGGGCAGGCCGTCGAGAGTGGGCGCAAAAGCCACAACCCCTTCGAATGGAAACGCCCGCCCCGCATTTTTCGTCCTCCAATCAGGCAAGTAACCCCCCAGAATCCATGATCCCTAGTGTCTGTTCCCTCCTAACCGAGTCTCGCAACGAACCTTCGCTCTTCGGACGCAAGTCCAAGTGGCGTCAATTGGTCCTGATCGGTGCAATCGCACCTGTCAGTTTGGCAATTACTCCTTTGGCATCGGCTGTGGATCGCGTGGTGCCCCCCAATTTCACGATCAACTCTGATACGGGTTCGCCAGTTTACACAGAGGGCCTGCTGGAAGGATTCGTTACTGGCTCCAACAATACCGCGACAGCGAACCCTTTTAATAGTTCCCCGGAGCTGACGCTGCGGATGGGGCAGACCCGAGCTACGGGCGTGGATCTCTGGGCGGACCAACGGACTTGGATCTATACGGGGCAGCTGTTTACCGGTCCGACTGGGGTGCTTTCCATCGCGGCAAACAATGATGATTTCGACTGGTTCCGGATCGGTGGCGTTGTTGTATTGGAGAACAATACTTGGAACCAAGCGAACTCTACCGTGGTGAATGAAACCGCAGTTCCAGGTTTCCTTCCGAATACTTGGGTGGATTTCGAGTATAGGGTAGGTAATGGGGGTGGCGGGGCAGGGCCTAGCGGTCAGAACAATGATGGTGCGGCCAATTGGAATGAACAAACGGGTGTCGTTTTTGCTTATAAGGACGTCACTGTTCCGGATCCTATGACTCCGGATGTGACTCCCAACCCACTTGATGCGGCCATTTATACGCTTGGCAAGCCGACCGAGGAAGCTGGTGGAGGGCCTACGTTGTTCCGTTATCAGTCCGGCCTCGGATTTTCTGATGACCTACGCGTCACCGGGAGCGGCACGATCACGATCGATGGCAATACTCCGCTTGTAACTGAGCCCAGCCTGCGCTTTGAAAACGCTGCGCCAGCTACCCTGACAGTGAATGATGGTACAGGAGTTCACAAGACCCTTGCCTTTTCGGGCGGCACTACGCTGGCGACTAATACTGCTCCAAGCACGATCGCCGGCACGACCGATGTCCGTCTTGGCAGAATTAGCGATGGCGCTCTCACCGGTGTCCGCCTTATTGCCGGTGGGCCTGGGCAGTTGATTATCGACTATGTGGATGCGACGAACCCCAGCGATCTGAGTGGGACGACGCTGGAGGCAGGCGCCGGCGGTCGACTCATGATTCGTGGGAACAGTTCTCTAAGTCCTCTCGCGGGCCTGACCACGCCGTTGACGATCTCTGGCGCAGGTGGCGTGATTAATATTGGAAGCGCGTCGGGTCCTCAAACCTATGAAAATGCAATCACCGCGACGGAGTCGGGCGTGCTCGAGCACTCAACTAGCGCCGCGGACACGATCGGAAGCGCGACCCTGCCGATCACCATTGCAGCGGGCAAGACGCTGACTGTCAAAAATACCGGTGGACTGCTCACGGTTGCCAGCAACATCACCGGTGGCACACTCGCGACCGATGGGACTGCTACGGTCAACTACACTGGTAGCACCAACCTGAACACACTGAGCAACGTCGCTGGAACCGCGCAGTTCCGTGGTGTGAATACGCTCACAAATGTAAATGTCAGTGGTGGCAAACTGGAGTTGAGAGGGGACACGACGGCAACCAATGTGAACGTCACGGGAGGTCGCGCTGAATTCCGGGGTAACTTCACTCTCTCGACGAACCCAGTGATCGCAAATGGCGGGACACTTGCTCTGCTGAAAGTCGGGAACACCGGTACGATCGCGAACCCGCTAACTGTCTCGAGTGGCAATCTTGAGTTCGTACCCGGTTCGATCGGCTCGAATACGGTTGCGCTCACCGGCGGTATGATCACCCTTGCTCCGGGCTTAACGGGCCTGAACGGCAACTTCTACGACATCGCGCCGCCGAACGAAAACAACATGTTCCCGGCTTTTAGGACTCGGGAAGAATACTTGGCGTTCTTCCAAGGCACGCCTCCCGACATCGCTGCGCCCACACCGACGGTTACTGGCGTGCTGACTTCCGCTGGAGACACAGCAGTCCTGAGCTTTGATCCGACAGGGGGGAACACGCAGATGTTCTCCGCCTATGGTTTCAACAATAACGACAACATCATTGCGCGGCTGGACGGCAAGGTTAACGTCCCTACCACTGGCACCTACACCTTCTCTACCCGGAGCGATGACGGCAGTGTCGTATTCCTCGATGGGACGAAGATCGTAGACAATAACTTCTTCCAGGGGATGACAACGCGCAGCGGGACGGTGTTTCTCACGGCCGGCCTGCACGACATTGACATCGGTTATTATGAAGGTGGTGGCGGGAACGGGCTGGAAGTCTTTTGGGCCGGTCCAGGCTTCGGTTCGACGACCCTCTCCAACTCCGTACTCTTCCCCGATGCAACGCCGACAACGTTCGCTAACGTGGTGGACGTACAGCAGAATTCCGCGATCAACTCGATCGCTCCGAATGCGACGATTACTACCCTTAATGTCCAGGACGGCGTAGCGCTCACTACCACTGGCGGTCCCCTGACGGCAACGACCTTGACGCTGATGGGCTCGGATGCGGATCGCAATTACACGATCAACACGGCGGGAGGGAGCACCTTCACAGCCAATGATGTCGCGAGTGGTGGCGCTCCAGTGAAGATCAATAAAACAGGTACGGGTGTCTTCGCGATCGATGATCTAACCAGCACCTCTCCGCAGTTTCCCGCTGGCTCGACCATTACCGTGTCCGAAGGTGCCTTGGGGATCCTACTTGGTGGCCCGACCAACCCTCTTGGATTGGCAGCGCTCGCGTTTAACGGCGGCGGTGTGGTGCTAAGCAGCAAGGGCGGCAATCAGACCTACGCCATTCCTGCAATCACTGGTAATGGCTCCATTGAAGCACGTAAAATCGCCAGCGGTGTGGCAGGAACGACCGCAGCTCCGATCAATGTGACCCTCACTGGTAACTTGAACGTGACGCCTAATCAGACGATCACGCTGGGGACCGCGGATAATTACATCCTGAATCTGGGTGGCGCTGCTCAAGGGAGCGGCAACGTGGTTATAAATGGCGGTACGGTTATCGACACGACCGGCACTGGCCTGCAGAACCTCAACGTGGCGCTCAACGCGGGCGGCGCGACGGCGAACTTGGAGATCAAATCAAACTCGGTGACATTAGGTTCACTCGGGAGTGATGCTGTCTCCAATGCCAATGTGACACTCGGAGTGGGCGGGCCAGTGAATCTAACGTTCACTGGATCTGGCTCAGGTCGCTTTGTTGGGAATCTCACCACCTCGGGCGCAACGCCGCTTACCATCGTCAAGAATGGGGCTGGTGCTCAGTCGCTCCTTTCCGCGCTCGGGTCGACAGTTACTAGCACTACGTCGGCGGTTACGATCAATTCGGGCATTCTGGAGTTTACTCCGGCGACTCTTGGAAATGCCTCAATCACCCTTGGGGGTGGTACCCTGCAAATGATCAATAGCGGCCTAACGCTACAGGCATTTGATGCGGATCCAGGCCCAACCGGGGCCTACGGAACAACATTGAATACCCTTGATGGGGTTCTCTCGCACTATGCGGCACTCGGTGCCCCTGCGTTCGTTACGAACACTGCGGCCAATGGGAATCTGACCATCAACTACAATCCGGGTGGTGCCATCCCTCCTTTCCAAGTACACGAGTATACCGATATCGACACGATTGAGGCCTTGTTCACAGGGAAAATCTTCATCACGACTCCGGGCAGCTACAAATTCAGCCCCCGTTCTGATGACGGCACGACGGTGTACATTGACGGACAGCCGATCTCGCTGAATAATTTTCCGCAGGGGTTCGACGAGAACAATCAAGCGACTCGTGATGGAACTGTCACACTCGCTGCCGGGTATCATGACATTCTCATGACCTTCAATGAGGGCGGTGGCGGCCAGGGCATGTTTGTCGATATCACAGGACCCGATGGGAGCCGACGCATCCTCTCCAACAGCGAACTCTTTACGACCGACGTGACCACCGCGAACGCGGTGAACATGACGGCGTCATCGAGCATTGATGCGCGCGGTGGCAGAATGAAGCTCGGTGCCCTAAGTTGGGCAGCTGGCACGACGTTGACTTCGGTCAGCGGCACGGCGGCGTTCTCCAGTACTGCGTTACCTAGCGCGGGGACTTATACCTTCCTCGGCGCAGGTAGCGTGGAGCCAGGGGCGATTACCTCCACCGGAGTAATCACGCTGAACAATAAGGGAACAGGCTCCCTCATCCTGAACAATACTGCTACTGCCCAATTGCAGGCTGCCGGAAGCACGGTTTCTGCAAACGGCGGCGGACGGATTGTCGCAGTGGTTGATTCGACGGCCGGCAGCTTCAACCCACTTGGTGTTTCCAACATCGTGATCGGAGACGCGACTGGAGGGGGTGAACTGGTTATCTCGAACAAGGTCGCGGAGAACTTCACCGTGGGAGGCAACCTGCAGATTGGCAATACAGCGGCAATCAGTGCTGAAAATGCCGGAGGTGGCGCGATCTCGGGTACGGCGGCTGCCCCGATTGTGGCGACGTTATCGAGTCCGATTACCTTCGGTGCGAATGCACTGACGCTACGGTCTGGGCCGGGCTACACATTGCAGGTTGCAGGTGCCTTGAACGGTACAGGACTTCTCAATGTGACGCGTGGCTCGGTTGTCACCAACGCGGCGGCAACCTCAGGGGCAATAAATGTTTCGGGTGGACGTCTGAGCGCCAATGGTAGCCTAACGGCGCCTAGTGCAACGGTCGGATCCGGAGCGGTGCTGCGCATCTCTGGAGCTACCAACATCTCTGGCGGCACGACGGTGAACACCGGCGGTGCGCTGGAAGTCAACGGTGCGACCTACACTGGTGGGCCGATCAACTTGTTGGGCGGTGTGCTCAGGGCGGTTGGTGGTAACACCACGCTGACCAGCGCTGTAGTCAACGGGCAGGCCAAAGTAGCTGCGCCTGGTTCCCTGCAGGGCAAACTCCTCCCCAACTTCCTTGCGCCGTCGGGCGGGTTTGGCACAGAGGTGGGCTTGCTCAATACACTGGCAGAACCAGCTGCATTCACAATGGCACTGGGCGCTCGAGACTTCAACTTTGGGCCTCGCTTCGGTGCGGATGGTCCAATCGCGACGTTCTTCGGGACAACCACTGCAAACACCAATGCCTTCACCATGGCATTCACTGGTACCTTCACCGCCGCCGCCGATGGCTTGCATTCCTTCCGCAAGTCGATCAACGACGACGGCGCAAGCTTCTGGGTTGATCTGAACCGGAACGGGTTCTTCGAGCTGGCCGGCTCTGCGGGTACCGAGCGCCTGGCTCACCAGGATGGATGCTGTGGCAATGGTGACGATCCTCTGAACTCCGATGGTGGAGATGCGACCTTGGTCGCAGGCCAGAGCTACAAAGTTGCCATCGTCCTGCTTGATACAGGCGGCGGCTCCAGCCTTGCTGCGCGGTTCTCCGCACCAGGAATTCCCGAGACCTTCGTGAACCCAGGTTCCCCAGCGCAGGCAGGCCTCTGGTCGTCTGAAACTG
Source organism: Spartobacteria bacterium (assembly GCA_031389825.1). Lineage (GTDB taxonomy): Bacteria > Verrucomicrobiota > Verrucomicrobiia > Chthoniobacterales > Chthoniobacteraceae > JANMSW01. Next base: position 112,800 of record JANMSW010000034.1, read on the forward strand.
GTGGCGGGGTAGTTCAGATTGATGCAGAAGCCCAGCTCACGCTCGGCGTCGCGAACAACCTAACCAACGCATCGTTCACGGGTGCCAATGGCGTCCTGCGGTTGAATAACGCCGCAGCACGGGCGACCGGGCTCGAGATCGTTCGCTCCGACACTGCAGCAGGGATCAACACGATCGACCTCGGCGCGAATGATACCCTGAATGTCGGTGCCATCGTGGTAAATGATGGATCGACCATCCGTAAGACTGGTGCCGGCACCCTACAGGTTGTTGGCGCAGCGCTCGCGGCGAACTCGGTCCTCGAAGTCAACGCTGGGCAGGCCATCTTCAGCGGAGCAGGTGCAGGCACCGGCAACATCCTCTCGAAGACCGCCGGTCAGGTTATTGTCAACGGGAGCATCACCGGATCAGTCACAGTGGACTCCGGCGGATCACTTGCAGGCACCGGCAGAATCGGTGGCTTCGAGCTCCGCGCGGGCGGCACCCTGGCACCAGGGAATGGGGCTGGCACACTGACCATGGGGGATGCGACCATTAACGGTGGAACGTTGGCGCTGGAACTCCTCGGAGCTGGCCAGGCAGATCGCATCGTGGCGAACGCCTTCACCCTCACCAGCGATCTCGCACTTACGCTGAACCTCGGAACATTCGACCCACGGGTGTCGGGTGCAACGAGCTTCCTCGTGGTGGATAACCTCAGCGCGAATCCAATCGGCGGTATCGGTGATGGCACCGAAGTCGGAAACTTCCTGTTCAGCTTCAATGGCAACCGCCTGGCGCAGAACGAAAGCTTCCAGGCAAACGGCATCGACTTCCTGATCAACTACGCAGGTGGTTCCGGGAATGACGTGGTCCTTACTGCGGTGCCTGAGCCGACTACGGCTGGCGCGCTGCTCTGCGGTCTCGGGTCACTGCTCGGCATGCGCCGTCTGCGCCGCCGGCAGGCATAGGCCCATCTAAGGCAAATACTTCAGACGCCTCTTCGCCTCACGGCGGAGAGGCGTTCTGCTTTTCCACCTAGCCTCTGGGTCTCACGGCTTTCTACACGACCATCTGTCCGGTTTAGCATAGGTTGAAGCACTTCCGTGCCCGCCATTGATCCCCAGCGTTTCCTCACCTCCTTTCTTCGTCGCGAGCTAAGCCGTCACAACCGGCGCGCTCTCGGTTATTTCCTGTTTACCTTTGCGTCGGCTGCTGTGCTCTGGTGGGCGCTTTATGGCCTCTCCTACTGGCTGGTCCTGCTCGGCCTTTCGGCCGTCAAGGGTGCGGATGCTGCAGTCCCGATCGCCTTTCCCACGGCATTCCTTGCGATCGCCTGCGCGTTGCTTGTCGGGGCGTGGTTCCATCGGCTCGCCACTACTAGTGAACTCCCACGCAACGAGACTTCGGTGGGTGAGATCGCCATGGACTTTCTCCTCATGATCCCCCGCATCACCTTCGCTGCATGGGGAAACCTTTCCGCCTTCCGTAAGCTCAGCCCTGCTGAGTTGGAGCATGCGGCCGAGCTCCTGGCCCTCGTTCTCCAAGAGCGACGTGTTCCCATGCACCGCATCCCGGTTTGCATCACCGACGACCGCCAGCGCGACCGCATCGTGTACGCACTACTCCTGCTCCAGATCCTGCATCTACATTGGGAAGGCGAGACTCCGTGGCTTCGCATCTCACCCCTTGCACCGGCTCGTCTCCAGCTCGGCTCAGGCGGTTCAATAGTTTGACTTAACACCATGTGCGCATTGCGTGGATTTAGCAGCTGATGGGTCGCCGCTTCCTTGCGGCTGCAGACGCTATACAGCCGACACGAACTGTGCCAGTAGGCTCGATCGCGTGGCGAAGCTGATGTTTCCTATATCCGCAGAGTGGCAGGCGGCGCTTTTCACTCGGCCCGTGAGTACGAGGAACCTTGCGCGCCAGTAGGTGGTGCTCGGCCCGCGAGTATCCGCAGTCTCGATCCGAGTAGGAGAGCTCGGTGCGCCACACGCATGAACTCGGCAGGCGAGTACACCGGGAGTCGCGCGCGAGTAGTAACGGGCGGCGCGTGAGAAGAATCTTTCGGCGCGCCGAGCCCCGGAACTCGTCGCGCCAGCCTGCCCGATCTCGCCCGCCGAGCTATGGCTACTCAGCCCCGGGATCAGCTGCCGGATATTCGGAGATCAGAAGGTCCGCGCGAGAGGCTCTCTTTTGTCGAATTCCTCGTGTATGGAGTGGTGGTCCGGCAGCTGCCTCCCGGAGGACAACGATTAGCACGAAGTGTTCGTTCCCTTGAGCGTCAGGTCTGTACGCTGGCGAAAATGGACGACGAACTCGAGCGAGGCTTGAAGAAGGCAGGAGTTGCTTCGGCGACGCATCACCTCTTCGTGTGCCTGGGGCCGGACTGCTGCCAAACAGTTGATGGGGAGCGGCTCTGGGAAACGATGAAGGCGCGGGTGCGTGAGACGGGTGTGCCGATCATGCGGACCAAGGCGGCGTGCTTCCGCATCTGCACACAGGGACCCTGGCTGGTGGTGTACCCGGATGGCGTGTGGTACGGGGGGGTGACGCCAGAGCGCTTCGAGCGCATCCTGCAGGAGCACGTGATCGGTGGTGTGCCAGTGGAGGAATGGACCGTGCGGCGGAATGCCCTGGGGACTCCAGGACGCGATGGAGCATGAAACGCCCGGGATGATTGAGCGCAGGCCACGCGAGCAATGTCTCGGTCGCATGCACTGGCAGTTGAATCCCTCGGCAGAACCACAGATACTGCGCCGCCCATGAGTTTTTCGCCTGCGCCTTATTTCACGCCTTCGCGGCTGCTCCCGCGAATCGTTGGGCTGCTGCTGCTGGCAGGCGTAATCGTCGGCTGCGGGAATGATCCGCACCCGCCTCCGCTTAAGACGAAGAAGGAGGACGGCTCACCGTGGCTGGTACGATATGGTGCGATGAACGAAGAGGCGCGCTCGCTCGATCCGCAGGTGGCGTACGATCAGATGAGCCGCACGATTCTCGAGCCGGTGTACGATACCCTGCTCGAGTATCACCCGATGAAGACGGAGCCCTATGAGGTGGTCCCGTGTTTGCTGGAGGCGATGCCGGAGCGTACGGCGCTGCCGGATGGAGGAGTGACTTATCTTTGCCGGCTAAAGAAGGGCGTGTTCTTTCAGGATGATCCGTGTTTCCCGGGAGGGAAGGGACGTGAGCTGGTGGCGCGGGACGTGCAGTATGCGTGGCAGCGGATGTGTGATCCGAAAGTGGAGAGCCCGGTGCTCTCGACCTTTCAGGCGAGCGTTGCGGGAATGACAGAGGTGTACGAGGCCGCGAAAGCTAGTGGAGCCTTCGACTATGAGCAGCCGCTCACCGGTCTGGAAGTCTTGGATTCGCACACTTTCCGGATCAACCTGACGAAGCCCTACCCGCAGATCCTCTACTGGATGGCGATGCACTTCACGACGCCCGTGGCGCGTGAGGCGGTGGAGTATTACGATGGCAAGGAGCACCCGGACGGTCCCGGCGGCGCGCTGCTGCTGCGACCGGAATTCAAGTGGCATCCTGTGAGCACCGGGCCCTACCGGATCGCGAAGCATCAACCGCAATCCAGCTATCGGCTGGTGCGGAACCCGAACTACACCGCGACGACTTTCCCGACAGAAGGCTGGCCCGCGGACAAGGAGGCGCTGCTTCGCCCACTCGCTGGCAAGAAGCTCCCGCTGATCGATGAAGTGCAAATACCGATCATTCGCGAGCAACTCCCTGCATTCCTCATGGCGCAGCAGGGCTATCTGGACCGCTCAGCGGTGGGCAAGGATGCATTCAACTCGGTGGTGACGGCATCGCTGGATCTTGCGCCGCAATACAAGGAGCGTGGAGTGGCACTGGAGAAGGATGTGACGGTGAGCACCTTCTACATCAGCATGAACACCCAGGACAAGGTGCTCGGACCGAACAAGAAGCTGCGGCAGGCTCTCTCAGCTTCCTTCAATGCTCGGGCCTGGGTGGACATATTCTACAACGGCGTGGCTGAAGTCGCGCTGCAGCTGATCTCGCCGGGGATCTACGGCTTCCAAAAGGACTTTAAGAATCCTTACGGGTACAACCTGGAGAATGCGCGACGGCTGATTGCGGAGGCGGGTTACCCGAACGGTATCGATCCCGCAACGGACCGTCCGCTCGAGCTAACGCTGGACGCAGTGGCAGGAGATTCCTGGCAGCGGCAGACCATCGAGTTCGACCAGCGCTGCTTCGAGCAGCTGGGGATTCGGATTAAGGTCGTGGAAAACACCTTTGCGCGCATGTTGGAGAAGGAAGACCAGGGCGCCTATCAGCTGGCCTCAGGTACCGGATGGGGCGCGGATTATCCGGACCCGGAGAACTACTACTTCCTTTTCTACAGCAAGAACTTCCCGCCCGCGGGGAAGAACATCTCGCGCTTTAAGAACGACGAGTTCGACCGGCTCTTCGAGCAGATGGCAACCATGGAGAACGGCCCCGAGCGGCTGGAGATCGTCCACCGGATGAACGCAATCTTTGCCGAAGAGTGCCCGGTGATCCTAAACTTCAACAAAGCGTTCTTTGTCATGGTGCAGCCATGGGCGCCCCGCACGCACAACAACCAGATGCTCGAAGGCGGCATCAAGTACGCGGTGACGGATCCTGTGCTGCGCGACGCCAAACGCCGCGAGTGGAACGATACGCCCGAGTGGCCGATATTCCTCGCACTGGGTGTTGTGTTTGCTGGACTCGGTTACGCGGTCCGCCTGAATCAAAAGCGCAATGCTTAGCTACATCATCCGCCGCCTGCTCTATGCCATTCCGATTGTGATCGGCGTGATGGTGATCACGTTCTTCCTGTTCTTTGTGGTTCAGAGCACGGACACGATGGCGAAACGAGTCCTCGGGCCAAAGGCGACCAGCCAGGCGGTGCAGGATTGGAAGGTCAACCGCGGCTACGACAAGCCACTCTTCTTCAATATCGCAAAGGGGGAGAAGCTGTTCGACTCGTTGTTCTTTAATCAAGTGGGGCAGCTGGCGACGTTCGATCTCGGCAAGTCGGATGTTACAGGCCGGAGCGTGGCCACGCTCTTCCGAGAAGGCGCAGTGCCTTCACTGCTCATTACCGTACCAGCGTTCTTCGTGGGCTTTGCAGTCTCTGTGGCGCTCGCGCTGTATCTGGTATTTGTCCGCAATTCTCTGCTAGATCTGTGGGGGATTCTCGTGTGCGTGGCGCTCATGAGCATCCCGGTGATGGTGTATGTCATCGTCGGGCAGTATCTCATGGCGGTGTCGTTCAAGTATTTCCCGGCATTCGGGTTCCAGCAGGAGGGGCTGAGCACGGTGCGCTTTCTCATGTTGCCGGTAGCGCTCATGGTCGTGAGCGGACTGGGGGCGGAGGTGCGTATCTATCGCGCAATCTTCCTCGAAGAGATTGACCAGGATTACATCCGCACCGCGCGCGCGAAGGGGCTTTCCAACACGCGATTGCTGCTCACGCATGTGCTTAAGAATGGGCTGATCAACATCATCACGCTGGTCGTAGCCTCGCTCCCGTTTCTGATCATGGGCTCGCTGGTGCTGGAGAACTTCTTCGGAATTCCGGGGCTCGGGAACCTGCTCTTCACCGCCATCCAGACTGCTGACTTCGCGGTAGTGCGATCTTCTGTCTTCCTCGGTGCGCTGATGTATCTCGGCGGCTTTATCCTCACGGACATCTGCTATGCGCTGGTGGACCCACGCATTCGTCTGAGCTGACATGACGCGCTTCTTCGAGACCCCCTGGGTGCAGAACTGCATCGTGATCGGCGGCTTCCTCCTGCTGGCATTGCTGATCTGGAGCGGATCGAGGAACGAGCGCTGGAAACGTGCGGGTGCGCGGCTTCGTCGGGACCGCGTAGGGATGATTGCGCTGGCGGTGATCGGCCTCTATCTGTTCGTGGGTGCTCTGGAGATGATCCAGGTTCCTTCATCCACGGGGAAGCGCAGCATCCTCGATTTACTCACGCACAAGATCCCACTCGAGGAGAGCTACAGCGCGCCGCTGGCCAAGACGACGCTCGTTCAGGTAAACCCGAAGCCGCTGAACGGCAGTCATCTACTCGGCACGGACGCGCTGGGGAACGACACCTTTGTGCAAGTGCTCAAAGCTTGCCGCACGGCGCTGATCATCGGCGGTCTTACTAGCGCCATCTATATCCCGCTCGGCACGCTTCTCGGAATCCTCGCTGGATACTACCGCCGCCGCGTAGACGACGCCGTGCAGTATGTCTATACGACGGTCGCGGCGATTCCCGAGATCCTGCTACTCGTGGCAATCCTCATGGTGCTAGGGAAGGGGCTCGGGAGCATGGCGATCGCGCTCGGGGTTACGGGTTGGGTCGGCCTGTGTCGCCTGATCCGCGGCGAGACCCTGCGGCAGGCGGAGCGGCCCTACGTCACCGCAGCCCGCGCATTAGGACAAAGCGATTGGAAGATCATCACGCGTCACCTGCTTCCGAATGTGATGCACCTCGTCTTCATCAAGTTCGTGCTCGGCTTTTCAGGGCTCGTGCTCGCGGAGGCGATCCTCTCGTACCTCGGCGTCGGCTCGCCAGTAGGCACACCAAGTTGGGGCGCTATGATCGATGGTGCCCGCAGTGAACTCTCCCGCGAGCCCGTGGTCTGGTGGAACATCGGTGGCGCGACCTTCGCGCTCTTCTTCCTCGTGCTCTCGCTCAATCTCTTCGGCGACTCGCTTCGCCGCGCCTTCGATCCCAAACGCGGCTAATCCTCCTCTATGTCCGACCAGCCACTTCTAGACATCCGCAATCTGAGCATCAACTTCGCGACAGAGAACGGCACCGTGGAGGCCGTGAAGGAAGTCTCGTTGACCCTGCGCAAGGGCGAGACCCTGGCGATTGTTGGCGAGAGCGGGAGCGGAAAAAGCGTGAGCGGTCTCGCGCTAACGCGGCTCCTTCCCGAGCCTCCTGCAGTGTACAAGACTGGTGAGATCCTCTTCAAGGGACGCGATGTCCTGAAGATGTCGCCACGCGAGTTGCGCGCCATGCGCGGAGCGCAGATCGCGTACATCTTCCAGGAACCGTCCACCTCGCTGAACCCGGTTTTCACGATCCGCAATCAGATCGCCGAGGCGATTCGTCTGCACCGCCCAGAAGTAAAGGATGTGGACGCTGAGGTCGTGAAGTACCTCGATCTCGTCGGGATCGTCGATGCGGGCAAGCGGATGCACGATTACCCGCACCAGCTCTCGGGCGGAATGCAGCAGCGCGCGATGATCGCCATGGCGCTCAGCTGCCAGCCGGAGATCCTCGTCGCGGATGAACCGACCACCGCGCTGGATGTCACCATCCAGGCGCAGATCATCGAGCAGCTCCACGACCTGAAGAAGCGGCTGGATATGGCAATCATCCTGATCACGCACAACTTCGGAATCATCGGCGACATCGCGGATCGAGTGGCGGTGATGTTCCGCGGGCGAATCGTCGAGGAAGGCGAGACTCGCAGCGTGCTGCACAATCCGCAGCACCCTTACACGAAGGCGCTCATCGAGTGCATCCCGCAGCTCGGGCAGAAGCGGAAGCGGCTTACGACTATCGACCACGCGGCGCTCGAGGCGGCTTCGAAGTAGCGTCAGAGCGCGTTCTTCACCACGTCGAAGATCGCTGTATTGTCCATCCACCCGCGGATGGCTTCCGCGCCCTGGCCGCGGCCCAGCGCGATCACGTCTTCCGCGTTGTTGAGTCCGGAGCTTATCTGAAAAGCGGCAGGTTCACCTCGCGAAGGACGCGGCGCACCTGGCGCGGCTGCATCAGCGGCAGGGAACGCTGGCGGCACGGCTGGCGCTGGACCATTCGGCCCCGTAGCCCAGGTGAGATACGGGTAACCCGCCGCATCGCTGCCGAGCAGCGCCACACCGTGGTCCTGACGCAGCGGATATCCATTCAAGTTCATGCCGCCCGTGGAATGCTTTCCGGCTGCCACGATGAGCGACCGCTCGCCGGCGTAACTCATTGCGGTACGCACCGCCTGATCCAGCGCGAGTGTCTCGGTGATCGCCCGCTCGCCGTCGTTGCGTTCGGCTGCTGCCGTGACCAGTGCGGCATCGACGATGAGCAGATACCCACTCCGGTTCTGCTGAAGGAAGACGATCGCCCTACGCACCATGTCTGGGAGTGATGGCTGCTGGCTTGCGGCTTCCGCTTGATTGGCAAACGCAAGCACCCTGCTGCTGAAGAGTCCTACGATCCCGCCCGTGCGGTACGCGCCGGCTTCTTCGAGTTGCGCCTTCGTGGTCACGATCTCCACGCCCTGATCCTGCAACTCTGCGAGTAGATCGCGCCCATCCTCCCGTCGGCCTCCTCGAGCCTTGGGCAGAAAGTCCGCGCTGCCTCCGCCCAGCATCACATCCAGCGTGGCTCCGGCAACCAGCTGCTTGGCGATCCCCTGGGTGTCTCGTGAATCACTGGCGTGGGCGTAGAAGGCCGCCGCCGCTGGTGCGGTCAGTGTTCCATTGGTGACCAGCCCCACAGAGCGGCGCTGCGCACGCGCGAGATCGATGATCGTCTGAAGATTCTGCCCGCGTGAATCAACGGAGACCTGCCGGTGATTCACCCGCTGGCCGGTCGCGAGTGCGCTCCCCGCTGCTGCGTCATCCGGCACCGCGAAGTCCCGCGCGGGATTCCGCAGGAGCGCGACATGAGGGAAGCTCTCAAGTGCGAGCCGATGGTCCGCTCCGCCTTCGTAGAGACGCGCCGCCGTGAGGTGCGAAGTCACTAGCCCATCGCTGATGAAGACGATGATCCCGAACGGCTTCTGCACGACCCACGTCCTCACATAGAGGTAGCCCACGGCGAAAAACGCCAGGATGCAGGCGAGGGCGAGCAGTTGGTTGCGCAGCTTCATGCAGTGCGGGAGGCGCGGATTGAAATGGGCACCTCCGCCCTTGGCAATGAATGATTTACCCGCCGCCCTGCGCTAATACAGCATCGTCTCGTCCGGCGGCTCCGCCTTCTCAATCACGTCTGCCTTCAAGATCGCCTGCCGCTTCCCGTTCTCGATCGGAAAGGTCGCTGTTCCGGTGATCTTGATCCAGCTCATCTCCTCAAGACCGGGCGGTTTCTCACTCTCGACCAGTGTCGCCACGGGTCGGGCGTCCGCTGCGCAACAGGTCATGAACATCCGCACCGCCTTAAATCGGTTGCCGGTGGGATTGTTCGTCGCATCCGGCATCAGCTGGCCAATGAGCTGTACCGTCTTCCCTTCGAAGTCCTTGCGCAGCGCATTATCCTGCGCGGCATACAGAAGATCGAGCACCTCGGCCACGATAAAGCCCTCTGGTGTCCGTTGAAGATAATCCTGAGTTGCGGGTGCAGCCTGGGCATCCGCTGCCGGCGGCGCACCAGGCGCGGCGTTCGAAGGGAGCGGCAGCTCGGGCGGACGGATTCCGCTTCCGGTCTCCTCCACGGCCGGCGGAACGGCACTTCCAGAGCGCTCCTGAGGCCCTGCGGACGATCGGCTCCCCGGAGGTGGCAGCCCGAGCGCGGTCGCGTCGGTAATAATCCCTCTATTAAGCATCGCCGTCTTTCCGAAGCCGTCTGGCGAAACCATCGACGTCACGGAGAGCGGCAGGAGGAGGATGAAGAAGGTCAGCCACTTGCCAGCCGCCATGCGGGAGAAAGGATGGCCACACTCTTCGTCTCCTTTGCAGCAGTCGGCCTGCACCGGGACGAAGATGAAAAGCAAGGCCATGAGCGCCAGCACCACGCCGGAGATCACCACCGCTGGCCGGAACATCGGGATCAGGAACGCCGTAATCCGCCCGCTGAAAAAGAAGTAGAGCAGGATCGCACTCCAGGCGGCGAGCGTGATGGCAGGGAGCCAGCGCGAGAAGACGGTGGTCATAACAGTGGGTGGAATCTACGGCACAGACGGCGGTTGGACAAATGGCATTGCTTGCGCCGGGCTCAGCACCGTCCCATGGAGCTGCCAACACGCCAGCCAGATCGCGATGAAGAGCCCAGTCGCCAGGAGCACCACGAAGCGACGGCGGAAGATCAGCCCGTAGAGCCAGAACAGCTTCAGGTCGAACATCGGCCCGAAGACCAGGAAGGCCAGCTTCGACGCAGTCGGGAACGTCGCGAAGGTCGCGGCGATGAAGGCGTCGCTGGTGCTGCAGAGCGCGAGCAACGCCGCGAGCACCATCATCGAGAAAATCGCCACCGGTGGGTTCTCCGCCAGCGGCAGGATCACCTCCTGGTTGATCGCTGTGTTGAAGACGCTGGTCAGCGCGACACCGATTACCAGAAAGAAGGCGACATCCAGGAAATCCGCCGTCGCCGACTGGATTGCGAGCATGATCTTCCGGGGAATGCTCACCCCCTTCGTCACATCGGCGAAATCCCGATCCGACGCATTCGGCGCAGTAGGAGCGGCAGCGACGCGCAGCCCAGAGCGCTTGTTTGGCAGATCTGCAATCATCCGCGGCTGCAGGATCTTCTCCGCACGCAGCCGCCACACAATGAAGCCCGCCGCTACTGCGAGCAGGTATCCCAACCCGAGCCGCAGCGAAGTCATCTCGATGGGGCTCTGGCCCTTGAAGGCTGCAAAGGTGCTGAGCGCCACGATGGGGCTCACAATCGGCGCGCCCAGCATGTACGTCACCGCGCAGGAAAGCGGCAGCCCCTTCCGAATGAAGCGCCGGATCACGATCACGCTTCCGCACTCGCACATTGGGAAGATCAGGCCGAGCAGCCCGGCGAGCAGGATTGATGCGCTCATGTTCTTCGGCATCAGTTTGGCCAGCCGTTCCGAGGAGACGAAGACATCGACGAATCCGGAGATCAGCGAGCCGAGGAGGAGGAACGGAATGCCCTCGAAGAGCACGCTCAGGAAGGCGACGGCGAAGTCGTGGAAGCTGAAATTGAACCAGGACATGGAGCGGGCGTTATTTCTCGGTGACGTCTTCCGGCTCGTCCAGTCTTACCTCGGCCTCAAGAAGCGGGACCATTCCGGCGGTCTCGCCGGTCGGCGGAGTCAGGTGCCGCGCCGCCTGCTCCACGATCTGCAGCGGTGGCAGCTCCGTGTCGGAAGGCGCAGCCTCGAGTTCCTGGAAACGCCTAGCCGTCACGAAGACCCGCGACTCCATGGTGGCCGCCGCTTTATTGTAGCTCTCCACCGCCACATTCAGGCTGCGCCCCACCCGATCGAGGTGCCCGCTCATATCCGCGAGTCGTTTAAAGAGCTCCCGCCCGAGCGCACTGATCTTCTCGGCATTCTGCGCCAGCTTCTCCTGCCGCCAGCCATGAAAGACCGCGCGCAGCAGCGCGATCAGCGTAGTCGGTGTGGCGAGGATGATTCTCCGATCCGCACCATACTCGATGAGCTCCGGATCACGCTCCAGCGCTGCGCTGAAGAATACTTCGCCCGGCAGGAAGAGCACCACGAACTCCGGGCTCGTCTCAAACTGCTCCCAATAGGCTTTGCGCGAGAGCCGCTCGATGTGAGCGCGAATTTGCGCCGTGTGCTGCTGCACCTTCGCGAGACGAGCCACGTCGTCCACGGCTTCCAGCGATTGCAGATACGCATCGAGTGGCGCCTTCGCATCCACGACCAGATGCTTCCCGCCCGGCAGCCGCACCACGAGATCTGGTCGCTGGCTGCGCTCGCCATTCGTCACCGTCACCTGCTCGGAGAAATCGCAATGATCGATCATCCCCGCGAGTTCCACCACCCGTCGCAGCTGGATCTCGCCCCAGCGCCCACGCACTACGGGAGAGTGCAGAGCCCGCGCGAGATTCCCCGTTTCCGTGCGTAGCTGGTGCTGCGTCTCCGACAAGCCGCGCACCTGTGCCGTCAGGCTCTCGTAGGCTCCCGTGCGCGCATTCTCCAGATCCGCGATCTTCGCATCCATTCGGTCCAGCGATTCCCGCACCGGCCCGACCAGCCCCTGGATGGCATCCTGCCGCTTCTCCAGATCCCCACGCGAAGCCTCCTGCACCTGCCCGAGAATCCCACGTGCCAGATCGAGGAAGGACTGATTGTTCTGTCGCAGCGCCTCGCCCGAGAGTGCTTGGAAGGTATCGCTCAGCCTCGTGCGAGCCTCCTCGAAAGCCGCGACCTTCTCGCGAATCGACGAGCGCTCTTTGTCGAGCTGCGCCTCCAGTACCGAGATGCGCTTCTCCGCGAGGATCTGCTCCCGCTGCAGCGCGGAGATGATCTGCTCACCCTCGGCGAGATCCTGGGCGAGCTCAGGGATCCGTGAGTTCTTCTCCTCCGCCGTGGCCAGCCGGTGCTCCAGTGCGCGCAGCTCGTCCGAATGCTCCTCATTCGCGGAAGATTCCAGCTCCAGCAACGCCAGCCGCCGCGCCTGCCGGCTGAAGAGAGCAGTCAGCAGAATGCCCAAGGCGAAGGCGGCAAGGGCGATTCCAGCGCAGGTGAGTTCGTCCAAGAAGGCGGAGAGTGAAGCGTCAAGGTGGACCTGGCAAGCGGGAGCCCGAGCCTGCGTTGTGTGTTGCGGGCGCATCTAAACCTCCGCACAGTAAGTACCAGATATTGGTTAGTGTGATTTGATGACGATCGCACCCCTTCAGGGCGCGGGATCACGGACCGATCTACCAGGCCGTTGGCCTGGGCTAAGGGATGTTCGGCCCCTTGGGCCTGAGGCCCTCTGGTGCGCCAACGGCGCTGCATTCCTTAGCCCAGGCCAACGGCCTGGGTTCGATCACCAGCCATGCGGCCTGAAGGGCTGCGATATCGGTCAATCAAACCGCGTCGGTACAGATGATGAATCCGGCACCGGGGTGCTACTCCAACGGTGACCGAATCTATGCGAATCTTCCATGGGGATGTCCAACCCCAGGAGGCGTCTACCTGCACTATCTCAATCCTCCCACACTTCAGCCGTTTCACCTCGCACGCAGTCGAGCGGGGATACGCCCGTTTGTTGCCGCCTCTTATGCGAAATTGGGCAGGCTTGAAACCTACCGGCGAAGGAAAAAAGGCTAGCGGGGTAGTTCTCAAACCTACCCGGATAGGAAGTAAACCTAGGTCTGTAGGTTCAAAACCTGTCGGGGTAGGAACTATGTCTACTGAACTAGCCCGAGATCCTGGCGCGCTAGGAAAAATGTGAAGCGCGGTAGGAAAGAACCCTATCGCGATAGGTTTCAACCCTGTCCGTTTTCGCTCAAAACGCTTTTCACCGGTTGCTCCGAGGTTCCCAACAATCCCGCAGAAGATCTTTCGGTTGCATGCCGCGAAAGCCTGCGACACTCGGGGTCTGAGCATGTCCACGCCGCCTCGCTGCATCGTCATAGCCGGCCCGAACGGCGCGGGGAAAACTACCTTTGCCCGCGAATTCCTCGCTAGGGACGAGGGCATTATCCACTTTGTGAATGCGGATGTAATCGCGAGCGGACTCTCTCCGTTCGACCCTCAACGGGTCGCGCTCGCGGCGGGGCGCATCTTCCTCGCGGAACTCGACCGGCTCGCCAGAGCCCGGGAGAGTTTTGCTTTCGAGAGTACCCTCAGCGGCATGGGGCACCTCGTTCGATTAAGGCGGTTGAAGGCGGAGGGTTATTGGATTGAGATTGTCTTCCTCAGGCTGGATGCGCCTTCGCTAGCGCTGCGTCGTGTGGCGGGCCGGGTGAGGCAGGGAGGGCACGCAGTCCCGCACTCGGACATTTTGCGGCGGTACGAGCGCGCGTGGGAGAACTTCGATCAAAGATATCGGTTAGAAGCCGATGCGTGGACAGTGTATGACAACTCGGGAGAAGCTCCCATTCTCTTTAAGAAAGAGTTCATGAAGACGCCCAAGCTGAAATCCCGGTCCGACGAGTTAACCGCCGCTGTAGGACGCGCACTCCGTCGCTCCGCCAAGGTGGCTCGCAAGACCGCGCGCATGCACGGGACGCCTATTTATATTTCCAGAAACGGGAAGATTGTTGCCGAGAAGGCGTAAGGCGTCAGTGAGGTAGGTTGGTAGAGGAGCGTCTCCGATAGTGGGTGGAGCGCGCTTGGAGATAAGGAGGGCCGCTTGGCCAGCGAAACGGCTATGTCCATCATGACGCGCACCTGGAAGGTGCGACTGGTTGTTTGCAGCGTTGCGCTGTCACGAGTGCTCGCCCCCTTGAGAACCGCTATAGTCCGGGAGTGAGGCTGCTGGGAAAGGATGGATTGCAGAGGACCGCGCCTTTTTGACATGGCACCACCCTTATGGAGGCGCTCATTCCGGGCGGCTCCGGAAAACCAAAAAACAGAAAGAACACGAGCAGCAGTCAGCAGAACACAAAACCCGCTCAGCGCCGGGAATCAGCGGGCAGTCCGCCGGATTTTTGACATGAGCACCTATTAGATGAAGGCGCATGAAGCGGCTTCACCAAAACAAACCAAATAGAAAGAGAGATACCAAAATGAGAAACATCATCGACATCACCCTCACGGCCGAACAGAAGGCCGCAATGAGCGCGGCCGTAGAGGCCGTTGCACCCGCAATGCCCTTCCTCCGGAGCTTCAGTCTGGAGGAGCGGAAAACCCTGTTCCGAATGGGACCGCGTCGTCAGACGTTCGCGCGTCTGGCGCTGGAGTTGGCGCGTCAGGAGACCGAGTACCTGCCCGGCAACTTCAACCTGCCAGGAATGGAGCGCGACATGGGGCTCTTCGACACGTTGACGCCCATTCGGGCGCAACTCGCGATCCTGCTCCAGCAGGTGACCGACACGCAGTTAGCCGCCGGCACGGATCTCTGCGTCGCCGGACTCGAAGTGTACCGCGCGCTGCGCGGACATGCTCGCGATGCGGGCTTCGATACCATGGTCGCAGAACTCGGGCTATCCCTGCGCAGGCGCCCGGTGCCCGCGGCGGTGCCGGCGGCTCCAGTAGAAGGAGGCACACCCGCAGTAGAGTAGTCTAGAGCAGCAGATAACCAGCAGCGGGGGAGCGGCGCGCAGTACGCGCCACCCCCGCTGCATTTTGCTGTGTCGGTGCGCTTGCCGACTCGATCAGCTCGTGTATTCCAGATACTCGACCGCCTCGCGGCACTGTGGATTCTCGAGGAGTTCTGAGCAACAGGCGCTCTCCACAAGCTCGCCCGCCCCGTCGCGTAGGCAGATGCAGGCCAGCCAATCTGCCACCCGCCGGGCCTGGCTGACATTGTGCGTAACGAGGACGATGGTGTGCCGCTCACGCAGACGGAGGATCAGATCCTCGATCGCTTGCGTGCTCTTCGGATCAAGCGCGCTCGTGGGTTCATCCATGAGGATTACCTCTGGTCGAACTGCGAGGGTGCGGGCTAGGCAGAGCCGCTGCTGCTGGCCGACGGAGAGCGCGAGGGCAGGGGTGCGCAGCCGGTCCTTCACCTCGTGCCAGAGCGCGGCTTCGCACAGCGCCTCTTCGATGAGCGCATGCTGTTCCGGCCGTCGCATGCTGCGCAGGCGCTTCGCGCCGAAGAGGACATTCTCCGCGATGCTCACCGGGAAGACAACGGGCTGCTGAAAGAGCATGCCGACGCGGGCGCGCAGGGCATTCACGTCCACGCTGGAGTCGTAGATGGATGCACCATCGAGGAGGATCTCGCCGCTGACGCGCAGGCCCGGCGTGAGCTCGATGAGCCGGTTGAGGGTACGTAGCAGCGTGCTCTTGCCAGCGCCGGAGGGGCCGATGATGCCGAAGACTCTGTGACGCGGAACCTCCAGGTGAATCCCGCGCAGGAGCGTGCGCGCGCCCGCGAGCACCGAAAGGCCGCGCACGTGGAGGACGGTCTCGGAGGGCGGCTCAATTAGTGGCTGCATCGTGAGCTTTCAAGCGGAGCGGCAGGGCAAGGAGGCTGAGCAGAAAGACCAGCCCAAGGAGCACGAGCGCCGCTCCCCAGAGCCGTGTGCCGGCAGCTGGATCGAAGGAATCCTGGGCCAGTACAAAGATGTGGTAGGGGAGGGTGAGCACGGGGCTTTCCCGAATACCCTGCGGCCAAGTGGCGCCTGCAAAGATCGTGCAGGTGAACATGATCGGTGCCGTCTCACCCGCGGCGCGGGCCAGCCCGAGGAGCGATCCTGTTACAAGACCACTCCAGGCCTGTGGCAGAAGCATGGCCCAGATAATCTGCGAACGGCTCAAGCCCAATGCGGCAGCCGCTTCGATTGAGGCGGACGGCACGGCGGTGAGCCGTTCGATTAGGGCGACCGTAACGGTAGGAAGCATGCTCAGCGCGAGCGCGATTCCGCCGATGAGCCATGATTTTCCCCAGCCGAGCCATTGCACGAAAACGATGAAGCCGAAGATCCCGAAGAGGATGCTGGGAACACCATTCAGCGCATAAAGGGCAGTGCGAAGGCTGCGGCGAGCGACACCCTCCGGGAGCCAGACGCGCTCGAGCAAGGCGAGGCCCACAGCCATCGGCGTGCAAATTGTGAATGCCGCAAAGAGGAGAATGAGAGTTCCAACGAGATTCCAGAAGATGCCGCCTGCAGCGCCAGCGAGACGGATCTGATCAGTGAAGAACGACCACCCGAGTGCCGGGAGTCCACGCTGCGCGACGACGAAGAGCAAGCCGATCAGGAGGCTGACGGCACCAAGCGCGCAGAGTCCGGTGAGGGCGGCCAGTAGAAGGCTTGTGAGCTTACGCATTCGCACGCCTCCCGAGGCTGGTGCCGAGGATTGTGAGCATGCCGGTAAGCACGAGCAGGATGAGCCCGAGTCCGACGATCGCACCCCAATGGAGCGGATCGCCGTAGCTGATATTCGTCTCGGAACTGCCGAGCTTGCTGGTGAGGGTTTGGCCAGCTTCGAGCAGAGGACGCAGGGAGAGCAGGTGTTCGGGTAGGTTGTTATCCTGCCGCCCGATGACCAGGAAGACGGCGATGGTCTCACCGAAAGCACGGCCCAGCGCAAGGAGCAGCGCCGCGCCGAAACCCCGAGCGGCTTGTGGGAGCACGACATTCAGAATGACCTCGGCGCGGGTGAGACCCAGCGCTCGGGCAGCGCGGCGTTGGCCAGCCGGTACGGCTCGCAATGCGTCGTCGCTCAAGGTGGCGATTGTTGGAAGGATCATCACGGCAAGCAGCACACCTGCGGTCAGCAGCGTGTCGCCGCTCAGCGGCTCGAAGCGAACGAACCAATCGTAGATCCAGTTGCGCAGCAGAAGAAGCCCGAGCAATCCATAAACGACTGACGGAATACCCGCGAGGAGCTCGATCAGCACCTTGACCGCCAAGCGCGGCTTGGGTGGGAGATACTCGGCTGTGAAGATGGCTGCGCCGATGCCCATGGGCGCAGCAAGCAGCAGCGCAATGAGAGAAACCGCAATACTGCCGTAGATCATCGGCAGCGCACCGAACTCATTCTGCCTGAAGAACCACTTCGCGCCGCTCAGATAACTCCACCCTTCATGCCGCCAGACGGGAACGCTCTGCCAGGCGAAGATGCAAACGAGGAGGATCAGCGTGGCAATAGCAATCCCGCTGAAGAACCAACTCCAAACGCGCGTCATGGTAATAGCGGCTTCTACTGGAGATCGGCCAGTGGCAGATAGCCATGCTTCTTGACCAGCTCCTGCCCGCGCGTCCCGAGAAGAAACTCCACGAGAACCTTCGCGCTCCCGGCAGGTTCCCCATTGGTGAGGAGAAACAAGGGGCGGCTAAGCGGATACTTCTTTGCGGCAATGTTCGCTGGCGTGGGCTCTACCACGATGCCGTCGTCGCCCTTGATGCCCAGCGCGAAGACCTTGCTGCCATCGGCCCATGAAGCAGAAAGCTGCGAGAGAGCGCCGCGGGTGCTGCCGACTTTGTTACGAGTTTCCTCATTGCCGCCGACTTCTGGGAAACTCACCTGCGGCGCGGCCTTGGCGCTTCCGTAGACCCAGTGCACGAAAACCTCCCATGTCCCTCGACCGGGCTCCTTGTTGAAGAAGGCAATTCTCTGAGGCTTGCCGCCCAGCTCTTTCCAATTCGTGATCGTCCCTTCGTAGATGCCCTTCACCTGCGCCTTCGTAAGCGCCTTTACGCCGCCGTCCCATACGTCCTTTGAAACGATGAGCGCCACGGCATCCTCGCCGATCTGAATCTCGCGCATCGCGACCTTCGGGTACTTCGCGCGGTCATCTGCATTGAGCGGCTTGGAACTCATCCCGACCTGCACGAGACCATCGCCCAGCATTGAGATCCCCCCCGCGCTGCCCCCCTGCGTATCCACCTGGATGCTCATCCCTTGCTCGCTTCGCAGGATCTCAGCAGCCTCTGCAACTGGCGAGTTCACCGTGGTGGAGCCGTTGATCTTGAGCGTCTCGGCTGAAGCAGTGAGCACGCACACGAACGCTGCTGACACAGCAAGGGGGAGCTTCATGCCCCAATGCGCATATAAGGAGCCGCTCCATCCGGCAATGAGAAAGCGTGTCAGTCGGGGAGTCGATCCATCCGGAAGGTGCAGCAACCAAAGTCGAGGGTCACGCCTTCGCGTTCCATGCGTCGACGAAACGTGGTCGCGACAAAGTACTCCCGGCGCTGTCCGATTGCGCGGACTTCCACAATCCCTGCATCGCGGAGCACTCGTAGGTGCTTGGATGTATTGTACTGGGTCAGGCCCAGTTGCGCGGTGAGTTCGTTAACCCCCGTGTCCCCCGAGAGAAGTACCTTCACGATCCGCTGACGAGTCCGGTCAGCCAGGGCTCGCAGCACATCGGAGCAGTCGTCATCAGGCATCGGAAAAAGAGTCACACATTCCGCGAATTGGAAAAGCCTTGTCGAAGCATGCCTCGATCAGCATGGACGCCGACCAAGCGTTCCAATTCACGGTCCCAGTCCGATGCGCGGGAAACGACATCGGGCGCGCTCGACTCATCTCTGCCTAACGGCGCGGGGGCTCTTCACCCGCCGTAGGAACTCTCTACGCGCTGCGCCACGTCCTTGTAGCCGTAGTCGGTCTCGTAGATTTCCTTCATGCACGCCATGTACTCCGTCTTGTTCTCCATGCGCTGGTAGAGCAGGCCGAGCTTATAGAGCACGTCCTTCTTCGTCGCGTCCATGGCGAGCATCTCAGTGGCTGCACCCTTCAATGCGGTTACCGCCATATCGAACATCCCCTTCTCAGTGAAGCACTGGCCGAGTAGATTCATGGCCTTCAGGCGGGTCGCCGGATTCTGCCGTGCGCGCTGCAGCTCAGGAACCGCTTCGGTGTACATCTCTGCCTGCATGTACTTCTCGCCGAGCTCATAGCGAAGCACCAGATCCGTCGGGTTCCGCTCCACTCGCCGTTTGGCTTCCGCAATCTGCCCCTCTGCTTTCTGCCGTTTCAGGTCGGCCAGCTGCGCACGATACTGCTCTGCTTCCTCGTGCTGATCTCCACCCGCTGCGAACCAGTCTTCCAACGCCTTGATGCTTTGGTCGAGCTGTCGGAACTGCAGGTCCGAGAGTTTCCGCTGGATGTTCGGATCACCCGCTTTGAGCAGATCATTCAAGTACGCAAACCACTGCACGGCCTCAGCGAGATCCTCGACCTTCTCCGTTTGTTGCTGACGTTGATCGTGCAGCTGAGCAATGCGGCGGACCAATTCAACGTTTTCCGGCTGGCCTTCGTACTGCGGATACAGTTCGCCCAGCTGGTTGTTGATCATGTCCACGTCCTTGAACGTGCGGCTCTTCTCCTCGAGGGACCGCGTTTCGTCCTTATTGCGGATCAGGTCCTTGTAGCTCTGAGCTGTCTCCCAGCCACCACTCTTCATCGTGGCATTTGCGGCAGCATCTTTAGACCGCTTGATCGCGACCTGATCGGCAGGATTCAGGTCAACGATGCGAGAGTAGATATGCACTGCGCGTTCCGCATCGCCGATCGCCGTGTAATGCTCCCCGAGCTCATGCATGAGCTTGGTGTCCTTGGGATTCGCCTCAACGAGAGTCTCGATTGCAAACGAAGCAATCTCTGGAAAGCCGGCGGCCTTTGCCGCGTCGCGGAGCAGGTGATTCGCAGCTGCGTTGTAGGGATCCGTTTCGAGACTTTTCTCGGCGGCTTCCATCGCGGCGAGCGGATCTTTCTTAACCAAGCCGCTGCCCTTCGAACCGCCGGAAAGACCACTAAACACGCTCTTCTTACCCTTCGTGTTAGCGATCTCAGCCTTGCGAAGCACCTTGCGACCGTCGAGAAATCCGGGTGAGTCCTTGAGAATAGCTTGGATCAGCGAGATGCAATATCCGTAGTTCCGCAGTTCTACCGCGCTGAGTGCCTTTAGCCAGAGTGACCGTGCGTTATCTGGCAGTTCCTTGTCAGTCGTGATTGGCATAGGGGAGGGAAGGGGAGCGAAAATCCACGTTCACTCTAAAACTTGCAAGATTCAAAGCACAAGCGCGTGTGCTTTACTCGCTGTATTCCGGAACCTTCGAGCTCCCCAACGTGACGAGAAAAGCGCTTCAAGGGAAACAGCAGCCATGTGTAAATCATCAATCGGTCATTCACCCGCACTTTGCTCTTTGAAGTTGCATCCCGTTTTGCTCCCATCCGCGGCGTGAAGTTCCTCACCTCCCTCCTGCTTCTCGCCGGCCTCGGCCTCTCACTGTCGGCTTGCAACACCCTCTCGACACGACGCGACCTGTACAGCCCGACTCGAGGGAGTGGACCGTACACGAAGAAATACAATGAGATGCGCGATCAAGAGGGCCTCTTCGGCATTAGCCGCGAGACGTATCATGAGCCCGGCCAGGACGAGGGCATCTATGGCGTGAGCCACAATCGAGAGAATTCCTATTATGAGAGTGCCGAAGACGAAGGGATCTTCGGGGTTAGCCGCAACGAGCGCTAGCGATAGTACGGACGCGCCGCTTTGAGCCTTTGGTTCAGATGGCGCGCAGTTGCAGGGCGTCTGTGAGCGCCGCACCGACTTAAGCTTTGCCGGAAACCAAGCACGACCGCTCCACGTTGCCGAAATCGGCTCTGAATTCCAGAGGACGTTCTCTCAGATTGAGAGGATGTCCTCTGAATCTGAGAGGGCAATGCGACAGAATGGCGCAATGACGTCTCAAATCGAGAGGGCGACCGAGCAAATCGAGAGAACGTCCTCTGGATTTCAGAGGCCAATGCGACACAATGACGCATCATTGCGCCAAAATGGCACAATGACGTCTCAAATTGAGACGTCGTCCTCCCAATATCAGGGGCTTTCCAAGGCGACCTCTAGGTCCGTCGTGGCATGCTGAGGTGCGGCGTGCACGAGCGGAAGAGCCGATCCGGGATCGTGGTCGGGCAGACTGCTGGGTTACAACCCCAGGAGCTCGCGCTGCCAAGGCATGAGCTTTGCAATGCTTTCCTCAGGCTGCGCCGCTAGATTCTCCAAGGTTGTCTTGGGCGCAATGAGTGAAGGATCGATTTGCAACTCGGAAGCAGCGGAGTCCCGCTGACTTTTCAGCTGCCGGAATGTGGCCTCTTGTGCCGGCGTGGCCCTGACGCGGCGTTCGCCTCGAGCGAGGCGCGGCCACTCTTCCTCGGGTAACGCGAGCGCGGCCTCGACTGAATCGTAGAAGCGCTTTCGACGACTCCCGCGAAGGCTCCGGACTTCAACTTGTTCTCCGCGATCGAATCGGGCGGCGGCATTAACAAGTTGCTCATTATGAAGGATGTGAAAGCTCGGACGGTCTACCGACTGAGCCTCAGCATCCCGCCACTGCCAAAGTGCTCGCAGGATCGCGGTAGCTCGACCACGGAGGTCCGCACTTCCCGTGACGCGCCAGAGTTGCTCGGGATCGCGCTCCTTAACCACACTGGCCGCAGCAATCGCCCGCTCGCAGGACTGCTCAAACCAGGAGTAACGCCCAAGCCGGACGAGCTCCGCGGTCAGGATATCTGCCAGGCGAAACAAGAACCGTGTGTCATTCACCGCGTACTCGAGCATCTGTGTGGGAAGAGGGCGCATAGCCCAGTTCGCCTTTTGCGACGCTTTCGTGAGTTCCAGACCAAAGTTCTTCGAGATCAATGCTGCCAAACTGAACTCAGTAATGCCACAGAGACGGGCAGCGATCATGGTATCAAAGAGCCGGTGCGGCTCGTGAAACCCTACGCGTCGGAGTAGACGGAGGTCGTAATCCGCGCCGTGAAAAACGAGCTCCTTTCCATCTACAGCGCTGAACAGCGGATCAAGCGAAAAGCCCGCAAGGGGATCAATGAGGAAGTCGCAATCCGGCAAACTGATCTGCACCAGGCAAAGCTTCTCAAAGTAGCAGTGCAGGCTGTCCGCCTCTGTATCGATCGCGATGCGGGGTTGCGGAGCAAAGGCGACCAGGATCTCGTCCAGCGCCTCCGCCGTAGCGATAAGAGGAACACTCATCGCACCTGTATCCGACGCTGAAACCGGCAAGCTATTGCTCGAGGAATCATCACCGTAACCCCGTCAGAAGCAGCTCCGCATTGGACTTGGTCTGCTTGAGTGCGTGGAGCAGGACTTCAGTGGCCTCGAGCGGGGGCAATGCGGCAAGCTGACGTCGGAGTACGCAGACGCGATTCCATTCCTGAGGGTGGTACAGCAGCTCATCCCGACGGGTTGCCGAGTTGAGGATGTTAATTGCAGGGAAGACGCGCTTGTCAGATAGGCTGCGATCCAGGTGCAGTTCCATGTTTCCCGTGCCTTTGAACTCTTCGAAGATCACGTCGTCCATCCGGCTTTGAGTCTCAATAAGCGCCGTTGCCAGGATGGTCAGGCTTCCTCCCTCCTCCGTATTCCGCGCTGCGCCGAAGAACTTCTTGGGCTTCAGCAAAGCCTTCGCATCGATACCACCCGACATGATGCGACCCTTATTCGGCTGCAGGTTATTGTAGCCGCGTGAAAGCCGAGTGATTGAATCCAAGAGGATGATTACGTGCTGATGCAGCTCCACGAGCCGCTTGGCGCGTTCAGAGACGAGTTCCGCTACCTGTGTATGCCGCTGGGGGCTTTCGTCGAACGTCGAACTATAGATCTCGCAGTTGGTCAGCGACCGCTTGAAGTCGGTGACTTCTTCGGGGCGCTCATCGATCAGGAGTAGAATGAGCCGGGTCTCAGGAGAGTTCAGCTTGATGGCCTGGGCGATCTGCTTCAGCAGGATCGTCTTGCCCGTTCGAGGAGGAGCCACGATGAGGCCCCGTTGCCCACGGCCCAACGGGGCGACTAGATCTACAGCCCGCGCTGCCAATGATGCATTGATTCCGTTCTCGAGAACGATCCGGTCAACTGGGTGGAGAGCAGTGAGCTTGTCGAACTCGACAGTCTCTACCCAGTCGTCGGCAGGAACACCTTCGATCTGGAGTACTCGATCCACTGTGAGAAAGCGCTCACGGTCGCGAGGGACTCGGACACGGACCTTTAGTAGATTGCCGTTTCTAAGTGCGAACTGGCGTTCTACCTGAGTCGGAAGAAACACGTCCTGAGGAAGTGTGCGAAAGTTGAACCGCGGCCAGCGAAGAAATCCGCTGCCTTGAGGAGCAAGTTCAAGCACGCCTTCTGCGAGGATTTCGGAGCCTTGGGCCGCATACGCCTTAATGAGATCAAACGTCAGATGGTGACGCGTCTTGTCTGGGTTAACGCGAAGGCGAAGGGCGTCGGCGCGCTCCAAGAGCTCGTGAAACGGCAGCGCGTTGAGTTCGTCTATCGAGAGATGTGTGGGGATCTCGATAGGTGCCGTTGCACGTCCCACCGGTCCAGCGGTGAGAGACTCGTTTGATCCTTCAGGTGACTCACGTTCAAAGGTTGAATTTTCAGGCATAGCGTTGCCGGAGCCAACCGGCGAGGAGAGCAGCCTGTGCATCGAGACAGGCGAGGGTGGAATCATTCCAAATGACGTAATCAGCTTTTTCGATCTTCGTCCTCAAGTTGAGTTGCGCGCCAACGATGCGGTGCGCGAGGTCGACGGTGAGCCGCCGCTCTTCCAGTAAACGAGCTTCCTGAATGGAACCGGAGCATGCCACGACCACTATGTGGTCGAAGTGCGTTTCCGCCTCAGTTTCAAACAAGAGCGGAATATCTACTAGAAGCCAGGACTCTTGTCCATGGTGCTTGTCAGCCAGTGCCGTCCAACGCTCCCGGATTGTAGGATGTAGGATCGCCTCCAACTCACGGCGTTTTTCTTCACTCGCAAAGACGAGCTCGCGGAGGAGGACTCGGTCTGGGCGCCTGTGTTCGTCGAAAACTGCACTCCCAAAGGTCTGCCGCACCATTTCGTGAACACGGGGATCTGAGTCCAGGAGTTCACGCGCGGTTTGATCCGCATCAAAGCAAAGTCCGGGCAGCTGCCGAAGCAGTGCCCGGACGAATGACGTTTTCCCGGTGGCGATACCGCCAGTGATCCCCACTACGGGCACCGTTCTTACTTCGGCATCAGCGGAAGCTCAGGAACTGTGACTTCGGACATCGGAAGAGTCTCCACGATCTCTTCCTTTTCTTCCTCACCATGTACCGCTTCACCGGCTGGATTGATGAGGCGAGCGGATACGAAGATCACCAGATTTCGCTTAAGGTGCTGATCAACACTCGAGCGGAACAGACGACCGATGAACGGAATGTCTCCCAGGAGCGGAATCTTATCTTCCACCTTCTGTACGTCTTCCCGCATCAAACCACCCAGTACAACCGTCTGGCCATCGAAGATGCTGACGCTGGTCGTCACCTTCCGAGTGCTGAAGATTGGCTGATTGATCACGTTTGGAGTGATCACGTTGATGATCGACTGACCCAAGGCGTTTGTCGATGTGGTCTGAATCGGGCTGCCGTAGTTGATGAATCCTTCGAATTCAACCACCTGCGGTACGAGGTTCAGATCGATCGTATAGCCATCGGGACCAACCACCGGCTCAACTTCGAGAGTTACGCCAGTGTTGCGAGTTTCAAACGCAGTCGGAGTCGTAGGCGTAACCGGAAATGAACTCTGCGATTGGCTTGCGAGCGGGTTCAACCCGCCAACTCCCGTCGTGAACACTGTGCCACCGCCACTGTTCCCGAAGTTCTGAGGGATCTGTGGTGGGTCGAATTCGGTTGGGTAACGGAACTCTCGGATGATTTCGATAACGGCACGCTGCCCGCTCTTCGCGGTGACACGTGGTGCAGAGAGGAGATCGACACCCTTTTTCTGATTCAAAGCCCGAATCACCACTTGGAACTGCGGATCAGTAAAGACGCCGGATATGGCTCCGAGCGCCGGGGCCGCGAGGCTGTTGCCACTTACACCAAACAACAGCGCATCGATCGCGTTCGAGCTAATTGCCAGATTACCGCTGCGATTACCTGATGTGACTGGAAAAGTCCCGACTGCCCCGCTTGGTGAGACAAATGGGAAATCGCTAGGATTAACACCCGGAGCAAACCCAGAGGTGCCGCCTCCACCGAAGACGCTTCCCTGGCCCGGGAAGTTCGCTTGTCCGAGGAGCCAGTCGAAGGAGAGTTCCTTCAGGTTGTTCTGGGAAATCTCTACGAACTTCGACTCGATCTCAACCTGAACCGGCCCGCTGGTATTCGCTGACTCAACGATCGCATCGATGAGATCCAGATTCTCCTGAGTGTTCCGAGCGATGAGCTTGGAACTGGTCGGAAGAAAGATCGCTGAAGAGCCAGGAGGGAAGGTAACGCCACTCGCTGCCAAGTAGTCTTTGGCTTCTGTACGCCGAGCGATGCCAGTGGAACCGCGGGTCGCGTCCCCACCGCCACCGCCACCGGCCGCTGGTATACCTAGTCCGCCGCCAGCATCAGCACCGCCTGCGGCCGGCGCTGTCGCCATCATGCCCGGTGGTACTTTCCACTCCTTTGTTACGAGAGTCTCTGTGGGCGTGCCTTGCGGGACGACTGAAACCGCGAACTGCTCAACCTTGAACTTTAGGTTGGCCAGTCCTGTGACGTAGCGGAGGGCCTCGCCCAGTGGGATATTCGCGAGCGAAACAGTGATACGTGCTTCATTCGGATTTACGGCCGACACAGGCGCAAGCGGCTCTGCGACGGCGCCGCCTGGAAGCGGTTCGAGCCCAGGAATCACCGGTGCGAGCGGTGCTGCAGGTACGACGTCCTGGCTTGCGCCGAGCGAACCCTGATCAAGTCGGAGGACGATGTTTACACCGCGGTTTGCTGGGTTCTCCTCCGTGGTGTCGAGTTCGATGCTCTTCTTCTTGAGGAAATCAATAGCTTCACGAATCGTTGCCTCACGGAATTCCAACCGGGGAACAATGATTCGCTCGAGCTTACGCTGGATCCGCTGGGTTAACCCGGTCTCGCTGACGCCCTGAGTGATTATCGTCGTGGCTGGGCCACCGAATTTGCGCACTGGACGATCCCACCGCTTCTGGAGCTCCCAAAGCATGTAGGAACGTGTGTGATTGTAGCCTGAAACGGCATAATCATAACGCTTCTCGTTGATCTGCTCCTGCATCTTGCGAGCCGCGATGTTGTACGGATCAAGGTTAAGGATTTGTTCGCAACGCTTGAAGGCGAGGTCGTAGCGGCCTGTGTCGTAGAAGCCCTTGGCATCCACGAACCATTGCTTCACCTGCTCGACGTTTGCACGGAAGCCAGGGGTGATCGTCTTGTTGTAGTAATCTGGCTCCTCCAAACGGGCGAGCATCACCTGCGCCTTCCGGCAGTTTGGATCGTACCGCTCATCGAGCACCGTACGGAGCGTCTGCTCGGC
The DNA here is from genome assembly GCA_031389825.1 of Spartobacteria bacterium. GTDB lineage: Bacteria > Verrucomicrobiota > Verrucomicrobiia > Chthoniobacterales > Chthoniobacteraceae > JANMSW01. The sequence continues at coordinate 139,370 of JANMSW010000034.1, forward strand.
GTCGCCATAGCGGCCTTCCGCAACCCGCTGTTCTGCGAGTTTTACGCTGGCTTCGCAGAAGCCTTCCTGAGCGCGACGGAACAGACGGCTGGTGCGAGGAGCGTTAGGGATAAGATCGCAGGCGAGTTTGAATTGCGCTGTTGCGGTCTCGTAATCCTTGGAGTCCAAGGCTGCCTCACCGGCCTCGATAGCTGCCATGCCGCGCTGGACATAGTCGCTCCGACGGATTTCCTCGCGCCTTGCCGTGCTCTCGACTGAGGTAGTAGTACGGCGATAGGATCCGCCGCCCGACTCGCCGGCGAGAGCAGACGTGGGTAAGGTGGTGGGGGTAACAACCGCAACTCCGAGGAGCGACGCGATTGTCGAAGCGAGTGGGGGTTTCATCATGTCAGTGCGTGGTTGGGTAAGGTCTGGAATCCATCACCGAGGAAGACGGGGCCATTGGCACCATCATCCCCAATATCTACAGGGGGGAAGGCAAACTCGGAGGAGCCGCCTGTTCTTGGTTTTATTGCGGAGCGGACGGACGTGGCGCTGCGGGTTTTCCCGGCTGAGCGGCTGCACCTGGCTGCTGGAGCAGCGACTGCGGGATCGATGGAACTGTGTACTCTTGCCCGGATGGGAGCAGGATCTTGGCTTCCGTCTCCTTGATGTCAACGAGTTTGTACTTCTCGGTTGTATTCGGAGTCAGGACGAACTCACCAAGTTTCTTCACCTGAATTGGCTTAGGTGGTTGCGGCCAGTAATAGCCGAAGAGAGCGTACGAATCAGGCGAATCGGTAATACGCCCAACGACTAACACAACGGTGTCATTCGTCTCCGTATTGCGAAGAGTTAGTTCAGATACATCCTCTTCGACACCCGTCGAGGCATTCATCTTCATCTTCTGCGCAAAACTTTCCAGCTTGAACTTGGTATTCTCAATCGAATCTCCCAAGACCGGGAAAGCCGTTGGTTGGCGAAGGTCCATTGCGTTGATCTGGAAGCTCATCGCTTCAGGCTTCGTAGGGTCTCCATCGTACGCTTGAAACTTCAAACGAAACGGGACTCGAATCCAACGCCCGACATACAGCTTGGTATGATAGGGAGGATGCGCCTTGGCATCATTCGGATCAGTCCCGCCCTTCCATTCGTCTTCATTGAAGAAGCCGTCCCCATCAGGATCTTGCTTAGGAACAGTCGGCTCCAGCAGAGGAAGATTGTTATCGAGAAACCATGAGCTAGGGATCGGCTCCCCATTGATGCTGTACTTGTGCAACTCAGCATCCCCTGGCTTGCTGACCTTCCCATTCTCGCCGACCAAGTAGCGATCAGCGACAAATAAAGAACCGTTCTTCTTCGCGTCTGGCACCCACTTTTTTGGACTAGTCAGCTCGGCTTGCGCTTGCTTCAACGGATCCAGCACCAAAGGATCTACCGTGTTGTTCGGAGTAGGCGGCGTCTGTGTAGCCGCAAATCTCTCTCCAAAACTTTGTGTATTAAGGATAATCAGCGCAGAGGCGCCAATCAGTACCACTGCGCAGGTTGCAAGGGCAACATGGTGTGGGTTCTTTTTGATCCAGTCCATAGGGGGCTATTTCTTGGCAGTTGATGGCTCGGCTTCTGCGAAGTCCGCAATCTCCAGCAGGATTGTAAACTCCACGTTTTCTTCTCCGACGATGTACTTGGAAACTGGGCCGAGGGCAGCAGTTGAAGGAGTTCCGTCGGGGTTTGTGGCAGGGGCTGCGGGCGTGCCTTCAGGCAACCTTGACGGGCCGTCCTGCTTCTCGTTCGTGATCGTAATCAATCGCGGGATGTAGAACTGCTTATCGGAAGTGACAATCTTGTTCAGCGCATTGCGGATCTGTGGCTGTTTCCCGTAGAGAACCATCTCAATTGGATGCTTCTCGACCAGCGGCTTTGCAGCCTTGCCGGGGCGTGCGCTCTTTCCAGTATCTTCCCCAGCCACCGCACCTCTTTCTTCCGGCAGTTCCGTTCGAGCCCATGCTTTGATCTCGCCTACCTGGCTATCTAGAACGGCGTCGGCAGCAAGCTTTACCGCAGCAAGCTGACGGGCAAGCGGTGCAGCAGCATCGGGCCGAGGTAGATCAGTGAGATAGCGTTCAAACCCAAGACTAAACCGCTCGGGCACCTTAATGCCTCGTGCAGCCCCACGCTGGTTCACTTCATCTACGGCACTCCGGAGTTTATCCTGAAACTCTGTCGCTGTAACCGTTGCAGTTTCGAATTCCAACGCACTGGCAGCTGCTACCAATTGGTTCGCCTGAGCGAGATATTCGTCGCGCTGTGCCTCGAGCTTCTTGATGTTCTCCGCATTCGGATATGGGCGGAGCGTTTCGAGGCGGTTCAGTTCAGCAGCCTCCTGCTCGTACGTGGCATACTGCTCATCGTAACTACCCTTTGCTTGGAACAACAGAAAACCGAGGACGCCAGCACCGGCAACGGTTGCGCCAAGGAACCCAGCGAGGAATTTATTCTCTTTAACCCAGCTCATTTCTTTTCTTTGGTTGGGATGCTGATCGGATCCTTGAGATTGAGACGGAGACTATAGGCGAACGCCCAGCGTTCCGCGTTCGGGGTCTCGCGGGTTCGCGTATCTGGATCTTCGTCTACATCAAAGAGCTCAGATTCCTTTAGCTTCGCTATGAAGTCGTCCACAACCGCAGGGCCCTTGTCATTATCAAGATAGAGCCCACGAACACTTATGACGGTCATAGGTGCTCCCCCTCCCTTCGCAGCTGCGGCGGGAGCCTTCGCAGGCGGTTTGACACCTTTAGCAGGCTTTGCGGCGACAGCTTCGATGACTTGCGGCTGGAATGACGTAATCCATACGTAGTCCTGTGGTAGTCGCGCATTGACATCATCAATGACCTTTAGCCAGTACTCGCGCGCATCGATCGACTCGATGACTGGTGCTGCCTCGTCCGCTTGCTCTTTGATTGCTGATCGGATGGAATTCATCCGATCTTCGTACTGTTTCAGCTCCGATGTTTTCGGCTGCAGACCAGCTACGACCGCCTCAGTAGCTTGTGCGGCATGGCTGTAGTAGAGCCACCAGGCACCGAGCGCTGCGAGGAGACAAACTCCCGCCAGCACCAAAGCCGGCCTGCGCTCTGCGAGGGTATGTCGGCGGACCACGCTTGGTGGACGGAGGTTAAACTCCATCGGGCAACTGCTGGTTGCGCGGAGCGCCAGACCGACCAACTCTCCCATCGTATGCGCGTTCCGGCCAACCTCCTCGAGGTTTAAATCACCGCCCACCGCAACGTTGCGCAAAGGGTTGAAGAACTCGACTGGCAACTGAAACTTCTCAGTGAAGAACTCCCGCATGTACGGAAGCGTCGAGCTGCCGCCTGCAAGGAAGACCCGCACTGGTGGGCTGCCAGCCTGCTGCGACCGATAGAACGAAATCGATCGCGCAATTTCCGCATGCAGGCGGGTCATTGTATTGCGGATCATCTTGGACACCCGAGCGACCTCAGGATCATCTGGGTCCGCATAGGCACCACCGAGGCTGACAAATCCGTCGCGCTTCTTCCGCTCTTCGGCAGCGCCAAACGGCTCATTCAGATCTTTAGCGATCGCCCCGGTAATCGTGTTCCCGCCTGTCGGAATGCTGCGACTAAAGATCTTCCGTGGCTCCACGAAAATCAGGTTCGTAGTCCGTGCTCCGATATCGATAATCAACGAGCAGCCCTCTAGATCACTATAGTTATAGCGGAAGGCGTTATAGAGCGCCATAGGGGCGACATCCACAATCGCTGTGTCGGTACCGGAACTCTCAACAGCGTCGTTGAGGTCATCCATCAGATCAGACTTGATGGCAACAATCACGACTTCCACCTGCGAAGCGTCGCCGCTATCCACCAACTGGTAGTCCCAGACCACCTCGTTGATTGGATAGGGAACGTTCTGCTGTGCTTCGAACGTGACGATCTGATCTACCTGTTCTTCTCCGACCGATGGCAGCTTCACGAACCGCGTGAACGCAGTTTGGGAAGCGATCGCGTAATTTATCTTCGAGCCCTTGTATCCAAGAGCCTGCACCATCTCGCCAATCGCGATTTTTGCCTGAGCCTGGCGGGTTGCATCTGCCGCAGGGTCGGCGAGCAGCTCAGTATTGCGATAACTCGTGAGAACAAGTCCGCCGTTTTGCCCAGTTCGGAACTCAGCTAGACTTACTGTCTGAGTTCCAAGGTCCAGCGTCAGGATACGATCTTTTGCAGCCATGAAGAAGGGGGAGCGAGCCTTAAGGGCTTAGCGGGTGCCACCCGGCTTCAGTGCCTCGTAGCGATCCCAGTAGAGAAGTGCAAACGGCGTCAGTGATTTGTTCAGCACCATACCCGGGACCTGCGGAACGTTCGGCACAGCAGCTTTAACGCTGCTCAACTGGGCGATCAGCATCCCTGAGTTGTTCACGTCCACCCATATCCCTTGGATGGCAGCCGAAGTGAGAGTCTTACCCAGCAGGACGCTCTCAAGAGAACGAGGAGAGATATAGGCCACTGAGAAGTGCTCTTTCCCTTTCGGGATGTTCACGTGAGTTACTTCGCCAACCAGCAGCTTGCCGTTTACCAGGATCTTATAGCTGAAGGTCAGCTCTGGGATCATCTCAGGGGCGGTGGTGAATTCCACTTCAACCTCAAGCCAGTCACCGATCTTAAAGCGCTTATTCTGCCCGCCCGTGATCTGATACTCCGGGGTCTTCACAACGGCAGGTGTGATTTTGTCGATTTTCACATCTCCTGGCCGAACTGGCACTTGAGCTGCTGACTGAAAGACTATCGAAAGGAGAGCGAACGCGGTGAGCGTAAGAAATTTCATGAGGGGATATGAATGGCTGAGGGGTTTAGCCGGGGTGAGAGCGTGTTCTTCTCGGCAATTTGCGCAGTGATGGGAAGGAAAAAAGTTCCTAGGAAACCTTATTTCAAGCGGGTTTGGAAATAATCCACGGTTTTGCGGATGCCCTCGTCGAACTCGACGCGCGGCTCCCATCCAAGAACCGTCCGTGCGCGGGTGATGTCGGGCTGACGAACCTTGGGATCGTCCACGGGGAGTGGGCAGTGCTCGATCTGTGACGAGGCGCCGGTGATCCTGAGAATCTCCTCGGCGAATTGTTTGATCGTCATCTCCCGCGGGTTGCCGATGTTCACCGGTTCATGGAAGTCGGAATTTGCGAGGCGGTAGATTCCGTCAATCAGGTCCGACACGTAGCAGAAGGATCTCGTCTGCGAGCCGTCGCCGAAGATTGTCAGCGGCTCCCCGGCGAGAGCCTGCCCGATAAAGGCGGGGACCACCCGACCATCACGAAGGCGCATGCGAGGCCCGTAGGTGTTGAAGATGCGAACGATCTTCGTGTCGACGCCATGATACCGGTGATACGCCATGACCATGGCTTCTGCGAAACGCTTGGCTTCGTCGTACACGCCACGTGGCCCGATCGGGTTCACATTGCCCCAGTAATCTTCCTTTTGTGGGTGCACCAGCGGGTCGCCGTAGCACTCGCTCGTGGACGCGAGCAGCAGAGTCGCTTTCTTGTCTTTCGCCAGTCCGAGCGTGTTGTGCGTTCCGAGCGCCCCGACTTTTAGCGTGGGGATGGGATGCTCAAGGTAATCGATCGGGCTCGCCGGGGAAGCGAAGTGGAAGATGAAATCCACGTCGTCCGGGAGGAAGATGTAGTCGGAGACATTCTGCTTGATGAACCGGTAGTTTTCGTTCCCGGCAAGGTGCCCGATATTGTCGGTGCTGCCGGTAATGAAATTGTCCAGGCCGATTACCCGGTGCCCTTCCGCGAGCAGACGGTCGGTAAGATGAGATCCGAGGAAACCAGCTCCCCCGGTAACTACGGAAATCGGGCTGGAAGCAGAGCGAGCGAACATGGAGCGCGTTTGTACCGACCGCCCTTCATTCTGCAAGGTTCAAAGTCACTCGTAGCGCGGCTCCCCGACACGTCCGGAGACGCGGTTGCAAAGGGCGCTCTTCCTCGTGCGGATGTTACTTTGCTCCCCAGCCCAGCAGCACCACCGGGATAGTGCGCAGCAGGATTTTCACATCCAGCCAGATCGACCAATTGTCGATGTACTCGAGATCCAGCCGAACCCAATCCGCGAAGCTGCTGATCTGGTTCCGGCCTTGCACCTGCCACAGACAAGTCAGTCCCGGCTTCATGCTTAGACGCCGCCGCTGCGCAGTGGTTTCGAATTTCTCCACCTCATAGAGCGGCAGTGGACGCGGGCCAACCAGGCTCATGTCACCTTTGATCACGTTGTAGAGCTGAGGGAGTTCATCGAGGCTTGTCTTGCGAATGAACTTCCCGATCGCGGTCACGCGCGGATCGTTATCCACCTTGAAGACTGGTCCCGTCATCTGGTTGAACGCAATCAACTCAGCCTGGCGCATTGCCGCATTTGTTTGCATCGAGCGGAACTTGTACATCGTGAACGGGCGCCCATTCTTCCCGCCCCGCTTCTGGCGAAAGACGACCGGCCCCGGTGAACTCAGCCGGATCGCGATTGCTACTGCCACGAGCAGGGGCGCACAGAGGATCAGCCCCAGCGTAGCACCGATGCGATCCATCACATCCTTCACCATGAGCGCCCACGAGACCGCCGGGGTGGTCCGAAATACCAACATCGGGCGCGTGCCGAAGACATCGAAATCCGGGCGCGCGATTGCTGTACGAATGAAGTTTGCCACCAACCATGCTTCCACTCCCTCGATCTCACAGGCCCCAATCGCTTCCTGCAGCCGATTCATGTGGCTGTGCCCGCCGGCAAAGATTACGCGGCTGACGGAGTGTTGATGCAACGCCTCGGTAAGAGCGCTGACGGGCTGTAATTCGACATCGATCTCAGCGACGATCTCGATCTCCATGATCTCCTCAGCCGTGAAGCTGTGCCGAAGTTGGAAGATGTCCTCGGTTGTTCCGGCGAGGATCACCGGTTCGCGGAGTGCTTCGCTGCGAGCCCGCTTGCGCCAGCGCAAAATCGTACCCCGCTCCCTAAGGAGCAGCGCGACCGCTGCGAGGATACCGAACAGCGGCATCACGGCGCGGCTCGGCACCTCCAGCCGGAGGAAGTAGGAGCATGCCGCTATAATCAAGCCCAGCCAGAAGGCCGCGCGGGCAAGTTGCGTCAGTGATTTGCCCGGAGCCTTCTGCAGAGGGTGGTTATAGAATCCCTGGAGCTCGAGGATGATCGGGCCGAACGGCAGGATCACAAAAAGCAGCCACTGGAAGGCGTTAAAAGGCCCAATGGGCTTGTCGAAAATGAACCAATCCGCGCCCAGGTAGCGGATGGTGTGCGCCACCCAGAAGGCGACCACCATGAGCAATCCGTCCACGATCTGGAGGAATTGCAGGTTAAGCTCTTGTTTTCGACCTAGCATTTGAGATAGCGCGCAAGCAGCGCGCACGTTACGCGCCTTTCATTTCATGAGCGCCAGCAAAAAGAAGAGCACCTTATCACCAAAAATCGTCGGAACCGTACATTCCGAGGGTTCACTCCGGCGCGCTCTTCAGCTGAGAGCATGGGATGTCGACCTTCTAGAACTCCGGGTTGATCACTTCGCCGCCGACCCCGGAAAGCTGATCCGCGCTGTGCCGATGCTGGCAGTTCCGTTGATCGTCACAGTGCGGCATCCCGCAGAGGGCGGAGCAAATGGGCTGTCGCTAGCGACTCGCAAGCATCTCATCCGACAGTTTTCCGGACTCGCGAACTATCTGGACGTCGAACTGCGATCTGTGGCCAGCCTCGAGCATGAGATCGAGAGTGCGCGTGCGCAAGGGCTCCAGATCATCGTATCGGATCACCACTTCAAGAACACTCCGGCTCTTGCGAAGCTGGAGGAACGCTGTGAGCGCGCTGTGGAAGCCGGTGCCACCATCTTTAAGGTAGCCGCGCAGGCAAACTCGCTCTTGGACCTGCAAATACTCCTGGCCTTTCTCACAATTCGGCGAGCCTCTGGCGTGAGCGTCATGGGCATGGGGCCGTTTGGTAAGATCTCGCGCCTGCTCTTCGCGCGTGCGGGCTCCGCGCTGAACTACGGATATCTCGATCAACCGCAAGTGCCGGGCCAGTGGGAGGCCACTGTCCTGAAGCAACGCCTCCAGGAAGTCTCAGAGGAGTGAACTTGCGATGCAGATTCGACGATCAGTACACCAGTACAATCCAGACAGTGCCCTGCTCCGCTTGAGGGAATTTTGGATCTGGTGCTGCCTGGAAGGTGAATGATGCGGGGTCGTTGCTCGCCCTGGGGGGGCTGTCATCCACCGCTCCCGTCCCGTAAGGAGGGAGTGGACTGGGAGCTTGAGTGTAGAAAGTGGCGCCCGTCCTTCGATCCACTGCGATCGAGCTTGGGACGGAGAGGCTGGTTGCGTGGTCAGAGTACACGCGATAGCGCCCACCCGTCTGGTTCTGCTTCGGAGAGGTGAACTTATGACCGAAGGTCTTAACGGAGACGGTTTTCGGCTTGCGGAGATAGGCAGGGACGAAAGGACTACCCGGATCAAGGCTGCACCCATCAAGAACAGATGACACCGCGCGATCCATTTCGGCGGAGGTAAAGGCACGATCTGTTATGCTCAACTCCGCACTGTACGTCAGCAAAGCCTCAGGGCTGATCTCTTCAGTCAACTCATCAAAGCTACGATGGTCCTCGCCAGGCTGAGGTCTAGTCGCGGGTACGGCTGAATTCGGGATGAAAGAGTTCACTTGCCGCGAGAGTACTCCATTGGCATCCCGGTAAAGGTATCCCGCGATTTTGACTCCTACCTGCTCTACTACGATCTCGCCGTCTACGCTTTGCCGATGCTGCACGATGCGGTGCTGCTTGGGATTCAGCATCGCACGAAAGCGGGTAAGTCTCGAAGGGAGAGGTGTCTCCCTCCACATCGGTTCATAGAATGGGATGATTTCAATCGGAGGAGAGAGCGGACTTTGAAGGCTGCCCAGCCAGACCCAGGGATTGCCTCCTCCCGCCCACGAGTTTACAACCGCGGAGAATAAGCCTCCTACCATCCATTCCGCCGGGTAATTCGGTGCACGCACCTTGTATCGTTCGTGATCCTCAAAGGTGCTCGCCCCTGCACTGCCCCCCAAGGCGGCCGGTGCCGTCACCACTCCTTCTTTCTCACTATAGACGCTCATTCCGTCGAGGCTGTCCTGAGTTGCGAAGTACACGCTGCCGTTCGGAAGCTTCAGTGCTGGCTGCTGTGGCACTCCCGTGTCAGCGATGACCTGTGATTTCCACTGGGTTCCGTCCCAGGCGGTGTGAACCAGCGGCCAGGGCGCGAGGAGAGCCTCTCGAACGCCCAAAGGCACTATCCCATTTCTACGAGGTACCGACTGATCAGCCTCCGCGTGTGTCGTGTAGATCACGCCCGAAACTGAATCCACCGCACCCAGGTCACCTGCTGCACCGAGGCCTTTTGTAATGAGTTCGGAAGTCCACGCGCCGCTCTTCCCTTGCGGGCTGTACAAGCGGATGCCCCTGGCCTCCGGGTCGTACGCGAAGACGCGATGCAACTTCTCATCCACGCCCAGCAGCGTTTGGAGCTTCTCGCTACCCATTGAGCTTGAAACCCACGCTCCATCCGCTTTCCGCAGGCAGACCGGTTGACCTTCGCTGTTCAGATAAAAGACGAGGTGTAGACCGGGATCGACCAGCAGCCCACCCCCCGCGTGCGGGCGCTCCGACAGCGTCCGCGTGCGAAACGTGGTTTGACTCCAGGCAGCCTGGGCAAGGTTGCCGTAACGTACAAACCAAAGCGTTCGTGAGCTATGATCCCAGGCCAGCGGTGATCCCGAATCAGCTCGGATCGGCACGTTGCCATCGAGCAGCGGCTGTGGGACCGAACTCCATGGCCAGGCTGACACCGTAGATATACTGGCCGCGCTTACCACCGCGCAGAGCACTCCGCGTCTAACAAGCTGAGACCACCGCCGGAGCAAGAGCATCACGGTGAATGGAAGCAGAGTTTGCGCGCGAGGGGAAGATCCTTCATTTTAAGATGCCGCAGGGCTAATCCGGTGGCGGGTTTCTTCGAGGCGCGCATGCTTGACCACTGGCTCGCTCCTGGTCATCGTTCGCTATCAGTTTGGCGGCGCAGTGCGTGCCGGGTGTGTGCGCAGGCGATCGACCAGCTTTCCGGAAAGGTATCTCATGCAACGTGTCGCCCCTCTCTCCCCTACCTGTTCATTGGTTCGCCGCTCCCCGCTGGCAGCATTTACTCTCATCGAGCTGCTGGTCGTCATCGCCATCATCGCCGTGCTCATCGGACTGCTCCTTCCTGCCGTGCAGAAAGTGCGCGAGGCGGCGGCACGTCAGTCCGCCCTGGAGAAGATCAGCCTCATCGCGACGGCTATGGATTCGTTTCATAAGAGGCAAGGGCGCTACGCGGACTCGTTGAGCGAGTTGGACCTTTCAGAAGATTTCCCCAATGGCCAGAACGGCGGTTACCAGTTTGTGGTGAGCAACCGGGAGGGGACGCAGACTTACGCCGCGGAGGCCGTCCCTTCGGTCCCGGGGAAGACAGGCTCAGTAACCATCACCATTGATGAGACGGACGAGCTTCGTGAAGCCCCCACGCCTGGAGCGGACGAAGTACGCCGGGAGATGTTCAGCCAGATCCATGCACGCGCGATCGGAGTTCTCACCGGGCTTCTCAATGATCCGGAGCTGGACATCAAGGAGGTTGCTGCATCATTACGCTCGCGCAAAACGGTCACGGAGGCGTTCGAAGCTTTCGATGGGAACGGCGACCGGAAGGTGAAGATCACCGAGATTCTCAACTACGATGGTCTAGGAGCAGCGGAGTTGCGTCAGTTCATCGCGGCACTCGTTCCAGAGATGGCGCTCGGTGCTGGTGGGGAGGACGTCGATGCCATCCCGGCGCTCACGCTTTCCAGCATGCTCGCACAAAGCCGCACCGCTCACCCCGCCAAGCTTTCGCTAAAGCTTAAGGGCTTCGGGCTCCCCGGTTCAGACGAGAAGCATCTCTCTGCCTTTGGAGATGGCAGCGTTCGCCCGGGCACCAGGCTGAAGAAGGCAAAGGCCTTTTTACGCTTCAACCGCATGTTTGAAGGAGCGACGGGTGGTGTGCTGCAGATCACGGATGCGCGCGGCAGTAGCATCAACGGAATATTGGTTGGGGCACTCCATCCACAAGGGCGAGAGTGGAGGGGCATTGTGATTGCGCCTGATGCCACTGGGTACCTGGCGGGAGCCGCTGGTTTCGGCGAGGTGCTGCTCGACTTCCCGCAAAGTATTGACGGACCCTTCGAAGGGAAGATCGAGATCGCGGCGCCGAAGTAGAGGGTGAGGGAGGAGTCGCGCGGAATGCACGCAATGGAGCTCGTCTATCTGGCGTAGCGGGAGGGCCCGGGGACGAGTGCCGGATTGCTGTCGAGCCAGGCTGAGGTGGCTGTCAGGACAGCCGCAGCCGACTGAAGGGACAGTCAATTTGGCTGTGCAAACAGCTGAATTGTGTGCCGCGTCAGTCTCCACTGACTGGTAGAACAGGCAGAGAGGACTGTCCGATGAGCCAAATTGACTGGTCCGAGAGGCAAAGGGCACTGTTCGAACAGGCGGAAAGGGCTGTGCAATCAGCCAAATCGTCTCATCGGACAGGTGGTTGGGACTGCACCGACAGTCGATTTGACGTCTTCGTATCTCAATCTCCTGCTCATTTCAGCCCTCCGGGACTTGATACAAAGTCATCACGCAGTCGGTTCTACGTCTGGAACTTCTGCCAGTTCAGGCGAAAAAGCCTACGGGGTAGAGCCGTCTCTGTCCGCGAAGCGGACGTGACGGCTCCATAATTTCGGGAGGCGAAAAGAGCCTGCCACCCAGACATCCTCCGCGGGGGCTGCAACCAGACCCTATAGCGGGATAACCCCCGTGCAAACGGGAGTGTCTCACCATTGGCGTCTCTGCATAGCTCAGATCTGCGCACGCGAAAACCCCACTTAACCTCCGCTCATCCTCCCCTCCAGGGCTTAGGGGCTCTACACGGCGGGGAAGGCGCGCTTGCGGTTCCCGAGAGACGCGTGCGATTTTCTCATGGCAGTCCCAAAGCTACGGCTTCGGCATCACCTCGCTGAGCTTCACCGGCTGCCCGCCCCGGCGCTTGCTCTCGTCGGCTGCCTCCATGAAGGCCATGATCTCCAGGCTCTCTTCAGGACTCACCGGCGGCTGCCCGGTCCGAAAGAAGCGCATGATCTCGGCTACCAAAGGTGCGTAGCTATGCACCGGTGATTTCTGCTCTGCAAAGCCGTTGCTGCCGAAGACGGTGACCTTGTGCGGCGTCGGTTTCGTACGGAGGCCCAGGAGGATCCCGGTGCGCCCGCCACTCCAGACGCCGGTTACCACGTCCGTGTCCGGAGTCGTTGTCCGCACCACAGATTCGCAGCCTTTGCCCAGCACCGTAAAGAGTGCTTCGGTCGGGTGGACTCCGTACCAGTAAAGATCTGGATGATGCGGCTCCAAAGGTGCCGGACCGTAAGAGATCGCGCTGCGGATCTCGCCCACCGGGACCTTCTGCAACTCCGTCATGCTGCTGTAGTAGCGATATGCGGAGGAGGTAAAGATCGGCACCCCTGCTTCCCTGGCCAGCCGGACAATCTCGGCTGCATCCTTCAAGGTGCCTCCCAAGGGCTTGTCGATGAACAGGCGCTTCTTCGCCGCGATCACCGGACGCGCCTGCTCCAGGTGAGGTCGGCCATCGACGCTCTCGATCATCACGCAATCTACCTCACGGCAAAGCTCCTCGATGGAACCGACGATCTTCACTCCGAACTCCTTCTGCAGTTGCTCGGTGTAGCTTTCAACGCGCTCGGCACTCGATGGAATATCCGCGCTGAAAGTCTTCACCGCCGCGACAATCTTGCCACCCGGGACGTGATCCTTGTCAGTCGGATCGTTGATCAGCTTTGTGAAGGCGGTAACGTGCGAAGTATCCAGGCCGATGATGCCAATCTTCAGGTCTTCCGCTCGGGATTGGGCGGTACCAAGTACGCTGGCGGCGAGGATTAGGAGGGAGGGAAGTAGTTTCATCTGGATGCTGGGAGTGCTTACTGCGTGATCGGCTGCGCGATTCGGAGATAGGCGAAGAAGTCGCGGAGTTCCTGGTCGGAAAGCGCGGTGAGAAGGCCTTCCGGCATGAGGCTGGTGGGGGCGGCTTTGATCTCGTGGACCTCTGCGCGCGGGATGCTGACATCCTGTCCATCCAGTCCGCGTAGAACGATCACCGACCCATCCTGGTCGGTGACGAAACCGGAAAGCGCACGGCCATCGGTGGTCGTGATCACCTGATTCAGGAAGCCTTCACGGATCTCGGCGCTGGGATCGAGGATACTGGTGAGCATCGTGCCGAGATCGTTGCGCTGATATGGTGTGAGGTCGGGGCCGATCTTTCCGCCTTTGTGGAAGAGCGCGTGGCAGGCGCTGCAGCGTTGCATGTACGTGGCTTCGCCCTTGTAAGGATCGCCTGGCGCTGCGGCCAAGAGTTGGCGGATGCGTTCCTGATCGGCCTGATGTTGGGGTTTCGGGATGGCGGTCGTCGCGGTGAAGATGCGCTGCGCCAGCGAGGCAGTTGCCGGATCTGGGTGCTGGCGAAGCAGTGTGGCGGTCGCAGCCGGAATGCCTTCCCGGGACACGGCGTCGTTTTCGATCAGGCGGAGGAACGACAGGATCCACGCGGGCCGGCTAGTTAGGAGAGTTTGCGCGGCAGCCTGCAATCCCACTGGCATCGTGGCGTAGCTGCGCGCCACATCCTCGCCGATCACAGGCGCGTCGTACTTCAGCAGGGAAGTCAGCGCGGCTTTGCGCATTTCCAAGTCCTTCGCGCCATGGACGACCTTCAGGAGTACCGGCACGGAATCTGGAAGCTTCACTTCGCCGAATAGCCGGATGCACATCAGGCGCTCGTCGGGCTTTCCCTGCTCATCGCCAGCCAGCTTGAGCGCTTCGCCGATAGCCTCCTGATCACCCATCCGGGCCCGAAGATACCGCGAAGCGAGGCCGCTCTTCGCCAGTGCCGCGACGAGTTCCTCCGGCAGCGTGGGCGGGGTCCGTCCCTTGAGGGCCTCTTCAAATCCGTTTACCAGCCGCTGGCGATGTTCCGATGATGGAGCCGCCGCAAGGAGCTTCGCACAGATGAGTAGATCCTGACGCGCGCTGGTCGTCGCGTAACGCCGCATGATGCGAGGCAGGATGGCCTGTTGGGCCAGCTTCGATTCCCACGGGATCATCGCAAGGACTGCGTCCGCTGCCTTTGCGCAGTGCTTCTCGATCGACCACCAGCAGAGGAGTGGGATGTACGGGTCCTCTCCATCTGCGTCGCGTCGGAGTATCGCCGAGGTCAGGGAGAGCGCTTGCGGCGCTGGCAGGCGCAGCGCAGTCGCGGCTACTTGCGCACGCACTTCCGCGTCGGGCTCTCTCGCAGCGAGCTTCACGATGACCTCACCGAGGTCGGCAGGGAGCGCCTTGCCTTCGCCGAGTAATCGGATGGTCCACGCTCGCACTGCGGGCTGCGAATGCTCCAACCCGTTTACCGCAACGTCCGGGGTCAGGGCACCGAGTTGATAGAGCGCCCACAGTGACTCCAGCGCTGGATGCTCCGTAGGCTGCCGCAGGAGATCCTGTAGCGGCGCAACCGCCGCCGGGTCGCGGCGCTCCGCGAGCAGCCGGACTGCGGTGTGTCGATGCCAGCGGTTCGGATGCGCCAGTGTGCCGATCAACTGCGCCGTGCTCTTGCGGCTGAGATCCACGTCCCGATTAAGCGGCGCGTCCTTACCGCGCAACCGGTAGATACGCCCGGTGCTGGGATCGAGCTGGCCCTGGTAGTTCTGCCCGTGCGCGATGAACTCCTCATAGAAGTCGGCCACGTACACTGATCCGTCTGGCGCATTCGTCATGAACACCGGACGAAAGGCGGGATCGGCTCCCGAGAGTGCGGTCGCGGAGTCGCTCGTTTCGAAGGTGGAGCCGCGCGCGTAGCGTTCCGCGACCACGATTTTCCGCGCCAGCGGATCGCCGCCCAGGAAGCGTCCAAGATACCGCTCCGGGATGGCAGTGCCCTCCGCCAGGATGGTGGCGTGGGAGAACCGCGGGACCGGGTGCAGGCTTTTCATCTGATCGAGATACCCGAACGCGTAGGCATTCGTCTGCGGGCCGAACTTCCCGGGATCAACTCCCTGTTTCAGAAACAGCCCACCGGGGATGTAATGCCAGCCACGGGTTTCGCCGCCATTGTGACCGGAGTACAGACGGCCTTGCGCGTCGAACTCCAAACCGAAAATATTGCCGCCTCCTTCCGCGAAGATCTCGTAGACCTTGGTCTTCGGGTGGTACCGCCAGACCATGCAGTTTTCGTGGTACACGCCGGGGAAATCCGGCGGATCGATTCCGGGACGCGTAACACGACTGGTGATCGTGCTGCCCTGCGCGCCGTAGAGCCAGCCGTCGGGCCCCCACACAAGACCGTTCGCCGCGGAGTGGGTATCCTCGAGCCCGAAGCCCGCGAGGCGGACCTCCGGGTCGCGGTCGGGAACGTCGTCGCCGTCCGCATCCGGATAGAACAGCAGGTAGGGCGAGTGCATCACCCAGATCCCCCCGTGCCCGCGCACCGCGGAGTTCGCCATGTTCAGCCCCTCCAGGACATTGCGGTGGGAATCGAAGACGCCGTCTCCATCCGTGTCCTCGTGCACGGAAATGATGTCGGCCCCGCGATCGTGCCGCGGGGGCGCGGGAGGCACGCGGTCGTATTGTCCGCGATAGTACTTGTCGCGGCTGATCATCTTCACGCCTGCCGGGTAGGGATACTGCCGGAATTGCGAGACCCACATGCGCCCGCGTTCGTCGAAGCTGATGTGGGTCGGCTGCGCGACCTGCGGCTCGCTGGCGACGAGTTCCACCGAAAGATCCTCCGGGGTTGCCATCAACGCCAGAGACTCAGCCGCTGGGAGACGCACTCCGGGCATCAGTTCCGCATTCGCCGAGAGCGGCAGCGAAGACGGCCTGAAGCCGGTTTCGAGGAATGAGGCAGTCTTCGGCTGTTCATTCACCGCCTTCATGTCCGCCGGTGACGGTTGATCGCGGAGCATCTCCCACGCGCCGGCGAGTTCCAGATCATCGAAGTAATTCGAAAGTACTGGAGTGACGGGAAGCGCCTTCTCGGTCGCACTCCCGGAGAGTTGGATCGCGAGGACGTTGAAAACCTTCTTCTCCAGGATGTCCTTCGGGACCTTAAACCTGCGGCGCTGATCAGCGGCTAGGGCTTGTCCTTCGGCGATCTTTGTACCGTTCAGCGTGATGACGAAAGGACCCGCGACCCCGGAGAGGCTCAGTGTGATCGAGTCTCGCCAGAGATCCTTCTCCGCCGGCACCGCCATGGTATCCGGCACGCGGATGAAGCACCGCAGCCAGGCATCCTGCGTGCCGGTAATTGGCTCCTGCGTGGGCACTGCGACCTGGGTCCACTCCGCGCACCAACTCGTCGCGGCGAGCGAGAAGCTGCCCAGCAAAAACAACAGCGATCGAATCATGAGTCCTGGGGGAGGAACGTTTAGTGCATCTCCACTGCGCACGTGCCGATGCCGCCGCGGAAGTAATTGAACTGGACGTTTGGGTGATCTGCGAGCAGCGACATGGGCACGCTGGTGTCCACGATGCGCTTGGAAATCATAAAGGCAGTGAGCCGCTGACCAAAGGCATTGTCATGATTTCCCGCGTGCCAGATGGAAACCTTTTCCGATTTCCAGGTCTCGACCGGCCCGACGGTGATCGCCTTCGTCGGCACCATGGAGATATTTCCGCCGCCGCTGGTGCGGGCGTTTTGCGCAATCGTGAGCGGATGAAGATCGACGACGCGGGTGGCGAGTTGCCGGTACTCCCCGGCGGTCGGAGGTGCATCCGCATGCGCGCCGCGACGGGGTAGGGGATCGTTGAAGGCCCAGTGCTTCACGTCGCCTTGACCGCCCTGCATCACGGCGCAACGGACGCCTGCATCCCAGCTCGCGCGGAATGCCGCAGTATCGGCCTTTGGGAAGTGCAGATGGGCATCCGGCAGCCGGAGCTTCTCGTCAATCCGGTTGAAGCAGAGCTCGCGATCCGCTCGCTCAAAGCTGAGCGGATGCGTGACGGGCGTCTCGCGGCCAGTCTCCACATCGAACCACTCGTCCATTCCCCAGAAGTGCCCGGCGCGGAGATCAAGCCCGAGTGCGTTCACAATCCGGGCGACGAGTGGCAGCTGCTCGGTCGGCCCGATGGGCCCGCAGATACCGACCGGATTATCCGCCGTGCTCTGCTGCCATCCGTGAATATATTCCAGCGCTTCGGCCAGGTAGAAGTCCTCGAGCGTGTCGTAGAAGACAACCCTGAATCCCGATCGCGAGAGCTGGGTCAGATCGTTGACGCCAAGCCGCGCGACGTCTTCCACCAGATCGAGGGGGAGGGTGGTGTAGTCCCACCAATCCGGGGCAACGGCACTGAGTTTGCGAGAGGTCATAGGGGAACGAGGGATGTTTAAACTTCGCGGTCGAGCAGGCGCTCGTATTCCGAGTTGAGGCGGTAGAGTTCGCCCAGTGCATCCCGCAGGGGATCGGCCTCGGGCGCACAGAAGCCCAGGTGTGAATGCCGGCGCCAGCCCTCCGCGTGTGAGAAGGAGCCAGCCAGTTTTCCATGCTCCTCGCTGAACTCGTCCATCGACACCAGGTAGCTGTCCATGCCTTGGGTGGTATCCAGCCAATCCTTCTGGCTGGCATGGCAGGCGAGCGCCGCGCGTTTCATCGCATGCACGCGAGTCGTATCCACAAACGCCCCCGGTACGATGCGGCGGCGCAAGCCATCTCGCAGCCCGTGCGGGCTCGCGTGGTAGATGGTCACAGGTACTTGTGCCGGAGGTCGCTGCGGGGAGGTGCGGTAGTTCGGCATCCCGCGAGAGAACGCCGCGGTCACTGCGAGCCGCGAGACGTTCATGTGATCCTCCATGTAGTCCTCGGGCGAGTGCGTGAGAATCACCGTGGGCTCCACCTTGCGAACGACGGCTGCAACCCGCCGCAAAGTGCGATCGATGTAGAAGACCTGCAGATCATGCGCCACGGGTCCATGCCACGTGGCACCCAGCGCTTCGGCCGCCCGCCGCGATTCGCACTGCCGCACCCGCCGCGTTTCGGCACGGCCCATCGTCATGCTCCCGAGATCCCCGCTGGAGACATTCATATAGTGAATGTCCCAGCCGCGCTCGCCGAGTTGCAACAGCGTCCCCGCCATGACGAACTCGATGTCATCCGGATGCGCGGCGATGGCGAGGGCGCGAGGCATGCAAGGGTCGTCTACTTCACTGGGCTCTCCGCGAGCTTTACCGGACGTCCTTCCGCAGCGGAGCGGTCCGCCGCCGCAATCACGCGGTGCGTCTGAAACGCATCGGCAAAGCTCGTCAGCGGCATCTGTTTCCCGGCATCCAGCGCATCGAAGAACGCCTGGAACTGTGTCTGGTACGGATGGTCGCTCACATCGCCGGAATCCAGCATCTTCATCGAGAGCTGCGACCACGCCGCCTTGTTCAGCCCGCTTAGCTTCTGCGAATGGAATTTGTTATCGAGGATCGAACCTTCGCTGCCGACCAGATGCGTGTGGAAGTAGTACGGCTGGAGGCAGTCCACAACGGCCGCGCATTTCCCGATCGATCCACCGGCAAACTTCAGGATGGTGGTGGAGGTCGTCCGGTATTCGTAAGCCTGGAAAGCTGGATGCGCGCTCTGAGTGGCGTAGCTGGTCACCTCCTCCACGTCTGCGCCCATGCAGAGCAGAAGTGCATCTAACGCATGGCAGCCCGCGGTCAGCAGCGCGCTGCCGCCCAGCTCCTTCTTTGTGTTCCACCGGTACTGTCCATACCACGGCCCGATGCCGTGGTAGTAATCGATCTCGCCGTAGTGGACCTTCCCGACGAGCCCCTGATCGAGCACTGCCTTGGTGGCAAGGAACTGCGAGGAGTAGCGGCACTCAAAGCACACGCAAGCTTTGGTGCCGAACCGCTCAGCCGCCTCTTTCATCGCGAGGATATCGCTCCACTCGACCGCGAGCGGCTTCTCCACGATGATGTGCTTTCCGGCGCGCGCGGCGGCGATGAATTGCGCCGCGTGCTGATTAGGATAACTCGTAATATCAACCGCATGAATCTCCGGATCGGCGAGCATCGCATCCAGGTCGGTGAAGACGCGGATCGGGGAGCCATGCTTTGCGCTGAGTTCCGCAGCATCAGGATTCCGTGAACTCCAAACAGCGGTAACCTGTGCCTGATTCGTGGCGTTGATGGCGGCGATATGAGCCGTGGCGGCCCAGCCATAGCCGACGACGGCGACGTTGTACTTCTTCATTATGGGGAGAGGAGAGGCAATCACTGTTCGCCCCGCAGGTACGACAACAAATCCGCCAGTTCCTGCGGAGTCATGGCGCGCTGCAATCCCGGCGGCATCAGCGAAGTAGGGCTGGCGGTAAGCGTCGCGACACCGGCGCGCGGGATCGTCTCCTCGAGCCCACCGGGCTGTCGTAGTGTGATGCTATCGGCTGTCTCAGAGGCGATCACTCCCGCCAGCATCCGGCCGTCTTTAAACTCCAGCATGTAGGCGGCGAAGCCCGGCGCGATCTCGTGCTCCGGCGCCACGAGGTGGAGGAGGATGTTCTCCTTGGATTGATTCCGGATGTCGAAGAGATCGGGTCCGACGGGGTGTCCCGCCCGCTCAAAGCGATGGCAGGAAGCGCAGAGTCGCCCAAAGACTTCGCGTCCGTTGGAGGAAACCGGCGCCAGGGTCAGCGACTGCTTCGCCTCGGCGAGCGCCTGCTGCTGAGTGGTGTCGGAAGGTTGCGCAAAGAGCTTCGTCGCTCGCTCCCTTATGTCCGGGTCGGAGTGCTTCATCCACTGCTGTCGCCGTAGGGTATCGATGGCGTTCGCAGGGAGTTCCTGCTTCTCCACCGCTGCCAGCAGCACCTTGATGGTCGGTGGACGGGAGCTGAGGGCGCTCAGGATCGTATCGCGGACCGCGGGAGCATACGAAGGCCATCCATCGGGCTTAATGAGCGTTTCGGCAGCTTCCGGTTCGGGCACGCGTGCGAGGGACCGTGCGGCGGCAAGTTGCAATTCCAGTTCACCAGATTCAAGGGCAGCAAGCAGGGGAGCTTTCGATACCTCCAGTTTAGCGGAACCGAGTAGCTCGATGGCGAGAACGCGGGCTGTAGGCTGCGCGGCGTCTCCGGCGAGATTCACTGACTGCTGCAGGACGGATGATACGGCAGGAGATTCAGGTAGCCCGCTGGGTGAATCGGCGAAGCCCGCCGCGAGTGCCACTCCCACCGACGGCTGCCTTTCGCTCTCCCGCAGCAAGGCGTCCAGCTGTTCTCCCCGCGCTGGTCCCTGAGTGCGTCTGCCGATGATTCGCCCCAAGTCCCGCAGCAATGTGAGGTCGGGCACGTAATTCTCGCGAATGAGCGCCCGCGTCAGCGCCTCTTCGGCGTTTGCTGCGCTGCTCAGGATCGCAGCGCGCGTCCAGCGGTCGCCTCCGTCTTTTCGCGCAATCTCCGCGAGCGCGGTCGTGGTGCCGTCCCCCGCAAAAGTTCCGAGCACGAGCGCGGAGTGGAAGCGCACGTGCGGATCTGGATCCATCAGCATGTCCAAAGGGATCTTCGAAGGCGCGAGACGGATGGTTAGCGCGCGTACCGACGGATCCCGATCAGACATGGCGTCCGCAGTCAGGCGCTTGCTCATCGAGTTCGTCTGATCAGCGAGCATCAGGATGGCCGCCTGCGCTGGAGACGTCTGCGCTTTGCCCGCGGCCGCTTCCAGTATCTGCGGGGTGAGTTCACCCACGCGCTGCACGAGCAGGCGGAAAGCAGTTTGCCGTTCCCATTCGTTCCCGGAATCCAAATGCGACAGCAAGGACTCGGGAGCCACGCTGTCCTCGAAGCGAACCTGGCCGGACACGTGAGCCTTGTTCCTGATCCGCCAGATCCGACCCATGTCCTTGCCGGCTTCCATGTCCGTATGCTTCCGCACCTCTTCCGGGAGGTAGTCGGGATGTTCAATCACCTTGCGATACATGTCGCAGACGTAGAGCGCACCGTCCGGTCCGCCGGCCAGGAAGACGGGGCGAAACCAATCATCGCGGGACGCGAGAAACTCCTTTTCCCCGCGGCGCGGCATGGCCGCGAAGGTGCCTCCGATCCGCATCAGTTGATCCTCATGAATTAGATTCCCAGTCGGTTCGCAGGAGAATGCAGAGCTGGCCCGAATGGTCACCGCACAGGCAGCGCTAAACGTGCCTGCGTGAGAATCCGCCGTTGTGACGTTCTTGCTAATGGGAAAGATCCGCGCGGCTCCGCCCCCGCCGCGCAGCAGTGCGTTGGGGATGATCTCCGGGCAGTTCTGCACGGTGTCTGAGAAGGCCAGCAGCGGGTTCCGCTCCAATGCGCTGGAGGGCATCACCACGTGCTGCACCTGGATGCGGTTCATGCAGATGAACCGCTGGCCGAAGTCGTCGAAGCTGTGCCCAAACTGGCTCCGCCCATCCACGGCTTCGAAGCGCCCGCTCTCCGGGTGAAACCGCACATCCGTTTTCAGGTCTAGCGTGCCGTACTCCGGATGCTCTGGGTTGGAGATCTTCCCGCCGCTGAGCCCCGAGGCCAGCCAGATCCAGCCATCGGGTCCAAGCAGCGGCGCATTTACGCGGAGCTGCGTACTCTTCGCCGTGTCAAAGCCCGTCAACAGTACCCGGCGTTCGTCTGCCCGTCCGTCGCCATCCGTGTCGCGGAGAAACAGCACGTCCGGCGCGCAAGTTACAATGAGCCCATCGCGCCAGGGCATCACCCCATTTGGAAACGTCAGCCCATCGGCAAAAGTCACCCGGCTATCCATCTGCTGATCGCGGTTCAGATCTCGAAGTAGTGCGATCCGACCCACGGGCGGTTCGCCTTCTTTTGGGCCGTGCGGGTAGCCGCGGTTCTCCGCTATATAGAGCAGGCCTCGTTCGTCGAAAGCCATCGCGCAAGGCGACTCGACCAGCGGCTCGGAAGCCACCAGATCCACCGTGTTGCCGATGCCTGTTTCAAAGCTCTCCAGCGCTTCCGCTGGCGTCAAAGGGCTGACGGAAACCGCCTGAGCCGAGATCAGGAGAGTGAGGGCGAGAACCAGAGGGAGGGTTCTTTGGATCACAGGTTACTCCAGTTGAGGCGGGACATCCCCGTAAGTCCAACCCTGCTTCCAGGGCTCCGCCAGTAGACGCTCCGGCAGCTTCATCGGTGATAGCTTCCGCACAAGTTCCAGCCCCGCGTCCCGGAGCTGCCGCCCAGCCGTGATCTCCAGGTTGCTGTAGCTGGTGAGCCGCGTCTCGTAACCGCCTCCGTTTGGGCCGAATGCTTCCTCCGTCGGTACGTAACCCACACAGCCGTTCGCGAGTTCCACCGGGAACGTTATCGGAAAGCCGCTGCCCGCTTTCAGATCCAGCCCGTACTGGCAGAAGTACTCCGCTGGATTCGAGACACACACCACCGGACCAATCTGAATCGCCTGGACCTCCACCTCCACCTCCAGGGCCTTTGCGATCAGCGCATCCAGCAATACCGTCTCCTTCGCCCAGACCCAGTCTGGTCCGGCCGTCTTTGCATCCTGCTTCGCCAATTCTTCGGCGGCCGTGACGCGCTCCGCTGCAGGCACCCGCCGTCTGATCTTCCATGTCTTCTGCTGCGCCGCCACCGGCGCTTCATTCACCCGCGTTTGCGACATCCCGAGCAGCACCTTCACCGCTTCCGCGCCGACGCGCCCGCCCACGAATTGCGACCAGGCATCGCTCTCCGGATTCTCATGCGGATCCAGGTTGTTGACCTGCGTCACATCGCCACTGGCCCCTGCGAGGAAAACCACCTTCGCCTCCGTGCCGAAGTACCCCTGGATCGCCTTCTCCATGTAGTAGATCCAATTCGCTGAAACCCACGGGCCGCTTGCCGTCGCGTGACAGGCAAAGTTCACGATGCAGCCCACCAGCTTGCCATCGGGATTCCAAGCCCCGATCACGCCCACCTCCGGGTCGGTTGGTCCGGCGAAATCCACGTTCTCTGGGTTGCCCTTGCCCGGATGCGAATAGCTCAGGCCATTCTTCATCCGGAGGCGACGGTTGAAGGCGACAGTCTCCTCCTTGCCCGTGCCGAAGCTCGCAGTCACATCCGCCCGTGCCGCATCGGCCGCGACCACCGCCTCGATCACGGCATCACGAACGATCGCGAGGTACTTCGGATCTGCGCAGGACGACTTATTGTACGCGAGATCCTTCGCCAAGTCTGAGGCATGATCGAACTCCCCCGGCTGCACCATTCCCAATGGGCCGGAGGAATGCGAATGGGACGCTGCAATCATGACGGCCTCTGCCGGAATCCCGGTCCGAGCGCGGATCTGTTCGCGCGCTTCCAGCACAAGCTGCCGCGGAACGATCAGCGCATCCAACCCCACGATCGCAACGCGCTGCTTCCCATCATCAAAAAGCGCCGCCCGCACCTTGCACCGATCGTGAATGCGTTTCGCGAACGCCTTCCCGTACCCACCCGGCACCTCCATCCCGATCTCCGGTGTAATGTCGCGCTCGGCAAAGCCAGCCTTGAAGGCAGCGTTTGCCACGAGTGGGAAGAGGGTGGTTAGAAGGAGAATGGCGATTCTCAGCATGGCGGGGGTACTTTCCATACCCGGGAGCGTGGCAAACCTTTGTGTTCTGCGAAAGAGCGTAGCTGACCTTCGGCAAAACAGATCCGCACGCTGTCGGGGAGAGAAGTTGGAGGCGGCACGTCCGCTTCGCGGACAGAGCCGCGCTCTACACGTTGGGCGGGCCTGCCTGCCAGTACTTACACGGGCACTGTCCAACCAAGTGCTCGAAGGGCGGCGCCAGCTGTCCAGCCGCGTGCCTTCAACGGGCGATCGGCACCTTGGAAAGATCACTCATCACAACCCACTTATACGGCTGAATGATAGGATAGCCGAAGTCGGAAATTACCTGGTCCCGCTCGTGCCGTTTGTCGTCAGCCTTTCGCTGCATAGGCCGCATCAGGCTCTCCATGTGCTTCTGCACGCGGGCCAACTCAGGTAGGGCTATCTTCAGCTTTTCAATGAGTTCGTTCAGAAGCTTCTGGCAATCGGCCATCCCTTTCTGAATGGACTCGAGGTACGCAGATGCTTGGGCGACCTCCTTGTAGTCGAAGTATACTCCCACCACGGTGAGAGCTTTACCTGCGGTGCCCGCAATTGCTTTTCGCTTCGCCGCTTTGGGCGCGATGTCTTCCATGATGTCCATCACATAGTTGATCCCCTTGGCACCGTCGCCGCGATTGGAATCCTTCGCCGACTTCTCGGGCCCGAGGGCATCATCAAGGAGGAAGTCCGCCGCCGTCAGCCCCCCTTTGGCGAGCAGTCCGAGACCCGGGACGAAGGTGCCAATCGCAACGGAGACAAGTCCCAACGCCTGCTGGATCTGCGCCTCGATCTTCATCGACATCGCATCGCCGATCAGGGAGTCGAGCCTCAACATTGCTGAGCGCACCTTCCCAGCCGACGCCGCAAGGCCAAGGGATTTCACGCTCACCGCACCCTGCACGAGTCCGATAATTGGAATCACTTCCGCCACTCCCAGCAGCAAGTCCGAAGTATCAATGGAGACTTCGTAGAGGTCCATCAGCTTGTGGTACTGATCTGGCGCGGGAAACTTCCCGAGAGCGAGAAGGTTCCAGCCCTCGATCATGTCGAACCGGAGCTTCTCCACCCGGTCGGTGCCATAAGGCGAGAGGACGGAAAAGCGTGGATCAAAGCTCCATAATACCTTGTCAATCTGCTTCCGCTTTGCGAGCTGCGGCCGCGCTTCCGCATCCAGGGTATCCCAGCGCTCCCAGGTCCCTGGACCAAGATACTCGGTGATCTTGTCGACTTCTGCATCGGTGAACTGACCGTTCATAAGGTGTGAGAGGTGCAACCCGGAGGCGGGCTTTCCAAGGTCGAGTCCACTAATCTGTCGTATTTCTCACCGCATGCTGCACAGCGATCCATGCGGCCCGGTACGCCTGGATTGCTTGTTGCGGCTTGCCCTGTTCCTCAAACGTTTTCGCACGATCGAAGTGCCGATAGGCAGCCTCAAGATCTAGCGAGGCGTCAGCAGCTGCCTCTTCGATGGCAATGGACGCTAGGGTGGCATCCACAAAGACCAGCGTTTGCACCACCGAGGCAATCGTCGCATTTTCCTCTTTGAGCTTCTCCAGATCCTGCACAGCCTTGCGTTCGCCATCGAAGACGCGCTTTCCTGCAACGGAGAGGTGGGTGTCATCGATCCACAGCTCCGGACGTAGACTATCCTCCAAGTGCTTGATTGCTGCGGAAACGCGCTTTTCGTTTGATGGTTTCAGGATGGACGTTAGGTCGGCCACTGCGTCCCTTTTCGTTTGGCGCGCATTAAAGGTATCGACGAAGAGGAGCCCAATCGGGCCGACAACAAACGCGAAGTCGTCAATCTTTGCTCCGGTCGTCGCATCCAGGCGAACGATCAGATCTGCTCCTTCGGCCGCAACGTAAAGCCGCCCATCAGGTCCGAAGACCAAACCGTTGGCCCCTGGAACAGATGAAGCGAAAACATTGATGAAAGCGCCGGTCTGACCGTTGAATCTCACGACGTTATTAGAAAAGTTTCCCGCAACGTAGAGATCACCAGTCGGCCCAAAGGCTATGCCTCGTGCTCCGTTAAGGCTTGGACTCGACGCAAAGACATCGATGAAGGCACCGGTCTGGCCTTCAAAACGTAAAACGCGATTTCCACTGAATTCCGTCACGTAGAGATTTCCGTCCGGACCGAACAGGAGCGCCTCTGGCGCAAATAGACCGCCGCTGCCGGGTCCGATGAAGGTGTTCAGGAAGGCCCCAGTTGTTCCATCGTAGCGTATCACCGAGTTGGTGGATCTACTGCCGACGTACAGGGCTCCATCCGGCCCGAACGTCACGCCTACGGCAGTCGTGAGTCCACCACCGCTAGCGAATACCCCGATTGGTGTTCCCGTTTCAGCATCAAACTGGGAAACGCTCGACGTAAATAAGGTTGAAACATAGATCGCGCCGTTGGGACCTTCCGCGAGATTAATGGCGGAAGTGCCGAGTGGGACGGAGTAGATGGTCGAGCCGGTGACTCCATCGACCCGGGTGATCGATCCTTGGGAAAAACTCGCCACCAGCAGGTCACCCGTAGCGGCCGCAACTGAGGATCTTACCGGCAAACAGAACATTAGCGCTGCGATCATAGATGCAGCGAGAGATTGCCACGTGGGCCGGCATGCGGGAGAGAACGAACGGTTCATGGGGAGCATTGCAAGTACCTCAATGGTTTGGGAGTTGATACCAACCTCGAGCGCCTACCCGGGACGACTGGCCTCACCTTCGGGAAGCGAACGTCGCTATGCTATCTACGACGAGGCGCTATCTCAATCACGCAGCAAACAGATATTCTTCCGAGACGGAAGTAGGGATAGTTCCCATTCCCGCTACATGGTGGGCCGCGGAAGGAGATGGCGCAGCACAAGACTCCACAGCACGCACTGTAGGCAGCATGCTTCAGGACTCTCAAATCTGCGGCATGCAAGCGGAGCGCTCCTCGTATCCGACAGTTTACCTTCTTATTCCCTAAGGAACCCGTCAGTCTGGAGTGAGTCTGCGTAAACTGCATGCTTCGGGTCCCTTCCCCCCTTCGAACGAGCACGCTGCTCGCCATCCTGCTGGCGCTGGGCGTCTGCGCCTCTGCGGGGGAACCGCGCCTGGTCGTAATGCCAGAGCGGCTCGAGCTAACAGGCATTGACCCGCTCCATGGAGTCGTTGTCACGCGGATCGATGCGGAGGGACGAACTCGGGACGTCACCAGGGAGGCTGCGTACACTGCCACAAACCCGGCCCTGCTACGGATCGATAAAAAGGGGCGCGCAGAGGCTCTCGCCGATGGGGACTCAAATCTCGAGGTGACCCATGAAGGCGAGACGGTGCGGGTGCCCGTGAGCTGCGTGGAAACCGGTAAGACTGCCGCGCCCTCCTTTCGGCAGGACATTCTCCCAATCCTTACCAAGACAGGGTGCAATGCTGGCGGCTGCCACGGGAAGCTTGCTGGCCAGAATGGGTTTCGCCTTTCTCTCCGAGCCTATGCGCCAGAATGGGACCACGATTGGATCACCACGGAAGTGAATGCGCGGCGCATCAATGTGGCTTTTCCGGAACAAAGTTTACTCGTGCAGAAGCCGATCGGCGGCATCGCCCACGAAGGTGGAACGCGCTTCAAGGCGGGCACTCGCTATTATGACACTCTGGTCCAGTGGATCGCCGGACGGGCGCCCGGTCCGGACGCGAAAGAGCAGGATGCCGCCAAGCTTGAGGTAATCCCGGGTGATCGCGAGTTGCGGGTTGGCGAGGCGCAGCAACTCCTTGTTCGGGCGCACTACGCTGACGGGCGCAAGCGTGACGTTACTTGGCTGGCGCAGTTCTTCTCAAACGACGAGGCAGTTGTCTCGGTGAAGCCCGATGGACTCGCAAAAGCGATCCGGTGCGGCGAGGCTTCGATACGAGTGCACTTTCAGGGGCAGGTGGAGGTGGTCCGGTTCACCATGCCATATCCGGCCAAGGTCGAGCCGGAGCAGTTCATTGCCCGCCAGAATGCAATTGATGAGCCGGTCTTCGAGAAACTCGCGAAGCTCCGCATTCCTCCCTCACCTCCGTGTGATGATGAGACTTTCATCCGTCGGGCATCACTCGACGCCGCCGGTATTCTTCCCAAGCCCGAAGAAGTCACCGCCTTCCTTGCGGATCAAAGTCCCGACAAACGGGCGCGGCTCGTTGATTCTCTGCTGGAGCGACCCGAATGGACTGACTACTGGACGCTGCAACTGGCCGACCTGTTGCAGAATCGAAAGGAGCGGGATCACGATGTGCGCGGAATCAAGGGTGTCCGCGGCTTTCATGCCTGGCTCCGTGCTCAGGTAGCGGCGAATCGCCCGTGGAACGAGCTCGCCCGCGCCGTCCTGCTTGCGCAAGGCAACAGCGTAGAGCACCCGGAGATCGGCTACTACATAACGGTAGCGGGCGAGAAAGAACGCGTGGAGGAGAGCGAGCTGCCCGACTCGGTGGCGCAATCATTCCTCGGCACCAGGGTGGGCTGTGCGCGATGTCATAATCATCCGCTGGAGAAGTACACTCAGGACGATTTCTACCATTTCTCTGCGTACTTCTCGAAGATGTCGCTGAAACGCGTTTCGCCTTCAAAGGGAGCAACGGAGCTCACCCTCCTGTCCCGCGAAGAGCGGGAGGCCGTTAAGAAGCTGGAAGAGGTCCAGACCAAAGCTGCCGAGGCTCAGGCTAAAGAAGGCATTGGCGGGGACGAGTCTGCAAAGAAGGCGAAGGAGGTTCAGCGGCAGGTCGACGAAGCTACAAAGCGCCTCGCGGACGCTCGCGAGAAGCAGCCGGTGGTGAACCAGCCGCGCACCGGAAAGCAGATGAACCCAAAGCCGCTCGACGGCGTACAATGGAGTTTTGAGCCGGGCCGCGATCCGCGTGAGCAGTTCGTGGACTGGATGCTAACCAGTGAGAACTTCGGTGGGGCCATGGTGAACCGGCTGTGGAAGCACTTCTTTAGCGTGGGACTCGTCGAACCAGTGGATGATCTGCGGGCCAGCAATCCGCCTTCGAACGGTGCACTCTGGGCGCTGCTCAACCGTGAATTCGTAGCGAACGGTTATGAACTGAAGCACGTGATGCGACTCATCCTGAATTCACGCGCCTACCAGCTCAGCTCGGCGAGCGGGGAGGGCAATGAGACTGACACTCGCTTCTTCTCCCACTATTACGCGCGGCGTCTACCGGCGGAGGTCCTGCTCGATAATCTCGCTGTAGCGACCGGTATTCCGAGCGCATTTCCCGGTTATCCTCTCGGCACGCGTGCCGTGCAGCTCCCCGAGCCGGGAGTGGGTTCATACTTCCTTACGCTATTCGGCCGCTCCGATCGTGTGACCGCTTGTGCTTGTGAACGAAAAGGGGAGGTCACCCTTCCCCAGTTGCTGCACCTCAGTAATAGCGGTGATCTGCAAGGGCAGATCGCAAACGAGAAAGGTCGGTTGGCTGAATTGCTAAAAACGACGGATGATCGTGCCGCGGCAGATGCCCTTTTTCTAAACACCTTGAGCCGTCTGCCGCGAGAGGGAGAACGGGCGGCGCTCGCTGAAGCGCTGGTCAGTGATCAGCGCGAACCCGTTTTCCGCGATCTCCTCTGGGCCCTCCTCAACTCAAAGGAGTTCGCCTTTAATCACTAACGAACCATGCTCGACGTCTCAGCCACACCTCAACGGAGCCGCCTCTGCAATGGTCTCTCCCGTCGCGATTTCATTCGAATCGGCACTCTGGCGCCAGTAGGTCTGTCGTTGGCCAATCTGCTCGGTTTCGAGAAGGCAATGGCTGGGGCGGTTGCGAAGGCCCGGGCGAAGTCCGTGCTCCTCGTTTTCCTCGGTGGTGGGATTTCGCATCACGATACCTTCGATCCCAAACCGGATGCAGTGGAGGAGATCCGCGGGAAGTACCAGACGATCGCGACAAACGTCACCGGGCTGCGGGTGACGGATCTGCTTCCCCGGATGGCGCAGCAGATGGACAAGGTAACGCTGATCCGCTCAGGCACACATGAGAATGATCACCACGAGACGGCTACCAATTGGGTGCTCTCCGGTCGCTTTGGCTCACCATTTGGCGATTTCCCGGCCATGGGGGCGGTCGTGGCGCACGAGACCGGCTTTTCTGGCGTAGTCCCTCCGTACGTTGCGGTACCTAAAAATCCTGCTTTCACTTGGGAACTGGGAAAGAGCGCCTGGCTCGGTGGGAGGTTCGAGTCGTTTAAATGCGGCAACCCGAACGAGGAGCATTTCCAGGTGCGGGATCTCGCCCAGCCGTCGACAGTCACTCCTGTAGTGCTCGATCGGCGTAAATCACTACTCGCGGCAGTGGATCAGCTCGCAAGCCACATCAAGGGCAATGACCAGATCACGACCTACGACGAGTTCGGCCAAAAGGCAGCGGAGATGGTTCTTTCGCCGAAAGCGCAGGCCGCCTTCGATGTTTCGCGAGAGGACGCTAAACTGCGCGACGAATACGGCCGGAACGAATTCGGCCAGAGCTGCCTGATGGCGCGTCGCCTCGTCGAGAGCGGGGTGCGTTTCGTCACTGTGAACTATGGCGGATGGGATCATCACAAGAAGATCTTCGAAGGCCTCGACAAGAAGGTGCCGGAGTTCGACCAGGGTTTCTCCACGCTAATCCGCGATATGCACGATCGCGGCACACTGAAAGAGACGCTGGTCGTCGCGATGGGTGAATTCGGGCGCACACCGAAGGTCAACAAGGATGCCGGACGGGATCACTGGGGGCGAGCAGGCTCGATGATCTTCGCAGGCGCGGGAGTACGAGGCGGACAGATCATTGGAGCTACGGACAAGAACGGCGCTTTCGTTACGGAACGCCCGGTCCGGCCGGCGGATGTCTGCTGGACCATCTACGATGCACTCGGGATCGATCCGTCCAAGGAGCTGCTGACTCCCGAGGGGCGCCCGGTGGCGATCCTGGCTGAGGGTGCCACGGTGAAGGAGTTGTACATCTAGATGCTCCACTCGGTTCTGCTGCGTGGATTGATCATCGCCATTGTGTGGGAGGCCAGTCGTGTCGGAGCGGCAGAGGACAACAAGAAAGAGGTCGCTCAGGTGACTGCCTGGGCACCTTTGTCGGTCACGCCGGGTACGACGTTTGTGCTACGGGCACGTGGCATGAAGCTGGACGAGGCGACGGAACTGCGGTTCAGCGAAGGCGGTCCGGCGATCACCGCGACGCTTAAGGAGAAGAAGAAGTCGGCCGTTCCTACAGGTTTTGAAGAGAAGGAGATCGGTGGAACCGAGGTGGAGTTCAGCGTTAATCTGCCTGCCGACTATTCCGGTCAGGCAGTGGAATTCAGCATCGTTACGAATGGAGGGACGACCGCGCCCCGAACACTCCGCGTTCTGCCAAGCACCAAGCTCGCAGACGAAGAGGACCCTAACGGCGGCTTTCATGAATCACAGAAGATCGAACCGGTGCGCGTGCTTCGCGGTATGATCAAAGAGGAGAAGGACGTCGACGTTTTCCGTTTCCATGGCACCACGGGGCAGCGTGTTGGGATCGATGTGTTCGCCGCCCGTGGTGGATCCCTGCTCGATTCGGTCCTGACGCTCTGTGATAGCGCAGGCAAGTTTCTCTGCACCAATGACGATGGAGGGAAATCCAGTGACTCCAGCCTCAAGGCGACGCTGCCTGCAGACGGAGATTATCTCGTCGTGGTGCAGGATGCTCATGATCGCGGGAGCAGCTGGCATCAATACGAACTCAGTGTCACGGAAGCGCCATGAAGCGTGCTCTCTGCATATCTCTCGTCGTCATCATCGGCGGGTTCCGGGCAATGGGTGCCGACGCCCCCGAGGTTAGCTTCCATCGTGATGTCTTCCCGCTATTACGCGCAAATTGCATCGCGTGTCACAAGCCAGGCAAGGCCAAGGGGCAGCTCGACCTTACCTCCCATGCTGCTCTCATGAAGGGCGGCAAAGAGGGCGCGGCACTTCAACCTGGCAAGCCACACGAAAGCAGGCTTATTGAAGATATCAGCGGGGATGTCCCTGCAATGCCCGACGAGGGCGAGCCGCTGACGGCGGATGAGGTAGCGGTGTTCGAGAAGTGGATTGCGCAAGGCGCGGCCGACGACACGCCGGCTGGTATCCCACTCCGAGCGCTTGCTGTGCCGCCGGTCTATCACGGTGCGCCTGCCATTGCCGCGTTAGCCTGGTCGCCGGACGGAAGCCTGCTGGCGGTGGGCGGCTTCCATGAAGTCCTGCTGCACGACGGCTCCGGTTCGCAGCTAGTAGCCCGTTTGCCGGGAAGTTCACCGCGCATTGAGTCGATCGCGTTTTCAGCAGACGGGAAGCTGCTCGCGGTCGCGGGAGGTGCTGCCTCGGAGTATGGCGAAATCCAGATCTGGGACGTGGCGACCCGGAAGATTCTGCGGTCGATCATCACCACCACGGACACGGTGTATGGCGTCTCGTTTTCGCCGGACGCCAGCAAGGTCGCCGTCGGTTGCGCTGATAAGACTGTTCGGGCCTTCTCCGTTGTCGATGGCGCGGAGCTGATGAAGTGCGACAATCACATTGATTGGGTGTTCGCGACGGCCTTTAGCGGCGACGGCACCAGACTTGTCTCCGCCAGCCGGGATCGTGCGGTAAAGCTGATCGACGTGGCCAGCGGAAGGCTGATTGATGACGTGAACCGACCCCGGGACGTAGCCTTGAGCCTCGCCCGGAATCCGCGTGCTGACGAAGTCGCTTATGGTGACGACAAAGGGGGAGTGCGGATCTATCGCATGGAGCCGCGCGGCGGACGTCTGGCTGAGGGCGACGACAAGGAGAACAGTTATGTACGAGAGTGCGATCGCCTGCCTGGTGCGGTCCCCGCACTCGCGTGGAGCTGGGATGGTAGTCTGATCGCGGCCGGATGCACTTCTGGCGAAGCCCGCGTGTTCAACGCTGTCGATGGAAAGCGAACGTCCACTTTGAAGGCAGGAGACGGCGCGATCTTCAGTATAGCGTTTGATGCCAAAGGCGAGCGCGTGGCTACCGGCGGCTACGATGGCGAGGTGCGGCTTTTCGAAGCCAAAACAGGCAAGCTCCTGCACGCCTTCATACCTGTCCCGCTCTCGCCGAAGACTGCGGCGCAGTGATGATCCTCTAGAGCCGCGGGAGCGGATGACGCTCGTTGAGGCTGCCGCACCGAGGGCACTTCGGCAGCATGTCTCGCGAGCCATCCTGGAATTCGAAGGCGCATAGCCCGCAGCGAATGACATCCTGGAAGGCAGCCCGCTCCCGCCGCCCTCTCCGATATTCGTTCAGCAACCAGGCGGCGAGCACCGGGCCCATCATGATCGCGAGATAGATCATCACGAGCACACTGAGGCTGACCGGGATCATGGTGTGCTTGCTCTATTAACTTGGGGACGTTCGAAGATCTCATCCCCCCACTCAATAGTGGCGTTCCCCCAAGTGAGTTCCTCGTTCGAAGGTGTGAACTGCAGGTTCTGCAGCGCTGCTTCAGCGGCGAGATCAAGGCCCGCATTGCCTGACGAACTCTGAAGGAAGGTGTACTTCGTTTTGCCGTCGGCGCTTACACCGAGGAAGAACCGCGTGTGCTGAGGGACCTCGTTCACCTTCATCGCGATCTTGAATGGGACCTGTGGAGCGCGCTCGATCAGCGCTCCGGTGAAAGTGAGGCGCGTTTCTGCTGCGGGAAGGGGAGCCGGGGGAGGTTCGGCGGTTTGCTCGATCCGGCGAATCAGTGTCGGTGCGTCCATGACCGGCGGGAAACGCACGGGCTCCGATTCGGCCGCGACATAGCGGAGCGGAGTGCTCGGGGTAAAGAAAGAGGGCCGGTATTGCACGTCCATGAGCCCCTTGGGCTCGGCTATGCTGGAGATCGCGGAGAGCGCGGGGTCGGCAGCGGCAATCCAGCGCAGAATTGACTGATGTTCGACGCGCGAAGGGTCGAGCACACTGACCGCAGGTGCAGGTGCCGGGATGGTCACCTGCTGCGGATAGGTGACCTGAAAAAGGAAGAACGTTGCTCCATGGGCGAGCAGCGACAGAATAATGAAGGCGGGCAGCAAGAGCGCGTGGCGCTTCTCTTCGCCCCAGACAAAGTGCGCCTGCTCTTCCGGTGCGGGTGTCGTGGTCACCGGGTCTCTGGCGTAGTGGCGAGCACCACCGAGAAGCCGTGGCTGAGAGCAATGTTCGTGATCTGAACGACCAGCTCGTAGGGAGTCATTCGGTCCGCCTTCAGGATCAGCGAACGCCCTCCGAGCTGTGCGCCTTCCACCAAGGCCGCGCCGAGTTCCTCCAGCGTCACTCGCGCATCCTTGTAGAAGATCGATGGCGTCGGCGCAGCGGTGATGCTGACGATCTCGGTGTTCTGCTGTGGTCCGAGTGTGAAGGTGGATACGGGCAGCGCCACTGAGATGCCCGATTGGAGCACGAAACGCGAACTCAGGGCAAAGATCGCGAGCACCAGGAAGAGCACGTTCACCAGCGGGACGACGTGAAACATCCCCGGCGGGAAGTGGACGTTGCGCGTCAGCTTCACGAGCTCGGAACGCTATTCGCGGCTGCTGCTGCGGCGAGGGCGGTGACCAGCTTCGAACTCGATGATCTCCGCCGACGCACGGCTATCCACGATCATGTTCACGATCTCGATGCCCGCGCGCTCCATGTCGTGCATCAGCGAGTTCACCCTTGCCGAGAGATACGCGTAAGCAACCGCGCAGGGAATCGCTACAGCCAAACCGGCCGCGGTGGTCAGCAGGCTCTGGTAGATGCCGCTGGCGATGTCGGTGGAACTCGCAAACCCACTCTGCGACGAGATATTCACGAACGCGTCGATCAAGCCGGTTACCGTCCCGAGCAGGCCGATCAGTGGCGTGACCAGTCCGATCATGCCGAGCACCGCGAGCCGCCGTTCCAATCGCGGAACCTCGAGCTGACCGGCTTCCTGCACGATCTCCTTGAGTTCTGCACGCGGTGCGTCGTGTCGGAGAATTGCCGAGTGAATCACCCGGGCGACTGGCGAAGGCGTCCCTGCGCACTCCATCTGCGCTTCGGCCCAGCGGCGATGGCGGATCAGGTTCGCCAGCCCACGCATGAACTCGCCGACGCGAATCGTGGAGCGGTGGAAGTACGCGACGCGCTCGAAGAAGACGGCACCTCCCAGCACACTGCAGAAGAGGATTAGCCACATCAACGGGCCTCCTTTTTGCATGTAGTCGATCATTGACGGCGATTTATAGGGCAGAGTTTCGGGCGAGGCAAGGAGCCTTCCAGAGCCGCATTTTCTTTGACCCTCCTCGAAGAGTGGGGCTACATGGGCCACTCAGGGAGATCCATGCAAGCAGCCGTCGATATCAAGTTCTCCTGTGCCACGTGCGGGCAGCGGATGCTGGTCGACCCTTCGGCGGCGGGGCATGTCACGAGTTGTCCCGGGTGCGACACAGAGGTTACGGTTCCCCTTTCTGGTGAACTGGAGGAGCAGGAATACTCGGTCATCCAGGAGGACGGGAGCCAATTCGAGGCGGACGGGGCTTTGCACAATGGGACTGCTTCATCCGAGCGCGAGTGGGGGGATGTGCACCACCAACTCGAGGCTGCGACAGAGGCCGCCAGGCGATTGGAAGCCGTGAATGCGCAGCTTCAAGCAGAGCGGCAGACGCTAACCGATGATCTTGCTTTTGCGCGGCAGCGACTGGCGTCCGCGGAGACGCAGCTGGGCACAAGCAACCGCGAGTTATCCCTCTCCCGAGGAAACGTCGCGCAGCTCGAGGAGTCGCTCCGGGTAACTGCTGCAGAGCGAGCCGAGCTCGCCGGCACGCAGGTCTCGCTGGAGTGGAAGCTTGCCGAACTCGAGGCTTCGCTCCGCAACGCCGAGGCCGAATG
The DNA here is from genome assembly GCA_031389825.1 of Spartobacteria bacterium. Taxonomy (GTDB): domain Bacteria; phylum Verrucomicrobiota; class Verrucomicrobiia; order Chthoniobacterales; family Chthoniobacteraceae; genus JANMSW01. Next base: position 174,947 of record JANMSW010000034.1, read on the forward strand.
CGCCCGACTGAAAGTCGTGGGCGAGGAACTCCTGCGGGTACGCAGCCAGATGTCGCAGCTGGAGTGGGAGCGCGACGAGCTCCGGCGCGAGTGCGAGCAGATCAATCGTGACCTTGCCAATACTGAGAACGGCCGTGAGCTGACCGCCTTGAGAGCGAGGGAGAAGGCGCTCGAGCGTGAGAAGCTCCGGATCAGCAAGGCGCTGGAAACTGCCCTGGACGATGCCAGCCGGTATGAAGCGTCTCACGAACGCGCGCGCACCGAGCTCGAAGAGCTACACCGGCGCTGTGTTGCAGCTGAGAAGCTCGCTGCCTCCCTGAGTGTCTCGGAGCTCGGCCGCGACAACGAGATTCTTCGCGGAATCCTGGGGCGGCAGAAGGAGGAACTCGAGCAGCGGTTCCGTGAGTTGGTCAAACTGCGACGTGCTAAATTCGGTCTCCGCCTCACCTACTGGCTCTTCGCGACGGGTGCACTCGGAGTCTTTGCCTACGCCCTGAAGGTCTTGGTGGATCTCTTTGGAAGTAAGGGATAGCCGACGTTCCCACTTCATACGGTCCCGGAAGCAAAGAAGCTCCCGCGATTGCTCGCGAGAGCTTCCTGCTGTTGAGATTGGTTTCGCGGCACCGTGCCGCAGCTGTTGGAGCGTCCTAGAACAGGCCGAGGAGCTTGAGAACGATGACAACGACGACGACGACTCCAATGATGTAGAAGATGCTTTTGTTCACGGTGTGTAGCTTTGTTGTCATAAACGTAACGGCCCCGAAAGTTGGCCGTCTAGCGAATAATCCGTTGGCGGTTGGGAACTTGATTCTACTTCAAGACAATCGAGATATCGCCGTTCCGCTCGAGGTACGCGAGTTGGATCCGGTCGATCTCCGGGGCCTTTCCATGGTTGCGCATCGCTTCGTGCAAGTCGTTCTCGGTGAGATGGGATTTGCGCATGCACTTCCAGTCAATCTCTCCATTCTTTACGAGCAATCGCTGACGGCCCTTGAACATCACCCCTAGAAGATGCCATCGGCACGCGAGTGCGGAGATCGTCCAATGAGTCAGGACCAGTGTGAGCCCCGCGGCCATGGTGGGGATGAATGGGGCATTCCCAGTTATTGCGCGGCTAACCAGCGACCCGAAGGCGATGCCGAGCATGACATCGAGCGCGGTGCTTTGGCCCATGAAGCGCTTGCTCCCGATCTGGATCATCATCGTAGCGAGAATGAAGACCACCACGGCGCGCAGCGACATCTGCCCGGCGGTAAGGTGCTGAGCCTCAAGGCTCAGGCCCAGAGCCTTGTCAAAGCCAGAGGCGAGTGGATCAAGTAGCGGAAGGCTCGCTGCACAAGGTAAGTTCATGGTCGAATGACTTTGGTGGCGCAATCGAGACTGAGCTTCGCGCCATGGGTTTCCCCGTTCAGCTACACTGCTTCCGATTCGTCTGGTGCGGCAAGAGAACGTGATCGGCCGGCGTATCCCTTTTCATCGGAAGCTGGATGCCGAGCCTTTTTCATAAGACGGCGAGCTTCCGAAGCAGGGCGCCGAGCCTTTTTCATAGAATGGTGAGCTTCCGAAGCTCATTGCCGAGCCTCTTTAACGAAACGTCGAGCTTCCGAAGCTCATCGACGAGCCTCGGAAGCAGGGCGCCGAGCTTCGCTTTGCCAAACGTCGAGCTTCCGAAGCTCATCGCCGAGCTCCGGAAGCTCTCGGTTTCGTGGGCTAGGCCTCATCGTTTAGGTGATGTAGGACTCGTCGAGAGCGGGTTCTCGCCCGTTCCTCCAGGCAAAGAGCACTGTGACATAAGCGTCCACGGACGCCGGTATCCCGCCACCGCTCGTGGACCACTGCGGGCACTCTATACAGCTAGAAGCTGCGGACCAGCTTCAAGAGTTCAGTGAGGCGGGCCGACGGATCTGATGCGCTCACGCGGGGAAACTTCCCATTGATCAGCACGTAGTCGCCATTGCGAGTGAGCATCACCTTATGATCTCGGACATCGACTGCACTGATCTTGCGACTGGATGCGGCGAGGCGGAGTTCGTTGGTCACCAAGAGATTCTCCACGGCTTCCGGAAGCTTTCCGAAGCGATCCCGCCATCCTTTGCGAATGTGGTCGAGCTGCTCATGGGTCGAAGTCTCGGCGAGCTGACGGTAGGCCTGGATGCGGGATTGCGGCTCTCCGATGTAGGTAACCGGGAGAAAGGCGGGCGCGTATCTCTCCGGCGCCTTGAGAAACTCCGACTCCCGGCTGGCGAGGAAATCGATGCGGATCGCCACATCCATCCGAGGACGCACCCGGTCGCCCTTGAGCTTCGAGACCGCTTGCTTGAGCAGTGAGCAGTAGAGATCAAAGCCGACATTGATGATGTGGCCGCTCTGCTGGGTGCCGAGGATGTTGCCTGCGCCCCGGATCTCGAGGTCTCGCATGGCGATCTTAAAGCCCGCACCGAGCGAGGAGTATTGCTTGATGGCGTTGATCCGCTTGCGCGCTTCACCGACAGTCATCATCTCGCGCGGGAGCATGAGGTAGGCGTAGGCCTTCGTCTGCGCGCGACCCACCCGGCCTCGTAACTGGTAGAGATCCGCCAGCCCGAAGCGATCCGCACGGTCGATGATGATGGTATTCGCGTTCGGGATATCGATGCCGCTCTCGATGATCGTGGTGGCGATGAGCACATCGGCTTTCCCATCGATGAAATCCTGCATGACCTCCTCGAGCTCGTGCTCATCCATCTGACCATGGCCGATGCTGATCCGCGCCTTCGGCACGAGCGCCTGGACGCGGTCGCGCACGCGCTCGATGTCGTGCACGCGGTTGTGGAGGAAGTACACCTGCCCTTCGCGGGCGAGTTCACGTTTGATGGCGTCACGGATGATCCGCTCGTCGTATCCGCAGATCATCGTCTCAACGGGAATGCGATTCGGCGGCGGCGTCTCCAGCGTGCTCATGTCCTTTGCGCCCATGAGCGACATGTAGAGCGTGCGCGGAATCGGCGTGGCCGAGAGCGTGAGTAGGTCCACGAGCCGGAAGAGTTCCTTGAACTTCTCCTTGTGGAGAACCCCGAAGCGCTGCTCCTCATCGATCACGACCAGGCCGAGGTTCTTGAAATGGATGTCTTTCGAAATGAGGCGGTGGGTGCCGATGACGATATCCACCGTACCATCGCGCAACCCCTCGACGGTTTTCCGTTGCTCCGCGTGGGACCGGAAGCGGGAGAGGGTATCCACGGTTACGGGATAGTCGCTCATGCGCTCCCGGAAGTTGTGGTAGTGTTGCTGGGCAAGCACCGTGGTTGGGACGAGCATCGCGACCTGTTTCCCGCCCATCACGGCCTTAAAGGCGGCTCGAATCGCAACCTCAGTCTTGCCGAAGCCGACGTCGCCGCAAATCAGCCGGTCCATGGGGCGCTCGGACTCCATGTCGGCCTTGGAGGCGGCGATGGCCACAAGTTGGTCGGGCGTTTCCTTGTAGAGGAAGGACCCCTCAAACTCGCGCTGCCACTTGTTATCGGGCGGAAAGGCAAAGCCTTGGGCGGTCTCGCGCTCAGCGTGCAGCTGGAGCAACTTTGCCGCGTAGTCGAAGACGGCCTTCTCCGCACTCTTCTTTGCCTTGGCCCACTTCGCGTCGCCGAGTTCGCTGAGTGGAGGATTCCGCCGACCAATCCCGACATAGCGCGAGACCAGATAGCTTTGCTCGAGCGGGATGTAGATGCGGGAGTCGTTCGCAAATTCCACCACGAGCACCTCCTCGGTGCGGCCATCTGCCTGGGGAATGCTGCGCATGCCCTCGAAGCGGCCGATGCCGTGCTCCAGGTGGACCACGAGGTCACCGTCCGTGAGCTCGGAGAAGTCAATCGGGCCGCGGGTGGATTGTTCCCGGGCACGGTGCAGCGCAATCCGCCGAGCGCGGGTGTGACGATACCGACCGAAGAGTTCGGAGTCCGACAGGACGGCGACTTTAGCCGCCGGGAAGACAAAGCCACGGGACAGGCTGCCGATCGCAAACTGCAGAGGATCGAGCTCTACCGCCGGGATGAGATCGTGGAGCCGCTCGACCTCACCCTCGTTATTGCAGAAGATGTGAACACTCCAGCCAGCCTCGCGCCATTCACGGAGCTGCCCGAAGAAGCGTTCCCGCTTGGCCTCATCAACCACGAAGTCACCGGCCTCGAATTCACCCAATCCATGGTCGAAGAAGGCTGCGGTGAAGTCCTCCTCGCCACCGCCCTCCGCTGCCTCGAGGATCCGCACGCGCGCCGTCTCGAACTCAGCGCCAAGGTCGATCGTCACGTCCCCCTTGCTGATGTAATCCCGCAGCGCGCAGGTGCCTCCATGCTTCGGCTTGCTCGCCGAATCTGCATCCTCGAGCAGGAGGGTGCAGGAATCCAGCTGTTGTACTGAGGTCTGCGCATCGAGGTCGAAGCGACGGATGGACTCGATCTCGTCATCGAAAAACTCGATCCGTACGGGCAGCGAATCATGCGGCGAGAAGACGTCAAGGATGCCACCGCGCACCGCATAGTGTCCCCGCAGCGCGACCTGCGGCACCTGCTCGTAACCGGCAGCGTTGAGCTGAGCGATGAACTTCTCCCGGTCCAGCCGCGTGCCGCGTGCCAGACGCAGCTCGATCTGTTTCAGTGCATCACGCGACGGTACGACTTCATCGAGCGTCGCCTGGGTGAGAATGACAACCTGTCGGGCCTTGCCACTGGCGAGTTTCTGCAGGATGCCGAGCCGCTCTGCTGTGGTCTCCGGATCGGTCAGCGCCCCTTCCACCGGGGCCTGTTCCATTTCGGGAAAAAGCACGGCATCCGGGTGCCAGTTCGCGATCTCGTTATGAACACTCTCCTGCGTGCGAATGCTCGGGCAGACCACCCATGCGGGCACATTCGTCTGGCGAATGATCGTCGCGCAGAGGAAGGGCTGCGCGGAAGCGATGACGTGCTCAAAGGTGGCGGACTTACCGTCCCGGACTCGCGCGAGCAGCGCGTCGAGCGGCGCGCTTTCGGCGAGGCGGTCGAGGAGATCCCGGGTGCGCTTCGCAGGCGGAGAAAGCGTAGCCACGGAAGCTGCCTACGGAAGTTGCCGCTGGATGGCGTCCGCGAACGCCTCACGCAGCCGAACACCGAAAGCCGTGCTCGGCATCGGGCGTTCGTCCACCGCATGAACGGGCCTGATGCCGATCCAGCTATTGCAGATGAATACTTCGTCGGCGCCCACGACATCGTCCACGAAGAGCGAACGCTGCCGCGCACTCACTTGCCGGAGAACCCACTCCCGCACTACGCCGTCGCGGGCTCCACAGGCGAGATCGGGGGTGCTCACCTGCCCGTCATGCACGAGGAAGACGTTTCCCATGCAGGCCGAGACCAGTTCGGCATGCTCATTGAATAGCAACGCCTCGTCGCGGCCCCGCCGAATTGCCCGCTGGAGGACATCCACGTGCGCCCAGTAGTTCGCCGTCTTCAGCCCCCCGAAGAGCGGCTGATGAGACTCCTGCGGCATGGCTAGATGGCATGACTCGGCGGAAGGCAGATCACGCGGCTCCAGAAGAAGAAGCGTGCGGCCTTCATCTACCGGGTCGCCTACACCGCCATCGCCAGCGGTGACGTAGATCCTGGCGAAGCCGTCGGTGTTGCTTTGACGAAGGATTTCCGCCGCGCTCGCGAAGCAGGCCGGATCGACCGAGAACTGGCGGTCATCACAAGCCAACTGGAGGCGGTCCTGGTGTTCTTTCCAGAAGAGCGGCACGCTCTTCCAAACCCGGACGCTCTCGAAGACAGCCATTCCATAGCGGAAACCACGGTCAGTGAGAGGAAGAGAAGTGCAGGGAGCAAACGCTCCATCGCACCAGATCCAGGACAACATGCGAGTGCTCAAGTGATGGTCAGCTCCTTGGTGATTACAAACTTCTCGATGCGCTTTCGCAGCGTCGCACGGGTGATGCCAAGGAGTTTCGCTGCGCGCACTTGGTTGCCTTGTGTCTCCTTCAGCGCATAGAGCGTGAACTCCCGCTCAACCCATGGGAGGAGCTGGACGTTGGGATCGCTCTGTGCCGCCTTCAACAACACCTCGATCGCTGTTTCCGTGCTGATCGGACCTGCGGGCGCCGCCACGCCGACCGGGAGTCCATCTTCCGTAAGGATAGGTGCCCCAAGGGGTAGATCCTTGGGCAGGAGAACATCCGAAGTTGAGAGCACGCAGGCTCGCTGGATGGTGTTCTCGAGCTCCCGGACGTTTCCGGGCCATGAGTAACCTTCCAGCACGCGAACGGCCTCCTCCGAGAGCTTGAGCTGGGGAAGCGCCTTTTGCGTCGCGACCTTTCGGAGGAAGTACTCTGCGAGCACGCGAATGTCGTCGGTTCGCTGACGGAGTGGTGGGAGCTGAATCCGAACAACGTTCAGTCGATAGAAGAGATCCTCACGGAAGACCTTGCGCGAGACTTCCTGCTCGAGGTTCTTGTTCGTCGCAGCGATGATCCGGACGTCGCCTTTGAGCGTGGCATTGCCGCCGACCCGCGAGTATTCGCCATCCTGAAGGACGCGGAGGATCTTGCTTTGGAGCTGCATCGGCATATCGCCGATCTCATCAAGAAAGAGCGTGCCACCGTTGCTCTGCTCAAATCGCCCGATCCGCTGGCCCGTGGCACCCGTGAAAGAGCCCTTTTCATGGCCGAAGAGTTCGCTCTCCAGCAAGTTCTCGGGGATCGCAGCGCAGTTGATCGCGACGAAGCTCTTCCCGTTGCGCCCGGAGTAATGATGGATTGCGCGCGCCACCAGTTCCTTACCGGAGCCGCTCTCGCCAGTAATCATTACCGGAGCGTCGGAGTGCGACACGCGGCCGATCATTTTGAAGACCTGTTGCATCGCCGCAGACTTCCCAACAATCGAATCCTGGTGCTCCTCCACCGAGAGCTGCGGCTTCTGCATCGTGGCAGACTTCATCTCCGTCTGCGCCTTCAGCGCAGCATCCACCACGACCTTCAAATTAAAGGGCAGGGTCTCCTTACGGATGAAGTCGAACGCGCCAAGGCGCATCGTCTCAATCACCAGCTGCGTCGTCCCAAAGGCGCTGGTTAGCACCACGATGGCGTTCGGATCGCGCTGACGTACTTTCACCAGCAGATCCATGCCGCTGAAGGGCGACAGGTGGGTCTCGGTAATCAGGAGATCGGGATCCTCCTGGCAGAAGATCCGGAAAGCATCCTCCGCATTGGTCGCAGTGATGACGCGGGTGGTCGTCGTCTGCAACTGATGCTGGACCCACTCCAGAAAGTCCGTTTCCGGATCAACGATCAGAATTGTCTGAGCGCGCATGTATGGTTTGGGCGTTGGGCTAAAGGCCGCCGTAGCGGCGCTGGCGTTGGTTATATTCGTGTACGGCCGCTCGCAAGTCGTCCTTGCCGAAATCCGGCCACAGCTTCGGAGTGACGTAGATCTCCGTGTAGGAGAGTTGCCAGAGCAGGAAATTGGAAATGCGCAGTTCCCCGGAGGTTCGGATCAGGAGATCCGGATCGGGAACACTGTGAGTGTACAGATGGCGGCTGATTGTCTCCGCGTCCACTGCTTCCGGATCGAGCGTGCCGGCACGAGTCGCAACGCAGATCGCGCGGACGGCATCTACGAGTTCCATCCGGCCGCTATAGTTCAAGGCCAGGATCAAGGTCGTAGCGGTGTTCCCGGCGGTCCGATCAATCGCGTACTGGAGTGCGACCTGGCAGGATTGCGGAATCTCATAAAGCCGACCGATTGCCTGGAGCCGCACATTGTTCTCCATGAGCGTTGGAAGCTCCTCTGCGATGAAATGCTCCAACAACGCGAAAAGCGCGGTGACCTCATCGACTGGCCGCTTCCAGTTCTCGGTCGAGAAGGCGTACACCGTCAGGTAATCCACCCCCAATTCTACACAGGCTTCCGTCACCGCTCGGACTGACTGGGCTCCTCTCTGATGGCCGCTGATCCGCGGAAGCCCGCGCTCACGAGCCCAGCGGCCATTCCCGTCCATGATGATGGCGATATGCCGCGGCGGTTCCGCAGGGTGCGACGACGCCGCCGAGTCATTCGCGGGGGCAGTCGCAGTGTTCATGGGTGGCTGATCGCTCAGAGGATATGGTGCAGTCGAGTGAACCACATTGGTCTAGAGCAGGATGGTCTGTTCTCGATTCGGCCCAACGCTGGCGATGGTCAGCTTAGCGCCGGTCAGCTCTGCTAGCTTCAACAAGTAGGTTTGCGCGTTCGCCGGGAGATCAGCCCAGGTCTTTGCCCCCTCGGTCGGCGTCTGCCACCCGGGAAACTCCTCATACACCGGCTCGCAGGCGCTCAGTTGGGCGAAGTCTGACGGCGGCACGTCCAGCGATTCGCCTTCAAGGCGGTAGTGGGTGCACACTTTGATGGTCTCCAGCGAATCCAACCCGTCGAGATTTGTGACTGCAACATCGTCGATCCCGTTGATCATTCCTGCATATCGTGTAGCGACTGCGTCGAACCATCCGCAGCGGCGTGCGCGACCGGTCGTCGCCCCGTACTCCCGGCCCATTCCGTGGAGCATGTCGCTGATCGCCTCGTTCTCAGTAGGGAAGGGTCCTTCGCCAACTCGGGTGGTGTAGGCTTTCATCACACCAAGGACGCGGTCTATTCGGTGTGGTGGAACGCCAGAGCCAGTGCAGGCACCACCAGCGGTTGTGTTCGAGGAGGTCACGTAAGGGTACGTGCCATGGTCAATATCCAGGAAGGTGCCCTGCGCACCTTCGAAGAGCATCTCCCGCCCCTCCTTCAGAGCTTGGTGAAGGAAGACGACGGTGTTTCCGACGTACTGCCGCAGCTTCTCCCCGGCTTCCAAATACGTGGCCTTCACCTCTGCGAAATCGAGCGGCTGGGCACCGAAGGCGGTTAGAATCGCATTGTTCTCCTCAACCCGGATCGCGAGCTTTGCGCTAAACTGCTCCGGCTGCAGAAGGTCCTGCATGCGCAGGCCAACGCGTGCCACCTTGTCGCCGTAGGCCGGGCCGATCCCCCGCTTGGTTGTCCCGATTTTTCCCGCGCCTTTCTTGGCTTCGCGACACTCGTCGAGCAGGCGGTGATAGGGGAGGACGAGATGCGCGGCGTCACTGATGAGCAGGTTGTCCCGAGTTACCGCGATCCCTTTGGCGAGCAGGCCTTCGATTTCGACAGCCACGGCAACTGGATCAATCACCACGCCATTTCCGATCACGCACTTCTTCCCCGCGCGCAGAATGCCGGAAGGAATCAGGTGAAGGACGTACTTCGTCCCGCTGACAATTACCGTGTGGCCCGCATTGTTGCCCCCCTGGCTGCGCACGACGATGTCCGCCTTTTCAGTGAGAAAATCGATGATCTTGCCTTTGCCTTCGTCGCCCCATTGAGCGCCGACGAGGATAGTATTGGCCATGAAATGGTATGAGGTCTGGTTAACGCGAAAAGTCCCGAAGTGCGCGGGCGCGCCGCCTCGGGACAAAGGGGCGAGGATAGGGGCGCACATTCGAAGTGCAAGGGCCAATCTAAGGTCTTTGAGTCTTGAATCACCCGAGGCTGCGCCCATCTTTGTTGTGCATGTCTGATCGCTCTCTGCTCTCCGCCAAGCCCATCTCTGCTCGTGACCGCCTCATCTTCGCGCTCGATGTCCCCTCCCCGGAGAAAGCGCTCGAGGTGGTGGATCAGCTCGGCGAAGAGATCACCTTCTACAAGCTGGGCCTTCAGCTCTTTATGACACCCGGCTACTTCGGCCTGGTGGATGAGCTGAAGCGGCGCGGCAAGCGCATCTTTGTGGACCTCAAGTTCTTCGATGTCCCGGAAACGGTGAAGAACGCAGTAGCTAATCTCGCGCAAGTGGGAGTCGATTGCTGCACAGTTCACGGCAGTCAGGCGATCCTTGAGGGAGCGGTGCAGGCCAAAGGCGAGGTAAAGATCCTCGCCGTTACCGTGCTCACAAGTCTGGATCGCAGCGATCTCGATGACCTAGGCTTCCAGTGCGACGTCGAGGAACTCGTCTATAGCCGCGCCAAACGTGCTCTCGCCATTGGCTGCGACGGCGTGATCTCCAGCGGTCTCGAAGCCGCCCGTCTACGTCGTGATCTCGGCGCGAAGCTCCTCATCATTACCCCTGGGATCCGGCCAGTAGAGAACCGCCCGGACGACGACCAAAAGCGCATCATGTCTCTCGGCGATGCCTTCCTTGCCGGAGCCGATCACGTCGTCATAGGGCGGCCGATTCGTCAGGCACCCGATCCCCGCGTCAAAGCCGGTGAACTGCAGGCTGAAATCGCCGCGTTATTCTCACAGTCGTAAATTGCGGGGTAGTCCTAACCTCTCCGCGCCCTCGACTTTCACTGCTTAACCCTCAATCTCATCACCATGCCTGACTCCCAATACGCGCACCCGGAAGTGCTCGTGACCACTGATTGGCTTGCTGCCCATCTGGACGATCCCAACATTCGCATTATCGAGAGCAACGAGGACGTGCTCCTCTACGCCACCGGCCATATCCCCGGCGCGGTGCATATCGACTGGCGAGACGATCTTCAGGACCCTCTGGTCCGCGACTACATCGCTCCCGAGGCCTTTGCCGAACTTTGCGCACGGAATGGCATCACGCCCGAGACAACCTGCATTTTCTACGGAGACAAATCGAACTGGTGGGCAACGTATGCCCTCTGGGCATTCCGCCTCTTTGGGCAGCGCAAAGTCGTGATCCTCGATGGTGGCCGGGATAAATGGGTGAAGGAAGGTCGCGCACTTACCAAGGCCAAGCCCGACTTTGCGCCAACGACCTATCCTATTCCTCCGAAGAGATACGACGATGAGATCCGCGCCTTCTATGAGGAAGCGTTGAGCCAAAGCAAGAATCGCAAGCCGCTCATCGATGTCCGTTCACCGGGCGAGTTCAAGGGCGAGATCACCCACATGGCGGAGTATCCGCAGGAAGGTGTGCTCCGCGGTGGCCACATCCCTGGCGCCAAGAGCATCCCGTGGAAGACCGCGGTCAACGAAGACGCAACTTTCAAATCCGCTGATGAGCTTCGGAAGATCTACACGGACGGCTGCAATCTAAACCAGGATGAGGAAATCATCGCCTACTGCCGCATTGGCGAGCGCTCGAGCCACACCTGGTTTGTGCTCCATTACCTACTTGGGTATGAGAAGGTGCGGAACTACGACGGCTCCTGGACCGAGTGGGGAAACCGGGTCCGCGCCCCAATCGAGCGATCATAGACGAGGAATGGTCTGACGTTAATCGTTAAGGTTGCCGAGTAGGACCAAGCTGGGATCTTGAATTACCCGCATCGAAGAACGTGGGTAAACCTCAGGGCGTGTCCTACGTTCCAATTTGATCCTGACCCCAAATCAAGTGTCTGATTATCCCGCTAAGCTACAGTCCATTATCGAGCTCTTCGAATCGCTTCCCGAGGAGGAGAAGCGTGAGAACTTGATTGCCTATGCCGAGCAATCGGGGAAGCACGCTCCTCGGGAAAGCGAGACCTTTGATCTCGAAGACGTCCGCAAGGACGAGGAGTGTACGGATACGGTCGGTGTGTTCATGCAGGTCAGCCCGGAACGGCAGACCCGCTTCCGGGTAACGCTTGGCCCCCAAGTGCAAACCCTCACCAAAGCGATGACCTCGATTCTTTGCCGCGGGCTGGAAGATTGCACACCAGAGCGGATTCTTGAGCTCCCTGCGGACTTCGTCCCTCGGATTGTGGGCGGTCAGCTCGTCCGCATCCGATCCCAGACGGTGTATTATATCCTTACGCGGATGAAAAGTGCGTGCCGGGTGTACCTGAATCGGCTTCGTGCAGCGGGCGGAGAGCCGCAGGTCTAACCGAGACGTCTTCGAGACGTTAATTCGCCGCGTGTAGCTCGTTGAGATGCGGCCGTCTTTTCAGGCTCACCAGGAACTCAAGCAGGGAACCGCGCAGGAGCTCAGCACATGCTGGCTCCCGGACAAGTAGGCCGGGAAAGGGACAGCCGTGAACGTTTCTGCTGCCATCGTCCTCTACGGAGTGGAAGCTGAAACGTGCTAAGTCAGTCTTCGGATCGCGAGTGAGGGCCACCACTCCATTTGTCAGCTGCGCTTCAAAGGGATCCACGAGCTGGTGAATCACTTGGCGATTCAGAACTCCAAGATTTGGGATTTCGATGTGGCAGATCATCGTGGTGATTTGGTTAGCGGAGCGCTCGCTGTCGCAGGGTATCGCGCAAGGCCCCGCAAGAGAGGGGGCCGTTGCTGATAAAAAGTAGAAGAAACCTGCATTCCCCATGGGCTAAATGCATCTTGCACTAGCGGCGTTGGAATCTAGCGTAAGTTCAATCCATGTCCGCCGCAGTTCTCGAAGAATCGCTGATTGATCAGGTGCTCGCTGGAGAGCGTGTCACAAGGGAGAGTGCTCTCGAGCTCTACAAACTGCCGCTGCACGTACTGGGTGAGCTGGCAAATGCGCGCCGAAATCAAGCCAAGCGACCGGATTACGATGGAAAGGGCGAGCGAATTGTCACCTACATCATCGACCGGAACATCAATTACACGAACGTCTGCAACGTGTACTGCAAGTTCTGCGCGTTCTATCGAACAGAGAAGGATGAGGACCACTATGTCCTGACACTGGGTGAAATTGATCAGAAGCTTGATGAACTCACGGCTATTGGTGGAGTGCAGATTCTTCTTCAAGGCGGGCACCATCCGTCCCTTGGCATCGACTACTACCTTACGATGCTTGAGCACATCCGGAGCAAGTATCCACACATCAACATCCACGCCTTCTCTCCGCCGGAGCTGAATCACTTTGCGGAGGTTTTCAAGATGCCCCTTCGGGAGGTGATTACCCAATTCAAGGAAGCAGGGCTAGGCTCGCTCCCGGGGGGAGGAGGCGAAATCCTGGTGGATGCGGTGCGGGACCGGATTGCGCCGCTGAAATGCAAAACCGATGCCTGGCTGGAAGCGATGCGTGTAGCCCACGAACTGGAGCTGAGTTCCAGCGCAACAATGATGTTTGGCCATGTGGAAACTGTGGCGGATCGGGTAGAGCATCTGCACCGACTGCGGGAACTCCAGGACGAAACTGGCGGATTTACGGCCTTCATCTGCTGGACCTTCCAGCCTGAGAATACCCGGCTGAAGGCAGAGCCCGTGGGCTCGAGTGAGTACCTCCGGATGCAGGCCTTGTCTCGGATCTTCCTGGATAACTTCCCCAATGTGCAAAGCTCCTGGGTGACTCAGGGCCCTCGCGTGGGGCAGATTGCACTGAAATATGGAGCAAACGATTTCGGCTCCGTGATGATGGAAGAAAATGTGGTGTCGAGTGCCGGGACGAGCTTCCGTCTGAACCAGGCGCAGATTGAGAGGCTGATTTCAGAAGCCGGGTACACGCCTCGCCAAAGGGACAATTGGTACCATCTGCTAGAGACGCACTGAGGTCAGTTTGAGAGTGAAATCGCGCATTCCGCGCGCTTTCCAAAACGTGTCTTGACGGCGTTTGCGCCGCCTCCTCATATACGGCGGTTTTCCGCCCGGGTCGATTTCTCGCGCACCCTACCTCCGACTCCACATGCATTTTCGTTTCCCTCGTCTCGCCTTGCTCGCGCTCTTTGCGCTGCTCGTCGGATCGCTTCCGGCAGCCGCCCAGCAGGCGCCGGCGCCAATCGTACGGTCGATCGAGATCCAGTACGCAGGCCCTGCAACCGTGAGTCGTGAGAAGATCCTGGCAAATATGCGGACGGCCGTCGGGCGTCCTTACTCGCAGGACGTAGTCGAGGAAGACATCCGCAATCTTTATAGCACCGGGAACATCTCAAACGTTCGAATCTTTGGTGAAGCCCAGGCGGATGGGGTGAAAGTTACGGTCGTGGTGGCGGCGCAGCCGCAGATCACGGCAGTTGAACTCCGGGGAGCGACTCGGATCAAGGAAAGCCGGCTGCGGAAAGAAATCACGACCAAGCCGAACGAGGCGCTGAACGAAGCCACATTGGAGCAGGATCGGCAGAAGCTGCAGGCGTACTACGCGGGACGAGGGTTCACAGAGACTGACGTCAAGTACTCGGTGGAAAGCGACGAACGGGCAGGCACGTCGCGGGTGGTCTTCACGATCACAGAAGGTGGCAAGACGACGATCCGCGCGATTCGTTTCGAAGGGAACACCGCGCTTACTGACAAACAGCTGGCGAAGGCAATCACTACCAAGCGACGCACCATCTTGCATGTCTTCTCGCAAGCCGGCCGCCTGAATAACGAGCAGCTCGAACAAGACGTCCTGGCCCTGCGCGACCTTTACCAGAACCGCGGTTACATCGACGTGCAGGTGGCGGCGCCGCAGATCGAACGAACCGGCGACAAGGTAGATATCATCTTCACGGTAGTGGAAGGGGCACAGTACCGGGTCGGCACTGTTACCTATACCGGGATCAACGTTTTCACGGTTGATGAAGCGACGAAGAACCTGAAGACGAAAGCGGGCGAAGTTTACTCGCCGGCGAACGTCCGCGCCGACATCAAGGGTATCCAGGATCTCTACGGAACGCGCGGATACATTGACTTCCAGGCAGGGGCCAATACCACCTCCGGCGGTCCGCAGATCATCGACATCGCGTATCAGGTCGACGAAGGCGTCCAAACCTACGTCGAGAAGATCAACATTACTGGCAACGCCCGGACGAAAGACAAAGTCATCCGTCGGGAAATAGCAGTCGCTCCTGGCGACGTCTTTAACACTGTACGCGTGGATGCCAGCAAGGCGCGGCTCGGGAACCTTAACTACTTCTCCAAAGTTGAGACCTACCCCAGCCCAACACTCATCCCGGGTCGGCAGGATCTGAATGTCATTGTAGAAGAGAAGCGAACAGGATCGTTCAACTTCGGTGCGGGCTTCTCGTCGATTGACAATCTGCTCGGCTTCGCAGAGATCACGCAGAGCAACTTCGACGTCGCGCGCTACCCATATTTCACGGGCGGTGGTCAGCGCTTCCGCATGCGCATTCAGTATGGCGTGCGACGTAAGGACTTCATCATCTCTCTCACGGAGCCCTACTTCCTTGACTACAAGCTGGAAGTCACCGGCGAGATTTTCTATCGGCAGGCGTCCTTTATCTCCGACGTTTACGACGAAGAGCGCGTTGGTTTTGCCCTCATGGGCAGGAAAGCACTGAACGAGTTCACCTTCTTCCGCTTCGGCTACCGGCTGGAAAACATCACGATCGACAACGTCGATGAAGACGTCTCGCAGGCAATCAAGGACGAGCAGGGCTCACGGTTGAAGAGCATGATCAATGGTGGAATCACCTACGACACGCGGGACTCGGTATTCCTGACCCGCAAGGGTGAGAAGCTGAGCTTCGGAGCGTACCTGGCGGGCGGGTTCCTTGGGGGCGATACCGATATCTACGGCTTCGAGCTTGAAGCATCCAAGTACATCCTGCTCCCGGGAGACACCATCTTGACACTGAATGGTGAGGTCGCCGTAGTTGACACTTGGGCAGATGGCACACGCGTCCCAATTTTTGATCGCCTGTATCTTGGTGGAGCAAACAATCTGCGCGGCTTCCGCTTCCGGGATGTCGGTCCCAAGGACGAAGACGGCGAACCAATCGGGGGAAACACGCTCGCTCGGGCCACTATCGAATACACCTTCCCAGTCGTTGAGAAGATCCGTGGTGCGGTCTTCTACGATGTGGGCTTCGTAAGCGCAGGTTCGTACAAGTTCTCGCCTGAGAAGGGTGAGAACGACTCCGGGGGTTTGAACCAGGACGTCGGCATCGGAGTTCGCCTTGATCTCCCTATTGGTCCCGTGCGCATCGACTACGGTATTCCTCTGACGAGTGATCAGTTCAACGACTCTTCAGGTAAGTTCAACTTCAACATCGGCTATCAATTTTGAACAAACTCGCCCTTCGCGAGTCTCAGGCTGCTCTCTTTCAGAAAACCCCACGCGTATGAAACATTCCCTTACCCTCCCGCTCCTTATTGCCGCGCTTTGTTTTGGAGCGTTCGACACTGCCTCCGCTCAGACCCCGGTGAAGATTGGCACCGTGGATATGAAGAAGGTCTTCGAGAACTACTACAAGACCAAGGATGCGGAGGCCCGGATCAACGAAGCGCGGAACTCTGCGAAGAAGGAGCTCGAGGATCGGATGGATACTTATAAGAAGGGGACCGACGAGGTCCAGAAGCTGAATGGTGAGCTCCGTCCCGAGTTGAGCAAGGAGGCCACGGCCGCGAAGAGCAAGACCCGTGATGAGAAGATCGCGGAGCTAAAGACGATGGAGCGCGAAATTCGCGAATTCCAGACCACCCGTGAGAAGCAGCTCCAGGAGCAGTCAGTCCGCATGCGCGGCGGCATCGTCGACGAGATCAACAAGGTTGTGGCCGATCGCGTGAAGTCTGATGGATTCGATGTCGTCTTCGACAAATCCGGCCCGAGCTTGAATGGCGTTCCGATCGTGCTTTTCGCCAAGGACTCCTTCGATTTCACCGATGACGTCGTGACTACGCTGAACAAGAACAAAGGCACTGAGACTGCCGCTCCCGCTGCGGGCGCACCTGCTGCAAAGCCGGCTCCAGCGACCCCGGCGCCGAAGAAGAAGTAAGACCTTTCCCGCACGGACCGCACCCTGTGCAGTTAACCGTTCAAGAACTGGCCGCCCTGGTGGGCGGCCAGTTCGCTTTCGATCCCGAGCGCGCGCGCATCCAGATTACGGGCGCGGCGGCGATCGCCGAGGCTGGTGCCAGCCACGTTACCTTTTTCGGGAACGCAAAGTACCTACCGGCCTTGCGCACCTGCCAGGCCGCCGCGGCACTAGTTCCTACGGGCTTCTCCGAGACGATCCGTCCGTTAGCGATCGAGGTGGAGAATCCATCCCTCGCGTTCGCTACGCTCGTGGAGAAGTTCGCCCCTGAACCGGTCCGCTTTTCGCCCGGGGTACATCCCACTGCAATCATCGGCGAAGGCGTGGTGCTTGGCGCCGGCGTGTCAGTCCAGCCGTTCGCTCTGATCGAAGCTGGGGCCCGCATCGGTGCGCGCACGGTAGTCGGCGCTCACGGATACATCGGCCACGATGCGCAAATCGGTGAGGACTGCCTGCTCCACCCACGCGTGACAGTGGGAGCCCGCTGCGTGCTGGGCAGCAGGTTGATCGTTCACAGTGGTGTGGTAATCGGCAGCGACGGGTTCGGTTTCGAATTTGCAGGAGGTAAGCACGTCAAGATTCCGCAGATCGGATTCGTGCAGATCGACGACGACGTGGAGATCGGCGCGAACAGTACCATCGACCGCGCCCGTTTCGGACGGACCTGGGTGGGTGAAGGCACGAAAATCGACAATCTCGTCCAGATTGCCCACAACGTGGTCATCGGAAAGCACTGCATCCTGGTGTCGCAGGTCGCAATCTCGGGAAGCACCCGTCTCGGCAATTACGTCACGATGGCCGGGCAGGTCGGGACCGTGGGACATATTGAGATCGGCGATCAGGTGACCGTAGGAGCGCAGAGCGGTGTATCCAAGAACCTCGCAGCGAAGGGCTTCTACATTGGAACACCCGCAATTCCTGCGCACAAGTTTCGTGACCAGGTCGCGTATATCCGGCGGCTTGATCGGCTTAATGCCCGGGTGAAAGCTCTGGAGCAGCTTCCAGACTCGAAGGGCAAATCTTTGGGACCAGAGTTGTAAACACTTGAGGGGAGGGCTGGCGAAACCTAGCGTGCGAGAGAACCGAACCGCGTCTCATGTCCGTCCGCAAACGCAAAGTCTCAACTCCGAAACTGCCCATGCAGCGGCAGTTCGTGTTTGCGGAGCAGGGGCGCTACTTCAATCTGCGGCGGATTTTCGATAAGCTCAACGAGCGGTACTTCAATAGTCGCCTTCGCGGCTACGTCATCCAGTGGGGGAAGCGGCGGAGGCAACGCCCAAAGGACTACATCGTCTTCGGTACCATCCAGGAGGACGATCGCATGATTCGCATCCATCCGCTTCTCGACCAGGCGTTTGTGCCTACGTGGTTTGTCGAGTATGTGCTCTATCACGAGATGCTCCACGCGGTTGTGCCAGATCGCTTCGATGCGAGCGGCCGACGGCGTGTGCATCACGAGAAGTTCCTCGAGCGGGAGCGGCGCTTCCACTGGTTCAAGCGGGCCAAGGCTTGGGAAGAAGAGAACCTTGCGCGTTTTCTGCGCTGAGGGCGGGGTTTGTGCCTCAGAAAACAGTTGAGCCACCTGCCATGCGCAGGGACAGTGCCCGCTTCTAGTCTCCCGTGAGTACTCCTACATCGCATCCCCCTCCCGGCCACCGTATCATCATCGGCATGAGCGGCGGGGTGGACTCCTCGGTCGCCGCCTACCTGCTCAAGGAGCAGGGCTACGACGTGGTAGGCGTCACCATGAAGGTCTGGCCTCAGGACTGCATCACTCGCGCGGAGGACAAATGCTGTGGCCCCCAGGCGATTACCGATGCACGGAGCGTCGCGCACGCGATCGGTATCCCGCATTATGTTGTGGATGAGGCGGCTGACTTCGAGCGCACTGTGATCGACTACTTCACCAGTGAGTACAAGGCTGGGCGTACCCCGAATCCTTGCGTGATGTGCAATGAGAAGGTGAAGTTTGGCAATCTTTGGGCGAAGGCGGCGGCAATCGGTGCCGAGTACATCGCTACCGGGCACTACGCGATTGTCGATCATCTCCCGGATCGCGCAGTGCTGCGCAAGGGTGTGGATCCGCGCAAGGACCAGAGCTACTTCCTTTTCAGCCTTCGCCAGCAGCAGCTCCAGCGCGCGCTCTTCCCGCTTGGCCGGATGGAAAAGACTGAGATCCGCGCAATTGCCCGCAAGATTGGACTTAAGACCGCCGACAAGGTGGATAGCCAGGAGATCTGCTTCGTTCCCGGAAATGATTACAAGGCCTTCCTCCGTGGGCATCTCGGTGAGGACGAGTTTCACCCGGGGGGCATTTACGATAAGGCGGGCAACCGCCTCGGTGAGCACGAGGGTATCGAGATGTACACGATCGGTCAGCGCAAGGGTGTCCCCGGAGGTTCCGCCAAGCCTCGGTACGTCATCGATATCGATCCTGCGGGGAGCCGCGTCATCGTCGGGGATGCTGAGGACCTTATCGTGGACGAGTTCGAGATCGACAATGCTCTCTGGCACTTGCCGGAGGAGGAAGTTGCAATGCCCTTCGAGGTAACGGTGAAGATCCGTTACGGACACGCGGGTGCACAGGCGACGGTCCATGCCCGGCCCGGTGGGCAGGCGCGAGTGCGGCTGCACGTGCCCCAGCGAGCGGTCACCCCGGGACAGGCGGCTGTCTGTTATCGCGGGGATGTAGTCCTCGGGGGTGGATGGATTGCGCGGCAGAAGGCACATTTTCCTGCGGCGTTGCAAGTAGCTGTGGCCTAGCGCAATGGGCGAGAAGCTGCTCCTCGTCCTGAGCACCTTTGGGAGTGCTGAAGAAGCACGCCAAGTCGGCCGCCTTCTCGTCGAGGAGCGGCTCGCCGCTTGTGTAAATCTCCTCCCTCCAGTGGAGTCGATCTACCGCTGGCAGGGCGAGATTGAGACAGCAACGGAGACGCTTGCACTCATCAAGACCACCGAGGATCAGTACTGGCTCCTCGAGGCGCGGCTGAAGGAACTACATTCTTATGAGGTGCCAGAGATTGTGGCCTTCCGTGCGAGTTCGGGCCTGGCGGCGTACCTGCGCTGGGTGGATGAGAGCTGCATGCCCCAGTAGCAGTCGTATCCCATTGGAATCGACACGGCATTTCGCCGTCGGCTCGAGGCCACGATCGCCTCGATGCCTGCCCACTTGGTTGCGACGTTGAGGCTCCAGCCTCCAACGCCGGGGCGTTTTGCCCCGATTTTAAGGCTCCGAGCTCTGGTGCCGGAGCAGTGTGCTCCGACGGTGAGGCTCCGAGCTCCGGTGCTGGAGCAATATGCTCCGACGGTGCGGCTCCGAGCTCCGGTGACGGAGCAATGTGCTCCGACGGTGCGGCTCCTAGCTCCGGTGCCGGAGCACTTTGCTCCGACGTTGCGCCTCTGAGCTCCGGTGCCGGAGCAATTTGCTCCGACGGTGGGGCTTCGCGCTCCAGTGCTGGAGCAGTTTGCTCAAACCTTGAGGCTGCGAGCTCCAGTGCCGCAATTCTTGGCTCCACTCGAGTCCAGGAACTCCTCGATACAGGTTGATCGGGTATCCCGACCCCAAGTGTGCGCGACTAGCCCGGCGCACAGTAACTCTTTGTAGTCGCGGTTTCCGGGTGGATCGTGGCTACCACCTCACATCCTGACGATCTACGTCTCAGTCGACGTCCAATTCCCGATATCGTCAGCAGTTCCGGGAAGCTTATCTTTCCCTGAAGTGTAAAGATCGTAACTGCCGGGATTGCGCTTGCCTGGTGACTCGTAGTTGTACGGCCGATTCCAACCGTCCAGAGGGATCTCTTTCATTGGGCTAGCCTTCCAAGCGCGCGGGCGTGGCTCCGATTCGGGTCGGGTAATTAATGCCTGCAAGCCCTGCTCGGTCGTTGGATACGAGCCGCTCTTCGCATTGTACATCATGAGGTAAACGCCGATGCTCTTGATGTCAGCTTGCGCCCGGGATTCACGCGCTTCCTCAAGCTGGTCGCCTACCATCATGAAAACCGAACCCGCAAGGAGCGCGATGATCATAACCACGAGCATGATCTCGAGCAGGGTAAAGGCTGCCTTCGATTGAAGAGAACGTTTCATCTGGTTACGGAGTGAGAGTGTAGTCGAAGTGCTGCCAGTGGTGCTTGAGCTGCAGGTCGATCACGCGGATCGCTACCGGGCCGGAGTTACCATTAAGCCGAAATGTTAGCCGATTCAACCCCTGCCGGAGAGCGGAAGGAGGGATCGCCCGTTGGCAGCGCATCCAGCCGGTGTAGTTGAAGCGCATGTCGCGCTCTGCCGGGCGGGTGTTGCCACGATAACCCGGATCCGCGAGATCAGGGAGTATTGGAGTGACGGCCCCTAGAGGAAGCTCGTTAACGATGAGCTCTGGCGGCCAGGCGAGGTCCGCGTCCAGGATCTCAAACGTCACGAGTCCGAGCAGGGGAATCGCGTCAAGTTCCACCTCGTAAGTCACTTCGTCGCTACCCTCCCCCGGGTCCAACCTGATCGTGCCTGGCTCCAGCGTCGCGAGCACCCTGCCAAAAAGATACACATCCTGATCCCGGGGAGCGGCTTCTTCCACCTTGCCAAAGGCATCCGCCTGCACGCTGGGCGGGATGAAATCCAGCGCCGCTTGAGCATCCACTCGCTTTAGCGAGGAAATGAATGCCCCACGCAACGTTCCACCATCGCCAGGGACGGCGATCTCGATGTAGTCCGTATCCGTGACCGGAATGCTCAGAAGGACCGAAGTCGCCAGGTCCAGGCCCGTGCCTAAAGGGCCGGATTGGAAACGTCGCTTACCCGTTTCCGTCCAAGCGGTCACGACGGGCGCGGCTGCCGGCTTGTCCTGAAAATAAAGCCGGAGCTGCACGGACGCATGAAGCTGTGGCATGCGCCGGAGACGCAAGCGGTGCTGCATCTGCGGACCGGCAGTCGAGGACGCCGCGACGAACTGGCTCTGCACTGACTCCAGCCAGATCGGCAGTGGTCCGGATGGTGGAGCGGGCTTGAACTTGCGAGGAAACTCCAGCCAAGCCGAGAATGGGGTGGGCTGCACGCGAAGACCCTCCGCATACACGGACGCTCCAATTGCGAAAAGAAGCACGGCCAGCAGCGCAGAGCCGTGAGGGAGTGACTTAGGGAAAACCATGTTGCGCCAGCCGCGAGAGCAGTAGATCAACGCCCGCCGGCACGCAAGGCGTTCGTCATGCCAAATACCGCCGAAAGGATGCCGTACACGACAAAGCCGATGAGGCTCGCAATGACCAACATGACCAGCGGTGGGACGAGTGCAGAGATGATTTGGACCTGCTTATCCAGCTCGCGCTCGTACACGTCGGCGATGTTCTGCATGGTCGTACCAAAACGGCCTGTCTGCTCGCCGACGGCCATCATGTCGATGAAGAGTTCAGGGAGGAGCTGCTGTTCCCCCATGGCGGTCGAGAGAGTCGCGCCGTCAACCACGGCCCGGCGTGCGGCGACCATGCGCAGGCGAACGAACTCATTCCCGGTGATCTCCTCGAGCAATTCCAGAGCGCGCAGGAGGGTGACGCCATTCTCGACCAGGGTGCCAAGGGTGCGGGCAAACTGCGCGTAAAAGCGGTACCGTATGATCATGCTGTACAGCGGCAGCCGCCACAGGAGGGTATCCCACGCGAGACGGCCTTTTGGCGTGCGGATGAGGATCCGGATGCCAGCAACGGTGCCGACAATGGCAAGGACCATCAGCCACCAGTAGGAAACGAGGATCCCGTGAGCTGCGAGAAGGATGCGCGTTGCGGTGGGTAGCGTTGCGTTCGCTTCCGTGAAGAACTTCATCAACTGGGGAACCATCACCGTCATGAAGACGGTAATCAGCCCGATCCCAGCGATGACGAGGAGCGCGGGGTAGAGCAGCGCCTGCTGCACTCGATCGCGCATCGACTTGATGCTTCCTAAATGAAGGACGAGGCGCTTGAGAATTTCCGAAAGAGCACCGCTCGCCTCGCCGGCCGCGACCATATTGACATAGAGAGGCGAGAAGATCTTCGGGTAGTCGCGGAGGGCCTGCGAAAGGCTGCGACCGTCGATGAGGGCCCGGTGCAATCCGTGCGAAAGCCCCTGAAGCTTCGGATGCTTCATGCGTTTGACGAGAACGTTGAGCGCCTCGTCAAGCGTCATGCCGGACCCGAGCAGATGCGCAAGTTGCTCAGTGAAGAGGTACTGCTGCGAGTGGGACATCGTCTCCACGGCAACGACCTGCCCGGCTGGCCGGGTAGTCTCCGAGGACGACGTGGCGGGAGACTTGGAAGGGGCCGCTTTGGCCGTTGCAGCCGCGCTGGCCTGGCCGTTGGCCTCGGGCACCGGCTCGATCTTAATCGGCACGAAGCGCTGCTGTTCGACCTGTCGAATGGCAGCAGCGCGGTTGTCGCAGGCAATCACGCCATCGACCAATTTCCCCTCGGCATTACGCGCCGTGTACCGGAACTGCGGCATAGGCTTAGAGAAGAGAGGCTTGGAAAGCACAAAGGCAAGCCTGGAGGCTTGCCTTTGCGGAGAGTAGTTAAGCGGTTTCGAGAATCACGCCCGAGAAGCAAGACGGCGACGCATCCCGCCCATCGCCAAGGCACCGACTCCGAGGAGCAGGGCAGTCGAAGGTTCCGGTACAGGACTCACAAAGCCGTTTGCATCGATCGCGGCGCCCTGTGCTCCATCGAACGAAATGCCCGCAAGCTGCGGTGCCGTCAGCCCCGCGCTCGACGTTCCGAATCGAAGGGTATCCTGGCCTTGGGTGAACCCGGAAATGTTGAGCGTGAAGGCGCCCCAGCTCTGATCACTGGAAGCGTCGAAAACCAGATCTGCTGTATTAGAGATGCCGAAGCTGATTGTCGAAGTACCGGCCAGGCTAAGTTTGCCGGTCGTTTCATCAAACCCAGCAATGTCGAGCGTACCGCCACCAAGGACGAGGTTGGCTGCATTAGGGAGCTTGTTTGCACCGCCCAAGAGGAGGGTGCCCCCTGAAATCGTGGTTGCTCCCGAGTAGGCAAGCGAGGATGCGGGACCGAGAAACAAGGTTCCGGAGCCAACCTTCGTGATCCCTGAAGGCGTCCCCGGGAAGCTCGTGACGCTGCCAACGAGTTCAGTCCGAGTTGTTAGACTGGTACCTGTACCAGAGAACGAAACGGTATTCGAATCGCCTAAGGACACTTGGGTAAAAGTAAACCCGTTAGCTTTAGCATTCCACAGCTGAGTTGCCCCAGCCTGAACCGTTAACCCGGAGAACTCCTGACGGAAGGACGAGTCGTTCGAAAGAGCCAATCCACCGGCGTTCAGCTTAAGTACGTCATTGGCTCCGCTGCTCGTGACCAGATAAGAACCTGCAGCGGGAAGAAAGGTCATCGAGAGAACCTCTCGTGTAACATTCCCGGTGAGAGCGATGGCGTTTTCGCCTGAGACATCGGCTCCCACAAGAGCGGTGTCTGCAGCGGTAGGTACTCCCGAGTTCCAATTCCCAGGGTTGGTAAAGAGCGTGTCGCCGGATGCACCTGTCCAAGTGCGATCGGCGGCTGCCGCGCTACAAACCAGCAACCCTAGAGACCCGACGAGAGCCCAACACCTTTTCGGAGATACAAGCATGAGACAGGATGAAGCAGGAGGCGAGAACTAGAGGAACTAGTTGAGACTATACGGAAGGGCCTGGGTGAAGTACGTCCCGCTTCCGGTCGCCGTGCCACGCTTCAAAACGCTGATCACCGAACCTGCGCCAATCGGGGTTGCGGTCTTGTCGGTGCCATCCCCGCCCACAAGGTACCACTTGTTGTCTGGCTTCATCCAGTAGCTATCCCACTTGGTACCATTCCAGAGACTTACAGTGTCAGATCTGACAAACGAAGTTCCCTGCAACCACGTCCCGAGGCCAGAGAAGCCAAGGGAACCAAGGGTTGCATCAGCGGGAAAGCGGAGAGCAATAACGCTACTTGAGCGGCTGGCGAGTTGCGTCAGCAAAGGAGTTGATGGTACCCGTCCAGTAACCACAAAAGAGGTGTCAGGGCCGCGACGAGTAATCATCAAGCCCTGCCAAGGGTGAAGCACAGTGTCATTGGCATTCACCGTCGACTTGCCCGCTACCCACGTCCCCAAGGTCGTGTTGAAGTAGTAGGGATCGAATGTCGATCCGTTGAAGATCTCCACCGTGTCTGCAACCTCGAACGAAGCCCCACCCAGGAGGGCTACCGTCTGCGCCGTACTTCCGAACAACGTGCCTAGCGTGTCGCCAGGTACGATTTCAAAGCGATCGCCGACGGCGAGTGCAAAGCCCGCCCCGTTTAGTGGGGTGTCACCTGTTGTCACCGTCACGGTGTTTGCAGTGTTCCCAGTGATGAGCAGCGTTCGTCCGACCTGCGCGCCGGCCATGATGTTCACGAAGTGAGGAGCGCCCGGAGCGGCGAACTGATTCGGTGTCCAAGTGACGCCGCTTGCACCGATCGCATCAGCAGCCACCGTCGCCGTAGGGCCAGTGAAAACGTTTGATTCCGAAAGCGAGATGCCGACTGGAGTAGTCTTGCCGCTGGCCAGCGTGTAAGTCATGTAGCCAACCGGAACGGTCGCCGCCGTGGTCTGAGCAAAGGCAGCAGTGCTGACCGTAAGGAGGGCAGCACAGATAATAGCGGCGAGCGGTCGCACGCGAGACGGGGAGGTGCTCATAGTCAATGGTTCTCTTACTCTGGGTTTGGTGTCTATCAAGTCGATTCTCAGCTCTGGCATTTGAAATCGGTTGGAGCTGGTGGTTCTTGCTCAGTTTAAACCCAGCCGACCTTTGATCACCCAAAGGAGCGCTTTCACGCCAAGTTCTGCGAGGTTGAACGGCTTGCCAATAAAATCATTACCACCACTTAGGTTGGATTGCACCCTATTTTGGAAGGACGCGAACCCTGTAAGGAAGAGAATCGGTGTGCGCTCGTGAATCGGCATTTGGCGCAGTTTGCCGCATAGCTCAAAACCGTCCATTTCGGGCAGGTTCACATCAAGGAAGATCAGATCGCAGGCATGTGCGCTAAGCACTGCGAGGCTCGCGCAAGGCGTTTCCAGTCCATCAGAGTTAAGCCCGACCATGGTCATCGCGGCACTGATCATCTCGCGAGCGCCGGCCTCGTCTTCCACGATCATGATGTGCGCATCACTGAGGTCGAGGGGGTGCTGATAAGCCTCCTTCTCCATGAGAACGGACAGAAAGTCGCAGGCCTGCCCGAGGGTGCGCAGGGTGACTGGATTCATTCGCTCAGGGAAAACCTCCAACCCGTTGAGCAGAACCTCCACAGCGTGCGCCATGTGGACGGGCGCGCTTTGGCCGAGCAGAGCAACTTGTTCGCCAAAAGCGTGTGCCCGGTTCAGGAGATCACGCACTGCAGCAGGATCGGGTGCGCGCATGAACTCGTGAAGGCGCTGACGTAGGCATCTGAGTGATTCGCCAGCCTCCGCAACGATCGTGGTGCGCCATTCGGTATCTAGGCCGGTGAGCGAGAGCTTGAGATTTTTGTCCGACGCGCCGGGCATCTTGAGTTGTGCTTCGGTCGCTTCGAGTAGCTCTTCCAGGCGATTGCGGGAGCGGTGAAGCAACTGCGTTGGTCCGAATGCGGGGTCAGAGTTAATCTCGTCGATGTGCGGAGTGGGCAGCACCAGAATGGGTAGTTGCGCTCCCAGTGTCCGGCGTCGAATGGCTTGAACCGCACCGCCGATTGCTCCAGTCGAGAGAACGGGATCAACGATCACGAGATCGGGTCGAATCTCCTCCAGCATCTTCAATCCCGAGTCCAGGTCGCGTGCTGTCTCGACCATGAAGCCGGCGCTTTCCATCTGATCGCGATAGAAATCCCCAACAAACGGGTCGTTCTGAATGAAGAGCAAACGTTTGGAGGCAGTGGAAAGGCGCACCCCAACGAATGATGCACAGAGCGTGCCGCGCTCTAGTAGTTATAATGGAGCCACCCTGTCTGTGTATCAATGAAAGTCGTGCGAGGGTGTGGAAGCCAGCGCGGGCGCGAGAAGAGGCTGGAGCCGCTGGGCGCGAATGTGGAGAACGGACTCGTGAACTTGCGCGATTCCTTCGATCCGGAGGTACGGCTCCTGGCTGATCATCAGGCGGTTGCTCTCGAAGAGCTGCGCCGAGACGATGACGTTCGTGATGCCGGTCTCGTCTTCGAGGCTGATAAAGAGGATGCCATGCGCGGTGCCGGGTCGCTGTCGGCAGATCACTGCGCCGGCTACGATGACGAGGCTGCCGTTCACCGCAACGCGAAGATCGCTCGCTTTCCACACCTCCGGGAGCCGCTCACGGACATGCGCCATGGGGTGTCGGCCTGTACTCAAGCCCATTGCTCGGTAATCGGCCTGTAGGCGCTCCCCGGGAGTCATGGCGAGGAGCGGTGAGGTCTCCGCCATACGCTCGACCTCGGTGACCCGGGCAAAAAGGTCGTCTTCAGGAAGAAGCTGGCGCTCGACCTGCCACAGAGCGTCGCGGCGATGTCCAGCAAGTGCATTGAGCGCCCCTAATTCAGCGAGCATTCGGAATTCATCCTGACGCAGCGAGACGCGTTTCTTAAGGTCGTGAATGGAGGCGAAGGACGTGAGCGCACGCTCAGCGATCATGGCAAGCGTGGGTAGCTTGCGCAGCTTTCGCACGCTGCAGAAGCCGAGCCGAATGGTCTGCTCGTCTTCGAGCGTGCAAAGCCATTCCGAGTGCACAATGCAGACGGCACGCACGTTTAAGCCGTGGCGTTTGGCATCCTGGAGCAGCGTCGCTGGCGAGTAGAAGCCCATCGGCTGGCAGTTCAGCAGCGAGCAGAAGAACTCAGCGCAGCGATGCACCTTCAGCCATGCGCTGCCGTAGGCGAGGAGGGCAAAACTATGCGCGTGGCTCTCGGGGAAGCCATAGAGGGCGAAGGACGAGCACGCTCGGACGATCCGGTCGATATTCTCCGGGCTTACTCGGTTGGCCGTCATCCGCTCGCGAAGTTTGGCGGTGACCCTGGCCATGCGCTCGGCCGAGCGATGAAAGCTCAGCGCGCGGCGCAGCTCCTCTGCTTCCGAGCCGGTGAAGTCCGCCATGACCATCGCGATCTTTAGCAATTGCTCCTGGAACAAAGGCACGCCGAGAGTGCGCTCCAGGATAGGCCGCAGGCGCTCATCGTAATAAGTGATTGGCTCCTTGCCCATACGGCGGGCGAGGAAAGGATGCACGAGATCGCCCTGGATCGGGCCGGGCCGAATGATCGCGACCTGGATGGCGGTGTCGTAGAAGCAGCGCGGCTGCATGCGCGGCAGCGTGGCCTGCTGGGCCCGCGATTCGATCTGGAAGACGCCGATCGTGTCCGCGCGACACATCAGATCGAAGGTCGCGGAATCGTCCTTGGGAATCGTCGCGAGATCCACGGGATTACCCCGCTCGCGGCAAAGCGCCACGGTTTCCTGGAGCACGGCCATCATGCCCAGACCGAGCAGATCGACCTTCACGAGGCGTAAGTCCTCGCAGTCTTCCTTATCCCATTGGCAGATGGTGCGCCCAGGCATCGTGGCATTCTCGAGCGGGACGATGCGGGAGAGTTTGCCCTGGCAGACGATCATTCCGCCAGGGTGCTGACCGAGGTGACGCGGAAGCCCGTAGACTGCCTTGTAGAGGGAGACAAAGGCCGGGGTGCGCGGATGATCGAGGGGGATGCCGGCGCTTTGCAACTGCTCCGTGAAATCAAGCGTGTGCGGGAAATCCCCGGAAGCAAAGAGTGCCGAGAAGCGTTCGATCAGGTTCTCGGAAAGGCCGAGCACCTTGCCGACTTCGCGCGCGGCACTGCGGCCGCGATACGAGATGACGTTGGCGACCATGCACGCGCCATGTCGGCCGTAGCGGTTATACACTTCCTGGATCACGCGCTCGCGTCGGTCCTTGCTTGGCAGGTCGATGTCGATGTCGGGCCAGCCTTGCCGGCCTTCGCTGAGGAAACGCTCGAAGAGCAGGTTGCAGCCGACGGAATCGACGGCGGTGATGCCGAGGCAGAAGCACACGGCGGAGTTCGCTGCCGATCCCCGGCCTTGCACCATGATCCCAGCTTCATCGCAAAATCGAATGAGATCCCAAACGATCAGGAAGTAGCCGGCGAACCCGAGCTTTTCGATGAGGTTCAGCTCGTGGCGGAGCTGGAGCAGTACCTTGCGTGAAAGCCGCGCCCCGTAGCGGCGATGCGCGCCTTCGAGCGTTACGCGCCGCAGGAACTCGTCCATCGAAGTGCCATCAGGCGTCTCGTAGGAGGGGAACTCGTAACCGAGATCCTCGAGCTTGAAGTCGAGCCGATCCGCCAGCTGCTGCGTGTTGGTGATTGCCCCTGGGAGGTCGTGGAAGAGCGCGGCCATTTCCGTGGCGGACTTCAGCCGGGACTCGTCGTTTTGAGAGAGGAGCTTGCCTGCGGAGTCCAGCTGCGTGTGGTGGCGCAGGCAGGCGAACATGTTCGTGACTTGGCGCCCGACGCGCGTCGCGTGAAGCACGCCATTGGTAGCCAGGAGTGGGAGGTCGTGGCGGTCGGCGAGCACCATGAGTTTTGCATTCGTGCGTTTTTCGCCTCGGAGATGGTGCCGCTGGATCTCAACGAAGACTTTTTGGCTGCCAAAGATGCTCACGAGACGGTGCAGCTCCGCATTCGCATCGCCGGTGTTCTGCAGCGGCCCTTCGTGGTCGCCAGTCAGGGCGATCAAGCCTTCGGAATGTTCCGCGAGTTCATCCCACTCCGCGGAAAACTCGCCCTTCGGAGAACGCAGATGCGTGCAGGAGAGCAGTGCGCAGAGATTCTGATAGCCGCGCTGATTCTCCACGAGGACCGGGAGCACCGCGCCGCCCTTCATCGTGAGCTCACAGCCGATGATTGGGCGAATTCCGTGCTCGCGAGCTGCCGCATAAAAGCGAGGCGCGCCGTAGAGGCCGTTGCGGTCGCAGAGGGCCATCGCGGGGAGGGCCAGCTCCACCGAGCGCTCGGCGAGCTGCTCCGGCAGCGATGCGCCCCGGAGAAAGGAGAACGCGGAGCGCGCGTGCAGTTCGACGTATTGCTCGGGCATGGCGGCGGCTCAGTCGTAGATGCCCTCGAGGAACCAGGTCTCGCCTTCGCAATAAATGCGGCAAAGTGTGCCATCGGCGATCTGCACATCCCACTCCGCGCGATCCCAGCTCATCGCATCCCACCAGTCGCCCGAGGCATGGTACGGCCCCTCCGCGGTGCGCACCTGGCCGCGGACCGGTGCGCTCACCAGGCTGCAGGGACGCCCCTGGAATTGCACGCTCGCCCCCAGAGGAGGCCGGAATCGTCGCAGCGTGAGGCTCATTTCGCAGGCGGGATCGTCCGTTAGCTCCTTCTCCGTGCCGAAGTGGACAGCGGCCATGCGAAACGCATCGGGCCGATGCGTCGGTTCGCAAACCGGCATCCCGACGCGGTCGTTGCCGACCAGAGCAATCAGCCGGGCAAGTGTTTCGTAGAATTGGTTCGGATCGCGGAGCGCGGGCGCGAAGAGTTCGAACTGCTGGCGCGCCGGTCGCGAGGGAATCGCAACGAGGTGCAGACTCACGATGGGATGCTCGGCGGCGAGCTTTTCCAAGTGCGTGTGCAGCATGCGGAAGAGCACTTCCACATCGGCTGTCGGAGCTGGCACTTTAAAGGTGCGAACATGGTCCTCGCCGGTGGTGAAGCCGATTCGCAGGGTCACTTCAGCGGCAACCAGATAGGTCGTTTCGAGCCGCCGGGCGATTTGTTCCAGGAACCGTCGCAGCATGAAAAGCAGAGGCTCCAGCATCTCGATCTCCTGCTCGAACTCGACTGCCTCTTCGTATGTCTCAGCTGGCAGCACGCAGCGCAGCGGCCACGTTGCTTGACCCGTGGCTCGGTCATAAAGCGTGGCTGCCTCCGCCCCGAGGCGCTCCACCAAATGCTCGCGCTGAAGTGCGGTGAAAGCACCCACCGTGCGAATGCCCCACCGCCTGAGCAACTCGAGGGTCCGCTCGGATGGGGCCAGGCTCTCCACCGACAAATCGGCGAGTTCGCGCGCATCCTGGATGCAAGTCCAGGTCTTTGCGCTTTGCGCAGCCAGCAATGCCAGGCCTGCATTGGGCGCGAACCCTACGCGCGCCAAAAGATGCAAAGAAGCCAGCTGAGCGATCATAGCCTGTGCGATTTTGCCCGCCTCGGGAAGACGCGCGTCTTTCCATTCCAGAGTGCAGACGCCTTCCGCAGTGTCTTCGTGGAATGGAGAAAATGCGTATGCGCAATCGAGCATCGCCGCCCGTGCGGGACGTTCTGCAGCAGGAGAGCGCTCGCGGACGATCAAAGTGTCGCACCGCGCGCGCGCCTGGCTCGTCGTCATGCCGATTACCACTCCCGCAGCGTGAGCTTCAGGTGTGCATTGCAAGATGCAGGCATGCGGCTGCTGCTCTGAAATAAGCGCCACTGCTTTTGAGCAGAGCTCCGGTGCATGGCGGAGGACGGCTTGGAGCCGGAAGTCCGGCACAACGATCGCGGCAAACATCTATCCAGCCTCCGCGGCAAAGGCCTGGCCATCGAAGCCGCTGGCTGACCGCTTCCGGGTCACCCGCAGGCTGCTCCGGCAAAGCACTTCCCCGGGGTTCCACTCCAGGGCGCTGAGCGGCAGTGATTGATGCAGCTCGAGGCGGGCATCCGCACACGGCACCAAGGGGCGGGGTGTGACGACCAGCAGCGCGACTGCAGTGGGTTCGATGACTCGCTGGAGGCGGTACCACGTCGTGCTGGCGATCTTGCGGAGCTGCGCCTCAGGATTGCCATGCAGGTCGAGCACCACGAGAGGCAGATTCCCATCGCGAAGCAGCAAGTCCGCGCTGCGCATCGCTTGGTCAGCCTCCCGGCAGCGGATCCAAAGCAGCGACGAGAGCACCCGAGCGCCTGCCAATTGTGGATCAAAGCAGTCCTGCCCATCGATCAGCGCGGACCAGCGTCCTTGGGTAGCGAAGTGCTTCAGCAGCGTGCGCACCAGAGCCGCGCTACCCGAACTGCGCGCCGCTCCCACTAATTCAACCATTCCCCCTTTCCAAAGTCCGCCATCGAGTGCTTCATCGACGCTGGCGAGGCCCGTCTCAGCCCGCGCGTTGCGCGCTACCGGCGCAGCAGTTTGCCGCGCAATGAGGCTGCGAAGCTGAATGATCTTATCTGAAGGCGACATGATGCATGCAGTGTTCTTTTGAACACACTACACGCACGCATTCCTGGCTCAAGGATTTAAAGTGGTGGCGACTGGGGCAATCACCGCGCCGTCGAAAGGGACTCTAAAGCCCTGCTGGATGGACCGGCGGCACCCAGTTGAAGCCCTCGCCTACCCCCCGGACGATCATGACCGTCCCACTTACCGGGATCGGCGTGTTGCCTGCGTTCCGATTGTTGGAGTTCAGCTCCCGCCAGCCACGGTTGAGATTATAGTAAAAGGTGCGGTCTCTCATGCCGTCCGACAACACGACCCGATCGGAGTTGCTCGCTGTTCCCGACCTAATCCCCGTGGTGGGGTCCCCCGTATAGAGTCCGCTGCTTTCGAGCGTCATGGCGCCTGCATAAACATTTCCGCACAAGGTAACTCCGGGAAGAACAGGAACAGACGTGACAGTGCGCTTCACTTCACCATTAAGGAAAATACGCCGATTGCCTGGCGTCCTGGTCTCCACGCTAATGCAATCTTCCGGGTAGAAGACCGCATCCGGAGCGTACGCACCTGGATTGTCCACGCTCCTCCAGCCGACACTCGGATCAAAGTAGTACTGCTCGGACGCACGCTTGTTATAAACGATCACCCGATCGGCTGGGTTAAGCCCGGCTTCATTCGCTAGACCAAAGACGCTCGCAAGTGTCCAGTGCTTGCGGATCTGGTAGGTGAACCCGCTGACCAAATTCGGCACCAAAGGCTGAGCGACCCGGATAGTCCGGTCGCTCGCAGAGGTTTCCACAATATCGTAGTTAGTCCCGGCGCCAGGACCGGACGTGATCTCCAGCAGATAGCTTCCGTTCGGTCCCTCAAACTGGCCATCCTGCCAGTTCGCTTCGCTGTCGGAAATCGTATCCGTTCCAACAGCTTCAACATTTCCCGTGAGTTCCACTGGACGGGTGACACCCAGTCCGAATCTTGTGGTAACAGCTTCCTGGGAACCGGCTTTCGATCCTTTGATGACGATTCCCACCACGCCGTAAGGCGGCGTGAAGGAACTGTGGGCTTCGGTCAAAATTTGGAGCCGGTAAAATACTGTAGGCGCCCCTGCGAGCTCACGCTGGATACTCTGAGTAGTGTTGGTCCCATCAACATTCTGTTCGAGATCGTTAACAGATCGCCAGGTCAGGACGTCCCCGCTTTCCTGCAGGATGTACTGCACGCCGGCACGATCTGATGGATGAGAAAACTGAACCGTCAGGGTGCTTCCGCTCACGTCCAGATCGAGCGAAGGCGTGCTTTCCGCGCTGCCAGGTTGCCGCCCTAGGGCATATTCAACCAGGTTCGTAAGCCCATCTTTGTCCAGGTCCGCGGTCGCATCGCGCTGCACAAGGTCATCGATTTGCTCGCTCCACTCCTCGTAGCCAGAGATCGGAGGCAGGTCCACTTCGTTGGATGGTTCGCTCACCAAACCCGCGGTATTCACTGCCTTCACTACGAAGAAGTACTTGCCGCTCCCTTTCAGACCTTCAATCGAGACCGTGGTGGTATTCGGAACATCCACTCTCTCGGTGTAGACTCCCGAAAGGGGGCCATACTCGACGCGATAGCCGACCACGTCCGCATCCGGGGACGCGTCCCAAGTAAGGGTAGTAGTACGTTTTGCGTCTGCAGAGACCACCAGGGCGCACAGCAGGGCGATGATGAGGAAGGGCTTCCTCATGCAGATTGTTTCATTAGGGGGGGATGAGAATATTATCTACGGTCAGCCGGAATACCAGAGTTCTCGACGGATGCAATACGCGCGTTGCAGATTTTCTGTCTTCCGCTGGCGGCTTGTTGTTCCTGCTGATGCGAATCAGCTTGGATTGTAGAGCGGCAACAGCTCGGGTTTTGTGGTGCAAGCGCCAGCGGTCGCAGGCACTACGGGGTCCTTTTATCAAGTGGAGCACCGAATCGCACATTCCACTTGGCCCGACGACCGGTACGGGGACGGCAGCGAACAAAGAGGCAGTAAGCCGTTAAAGAATTGCCGCCGCACGGCAACCTCTCGGAAGGTTCTGGACCTCTGCGCCGGAACCGAAGCGGACCCAGGTGAGGGGGTAATCGACCTTACTCGAAGAGTCGCAATCCCTCGAAAGGAGGGAGTGAGGGGGTGGGCAATCTGGGACTCGAACCCAGAACCTAATGATTAAGAGTCATTTGCTCTAACCAATTGAGCTAATTGCCCTTTGAAAGGAAGGCGGACGATAGCGCCTGAGCGTTGCCTCGCAAGCGCTTTCTCCTAGAAAAGTCCGACAGGATCAAGTTTACTCGGCGGGAGCGGGTTGTGAGTAATCCGGTGGTGCTTGTAAGTGCCTCAGCGGCAGCCTTGCTTCGGGCGTTTGCGGGATTTCGCCACGGTTTTTTTCGTGGCGGTCCGCGGTCGAAGTGTGGCACTCCACGCTTTATACGTGGCGTTCGACGCTCGGAGGCGGCGGTTCACGTTTGGGACGTGGCGTTCCACCCTTTTAACGTGGAATTCCACGCTTCAAGCGTGGCTTTCCACGAAAGGAACGTGGCGCTCCGCCTGTAAGGGTGGACTGCCACGTCTGAACCGTGGACTGCCACGAAAAAGCCGTGGCGTTCTCGAGCGCGAGCGGCGTACGAGGCCGTCAATCCCGGAAGGTTCACCCGAATATTGTGGGTGAACACGCGCGGCGTTTACTTTAAGGTCGCTAGATAATCGACGACGTCCCGCAGACCTTGCTTGCCAAGCACTTCCCCGAGTCCTTCCGGCATCGCGGAGGGAACTCGGTCGCGCTGGGTGACGGTGTCCTTGGGGATCTGCACCTTGGTGCCGTCGGCGAGCTGGGTAAGTGTGATGACGCTCTCATTCTCGGCGGAGAGGATCCCCACCGCGAAACTTCCATCCTTCAGCGTGAGCATCACGTTCTCGTACCCGGGTGAAATCGCTGCGTTCGGGTTCACAATGGACGAGAGAAGCGCCTTGCGATCCTGTTTAGAGCCAAGACCCGCGAGATCCGGACCCACGTCGCCGCCCTCGCCCTTTACTTTATGGCAGCGCATGCAGGCCACTTCGGCCTTCTCCCGGAAGATTTCACGACCGGCCGCGGCGTTACCGCCTTCCAGGCATTCTGACCATCGGGCGACGGGATCAGCAGCGTTACGGGTGGTCTCAAAGCTGGCGATCTTTTGGGCCAGGGCGGGATCGTTACGTTGCGCGGCGGCTTGCAGGAGATCGAGCTGGAGAGCAGGGGCGACTTTACCTGCATTGAGCTGGTCGAGCCATTGTGCGAGCAGCTTGGCTGCGGCGTCGCCTGTAGCCTGACCAAGGGTT
Source organism: Spartobacteria bacterium (assembly GCA_031389825.1). GTDB lineage: Bacteria > Verrucomicrobiota > Verrucomicrobiia > Chthoniobacterales > Chthoniobacteraceae > JANMSW01. The sequence goes on from JANMSW010000034.1 coordinate 210,071, forward strand.
TTCAGAGCGGCCTGCTGTTCCGCGATGGAGCCGGTGGCGAGGAGCTTGGCCGCGTCCTCGGCGGCATTTGCGGGAAAGAGGCGGGCGGTAAGCTTGCGTGCTTCTTCGAGCACGGGCTTGTCCTTCGACTCCAGGGCGGCGGTGAGCGCGGCGCGCAGATTCGGTGAGCCGACGCTGGCCAGCGCACGGAGGGCCGCAGCGCGGACGTTGCCGTCCTTCTCCTGCTGGGCGACCTGGAGGAGGAGCGGTTCGCTTGCGGCGAGTTTCAGGCTGCCTGCGGCCTCAAGCGCGCCGAGCCGGATGCGCGCCTCTCCATCCTTGAGTAATGACTCAAGCACAGGAAGGAGCGCGGCGCTGGCAGCGGTCGGCTCGCGCGCGGCCGCGACCGGCTGATAGAGTCCGGTGATCCGGTCCCGCCCAAGATCGGTGTTCCATTGGCCCAGCGCCTCGAGCGCATCGAGGCGCGTGGACACGTTCGCTCCGGCCTCCGCGCAGAGCTCGGCCAGCCGCTTCGCGTCGTCCGAGCTTCCCAGCAGATACCCGGCGTTGATCACCCGCCGGGCGATCGGTGTGGCGACTTTCTCAGGCCAGTCGCGCGATGCCAAGGTGAGAGCCGCGAGCTGGGGGAGGGCCGCTGGGATTCGTGCATCGTGGATCGCCCGGGCTGCTTCGCGCGCGAGCACTGGGTCGGCATCCGCGAGGAAACTCGCCACCAATGGCGAGCCCTGGCGGCGGAGCGCAAGCAGGGCCGCAGCGCGCACGGCTGAGGAGGGTTCCTTAGCTAACGCGGCAAGGCTCTCGGCCGTCGCGCAGGTCGCTAGGGCCATCACCGCGCCGTGCCGCAGAAAGGCGTCGCTAGCCATCTCGGGTGGGAGCGTCTGGAGCATCTTAACTAGGGCGGAGACGGGCTGCGCGCCGCCGATCTTCCCCAGCGCCTGGGCGGCGAAGAAGCGGACGCGCGCAGACGGATCTGCGAGGTTCTGCAGGAGGCCGCGAGAAGCCGCTTTCCACTTGGCATCGCCGAGCACCTTCGCTGCTTGAGCGCGCACTTCCGGATCCTTGTCGCGGAGGAAAGCGAGCACTCCCGAGATGGTCTCCGGTGATTGGCGAGCCATCATTCCGAGTCCCCAGAGCGCATGCAGCCGCGCGAGATCGCGGCGTGCCTGGCCGTCATCGGAGTCCACGCGGGCCACTCGCATGAAGACATTCACGCCTGCTGGGCCGCGCGCGGCGAGGGCTGTCTGCGCGCCGATCCGTACCCGCTGATCTTGATGCCCAAGAAGCCGCGCGAGTTCGTCGTCGAGGCGCTTGGCGAAGCCTTCCGCGAGCAGACGCTTCGTCTCCTGCACGAGCGGACTCGCATCGATCTTCGGATCGTGTACGCGGTAGATGCGGCCCTTGCCGGTCTTCTCCCAGCCCTGGAGCCAGTCGAGCACATAGGCGCCGCCATCTGTGCTGAAGGCAACGTCCGAGGGATAAAGGTTCCAGAGCAGTTTGCCCGTCATCTGGCCGGGCGTGTTGTCTTGCAGCACGTCCTTGGGATCCTCCACGGTGTAGCTAGCTCCGCGTGGCTGAATGGCGAAGGCGCGCACGCCACCCGGGAAATCCGCGTAGAAGAAGTGCTCGCGATATTGCTCCGGGAGTCCGGTGCCAGGGTAGTAGGCGATTCCGGCGGGACCGTGCCCGATATGGCCGACCGGCGGCAGGAGCGACAGCGCAGTGCCGGCGGTATCCAACTCCCAGAGCCGCTCGGAATTCCACGCGCCGAGCTTCGGCAGGAACTGCCAGCCGAGCCGCCAGCCGTAATCCGCGCCATCCACGAGGTGCAGCCAGCGCGCCTTGTCACCGCCATCGGCGTTGTTGTCACCGGTGAAGAGGTCGCCCAGGTCGTTGAAAGCGAGCGACTGCGGATTGCGCAGACCAGTGGCGACGACTTCAACTTCGGTGCCGTCGGGGTTCGCGCGGAAGACCGCGCCGGTGTCGGGGAGATCGATCTTGCGACCATCTGGCGAGACCACATGCGAGCCTGCGTCAGCGATGCTCCAGTAGAGCTTTCCGTCAGGGCCGAGCTTAAGCCCGTGCATGTCGTGGCCGCTGTAGACGACGTGAACACCGAAGCCTTTGAGCAACGATTTGCGTTCGCTTACCTTGCCGTCGGGTCCGGTCTTGAGCAGCCAGAGATCGGGCGCAATCGTGGCCCAGACATTCCCAGCGCGGGCGAGCACGCCTGCGGCAATGCCCGTTCCCGGCTGGTTGAAGCCATCGGCAAAGACGCTGCTGAGTTCAGCCTTCCCGTCTCCATTGCGATCCTCCAGCAGACGGATCTGCTCGCTCTCCACCGCGAGGTCGCGCCAGTCGAATTGACCATCTGCGTTCCGGTCCGGCAGGTCCTTGGTCGGCTTCGCGGCCGCTTCGATGGCGTACTTCTTCTTGAGGAAGGCATCACGTTCCTCGGCGCTACGCAGCGCAAGATTCGGAATCACCCAATCTGCGTTCCTGCGGATATCCGGCACCGAAGAGCGGCGGCGGTTTGTCTCAGCTACCCAGGCGCGGCCCTGATCATCGAAAGCAAAGGCGACGGGATTCGCGAGGAGCGGCTCGGCCGCCCAAAGATCGACCTGGAGACCCGGGGCGACCGTGAAGTTCTTCATCGCCTGCTCTGGGCTGTCCGAGGCAGCGAGAGGGGCTGGGACGCGGTCGTCCGGCTTGGGTGGTGCAGCGGGTTCGGCTAGGCAAAATGCCGGGAGGAGCGCGGCGCAGGTGGCGAGCACGCGAGGGGAGCGGGGGAGACGCATGGGCGGTTACTGAGACTGTACGAGCGCCGGATGCGGCGCAATTCGCAAAGCCTGCCCTCAGGTCGCGTCTGGAGACGGTGACGAGACAGGTGGGGCATCGAGCGGCTGCGAACGCCCCAGCAGCAGGAGCACGCAAATGGCGTATCCCGCGGCGCTGCCAAGCAACGCCGTGCGCATGCCCACGAGATCCACCACGGATGAGATGATCAGTCCGGAGAACGGCAGGATTCCAAAGAACGCCAGCCCGGCCACGGCAGAGATGCGACCGCGAATGGCGTCCGGCGCTCGCTCCTGGATGGTAATGTTTGAAAGCCCGAAGGCGGTGGAGAGCCCGAGTGTCAGGAAGGCGATGCTCACGCAGGCCACGGCGAGACTGGTGGCTGCGGACATCCCAATGAGCGCGAGGACCGCCAGGCTACCGCCGATCCGGAGCGCGAGCGTGCGGCGGGTTCGCGGAATCGAGAGCAGCCCGAGGGAGCCCGCAAAGGAACCAACACCGGAAACCGCCATCAGGATGCCCATCTGCTCTGCGCCGAGGCCGAGCGTGACCCGAGCATAGAGCGGCATGACGATCATCAGGAAGGGCGAGCAGAAGCAGCACATTGCCGCCATGAGCAGGATCATCTTCAGCGTCGGCGGATCTCGCCGCACGAAGCGGAAGCCTTCACTCATCGGCCCTTTCCTCGCCTCCTGCTCCTCTGCGGAACCAGCGGCGCGCCGAGGGATCGTAAGCAGCGCAAGGATGAGCGCGAGGAAGGTGAACGCGTTCGCAAAGTACGCCGCCGCGACGCCCATCGACCCAATCAGAAAGCCTCCGATCGCCGGGCCGATCAGGCGCGTCGCATGAAAGACCACGCGGTCGATCGCGATCGCGTGAGCCATGTCGGTCTTATCCACTAACTCCGGCACGAAGGCGGAGATCGCGGGCACTTCGAAGGCGGCCGTGATGCCGAGAAGCGTGGCTGCGACGAAGATGTGCCAGATCTCGATCTGCCCCTGCGCGAGTTTCCAGCCGATGAAGACGGCGAGGATGATCTGGATAACCAGTGCGCAGTGCAGGATTGCGCGCTTGTCATAGCGATCGGCAAAGGAGCCGCCGACCATCGTGAGGAGCAGCATCGGGATCCCTGCAGCGAAGTTAACCAGCCCGAGCGTGACGGCGCTGGTCGTGAGAGTGGTGAGCACCCAGCCCTGGGCGAAGGTCTGCATCCACGTGCCGACCATCGAGATCGCCTCGCCTGCCATGTAGCGCGCAAATGGCCCATGACGAAGGGGCGAGAGGGCGGCGGGCAATTTCATTCAGCGGATCGTCCCGGACTTGGGAGCCGGGCAGCGGAGCAGGGGAGCGCGAGTTGCGCAAGCGCTGGGTTCCTTGCTCGTGCCACACGATAAGAATGTAGAAGGCTTGGAATACCCTCGCGCGCCACGTATCTTCCTCCGCATGACACCTTTTCTGATCCGCTGGCTCGTCACGACCATCGCCGTGGCAGTCGCGGTGAAGCTCACCGGAATGCGCTGCGAGAGCCTGGGCGCGCTGATCGGGACCGCGCTCTTCCTCGGAATTCTGAATGCCCTCGTTCGCCCGGTCGTGCTGCTGCTCAGCCTGCCCTTCATCGTCATCACGCTCGGCTTCTTCATTCTCATCGTGAACGCCGTGATGCTCTCGATCGCAGGCGGCATCATCCCTGGCTTCTATGTCGGGAGCTTTGGCCAGGCGATCGTTGGCGCGCTGATCATCAGCGTAGTCAGCTGGTTGCTCAGTCTCTTCTTCCGCTCCAGTGATGGGCGCTACCATGTCATCACCCATCATAGCGACGTGAAGCGCGTCGAGGGCCGGGTGGTGGAATAGGGCATGGCTCCCGACTCACTGCCGGAGGAAACACGCGCGCGGCGGGTGCGAGTGAAGATCTGCGGACTCACGAACCAGAGCGATGCAGAGGAGTGCATCGCCTTGGGAGCCGATGCACTTGGGTTCAACACCTGGCCCGGGAGCAAGCGCTACGTCGATCTCGCCGACGCGCGCCACTGGATCCGCCACCTCCCACCGCTCGTCTGCAAAGTCGCGCTGCTCGTGAATGCGCCGCTCGACGACGCCCGGCGCATTGCCGAGATCCCCGGAATTGACGTACTTCAACTCCATGGTGACGAAGACGCAGCCTACTGCGCGCAACTCGCCGACTGGGAGATCCCGTTCATCAAGGCGCTGCGCGTCCGTTCGCCCGATGATGTCGCGAACTTGGAGCGCTTCGCCACTACGCATCTGCTGGTTGATGCCCACGTCGAAGGGCTTTTCGGCGGTACCGGAGTGCACGTCGACCTCTCGCTGGCCAAGCTCGTCCGCGAACGCTATCCGCACTGCTCGCTCCTCCTTGCAGGCGGCCTCCGATCGGAGAACGTCGCAGCCGCAGTGAGAGAAGTGCAGCCGTATGCAGTGGATGTGAGCAGCGGAGTGGAGTCCGTCGCAGGACGCAAGGACCTGCGACTCGTCGGTGCATTCATCGATGCCGTCCGGACGGCAGTGTGATCAGATCGCGGGTTCCCAACCTGCGCGGTACTCCCGCTTCCAGAGCTTCTCACCTTCCGGGTTATCGATGAGCTTGCCGGTGGCAGGATTGATCCGCACCACGGTGTTCGTTCGGTAGGCGATGTTGCCGAGGTGGCAGAGCATGGTGCTCTTCTGGCCCTCATCGATCGGGCTGTTGAGTTGCGCCTTGCCCCGGATCGCGTCCAGGAAGTTCCGAATGTGCGCGGCGTCGCCTCCGCCCCCGTTCTTGCCTGCACTCATCTTCGCGCCCTTTGAATCGTAGGCAGTCCAGGTGTCCCCGGTAATCGCAAAGGTGCCGCCATCTCCATAGAAGACGCATTCCCCGAGCGGCTTCTCCGCCGAGCGCGGATGACTGCTGCTTTGCACCCACTCCATGCCGACTTTGCCATAGTCGAAAACGGCGGTGCCCGTGTCCGGCGTCTCCTGCCGGTCGTCGTGCCAGTAGCGTCCGCCCATGTATGAGATCCGCTCTGGCAGATCCACCTGCAGGCCCCAACGCAGCACGTCGAGACTGTGGATGCCGTTGTTGCCGAGCTCACCGTTGCCCCACTGCCAGAGCCAATGCCAGTCGTAGTGGACGAACGGGGTGATGTCGCCTTCTCCAGCAACGGGCCCGCGCCAGAGATCCATGTTGCTCACCGGCGGGACCTTGGTTGCGTCCTGAGCGATGGCTGCTCGTGCATTGTAATAGAAGGCCCGGGCGAAGTGCAGCTTGCCGATCGCCCCTCCGTGTAGCGCGGCGATGGCCTCCCGCATCCAGGTTCGGCGCTGATTCCCCATCTGCACCAGCCGCTGATGCTTCTTTGCAGCGGACACGATCAGCTCTGCCTCGTAGGGATTCTGGCTGGCCGGCTTCTCCACGTACACGTGCTTGCCTGCCTGCATCGCGAGCAGCGCCATCGGAGTGTGCCAGAAGTTCGGTGCCGCGATGAAGATCGCCTCGACCGTCTCATCCTCCAGGATCTTGCGGAAGTCCTCCACGCCCACACAGGTCGTCTCCTGCTTTTCCGCAACCATCTTTAGGCCCGCCTCCAGCCGCTTCGGATCGACCTCCGCGAGGTATGCGATCTCCACATCAGGCATGGTAAGCAGCGCCTTGACGTGATCCTTCCCCCGTCCCAGCGCTATAACCGCCACGCGATACTTCTTCTCCACGGGATCAGCCGCGCGGAGCTGGATCATGGACGAAAGCGCGGCTCCCACGGAGAGCGCGGCAGTTTGACGGAGAGCGGTGCGGCGGTCGATGTTCATAAGGGGTCCGCAGCCATAGCACAAAGCCGCCCGGGATGGATAGGCACTTGGAAGCAGTCGGGATCGCTGTGCTGGACGATTGTGCGGTAGAAAAGACCCGCCCACATGCCAACGCCCAAGAAGACTACCGCGACAGATGCACTTGTTGGAATCTGGACGGTCGCGCTTGCGTCGTTCGTGATCGCGCTACTCTACTTCGCGCGCGATCTCCTTATCCCGCTTTCCCTAGCCGCGCTGCTTACCTTCCTGCTCGCGCCGATCGTCTCGCGAATCGAGCGCTGGCTCGGCCGTATCTGTGCGGTGCTCATCGTCGTCCTGATGATCTTTGCCGGCCTCGGCGGAGCGGGCTGGGTGCTGACCCGGCAGCTGGTGGATCTCGCGACGAAGCTGCCAGATTATAAAGAGAACATCCAAACCAAGCTGCGTACCTTCAAGACGCCGACCGGGGGAACGTTCTCGCGGTTTTCCGCCACGGTCGAGGAGTTGAAGAAGGACCTCCCGGGCGCGGAGTCTGCGGTGCCGACGGTCGCACAGACCCCTGGCCAACCGGACACGATCCGCATGGTTGCACAGGACGCGCCTGCCGCGGTGCCGGTCCAGCAGGTCGCCACGGGCAAGGCAAATCCCATTGAACTGGTCCAGTTGCTCGTGGCACCGCTGCTCGGTCCATTGGGAACGGCTGCGCTCGTCCTGCTCCTGGTCATCTTTATGCTCCTGCAGCGAGAGGATCTGCGCGGCCGGATAATCCGCTTGATCGGCCAGGGCCGGATCAGTGCGACGACGCGCGCCATGGACGATGCCGGCGCCCGCGTTTCGCGGTATCTGCTCATGCAGCTCATCGTGAATGTCACGTACGGCATCCCCGTAGCCGCCGGCCTCTACTTTCTCGATGTGCCCAATGCCGTGCTCTGGGGCGCTTTCGCAGTGGTGCTTCGCTTTATCCCGTACATCGGTCCGTGGATTGCCGCCGCCTTTCCCATCGCGCTCTCGCTGGCGGTCTCCCCCGGCTGGACCACGCCGCTCCTGACCATCGGCCTTTTCGTCGTCCTGGAACTCCTGAGCAACAACGTCATGGAGCCCTGGCTTTACGGCTCCAGCACCGGCGTCTCCTCCATTGCGCTAATCATCGCGGCGGTCTTCTGGACCTTCATGTGGGGACCGGTCGGTCTCGTGCTGGCGACTCCGCTCACCGTGGTCCTGGTGGTTATGGGCCGGTACGTCCCGCGGCTGTCCTTCCTGAGCGTGGTGCTCAGCGACGAAGAGGCGCTCACGCCGGCTGAGGATTGCTACCATCGACTGCTCACAGTGGGCGAGAACGACGAGTTGGAGTTCGTCGAGTCTTACCTCAAGGCCAACTCGCTCGTTGCGCTCTACGATTCCGTATTCATCCCCGTCATCGCCACCGCTGAGACAGATCACCGCCTCGAGGTGCTCGATGCCGACCAGCGGATGCTCGTCGAGCAAAGCCTGCGCGACATCATCGGCGACCTCGGCACCCGGCCTGTCGTGGAGCGAAAACCGGAGAAGAAAGGCCCGCCCGACGAGGTCGTCATCACCCGGCCCGCCCCCGCGACTTGCCGCGTCTACTGCCTGCCTGCCCGCGCGGATCGCGACGAACTCGCCGGGCAGATGCTCGCCCAACTCCTCCAGCAGCAGGGCTTCACCGTGGACAATGCCTCCGGAAAGCTCACTGCCGGGGAACTCATGACCTTGGTGGAAAAAGCGCAGGTGGATGTGGTTGTCGTCTCGGTAGTGGCTCCGTCCACCGTCATTCATGCGCGTTACCTCTGCATGAAGCTGCGCAACGCCTTCCCCACCCTGAAGATCGCGATCGGTCTCTGGGGCGTCACGGAGGGTTTGGAGGATGCGACCAAGCGTCTTCGCGATTCCGGTGCCGACGAAGTCGTGACTACCCTTCCAGATGCTATCACGCTGATGGGCAAACTCGCGCCGCCGGTGCTGGATGAGATGCAAGTCGCGCCCGTTCCCCATGACGAGGAGGATCGCCTCGCGGCCCTCGCTGGGCTCAATCTGCTCGAGCCTGGGCGGGAGAAGGGGTTTGATCGCATTACCGGAAAGCTCGCGCGAATCTTCGAGGTACCAGTGGCGCTGATCAGCTTCATTGATCGTGACCGTCACGTCTTTAAGTCACAGATCGGTCTCCCGGCAGAACTCGCGGAAGCCGCCGGCACTCCACGCGAGATTTCCGTTTGTGCGCACGTCGTAGCCAGCGACGAGTTCCTGGTGATCGAGGACCTCGCTCGCGACCCTCGCTTCGCCAGTAATCCGCTACTCAAGGAACAAGGCTGGCGCTTCTATGCGGGCACTCCGCTGAGAGCTCCGGATGGCCAGCCTGTCGGCACGCTTTGCATTTACGACACCAAGCCGCGCCAGTTCGGCGATCGCGACAAGCGCCTCCTGCAGGAATTCGCCGATGAGGTCATGGAAGCGCTCCGAGAACGGGCAGAGGCGAGGCGGGCCGAGGCTGCCGTTCCGTAACGATCATTTCGGCGACACCTTCACGTAGAGTTCCGGGGGCGCGGTATCGAAGTACTAAAGAGGGCAGGACAAAGCCAACCTTCGATTCCCCGCTCGGCCCAGGAGTACCAGTTGCCTCCGTACTCGGGACGCGCCAGGACGAAACGTGCGCTGTAGGCTGGAAAGGGCTGAGCCGAGAAGACGAGCTTGAAGCCGGTCCGAGCGTCGGGAATCTCCTCGGTAAGGATGTCGATGATCGTGTCGGCACCGCTGACGAATGGCTCTTTGTGAAGTCCCACCCGCGCATCGTCAAAAGCCCAAAAGTCCTCGTACTTGTAAGGAGCGATCGCGAATAGGGAGTTCATGGTCAATGTGTCTGGGGAGAGAGCTGTTTCACCTTGATCGACTTGACTGTGACCTCGGAGCCAGCGCCGAAGATGCTGACGGGATTGTTGATGCTGGAGTAGTCGCCCGAATGCTCGAACCGCAGCTGATCGTCCACGTAGATGGATTGCTTATCTGGCGTTACCAGCCATCGAATGATAACGTACTTGTTCGTTGGAATAGTGCCTGCGCCGGATTTGTGCTGGCCATCCGCGGGGCCGCCATCGACGCGGAGCTGCCCGCGCAGGCGCTCCCAGTTGAAGATCACCTGATCGGCCGCGTAGCTCATCCTGAGATTGGTCGAGTTCGTTTTGGCTTCGATGAGGATTTCTACGGGCGGCTTGAACGTAGCCTTGGTGGTGGCTGCCTCACCCTGCTTTAGTTTGAGCGGCGAGCCGCGCCTCGCAGTGGTAAGGGCCGAGATATGCTCGGCAAACTCCCCAGTCGGTTCCGCCGCCAGCGAAGAGCTATGTGCAAATGTGACCAAGCCGGCTGCGGTGACGATCGTAAGCAGTGGGGGCATGAACGAAAGCTGACTCGCAAGGCCACCCTGGGCAAGAGCCAGATGGGGTCCCAGCATGCGACCATCTCGCTGGGCTTTTCTCAGCCCGCCTTTCCAGAAGTCGTGCTGCTTGCTCGAGGTTCCCCCCTTTCAGCGGTTCTCTCCAGTGGCGGCGCTCGCGTTCAAACCCACCCTCCAGGATTTTGCCAAGATCGCCGGACCCCGGCCATTGAAACTACTCAGCGTTCCCATGCGCGCTACTCTCGGGAGAGCAGCGGCAGTGGGAAGCTTGCCACTTCCGCTACGCACTCTGCCCTCAATCTTCACGGAACTGATCCACTGCAGGTGCTGAAACTCGGGTAGTCCAAGTCGCAACCGTGAGAGTGGATCGACGCTCGTTTCCCCATCTTCCACTCTCGCTTGAGTAGTGGGAGTGGGAAGCTTCCCACGCGGACTACTCGAGTTTCGAACTATTTTGCGGTACGCCGCACTTTTTTGGTGAGAACGGCCATTCCCCCAATGGCAAAGGAATAGATGAAGTACCCGGGTCACAGAGGAAATCAGGTAAGGCCGAGTCTATCGCTATGAAAAGGATCCCGACCCGAGTCGCAAGTCTGAGTTGATCGCATAGCAAGCTTTCCCAGAATTCAGGGTCGCTTGAGTGGATGGCAAGAGCCGTCCATACAGCAGATAGGCAAATACTGCCGAAAACCTCTCCAACCTGCAGCATGGACGCCTGAACACCCGAATGGCCCGGGAGGTGCTGGAGCGCTGGGTTCTGCCCGCCAAGTCTGTGTCCTTAGTGGGCCGAGCCTCTCGATGGTAATGATCCCGATGTTGCGTTCGATTCCACACTATGCTGTATCGCCGCATGGGTGCCCAGCGCACCAACGTCGCAGACGCGTGGGCTTGCCGAGGCGCTTCGGCTGGGCCATATCAGCCAAGCGGATCACGCATTGCGCCAATCCCGAGGGCTGAAACTCTCTGCCAAAAGCTCCGTGCCGCTCTGCTTGGATGAGTGACTTTCAGTTTCTTGGCCTAACCCCGAGGCTCCGCTCCGTATTCTCGATCAGGCTGCTACAGCGGGTTTATAGGCCTGACCCGAGCGCACACAGCGGCCTTATAGACCTGACCCAGCGAGCATTTTCCTGCATGCTGCTGGTAATCGTTTACTTTTTATTTATCGCGGACGATGAAGTAGAAGGACTTCGCGACTTGCGGGAATCTCTCGGTTAATCGTATACCACTTTCGTCCTGGCACGTCTCTCCAGATGCGGCCAAGTATCTCCGCATCTGTTTTGATCGTAGGCTTGAGCTCTGAAAACCCTGTATCACGCATTACTTTGAGGTACTCTGGGAGCTGCCACGTTGGGTCAGAAAAGGCAACTAGTTGGACGACAAGACCTTGTTCAGAAACAAGCGAGCGAACAGACGTAAACACGTTCTTCAACCGCTTGAAATACGTGGTAAGTTCTCCTTCTTTCCGGGACCCAAGAAGATAATGCGACTCGCCAGCTCCGTCGCGTTGGTTCGCGACCATAAAGGGAGCAGGAGTTTCCTTGCGTCCAAGCACTTGCCACCTATGGTAGACCACATGTACTCCGGGGTATGGTGGCGAGGTAAGAACAAGTTTCGCAGGTAACCACGACTTTGGAATTCTGCCTTCGTCGTCACAGTCTTCGGACGATCGATTAATAACTCTCCTCAGAGATCCTAAGCGGCATCTCGGGATGGAGGATTGTTTTGATGCAAGAGAGAGAAATTCGAAAAACTCGTTCAGAGCCCTTGTCAACCGATCGCAAAACTCCGCCTTCAGCTCCTGCGCGGTAGGCAAGGTCGTCTTACAATCGAGGCCCCATTGCCCCACTCCAACAAGGATCAACCGAGCGAAGTTCTGCTGTCGTTTACTTGGCAGCAACTCCAACCACGCACTCGTCCAACGGAAGAACGTCCGAGATTCGAGTGGTAGATTCCGCTCGTAATACAGTGTCTCGACGTTTGAGCTATTGCATACCGATCCATCCCGAGGCTCTTCTGCCCGCAGGCAAGCCACCCAATTCTCGATTTCCCGACGATCGTGAACGGAGATCGGCGTCGTTTTCGTTCTGCTGATGAACGAAGCAAGAGTGCTGACATCCATCCCAGCCGCTCGTCGACCAAGCGTCATTGCTTCGACCAAAGTTGTCCCACCGCCACAGAATGGATCTAGAACAACGTCCCACGGTTCCGTGAAAGCTTTGATTGCCTCTCGAGCAAACGCCGGGGAGAAGCGTGCAGGATAGCGATAAAAGTCATGTGGTGCGCCGCTGACGCGCTTCTGGCAAGAGACGGCTTCGAGCAGCGATTCAGGGACTGCAAGACGCCTGTCCGCTCCCGGGATAACCGCCAAATTTGGACTCTCTTGCGACACTTCCATAGTCCAGGAAGAAATATCCTTCGTGCCAAGCTAAAACAACGCGCCGAGCGGAAAATTATTAACGCTGTGGCGAGCCGACGGCCAGAACTCCTGCGTTCCGACCTGAGAGGCCTCGCATGATATCCCGTGTACTTACGAGCCAAATGCAGGGGCCCGTTCAACGATGCGGTTTGGGCAGGTTCTTTTCGTAGTACTCTGCATCTACTTCAGACTTGGCCTGCTCTCTGCAGCCGTCCGGAACCTATTTTTCAAGCCGCTCAATCCATGCGTCGATCTCCCTTCGGTCGTAACCAGACAGGGAAGTGGTCTTTACGCGAGTCAAAGAAGAAGCCAAGGACCTAATATCTATCCGCATGCTCGCCGCCTGAGAGCGATGGCTTTGAGGAGTGTGGTCCCCCTCGGCAAAAGGGATCGACCACAAGGTCGCCAGGAGACGAGGATGCGCGAATCGCTACTCTAGCGAACGAGGCAGGAAGATCTTGCCGGGGATCGGAAGAGGTCGTGGGGTGCCCCGCTGATTTGCTCGCAGAGGACACCGCTTCCACGAGCTCCGTAGGTCTTGGACTCTCGCCATCGGCCAGTCAGGGCGCAGCGTCACTCGAGTTTTGGGATTGCTGCGCACCCCTGAAGTGCTCCAAGGAGGAAGGCTTGCAGTATCGAGCAAAAACAAAAAGCAAGGGGCGAATCGGAGCCGGCATCAGTTCTGGCATTTTAGACCACCCGCTCCCAAATTGTCGTCTGATTCTCTGGACACGTCGAAAAGTAAGCTTTGACGTAGCCACGGATTGCCCCATCTCCTAAATGCCCCAAGAGAGCCCTTTGAGACTTGAGATCGACTCGCACGTTATCCGTCAACTCGGTGATGAACTGATCACGGACACCGGCCAAGCGTTGCTTGAATTGGTGAAAAACTCCTACGATGCCGACGCGGAGTACTGTCAGGTCGAGGTCGAGACCGAGCACATCGAGAGTGTGCATCTGCCGACACTCGAAGGGGCAGAGACTCCGCCAGATGACCGCCATCTGCGCCTGAAGGGCAAAATCACAGTTAAGGACAATGGCACGGGGATGTCGTATGAAGTCATAAAACGAGGATGGCTGACCATCAGTCTTTCCCCAAAACGTGCCTTCAAACTAGCGGGCAAGGTCACCGCAAGATTCGGTCGAACGCCGTTGGGAGATAAAGGATTAGGGAGAATAGGCACATTGAAGCTCGGTAGCTATATCGTTATAGAGACGTTCGAGAACAACGCAGATCACGGGTGGAGGGTCAGCTTCTCTTGGAACGATTGTGGACAGGGAAACTTGCTCTCCTCGGTGCCAGTATCCGCAACTTCGATACCGCCGCGTGGGATCGCCGGAACTACATTATACATCTACGGCCTCTCTGATCTATCCTATTGGAAGGATTCTCGCTCAATCACAAGCCTAAGTCGTCAGCTCTCTACATTGATTTCGCCGTTCAAGAGTTTCAACGATTTCGATATATCCTTCGTCTTCGACTCAGTCAGAATACCTCTGGAAACGGCTGAGAATTATTTGAGCGCAGCACAGGCCAGGTTCTCGGTGACATGGCTCCCCTCGGAAGATGCCGAACGTCATAGCTTAGAGATTGAGGGCTTCATTAAGCTGCTTCTATTCAGAAAGACTCGCAACGATCCAGGATTTCGGCAGTATGTTGAACCAGACCGGGGCGAGTCGCTCCTGAGCTTCTTTAGAACCCATCGTCAAACTAGTTCGCTAGCTCTAGAGCGCGGACCAGGAGAATGGTTCATCAGATTCACGAGAACATTATCCGGAGCTGATCTATCCACGTTCGTGAGCGACAATCGCTTAGAGAACCCCGGCCCATTTATGGGGGAGGTCTTCGACATCGATATCTCCGAAGCCAAGAGATTCTCTAAGCCACAATTTGTCGACAGCCATACCGGTGTGTTCATTTACCGCGACAATTTTCGCATTCGTATGGGCGACGATTGGTTGGGTCTTGGAGAACGTCAAACCAGAGGCGAGTCATTCTACGGACTGCGCCCTGGAAACACGCTGGGATGGATGAGCATCGCCGCGAAGGAGAATCGAAGCCTCGTTGAGAAATCAGACCGAGAAGGTTTCGTTGAGAATAGTGCAAAGCGGGGTTTTGAGTTCCTCGCGAAAAGATTTGTCCAAGAGGTTAACGACACGATTTCAACGTGCCGGCGAGCTTACAACGACTTCATCAAAGGGCGTAAACACGCTGAGAATGCACGTCCGACTAGTTACGGCCAATCCGACGCTTTATCCGAACTTCAAGAGACTGCCGACTCTGCGAAAGAGATAGCTGCTCTTCTTTCAGACAATACTACCTTCGCCACTGACGTAATTGAAGTCTGTGGGCGACTTGAAGCTAGCTTTACAGCCGGAGATTCTGAAGAGACGAGAAGAATCGTCTCGGACGCTAAGCAGATTGCATCAGTTCTCGCATCACGCGCCAAGGGAGTGCCGTTGCTTCTCAAAAAGGTCGCGAGCATTCCGCACGCGGTAAGCACCATCGTGGAGGAATATTCGACAGATGATCGGCAGATGAGGGAACTTTACTCGACTGCTGCTGTCGGCCTTGCCGCTGAAGGCTTGGTTCACGAGGTCAACCCAGTTGTCGAAGCAATGCTGTATGCCCTTTCTACCCTGGCAAAGGCAGCCCACGTACTCGGTTACAAGAATGTCAAGTTTCTCTCTGACATCCGAAGCGCAGAAGCGTCGGGGCAGGAGATCGTTGATCGAATTCGCTTCCTAGACCCAATGCTTCGGAATAGACGCGGTCATAGGGAGCAGTTCGAGGTTGCAAGTCTCATCACTACATTGAAGAAACAAAAGAAGGCCGTGTGGGAGAACGACGGTACAATCTTTGAGGTAATGGAGACGGACCTATTTCAGATAAGAGCAAGTCGGGGCCGTATGCTCCAGGTGTTCGATAATTTGGCGCGCAACAGTCACTATTGGCTTCAACGCGCTGCGGGACTCAATCCAGGGCTACGAAAGACGGTAACGTTCGAAGTGAAGAATCCGTTCATTCTTGTGTGGGATAACGGAACCGGCATCGACGAGCGAGTAGCCTCGCGGATCTTCGATGTTTTTGTTAGCGGAAAACCGGAGGGGGAAGGCCATGGACTAGGACTCTATATTTCCCGCGAACTTCTTGCGCTAGAGAAAAGCACCATTGAACTCCTGCCCGACAGGAATCAACACGGGCGGCAATTCAAATTCGAAATCAACTTAGGAGGAGCATTGAAGTGAGCACAGTAACTACACAGGAGCTAACACGCTTAGTAAGAGCCGCCGGAATTACTCGCTTGTACTGGATCGACGATCAATTCGGGACAAATTCCTTACTCGCTGCCAAGCAAGTCACGCTAAAGATTCTCACGCTGTGGTCCCTTAATCAGGGTGAAAAGTTGGCTCATCCATTGATCCATGAGATACCTGTGGGCAGCGCGCGAGATAAGGTCGAGGAGAAGGTTCTGACAGCAATTGCACATTCTGGTTCAGATGATATTGCACGTCAGCTTTCCGAGAGCGTCGACCATCAAATCGCTGCTCACGACTCGAACTATAGCTTTGGAGTAAACGATCTCTCCCCAAATCAATTTGAACAAATCAAGCAAGCCTTCGAGGAAGCATCGGCGGCAGTTCGCACCCTGTCTTACGCTGCTTGGACGGAACAATGGGACGAGATCAGGGAAACGATCGATCACAATGTAGTATTTTTCGTTGATCATGACTTCACTCGGGAGGAGGGAGGAAGGGAGGATACAGGCGAAGAGATATTGGCGACATTGCTTTCTGTTGAGACGCCGTCGTTTGGCTGCATTCTATTTACCCACGGCGTAGAAAGGGATCATCAGAGTCAAGCGAGGACGAACATTGCTACTAAAATCAGTCATTTAGAGAAACGACATCGCTTTAGTGTCGTTAGTAAAGAAAACCTCACAGGGACGGCTGCGGATTTCAGCGCACTAAGCCGTGCGTTCCAAGATGCGTTTGTTCGAGACTGGTGCCACTCCATTACCCGTCGAACAATGACAATCTTTGCCGAATCTTTCAAAGAGACAAGCGACAAGATGCTTGGCTTGGATTTCGAGGATGTAGCAGCAGCTTTCTTTCGAAAGCCCTATGACGATGGCTCTTTGGAGTTCGACGTCTTGATAAGGGTGCTGACTCTCACGGCGCGCGCTAAGCTTGAGGACTCGCGACACCTTGATGAAATTGTTTGGGATGGCCTGGCTAAGATCAGAAACGTTCTTTCCATATCACCAGTTGAGAATGTGCGGAATCCTTCTAACACTACACTTGCTGCTTGGCGTCAAAGGGAGATTTTTGATCCCGCAGAGGTTGTGAATGAAATGTTCTGCCCACCTTTCCTCGGCGATCTGTATTGTGTCAAAGATGGCGCAAAAATTCGCTACTTCGTCCTGATCGGGCAACCCTGTGACCTGTCTGTAAGGCATACTGGCCAAAGGAATAGTGCTGATGGTTTGTATCTTGAAGTTTCGGATAGTTCACCTAAGAGCGATAGTTTCGGTTACCGATTTGAGTTTCCCACACTGGGTCCGCGATGGATTCGCTACCAGAAAGCTTTATCCATTAACCTGAACGTACTTGATCTAGTATCGTTTCGAAAGGATGGTGAGTTGCAGTTTGACGCGACGGTGACGCCTTCGAAATTGATGCTGCCTGGAGTGCATCACAGATTTGAAAAATTCATGAGCTCCTTCATGTCTAGATTGAAGCCAGATGGAGGTCAGATCGGCGACTTCCCTCCGAAATACCGAAGACTCACCAACCAGGATGAGCTACGCGGAACGGAAACAAAAATTGAGCAAGGCACTGTTCGCCTTCCAATTTCTCGACTTGGTCGGATTAGATCTCCTCATGCTGAGGCTATTTTAGGGGGGTTCGCGATGCACCATGCTCGAATTGCATTTGAGTTCAATTTTGCCGACCTCTCAAGCTACTGCGAGCCAGATCCCGTCGAGCCGGAAGAGTGCAGTTCGTAACGGGACAGCGAGGCGGACTGGAAGAAGCAAAAGCTGAGGCATGATGGAAGGATGACTGCGAGACCAACGAACACTACATCAGGGACCGCGAGGCAGCCAGAGTTGCGGAGGCGCAGCTGGGTCATATCAGCCGGGTGAGTCACGCACTGCGCCAATCCGAAGGGCTTAAGCTCTCCACGAAGCTTCGTGCTGCGCTGCACAAATGAGCGACTTTCTAGAGCTCCGAGGGCGATAAAGACGCGAGCCCGAAGGAGGCCAACCGGGGTTTGAAAAAGGCGTGGCAAGCGTTGAGAGACGCAACAGGAACTTGGGAGAGCCAATCCGGTTGCCGCGACCGGCAGAAACGAAAGGGAGCGACGAGAACGTGGAGAAGCCGAGAGGCGCAACCGCGGGCTCAACGGAGGGCAGTCGGATGACCTTGTAGTACTCCGGAGTGAGAAAGGGGTCGAGTCTAGAACCTCGCTGTACAAGCGCCTTCTTCACGGGTACGAACAGGGATGGCTCGCAAGGCCCGCATTCAATTTGAGGGAGCGGTGTATCACGTTCTGGATCGTGGAGATCGGCAGGAGGCAATTTTCCATGACGATGTTGATCGGGAGCGCTTTCTGCGCACGCTTGGTGAGGCGTGCGGTCGGACTGGCTGGCGGGTACATGCGTGCATGCGTGGGTGTTAATGAGCAACCATTACCATCTGATGCTCGAAACCCCCGAGCCAAACCTGGTGGCGGGCATGCAGTGGTTCCAGACGACCGTGACGATCCGCCACAACCGGCGCCACCGTCTCGCGGGCCACCTCTTC
>JANMSW010000058.1:0-79679 GCA_031389825.1 Spartobacteria bacterium
TTGGAAAGTTCAGCTCGGTGTGAGTACGATTTGGCATTAGCGAAGTCTTTTCTGCTGGTTGGCTTGAACACCCTCAGCAGTAGCGGTTTACCGCAAGGACTTCGCTAACTTTTTGCCCACACGGGTGAAATATCCGGGCTAAGTGCCGACTACTCCGTAGTCCTTTCCGAGTGCTGCTTCTCTCTGAATCTGTGGTTCGTCATGACTCAGAGCCCCGCTCGGAACCGCCTCGCTACGACCAAAGTTGTGGCCAGGCGTAATAAACCAAACGCTTTCAGTTCACCGGCTGCTTCTCTCCAGTCGTGGCCGCCAGCCGTGTTACGTGCCCCTGCTTCCACTCGTCGCCGAGTTCCTGCACCGTTTTGCCAGTGAGCTTCTTCCAGAGCTCCTCCTCGTAGCGGCCTTCGCGCGCTGCGGCGTTTAGCTTGGTGATGATCTCCTTATCATAGGTCGCGAGCACCCAGTTGAGGAAGTTGCCCGTGACCCGGTAGCTGGCGTCGTATCGCGCGTCGGCGAGGTTGCGCTTGTTTATCTCGGCACCGCGCGTCTCGGGCTCGTAGAGGAACCAGCGGATGTAATCAGGAATGCCCTCGGTGATCCAGCCGGGCGTCGGCTTGCTTTCACGGTTGCGGCGTCCACGGCCATACTGCTGGACGACGTGGACGAGCTCATGGACGACGGCGCCTCGTGCTTCGCCAGTCAGGTTCTTCCGGAACCACTCCGTGTTGCACATGACCTTCGAACCAGCTGCAGCCGCGGGTGTGCCGCCGAGCTCGTCTGTGAAGGTGATCATGACCCGCTTTGGGGCATCGTAGCCGGGGCTTGGAAGCATGCCAACGATGGTGGGGTACCACTTCTGCACGACCGGTCCGAGTTCCTTCTCAGCCCACTCCGCGAGATCGGGTGCGCTGGAGGTGTCGAGAATGAAGCGGTATTGGCCACCTGCAGCCTCGATGATCCTTGGCTCCGAAACCGCCGGCGTTTCGCTCCGGGCGATCGCGGGTGCAGTGGCATCCACCACGTCGATCTCGCTGAAGAAGGTATTGCCGAAGGCGTCTTCGCTCTCGGTCCGGGAGATGTCGAAGAGTAGGTGTCTATACTTACCGATCGTGCTTGCGGCATTGGCGATCGAGACGCCGTGAGCACCACCCGGTTCCTCATCCTGTGCTCGAGTGTCGACTTTAGCGATGAGCTTCCACCCAGCCTGCACGGGATCAGTGCCTTTCTTCGATGTCACTTCTGGCGCAACCTCGGCACGGCCATATACCTCGTAGACTTGAGGCGCGCGGGTATCGCGATGGATAGAAAAGGTATTGATCTCCTTGATGTCCACCAAGCGTCCCAAGTCGGCGGCGATCCGTCCGCCATCGGTCCCAGCGCTAAAGAAGAAGTTTGCCCGCGGCTGGTCTTCACCGGCGGGCGCCTTGCCATCGTTTAGCTGCACAAGTCCACCTCCGTTTCCATCAGGCTGCCCATCGACGACGGTAAACTTCGCCTGAGTGGCGGCGTCGCTGCTGGATGGAGCTGGGATACTTTTGAAGCGGAAGACAGGGCTCCGTTCAACCACCGGCTTGACCTCGGCGGATGCGGCGAACGGCACCAGAAGCGACAGGAGGACTTGGATGTATTTCATGGAGAGAAGGAGTTAGATTAGGCAACCGGGGCTGTGGGCTCGATGCGCGGGAAGAGGGGAGTGGCAGTGCCCAGAACGTGGCCGTCACCTAACCCACCCCAAGCGGCATCCTGGAGACGCGGCGCTTCGGAACAGGCCAACTGTTCCAGGATGCGCAGTGCAGCCGCCGGCATGACGGGTGAGAGGAGAATCGCGAGGATGCGCAGTGAATCAGCGAGATGGTAGAGCACCGCATCGAGGCGATCGGACTCCGCAGGGTCTTTGGCAAGTGCCCAAGGCTTCTCGGAATCAATGAACTGGTTGCAGTGATTCACCAGATCGAATGCGGCCGCCAGCGCGGTGTTAATCTGGTAGGAGTCGGTCCGCTCCTTGCCTCCATCCTGCCCAGTGAGCACACCTTCAAAGCGGTTGCGGTACTGTTCCACCATATGGTTAACCAGCGCCTCGAGATTTGCGCCGCCAGGGTGATGAAACTTAGCCAACTTTCCCTCTCGATACTTCTTTGCCATGTTCAGCGTGCGGTTCAGGAGATTGCCCAGCGAGTTTGCGAGATCTGTGTTGTAGCGCATGACCAGGCGCTCCTCGCTGAAGTCGGAGTCCTTGCCAGTGGAAATCTCGCTCATTAGGTAGTAGCGTAGCGCTTCTGCACTGTAGCGATCCGCTAGCTCACTGGGATCGATACTATTCCCGAGGCTCTTGCTCATCTTTCCGCCCGCGTAATTCCAAAAGCCGTGGATGAGCAACCTCGGCATCTCCGCATTACTGAAGCCAAGGGCGTGAAGCATGATCAGCCAGTACACGCCATGAGCGGGGATGAGGATATCTTTCCCAATCACGTGGAGCGGTGGCCACCACTCGCGGAATTCGTTGAGGTCAGCGTCTTTGCTAGGGTTATAACCGGGTGCGAAGGAGAGGTAATTCACCAGTGCGTCGAACCAGACAAAGGTGACGAACTCACGATCGAACGGCACCTCGATGCCCCACTCCAGGCGGGACTTGGGTCGCGAGATGCAGAGATCGCCGGCGAGGCGCTCAACGGCATTGCGCAGCTCGCCGCGGCGGAAGCTGGGAAGGATGAGATCGTCGCGCTCGTCGATGAGCGCGAGGAGCCAGTCGCGATGCTGAGCAAGCTTGAAGTAATAATTCTCCTCTTCCCGGAACTCCACCTGCCCCCATTCCGCACCGAACTCGCCATCCGGCCCGCGCTCCTTGTCCGTGAGAAACTGCTCCTGGCGGATGCTGTAGTGACCGCCCTGCTTATCCTTGTAGATCTGTCCTTCATCCCAGAGCCGCTGGAGGATTTGCTGCACGCACGACTTGTGTCGATCTGCAGTGGTCGCCGCCCAACCGTCGTAGCGTAGATCGAGCTTTTCCCAGAGGTCAGTGAACTTCCCCGTGATTCGATCGACGAACTCCTGCGGCGCGACGCCTTCCTTCTCGGCAGATTGCTGAACTTTTTGGCCGTGCTGATCGACCCCGGTGAGGAAAAAGACCGGCGTACCTTTCAGCCGATGGTATCGGGAGATTACGTCGGCGAGGATCTTCTCGTAAGCGTGGCCGAGATGCGGGGCGCCATTCGTGTAATCGATGGCAGTGGTTATGAAAAAGCGGTCAGCCATGGGCATGCAGCGTCGGAAAGTGCAGGGTCGCGAAGGGTTTGTGTAACCACTTCATACGCCGCACGCAACGGTGTGCTGTCGCGTAACGACTCAGGCGGCCGCAGCGCTGTGGTCCTCAGGCTCCAAGGCGTCGAGCAAGCGCTGGCGCTCGGTCCGAAGGTCTCGCGCGAGTGCTCCAAGTTCAGCGCCCTTGCCGGCGCTTACCCGATCCTCCATGCGCGCACAGGCCTGCACGAGCGCCTCCGCACCGAACGCCGCGCATGAGCCCTTCAGCTTGTGAAGCGCTCTGGCGAGCTGCTTGCTGTCATCCATGGAGAGTGCCTGGTAGATCTCGGTGATGAGCTCGGTGGTCTCCCGGCAGAACACTGCGGTGAGCTCACGAACGAAGCTGGCGTCATCGCCGGAAGCCGTCTTGAAGAACAGAACCGTCTCGGGATTCAACGGCAAAGCCGGAGGCATTGCAGGTTCAGAAATGACCGCTTTGAATTCCTGTTCCGCATCAGCTGGGGCGAGCTGCTGAAGAATCGCCTCCAGCTCCAGGAGGCGCACAGGCTTGGAAAGATAGTCAGTCATTCCTGCTGCGAGGCAACGCTCGCGGACCCCCTTCATTGCATCAGCGGTAAGGGCAATGATCGGCATGGAGAAGCCTAGCTCGCGCAAACGGGCTGTCGCTTCGTAGCCATCCATCTCCGGCATCTGGCAGTCCATAAGCACTACGTCATAGGCAATTCGAAGTGCCTCTTGAATGGCTTCCTGGCCATTGGCGACCGCCTCGGCGTGGCAGCCGAGTTGCCGAAGTTGGCGGATGCCGACCATCCGATTAACGGAATTATCGTCGGCAATCAGCACGCGAAGATTGTGCAGACGCGAAGCCTCTACTTCGGCAGGGGAGTGCTCGTCGGGCGCAGCAACTGGCTGCACGTCTGCGGCCTCGCGCAGGGCTTCAAAGAGACGGGACTCCTTTGCGGGCTTCACGAGGAAGGCATCGAGTCCAATCTCCTTTGCCTCAGCCGGTAGGAGATGGTGACCCATCGACGTGAGCATGATGAGTCGGGTTGCCGCGAGTGCGGGATCCCCTTTGATCAGCCGAGCGAGCGCAATGCCGTCCATTCCGGGCATCTGCATGTCCAGAATCGCGATGTTGTATGGCCTTCCTGCAGCGACCGCAGTGTGGAGATTGCGGAGGGCGTTCTCGCCACCGTCAGTCTCAGGGCCGACTTCCATGCCCCAATTTGTAAGCTGGCGCGTGAGGATCTGCCGGTTGGTCTCGTTGTCATCGACTACGAGCACCCGCAGCGATTCGAGGTCGGCAGAACGGCTTGCAACCGCGACCTCAGTGAAGGGCCGCTCGAGTTGGCAGGTAAACCAGAAGGTTGATCCCTTGCCAACTTCACTCCGTACGCCGATTTCGCCGCCCATGTTCTCCACGAGCTGTTTCGAGATCGCGAGCCCCAGGCCCGTGCCTCCGAACCTTCGAGCGGTGGAGGAATCGCCCTGCACGAACGCCTCGAAAACGTTCTTCTGTTGGTCCGGGGTCAGTCCGATTCCAGTATCTGAAACCTCAAAGCGCAGCACCGTACCTTCAGTAAACTCCCGCTCCATTGAAACCCGGAGGACAACCTCGCCGGTATCCGTGAACTTCAGCGCATTGCCGAGAAGATTGAGCAGGACTTGACGGATACGGCCTGAATCACCGCGCAACATGCGCGGCACGGCTGCGTCGATGGCACTAACGATCTCGAGGTTCTTGGAAGCGGCCCGCTCCGCTACCAGATCGAGTGCGCCTTCAATTGCATCGCTGACATCGAAGTCCGCGCTCTCGAAAGTTAACTTGCCGGCCTCGACTTTGGAGAAGTCCAGGATGTCGTTGAGGATGCTGAGTAGCGAATCCGCGCTTGAGCGGATGGTCACCGCGTCGGCTCGTTGTTGTGTGGTTAGCTCGGTTTCAAGGAGCAAACCGGTGACGCCCAGGATGCCATTCATTGGCGTGCGAATCTCGTGGCTCATGTTGGCCAGGAATTCGGCTTTCTGCCGGGCGGCGTTGAGAGCCTCGTCACGGGCGAGAGCGAGTTCCCGCTGCGCGATCGTCCGCGTGGCAATGTCGGAGCGAAGTAGCGCGATGATCACTGCCGCGCCCAAAACAATTGCTGCCAGAGCACCGGCCATTCCGATCTTTCCCATGCGGGTGCTACGCAGCGCGCTGGTCCAGAGGGCGGCGTCGAGATCGATCCCGACGAGTCCGTCGATGTCACCGGCTGCCGTTCGCAAAGGATGCATGGCACTCATCCAAGTGCCCCAGCGATCCGTGTAGGGTTTACTGGAGAAGGTGGATTCCCCATTAAAAGCCCGTTCAATCTCAGGGTCCTTATTCGGATAAACATCGCCGATACTCGTGCGGCTTTCGCGCGCACCCTCGATGCGACCATCCCGGTTGTAATCCGTCTCTGAATCAACGATTAGCGCAGTCGCCCCTGAGGGGAGCCTACGCATGGTATAGATGTCGTTGATTGTCGGATTAGCCGCGAGGAAGCGCTTCTGTGCCTCGATGAGCCGCAGATAGCGGGGATCATTGGGGGGTGTCTCAAGCGTGATCTTCTCATGCTGAAGATGCTGCATCGCGACTGCGTATGTGGGGGCAAAGCCGAAGATTAGCGTGTGCATCCTTGTGCGCTCGCGCTCCGTAGCAGCCTGTACGGTCAACCAGCCACCAATCAGTATCGCAATGGTCAGAAGCCAGGCCGGGACAGAAAGCTTGGCCCGGTGCCGACTCTTCCGGAGCCAAACCTCCAAGCACAAGCCGGCCAAAATCACGCCTGCGATGAAGGCGAGGTAATCCAGGTTCTCTGTGAGATAGAAGGGAATGCTCAAGCTTGTTAATGCATGTTTAGCATCAGACGTGCCATCAGGGGAGTAGCTGATAAAATTCAATATCAGCGTCGCGGTTCCGACTTTGGCCTTTCGTGATTGGAACTCGGAGAACATCTTCCCCCTGTGATCCGCAACATGCTCCAGCACCTCTCCAGTGTCGTCTGGCTGCTGATCGAGACTGGGCAGGAGATGAGCGAGCACATGCTGAGAGGAAGATTTCCCTTCCGGCTCTCGCAGTTCTTCCAGCAGACCGATCGGGTGGGGGTTGGTTCAGTGCCGCTGGTAGCCTTGGTCTCATTTTTCCTTGGTCTCACGATGGCGCTGCTCTCAGGCTATGTGCTCCAAACGTTCGGTCAGGAGCGGCTCGTCCCGGACCTCGTCGCCATTGCCTTCACTCGCGAACTCGGGCCACTGATGACTGGCATCGTGATTGCCGCGCGCATTGGCGCGGCATTCACCGCGGAATTGGGCACCATGACGGTCTCGGAAGAAGTAGAAGCCATTGAGGCCATGGGACTCGGACCACGGAGGTTGTTGATCAGCCCCCGTCTGCTCGCGGTGTTTAGCCTGATGCCGTGTCTGATGGTAGTGAGCGATCTATCAGCCCTCCTTGGGGCCGCACTCATTTCGGATTGGGCATTCCAGATCTCAGGAACGACTTTCTTCCAAGCGGCAGTCGATAGTCTCTTCCTCCGCGACATTGTGGGTGGGACTTTGAAGAGCTTTCTCTTTGGCGGGATTATTGGATTGGTCGCCTGCTACAAGGGTCTGAGTGTGCGCGGCGGAGCAGCTGGAGTGGGTGATGCCACAACTTCGAGCGTGGTCGTGGCTATTACCACCGTGATCATCTTCGACACGGTCTTTAACATCGTGCAGACGTCTCTGTTTCAATGAGCGAATCCAGCCAGCCCTCGCCGATTGTGGAGCTCTCGGGGATCCATCTCGCTTTTGGCGAACAGGAGATCTTAAAAGGCGTGGATATCCAGACGATGCCGCGCGACCGGCTGGTCGTGCTTGGCCAGTCCGGAGGAGGTAAGAGCACGCTACTCCGATTGATTCTAGGCATCTTGAAGCCGCAGGAGGGGTCGGTCCGGTTCAAGGGACTTGAAGTCACGCGGATGGGCCGCCGTCGGTTGAACCGGATGAGGCAGAAGATCGGGATGGTGTATCAATACAGCGCATTGATTTCGTCGCTGAGCGTTCGCGACAACCTGGCGCTCGCGCTGGAGGAACTGACGCACAAGCCCAAGACGGAGATCGACGGATTGGTGGATGAGAAACTCGAACTCGTAGGCATGGCTGCAGCCCGCGAAAAGATGCCTTCCGAATTGAGCGGCGGCATGCGCAAGCGGATCGGACTCGCTCGTGCGCTCATGCTGGATCCTGAGTTGATCCTTTACGATGAGCCCAGCGCGGGGCTCGACCCTGTAACCAGCGGAATCATCGACGAGCTGATGATTTCTCTGAGTGAAAAGCTTGGCGCTGCGTCGATCATCGTCACCCATGAGCTAGAGAGCGCGTTTCGGGTGGGCACCCGCATGGCCATGCTTTACCAGGGAAAGATCCTCGCTGAGGGGTCGCCGGAAGAGTTTCGCGACCATCCTGATCCGGCAGTGGCTCAATTCATCGCCGGTGAGGCAGATGGTCCTCTGGATACAGGCAGGCTGGAGAAGTAAGCCGCAATTATCGTGCAAGCGCTCGCTGAGCCCAGATAGATGATGGTTGCGCAGCCTTTGATTGTCCCGACTGTGAACGTCCGCCTATGAACATCACCCGCACCGAGATACGCACGGGCATTCTCGTCGTCTTCTCCCTTGTGACACTCGTGGGGGTCATTCTTTACCTCGGGGCACCAGGGGTCTTTGTCAGCATGAAGACGTACTTCGTCTATGCGGAGAATGCATCGGGAATTCGGCAAGGCAACGAGGTACTCCTTGCCGGTCGGCGAGTGGGGCAGGTGGTGAAGCTATACTCACCAGTGCCAGAAGCGGAGCGTCCCACGCCGAAACTGGAGACACTAATCGAAATTCGAGTTCTCGAGTCAGCTGAGATCTACAGGGAGGTTTCTGTGAATCTGACCCAGAACGGACTTCTCGGGGAGATGCTCATCGACTTCACGAGTGGTATCGAGTCCAGCGGGAGCGCAGAGAATGGGCACAAGTTCATTGGTGTTCGCCCAGCTGGGATCGATCAAGCGGTGCCGATGGTTCTGGAGAGACTAGACCCTGCGCTGCGCAAGGCTACTGAGACGCTCGATGCGCTGCAGAAGACCGTTGAGAACCTTACCCGGCTTACCGCCGAAGATGGTGAGGTACAGGAGGCGCTTGGCGAATTCCGTAAGTTCGGGACGAACCTGAACACCCTTACTGGGGAGGATGGCCCGTTGCGGCTCTCTCTCCAGAATCTCGAAGCGATGACCAGCCCCACCGGTGATCTGCATCAGTCATTGCGCAATGTGGCTTCCTTGACTGATCCAGACAGTTCCCTGGCGAAGACGTTGAACAACGCGGAAGAGTTCACTTCCGATCTGACAAACAACAAGGACATCGAGCAAACCCTGGCAAACTTCCGGCGCGCGTCTGAGAAACTGGACAAGACAGTAGGCGGGCTAGGTGGGCAGTTCTCAACGATCGCTGGGAACCTCGAGCAGGCGACGGATACCGTGAAGCGCCAGCCTTGGCGGCTAATCTGGCCATCCACGAAGAAGTATCCCGAAGGGCAGGGGCAAGACCAAGACTTGGCGGCGCGGGCGACACCCCGTCCCAGTCCGGGACGCGCTCGCACTGGCGGGCGCAGAGGGGACGTTCCTAAAGTACGCTCCGAAGACGCGCCAGCGACCCCGCGGAAGAAGCTCTTCAGACGGCAGGACTAGAGCCCGATCACGCGATCATCCCAGCAAAGGAGAGCGCGGGGTTCGACCGCGCACTCTGAATGCACCGATTGCTAGTCCCGAAGTAGGGTTCCAGTTGCTGGCTTTAGCCCTCGCTGGTTTTGGCTTCTGGAGCTTCCACAGCCTTCGCGGGATCGGCAGCCGATGCGGGCTGACTCTGCGTCACCTGATAGTTCTGTAGTGCCTGGCCGATCAGCTGGTACATCCTTAGCATCGCGTTCGGATTCATCACGATGCGGGTGTGGATCGGCATGATCGCTCCGCCAGTGGCGCCGTCTACAATCACTCCTGAAGAGAAATCCAGATAGCACTCTTCGGCCGTGGTGTTGAGCATGACCTGGTTCGCGTAGCGCCCGGTCATATCCTCGTACCGGATTTGGAGATTCACTTGCTGCTGGGGGTTGGGCGTGTTCGACATGAGCTCTCTAGGTAACAGGGCACGCACACAAATCAACCGCTTCTGCAGGGATGCCGTCGGTCCTCGTGCCTGGCCTGCTCAACCCCCATCAAAGCGTGGCTTTATGATTCTGGTGCTACTGGAATAGAGCTAGCAGCATCATAATTTAGCGAGGCTTGCAGCTCAGGGCGGAGATTGTATCCCGCAGACTGAGGATCGACTTCGAATAGACGAGGAAGTCTACAGTCTAAGTCGCAACCCAAATTCCTACGTGATGAACGCCAAGCTGCTTCTACCAGTTCTCCTCCTTTCATTCCTCGCCGGATGCGAGCGCCCGGCACCGCAGGCTGACGCAACGGAGGAACGCCGCAAGGCAGAGCAAGTCCGGGATCTCGACGAGCGGATTGCGCGGCTTCAGGAGATCGAAGATCGCAGTGTGGAGCGCAAGGTTGCGGAAACGCAGGAGGAACGGGATCGCCTGCTGCGCGAGAAACAGCTCCTGGAGGCAGAGCGGGATCAGCTGACTGCTTCCCGGAACGCTGCCAAGGCCCAAGCAACCCGAGCGGAACGCGAAGCGAGCGCGGCGAAGGCGTTGGCCCAGGATGTCGCACGCCAGGCGGACAATGACCGCGCGAATGCGCAGATTGATTTCTTCTACCCAGCGCTCGATCCGCATGGTGAGTGGATCGAGGTGGACGGCCTAGGGTACTGCTGGCAACCGCGCGCGGGGGAGGTACGCACCTGGCGTCCTTATACCGACGGGCGCTGGGTCTTCACGGACCACGGATGGACATGGAACTCGAATGAGCCTTTTGGCTGGGCCGTGTACCACTACGGTCGCTGGACCAAATTACCACGCGTCGGCTGGCTATGGGTGCCCGGAACTGAATGGGGGCCCGGCTGGGTTTCGTGGAGAAGGAGCGATGAGTACATCGGCTGGGCACCGCTACCGCCTGAAGCGTGGTCTGCGACCGGCTTCAACGCGGCGGTCGACGACTACTACGACATCGGACCTGGCTCCTACACCTTCGTCGCTGCCGACAATCTCGGGGCTCAGAACTACGTAACGCAAGTAATTGCCCCGGAACAGAACATCACGATCATCGAGAAGACCGTCAACATCACCAACGTCACCTACAAGAAGGTTCAGAACACGACCGTCGTGTACAATGCCGGACCAGACCTTGAACGGGTGAACAGCGGGAGCAAGAAGGTGCCACAGCTCAAAGTAGAGCGGGTGACTGACATCCGGGAGTCTGCGAAGGCTGGGCCGGCGACTCAAAAGGATGGCGTACTTCGAATGGCTGCGCCCCGCCTGAGTGGAGAAACCAAAACTGCCGCAGTTCCGCAAAGGGTGAAGGAGCGGATTGGCTCCAAAGCGTCGGACCGCGGCTGGTCGGGCGTGGCTGACAAGGCCTCCGTCGAGAAGATTCGTACTCGTGCTAAACAAGAGGCACGTCTCGCGGAGGACCGCGATCGCAAAGGCGGACGGGCTGAGCGTCCTGAAACTCTGGCTACACCAGTCCAAGGCGAACCCACTGAGCGTCCCGAAACTCCGGTCGCACCAGTCCGATCGCCTGCCACTCCTCGGGCGAAGAACTCCGCACCGCCATCGGCGCCAATCTCCACACCCCCTCGTGCAACTCCGGCCCCAAGGGAGGAAGTTGCCACGCCTAAAGCAACTCAGGCACCGGCGGTTCCAGTACCAACCCCTGCTCTAGAAGAAGCACCAGTGCGCCCCAACCAGAGAGGTGAGGAACGCACGCGTAGGCGCGAAGCGCGCTCCACCGCAGCAAAGCCGGTCCCAGCCCCACCTGCTCCGGCAGCGCCGTCACCCATTGCTCCCAGTGCTCCAGAAGCAGATCCCGCTGAGCCGAAGGAGAAACCTGTGCCTCAAGCAACACCGGGAGAACCGGCAGAGGCTGTTCCCGCTGAAGAGCCCAGCCCAGCGCTACCGGAAGCGGCACAAGGCGAACCTGTGGTCCCGACTACCACCGCGACCGAGCCCAAGCGGAAAGCAGCCAATCGCGAGAATGCGGACGCCGAATCCGCCACGCCTCGCCCGGGCAAGAAGCGCCCTGACCAGACGAAGCCGGCCAGCACTCCGGTTCGGTAGGCCCTTACAGGTTGGTTGCAAGTCGGGAGCTGGCTTTTTCTTCGCAGCATCCGCGCATAGAGAATGCGCGGCCCGAACGAATCTCGCCATCCACACGTTCACTCATTGTAAGCAAGGGCGTCGGGGTGGCCCCGGATCTCCGCCTTTTGTTTCGCCGGACACCTTCGGAAAGGCCTCCGCCCCCGTATGTTGAACTCAGTGGATGCTACTTCTGAAAAACAACCATGCGCCCGGCAAGGGGCGTGCTATTTAGAGTTCTACTGTTTCCCCTAGGCCAAGTGCCGGAGTGTCAAACTCGGCAATTCTGACCATGAACAGTACCGGCGACAGAGTTTCATACGACCACTACAGGCTGCTCCAGGAGGACGACGGGTCACCTCGTGAACTGGGAAGAGGGGCGATGGGCGTCACGTACAAAGCGTACGACGTGAATCTGCACTTTCCTGTCGCTCTAAAGGTGATCCACGCGGACTGCTTTCAAGATTCCATCCGGAGGCAGCGCTTTGTTAGCGAAGCACGTGGAGCAGCTCGGCTTCGACACCGTCACATCGCGTCGGTATTCCATCTGGGTAGCAATGAAGATCTGTTCTTCTACGCGATGGAGTACGTGGATGGTGAGACGGTGCAGACTCTCGTGGATCGTCTGGGCCCGATGCGGCCTGTACTTGCATTGCAGGTTGCCGGGCAGGTTGCGCAGGCGCTCGCCGCAGCTGCGCGGCACCAGTTGGTGCATCGGGATATTAAGCCCGAGAACCTGATGATCACCTGCGAATGCGAGTACGCAGTCGAGCCGATGGTGAAGGTCATCGATTTCGGCCTCGTCCGTTCAGCCGTGCGCGGGAATGATCCTGATGTTACTGACAGCGGCTTTGTCGGAACGGCGCAGTATGCCAGCCCAGAGCAAATGTCGGAAAAGGAGCTGGATGGGCGCTCCGACATCTACTCGCTTGGTTGTACGCTGTGGTTTCTGCTCACCGGAGAGCCACCCTTCAAAGGCTCTCTCGCGAGCGTTTTCGCACAGCATCTCAACAGCTCACCTCCGTGGGGGCGCCTGGCTCGGGTTCCTCGCCCGGTGCGACAGCTGCTTGGGCGGATGTTAGAGAAGGACCCGGAGAAGCGCACGCGAAACGCAGTGGATCTGCAGCGGGAGATTGAGGAGTGCCTGGCCTATCCGGAGGTGAAACGTGCGCCTGCCCTGACGGCGCCAACCGCCGCCAGCAGCCCCATAGCGGGCTACGGACGGCGTTTACCATTGCCGCATCTTGCAGTTGCTGCCGGACTAACCGCAGCCGCAATCGCCCTCGTAGTGTCCAGTGTCTGGGGCACTGGTAAGGAGCTTGGAACGACAACTGAGCAATGGTCCGTTGCTGCCAAAAGAAGTTCATCTCCCAAGGAAGGTAACTCACTTGCCTCACCGTTAACTCCTGCGGCGTTTCCGGTCAGCGTCCTACAGAATGACATTATCCCGGTTTCAGATCCCATAGACCGGCCCGTTCCACATAAGTCTACACCCGTTGGTCCCTCACGGGTGGAGACGCCCATGGAGTTCTGGGTGAATGAAGCCCTACAGCCCGATGAGCCAGCGGCAGACGCTAAGCCGAGCAAACTGGAAGCCATCGACGAAGCCGTTCCCGTTGCGATTAAGAACAAAGCCTCAACTGCCTCGAAGGCGCGCTACTCTTCGCGGAAGAAGAAGAGCACGCGGGGAAATCGGCGAGATCGCGAGGAAAGGCCGCTTCAGGTGCTCAGGAGCATCCCGAAGAAGATCGCAGGGTTTGTTCGGAAGACTTTCTAAATGTGGGTCACCGCGTCTCAGCCAGTGGATACATCCGGAAAGGCGCTTCGATGAAGTGCCAAAAGGTCAGATGCTCGGACACGCCTCGGTCATCCCACTGCCCGGGCCGGCAGTAAAGGAAAGCGATCAGTGCGCGGTGCTGATCGATGGGAAGCTTCTGGAACTCCAGCAGATGCCCGCCTGACTCGTCGCAGGGCCTAAGCTTTACCGGTACCTCGCGAACCCCGCAGTCCGGGATGCTGAGATAAAGGGTGGAGGCAGTTTGGGAAGTCAGTTCGTGCACGAGGCCGTCGTCGAGCCGGAGGATCACATCGGTGTCGGAGACCTCCTCAGTAACGATCGGGAGGGCAATCCCGCGGCTACGAATAGCTCCGGGGAGCTGATGTTTGAACCGAATGGAATTTGATGGCTGAGGAACATCCAGCGACGCCTGGAGGCTCACCCAAATCAGGATCATCGAGTAGACGGACCACGCAACGGCGAGAGCAAAGATCCCGTGGCTGGGATACCACTGCGAGTGCAGCACTGCGTAGGTGACTGCCGGTAGATAGAGCGCGAGCAGGACCAGAAGCGGGATCCCCACGAACCGATTTAAGGTGAGCCCCGTCTTCGTCTCGCCCTTTGCCGACACCTTGAAAGGTTTCCCGAACGGCTTCAGGAAGGTGCTCACCACGGTGAGGCTCATCGGGAAGCAGAGCATCGTTTCGTACACCTCGGACCAGAATGCGGAGCGATGTCCGTCTGCGAGCCATGAGAGGGAGATCGCCTGGCAGACGAAGTACGGGAGGAAGAAGACCAGCATCAGCTCCACCGAAGTCCGCAGGGGAACGACGCCGAAGAAGAAGAAGAGTAGCGGGAGCACGACGCAGAAGAGCCGCGAAAGAAATGGAATGTAGTGCAGCGGTCCGCAGAGGTGTGCGATCCGCTGGAGTGGGGTCAGGCCCGGGGTGACGACCGGATTTGTCGAGGAGAAGAACGACTGGAGCGTCCCTCGAGCCCAGCGCAGCCGCTGGGTGACGAATTCGCTCGTGAACTCCGCGGCCGCCCCAGCCGAGAGCAGCTCATTGAGATAGTACGTCTTCCACCCCGCGGACTGCAGCTTGATCGACGTGGCCCAATCCTCACTCAGCGTCTCCCCAGGAAAGCCGCCAATCTCCACGATAGCTGCTCGCCGGGTGATGAAGCTCGTCCCGTGGCAAATGATCGCGCCCATGGTATCGCGCCCCGGCTGCGCCACTCGAAAGAAGACCTGCTGCTCCTCCGTAATCACCCCCGGGAGGCCGAGATTCCGAGTCACGGCATCGACGCTGTAAAAGTTCTGCGGAGTCTGCACGAGTGCGACCTTGGGATCGGTAAAGAAGCCCACGGTCCGCTCCAGGAAATCCTGGGTTGGAATGAAGTCGGCGTCGAAGATCGCAATGAGCTCCCCACTACTACGGGGAAGCGCCGCATTCATGTTGCCGGCCTTGGCGTGCAGGTTGTCCGGCCGGTCGCGGTAGTGGCAGCCAAGCTCCGCCGCCAAAGCGCGCATTGCCGGCCTGCGTTGATCGTCCAGGAGATAGATCTGCTTCCTCGGATAGCGTAGCGCCTGGCATCCGAGGATCGTCCGGCGTAACATTTCAGGCGGCTCGCTGTAGCTGGGCAGGAAGATGTCCACATCCGGCAGATAGCGTCCGGAGCTGACCAGCGCCGAGAGACGGGTTGCCTCCGGCGTGCGATCGGTTTGCCACAGCATCTGGAAGCTCGTTGAAAGCGACTTCACATAGATGAGTAGTTCCGCGAGGAAGAAGAGAATGCTAAAGGTGCCGTTCAGCGCCGTATCGAGGTTCAGCGTCGCGAACAGGCGATACGCCATGTAGATGGTGTAGAGCGCGAATAAGCCGACGATTACAGTCGCGCGCAACACTCGGCCCGGGTGCGGGTTTAGCACCATCACCACGTACAGGGTGCCTGCGCAGAGCAGGGTAGGGAGGAGCACGCGCCAGAGCGGTGTCGAGGTATTGACGACCCCAAAGTTCGTCCCGATTCCCATGAAGAGGCGCACGAAGTCCGCACTGAACTCCCGCCCGCTAGCGCTAAAGAAGAAGGCCGTCACGCCGACCCCGATTGCCGCGAGCACGAGCCACAGCTCCGTGCGGTGCATCCTGCTTCCTGTACCCATAAGCTGCTACTGCGATCCCGCGCTCACGGTCTCTCCCCAACCGCCCTGGGTCAGCGCCTTCTTCCAGCGCTCCTGCAGGACATCGCCCACCGTGCGCTGATGCTTCCCTCGCAAGAACCTCACCTCGACACTTCGTCCCACACCATAGAACTCCACGGGAGAGAAGGGACGATCCCAGCCGGCCTCCACTCGTACGGCGATCATCCGTTTGGCCATCTCCGGCGGTGGGACGGCGACCGTGGTGTCGTAGGCAAAGCGCCCCACGCCCGCACGGATGGACTGCATATTGCCGCTCCACTCCAGCGTACTATCCAGTGAGCGGATCTTCGCGGGAAGGCCGGGCCGAAGTTCCTGGGCGTGACGCTCGGCGAAGAAGGCGTCTACCCAGATTCGGGTCGGGTTCAGTACTTCCATGACCAGCTTGTTGGAGTCGACCTGCTCGCCAGACTTTCCCGTGATCGACCAGATCAGCCCATCTTCCGGAATCGTCACGATCGACGCCTTCTGCATCTCCATCTGCTTCTCCATCTCGGCAGTGCGCTCCCGGCTCCGGGTGAGCTGCTCCTCTTTCGCCGCGACCAGCGCCTTCGCCATCACGACACGCTTCGCGGCCTGTTCCTTCTCGATTCGAGGAATCAGCTGAGCCTTCCAAAGTCGCTCTGTCCGCTCGCTGGCGATCTCCGCAAGCTCATGCTCGTTCTTGGCCCCGAGCAGCTCGGCCTGGACGCTCTCCACGAGGTTCTGCAGACCATTGTACTGCGCCACGCTCTCGCGATCGCCGAATCGCGCATTGCGCACCTCGAAGAGCACGTCCCCCTTCTTCACCAACATCCCGGGCCGCACATCACCTATCACCAGTTCGCCGGTGATCGGAGTGCGGATCTGAATGATCTCTGCGTTGATCACCGCCTGTTCGCTCTCAAGTGAAGTCAGGGTCCGCCGTAGCCACGAACCTGCCGCAATGAGCAGCAGGACCACTACGGCGGTTCGGAAGATGCGGAAGAGGCTGCTGCGAAGTCCAGGTCTCATCATCTTGGGGATTAAGGTTTGTCTGGATGGAGCGGGTCAGGCTGGTTCGTTTGCGCCACCGGTGCCACAGTACTCTGAACGGAAGAGGGCGCCTCCTCGGCGGCACCTGCCGGGTCGGTGCCGCTGACAGGTCGAGTGAGGATGAGGTACACGATCAACGCGATGGCAGCGCCGATCAGCACTTCCGCAAAGAGGAACTGCCGCGGTTTTCGCTCGGGAGCCGGCATCCGCGCCGCGGTCATCTTGGGAAGCTGAGGCGCGATCGGCGCGACAGCGGGCCCTTTGAAACTACTCGGCGCCAGGTGCGGCGCGTCTCCCTTGAGCAGGCTCTGGCATTTCTCTATCTCCTCCACAAGCTGTGCCGGGGTCACTGGGCGGTCTGCTGGATTCTTCTCCAGCATGTGCGCGAGCAGACTTACCACGCCAGGTGGAAAGGCAGAGAGTTCTTCGAAGGGTGGTGGACTCTGCAGATGGCTGGCCATTACTTGAGCCATCGGTCCTCGAAACGGTGGACGCCCCGTGAGCAGGTACCAGAGTGTGACTCCAAGCGAGTAGATGTCCGAGCTCACATCCACCGTGCTCTCGTTCAACTGCTCCGGGCTCGCATAGTCTGGTGTGCCGACAAAGCCCGCCAGGGTAATCATCTCCATTCCATCTGTCTGCCCGGAGGCACTGATCTTGGTCAGACCGAAGTCGATGATCTTGAGCACCCCCTGCGGCGTCAGCATCAGGTTCGATGGCTTTATATCCCGGTGGACCAGGTTCATGGTTTTCACCGCCACGAGTGCCTGCGCGGCCTGGAGGACCACGTCCAGCGCTTGCTTCAGCTCCAGGGGTCCATCGCGGGTCACTTTCGCTTCCAGCGTCTCGCCATCGATGAACTCTCGTGCGTAGAAGCACGCCCCATCCTCCTCGCCCAGCCGGTAGATCGTGGCGACATTCGGGTGACGGAGGAGCGCCGCTGCCCGCGCTTCGCGTAAGAATCGCTTCTTTGCTGTCTCGTCCTCCAGAAACTCGGGGCGTATGACCTTCAGAACAACTGGCGAGCGAAGATCCAGATCCAGCGCCTTGTAGCTGGAGCTGGTTTTCCCCTGTCCCAGGCGAAACAGGGACCCATCCTCGCGGCACATAACTTCGTATCGATCGAATTGCATAAAGAAGGTCAGCCGAACAGCTTCGGAATTTGGCCGACGAGTTAGCAAATCGCGTGCGCTCCAGGGTGCGGCTGTGGGAGTATATCGCCGCTCTTCCCTCGCTCTCCTCGCTTTCTTGCGATCCGTAAAATCCAATGTACCAGGCTATTACGAAGGGTATTCAACGTGGGTTCAATGCGCGAAGAACAGCGAAGTTAACTCACTCGTCACGCTGCTCGTCACTGCGTTCGCCTCCTTGTCAGACGCGACTGTAGCGGGATTCCAGACACGATGGTCTGATATCTACAATTGCGGATGCTCCAGGTGGGCGAGCTCACTTGAGAAACTTCACTACTCCACCCCGGGCGAAAACGGTGAATCCTCCCGGTAAACATGTCCAGGCCGGTATTCGGAGGGGCAACCTTCCCACTCCATCTACTCTCCCTTCGCTCAAAATGAGGGAAGGGACCCACTCCCGATACGCAACCTCCGAGTTCCCAAGTCTCACGCTTGCGACACATTGAGGGAAGCTCCGAGCAATTTCAGGGAAGCTTCAGTATCGGGAGAGGGAAGCTCCGAGTTCCAACTACTCAAGCTCCGCACTATTTTGGGGTACCTTGCACCTATTTTGTCGGAGCTCCCCTCTCCAGGCGGGAAGCTTCCCCATCAAAGAGGCACCGTTGCCCCAAATATCTGGAAGGGATCCCGACATGTATCTCAGCTTTGCTACAAAATGAGGGTAGCTTCCCTCAAATCGTGCCTCGGTTGAGTAGCAGGAGCTCGGAGCTCCGAGTTCAAGATGGGCAAATTCTGCCGAAAACGGCTGGTTTACGAGCCGTGTCTGCCTGAACACTAACCCGGCGCGGAAGGTGCTGGTAGTTTTCTGCAAGAGCCGTCCCTGAAGCCTATGTGATGACCTGACCTCTTCACCGTGAAACCCGAGCCGACCTGCACGTCGCCACCGCGCAGCATTGCTCCACCCAACTGGGAGCTCGGACATTCTTGTCCGAAGTTTCAAAACTCTTAGAACCCTTGGTCACCGAATAGGCAAAGGCGCTATGAGCAGCCAACCATGTGCTGACTACCTCAATTCTTGGCGGGGTTGCCCATCTCAATCCTTTTGGCGTAACCCTCCAGATGATGAATGTGCCAAAGCCCCGTTTTCCTCTCGACCGCGCTCTGGCCCTCGTGGCGCTCGGGTGCTCGATAGCGGCGGTGTTTTGGCCGCCTGCGCAGCCGCTGATCCAGCCGAACTTGCAACCTCTGCGGGATGAAATCTCCAGTCTTCGCAACTCGGTTGGAGAGGCGGCTCGGCAGCCCGCAACGGGGGTTGCCGCCCAGGAGGTGGCCTCTCCGGACGGCGTCACGATCCGGCAGGTGCACGAATGGGCGTGGGGCCTCGAACAGCGGCTTGTCCAACTCGAACAGAATCTGGAGCAATCCCGCGCGACGGCGGGCGCGCCATCCCCAGCACCACCTGATATCATCGCAGCCCGGCAGGTCGCGACCGATCTACAGGCACCGCTTCGAGAGCGGCTGGCTGCGCTGCGCGCCTTGCGCATGGCAAATGCGCGTACGAGCGATGTAGTCCGCGCCATGTTGCAGATGCAGGCGAGCTCAGCCGATCCGCCAAGTGCGCGCCGACGTTTTTCGGCAGTTGTCCGGAGTCAAGGACGCGATCCTCAAGCCGCCGCTAATCGACGCGCTTCAAAGGGACAAGTACCCGAAAGTGCGCGAGGAGGCCGCGGAGACCCTGGCACCCTTTCTGGCTGACCCATACGTTCGTGCCGCACTCACCTCAGCCGCGCAGAACGACCCGGATGAGAAGGTGCAGAAGCAGGCGCGAGAGACTCTGGAACGGAGTCGTGAACGATGATTTCCACGCCGCGGTCGTCCAGCTCGGACAAGGCCTATGCAAGGCGATGAGCAGAAGCTGGTTTTAGCCGCTCTAGTGCGCCAGTGCACCTACGTCTCAAACGCCTGGATTGCCGGGGCGCTCCCGCTGGCTCACATCAGCTGCGTGAGTCACGCACGGTTCCCAGGCCGAAGGGCGAATACTTCCCATGAAACTCTGTGGTGCGCTGCACCAATGAGCGACCTTCTAGACCTGACCCCAGGGCTCCCCGTGCAAAGACGATGAGCGGAAGCTGGTTTTGGCCGCGCTGGTGCGCCAGCGCACCAACGTCTCGAACGCGTGGCTTGCCGAGGCGCTCCAGTTGGGTCATATCAGCCGGGTGAGTTACGCCCTGCGCCAATCCGAAGGGCTGAAACTCTCCACGAAGCTCAGTGCTGCGCTGCTCAAATGAGCGACTTTCTAGACCCGCTCCCCAGATTCTAACGGCTGTCATCCTTGAAGCAGCACGCTCTTAGAGACTCAGAAACTCCGTATGCTCGGTCTGATAGAGTTCCCCACCTCACTTCGACTTGCGCCTGATGCGATCGGTGCAACTCTCGAAGCATCTATTGGTGAGGCGGTATGCTCGATCCTGCTTCCCACGCTGTCGAGCGGTGCATCAGATAAAGCTGATCCCATTCGTTATGTTCTCGATGGCCCCGGACCTGCATCACAGTGGGAAAAAGACGGCAAGTTATTGAATTGGGGGATCTACTACCTGACAGCAGAACCGGAAGCTCACGTCTCCTTCGCATTATTGAATGTGCCCTGCTCGGATCTGGATGCCCATAGGTGCGCCCAAGACATTTACCGGGATTTCCCGAAATGGGTCGAGGTGTTCGAAGGTTACCTGACGCTGCTTACAAAGCAGAATACTCGCAACTCCTTGATATCCTCACTGTCGCCATCACGCCTTGAACTTTTTCAAAGAACTGAAAACGTTTTGCGGCCCATGCCCGATGATCATGGGCTAAACATTGAGATAGATTGGCTGACGGAAGACGACAGGATTTACCTTGAGGATCTTCGCGAGGCCTGCTCCCTAACCAACTCTGGCACCGACCCACGATTGGAATACCGCATTCTTCTTCGGGCCTACGAAGCACAGAACAAAAACGATTATCGCATGGCAGTGATCGAAGCGGCAAGCGCGCTGGAGGTCGCGCTCACCTCGTGCGCATTGACGGAGTGCCGGAATCAAGGGATTGCCTTCGGTAAGGCATTGATCGAGAAGTATCGAATGCTTGGAGGGAGGTTTGAACTTGTCGAGATGCTCGGCGTTGCACTTCCTTCTCCTCGCAAGGAGTATCAGTCTCTTGTCATCCAGCCAAGGAATGATGCGTTGCATAAGGCGGGTTCGCCCACACGACAAACGGCCAGACAGATGATCGAAACAGTGGAGAGCTTGCTTAAGGTGCTGTCCCCGCAGCTTTCAGAGGAACAGCCGACTTCAGAAGAAGTCGTATAGCCGTACTCTCAACGTCAGAGCGCGTTGACCTGGTTTACCTGACGCACTCACCCCGGACGGCCTTCTC
Source organism: Spartobacteria bacterium (assembly GCA_031389825.1). GTDB lineage: Bacteria > Verrucomicrobiota > Verrucomicrobiia > Chthoniobacterales > Chthoniobacteraceae > JANMSW01. Next base: position 21,071 of record JANMSW010000058.1, read on the forward strand.
CACGCCGTCTGGCAGCCGGTGCGGGTCTACAGATGCGGAAGATAATAACAATCGTAGCCAAGTCTAGATCCCAACATTTCTCGGCAGGGCTTTCCAGTTGCGAGACTGCGGCTTGCGTCTTTCATGGAGAGGGCACATCGCCGAGACTTGGTGCATGCATGCTGGGGTCAGGCTGTGAGATTGCTATATCGACTTTTCATGCCCTGACCCATGACCCCTCTTGAGCTTTCCCGTATCCCGAAGGGATTCTGTCATCCAGCCCAGGGTTGGGCGCGACGCAGGCGCGCCTACCCTGGGTAAAAACCAACCAACGCATCTACCCCGAAGGGGTTGCGTCAGTCCCAGACGTAAACGTTCATCGCAGGCAATCTCGTATGCCTACAACATCCTTCGGTATTCGTCCTGAGAAGAGAGCTTCCGATGATGCGCCTCCTGCTTGGCGATATAGCCTCGCACCTGATCCATTTGCGAGAAGCCAACGGAGAAAACTCCGTATCCACTCTGCCATGAATCTAAACAGTTCGGGCGCTTTGGGCTTGATTCAATTAGATAAGACGCGCTTCACCTCCTTCACCGCATCGGCGACCGTGCACCTTCGGGACAGCGCGAACAGAAGGTGCACGTGATCCTCGGCACTTCCCACAGTCACCGGTTGGCAGCCAAGCGTAGTGAGGATTCCCCCAAGGTAGCGGTGGAGTTCATCTCGCATGCCGCTGTCGCGCAGACACGGGTGCCGTTCTTTGGTCGAGAACACCGCGTGCAGGAGGATCTTCGCGAGTTATTGCGGCACCTCGCCGAGAGTGCAGCGTCCTTCGTCCCGACACAACCCTTACAGGGTTTCTCGATTGGGAATTACCGTCCCAAGGTAGGCGCGCCTGCGTCGCGCCCAACCCTGGGCTGAGTGACGTAATCCCGTCGGGATACCGGATCTTCTAGCAACTCGCCGAGTACTCCGGCGGCCTGGGGGCTTTCGTCCCTCAGAAGCGAGACTTCTGTGAACGCATGCTGCGCCTTCTGTATCTGGGAGCCGAAAAGCAGCGGCGAAGCCCCCCCGGCGATGCGCGCGTGCAGCGGGAGCATGGCGAAGAGGAGGCGGGCGAACTGATTGCAGCTGGGCTGAGATCTTGCCATCTGCCCTCGGAAATTAACAGTCCTACGCAAGGCGATGAGCAGAAGCTGCTTTTCGCCGCTCTGGTGCGCCAGTGCACCAACGTCCCAAGGGGCGTGGCTTGCCGAGGCGCTTCAGCTGGTCATATCACAGGTGAGTCACAAGGGCACCACGCCGAAGAGCTAAAACATCCCACGAAACTCCGTGTTGCGCTGAACAAATGAGCGACTTTCCTTTCTACACCGGACCCCCGGACTCGCCTCGTCGGGTGGACTCTCACTGGCCGACCCGGAGAAGCAGAAAAATATAGATGGCCGCCAGCAACGGCGCCGCGACGACGGCGGCCAACATCCAGTTGTCCGAGGGGCCACCGCTCGCAGGGTCCGGTGCAGCTCCAGCGGTTGGGGCCGGCCTCGCCTGCGCTCCCACCGGCCTATCGTTTGCCACTGCTTCCACTTCGGTGCGCATCTCGGTCGCCGTCTGGAAGCGCAATTCCGGAGACTTCTCCAATGCGCGAAGGACGATCTCATCGAGCCGCACGTCGATCTGCACCTTGCGTGACGGCGGCTGCAGCCCGGCTGTCGGCAATTCTCCCGTGAGCATCTCGTAGAAGACCACTCCCAACGAATAGATGTCCGCCCGACTATCTGCCTTCTGCGGCGTGTCCATTTGCTCGGGCGCCGTGTATCCTGGAGTCCCCACAGGGTGATCGTCCGCCCCATTGGTCCCCATCATTCGCGCGATGCCAAAGTCCGCGATCTTCACCCGCCCGGCCTTGTTCAGAAGCAGGTTCTCCGGCTTTATGTCCCTGTGGACGATCCCACGTTCGTGGGCAAACTGGAGCGCCTCACAAAGCGGAGGGACGATAGCGATCGCCTCTTCTGGAGTGAGCCTGCGCGCCTGCAGGAGCTGCCGCAGGTTCACCCCGTCGACGAATTCCATCAGCAAATAGTAGAAGCCATTGGTCTGGCCAAAATCGTGGATCGTGACGATGTGTGGGTGGCTGAGCGTAGCCAAGGCCTGAGCTTCCCGGGTGAAACGCTCGGCAAACTGCGTTTCCTTCTCGCGCTCCGGGGCCAGGAGCTTCAGCGCCACGAGTCGATTAAGCGCTTTCTGCCGCGCTTTGTAGACGACACCCATTCCACCGCGTCCGAGAAACTCCAGGATCTCGAGCTGTGGAAAATGCGGGGCGATCTCCTCGGGGGCTAGCGGCGGACTCGGGGGCGGTGACGCCTCGCCGGTAAGGATGGTTTCGGCGGCGAGGTTTACAGCGACCAGGCAACGCGGGCAGAGTCGTTGTGGCGCATCGGCGGGTAGGGGTGTCCCGCACTGCGGACAGATCGGCGAGTCAAGAGGGTTCATGCACAGGGTAAATCCGCAAAGTCCTGCGCTTGTTACACGCCACCTCCGAGCACCGAGACCAGGTGCCGAATTTCCTCCTCCACGGCGGCGGGATCGGCGACCGTCTGCTGGATATTCTCACGGAACAGCTCGCGAAAGCGCTTCCGCAAGCGATGCACCCCCACTCGGGCCGCGCCTTCGCTCGTGTCAAGCTGCGCCGCGAGCTTAGCATATGGAATCTCGCCTCGTGCCGCCGTCAACCAGTCTTTGTAAGCCTCGAATTCCCGATCCTTCCCTGCAGCGGTAAATTCCGCGCAAAGCCGCTCCAGCGTCTGCTCCAGTAAAGTCATTGCCCAGCGCCGATCGAAGACCTGATCGGGAGTGAGCACTGGCTCCCTGGCATAGCGCTGCTCCGCGTCTACGGTATCGAGAGTCAGGAGCGCCGCACCACCGCCCCGCTTTTGTGCGATGGCGCGATGCCATTCATTCGCAAGAAAGCGCTTCAACGCAACAAGTAGAAAGGTGCGAAATTGCCCGCGTTCCCGCACTACCGCCTGCAGCCACTCCCGGGCTAGTAATCGCGCGAAGAACTCCTGGGTAAGATCCTGCGCATCGTGCGGTCCCCGGCCGGACCGCCGCACATAGGCGTAGAGTGGATACCAATAGGCACGGCACAGCGTCTCCAGAGCGAGATCGGCCCGTGCCGAAGGCTGACCTTGAGCGGTGAGCACGACCGACCAGCGGGTGGTAACGAATAGCGGTGAGGGTGAAGGGTCGCTGCTCGGCATTGATCGTAAGGACTACTACAAGAAACGCCTGCATTGTTACTGGGGAAGACGCACTCTGCCCGCGTTTCTTTCGCGAAGCGCCCATTCTCCTCGGCAGCGCGTAGGTCGACTCTCCAGTCCGCTCGTCTTTGCCCCGGGAACACGTTGGGACCGAGCTAGCAATCTACCTGCCGTGGATAGAGTGCGGCTCCAGGGTCAGGTCTTGGGTCAGGTCTATAATCGCAACATTCTCCTTTGACGGAAGCCAGCGACCCTCGGGAAGGTGGGAAGGATGAGATAATCTAAGGTAGCCGGTTTGTGCCGAGGCAACCCTTGGGCTGCTTGGTGCAACGTCGTCGGCGTACTGACGCTTTGGCCCAGTGGGGGAGGTGGACAATAAGTCTCGAAGCTATCGCCGGGGCGAAGCTACTCCTTTCCCTGCAATAGTAGAAGATTCGAGATCTGCGCTTCAAAATCGAGCTTCGTATCTCAGCCTTTCCGCTGACTGACGGTGACCGCCCGATCAGTTCGGGGTGAACCACCCGATCGACGTTGCCTTGGGAACTGGCCTACTGCCATTATGTCTCGACCACTTAACCGACAGAGAACGTGATGAGGAAAAGCTTTCTATTGTTGATCTTAGTAGTGTCTTGCGGGTTGGTGCTCGACGTCAGCGCAGGCAAGCTCGACGTGGTGGAATGGTTTCCTGAACCAACCGGTCTGCGGATCGTGAATCAGCCGGAAGTGGCCGGCATCATTTCGAACGACATCTCCAACGTGGATCTCACCCAGACTTTTACTCTCGCCTCCTCTGGGTCTCTCTCCGCCATCGGCTTTGCCCTTAGTTCAGCCGGCAGCACCAGCTCCGTTACCGTCTCTCTCTACCGAATGGTAGCTGGCGACGTGCAGCCATTGCCTTTTGCAATCCAAACCATTTCCGAGGATTATTTTGAAAACATTGGACCACAAACAATTCCCGTTTGGGCTTACGCGGAGTTCTCCTCCACGCTGCAGCTCGCCGCAGGCGAGCAAATCGCGGCGCGCATCCAGGCTCCTGTGGCTCAACTCTGGAGCCCCAGAAGGGATGCTTTGGCTGGTGGCGAGATAAGGGAGCTTCCTGGAGACGATCTCGGCTTCCGCGCCTACGTGGTTCCTGAACCTTCAGTGGGAATTCTTTGCGTAAGCGTCTTCTGCTTGTTGCTTGTAAGCCGTCCCCCGACGAAAGCACGATACCGGCGGAGTCGGCTTTAGAAAGCCTCTGGGCAAGCAACCTCTCGCGGGTACAAGCGGGGATGCTAGGCAAGGCCCGCATCGAAGTGAGTCATGCCTTGCGCCAATCCCAGGCGCCGAAACTCTCCACGGTGCTCTGCTCCGATGAGCGACTTTCTGGACCTGGCCAGGGCTCTTCCCACCTAAGTCGCAGTTGCTATCTGCCACGTCTACCTGCTCTCCTCCACCGACCTTTACCTATGAATCCTCTCTTCACCTCTTTCAGACTCGGTGACCTGGAACTGACCAACCGCCTCGTGATGGCTCCGCTCACTCGAGGACGGGCAGGGGATCAATGCATCCCCAATGGACTGATGGCGGAGTACTATCGCCAGCGGGCGAGTGCTGGACTCCTGATCTCTGAGGCGACCCACATCTCGCCGCAGGGTCGTGGATGGGTGGGGGCGCCGGGCATCCATAATGCCGAACAGGTGGAAGGCTGGCTGCGAGTGACTGAGGCAGTTCATGCGGACGGAGGGCGCATCTTCCTGCAACTCTGGCATATGGGCCGTGCGTCGCACCCAGACCTCCAGGAAGGAGGCGTTCTGCCCGTCGCGCCTTCAGCCATCGCCATTCCTGATGACCACATTCGCACTCAGAATGGTAAGCAGCCCTACCCGGTGCCGAGGGCTCTCGACCGCGAGGAGATCCCGGGAGTTGTGGAGCAGTATGCTGCTGCCACGGTGCGCGCAAGGCAGGCCGGGTTTGATGGAGTCGAGATCCACGGCGCAAACGGCTATCTGATCGATCAATTTTTACGCGAGAGCTCGAACCAGCGCACCGATGATTATGGCGGTGCGATCGAGAACCGCGCGAGGTTCCTTCTCGAGGTAACGGCCGCCGTGATCGGTGCGTGGCGCCCCGAGCGAGTCGGGCTGCGGATCTCCCCTACAAGTGGCTACAATGGCCAGAGCGATAGCAATCCAGAAGCGCTCTTTACTCACGTCGCCGAGCGGCTCAACCCGTTTGGCCTCGCGTATCTGCATGTGCTCGAAGGGCTGCCTGGGCACTTCCTAGCCATGCCCGGCCCACGGGTGACACCCGCGATCCGCAAAGCCTTCCAAGGACCGTTGATGGTGAACGGCGGCTACGACGCCGAGTTGGGCGCACGTGCCATTGAGCATGGCGATACGGATTTGGTTTCGTTCGGCATACCTTTCCTCGCGAATCCGGACCTGGTGGAACGCTACTGCACGGGTGCACCGCTGAACCCACCTGATGCAAACACCTTCTACTCTGCGGGTCGTGAGGGCTACATTGATTACCCGACACTCGAGGAGGCGAACACGCATAGTCGGTAGCCGACCTGAAGGCCCAGCTTGTTTATTGGCTATCTACTGCAGCCCTTCTGTCCCTGCACGGAAAGGGCGAGGTTTCCATGAACGGAGGTGCTTTGGACACCATGGTTCCAGTCAGTGCATAAGTCTGCGAGACCGGACACATCTGCCTCGTGCATGGGTGACTTTCTTGAGCCAATCCGCGCCGCGCACTCCGATGAACTAGTTGGAGAGGACCTTAGCACCGACCTATCGAGGCGCTTTTCGTGAGGTTTAGATTGCTCATTATTCGAGCGCATCTCACTGTCCCGGGCGCACGTTTCTTGATCAAAGCATGAACGCTGAACTTGCGAATCAATCTGTGATCGTCGTTGGCGGCACCTCAGGAATGGGTCTCGCCATTGCTCGTCTCTCTGCTTCCCGAGGTGCCACCGTTACCGTAGCCAGTCGCTCGCCAGATCGGGTGGCCGCAGTCGCGGCTGAACTCGGTGTTTTCGGAAAGCCGCTCGATACCTCGGACGAGACTTCAGTGCGCGAGTTCTTCGCAGCAGTGGGTCCTGTTGATCATCTTGTTGTGACTGGAAGTTCGGTCCGGACTGGCACTCTAAAAGACTCGCCTCTGGAAGACGGTGAATACACGTTCCGTAGCAAGTTCTTTGGCCCATATCTGTGCGCCAAGTACGCTCAGACGAAGCCCGAGGGTTCGATCACGCTCTTCTCCGGGATCCTATCGCGCCGTCCGGGCCTCAATGATGCCGTGCTCGCGGGCGTCAATGCTGCGGTCGAGGCAATGGGTCGAGCCTTGGCGCGAGACCTCGCGCCGGTGCGCGTGAACACGATCTCTCCGGGGATGACTAGTGGAACGGGAGCTTACCGCTCCATGTCGGATTCCGCACGGGAAGGAATGTATACCGCCATCGCAGCGAGGCTGCCGGTTGGCCACGTCGGTACCGCCGAGGATGTCGCCGCCGCAACGTTGATGCTGATGACCAACCGTTTCATTACCGGTGTTACGCTGGACGTCGATGGAGGCGGACTTCTGGTTTGATGCCAACTGAACGCGAGAGCATTCACGCTGGCCGTAGCCAGGTACCAGCTGATGTATGACAAACCAATCGCTACCGCACATAGAGCTGCTCCGCGCGGCCTACGCAGCGTTCAATGGGCGCAACATCGACGCCGCAGTCACTCTCATGACTTCAGATGTCACCTGGCCGAAAGCCTTCAAGGGCGGTTTCGTCCGCGGACACCAGGAAGTCCGGTCCTACTGGACGGAGCAATGGAGCGAGATCAATCCTCACGTGGAGCCGGTTTCGTTTCACCCGGAGGGTGCCAGGCATGTCTGGGTCGACGTGCATCAGGTCGTACGCGACCTGGCTGGAGCAGTTCTGGTCGACGAACATGTGGGCCATCGATTCACCTTCGAGCAAGGGTTGATCCAATCCATGGAAGCCGGTCCACTTCCATCGTTCCTTCCGAACGCTTAGCTAGATACGCACGGCTGCCATGCTGCGGAACTCCTCGGCGCGACATCCCGGGTGTGCCCTCTGCGAAGATCGACCGCAGGGCTTTCCGCCTGCGCCTCTTGTGAGCTGGATCCTACTTGTCAGTCATCTCGTACACTCCCGTCCACTGGCCTTCCGGTGGACGCGCTTGCAGCGCCCTACAGCGTGCGATCATGAGTTCGGAAACACCGTCGCCGGCGTATTGCCTTAGCACTTCGCAGAAGCCGACTTCTGCTGCGGCAAAGTCCCCGTGGCGGTAGCGTCGCGTAGCTTCCTCGTGCGCAGGCAGCCACCCGGGGTCGGTGCCGCTTCCGTTGCGCTCTCCGAGGACAGTGAAGGTAGCCACTGGCCGCGTTTTGCCTTTCACTTTGATTAGGTCGAGCGAGCGCAGGATGAATGCGTCGCCAACCAGCGTCGCCACGCTCTCCCCGATGCAGATGTCGACGTGGTATGGCTTCGTCACGCCCTCGAGACGGGAGGCAAGGTTGACAGCGTCGCCAATCACAGAGACTTCCATCTTTTCGTCGGATCCGAGATTTGCGACAATCACCTCGCCGTGGTTAACGCCAATTCCGATAGAGAAATGGTGCATTCCCCGCACCTCCCAGTCGGCATTCAGTCGAGCCAGGACTTCACGCATGCGCAGAGCCGTGGCCACAGCACAGCGGGCATCGGTTTCCTTACCTTCCGTTACGATGCTGCCCCAATGCGCCATGACGGCGTCGCCAATGAACTTGTCCAAGGTGCCGCGCTGCTCGATCCGGACGATCTTGACCATCTCCCGGAAGTACTCGTTCAGCTGGCTAACCAGCGCTGTTGGATCAGCGCTCTCCGTTACCGTGGTGAAGCCGCGGACATCAGAGAAGAGGATGGTGGCAGGTCGGCGCTCTCCATTAAGGGAATTGAGAAAGCTCTCCGGATTATCCAGCACCTCTTTCACCACGTCCTTCGAGACATAGCGTTCAAGTGTACGGCGGATGCGGGTCTTTTCGCGCCGATCGAGCGCCCATTCCACTACCGAGAAGCTGGTTCCCGCGCCGACCAGCGAGAGAAGGGGACTGAGCACTATTGGAAAGAGGCCCACCGAGTTAAAGAGGCCCTGCGCTGCGAGGTAGTACCCAGCGGCGCCACTCACCAGGAGGAGGAAGCGGGGAAGTGGACGCGGCACCAGCCAGCCGAGCAGCATCGCGGCAAGGCCGCTGCTTACGATAATCGCAATATTGCTCCAGGGAGTGGTCTCCGTAAGGAAGTCACCCTGCAGCGCGGCATTTAGGGCGCTGAGATGAACGCGAGGCCCAATCATCAGGCCATGCGGCGTTTGCAATTCGTCTTTTACCCAGTTTCCATCCGGACCGATGAAGACGATCTTGTCGCGAAAGTAGGCGCCGCTTTGCAGGGTGGCGTCAGTCCAGCGCTGGGGCACGAAGATCTCCTGCAAGGACAGCGCGCGGATGTCGCTGAAGCGAAACATGCGCGGCTCGTGTGTGGCAGGGAGCCGGGACTCCAGGCCCGCCTTTTGCAGGGTCCGGGCAGCGAGAGAGTAGATGGTCTCCGCGTCTGCCATCGGTCCCTCTCCATTGAGTTCCAGGATCGTGGATCGGTAGTAAGCCCGTCGCACCACGAGATCGATGTCAGGCCAGAAGTTGACGAAGCCAAGCCGAGAATCCACCCCTGCAACCGGTGGGATCAGCGTCTCCGCGGGTGGGGCGAGGGCGAGCCGGAGGCGCGCTGAGTTCTCCATGTGCCCCTGATCTCGGGGCTCCACATTGGCACCGATCACGAGGCGATCAGCATACTTCTCCAAGACCTGGCGAAGAGGTTCGTCCAGCTCTCCTTGCGGTGTGGTGAAAAGGATGTCGAAGCAAACGGCCCGCGCACCGGCGTCCATGAGCCGCTCGATAATCAACGGATAGATCGCACGAGGGAAGGGCCAGCCCTTCTGCATCATCTTTAAAGCGGGCGAGGCCTCCCGATCTTGCGGGTTGATGTCGTCCTGGATGAGGCTCCGATTATCGATTGCAAGGAAAGTCAGCTGTGGGGCCGAAACTGCTTTTCGGCCGTGATAAGCGAGCTGATCGCGCGCTTTCCACTCCCAGTCTCGGTACCGATCCACGCCGATATGCAGAGCGAGGACAAGGCCTGTGCAGACCACGCAGCAGAGCAGGAGGGTGCGGAGGTGCTGGCGCTTTCCGGAAACCATGAGAGACGAGTGAACGATGCGGAGATTGTCCCGCTACGTAGACGCCACGCTACGAGGTCATAACGGGGTTGTCACGCTATGCTGCACATCCGGCTTGACGCGCAAGTCCGATTTGAAATACTTTGCGGCGTGAATTGCCCCGGCTTGATTCGTTCGTCGGCTCCCCCTGTAGGCTTGGTCGGTGCCGCAGTCCTGAGCTTTAGTCTGGTAAGCGTAGCACTTGCTGCGACGCCTTACACATCCGCGACGGTTACCAAGGTGGAAAACCGTGTGAGCTTTGGTGAACGGCGCGGTGTGACCCGTCCTGCGGCAGCGCAGGATGTAGTCCGGGAGAACAACTTCCTCCTCAGCAAGACTGACTCGCGCGCGGAACTGCAATATCCCGATGGTTCTGTGGTGCGGATCGGGCAGAATACAGTGTTCTCTTTCGATGCCGATAGCCGAACGCTTTCGCTTACGGAAGGAAGCCTCCTCTTCTACGTACCCAAGGGTTCAGGAGGCGGTTCGATCAAAACGCCGAGTCTTACGGCGGCGATTACGGGCACAGCGGGCAAGGTTTCCGAGAACTACATTGCGATTGTGGAGGGCGTCATAAGGCTGGAGCCATCCGGCCGGCTGGTCCGGGCAGGGGAGTTTGCGCGGCGGAACCCAGATGGATCGATCACGGTGGGGCGGTTCGATCCAGCGCTTACGATGGCAGGGCAACTGGTAACCTTCAACGGAGTGATGCCAGGGTTCGAAGAGCGTGATCTGACCGATGTGACTTCGGATCTGCCCTTCCCGGATCTTCGTTCATTGGAGACGCTGCAGCGTACGCAGAATCTGCCAAGTGCGATCGACCAGTTCTTTCCTCAACCCGAACCTCCGGATGAACCGGAGATAGATCGCCCACGGCCACGTGTCGTCGTACCGCCTCCACGGAACGACCCGCCACCACGGCCGCGTCCAGGCAACGGGGGAGGGGAGTACTAGGATGAAGGCACCCACTTACCTCCTTTCCCTGGCCCTCGTGGCCAGCGCTGTTCCTGTAATCGCTCAGGAGCGTAATACCGACAAAACTTTCCACTCCGCAAGTCGGCAATCCAGCGAGGAGATCGAGGATATCGGTGAAATCCGCGAAGTGGGTGAGGCTGATCCCAAGGGATCTCCGGAACCGCTTCCCGAACTTCCGAAGAAGTTTCGCTTCAGCTTCCGGACAGCGGCACAGTACACCTCGAATGCCCAGCTGAGCGGCAATCACAGCAGTTCAGATTTCCTCTTTTTCCCAACGCTGGAGGCAGGTTACCACACCGAACTTCGGCATGGCTTCTCCTTCGACATTGCAGCCCGGTTGGAATCCGGGCTTTATGCCAAGTATGATGAACGCGCCTTCATCGGATACAGCGCAACCGCCACGCTCGACTGGCGTCCGCGACCTAATGCACCTCGCATCTTCATTGGTGCGGAGCCTTACCGGTACGACAGCTTCGACTCCGGTGACCTACTCACTCAGGCGGTTGGACTCAGCATAGGCGTCGACCACGGAATTTCTTTCAATGAAGGAAACTCGATGGCCTTTGTCGGCTATAACTTCACCCGGTACATCTCCGATCCGAGCAAGGACGAACGTAACGCGCACCGCGCGATCGTCGGCGTGACGCATACCATCCGTCCACAGCTCTATGGTCAGCTCTTCTACGCTTTCCAATACGACAACTACACCGACTTCGGTCGGGACGATACGAGGAACGTAGTTGGCCTGAGTTTCACCTACCAGGTGAACCGTCACTTCTTTACAACCCTCAGCGGGAACTTCGTGGACAACGACTCGTCGCAAGACCGCGCGTCGTATCAGAGTGCGGGAACGGCGCTTCAGTTCACGTTCCAGTACTGATTCTCAGGGGCCCTGCGCGAGGCGCGCAGGCATCCTGAACAAAGCGATACGAGGGGCACTGGCTCCTAAGGCAGTGCGCCCTGGGGCGGGCGAGAAAACTTCATCGGGAGGATGGGAGTTGTTCCGTTTGAGCCGGCACGTCGGGTTTCAGCGCATCGCCAACCCGCGATTGCTCTGATCAAAGCTCTGCGTTTCAACCGGGAAGTCTCCCGGTGGTCCCGGAGGGGACTGGCGTGAGACGCAGGTTGTATAGGGCATCGTCGTAGAAACACCCATCGACGAAGAGAGCATCTGGCTCGATCCCAGTTCGCACGAAGCCGAGGGATTCGTAAAGTGCGCAAGCCGGACCGTTGGCCGCGTTTACCGAGAGCTTTAGCTGCCGGAGCCCCGGCATCAAACGAGCATGCGCAAGAACTGCATCGAGCAACGCACGACCGTGGCCGCGCCGACGCGCCGTCGGTGCTACAAACATGCCACAAAGCTCCGCTGCGTGGTGGAGTTTTTCGCGTGACGGGCGCACGAGGGTGACCAGTCCGACGAGTTGATGGTCCGCAAAGGCGCCGAAGGTGCAAACTAATTGGTCTGCGCCGGGGTTAATACGCAGCGCTACCTCAGCCAGTGATCGCCCCTCCTCCTCCGAGAAACTGGCAGCGAAGGCCGAAGGACTTTCTCGAAGGCCTTGTAAGCGGAGGCGCTGATATGATGCTGCATCATCGGCGCTGAGAATTCGGGTGGTCATGCGCAACAGGCTTCAAGTCGTCTGATGTCTGACAACCTGTCCAATTAGTCAGTAACAGGCAGACAGCGCAGCGCGAACCCAGTTTGCAGCTCAATGCAGAGCCGACCGCAGTGCATGGCTGGGAAGGGAGCAAGTCGAAGTGCGCATTCCAGAAAGGCGAATTACAGCTTCGGTTTTGATGCGGATCGCGTGCCTGCGAATCGCTGTTGGTGTTGTGAATTTGGCACTTGTCGGGGAGAGAAATCAGGGAAGACTGCACGACCGCCGAAAGCCAGGGGCGCGCGCAGAGTGATCATCTCATCTACCTCATGTCTGAATTCTTCGATTTCATCCTCCATGCCGAGGAGCACTTGCGGACGTTCATCCAGAATCACGGGACGCTCGTCTATGCGCTCCTTTTCCTCATCGTCTTCTGTGAGACGGGGCTGGTTGTAACGCCGTTCCTGCCCGGCGATTCACTACTCTTTGCGGTAGGTGCGCTGGCGGCTCCAGCCCAGAACCTCATCGACTGGAAGATTGTCGTGCCCCTGCTCCTCGTCGCTGCGATTCTGGGTGACTCGGTCAACTACGCGATCGGTAAATGGATCGGGCCAAGGGTTTTCAGCTTTGAGTCGGGATGGTTCTTCCGGAAGGAATACCTCCTGAAAGCGCACGCCTTCTATGAGAAGTACGGTGGACGGGCAATCATCCTGGCGCGCTTCGTTCCAATTGTTCGGACCTTTGCGCCTTTCGTTGCCGGCGTCGGTACGATGCGCTACTCGACCTTCTTCTTCTACAATGTCGTTGGAGCGATCGTCTGGGTGGGCCTGTTTGTAGGAGGGGGCTATGCGTTCGGAAATCTCCCCTTCGTTCAGAGCAACATGAAGATCGTGATCTTCGGGATCATCCTGGTGTCGATTGCGCCGATTTTCTGGGAGCTCTTAAAGGCTCAATACGGCAAGAAGACAAGGTCAGGTACCGTTGAACCAGCGGTCACGCCAGGCGAATGAGCGGATGGATGCTTCCGACGGTTAGTGCAGCTGATCAATACCCATGAGCCGCAACTTCGAAGAGCTGGACTTTAGACCGACTCCGCTCGGTGATCTGATTCTCCGGCGAAGGCGCATGCTCTCAATGGGGGATCTGGAGGTCTTCGAGATCAAGCTTGGTGAGAGCTTCCTCATGTCCAGCCTTTTCCACGACGTGGAGGAGGCGTTATCGGAACTGGGTCTCGCAGGACTCGACGGGCCGCTGGATGTCGTAGTGGGTGGGCTCGGGCTCGGCTATACTGCGCAGGCTGCGCTAGAGCACGAATCGGTGCGTTCGCTCGTGGTTATTGATACTCTGGCGGAAGTCATCGATTGGCACCGACGTGGACTAGTGCCGCTCGGGGAGGTGCTGACGGGCGATGCTCGCTGCCGCTTCTTGCATGGCGACTTTTTCGCGCTGGCAGCATCTACCGACTTGGATCCAGAAAACCCGGGACGACGTTTCCACGCGGTGCTCCTGGATATCGATCATTCTCCGCGCCACCTCTTGCATGAGCAGAACGGCGCCTTCTACCGTGAGGAAGGGCTGACCCGCCTTGCCGCGCACCTACATCCGGGTGGTGTCTTCGCGCTGTGGTCGGACGATGCACCAGACGAGGAGTTCATGGAGGCGCTGAGTGCGGTTTTCGCAACGATCGAGTCCCACGTTGTGACCTTTGACAATCCGCTTCTGGAACGCGACTCGGCTAGTACGGTGTATGTCGCGCGGACCCGGGTCTGAGTCGGGCCAAGTTACTTCTCGATCACTTGCTGGAGCGCTGCCTTGACCGAGGCGTCCTGAGTTCGCTCTTTGACCGTCAGCTCCCCGAGGAGTTGCTGAGCGCGAGGTGCTCCCTGGCTGGATGGAAACTTTAGCAAATACTCGGCGAGCAGCTCCTTGGCACGTGAGATCTGGTTGAGCTCCTGGCCGTAAAGAGCAGCCTTATTGAAGAGGCTGTTCTCGTGGCGCGGGTCCATGCGTTGCGAAATCTCGTACTGCTCCAGGGCCTTCTGGGGCTGCCCGGCAAAGCGGAAGCAGTTCCCAAGATCCGTACGGACGTTTGCATTATCCTGCCCGAGACGAAGCGCGGCTTCGTACTGTTCGATCGCCTGAAACCAACGCTGCCGATCGTAATGCCAGTTCCCTAGCAAAACGGCTGCATCTGCGGGCGGGAGGTGCGCGATGGCGGGTGGGGTCTCCGAAGCAACAACGGCGGACGGCTGGGGAGGACGTGTGGGCACCGTTCTATCGCTGAGCGAAAACCAGGTGAGCACTGCACCAAGCGCCCCGGCACCCAGGACTGCGATACCGGTGGGCACGCGGTTTGGAGGAGTGGGGAGCGGTGCAACCCCGGTGGGGCGGCGGTTGCGCGTTCTACGTGGCATGTTGGATCAGAGGTGCAGTTTACTCGGAGGCACGCGGCTCCACCTTGTGAAGATGCCGCACAAAAAAATCCATGCGTCTACGAGCCGCGTATGGAGTCTCCCCAATTCCGTGTCCGCCACCAGGCACAACGAGGAGCTCGAAATCTTTGTCCGCTTTGATCAGTGCATCCACGACCTGCATGGTCGAGGCGGGGTCCACATTGCGGTCAAGTTCGCCCACCGTGAGGAGCAGCTTTCCTCTGAGTTTATGTGCATGGGTAACATTTGAGTTCTCGGCATAGTGCGGACCCACCGGCCAACCGAGCCACGCCTCGTTCCACCAAATCTTGTCCATTCGATTGTCATGGCACCCACAGTCGGCCGCCGCTGCCTGGTAGAAATCTCCATGATGCAAAAGCGCTGCGAGGGCGCTCTGTCCACCAGCGCTGCCGCCAAAGATGCCAACCCGGCTGAGGTCTATCTCCGGGAACTTTCGTGCGGCGGCTTGAAGCCAGGCTATGCGATCGGGGAAGCCGCTGTCGGCGACGTTGCGCCAGGCTACAGCGTGAAAAGCTTTCGAGCGCCAATTCGTTCCCATTCCGTCGATCTGTACGACAATAAAACCAAGTTCGGCGAGGGCATGAATCCGAGTCTCGCGTGACCACTCCTTCGGCACAAATGCGCCGTGAGGTCCGGCATAGATGCATTCAATGACGGGGTACTTCTGGGACGGATCAAAGTTTGAGGGACGAGTTAGAATTCCGTGGATGTCGGTATGACCATCGCGCGCTTTAGCAACGAAGCGTTCGGCTGGACGCCACCCAGTCGTCAGGAGCGCGGTGGCATCTGCCTCCTCCAGTAGACAGATGAGTGCACCGTCATCTGCCCTGCGCAGTTCCGTAGTCGGCGGCTTGTCTATCCGAGACCAGGTATCCAAAAAGTGCCGGCGATCGGGAGAAAACTCCCAGCGGTGCGTACCATCTCCATCAGTCAGAACGACGAGACCGGTGCCGTCGAAATTTACCCTCGCAAGGTGCACGTGGTAAGGATCCTCGCCCGGTCTCTGACCTGCGATCGCGAGCCAAATCTGGCGTCGATCCTTATCCACCCTCTCCACCTTGCGGACTACCCACTTACCGCGGGTAATTTGGTTCTTCACGGTCCCGCTGGAGGCATCATAGAGCCAGAGGTGATTCCAGCCGTCGCGTTCCGACATCCAAATGAGCTCGCCCGTGTCATCCAGCCAGTGGAGGAAGGTCTTTTGCGAATAGTCGATGAAGGTGCTGCTCTGCTCCTCAAGCACTGTGCGGACGGCGCCAGTCTTCGCGTCCAAACCGAGGAGGCGGAGTCGCTGATGGCCGCGCTCGTTGTAGAGGAAGTAAAACTCTGAGCTATCTGGAGCCCAACGGGGTTCCGAAATGGACCATGCGTTGGAAAAAAGGGCGTCAGCCACAGGGATGGCCCGCCGTTCCGCAATGTCGAAGAGGCAGGGCTTCGGAGGGTGGCGTTCGTCCCCCGCCTTCGGATACTCGAGTGTGTGCAGGCGCGGCTGGAGTTGATCCTTAGGGGAAGACTCCACGAGATGGATTTTCCGTGGTGTGTTTGCTTTCGCCCGATATGCAATCAGCTTGCGCCCGTCTGATGACCAGTGGAATGGGGCGGAGTAAGAGGCCTCGGGCGAGCCACTGTGAGTAAGCTGCACCAGTTCCATCGTCTGATGATGCTTGATGAAGAGATTGTGATCCTGGATCAAAACGCCCCATTCACTGGAGTTTGGAACCTGAGCAAGGTCATCGGGCTTGGCGGGAGGCGAAGGCTTTGCCGGGGACGGGTCGAGGAAGACGCTCCCGCCGCCATCTGTCGCCTCGAACACTCCGAGCACGCGATCGGCAGTGGTCTTCACAATCCAGACATGCCCAGCGAAGGTGCTTTGCTCAAACGTCTCGCCTGGTTTCAGCGTTGCGTAAGCCCGCTGGCCTCCGTCCGATGCTATCCAGAAACAGCGAGCTTCTTCGTTCGTGCGATTCACAAAGGTGATCGTTGTTCTCGCGCCGCCGTCCTTGCTCGCATGCGGCTCTGTAAGTTCCAACTGGCCAGGCGGTGTTTTATGGTCGGTATCCGCGGGCAGCAGAGCCCTTAAGGCGACGCGATCGGGTGCGCTGCGTCTCTCGCCCGTAGCGGCGTGGACGACAATGAACTCGCGCCTCTCTCCGGGAAGTGTCTTCTCGTACCAGAAGCTCTCGCCTCCTGCGATCCAGGTCGCCTTGATGCGATCAAAGATAACAGTGTCCGCCGTTCGCTCGTTCAGCGAATTCGCGCGCTGGTAATCCGACTTGGTCCCTTGTGCTCCAGCGACGAGTGGGATGAGAGCAAGGAGATACGCCCAGCGGTTCCATCTCATAACGTACGCCGGCGCTTGCTCATCAATTCCTCGATCTCTCCCACCTCGATCGGGATCTCTTTGGTGAGGTTCACATTTCCCTCGTCGGTGATGAGAATGTCATCCTCGAGCCGGATCCCAAGCCCTTCTTCGGGGATATAGATCCCTGGCTCGACGGTCATCACCCAGCCTGGCGCAAAGGGCGCACCAATAGTAGCTACATCATGGACATCCAGGCCCAGTGGATGGCCAATCCCATGCATGAAATACTTCTTCACGGCAGGCCAGTTGGGATCTTGTTTCTTAATGTCGCGTGATTTCAGGAGATCCAGCTCCAGCAGTTCCGCCTCCATGAACGACTCGGCTTCCTTTTGCCAGTCCTTCGGGAGTTTACCGGGGTTCAGCGCATCGATGCACTTGCGCAATACGCGGAGCACAGCCTGGTAAATCTGCCGCTGACGACGCGTGAAGCGGCCGCTTACCGGGTAGGCTCGGGTAACGTCAGAATTGTAGTTCGCGTATCCGGCTGCGACATCAAGCAGCAAAACGTCACCCTTTCGGCAGGGTTGATCGTTCTGATCGTAATGAAGCACACAGGCATTCGCGCCAGACGCAATGATCGGACCGTAGGCAAAACGTCCACGCTGCCGGATGAACTCGTGCGCGAACTCCGCTTCAATCTCGCACTCGTTTACTCCGGGTTGCACAAAGCTGGCGACTCGCTGGTACGCGTCGCGAGTGATCTCCGCTGCGCGTCTAATTAACGTAAGTTCGTGCTCTGATTTTACAGGACGCAGCGCGGACAGGAGGCGGGCGAGTCGATGGTACTGGTGCAATGGAAACCGCGCCTGCACGTCGCGGACAAAGCGGGCGTCGCGCGTTTCGACATCCACACTCGCGCGCGGATGTTCATTTGAATTCAGAAAGACGTTCTCCGACTCCATCATGAGCAGGCGCTGTACGGTCGGCAATTCCTTCAACCACTTTACGTGCGCGATACCGCTGACTTCGCTAGCTTGCTCACGGGTGAGCTTGTTTCCTTCCCAGCGCGCGATGTGGTCGTTCGTTTCTCGCAGGAAAAGAATCTCCCGGTTCCGTTCCGAATGTGCGTCCGGGCAGAGGAGCAGCACGCTCTCCTCCTGCTCGACGCCGGTAAGATAAAAGAGATCTGTATTGGGAAAATAGGGCGCAACCCCGTCGGCATTGGTGGGCGCGAAATCGTTCGCGTTCACAAGGACGATGGAGTTCGGGAGGAGTAACTGACGAAGCCGATCGCGATTTGCCCGGAAGAGATCCGGGGTAATTCGGGCGTGACGCATTTGCCGGAACACTCGCCGCTGACGCGCAGCCCGCTCCAGCTTTTTCTACGCGAAGCCGCTTTCTCGAGCTTCCTATACGCCTGCCGGTTCAGGCGCGCTACCAGGTTTGGCATCGGAAAGCCCGAACGAGAGCAGTGCATCAGGGATCTGTGCACGATAAGCAGGCTTTAATTGGGCAGCTTGCTGTAGCCAGGCTTTGCCATCATCGTGCTTGCCTGCCTGCAAGGCAAAGATGCCCAAGTGCCAACGCCGATCCGCAGCGCGGTCCGGAAGTGAATCCAACCTGAGAAAGGTGCGACCCATGGTATACGCACTCTCGCGACTCACGTCTGCCCAAGGAACCACTCCGCGTCCAAAGGGGAGCATCATGGATAAACCGGCTTCACTCGCACTGACTAAGTTGCCCGCGAGCTTTTCGCCCGTTTGCTTCAGGATGGGTGATGCATACTTGTGAGCGGTAAGATCCTGCATCAAGGCTAGCTTGAACTTTAGCAACCAGTCGGCCCTCTTCAGGAGTCGGTCTTTGTGGATGCGCCCTTTTTCGCTTCGGGGCTGTAGAGCCAGGACCACGCCTCGAGCTTCAGCGTACTGGTACTGGAAGAAGAGAAGCTCCATTTTGGCCCGCACTTCTGCAAAAGCTTTCGCGTCCGCTATCTCGTACTCGGACTGCACGCGCTTCCTTTCTGCCTCAGCCTTGGAAACCACCCGTTCTGCGTCCTCGATAAGGGAGTCTAAAAGCTGGCCTGCCTTGCCTGGAAGTTTTGCAGCTGCCGCAGCGCTGCGAAGCTTTGGCAGCGCGAGAGCTTGGGCTTCCGCAGTGCTGGCGCTTTCCCATTGCGCAATGATTGAGCCATAGGTTTCCGCCTCCGACGCCAGTCGAGCAGCAACTGGGCGGTAAGCGACAATCCACTCGTGCGCGGGATCAGGTTCGCCCGAGCCGAATTGTCGAAACAGCGAACCGGCCCGGACCAGTTCCCCTTTGCTCCAGGCCTTGGCTCCTTCGAGGAGTGGCAACAAGGTCCGATGATCGGTCACGCCCTTTTCTGCCGGAAGCGGCGCAGCGTCCTCCATTCCGAGGCGCTCGCCCGTTTTCACGAAGAACTCCGCAAGTGCAGCGCGACCAGGTTCGTGGGAGAAGGCACCTTGCGCTGCAAGACGTCGAAAGTCCTCCTGTGCCTCGGGCACGCCATCAGTGAGTAGGCTGCTCAGTCCTGCATGGAGAGCAGCCCAATCGCGCAACGGCCTGGTCGTTGCGGCATCATTCTCAACTGCACGGAAAGCCATTGCGGCTTCACTGAACTCGCCCTCCGCCAGAAGCGCGCGCGCTTGCGCGTAGCGCTCGGCGGGAGTCGCGGCTACGACCACCGTAGGCTGCGCCGCCGCCGCCGACGTCTCTGGGCCGAAAAGGATTTCGCGAAACTGATAGGTCGCAGCACCCCCCAGTGCGATGGCAGCGAGGATTCCGAGTGTCACCCAGCTTACCGCGCGTTGAGCCTCCGCATCCTTGGTCGAGCCACGGGACGAGGCTTTCTTCGCGGCGGCGTCCCGTTTTAGGACCACAGTTTTGGCATACTCGAGATGCTCGATGAAGTCCTCGTAGGTTTGATAGCGCTTGTCTGGATCCGCCTTGAGCGCACGATTGATCACGTAGGCAGTCTCACTGGAGACACCTGGTGCAGCCTCCTCAAGCGACTTCAGCGACCGTTTGAGCTCCAGCAGCGTGTTGATTGTGGCGTCTTCGGTCTCGCAGGGCGGTTTCGCCGCGATCGCATGATAAAGCGACGCCGCTAGCGAGTACATGTCACTGCGAAAGTCTTCTGGCTGGTTAGCCAGCTTCTCTGGCGCGACATAGTAGGGTGTACCCCAAATCTCACCCCCGACCATGCCGGCATCTTCCATGCGCACTGCCAAACCAAAGTCCACGATCTTCGAGTTCCTGGCGTCGGCGAAGAGAATATTCCCGGGCTTAACGTCCCGGTGAATCAGACCCCGTTTCAAAGCTGCATTCAGTCCTTGAGCGATCTGAATGCCAAGTTCGAGAGCCCGCAGCTCGGGTACGGGACCACCACTGGTCATTAGGTCATCGAGAGACCCCGCATTCACCAGCTCCATCGCGATGAAGAACAGCCCGCGATCAGCACCTGTCGAATAAACCTTTACGACGTGCGGATGAGTAATCAGCGCCGTGATTGCAGCTTCATGCTCGAACTGGCGAATGAACTCAGGGTCGGCACTGAGGTCCTTGCGAAGTAGCTTGAGCGCGACGGACCGATGAAGGTTGTGGTCGAGCGCACGGTAGACTGTTCCCATCCCGCCGGAGCCCAGCGTCTCCTGAATTTCGAAGTGATCGAATTGGCACCGTACGCGTAGCGCCTCGCCACAGCTCGGACAGTGCATTCTCGCGAACGGCTCCTCATCCGTAACATCGATGAGAGTCCCGCATTTTGTGCAGTCCTGCAGGAGTGGCTCCGTAGATTCCGCCATTGAAGACCGGAGGGTAGCACCCGCTCGATAGGCGGGCAAGGTAGCGAAGGGTTCCGTGGTAAGGAGCACGCTCATAACGTACTCCCGCTTAGCTGGATTGAAGCCAATGCCCGGCTATTTACGTTTTTTTCTGATGATCTGAAGATGTGAAACCTGCATCGCTGCCTTCGTGTCCACGTTATGCGATGTAGCTGCAATTCCGACGTAGATCTGAGGTGGCAGGTCCATTTCCACGGGGGCCCCCAGTGGCTTCCACGTTCTTCCGTCTGTGGAAACGAAGCTGCTCAACTTGCTTCCGGACCGCGACAATTTTACCCACCCGGGCACTGGAGCTTCCTCTTTCGTGGATTTGCTCTCTTCGCCTGTTTGAGTGCGTTCCTGAAACGCAAATCCATTCCCAGGAGTGAGGCAGGTTAGCGCGTAGCGCGAATTGGGTGTGAGGGCCTCCCGAAACATCACACCGACTTTCGTGTAGGGATCGACCGCCTCAATGGCAGCGGCGTGGAGTACGATCTCTCCATCGCCGATAAAGGGTTGGTAGAAGAACACAAAACTGTCCTCCTTGAACCATATGTCGCGGCTGGCGATCTTCATGTTCCACTCTCCCGTGGTGGGGTTAATCGAAGATTCACCAAGTTGCTGCGGATTCGCCAAGTCGATGCCTAGAGTGTCAAAGCTCGGGAAGATCGGCGTCGCGTCAGCGCTGAGATAAGGTGCTGCGCCTTTCTCATCAATCATGCCTCCATACAGTTCGAACTCCGCGATGGTCGCTACCGGAGAAGTATTGCGCGCGCTCGGCTCCTGAACGCTCACTCGAAAAAACTGCGCCTGGGTTGGAAGAATGTTGCGATTCGTCGCATCCGCCACGTTCCCTTTAACAACGTCTATAGCTCTCCAGGCTTTCCCATCGGTGCTTGCTTCCAAGCTGTAGGCTGCAGTGGTTGCTTCCGCGGCACCGCCGCTGTAGCGGGCGTGTCGGACGCCCCAACGTGTGATTACCTGCGACGTGCCGAGGTCGATGTGCAGCAGCTTGGTCCCAACACGATCCGATGACCAAGACGTAGCTGGGTTCCCGTCCACTCCCTTCTCTGGAGAGTTCTCTGGGGAGGTGGAATGCGTTGCCATCGCTGTCTTTCGCAACGCGAGGTTCTCACCTTTTAACTTAAGACCCGGCCAGACGGCGCTAAGGGCGTCGATGTACTCCCTGCTTCCCCGTGCCGCGTTCACGAGGTGCTTTCGGGCTGCCGCTTTCTCTCCCGCCCAGGCAGCGAGCACACCGGCGCTCCACTGCGCATCTGGCGCGTTTGCGGCACCGAGCACCGCGATCAGGCCGCTCGGCGCCACATCCTGCCATCCAATCTTTCCGCCGCCACTACTCTCGAGACCATCCTGGGTTGCTTTGGTAATCGCCCCGCCAAGAGCCGAGCCGTCCTTTCTCGTCAATCCAGTGGAACGACCGCCTGCGGAGGATGCCGCAATGAGCGTACCCTTTGCGTCCTCGAGCCAGCCGAGCTTGGTGATGAGCAGATCTCGTCGGGCGATCTGAACCGGTGCAGTTAGCGCCAGCGTTGAG
Source organism: Spartobacteria bacterium (assembly GCA_031389825.1). Classification (GTDB taxonomy): domain Bacteria; phylum Verrucomicrobiota; class Verrucomicrobiia; order Chthoniobacterales; family Chthoniobacteraceae; genus JANMSW01. The sequence continues at coordinate 43,278 of JANMSW010000058.1, forward strand.
AGTTCCTCACGGGCGGTTGCAAACTGCCACTTCGCTGCCTGCTCGATAGCCTTGTTCAAAGCCGAATCGAGCTTTCCTGCGTCATCCGCCCCGGATCGGGTTTCGCTCTGCTGTGCACTAGTAGAGCCTTGGGGGAGCTCTGCGAGAACGCTGTCGACTTTCGACGCGAGCTTGCCTTTGTCATGCAGTGCAGCACGCGTGCGGGTCAGTGCCTCACGCGCAGCATTCGCCGCGTTCGACGTAGTCGCTGCCTTCACCATCTCCATGGCACCGCGGTACTCGGTGAGATCCGCGACGCGAGTGGTAACGAGGGGCTTGTACTCCGCAATCCACGCGAACGTGCCTGAAGGTTGCGCCGAATTGAACTGCCGAATCAACGCGGCCGCTTCGTCAAAGTCCGTCAATTCCCAATTCTTCATTCCGAGCACCAGCATGGCGAGAGGCCCGGTTGTAGCACGGTCGAAGTCCCGAACCTCCGATGCCTTCACTGCTCCCGGCGAGCGTGCCTTGTCAGCGAGCGAAGAGAAAAACTTAGCCAGGCTCGCGCCTTCACCAGTGGGAGCACCGAGCTCGCGCAATGCCTCGAAAGACTCGCGGGAATCAATGAGATCTCCCGCAAAGAGATGGGCGAGCCCCTTGTGCACATAGGCCCAGTGGCGCAGTGGAGACGGAACTTTCGGATCTGCCGCAATCACCTGAAACTGTTTCGCTGCACCAGCAAAGTCTCCCTTGACGAGCAGCGCCCGGGCATCTTCGTAAGCCCGCTTCGACGCCGACTGCGGGGTTGCCTGCTCGAGTCCACCCGGGGCAGCGCCGTTCGATGCGCTCCTGCTGTTCTTCTGGGAGAACCACCAGGCGCCGCCACCACCTAGCAAGACCAACCCCAGCATTCCGAAGGTAACGTAGCTCCACAGCTTCTGATCGCGCTCTGTCTCGAGCACCATGCGCTGCTTCGCCTTTGGCTTGGAGCCTTGCTCCTTGAATTCTCGTCTGGCGTACTCGAGGTGCTCGATGAACTCGTCGTAACTGAGGTACCGCTTGTCTGGATCCTTGCTCAGCGTCCGGTTGATCACGTAAGCCGTCGATCCCGAGACATGCGGGGCAAAGGCTTGCAGGCTCACCGCTTCGCTCTTCAGGTGCTTCAATGCGACTAGCGTCGCGTCCGCTGCTTCGAAGGGCGGTCTCCCGGCGAGTGCATGGAAAAGCGTCGCGCCCAGCGAGTACATGTCGCTACGGAAATCCTCCGGTTTCTGATCCAGCTTCTCTGGAGCGACATAGTAGGGCGTGCCCCAGATCTCACCTCCGGACGCTTGCCCCGCCTGCTCAATCGTCGCGAGGCCGAAGTCCACGATCTTCGCGGTGTGCGCGTCCGAGAAGAGGATGTTTCCCGGTTTTACATCGCGGTGAATCAGTCCGTGCTGATAAGCGGCGCGCAACCCTTGCGCGATCTGGATTGCGACCTCGAGGACCTGAGCTTCCGCCACGCTGCCCTGGAGCGTAATCAGGTCGTCGAGCGTTCCCTTGTCGACCAGCTCCATAGCGATGTAGAAGCGCCCCTCAAAGGTGCCCGTGCTGAAAACACGAACTACATACGGGTGATTGATTGAGGCGGTAATCGCCGCCTCGGTCTCGAGCTGTGAGATCAGCTCTGCGTTCTCAGAATGGTCCTTACGCAGAATCTTCAGCGCCACGTTTCGCCCCAGACTCGTATCGAGGGCCTTGTAGACCACGCCCATTCCGCCACGGCCTACTTCCTCCAGGAGCTCGTAATGGCTCATGTGCCGGCCCAAAGTCATCTGTCCGCCACACACTGGGCACGCGACACGAGACAGAGGTTCCGCCTCCGAGGCATCTACCGCCGTTCCACAGGAGGGGCATTCCTCGATCGACGAGGGTTCAGTATCTTGCACGGGGGAGTGTCGAGACGAGCTGGGCTCTGGTTGGAACGGGGAGGAGGGAGGCATCGCAGAGGGTGAGAAAAGCAGGACTCGTGCATCCCTCTCACTTCGGAGAAGAATGGGTAATATTCCCGATCGCCGTCACCCTTCTGGATGGATGAGATTCGCATGACCGAGAATGCGAGGCAAGCCTCCCGCTCACTGGTTTCAGCGTGCAACGGTGAGGCGCTTCGACGTACTCACTAGCGGCATGCCCCAGAATGAAGCGCGCAATCTGCGCGAGCTGACTCCCGTGCAATGGAAGACCGGCCTCGCAGCATGGCTCGGCTGGTTCTTCGATGGTCTGGAGCTGCACCTCTACACGCTGGTGGCCGCACCCTTCGTGATGCAGCTGCTCCATGCGGCGAGCACCACGGATGCGATCGTTAAGGAAAAGAGCTCGTGGATCCAGGCTGCCTTCCTCGTTGGGTGGGCGCTGGGCGGCTGGTTCTTCGGGCGTCTCGGGGATCGCCTCGGCCGGGCACGCACGCTTGCGCTGACCGTTGCAACCTATGCGCTCTTTACCGGGCTGTCTTTCTTTGCCGATACCTGGTGGCAGCTTTTGCTTTGCCGCTTCATCTCGGCTCTCGGCATTGGCGGCGAGTGGGCCGTGGGCGCGGCGCTGCTCTCTGAGACGTGGCCCCGGGCATGGCGCCCATGGATCGCTGCTGTCCTGCAGTGCGGGGTAAACTTTGGGATTCTCGTGGCGATCGGGGCGGTTGCGCTGCTCGGAGCGTTCGCTCCATATCTGCAGGCGACCTTTGGCCATATGCTGCCCGAGGGTTGGACGATCTATCCACGCTGCGTATTCCTTGTCGGCGTAATCCCCGCGGTACTGGTCTGGTGGCTTCGACGGAATGTGCCCGAGACGGAGGAATGGACCCGCGCACAGGGAGCGCATGCCGTCACCTCGCGGGCCAACGCCGGTTTCAGCCGCCTCTTCGCTCCGGAGATCCGGCGCACCACTGGTCTGAGTATGCTCGTCTGCGCCTGTGCGCTCACTGGCTGGTGGGCCTTTATGTTCTGGCATCCCCAGCATGTCCGAAACCTACCCGCCACCGCTACCTGGCTCCCACTCGCGCGCGATCAGCTCGTGGCGCAGATCTTTGCAACGGTCATCGGCATCTCCGTAATTGGCAACTTCTTCGGCGGCTGGCTGGCTAACCTGCTCGGCTACCGCAAGGCCATCGCAATCATGTTTGCCGGTATGGGCATCTGCATGGCCATGGCACATCTCGGGCCACAACGCCCTGAGGTGCTGCTCGGTTGGTATGGAGCCACTGGGTTCTTCTCCGGGGTCTTTGGACTCTTTACAATGTACCTGCCACCGCTCTTTCCGACTCTCCTCCGCACCACCGGCGCAGGGTTCTGTTACAACATTGGGCGCATCGCCGCAGCCTGGGGCACGGTCCAGTTTGGCCTTTTCTCCAAGGTGGGCGACTTCCGCGTGACCCTCCTCTGGGCCGCGTCGCTTTTCGCTCCTGCTCTCATCGCCATCCTCCTCATGCGCGAGCCGCCGGAGGAGGGGATCACCGCACCGCTCGATTGAACGGCCAGCCCCTACTCTCGGCAGAGTACGAAGTCGCTGCCGCTGACGCCAGTAAGCGGCTGGATCACTTCCTCGCCGCTGCGCTCCCGCAGTTCACCCGTTCGCGCCTGCAGAATCTAACGCGCGAAGGCCACGTACGGATCAATGGCGCTCCAGCAAAGCCCGGCGCAAAGCTGCATTCAGGCGATCGCATCACCGTGCAGGAGCCGCCGCCACGTCCCTCCGAGGCACTCGCGCAGGAGATCCCGCTCGACGTGCTGTATGAAGATGAAGATCTCATCGTGATCAATAAGGCGCCGGGGATCGTCGTGCATCCGGCAGCGGGCAATTGGGATGGCACCTTGGTTAATGCGCTGCTTCACCATTGTCAGACGCTTTCCGGGATCGGCGGCGAGGAACGGCCGGGCATCGTGCATCGGTTGGACAAGGACACCAGCGGCTGCCTTGTGGCGGCGAAGAGTGATATGGCGCACCAGAAGCTCATCCGGCAGTTCGCCGGCCGCGAGATTACCAAGATCTATTTGGCGATCGCAGAAGGTCGCCCAGCACAGAAGTCTGGGACGATCCACGCCTCCATCGGTCGCCATCCCGTTCATCGCAAACGCATGACCGTAGTTGAGGAGGGCCGTGGCCGAGCTGCCCATACCGACTGGCGCGTCCTGCAGGAGCTCCCGACGGGCACGCTCGTGGAATGCACCCTTCACACCGGTCGCACTCACCAGATCCGTGTCCACCTCAAGCATCTCGGCCACCCCCTCCTGGGCGACGAAGTATACGGTCACAAAGCCGGCTTCCCCCGCCAGATGCTCCACGCCTGGCAGCTTGGCTTCACCCACCCACGCACCGGAGAGCAGGTGCGTCTTGTTGCGCCGGTGCCGGAGGACTTCCGGGCAGCGGGGGTAAGAACGGTTTGAGAGTGAACTCAGGATTCGGGAGTTTGCCGGGATAAACAAATCAAAGCCCTACATACGCCCGGAATCGCTCCACTAAGAATTGACGACGGGAACACAGCCAAACCTTACCGGCTGCAGCACATACTTAGCTTCGGATCATTCGTAGTGGGTCCACATACGCAAGATCTTGACGGTGTGTTCGGCATCATAGACCTGGTAAACGAGACGGTGCTGAATGTTGATGCGCCGCGAGTAAGCACCTGCCAAGTCTCCGACGAGTCTTTCGTACGGTGGTGGTTTCTGGAGCGGGTTCTCGGCAATGACCTCGAGGAGGCGTTGGGCTTGAGCTATGAGATTTGAGGAAGCGATCCTCTTCGCATCCTTCTGAGCTTGCTTGGTGTAAACAATGGCCCAACTCACCAGCCGGGTTTGGTGGAGGACTTCCCGAGCGGCTCGGCCAAGCCCTTACGGATGGAGTCGCGCATACCGGGAATCGAGAGTAGGTAGAGGGTCTCTTGGATGCTGCGCCAATCGTCCTCAGACACCAGGATGGCGTTCGAACGCTTGCCCGTGATCTGGATGGGTTCGTGCGAGTCCGCAGCCTCGTCAAGGAGTTGGTAGAGCTTGGAACGGGCCTGCGTAACGGGCAGTGAGGTCATGCGCAAAGCGTGCGGGAAAGCGTTCGCTTTGTCAAACGGCGCAAGGCCAGTACGAGACTGCGTAAGAGCTGACGCAGCGCAAGATCTGCAGGCAAAGGCTCAGGCATGCACTAAGCAGTCGCCGCCTTATCCAGCCTCCGATCCAGCGCATAGGCCGCGCTGATCAGACCGAGATGCGTGAAGGCTTGCGGGAAGTTGCCGAGGTGCTCGCCCTGGGGCCCTAGCTGTTCGGCGTATAGGCCGACGTGGTTGGCATAGCCGAGCATCTTCTCGAAGACCAGGCGGGCCTGCGGTTCGTTGCCCGCCCGAGCGAGGCACTCGGCGTACCAAAAGGTGCACATGCTAAAGGTGCCCTCGGTTCCCGGGAGACCGTCCGGCGCGGCGTTGTCGACCTTGTACCGGTTGACGAGTGAATCGTGCACGAGCTCCTGCTGAATAGCCTGGAGCGTCGAAAGCCACTTGGGATCGGTGGGAGCGATGAACTTGACCAGCGGCATGAGCAGCACCGAAGCATCGAGGGCGCGGGAGTGGCGATGCTGGATAAACGCTTTCTGTTCCGCATCCCAGAAGTTCGTGAAGATGTCGTGGTAGATCCGATCACGCACCCGGGTCCACTTACTCAGCGGCGCAGGGAGGGAACGCCGGCGCGCGAGGCGAATGCCGCGATCCATCGCCACCCAGCACATCAGGCGCGAGTAGAGGAATTCCTGCTGACCACCGCGCACTTCCCAGATCCCTTCATCGGGCCGGTGCCAGTTCACCGCCACCCAGTCGACGAGGCGAACGAGCTGCGTCCAGAGATCATGGCTAATCGGCTCGCCCCACTTGTCAAAGAGGTACACGGAGTCCATGAGCTCGCCGTGAATGTCCAGCTGGAGCTGAGAGTACGCAGCGTTGCCGATCCGCACCGGACGGGAGTCGCGGTAGCCGGAGAGATGCCCCAGCACATGCTCGGGCAGCTCGTGGCGCCCATCGATACCATACATAATCTGGAGCGAACCGTCGGGATTGAGCTCGCGGCAGCGCTGCTCGATCCACCGATTGAACGCGGCGGCTTCCGAAGTGTAGCCGAGACGCATCAGCGCGTAGATTGTGAAGGACGCATCGCGGATCCAGGTGAAGCGATAGTCCCAGTTCCGCTCCCCCCCGATCACCTCCGGCAGTCCGAAGGTCGGCGCGGCCACCAGCGAGCCGTACTCGCGCGAGACCAGCAGCTTCAGCGTGAGCGCTGAGCGGTGCACCATCTCGCGCCAGCGGCCCTGGTACTTGCACTCCGCCAGCCATGAGCGCCAGTAGTTCAGCGTCTGCTTGAAGCTCTCCGCAACGTATCCGTCGGCATTGCAGTCCAGCCTCTCGCGCGCATCCTCGAGCACAAAGGAGACAGTCTCGTCCGCGCGAAGAGTGAAGTACGCCACGGCAGCGCCATTCTGAATCTCCAGCGGGACCGAACTGCGGAGCCGCAGCACCAGGCCATCCGACGCCTCAGAGGTGAAGATCACGTCATTGCCCTCCAACTCGCAGCGGTGGCCCGCGCGCGCATAGTCGAAACGCGGCGCACAGCAGACACGGTACTGGACCTCCCCACGCACCGTCTTCACGCGCCGCACCAGATTGTGCGCCGAGGTGGCCTCTTCCACCGGCATGAAGTCGGAGATCTCCGCCACGCCATCCGCCGCGAGGAAGCGCGTGAGCAGGATGTTCGAATCGGGCAGGTAGAGCTGCCGGTGCTTGATCCCGCGCATCGTCGGCGCGATCTCAAAGCTGCCGCCATGCACCGGATCGAGCAGCGACGCGAAGATCGTCGGCGAGTCGAATCGCGGGAAGCACATGAAGTCGATCGTCCCCTCCAGGCTCACCAGTGCGACGGTATTCAGGTCGCCCACGACCGCGTGGTTCTCGATCGGCTGCGGCGTTACAGTCATTGTATAAACATCGGCCCGCAGCGCGCGAGCAGGCGTGCTCACTTTCGGAGCATCATGCGTCGACATGGAAAGGGCCGTGCCCCATGGCACGGCCCGAGATTCCACCGACGCAGCGTTTACTCGACGGTGACGGGCACGCCGCCCTTCACCATTCCCGCCAGTTTTGCCACGTCCCAGTTAGCCAGGCGAATGCACCCATGGCTCGCCGCCCGACCGATCGTGTCCGGGTCGTTCGTGCCGTGGATGCCGATCCCGTCCTTGTTCAGGGCGATCCAGACCACTCCCACCGGATTGTTTGGCCCAGGTGGAATGACGTGCGCCTTGTCGCCACGCACCCCTTCCTTCAGGAGCTTCTCGTCCCGGCGGAAGTCGGGCATCTTGGCCACACCCTTCACCTTCCAGTCGCCTTTGGGAGTCGGGATCGCATCGGAGCCTGGCGTCACCGGGAAGGCCGCCAGCATCTTCCCGTCGCTCATCACCTCCAGCATCTTAGCCGAGACATCCACTCGCACACTCACCCCCGAGGCGGCCCCGCCCTTGGCATCCTCTTTCCTGTCGTCCTTGTCTTTGCTCTTGGGCTTCTCGGCATCTGCATCGCCCTCCGCCAGATCCGCACCGGGCTTCAGGTCCTTCAATGCTGCTAGCTCAAAGGGCTTCACATTCGGGACCAGCACCTTGTCGCCTTCCTTGAGATCCGCCGCAGCCCCGGGGTTCAGTTCCTTGATGAAGTCTACATCGCTGTGAAACTTCTCCGCCACCGCCTCCAGCACGGTCTCGTAGGGTAGAGACTTCTCCTTCGCCTGATCCTCCGGCTCCTTCGGCACTTTGCCGATCCCCTCCACATCGTCCTTGGTGATCGTGTACTCCGCGAGGATCGGGTTCACGGTCTGCAGCTCCAGCCCTGTGGTGTCGAGCTTGGCCCCGTCCTTCGGCGCGTCCTTCTCGCCCTCTTTCGCCGGGGCAGGGGACTCGCTGCCCATGGCCTTGCGGTATCGCTCCAGCGCCTTGCTCGTGAACTCGCCCGTCTTCCCATCGATCTTCCCTGGTCCGAAGTTGTTTTGATCCAGAAAGATCTGGAGACGCGTCTGCTCCTCGCGCTCCGGGTCGAGTTTCCCCGCTTCCTGCGCGAGGCTGAGCAGCGGGACACTCATTGCGGCGTATACGATGGCTAGCCTGTTCATATGGCAGAGCTTCGTCCGCTGTGCCCCCCTTGGCCGCTAAGCCTGCCAACGCCCCGGAGTTTGCACTTTGCACTTCCGGGCGTGGACCTTAGATCTTCGCGGGCATGTCCCGCTCCCAGGCTCACGAGCTTTTGCTCTTCATCGCGTGCACGTTCGCGTTCGCTTACTTCAATCAGGGCGGGGGCTGGAACCAGAACGCCCGCTTCGCTGAAGTCCGCGCCATCGTCGAGGAGGGCCGCTTCCCGATAGATAACTTCCTCGTTTATCGTCGCAATGCCGAAGGCACCGACCTCGTCCGCATTCCTGTGGAGAATGCCGAGTACACGCTCGGGGATCAGCGCTACCGGCTCTCCTGGGTCGACATGGCCTGGAGTCTCTTCCCCGTGGGCGATCATCCCGTAGGCGAAGGGGTGGAAAAGGCCCCCATGATCGAGATCTGCTCCTCCGGCGACATCGGCTTCGTCCCGGCGACCGGCCACTTTCACCCGAATAAGCCCCCCGGCACCTCCTTCCTCGCAGTCCCGGCCTACTTCGTCATCTACCACGTGGAGCGGATGCTCGGGATCAGCCCCGACCAGTGGTGGACGCTCAATCTCAACGTGTGGCTTTGCACCGTCTGCAGCGTGGGCCTCATCTCCGGCCTCGGCTGTGTGCTCTTCTTCCGCTTCGCCCGGGATCTCGCCGGTGGCGATCCCTTCCCCGCGACCGTGGCGACCCTGGCCTTCGCCTTCGGCACGACTTTCTTCCCCTTCGGCACAATCTTCTTCGATCACAATCTCACCGCCGTCCTGCTGCTCGCAGCCTTCTACTGCCTCTGGCGGGTGAAGGTGCCGCAGCCCGTGAGCTTCGGTGGCCGCCCTGTCGTCCCGCGCGAGCCCACGGCGAACGCGGCGCGTCTGCAGTTCCTGGCCGGTCTGTGCGCCGGGTATGCCGCCGTGACGAACTACGTAGCCGCCGCCGCTGGCGTCATCCTCGGCCTCTACCTCCTCCTCGCGCTCGTCCCGCAGCGTCACAACTGGCGCGGAGCGCTCTGGTACACGCTCGGGGTTCTCGGGCCGTTCCTTTTGATCAGCTGGTACGGCTGGGTCTGCTTCGGCTCGCCTTTCCGGATCAACAACGACTTCCAGAATCCGCTCTTCGCCGATCTCGAGGGCGCAGCGCTCTTCGGCATGTTTGCCCTGCCGAATGGCCACATCGCCGCACTCCTCCTCGCGTCACCCTTCCGCGGGATCTTCTTCCTCGCGCCGGTCCTGCTCGCGGGCGTGTACGGCCTCTATCTCTGGACAAAGGACAAGTCGTGGGTCGCCGAGGCCCGTCTCTGCGCCGCGATGTTCGCCTTCTTCTTCCTCGTGAATGCCAGCTTCAATGGCTACCACGCCGGCTTCTCCGCCGGGCCGCGCTACCTCGTCCCCGGTCTGCCCTTCCTCGCGCTGCCCCTGGTCGCGGCCTTCGCACGCGTTCCGGGGATCACGAGTGCACTCGCAGCCCTCTCCATTGCGATCAATCTCCTGCTCACCGCGACCGATGCACAAAATCCCGTGGGCGTTGGCGGGCATGCGCGGGTGGAGGATCAGCGCTCCGAGTGGGGGTTCAATATCGTCGGCGATTACGCGTGGCCGCTCTTCGCCTCGGGCCGCGCCTGGCCGCTGCTCGAGCAGCAGCTCGAGATGCAGATGCCCAAGGAACTCGCCCGCATCGCCGCTGAGACCGAAGACCCCGCGCAGGAAGCCGCCGACGAGCAGGCGCTGCGCGAGGATCTGCGCGCAAGCATGTACCGAGGGGAGCCGAGCCCGTTCCTCCTCTCCACGATCCGCGGCCCGGTCTCTGTGAATCCCGTGGGCGTGTACGAAGGGCTCTTCACCTTCAGCTTCTTCACCCCGTCGTCCGTGCAGTCGCGCATGAACTCCTTCAACCTCGGCGAGCTGCTCTGGCCCGCTCGCTTCTGGGCGGAATCCCGAGCCAGCCTGCTCCCGCTCCTGCTCGTGACTGGCGGCCTCAGTGCCTGGCTGCTTGTCAACTCCCGCAGAGCACGGCGGCCTGCGGGTGGCGCGAGCGTCTAGGAAGTTTTTCGGGGGACCAAAATTAATAGCAACCGCCGGCCCGAGCCTGTGCGAAGAGCCTTTTGGAAAGCAGTATAGCAGGCGCGCCGCTCAGGGGTGGACGGCGCGTCTGCTCGCTTTCCATCTTTGCGTGGAGATGGCTGTTTTGGGACCGGTAAAACATTGCACTTGTTATCCGGCACACGCCTCGCCTCCGGAAGCTCGGCTCAAGGTCACTTTAGACCAATACGCCCCCCCGGACGCCTTTACTCTCCCGGTAGTTATTCAGTGCTCCACCCATCCGGACCTTCTGCCCAGTCGTTGTGAGCGAAATCCACATGGATTCCACTCAAAGGACCCATGTCGGAGGTGCAACCGTCCCTCAAATCCACTCGACCGACACATGCCGGAGCGGCAAGCGATCCTCTTTTTAACGAAAGCTCCGAGTTCCCGAGTCGCAAGCTTGCGACAAAATGAGGGAAGCTCCGAGCAATTTCAGGGAAGCTTCAGTATCGGGATAGGGAAGCTCCGAGTTCCAACTACTCAAGCTCCGCACTATTTTGGGGTGCCTTGCCACTTTTATCTCGGAGCTCCCCTCTCCAGGAGGGAAGCTCCCCCATCCAAGAGGCGCCGTTCCCCCATTTATACGGAAAGGATCCCGACATGTATCTCAGCATTGCCACAAAATGAGGGAAGCTTCCCTCAAATCTTGCCTCGTTTAAGTAGCAGGAGCTCGGAGCTCCGAGTTCCAGATGGGAAAATCTTGCCGAAAACCGCTGGTTTACGAGCGCTGTTCGCCTGAACACGCCTGTGGCGCGGGAGGTGCTAACGAAACCCGGAGGTGGAACCCTCCCGCGAACGCCGCTGAAACCTTCAGTACGGTAAGCACTCTTGACGAACCCACCGGAACCAAAGTACCGCTGGCGCTGGTTGCGCGGATTTGTCGAGAGTGGATGGATGGCATGCGCCTCGCTGCCTTTGCGATGGCGCCGCACAGCTTACGCCGGAATGACCCTCTCCACATCACAGACCTTCCTCAAGGAACTCGAAGCGAGGCCCGTTACTCGTCGTGGAGCTGAATGGGCAGTCCGCCGAATCTCACCGGCTCGAAGAAGCCATCCGTACCGACCTCAAAGGGCTTGCTTCCAATGATGGCTTTCCTCGACACAATGCCCAACGCGTCCCGGGGCTGCGGGATGGAGCAGCAGATCCTAGGAAATCTCAAAGGACTCGGCGATGCTCCCTGATTGTCCTGCCGGCGAATATTCCGAGTGGCTCGAAGCGGTGAAAGCCCGGGTGCAGTCCGCCCGCAGCCGGGCGGCGCTGGCCGTCAATTCCGAGCTCATCCACCTCTACCACAGCATCGGGATTGATATCCTCGACCGCCAGACCCGCCACGGCTGGGGTGCCAAGGTCATGGCCCGCGCCGCGGCGGACCTCAAAGCGGCCTTCCCGGATATGAAAGGTTTTTCGGCTGCCAACCTGAAATACATCCGCTTCTTCGCCGAGCACTGTTCGGCGCTGCAATTTGGTCAGCAGCCTGCTGACCAATTGCCCTGGTTTCACATCGTCACCCTTTTGACCAAGGCCGAGCCTTCGGATCGGGAGTGGTATGCGAGCCGGGCGGTCAGTGAGGGATGGTCCCGCCACGCGCTGGAGCAAAACCTGAAGAGCCGCCTGAAGGACCGCCAGGGCGGCGCGGTCACAAACTTCGCCAGTCTACTGACTCCGCCCAATTCCGTGCTCGCCCAGGAAACGCTCAAGGACCCGTACCTCTTCGACTTTCTCGGTCTCGCCGATGATGCCCACGAGCGCGAAATCGAAAACGCCCTCATCCGCCACATCACCCGGTTCCTATTGGAACTCGGCGCCGGGTTCGCGTCCAAGTTGGAGAGCGTGAACTATCCAATTAGCCGCGAATCATCGCGACTGGGGACTCGCGACACCATAGGCTTGGTGCCGCGATGATTGAGCGACATTTTGATATTCCGTTCGTCGCCGGGCTGGCTCTGCGCGAAAAGCAGATTCAACAGAATTACCGGCCGATCATTGCCGTGCACAAATGGTTCGCGCGACGCCCTGGAACGCTGTTTCGGGCGCTCCTCTTGTCGGAGTTCGTCGATGAGCCAGTTTGGCAGAGCTACTACCGCGGACACTCCTTGAAGGGCACCCGCATCTTCGATCCGTTCATGGGCGGCGGCACCACGATGGTTGAGGCGAATAGACTTGGTTGTTCCGTCACCGGTTGCGACATCAACCCGATGTCGTGGTGGGTGGTCCGACAAGAACTGGGTTCGCTCGATGTGGATGAATACGTGCGCGAAGCTGGACGAATCCGCGTGGCTCTGGAGCGCGAGGTGGGAGAGCTTTATCGGACTCGTTGCGTGCGTTGTGGCAATGAAAACGCCCGGACGAAGTATTTCCTTTGGGTGAAGACGCAGCCCTGCACTGCTTGCGGTGAAGCCGTTGATTTGTTCCCGAATTACCTGCTAGCTGAAGATGTCAGGCACCCAAAGAACGTAATCGTTTGCGGACACTGTGGAGAGCTTTACGAGACTGACAATCGCAAACATCCGTCCCCATGTCCGAGCTGCCACCACGAACACACGACGCGATTCACCGCCAAGAGGAATCATGTTGTTTGCCGGCATTGCGGTGCCAAAAACCAATACTGCAACGGTACGGTTCCAGGCCACCGGATGTTCGCGATCGAATATCACTGCGAACCGTGCGCAGGTGCGAAAGGTCGACTATTCAAACGTCCCGACGCTACAGACTTCGCCAAGGCGGAAGACGCCGAGCGCCGGTTGCGTAAGGCCCGCCCGCAATTCATCCCCGAAGACGCCATTCCTCACGGCGACGAGACCGAGCGTCTGCACCGTTGGGGCTACAAGCACTACCGCGAGATGTTCAGCGCGCGGCAATTACTCGGGCTCGAACACAGTTGCCGTCTGATTTCCAAGGTCGCGAACCAAAGTATTCGTGAGGCTCTCGCGACGAATCTCTCGGATCTGCTCCGCTACCAGAACATGCTCTGCCGCTACGACGCGATGGCACTGAAGTCACTGGACGTCTTTTCGGTGCATGGCTTCCCGGTCGGACTCGTCCAGTGCGAATCAAACCTCCTCGGCATCGAGCACCCGACTCGCGGAACGCCAGTGGGTAGCGGCGGCTGGCTGAACATGATCGAGAAATTCGCAAAGGCGAAACGCTACTGCGACCGCCCGTTCGAGATTCGCGTAGAGCGCGGGCGCAAGGTGGAGGTGCTCATGCCCGGCGAATGGATCGGAGCGCAGCGCAACGGCACTCGACCGCTGGAAACCCGTGAAATTGACTTAAGGTGCGGCGACGCGACGGAGGCCCAACTCGAAAAAGGCGAGTTCGATGCCGTGTTCACGGACCCGCCCTATTTCGGCAACGTCCAATACGCCGAGTTGATGGATTTCTGTTTCGTCTGGCTCCGCAAGTTGGCGGGTTCCCCTCACGGCGAATTCGATGGCCTGAGCACCCGTCACGCAAACGAATTGACCGGGAACGTCAGTATGGGTCGCGACCTCGCTCATTTCACGGAAGGCTTGGGCGCAACCTTCCGCAAGTCGGCTCGATCCCTAAAGGCCGGACGCCCGCTCGCCTTCACCTACCATCACAATCGACTCGATGCCTACATGCCCGTTGTTGTGGCGATTCTCGATGCAAACCTTGTTTGCTCAGGCTCGTTGCCTTGCCCAGCGGAGATGGGTGCTTCAATCCATATCAACGGCACTGGTTCATCCATCGTGGATACTGTTTTCGTGTGTCGCACGACGGGGCATGTTCCACGCCGTTGGATCGTGACGTCCCCAGCGGAACTTGCGGACCTCGTGCGTGAGAACATGCAACAACTGATCGAGGGCGAAGTCAAACCGACCAAGGGTGACATTCGCTGCATCATCTTCGGCCACCTCGTGCGATTGGCCGTCTGGAATTTGCGCCACGAATGGCGACGCCAGGAGTCAGCAACTGCCAAACTCGCGCTCGCCACTAAGTGGGTTGATCGTTTCGGCGGAGTTGAGGCGGTTATCCTTGCGCTAGGTGACGATTTTGGAATCGCCTCTGACCGACAAGCGTGGGCTGTCTGCGAATCACCGGATCAAATAGATGAAATACCCTTTTGAAGTAACCTTCGATGAAGTCATTGCCGCTCCTGAGCCCTTTGTGGATGCGGTGTTTTCGAGCCTTGCTTCGGAATTTCTCATCATGCCGAAGGGCGAAGGCTTTGTTGAGTACGCAGACTTCGTCAGCGGTTACGAAGAGCTGAAGAAAGTCACTGGCGGCTTTGCTGAGCTCGATCCCGAGAAAGTCCTTCCGATTGTCTCCCGCTTTCCCATTTGTCTTATTGTGCTCCGCTCGATGCTGGGCTTCACGCCATCCGAGTTGGCTTATGTCACAGCCCAGCGTATCGGCGAAACGATAACGCAAGGTTTCGCGCGGAGTCTTGATCGCAAAGCTCGCACGCACCCGCTAAAGCCGCTGAATCTTGATGGATTAGCAGGTAAGCGCCTTGCCGCGATGGTCGTGTCTGCCTGCGGCTTGTTGTTACATGGCTGTCCTCCAACGCCCGACGGCACCATCCATCGTTTGCAGAAAGCAGATACCGTTGGCGGCTTGGATGCGCTGCAAAATCTCGCAAGCATGGGCTCGCCCTACGCCATGCTGCTTTATGAGCGGTTTCTCGGGCGACCGTTCGCAGGGCATCGAGACTCGGTCAGCGAGTTGGTGGGCGATGGTCTTGAGTCGGCAATTGAAGAAGTGCTCAGTCGCGCCGGAATCAGCTTCCGCAAGACTCGGCGGGCAGAGCGCATCGCTGGGTTCGACCAAGCGCCTGATTTCATCATTCCTGATGAGTTCAATCCCAAAGTCATCATTGAAGCGAAGCTTACCGAGGACGACGGCACGGCTCGCGATAAGGTGACGCGCATTCAGCATTTGAACTCGATAAGCACGCTTCCCACAGGAGATCAGAAGTTTGAAGTCGTTGCCTGCATCGCCGGCCGTGGTTTCAGCGTCCGCCGAGAGGACATGAAGAAGTTACTCCTCGCCACCCGCGGGAAAGTGTTCACGCTTAAAACTCTCGATCATCTTGTTGCCTGCACCGCACTGGCAGCCTTTCGGACAAAAGAGCAGTGATCAAAGATAAGGCGTAAGCTTACGTCGTTGCCTTCGTCAACGAGCTGCCGCTGGGATCATCGAGCTGAAGAATCCGGCGGATACCAACGCGGACATGTGGAAGGCCTGGCAGCAGCTCCAGACCTACAAGGGCGAGATCGCGGACTTGCTCGCCTTCAACGAGGCGCTGGTGGTCTCCGATGGGATGAATGCGCAGGTCGGCGCGCTGGCGGCGACGCCGGAGTGGTTCATGCCGTGGCGGACGATTGCCAATGAGCATAGCCGGCCGACGCTGGAATTTGAGCTGGAGAAGGTGGTGCGCGGCTATTTCCGGCCGGACCTGTTTTTGGATTACATCCGCTATTTCGTGCTCTTCGAGTCGGACGGCGACGCGCTGATCACGAAGATCGCGGGTTACCCATCAATTCCACGGGGTGCGGGAGGCGGTGCGCGTGACGCTCATCGCCTCGGAGACGGAGGAGAGCGCGCAGGTGCGAGAAGAGCGGGCGACTTATGGCCGGGAGGTGGTGCCCGGTTCGCGCGAGGCGGGCGTCTTCTGGCACACCCAAGGCTCGGGCAAGAGCATCTCGATGGGCTGCTATGCGGGGAGGCCCCTGCAGCAGCCGGAGATGAACAACCCGACGCTGGTCGTGGTGACGGATCGCAACGATCTCGATGGGCAGCTTTACCAGCAATTCTTCGCGGCAAAGGATCTCCTGAAGCAGGCGCCGGAACAGGCGGAGAGCCGGGAGCAGCTCCGCGAGATGCTCGCGGCGCGGAAGTCGGGCGGCATCATCTTTACGACGATCCAGAAGTTCTCGCTGGAGGACCAGGAGAGGACTCACCCCGTCCTCTGCGAGCGGAAGGATGTGGTGGTGATCACCGTGATGTCCAACGCAGCCAGTATGTCTGCTCCGCCGCGAAGAGCAGGTGCTAGCTAGAAGTCCTTCCCCATCGAGGTGAGCCGCTCCTCAATGGATCCGCGGTCCAGACCGAATCGCCTGATGAAAGCAGCGAGGGTCAGATCAGTCTTCTTACCGTTGCAGGGCAAGCATACGAACACCATGTTTCGTTCTACAGACATCCCTCCTTTGCTCAGTGGGTAAATGTGATCAGCTTGGGCGTTGTCTTGGAGGGATCCGCCGCAGTACGGGCATTGCTTCTGCCTCTCGATTCGTCTTCGCACCTGGGCAGCAACTCTCCTCGCTTCGTTCGCATTACGGGCGGCAGCAGCCCTCAAATCCGCGATGCGCTGCTTCTGGATCAGTTTCTTTTTTTGCGCCGCTTCGAGCCGCTCCTCCTTTCTGATATGCGGTTCAAGAGCGGCTTCGTACTCGGCGAGAGTTCTGGTGAATTTTTCTATCTCCCATTCTACTTGGCGCTGCCGCACGCTCACATCTTCGGGAATGGCCGCTAACCGCCGAGCGATCTCCATTTCGAGAGGTGCAATCTGGCTGAGCGCATCGTCGGTGAAAGGATTTGCAGAGAAGAATGCATGGATCGGGTTCTTCCTAGCGGTTGGACAGCTCTTGAGAGATGCGAGGCGCTCTTGAAAAGGCCGAAGCTCGTTGCAGACGCGCTTTTCTTCTATTGCTCGATGACCCGCCGCGAGTGTTAGTGCTCTCTTTTCTGACTGTGCCGATGTCAACTGAGCGCGCAAAGCCGCGACCGAGTTCCTAATGGTCGCAGCGGCAAGTTTTCGTGGATCACGCCATCGGTGACCCTTTTTTCCGGTTTTGCAGAGACCACTCCCTTTCGAACCAGGGGATGTCTGGGTACCGTTTGTGTTCTTCGAAGGTGGGTGTTTGTCTTTCGATGTCGCTTTCGTACTTGCACACTCTGTAGATGTCTCCCACTCAGTTTTACAGCGCGGGCACGTAATCCGAATCTTGCCGACATTCCGCGGGACACTGAGTCTTGTATCGCAAAATACGCAATCCATCAGGAGGTGGTCGCCGGGCATAAGAGTGACGCAGTATAGGCTAGGTCACTTCTGGAATCCCGCTCATTTTACGCGAGTAGTGGGTTAGCTGCAGCCCCTTCGGAAGTACAAGTATCCGCCGGATGGGCAGAAGCACGCAGTCGAGCTGGTGCTGAAGCAGGCGGAAGCGCTGGCGGATTCGTGGACGCAGTGACGGGAGCGTGCTCGAAGTGCACACCGCCTCGGACGGGGGCGTTCGTGCGCGTGCGGGAGAATTCGCTTTGCCGCCTCGATCGAGTCCCACCCGCGCGGTAGCGTACGCACAGGACTCCGCCTGGCTGGTCCGCGTGAGCAGGCTTCACGGCACTGCGGCAACAAGGGGTTCAGTCGGCTGCGGCCAGACCCAGTCGAGTGTTTGCGCCAATTCGCCGATCTGTGGAGCCGACGAGTCCGCTTCGGTCGAGCCGCCATCGTCGGTGCGATTGTAGGAGAGCGCGTAAAGTTGGAAACGGCCGTCCGGGGTCGCGCGATAGCGAAGTGGCGCACCGGTGGTTAGGTCGTTCGGGAGGGTGCCAGTTACTGCAGGGCCGAGATCCGCGAGTTGGGCCGGATAGGCCTCGTGCGAACGCTGGTACTGCTCCAGAGCCAGTGCGGTGCGCGCCAGATCAACCTGTGCCTGCACGGCAATGGCGCGGGCTTCCGCGCGAAGAAAGTTCGCGGTGGTGATGTAAGCGAGCGCGAGCTGGAGGCGTTCGAACCGGCCGCCGCTGAAGCGCGCGTCGAAGTCGTCACCTCCGATTGGCGACCACCGATGCCGTGCGACGTCGATCCGAGAATCGTACCAGTCGAAGCACATTTCATTGGTCCAAAGGTTCAGTGATCAATGCGCATCGATGCCCGGCCTCCGCTTCGCCGATGAACAGCCAGTTCTTCTGGCCGACGGCGGTCGGGCGATCGCGTTCTCGACCAGTTATTCGATCTCCAGTAGCCCGCCACTGAGGAACTGCTGGCGGTCGAGGGCGTAAAGGGGAAGATCTCCGAGTGATGCCCGCTTCCCAAACGTGATCGCCAGCAGACGAACGGAGCGTGTAACACGAGTCTGCCCCCCTTATGCGCTTTCGATCTATCCGCCGCCTGTTGGTCGCTGCCATTTGCTCTCTTTTGAGCGTACTTACTCACGCAGCCCCTATCGTGGACGATCCCGACGGAAAAACGATGATCGCGAAGGCCCAGCAAGTCATCGCTGCATTCCATACCGGGGCTCCTGCCAGCAATGCCAAGCTGCGGGTCGTTTACTTTCACCCGAGTGATCGTGATCCCCTGCCTCAGTACGAGGAACGGCTGGATCGCGTGCTCACCGACGTGAGTGAATTCTATCGGGACGGGCTGCGCCGCTTCGGAATCGCGAGCGAGGGTCTGCCACTCGAAAAGAAAGATGGCCGCCTCGTGTTGCACATGGTGAAGGGAAAGCTCCCTGCGAGCGGCTATCGCTACGAGTCGGGTAATGCAACGGCCGCAGAGATCCGGGAGGCGTTGCGAGGCAGCGTCGACATGGATCGCGAGCATGTACTCGTTCTCTACGGACTGTGCCGGAAGGAGCCCGATGGCCGCTATGTTTTCGATGCGCCCTACTACGGAGGCGGCTCTCAGCGTGCAGGGCTTTGCCATGCGGCGGATTGCGAACTTCTGGATCCGTCACTTCTCACCGACACCACCGGCAAGATTGTCTACACGGAGCACTATTACCCGAGGGTGGAACAAACGATTGCCAAGTTCAACAGCATGTACCTCGGTGGGATTGCTCACGAGTTGGGACATGGTCTGGGCCTTCCGCATGATGCCGGCAGCGTCGCGGAAAAGACCTTCGGCATCTCCCTGATGGGTTCCGGCAATCTGACCTATCGGCAAGAGCGCTGGGGTGGCGGACCTCCTGCCTTCCTGCCCCGGGCTTCTGCTCTCCAGTTTGCATCCCACCCCTTTGTTACCGGGACGGATCAAGGCCGCTGGGATTCGCCGGGCGGCAAGTTCGAGTCGCTCCGCTTCGCGGCGGATGGTCGCACCTTAAATGTCCGCGGAACAGTTGACGGTAAGATCCCGGTGTACGGAGTGATCGGCTACGTCGTTCCGACCACCGAGAAAACAGATCACCGGGCGCGGACCTACCCGGCGCTGGCGCCGGATGGTGGATTCGAGCTCGCCCTAGTTGACCTGCGTCCCGGGCAATACCATCTGAACCTTGCTGCGTTGCATGTGAATGGCGCCACGTCCGCGCACAAACTCCAGTTCACCGTCGGTGCGGACGGCGTGCCTAAGGTAGATCAACTCAACGATCTCTGGATCACCCAGAGAGCTGAAGGAGCAGTGATGCGGCGAGAAGCAATCGCCGGGAGCTTTCTTACGGCTGAAGCGATCGCCGAAGCGCACACGCCAGACGTTCAGCGCAAACTAAAAACGCTTCGCGATGTGCTCAATCCTCCGACCCCGACCGATCTTCGCTCTAGCGATGCTCACGAGGTATTCCTTTCAGATGCAGCGTGGAAATCCGCCAAGGTCGGGTGGGGAGAAGTCGCGCGCAACCACTTCTGGTTCGACAGAAGATTCAGAACGGCGTCTTTCTCACCTTGGCAGGACAGTTCCACGAGAAAGGCCTCTACGCGCATTCCCCCTCCCAGTTTGTTTATGATCTGGACCAAAAGTGGAAAACATTCAGTGCCACCGTCGGACTAAGGGACGGTGCGCAACAGCAAGGATCCGCGATCTTCATTGTGCGCGGTGACGGAAAAGAACTCTACCGTTCACCCATTCTCCGGACGGGCGCACGCGAGCTGGTGAAGGTGGACACCACGGGCGTGAAGTCACTCGAACTTCTCAGCGAAGGCGGCGAGGGCCATCCGCACAACTCGTGGGCAATCTGGGTCAATCCGAAAGTGGAGCGCTAGGCATCACGGAGGGCCGGGCATCAAGCTGCCTGAGGCGCTGCGGAAGTATCATCCAGGATGATCGAAAGCTCGCAGGTGATCGCGGTGATGATCGCGATGGCGAAGGACATGCAGGCGGCGATGAAGCGCCACGAGGAGCTGGGCCTGAACCATGATGAAGAAACACGAACGCAGCCTGACCCTCCCTGGCGGTGGACACCGCCAGGGAGATTGGTTCCTTCTGACGTCCAGGAATCTGCTAAACGCAGAAACAGATGACGAGATTCAACATCACAAGGGATGGCCGATCTCACGCCTTGATAAGTGCAGATAGACCCGCCCGAGTCGGCGGTGCGAGTTCACCTCCCTCCTTGTGCCTCTCGCGAAACGCGAGTAGGAGCTGCGCCCGATCATGAGAATCTGGATCCTGCTTGCCACCATCGCGCTTTGTCTCGGATCCCTTACGGGATGCAAGGATCGGTCCAGTTCTGACGAAGCAACGGCGGAATCCGGAAGCGGGCCGGTCGAGCACATTGACGCCAAGGAGAAGGCCGCGGCGGCAAAGCTGACGCCTGCGAAGGATCCGATTAACGAGGAGATCTACCAGTTCCGGCTGAAGGTGCGGCAGGCCTACAACAACCGTGCCTTCGAAGAACTCGAAGGAATGGCTGCGGAACTCCGTGCGACCAAGCCGCTCTTCAAGAACGGTTCATGGAAGATCGTACAGTTCTATGGGGCCCTGGATTGCGCCAAGGACGAGCCGGAATCCATGTGGCAGGAACATGATCGCATTCACCAGGAATGGATCACCGCGAAGCCGCTCTCGATCACGGCCCGCGTGGCCTACGCTGACTTCCTCACCAGCTATGCATGGCAGGCCCGGGGCTCCGAGTACTCGGACAAAGTCACGGAGAAGGGCTGGGCGCTCTTCGGCGAACGCCTGGCTTCCGCTCGCAAGACACTGGAGGTCGCCCAAACGTTCCCAGAGAAGGACCCGATGTCTTGGCGGGTGACACTCACCCTGGCTCTTGGCGAAGGCTGGCCCAAGCCTGACTACGACGCGCTCGTGAAAGCGGCGACGGAATTTGAACCGACTTTCTGGGGATACGATACGGCCCGCGCCTATTCCTTGCTGCCGCGGTGGCATGGCGAGCCGGGTGATGTGGAGGCTTATGCAGAGCAGGCAGCTGAGCGTACAGGTGGCCTGGGAGCGGAAGTCTACGCCCGGATCGCGATGCATCTCCGCGGCTACTATGACAATATCTACCGGGAGACCCGGCTCTCCTGGCCCAAAACCCGTGAGGGGCTGGCACAGCTCCGGGAGAAGTATCCGGAGTCGCTGGAGATACTCAGCCAGAGCGCGATGTTGGCCACCATGGGACAGGATCGCGAGCTGGCGAAGGAGATGTTCGCGCAATTGGACGGGAGATATCTCCCCAGCGTCTGGAGGAAGCCGGAGCGCTTCGTGCACTACCGCACGTGGGCGGAGACAGGGGAGTGGTAATAAACAGGACAGGCTGGTTGGGGATTTTTGACCACCAGCGCTTCGCAACTGCGGTCCGCGTGAGCAGGCATCATGGCACCGCGGCAACAAGGGGCTCAGTCGGCTGCGGCCAGACCCAGTCGAGCGTTGGCGCCAATTTTCCGATCTGTGGAGCCGACGAGTCCGGTTTGCTCGAGCCGCCATCGTCGGTGCGATTGTAGGAGAGCGCGTAAAGTTGGAAACGGCCGTCCGGGGTCGCGTGATAGCGAAGTGGCGCACCGGTGGTTAAGTCGTTCGGCAGGGTGCCAGTTACCGCCGGGCCGAGATCCGCGAGTTGGGCAGGATAGGCCCCGTGCGAACGCTGGTACTGCTCCAGAGCCAGTGCGGTGCGCGCCAGATCGACCTGTGCCTGCACGGCAACGGTGCGGGCTTCCGCGCGCAGAAAGTTCGCGGCCGTGATGTAAGCAAGCGCGAGCTGGAGGCGATCGAAGCGGCCGCCGCTGAATCGCGCATCGAAGTCGTCACCGCCGATGGGCGACCACCGATGCCGTGCGACGTCGATCCGGGAGTCAAGCCAGTCAAAACACTGTTCATTGGTCCAAACGACGCTTCGAAGATGCCATCCACGAGGGTAGAGCTTCCAAAGCACCCGTGCCGCGGATCTTTGCAATTGTTCGAACCCCACAACCTCGGCCTCTCTGAACTTGTACAGGAAAAGGATGTCCATCGGGTCGAGCTTGCCGGCGGCGGCTGCGACGCCGTAGTGCGTGACGGAGGCGCGTTCGACCGCCATTGCGCGGGAGAAAGCCAGGAGCAAATCGCAGCCCCGCAGGGCTGTGGCGAACCGTCCCAGGTGGGCGTCCGTCCAAGGCGCGTGATGGAGCCAGTGCCGTAGGTTGCTGACCGCAAGTCGGTTCATGGCGACCTTCGTCATCCCACCGACGATCGTCGGGCTTTCCTCCAGCGTAGCCGCAAGCTGGAGCGAGAGTTCGAAGTCTGAGCACGCTGCCTCCAGGTCCCCCGCGGCGGCATGAGCATGGAAGCGTAGGTGGAGTGCCTGAGCCGCCTTTCGCAGGAGCGGAGATGGCGGCGGCACCGTGAGCTCCGGGTGCTCGAGATCGCGAGGATAGCGGGCGTATTGCCGCTGAGCACCGTCCTTCAGCTGAGCAAAGAGCGGGTCAAATCGCGAGAGACCGCGAGAAGCAACGACGGCATCCGACGCGGCAGAGTCTTCGGGCGTCCAACCGGCAGCAACGACTGCTCTCCTGAGTTGCCCGAGATCGAAAGGCTGCTCGCCGTCGCTAATCACTTCCGAAATCCCCGGTGGCAGATCGAGATCAGTCGGCTGTGGGATCTCACCTCTGCGCGCCCGCACTGCTGCGTCGACCAGAGGGAGCGTCGCGAAGTTCTCCCCGGCCGGCACATCGGGGTCGGGGAGCAACTTCGCGAGTGAGAAGGTCACCCCACGCGCTTCCGCCTGAGCGCGGTAGTTCGCCCAGGCCCGCTGACCCCGCAGCATCTCAATCCCATGGATCGCCACGACGACCGCTGCAATCGCGACCACGGTGGCGAGCGTTCTGCGCCCCGGACGGAGGAAGCAGGCAATCCTGGCGAAGTTCCGAAGCGCGTTCATCTTGAGCCCCCAAAGAAGCAGACGATGTGCCGAACGCTCACGTCACCGCTGGAGCAACTGGGGGGTGGTGGACGCAATGCCGCGAGCGTGCCAGCAAATCTCGGAGGTTCTGCCGAGTGTAAGTACCGCTGCTCTCCCCGACACCGTCAGCACTCTTGACGAGGCTACCGCAACCCAAGTACAGCTGGCGCCGGTCACGCGGGTTTGCCAAGTGCGGATGGATGGCTCGCCCCATCGCGATGGCGATGCACAGTTCACGCCGGAATGACCCTCCTCACATCTCAGACCTCCCTCAGGGAGTTTGACAAAAGCCCTTGGTCCGCCGCCGAAAAAAGCCGGGCCAGGCTCGATGTGATTGCCAGTAGGCCTGCTGTGGTTTGCGCGTACTTCGCTGACCCCCTTCGGCATCTGCGAGACGAACTATTCCCGCCGTGGAAATCGCATCGGCGACGAAGGAGGAGGCGATCGTTAGCGTCGAGCAGCAGAACGGTGCGTTGAAGATCGGCGGCAAAGCGATCACGCCGCCCACCCGCCGCCCGTCGGCAAGACCACCGACGTGGCCAGTCAAAAAGTCCAACCGCGAACTCACCAGAAAAACCGCACTTTATGAAAACCTCGCCGCACTCGCCGTTCCGTAATGCCAGTTCCATCGAGCAGCTCGAAGCCCGCATCGCTCCCGCGGTCCTGGTCGCCACGGGTGGGCACAGCGCCACCTATACCGATGTCGATGGAGACATCGTAAAGATCGTCGTTTCGAGTGGCACTCTGACCGAAGGCCTTTTCACCACCGATGCGAGTGGCGTGGGCGAGCAATTGCAAAGGGTGAACCTGAGCGCCGGAGGCTTCGATGACGCGAATATCACCTTCACGGTCACCAAAGTCGCCGGTGGCAACGGACTGGCGCATGTGGGCTACATCAACTCGACTGATCACGATCTCGGAAAGGTTACGGTGAGAGGCGATCTCGGCCGGATCGATGCGGGCGATGCTGTGACGCTGAATGATCCCGGCGTCGTCGCACTGAATGTCCGCTCGCTCGGGCGGCTCGGCACCGACACCCAAGCGCTGGGGGGCAGCTTGCAAAGCGACATCAATGGTGCGCTCGGCTCGCTGACTATCGCGGGCGATTTGAAGGACGCCTTCGTGAATGTGACCGGTGGCGCTGATGGCAAGATCGGCCCGGTGACCATCGGCGGTTCGCTGATCGGCGGCTCGGCCCCCGATAGCGGGCGGATCTCTTCCACCGGAGAAATCGGTGCGGTGAAGATCCGCTACGATGTGCAAGGCGGCACCGGGGTTCAGTCCGGGTACATCGAAAGCGGCGGCCTGCTGGGCGCGGTGAAGATCGGCCACGATGTGCTAGGTGGCGCGGGCACTGAGTCCGGCTCCATCCGGGCCAGTGGAAAGCTGGTCAGCGTCACGATCGGAGGCTCACTGATCGGCAGTACGGGGACGAGTAGCGGCGAAATTGCCAGCACTGGCGACATGGGCGCCGTGAAAATCGGCCACGACTTGCTAGGTGGCTCGGCGATCGTCTCCGGGCATATCCAATGTAGTGGAAATCTCGCGAGTGTGACCGTGGGCGGCGCGGTGATCGGCGGTTCGAATATTGCCAGCGGCACGATTAACGCCACCGGCGGAATCGGTGCGGTGAAGATCGGCCACGATCTGCGAGGCGGGTCGGGCGCCAGTTCCGGATCGATCATCACCACCGGGAAGTTGGCGAGCGTCAGTATCGGCGGTTCGTTACTAGGCGGGTCCGGTGGGAACACGGGCGAGATCTTCAGCAGCGGCGATATGGGACCGATCAAGATCGCTCACGATCTGGTTGGCGGCAGCATCACGGGCGCAGCTTCGCTGTCTTTTTCCGGCGTGATTCAAAGTTCGGCCCGGATTGCCAGCGTGGCGATCGGCGGCTCGATCATCTCCGGCATTGATACGAGTACCGGCGCGCTGACGGTCAACGCCACGATTCGCGCCGCCCACGACCTCGGCTCGCTCACCGTCAAGGGGAGCGTGATCGGCCATGGAGACGTCGGCACGGGAGCTTCGCTGGTCTTCATCACGGCGCGCGGCCAGCTCGTGCAGGGCGCGGCCACCGACCTGGCAATCGGCAAGATCAGCGTCGGCGGGCGGGTCGAGTTTGCCAGTTTCCTGGCAGGCTATAACGAGGGGCTGAATGCCTCCAACGGAGACGCGCAGATGGGCGCGGTGAAGGTTGGTGGAAGCTGGTCCGCAAGCAACCTGGTTGCCGGGATGAGGAACCTGGGCGCGGACAACGTAGTGGGCGGCGTAGGCGCGAACGCGGACAACGTGAACTACGGCGACACGCATGACTTTTCGATCGGCACCAGCACCGCCAGCATCATCGCGAAAATCGCGAAGATCACCATCGGTGGGCAGGTCTTCGGCACGCCGGAAAGCGTGAACGCGACGGACCACTTCGGCTTTGTCGCAGCGCAGTTCGGCGTCGTGAAGATCGGCGGCAACACGGTCAGCCCCGCCGCCAATTCGCAACCCGTTGGCGAGACGACCGACGTCAAAGTTCACCAAGTGTAACCACGATCGAACCAAAAAAACGCACACCATGAAAACCGCTCTGCACGCCGCATCCCGCGCTTCCAGTTCCATCGAGCCGCTCGAAGCCCGCATCGCCCCGGCGATGGTTACCTTGATCGCGAATGGAGCCTCCGCGACTTACACCGATGTGGATGGCGATCGCGTCACCGTCAAAGTCTCCACCGGTACACTGGCCGCGGGACTCTTCACTGGAGTGGCGGGCGCGAGCGGCGACCAGTTGCAATTGCTCGACCTGAGCGCCGGAGGTTTCGACGGGGCGAACCTCACCTTCACCGTCGCCCGGGTCCCTGGCGGAGATGGGCTGGCCAATGTCGGATACATCAATTCCACCGGGCATGATCTGGGGAAGGTCACGGTCAAAGGCGATCTCGGCCAGATTGACGCCGGCGATGCAACGACGCTGAACGACCCAGGCCTGGTCTCGCTAAAGGTCCGCTCGCTGGGCCGGCTTGGCACCGATACGCAAGCCGCGGGCAGTTTCCAGAGCGACATCAATGGCGCGCTTGGCGCACTGCTGGTCAGCGGCGATGTAAAGGGAGCACTGGTGGAAGTCACGGGCGCAAGCGATGGCGAGATCGGCACGATCGTCATCGGCGGCTCGTTGATCGGCGGAACAGCCACGGACAGCGGCAAGATTCACACCTCGGGCGACATCGGCCCCGTCAAGATCGGCCGCGACCTGCAAGGCGGCACTGGGGTGCAGTCCGGGAGCATCACCAGCGGCGGCAAGATCGCAAGTGTGACAATCGGCGGCTCGCTATTGGGCGGGACGTCGGTCCTGACCGGGTCGATTTCCGGCAACGGCGACATGGGTCCGGTGAAGATCGGCCAGGATATGGCGGGCGGCTCAGGATCCTCTTCGGGGCACATCTTTGTCAACGGCGACCTCGCCAGAGTCAGCATCGTCGGTTCGCTCATTGGAAGCTCGGGGGGCTCCAGTGGCGTGATCACGATCAGCGGTGATATGGGAGCGGTAAAGATCGCCCACAATGTGCAAGGCGGCTCCGCCGTTGTGACCGGCTACATCCAGGCTACGGGCAAGCTCGCGAGCGTCACGATCGGCGGTTCGCTGATCGGCGGTTCAAACGTCAGCACCGGCGTTATTTCCAGCATCGGGGATCTGGGTACGATCAAGATCGGCCATGACGTGCAGGGCGGCTCGGGTATCGACGCCGGTTACATTCACTCCGGTGCCAAGCTCGCGAAGGTGACGGTCGGTGGTTCGCTGATCGGTGGTTCGAACATTGAAGCCGGCAAGATTTCCAGCAACGGCGACATGGGGTCGGTGAAGATCGGGCACGACGTGCGCGGTGGCTCAGGCAGCAATACTGGAATGATCCAAAGCGGGGGCAAGCTCGCGAGCGTGACTATCGGCGGTTCGCTGATCGGCGGCTCGAATACTTCGACGGGCGAAATTTTGAGCAACAAGGATATCGGCGCGATCAAAATCGGGCACGACCTCGTCGGCGGCAGCGTCACCGGCGCGGCTTCTCTCGATAGCTCGGGCCTCATCCTCAGCACTGGGCGGATCGCCAGCGTGCACATTGGCGGGTCGATCATCTCCGGGATTGATAGCAGCACGGGCACCCTGACCCACAGCGGCACAATCAACGCCACCAATGACCTCGGCGCAGTAACCGTGAGGGGTAGCCTCATCGGCCACGGTGATACCGGCAACGGCGCCTCGCCTGTCGTGATCAGCGCTCGCGGCCAATTCGTCCAGGGTGCGACCACCGATTTCGCCATTGGTAGGATCAACGTCAGCGGGCGCGTGGAATACGCCAATCTCCTCGCCGGCTACGACTTCGCCTTGAACCCACAAAACGGCGACGCACAGATCGGCGCAGTGAAGGTGGGCGGCGACTGGGCTGCGAGTAATCTGGTTGCCGGGGCGAAGAACCTGGGCGCAGATAACGCGGTCGGGGGCGTGGGTGCCAACGCGGACACTATCAACTTTGGCGACAGCCACGACCTTTCCATTGGAGCCGGCACGGTTGGCATCATTGCCAAGATTGCCAGCATCACCATCGGCGGACAGGTTTTCGGCACGCCGGGCAGCGTGAGCGTTACCGACCACTTCGGCTTCCTCGCAGCGCAGATCGGCGTGGTGAAGATCGCCGGCACTGCAATCGCGCATACCGCGAATCCCCAATCGGTCGGCGGAACGACCGACGTGAGAATTCACACGGTGTGAACCCTTTCAAGACGGGAGCTACATCGCCACGCTGAAGAAACTGGCCACAGAGCTGACAGAAAAGCTCCGCGCCAGCACGACCGTGGATTGGCAGGTGCGAGACGCGGTCCGTGCGAAGATAGGAATTCTGATCACGAAGCTTCTCCGGAAACACAAGTAGCCACCGGAAGGTCAGGATGAAGACGTGGCGATGGTAGTGAAGTAGGAGGAAAGCCCTGGCCGACTCATGAACACGCTGACGGGGAAGGGGAGGGAATTCTAACCGCAGATTACGCAGATTTCCGCAGATGGGAGAGAAGAGGATTTTCGGGCTTGTGGTTCCAGATATTTAGGAATCCAAGGCACCTCTATCGGTGCACAATGGTGTGGAGGTTCAAGAACTCGATCCACAGCGATCCTAAACATTCCGTGTCACCTATTAAGGAAGTGCGCCTGGCAGCCCTTTGCCGCCATCCTCCCCCAGCTCTGCGTAATCTGCGGTTAACTTTCTTTCCTGATTCACCGCGGTTCATAGACAAGCCGTTTGTATTCGAGGCTGGGCGTTCCAAAGTTGATCAACAACGCCCGAGTGAGCCTTGTGGCTTTGAGGTAATGAATGACTTGGGCTCTTCCACCCCTGTCAGCCCTTTCATCGCCTTGAGCTCCACGAGGAGGGAATCAAAGCAAAGGAAATCGGCACGATATGGGGTTCCTAAGACCGTGCCCTTGTACTCCACCCGTATAGGTTGCTCGCGGACGAAATGTACGCCCTTCGCAACAAGCTCAATCTCCATGGCATCCTGATACACACCCTCCAGGAAGCCGGGCCCGAGTACGCGATGCACCTCCATGGCAGCACCGATGATTGCGTAGGACTGAGGATCCCGATCCACAGCCTGCCCAATCAGCTGGCGCTTCAGGTCCAAAACGTCTACGCCTCCTTTGTCTCCATCCGTGTTCAAAGCTGCGTACATTGGCGCCAGTCTGCGGTGAATCTCCCCCACAGCGAAGAAGTAAGCCGCAGATCTACACAGATTAGGGCGGAAGAGGATTTGGGCGCTGTAGCAGAGCGTCGACTTCCAAAGGAGGGTGGCCGAATGTCCAACTGAGCGTGTTGCCGTCCCGCTATGAGGGTTAATAAGGCTGCCCAAGGATTCGACCGCCGTCTCCTTAACAAATCTGCGCTAATCTGCGTAATCTGCGGTTAAACTTCCCTCCCTGTCCGTCGCACTACTGGTCCGGGGTCCAGCCTGGTTGGCAAAAGCTTCTATCGCTACCTGTCACAAGAATCCGCGTTACTCTGCGTAATCTGCGGCCCTGGCCTCCATCTCCTGACTGCGATACCCATTTAGTGCGTTGTAGGCGAGAATCGGCTTGCGGAACATGCCGGCGATGCGCATCCCTTGTCGGTAGTCGACCCATCCCCCAAATGAACCCACGGCTTTTTGTCAGTACCATCGCGTCGATCGCTCTTTCCGCTGCGGCGTCGGCGGAGGTAGTCGTCACGACAGATTTCGCGAACAGCTCCAGCGACACCCTCAATAACCCGTTCACCGCGAAGGTGAATGACCTGTTGTCTGGTCTGCAGCCGACTGCGTCGACGGGGCCTTTTAACGTTGAGGGGACGGGTGGGATTCCCGTTCTGACCAACGACTCGAATCCTGCAGTCCTGTCGAGAGTGCAGCCTAACCCCACTGGTTTTCAGTTTGCCTCGTTTGCCACTGGCGGAAATACAGCGGGTCTGAGTCTCACCTATACTCTCGCCGAAGCGGCCTCGATCATGTCGATCCACGTGCTGGGCGGGTGGCAGGACGGCGGTCGCGATCAGCAGGCATACAGCATCTTTTACTCGACCGCGGCCGCTCCGGCCGTTTTCCTTCCGCTGACCACTGTGAACTTCCAGCCCGGGCCGTTAGCTCCTGGAAACCATCCTGTCGCCACGCAGGTGGTCGTCTCAGATACCACGGGAACGCTGGCCACAAATGTCCGGGCGTTGCGGTTCGACTTCGGTACGACGGAAAACGGGTACTCGGGATATTCTGAGATCGACGTCCTTCCTGTGCCTGAACCGGCAACCGTCGGGCTCCTGGGTATGGCTGCGGTTGGCCTTGGATTCCGCCGTCAGCGCGCTCACCTCGCTTAATCTTCCGCGACGAGCGGAGCGGTTGGAGTGTCGAGGGAGGCGTCGTTCGCCAAGGTCTCGATAGGCTTGGCGCCTACAGCCAGGCCCGCGCGGCCAACGGTTGGTGTGCCGTCATAGGAAAGGCTTGGATCATCTTGCCTGTGAGCACGCGGCCTTCGCAGGACGGACCGGACATCGGCAAGGGCATCTCGGGGACTGGTGTCTCGGTAACGAACTGCTCGCATGGATCTCTGCGACGTGCATTCAGACGTAGCAAGGGCGGGTGTGCTTGCCTGAGTGCAGGTGCTCGAAAGGAGGCCATGCCCAGCCCGACACTCGCCATCCTTCCGACTGCGGCGATCTTTTCGCCTAAAGCCGCGCCGTGAAATCTGCACGGTCGTGATGCTCTTCGCCTGGGGAGGTTCATCGCGAATGCGGGCCGAGAACTGCATCTTCCGATAGAGAAGGAGTGTAAGTTCAAGATCATGGTTTTGAACAGGGACAGTGGTGCATTATTTATTCCGCCTGTTTGATCCCGCTTCTCGACGTACCAAAGTCGCACTGAATCGCCGATACAAGTGCTTCGACTTCAGCTGCTAAACAGGCTTACCAGAAGATATACCCGTAAAATGGGTTGCAGATAAAGGTTTCGCCCCTATAAGTCCCCGACTCCTTGCTCGATCCCCTCGGGGATCTCCGTAAATCCGGATTGTGAAGAGGTTTGGTTACACCCGCGGCTCACTCTACGTCCCTTTTTACCATGAAAAATCGTCCTTCCGTCCTCGCCTGTAGCATCGCATCATTACTCCTCATGGCGGCTGCCAGTGAGGCCGTCGACTGGAACGGCTCCGTAAGCAGCCAGTGGAACACGCCGGAGAACTGGAACGGAGGGGTCGTCCCGGGGCCTGGGCAGGACGCACGAATTGACCTCAACGGGGCCAACTTTCCGGTCATCAACGCTGATATCGTTTCCATTCCAACTGATATCCGGGTGGCTCAGGCAGTGAACGGCAACGCCCGGCTCGATCATACCTCCGGGTTCGCGTCCACGGGATCTGGTAACTGGATGACCGTCGGCGCATCCGCCGGGGCAGTCGGTATCTACAACCTCGCCAATACCTCGGCCGCGGGTGGCACGCTGACCGGCTACGGTATCGGAAGCGGTTCGATGCGGGTCGACAATTCCAATCTTTGGGTGGGCGGCACCGGCAACGAAGCTGGCGGTACAGGCACCGTAAACATCAATACGACGGGGATCCTGAACGTCGGAAATGAACTGAATGTCGGTGCAAATGGAGGGACCGGCTCCCTCCGGATAGATGCGGGAACGATTAACGGTGGCGGAGGTACCTACATCGGGCGCAGCACTGGGACTGGGATCCTCGAAATGAGCGGTGGAACACTCACCCGGAACGGAGAGTTCTTCGTCGGTGTGGACGCAGGAAGCACCGGTGCATTGGTCGTGAGCGGCGGTGCCGTGACGATCAACAACTGGCTTAATGTCGGTCGCGAGAACGGTACTGGTTCGGTCACTATGACAGGCGGCAAGATGACCGTGGAGCGCGAAGTGCGAATTGGCTGGGGTGGGGGGGGTAACGGTACGCTCGCACTATCGGGCGGGGCTACGCTATCGGGCGGCGTCCGGCCCGGCGAAAACAACAATGTCTCGATCGGTTCGAACGGTGGTACAGGCACCGCAACGGTTACGGGTGTCGGCACCTTCTTGTTTGCTACAGCCGAGCTCCATGTCGGCAACAACGAGAACAGCACCGGCAACCTGACAGTCAGCGGCGGCACGGTGAGTTCCGCAAGCTGGATGGCAGTAGGACGGGAAGGCTCCAATGGTACTCTGACCATCAACGGGTCGGGTACTGTGATCCAAGGCAGCAGCGACACAAACACCGACGTGGCCTTCGAGCTCACTAACAACAACAAGCCGTCGAGCGCGACCGTGAACCTCGATGGCGGGACGTTGCTGGTTAACCGCGTGATCAACAACGGCGGCGGCAATACCAATTTAAACTTTAACGGCGGCACCTTGAAGGCGCGCGCCGATCGCGGAGATTTCCTTCAGGGCCTGACCAGCGTGACAATCAAGGCGGGTGGGGCGATTTTCGATACGAATGGAAGGAACATCACGGTCGGTCAGGCGCTCGTGACGGACGTGCTTTCGACCGGCGGTGGCTTAACGAAGAACGGTGCAGGTAATCTTGCCCTGAATGCCGGGTCGACTCACACCGGCGCAACGATCGTCAACTCGGGTAAGTTGGTGCTTAATCCCAACGCTACCATCGCCAATAGCTCTGGCATCGTTGTGAATGGCGGGCGCGGCGTTGTGGTGGGACCAAGTGCAGGTGGGCCAGCCAGTCTCGCTGGTGCCGTGCTCTTCGTGCAAAATGAGGGTAATGCCAGCAGTAATGCGCTGGGTACTGTCCCCGTCACGCTCAACGGCGGAACTCTGGAATACCATGGCGGACAGGGTGCAGGTCTCTCGGTAAACACGCTCAATCTCGCAACAGGCGGTGCGATCGCCGCGCAGCCGCAGTCAGGTGGTGGCCTGATCTCGATCAATAACCTCCAGCTGAACGCTGGCGGCACCTCGACGGCCACGTTCATCAGCACCTACGGCAACATTGGTTCCGGGGACAACACTGCAGATGTCGGGCACGTCAACATCGCCACCATCAACGGCACGGCAGTCGCCGGCGTGATCGCTGCGCAGAATGGAATTCTCGGCGGCTGGGCCACGACCTTCTCGACCAACAATAACGCGGATAGCGCGACGCACTTTGCGACGCACGGGGTGAACGGTGTCCAGGCAGTGGTCTATGACGGCGGCGACATCACCGCGGCTGCAGCGACGCACAATATCCGGGCGACGGACGCGCAGACCGTTTCCGTGAGCAAAACGATCAACTCTCTGGAGTCGTTCGATAACGACATTCAGATCAACAGTGGGGTGACTCTCACCATTGAGACCGGCGGCCTGATCTTTGGCGGCGCCAGTCACTGGATCAAGGAAGGCACCGGTGCAGGCGCCATCACCGCGGGCGCCAGCAGCGGCAATGTACTCTTCGCCACGATTAACGATCCCGCCACTGACTATCGGATTCACGATGTCTCGATAACGAACCGGGGCGCAACGGCAGTCGGCTTTGCGAAGGCAGGCTCCGGCTTGCTGAGCCTGGATACGACGAACACCTACACCGGTGCGACCACGATCAACGGTGGCACCTTGAAGTTCAACCGTGCCTCGGCGCTCTACAACGGCACGGTGGCCAGCTGGACTCCTGCGAACATCACAGTGAACAGCGGTGGGACAGTGGCCTTTAACGTCGGTGGCGCAGGTGAATTCACCAACGCAAACGTGACCACCTTGCTGACCACTCTGACCACGGTTGCCAACAACGGACTCCGCGCAGACTCATCGATTGGTTTCGACACGGGCTCGGCGGCCAGCGGCTTTACCATCGCGGACACGATCAAAGACTCGACTGGCGTCGGAGGCGGCGCAGTGGGGGTGACGAAAATGGGTGGGAACACCTTGGTGCTCAGCGGGGCAAACACCTATAGCGGGGGTACGCTGGTCAGTGGCGGCACTTTGCAGGCGAGCGGGAGCGGCACCTTTGGCAAGGCTACCAACGCGATGACGGTCAGCGGCGGAGCAACCGTCGATCTAAACGGAACCAATCAATCTGTGGGTGGACTGAATGGGAGCGGAACGATCAGCAACTCCGTGAGCGGAGTACGTACCCTGACGATCAACAATGAGCTCGCAGGCGGTGCCTTTGGCGGCGTAATCGGCGGTGGTGCCGGTACTCTGGCAGTGACCAAGACGGGCGATGCCTTACAGGTTCTCTCCGGGGCCAGCACCTATACTGGCGCAACGACAGTCAACGCCGGCACCTTAAGGGCGGGCGTTGCCAGCATAGCTAACACCAGCGGCGCCTTTGGTATCAACTCCGCGGTCGTCCTGGGTGCCATCGGAGCATCAACCTTGGACCTCGCGAACTTCGATACCCAGATCGGATCACTGTCCGGGGGTGGAAGTACCGCCAGCCGCGTCTTGCTCGGTACAGGAACCCTGACTGTCGGCGCTGACAATACGAGTCCGGCAGCATTCGCTGGCGGGATCAGCGGTGCGGGTGGGCTCATCAAAATCGGCACCGGCACACAGGTGCTCAGCAACGTGAGTAACTTTGGCGGGGGTACGACCGTCAATGGGGGAACACTCCAACTCAGCGTGAGCAGCGGGAGCGGTGCTCTGGCTGGGAACGGACCGATTATCGTCAACTCCGGCGCAACTCTCGCCTCCGGTGCAGTCGACGGTCTCGGGTTCAATAACTTCGACACCAACAACGGAATCACGATCAATCAGGGAGGAACACTTCTCACTTTGGAAGGTGGACGGTTGTCCATGGATCGCCCGCTGAATGTGATCGGAGGGACCATTGCCTCCATCGGTACGAACTTCAACGAGCAAGCGAGCTATGCATTCCGCGCGCAGGGCGAGGGTACCGATCCGGTTAACTCCTACAATTTTACTTCGAGCCCGAGCGGAGTAGCCTCAACGATTAGTGCCACGAACATCGGCGTAAACGGAGCGGTCTTCAACGTGACTAAAGGCGGAGGTGCGGTGGACTTAAATGTCACGGGAGCAATCGTAGATAAGTTCGGGACCGGTGGCCTGACCAAGGCCGGTGACGGTGTGATGGTAATCGCGAATGCGGCGAACCCGCTGCTTACCGGGCCGACTACGATAAGCAACGGGACTCTGCTGGTGAATGGTAGCATCAGCGGCAGCGCCGTCACCGTGAACGGCGGTACGCTGGGCGGGGATGGCGGCACGCTCGGAAGCACTCTCGTAGCGCTCGGCGGCACCCTTGCACCGGGCAGTGTCATCGGCACCCTGAACTTCGCCAACTCCCTTACTCTGGAGGGCACTGCGCTTTTCCAGATCAACAAGGCAGGCAGTCTCCTCACTGCTGATTTGGCGAACGTTACCTCCGGCTTGCTGACCCTGGGTGGGAACCTGACGGTTACGGCGAGCGGAACGGTGCTCACCAATGGCGACACCTTCGACCTGTTCAATTCAGCCACCAGTTTCGCAGGCAATTTCGCCAGCGTGAATCTTCCTACCCTGAGTCAGGGTCTAAGCTGGGACACGAGCGATCTCGCGACGGACGGAACAATCGCCGTTATTCCAGAACCCGGCGCTGTGGTCTCGCTGCTCGGTGGAATCGGTCTGCTCCTCGGTATGCGTCGGCGCCGTTCGGTCTCCGTCTAGTACGAGGAGTTATCCAGCCCCAGGAGGGAATTAAGTATAGGTGGTAATCAGTCCCGGGTCATACCGGGACTGATTCTTTTACAGCAAGCACCTGAATCGCCGATCCGGGAGGATAGTCTCACCTCGTATCTATGAAAGCCCTTGAGAATTCCAGGCGCCGCAGCTGCCGTTTCCTTTCCGGTTCATCAACCCACCAGGCTCCTCTCTCGAGGAATAGGTCCGACCCTGCGCAACTTCGGCCAGCTATTGAGCGATGGGTTAGATCGCCTTCCCAGTTTCCAGTTCACGCCCCTGGTGCACCTTCAAGGAAGAGGGCCGAGCCGGGCGCAGCTTCCGTTTCCGCCCGCGGCTACCCTGCGGCTGGGCTTCCCGGGCTCGCAGGAAGGTATCCAGCCGAAACTCCATGGCGCGGATCTGCTCCCTGGGCGTCCGCCTGCCGTCGGTGAAGAGTTCGTAGGCGTCGTTCATCAGGCGGGGTTCATCGAGTTCCTCCAGCTTCTGCCAAAGCCGATTGAAACGCGCGGTGGCGTATTCGCTGGCCCATTCTGCGGAACGCGCCCGCGCACGGGGAACGGCAGAAGCAATCAGCACGGCGAGCTGCGCATTGGCACTGCCGGTGGCGGATTCCAGGAGCGGGCTCTCGGGGCAGTCCGGCGGCAGGCTTTCGCCGCGATCCGCCAGGAGGAGCAGCACAGCCTGCAAAAGGACGGCGGAGACATCCTTGCGCCCTTCGCGCTGGGCGATGCGGCAGAGGGCTTCCTTCACCGGGGGAGAGAAACGGACGGCGATATTCTCGGACTTCTTCATGGGCGCGCAGCGGGAAACATTGTTTACGCCGGAAAGATGGCGCTCACGAGAGCCCTACGCCATAAGTGTTCTTGTGAACAGTAAATAGCTCCTGAGGCATGAAGCCCAAGGAATGAATCGCTGGCACGCAACAAACCAAAAAAACCAAACGAA
>JANMSW010000009.1:0-128059 GCA_031389825.1 Spartobacteria bacterium
CTTCACGGATCGGATGCCCCTTCGGGATCCGACTCTCGACGTTCACTAAGCTAATGAAGCTGGTTTGAGCGGCTTTCCGTCCTCGCATGGCCCCTTCTACCAAACCAAGCGTCCAATCGCTAGTTTTTCAGCAACCTGCTAGGCCACGGACAGCGCGTCGCGTGAATATGGCCTCGAACAAGTCGATTCGATGGGGCGCACTCGTCGCGTTCCTTCTTGGGTGGCTTATCACGGCTGTCGGATTTGCGGCGTGGGCATTCATTCTTCATCAGCTCTACGAGGTCGTTGTCTCTGCGCTCTCCGCGCCGGGAATTCGGGACGGCGGTAGCAACAACCTCGGCGCCGGTATCGGCTGGGCTGTTCTCGTAGGGTTTGTTTTACTCGGTGCACTAGTCGCCTTCTGCGGGGCTTTAGTCGCAAGAGAGTTCACGAGCGAACCTGAGGACATCCGGATTCTTCGCTTCGCTGCTCTCCTCAACGGAAGTCTGCTCGGCTTCGCCCTGCTCGCGTTTTTCGCACTCAGCATCTTCTCTCAATGACCTGAAAGGGTCAGCGACGTGCGGAGCAGGCGCGACCTCGCCGGTGGGCGGAAAGTGGAGGTGGTTTGGAGCACAGGCCGTGACTGCTGACCGTATTCGATGGCCCCTTTCGCAGCGCACGGAGCCAAGGAGCAGCGCTGCGCCGCAATCGCCAGCCGCATGGAACTAGGCGCATACCGCCGTTCCTTGCGCAGGAAGACGAAGAACGCCTGCACGGCATCTTCACTCAACAAGCCGGGATTACTTCGCTGTTGCCGCGCAATCGCGACGACATGCGACAAGTAACTCTCGCGAGTACGAGGCCGCAGATCCCGCAACTCGACAAACTGCCGGAAGCGATCTACGGAAGGATAGTGTGGATCAGAGGTCTTTTCATCACCGGCCGGAGTAACCCATCCAGCGCTCCATGTCTGACCTCGCTCCCACCTCCGCGCAGCGGCTTAGTTCAACCCGGCAGTGCAGCGAAGACGCTCCATGGTCACGCCGGCTGCTTACACCTCCGCCTTCCCACCACCATGTAGCCGTCGCGCCCACTCCGCGTGTCGCTGACTTTGTGGTTGTTAGGCGGTCCTACGCGCATCGTCTGAACGAAAGCCAATGATCGCCTTTGCCGGAACTTACCCAAACTTCTTCGAGAGCGTATTCACTTCAGGGTGGCCCATCATGCAGCCGCTCGTGATACTTTTCATCCTCGCGTTTGCTTTCAGCATTTATCGCCTCTGCCGCAGACCGCAGCTTACGTTTGGCTCCATTCTTCTTATCAGCGCGCCCACGCTCATCGGGAGCGCGCTAGCCGCGTGCCAGTCTCTCGCGGCCGAGTCCATCGTCGCCGCCAACGAGTTTGGGATGATTTCTTGGTCACGTCCCGACCGCTACATCGGCCACATCCGCGTTTACCTCGCCATCGGCCTTGGTTTGTCAGCTTGCCTGCTTTGCCTCGCCTACATTCGCCGCCACAGGGCAAGTCCGATCGAACGAAGTGCCTAATTATGGCAGTCCAGCTAACAGCTCCGCGCGTCACACCTCCTGCTCCGCTTCGCTTCTGCAGGAGCCGCGCCGCACTCCGCCGTTGCTTACCTTCGCTCCGTTAGGCCACTTCCATGCCGCATCCGATTGAAGCTCTGCGCGCCAGAATTGAGGCGCTCAATGGCCACGATGAGCCACTCGCTTTCGTGGAGCGTCTTTCGGTCGTCACATGCGGAGCCCTGCACCACTTGGAGTTCTATGGCACTTGCTTCGGAGACGCTTACACGGATCTCTGCGAGACCCTTACGAGCCCCGACGTAGCCGGGAGCATCTTGAGTCTTTCTATACGAGGTCCAGACGAAGGAGCCAATGGAACCAAAAGTTGGGACCTGGAGCCGCTTGCTGTACCCAACCGGGACTTCCCATTCCTCCAGACCTTTTCCGTCGAACTCAATCAACCCGCCGACCACAACCGGACGATTGTTGCCTCCAGCTACGAGGAGGACGGCGTTATTGCTCGGCTTGCCGCGCAGTGCCCTCACCTTACTTATCTGACGGTCCCCTCCGCGCCCTCCGCCGAGTTCTTTAAGGTGCCATTGGCATCTCTTCAGTTTCTTTCTGTTGATGCCGGGTATGATAGCCAGAACTTTCTTCGCCATTTCGGACGCAGCGGAGGATTCCCATCCCTTCGATGCCTTGAGTGGGGCGAGTATTCCGAGGCCTACATGGACGACTGGCAGCAGTCAGGCACGCCCTTCTCTGATTACGAGGCTCTCTTCACTTCTCCTGCATTCCGCACGGTCACACGATTTGTTGTTCGCCAACCCACCTTGACGGCAGAACAGTTTGCCACCCTGCATATGTTGCGCCCGAAAATCCAACTTATGCTTGTCCGTTACGGCAGCGAGTATGCGCCACGCAAATAGACAACTAATGTGGCCTAACGAAGCGGTCGAGCCAACGGCTTCGTTCGTCATGCCTCCTGCTTCCGCTTCGCTCGCAGGAGTCACGCCGCACTCCGCCGGGGCTCACCTTTTGGACGTTCGCTGAACTGCGATGCGCCTGCGCCTCATCACTCTCTCTTTCATGGGTCTCCTCTCTTGGCTTTTTGGTTCATGTTCTCCGAAGATTAGTGCTCCGGCTCCGAACTTGAGTGAAGTTACCACAGGCATGGAGGCAAACGGATTCGTGGACTTGGACTTCAGCTTAGCGAGCCACGAAAGGCTGGCCGACGGGACTCAGGTGTGTGTAGCCCGTGGGTTGCATAAGGGTGCTGAGGTTGCATTCCGATTCCGACTTCCCCCGAAATGGAAGCAAGGCTCTTTTGGCGACACGGGCATTACAACATATCAGTCCGCCGTAACATTCGAGAGATTGGGGGCGGCCAGCGACCATTTCGTCGTCGCGCTCGGCGATTTGTATGGGGGCATTCTTCGCCCTACGAGGATGACTCCATCGGTGACCTTCACGGCGATCAGTTTGGGCGGCGTTCCCGCTCAACTCGAGAAGGGGGCCACGAAGATCAAGTTATTCTTCGAGCCGACGGAAGATTCAGAGGAGGCCTCCGAGCTATTCTATGCCGAACACTATCTCAATATTGATCTGACTTCTCGGAGAGTTGAATTCCACGAGAAGGACGAGGGGTACAGGGCAGCTGTTTTGAGGGCACTTGCCGGAATTACTAGGCATGAAGAAGACGAAACGCCATGAAACAGTAGGGGCGAACCAGATCGCTGCAGCAGACCAGCGGGAGCCGGGCACTCCGACGTTGCATCTCGCATTCATTACGGCTCTCGCTGGCTGCTGAGCTCGGGTCGTTAGCAATCCCTACGCTCGCCTGATGCGCCAAGCACTGTTGTAGGTGGCTCACCGATGGCGGTGTTTCTAGTTCTATGGTTCTATGTGCGAGCCGAAAACCAGAAGGCGGCTCGGCCAAGTCGGCGCAGGGTCGCGTTACTCTCAAGCGGTATTTTTCTCTTTCTTCCCTTATTGGCACCACCGGTCTTCGACGGGGGTAAGACTGCTGAAACGCAGGCGTTCCTTGTAGCGGTATGTTCAGCGCGTGCTCTGGGTCTTGCCACGTCCGCTTTACGTACCATGCCATCTCGCGTAAATTCGCGCCTTTGATGATGATCCTGGTTTCTGCTGCTGTGGTAGCGATGTCGTTCCTGCACCATGTTTGATGAACGTTCTAACCAGCTCCATCGAGCGGACGACCTGCGCTCGCACGCCCCCTGCGAAGCAGGGAGTCGCGCCAGCTTCAGTCGCCGCTCACGCGCGGTACGTTAGCGCCAGAAGACGAGACTTATGACCGAAGAGGAATTCTGGACGTTTATTGCTAGGAGCAGGGAAAAATTCGCCAAGTGCGAAAGACAGGCGGCAGAACTGGCGTGGCTTCTCTCCGGGCAATCCGCGAAGGAGATCCAGTCATTTGACGACCATTTCGCGGCGAAGCGTCAGCAGGCGTATCGCTGGAACTTGTGGGGCGCAGCGTACCTGATTAACGGGGGCTGTTCTGATGACGGATTTGAGTATTTCCGATGCTGGCTCATCGGTCAGGGCCGTGAAGTTTTCGAGAACGCCCTAAAGAATCCCGATTCCTTGGCTGACGTGCTTTCTGGGGACGA
Organism: Spartobacteria bacterium; assembly: GCA_031389825.1. Lineage (GTDB taxonomy): Bacteria > Verrucomicrobiota > Verrucomicrobiia > Chthoniobacterales > Chthoniobacteraceae > JANMSW01. The sequence continues at coordinate 4,133 of JANMSW010000009.1, forward strand.
GGATTCCGTAGAGTGCAAAGACCTTCTCTACGCAGCAGACAGGGCGCATGAAGATCTAATGGGGGAAACATTACCGCCCAGAAAGTTCACAGGCTCGCCCAAGCCCGAAGGATCGGAATGGGAGGAGGAAGAGCTCGCTCAGATGTTTCCACGTCTGACTGCCAAGTTCCCGTGAAAATACAAGCGCTAACCCGGCGCTGCACCGAAGAGCCACGGGCTTTGCGCTCTTCGCGGCGGAAATCATTCTCGCCCGTGGCTCTCGGTAAGCTTCATTCGGTAGGCTCCGCGGTCTACGTTTCATGAAAACCAGACTTATCCTAACCTTGGCGTTCCTCACTGGCTTCACTTTGCTCGCTGCTGAGGAGAGGCCGCAGCGCTTATTCGGATCGCTCGCGGAGGCGGTTAAAGCTCTGGATACCGCGCTTGCGGGCTCCGACCGTGCTAAGGCTCTCAATACGCTATTGCCCGACGGTAAAACCTACTTTTCGGTACATCCTGAGGTGGTAAAGATGCTTCTCCGCGAGCACAAGCGAACAGAGGCCTTCACGAAGCTTTATAAAGACCGTCATTTTCCCAGCTCGGGGGACACCTTCAAATTAGGCGGACACGCTTCTGAGCTAGGCCACATTCACATCGATTTCGACCGTGAAGGGGAGAGTTGGAGGCTCAAAGACATATGGAATTGTCGCTAGTGCGCAGGATTTCCTTTGGACGCCATTCCATGCCTAACGGAAAAGGGGTAGCATTGTGCGAAGCCACAATGCTAGCAAGGGTTGAACAAGCCCAATGGAGTTACACCGGCGCTTAGATAGGAATTAGCTTTTCAGGCCGCGTGGCACTGATGGCCGGTCGAATGATCGGACCGGGAGAGAACGGCTGTTGGTGCGAACGGAACGGGTATGAAGATTGTCTTGGAGCAATCCGGAGGAGGCTCGATACGGGTCACGCATCGCTGCGGCGTTTGCTTTGAGCAGCACCGGAATGGGATCAGAGCATGCGCACGCGCCAACGGATCCGCCGATTAGGCGAAGGCGTTTCGAGCACCTCAGATTGTGCTTATCGAAGAGAGACGCATGGCAAGTGAGGAGGAGCGCGGTCGAGTTCACCGATCCGGGGCATCGGTTTGGAGCAATGCGGGCAGAGTGCCTGGACGAGCGGGTGCTTGCGTGGTGGGGAAGGTCGAGGGCTGCTGTGATGCTCAGTGGCTGGTGAGGTGTGGGTTCCGAGCAGCGCATGCACCTGGCGCTTGCGGAGCTTTGGCCCGCGCGAAAGCCAGCCCTCGGTGCGCGCTCTCCGAAAGCCTTTTGGACAAGCCATGTTGAACTGCCTCGAGAGTGCGCTCGTGACGCAGCGCCCCGCCAAACTGCGAAACTCGGGTTAGCGCCCTGCCAGCTCTTAGGACGAGCACACATCCTGGAAGGAAGGAATCCGGGGCCTCACAATTCGGTCCCATGCGTTTTGGTTCGCACCGATCGCCGCCCTCCAGGCCGCATGATCGGAAACCGCTGCCGCCAAGCCTTTGGCGTGGCTAAGGAATGCAGCACTGTTAGCGCAGACGAGGGCTTCAGTCAGACGGTTGGGATTGTTCCACCATCAATGACGTATTCGCTGCCGTGAATCGAGGGGGCGCGGTCGGAGGCGAGGAAGGCGACGAGTTCTGCGACTTCTTCCGGACGGCCGGGGTGGCCAATCGGAACTCCGCCGAGTGAATCCATCAATCCCTGCAGCGCAGTGTTGCGATCTGTGCCTGCGCTCGCGGCGAGGCGCTCGATCAACGCCGCGGCGGCGGTGGTCTCGATGAAGCCAGGAGCGACGGAGTTTACGCGCACACCCTTTGGTCCAACTTCGTTGGAGAGACCTTTGCTGTAGTTGGTCAAGGCAGCCTTGGCCGCCGCGTAGGCGAGCGTCGATTCGTAAAGTGGAAGGCTTCGCTGAATGGAGGAAATGTGGATAATGACACCGGAGCGTCGTTCCAGCATGCCGGGCAGCAGCCCGCGATCGAGGCGGACCGCGCAGAGCAAGTTGCCGTTGATAGCCGAGTGCCAATCTTCGTCGGTGAGTGCGGCAAAGCCACCGCCGGGCGCTGTCGAGCCGCCGACGTTATTGATGAGAATGTCCACGCCGCCAAAGCGTGCGAGGACCTCACGAACGACTTTCTCCGTGCCCTCGGCGGTGCTGAGGTCGGCTTGAACGAAATGGTCAGACTCGGGAGTTCCGGGAGGGGCAGAACGCGCTGTGGTGACGACAGTGGCCCCGGCGCCAGCGAAGCGTTTGGCGATGGCTTCGCCCATGCCTTTAGTTCCGCCAGTAACGAGGACGCGCTTGCCGGTGAACTCGTTGGTCGCGGTTGGGGAGTTAGAGTCGCTGGTCATTCGTTATTCGGTGATGAAGTCGTAAAAGAGAATTTTATGCGCGAGCGGCAGGAATGCTTCCTCCGCGGCTTTTTGATGCACGGAATTTTGGCTATAGCGCTCAAGCGCGGCCTGGTCGTCAAACTCCATTGTGAAACACACGTCGAACGTGGAATCGACGAGCTTGCTTCCCGAAGAGAGTGGCTGGCCAACGGACAATGCTCGCACCTCGGGAATCTCGCGCGCAAACTTGTGAAGAGCGTCAATGAGCCGCTGACGCTCGGCCGCGCTGCCGTGGTTTTTCAGCCATACGAGGCCGATGTGCGTGAGCTTCCCTTTCACGGCTGGCTCCGCAGCAAAGGTGTCTGTCGAGAAGGCTGCCAGCGCGAGGATAGCAATGGCAGTTTGGTAAATTCGCAGGACCGGGTGTGATTTCGTTTTCATGAGTTTCACCTACCTTCGCTCATCCTACTGACAGCCCTATGTCAGGAGACTTTGCGGGCTGGTCGATGCTCGTGATGCGCAGCGGCGCCTCGAGCTGCCGTGACCAGCGACCTTCGTAAGTTTTCCGGCGACAGCACCGTAGCCTCGCACTGAAATGAAAGGAGCCAGCGCACCAGTTGCTCCCATTCGACCGTGGCGAGCGTGAGCACGATCCCGTCTGTTAGGTGCGTTTCATCGACTATGCCAAGCCACCATTCGCGTTTGGCGCGATCGGCAGCGAGAGGGGTGAACTTCACCTGCGCGCGCAGAGTCGATGACGGCATCGCGCGGATGTATTGCTCTACACTGAAGTCTCTCCGCGCTGTAAAAGTCTCCCGAAGTGCCTTCACATCGGTCATCCGGTCCGTCCGGAAATCGCGATAGTCTCGTGATGTACGGCACCACCCGATAAGGTGCCAGCGTTCCAAGTAGTGGATCAAGCCGCATGGTTCGACGATCCGCTCCGTCGTCGCAGTCTTGGCCGCGCCTTGATAGCTAAAGCTCAAGACTCGGAGATCCGCGAGAGTCTGCTGAAGCAAGGACAAGTCTGCTTGCGACGCGGTTTTCACTTGGGCGGTCGTTGCGAGCCCGCGCTCCAGCCGTGCGATGCGTTCCTGATGATCGCGCGGCAGAACCGCCCGGACTCTCAGGAGTGCCGACTGCATCCGGGCTTTCAGTGTCGCATCGGAAAACCGCTCGACAAGCAGTCCACCCGTCACGAGTGCACTGGCTTCCTCATTCGTGAAATTCACCGGAGGGAGGTGGTATCCCCGCATTAGTGTGTAGCCGACGCCTGCCTCCGCCACGATCGGCACGCCAGCTTGCCCCAGTGCCGCTAGGTCCCGGTAGATCGTCCGCACACTCAACTTAAAGTGCTCCGCCACCTGCTCCGCGGTCACCACGCGCCGGGATTGCAAAAAGAGGATGAGGGCGAGGAGACGATCAACTCGATTCATTCCACCCATCGTTGATGCAGACGGCGCTGAAGCAACTCGGAACGGTGCCCCTCCGCTATCCACAGCGCGTCCAGAGCCTCACGCTGCGGGTGGCCCCCTCATCATCACAGATCCAAAAGTCAACCCCTCGGTACTAGCGCAATTCCATCTATCGATCTTCTAACGGCACTCTAGTCCAGGAGGGTCGCATTCGCCAGCCGGATCCGCCGGCTCTATGACAGGCAGCGGATTAGTTTCCACAGTTCAGTTGAAATCCAACAGCTCTGCGCGTAAGCCTCTTGCCCGCTTCGCTGGGTCAGGCTGCGCACGATACTCCGCCACGCGTTACCTAGGAATGTTTGGCAAAGATCTTGGCGCACAACTTGTCTTACGCTCTTAAGGGAAGTATCCTATGGCGAAATACCTGATTTCATTTCCAAGCGCAGCGATGGTTGTATCTGATGACGAATGGGAGTCAGTCAGTCGTGACTCACACGCAGTAATCGACGAAGCAAAAGCTGCTGGCGTATATGTCTTTGGCGGCGGTATCGACGAAACGGTCCCGCCGGTCCTAGTCTCGTCCGATGGCACGTACTCCGCAGGCGGATACTCATGGGCGCCTCCGCTTACTGACGGTTTTGCGGTGCTCGAACTACCCTCTCGCGAAGTGGCTATCGGGTGGGCCGCGCGTCTCGCAAAAGCCTGCCGCTGCGACCAGGAGCTACGAGTGTTCGGGTTCGATCCCGCTTCGTAAGGTCTATGCTACCCCGGCGCCAAGTGCGGCCAACGCTTGCCGCGTCACGCTCTGGACGACGCGGCGGCTAAGCGGATCATGCCCTTGCAGGACAGCGGCGGCGAAGCAGTCGGAATGAACGTCGAGACCCACCGCACGGCGATGCCGACCGATGGCGGGGGATAAATCAGAGGATTGCGTTGATGGAAGGCGAAGCCGCGCATCGGTGAACCGTACTCAAGCAGGCATCCGGAGTCTGCGGCGTCGGCTCGGGATGGTCTTCCCACCCCGGGCCTCTGGAGATCCGATCGCACCCTTTCAGGGCGCAGATTGCGGGCTGATCTACCCAGGCCGCTGGCCTGGGCTAAGGAACGTTCGGCCCCTTGGGCCTGAGGCCACTTCCTTCAGGCCTGGAGCCTACTCCGCTTTGGCGTGAAGCATACTCCCGTTTGGCCCGAAGCCCGCTTCTGCGCCAACTGCGCTTTATTCCTTAGCCCAGGCCTTTTGTTTGAGTTTTCACATCCCGGGATCGCTTCCGGCTCGCCGAAAGCTCCCGTAGCGGCTCTACTCGGACCTGTGTTCGAGCATCCCGCAACTTCCGATCCGCAGGCGGCAGGCGCACTTTCTTTCTTCCACTTGGTGGACGTGGCTTGGCGCCTCGCACAAGGCTATCATATCTAGGCGATGCTACCCGCCATCTATGATCAAAGCCATCAAGAAACGTCTGGCGATCCGCGGCTATCGTACCTGCTTAGCCGCCTGCCTTGAACACAACCACGGTTGGCGGGCGAAGTATTCACCGAAGCAGGTCCGGGATTGTGCGTTGGCTACCAATGCGAGTCTCGACTATCTCTGCTTTGCATACGCCATGCATTGCACGCGCGACGACTTCAATGCCCACCACGCCGCAACCGGAGAGACGTGCGACGGACACGCCTGTGATTATGACGCGATGCACTCCGAAGTCTCGTCTAGCGAGTCATCAGGTGGTGCGGTCTCTCCCAGCGGCTCCGACGATGGTTGGTTTGGTTCATCAGGCGACTCTGGTGGCGGAGATTCCGGCGGCGGGGACGGCGGTGGAGGTGGAGGCGGCGACTGATGAGCGTTTTACTTACGCATGGCAACTGCTAACATGGCGAGGGAGCTAGCAGGACCTCTTCATAAGTGCCGCGGCTGCCCTCGCAGAACGGCGGCGGCGAAGCTGTCAGGGTGAATGTCGAGAGCGGCATCGGAGTCGGCGTGCTTCGCCAGGGCGGCATCCCACTCCGAGCCCTGGAACATCCGGTCGCACCCTTTGAGGGCACAGATCGCGGGCTGATCTACCCAGGCCGCTGGCTCGGCTACGGGACCTTCGGGCCTTGAATCTGAGGCCCACTTCCTTCGGACCTGAAGCATACTCCGATTTAGCGGAGCATACTCCGGTTTGGCGTGAAGCATACTCCCGTTTGGCCCCAAGCCCGTTCTGCCCCAACTGCGCTGCATTCCTAAGCCACGGTCTTCTGATGGAGTTCTCACATCTCAAAATCGCTTGCAGCTAGCCGAAAGCTTCCTTTGCGGCTCTACTCGGGCTTGTGTTCGAGCATCCCACGACTTCCGATCTAAAGAAAGCAGGCGCACTTTCTCCGCCTCAACCGATGGACCTAGCTTGGCGACTGACATACAGCCATCATGTCCAGCCGCTGCTAGCTTGAAGTGAATACTGCTTCTCCGACCTTTCGCTTCCGGTTAGTGATGCTCTTCTTCATCACTGGCCTCCTACTCAGCGGGATAACGGCATTCCCGCTTCTGCTCGAACTCAGGATTCTTGCCAATCTGCTCGGTGTAGGGGCCGCTCAAGGCCCAGATGGATATAGCGGCCTTGCGTTTTGGATTCTCACCGTCCGACATGGTCTTGAAGACACATATCTTCAGTACCCGTGGATCGCATACGGCACTGATTGGCTGGCGTTCGGTCACATCGTTATCGCGATGTTTTTCATTGGTCCTCTCATCAACCCGCTTTCGGGCAGGGCCACGATGTACACCGGCATCGCGGCGTGCCTCGGTGTCATCCCACTGGCCTTGATCTGCGGCCAGATGCGGGGCATCCCTTTGTATTGGCGCCTTATTGATTGCTCATTTGGAGTCCTTGGCATTCTCCCGCTGATCTACTGCCTCCGACTCATTCAGCGCATCGAAACAGACCCTACGCCCACTCAAAAACACAATGGCCGAGACGCCTAACCCCCTTCGCATAAGTGAACCGTTTTCATGCAGTTATCCGGAATCTGCGGCGGCCGCTAAGGGCAGTTGTCGCCAGTGGGCTTCTTGCCAGTGATTGCACCGTTTCAGGGCGCAGGATCGTGGGCTGATTACCCAGGCCGCTGGTCTGGGCTACGGGACGTCCGGACCGTTGGGCCGGACTACTCCCTGGGCCTAACTGCTCCCTTTACCGTGAAGCCCTCGTCTGCGCCAGCGGCGCTGCATTGCTTAACCCCGGCCTTCTGTTTAGATTTTCACACTCGGGATCGCTTCCGCTCGCCGAAAGCTTCCTTTGTAGCTCTACTCGGGCCTGTGTTCAAGCGACCCCGCGGCGTCCGATCCACAGAGGGCAGGTGCACTTCCTTTTCCCCATCTGATGGACGTGGCTTGGCGACTGGCACACAGCCAGTAGGTCTAGGCGACTACGCGAAATGACCGAGCTACCACATCTCAGAGTCTCCACATGGAAGGTCCAGGCGGTCGGATGGGGCGGCGCAGTTCTCTTCTCCTTCTGTGCGATCATGTCTTGGATTTCCGGCGAGGGCAATGTGAGTCCTTGGTTTATTCCATTCATCCTGCTTTCTGTGCCAATCTTATTACTTACGGGTCCAATTGCAGCCTCACCTCAGACGTTGAGCCTTGCCAGCCCATTGGGTCGCTTCGAGATGCCGTGGAACGAGGTCGAGCACATTGAGTATGGACAGAGCAGCATAGTCTTTTTCTCCGGCGAGAGGCGCATGAGTATCCCAACCCCAAATTGGTGGGCTGGCCCAGACAGGCAAACACTTCTTGCAGCCATTGACGCCCTCGTTCGGGGGCGCCAAATCGAAATGAAGCAGACATTCCGTGCAGACTTCCTTTTTCCCAAGCACACGAAAGTCGCTTAACCATGCGCTGCAGGCGGGTGGTTAAGTCGATAGGGAGTTGGTCATATTCGTCTTTTGGTTGGTTCTTCAGGGGCAGGCGGAGTGGAGTGCGCTGTTTAGGGAGGGGCGCGCAATACTGTTAACTTCTGCTCCCGGAACCCCGCCTTGCTGGCGTACCCGAGGTCCGGAAGCGCGTGGACGCACAGTTCGGTGGCCAGCTTCGTGAATTTCGTCAGGAGCGCGTGGTTTCCTCCAAAAGACCTTGTTCCGGTATGCATGTAGGATGGTGGCGGCGAAGCTGTTGGATGAGCGTCGAGACCCATCCCGAGTCTGCGGCGTCGGTCCTGGATGGTCTTCCCACCCCGGGCCTCTGGACATCCGATCGCACCCTTTCATGGCGCAGATTGCGGGCCGATCTACCCAGGCCGCTGGCCTGGGCTAAGGGACGTTCGGCCCCTTGGGCCTGAAGCCTACTCCGCTTGTCGGCCCCTTGGGCCTGAGGCCCAGTTCCTTCGCACCCGAAGACTACTCCGCTTGCTCCCGCCACCGTTTGCCCGCGGGCCAGTCAACGGCCGGTCTTTCGCGATCCACCCCACCGCCGATGGACTTCTTCTTCCTGGGCAGGGGAAGAGGGAACGTATGCCACTCGTTAAGATGGTCGTATCGTCGTCTTGTGACTCCGTAGCCCGAGGCGGAACACGGAGCGGCTCAGAAGCGGACCTGTGACGTGAGTACCACATTTGTGCCGGGCTCATTCAGGCCCGACCCGTGCGTGCGATAATCTTCGTTGGTGATGTTCTCTACCGCCACAGTGAGGCGCCATTGCGGCGTAACGTTGCAGCCCGCGCGGGCGGTGAAGGTCTGATAGCCTCTTGTACCGCCGGGTGGAATGCGCTGGGTGTTGTTTACGTCGCCAGGCGATAGCCGGTCCTGCCCTCGGGCGAGCTGCGCGGTGCCTTCGAGGAACCAGCGCCCGTCAATGGAGTCCCAACGCAGCCCGAGCAGTCCGCTGAGCGGCGGAATGCGGTCAGCCGGCTGCGCTTCGAGATTTGAACCGACAAAGGTGTCTAGCTCGCCCTCGGTCCAGGTTAGATTTCCGAAGAGGCGGAAGCCGGCTCCGAAGCGCCATTCCGCGCCAATCTCCACGCCCGCGATGTAGCCGTCCCCGACATTTGCCCTCGTAACTTCCGGCGCGCCATCAATGAGCGCTCCTGTCGGGAAGCGAACAATCTGATCGTCGATGAGCGTGTAGAAGTACGCCGCGTAAGCCTCGATGCCCAGCTCTGGGACGCGCAACTTGCTGCCGATCTCGAACGACGTGAAATGCTCCGAGTCGAGGTCATTTGCAGGGGTCTCCTGCTCACCCGAACGTGCCAGTTCGAAGCTCGTGAAGTCTGACAGATTCGGCGCGCGGAAACCTTGCGATACGCCACCGAAAAAGTTCCAGTTCCGAGCGACATCGAGCCGCACCCGGATGTTGCCGGTGAAAGCATCGAAGCTCTTATCGAGATCGCCGAAGGTGAGAGCGTCGGTGGGGTTGGGATCGATCTTGTCGCCATCCGCCTGTGCCTGCGCCCGTGAATATCGTGCGCCCAGGGTGATCTCGAGCGGCTTCCAGGGACGAAATTGATTCTGCACGTAAACGCCGAGTAAGTCGTAGCTCGCATCATCTGCCACCGGCCCCCGCGCGCGCACACCCCGGAGCGAACCGTCGGCATTGAAGTCGCGACCGTGGCTCTGCACTTCATCATGGTAGTACTCCATGCCGTAGGTCAATGTGCCGATCGGGCTCGGGCTCTCGAGAGAGAGCAGTGCACCGTATTGGTTATCCTCGAAGCCGGTAATCTCGCGCAGACCATTGTCGCCGCGGATGCGGTCCTGTTCCTCCGTCTGGCGGTGAAAGGAAAAGCTCAGCTTCACTCGATCGAGCCATGGGGCCACATCGCGAAACTCCGTCTGCACGTAGGCCAGTTCGCGCTTCTGATCCAGATCGCGTCGCAGGTCAGTGCCGAGATCCGTCCCGTCAAAGCTCTTCCCAAACACCGTGGCATGGGTGCGAGGGACATTGTTCTGCTCAGTACGATAGAAGGCCGCAGTGATGTCCACGTCCTGGTTCGGACGAATGAGAAACTTCACGTCACCATCGATCTCGCTATACCCGGAGTTCGGCTGGACTCCGATTAAATCCCCCCCGCGTAGATCGTCGAAATCTTTCCAAGTCACTCCCCCTAGCACACCGACATGGGGGGTCAGCGCGAGTCCGAACTCACCGCGCGCCGTATGCGAGTTCTCGGCGCTGGCGTAACGGTAGAATGCGCCAGGATGAAGCGCGAAACCCTGCGATTGCGGCATCGGCGCGGCGTCGGTAGTGACCGCTTTTCCGTCCAGTACAGCCTTCGAATCACCTGCTTCAGGCCATGGCAGCATTTCGGGGTTTCCCGTATGCACATTGATCGTCCCCCCGATGGCGTCGCTGCCATAAAGCGTTGAGCTTGGCCCTTTCACCACGTCCAGACGATCCACAGTGAGCGCGTCTATGGTCGCAAAGTACTGGTTCGGTCCTTCGCGAAAGACGGCGTTGTTCAAGCGAATGCCGTCTATGAGGAGCAGCGTGCGAAAACCGGTGAAGCCGCGTAGATGTGGTGAGGCCTGCCCGTAACTCGTGCGCTGGATGAGAACGCCGGGCGTCTCGCTTAACGCGTCGGCCAACGACCGCACCGCGCGCTCTTCGATGAAGCGCTCCCGGCCGATTACGTGCGCGGTGTAAGGAACCGAGAACACGTCCTGGTCGAGCCGAGTGGCAGTGACGATGACGGGATCGAGGATGCTGGGCTGCAGGCGCTCGGCGGGCGTCTGAGCGGGTGCGGCGGAGACTGCGAGGCAGAGCGCGAGCGGGGCAATGGTGTGGAGGCGCATAGTTGGATACAGCCCGTAGAAGCGTGCGATCAGCTCAGAAAGTTCACTGATTTCTTGGATGTTGGATTCCTAGCCGCTTACGACCTTCCCGTAGCCACTATCGCCTTGAGGTCTTCCAAGCTGGTGCGCACGCTCCCGCCCCTCACGTGTCGGCAACCTGCTCAACTTCGCCTGAAGACTTCGCGCCGCTGGTCGAGAGCAGTGAAGCACCTTGCTCCTCGGACGCGGAACCCGAGCCCGAAGTAATGCTCATGCTCGAAGTGGCCGGCGGTTCTGAGATTGCGTTCACCGCCCTCGTGCAGCGGTATCAGAATCCATTACTGAACTTTTTCGCCCGGATGGGCGCTTCCTCAGATTGTGAAGACCTCACTCAGGAAACTTTCGTGCGCATCTACCGCTACCGAAAGCGCTACAAGCCGGCGGCTCGATTCACGACCTTTCTCTACCACCTCGCGCGCAACGTCTGGGCCGACCGCGGACGAAAGATCGTCCGGATTGAGCGGCTCGCGGCGGAGTTTCAAACAGAAGTCGAGATCGCCGGCCAGCGGGTTCCCGAGCACCGCAGCGAGACCGCAGACATGGAGGCTGCGCTTGATCAGCTCTCACCGAAACTCCGGGAAGTCATCGTGCTGAACATCTACCAGGGACTCCGCTACCAGGAGGTCGCCGACGTGCTGGAGATTCCGCTCGGTACAGTGAAATCGCGGATCAGCCTTGCCCTCGGCGCGCTAAAGGAAATTTTGCATGAACGCTGAGTGCCAGCATCGCACCGATGCCGACGCCTATGAGGCTGGCGAACTTTCCCCAGGCGAGCGGGCAGGCTTTGAGGCACACCTCGTGAGCTGCGCAGGATGCCGCGCCGCAGTAGAGTCCACGCGCCGCGTCGTTGGTCTTCTGCGTTCCATGCCGCAGGTGCAATCCACGCGAGACCTCGCGCCACTGATCATTTCGCAACTACGCGACGAAACGCGCGAAGCTCCGCGCCCGGCGCGATGGGTGCGGATCGCGGCCATTGCCGCAGCCGTGACGCTTCTCGCCGGAGGCGCCTTCATGACCTTCGAGAAGGCTGCATCTTCCACCGAGCCTACCGCAGCGGTCGCTGACGAGAATACCGCCAGTATGCAGCGTGCGCTTGATTGGTTCTGCCAAAATCAAGAGTCCGATGGCTCTTGGAATGCGGAGAGATGGGGGGGCAACCGCCGCTTTGAAGTTGCCCTCACCGCTCTACCGGCGCTCGCGCTCCTGAGTGCGGATCCGCAGACGCCCCAGCAGCTGACCGCAGTGGCCGGTGCAACAAAGTGGCTGCAAGCACAGCAGACGGGGGCCGGCTCATTCGGCCCGGAGTTCCAAGGCGCGTCGTACAACCAAGGTATCGCGACCCTCGCGCTCCTCCACGCCTACCAGCGCCGTCCCGACCCCGCATTGAAACGTTCTCTCGATGCCGCTCTCGCCAACATCCTGAGCCGACAAATCCGCACTGGCGGCTGGGGCTACCGATACAGCCAGGTCACGGACCGCTCGATCACCGAGTGGCACCTCGAGGTGCTCGAACTCGCCACCGCGCTTGGCTGGGAGAACACACGGCCCAGTCTTGAGCTGGGCCGGACCTGGCTGGCAGCGAACCCAAACCCGCGCACCGATGCTGAGGAACCCGCGGATTCCCCGAGCACCCTACTCGCCCGAGCAGGAAGCGCCACCGCTGCTGAGAGCGCGAAGTTGGATTTCTACCGCGCCTACTTTCTGAGCTCCGCGCTGAAACGAAAGCGGGACGATTCTTCCCACCAGCGGCTCGCTGCCCTCCGCCAAACCTTGCTGCTCCAGCAGGTGACCGACGGTTTCGATGCAGGAAGCTGGCCTGCGGACGATCGTTGGGGCCGCGCGGGTGGTCGCCTCTACTCGACTGCCCTCGCTTCGCTCTCGATGAGAGATCGCTGATCAGCCGAATCACAGATCGGCTTGGTGATCTGCGGTGCAGCCCCATTCCTGCCTCTATTCGTCTGCTTGGGGATCTCCAAACAGCGGCGGAGATGATGCACAACCTGCGGCTCTTCGAGCGCAGATCCGATGTTGACGGTTGCGCATGGACACAGGGTGGAGGAACGATGCGCGAGACCTTCCGGATCCACGGATATGCCGCACAACATTGATCTCATTCTCACGCTGACCGGCGGGCTCACCGCCGCCCTCATCCTCGGGTTTCTGTCGCAGAAGCTGAAGCTGTCGCCAATCGTGGGCTACCTTCTCGCGGGGATCCTGGTCGGACCCTTTACTCCGGGATTCGTTGCTGATTCCGGGATCGCTACGCAGTTCGCCGAGATTGGCGTGATCCTCTTGTTGTTCGGGGTCGGGCTTCACTTTCATCTTAAGGATCTGCTGGCGGTAAGGAGAATCGCCATCCCTGGGGCGATCGTTCAGATCGCCGTGGCGACGGCTCTCGGTGCGGTGATTACGCGGATGTTCGGCTGGTCGTGGACGGCGGGTGTCGTCTTCGGCATGGGGATCTCCGTCGCCAGTACCGTGGTCCTTACGCGCGTGCTCGCGGACAATCGCGCCCTGCACTCCCCCACCGGTCATATCGCCATTGGATGGCTAATCGTGGAGGACCTCTTCACCATCCTGGTGCTCGTACTCATGCCGGCGGTGCTGGCCACGGGAGCTGAGCCGGAGCAGAGCCTCTGGGCCACTCTTGGCATTGCCTTGCTGAAGCTCGGTACGCTGATCGTGTTTACGCTGGTTGCAGGGCAGAAGCTGATCCCGCTGTTCCTCGGCTATGTGGCGCGGACCGGCTCCCGCGACCTCTTTACGCTCGCCGTCCTGGTGCTTGCGCTGGGTATCGCCGTGGGCTCGGCTAATTTCTTCGGAGCCTCCATGGCCCTTGGCGCCTTTCTGGCAGGAATGGTCGTTGGTCAGTCGGAATTCAGCGAACGGGCAGCTTCCGATGCGCTGCCCATGCGGGACGCCTTCGCGGTTCTTTTCTTCGTCTCCGTCGGCATGCTCTTCGATCCGAGCGCACTGGCTGCCGGTTGGCCGCTGATGCTGGCGACCACGGGCATCGTGATTCTCGGGAAGCCGCTTGCCGCCTTCGGGGTCGTTGTCTTCTTCGGAAAGCCGCTTCGTGCCGCCATCTCCATCGCGGTCGCGCTGGCACAGATCGGTGAGTTTTCTTTCATTCTCGCTGCCCTGGCTCAGACGCTGAAGGTCTTCCCACCGGAAGCAATGAACGCACTCGTCGCTGCGTCGATCATCTCGATCACGCTCAATCCGTTGCTGTATCGCGGTATCGATCCGCTGATCCGGTGGCTGGAGCAGAAGGGCTTCGTCAATGAGCCAGTCCTCAGTTCACCGGATACTCCCATGGAGATCTACGATGCCGCTCACCGGGTGGTGGTCATAGGCCATGGACCCGTGGGCCAGACGTTGAGCCGCATTCTTCGTGATAACGACATCCAGGTTATTGTGGTGGAGACAAACCTCGACACCGTGCAGGAGCTCCGTGCGGCGGGGCATCTGGCTGTCTACGGCGACGCGTCGAATCGCCAGATTCTGCACAGCGCAGGAATCGAGAATGCGCGAAGTCTGATCATCACTGCCCGGATGCCACCTGCGCCGGTGGTGCGGGCAGCACGGGAACTCAATCCAAAGATCCGGATCGCAACTCGAACGACGTACCTGCAGGAATCGGCCACTCTGGTAGAAGCCGGAGCCGACGCTGTGTTTGCCAGCGAGGGCGAGATTGCGCTTTCCATGACAGAGTTTCTGCTGCGCGAGCTGGGCGCCACGGATGAGCAGATTGATCGCGAGCGTCGGAGGGTGCGGAGAGAACTTTTTGAGCGCCCGACTGTACTATCCAAAGAACTGGGTTATCGGTGACCTGAGCTCTTCGCAAGGAGGCTAGCGGCGGAGTCTAGAAGGCGAGCGTGAGAATGCGAGTGCCGACGAGGCAACTATTCACGACAGGCACCCTCCAGCCGGCTCTGTCGGCAATTCACGTGCAATCTTCGCAAGCTTCCCACATCATAGGACTGTTCTGGACATTCCCTCACTAATCGTTCAGAGCCGCCCTTCGCTATCGCAAGCACCGAATCCGTGTATATGCAGCGACCGCGAATGATCTTCAGGAAAGTCGTCTTCCTCATCACCCCGGGACACGCGTCGTTATGATTGCGGTCGCGTCCTCCGAGGCAGTACGCGAGGTCAAGGGAGTTGTCGAGGTCGACATCAATGCGACTCGTATACTTGTTCTCACCTCAGCGGACGACCGGCCTGAGCGTGTCACAGACCTCCTCGCTACCGCTGGATTGATTGCACTTTTCTGCGAGGGCGCGGACGCTCTCGCAGAGGAAGCCCGCGCAGGAAGTGGAGCATGGCTGCTCCTGGAAGAAGCGCTCGATTCAGCGGCAACGGCCGCTCTGGGTGCAGTGCTCGCCGAGCAACCTTCCTGGTCGGACATACCAATTGTCGTGATCACAAGGGAGGGTGAGATCTCTGCTGAGTGCCGAATGCGGTTGGTGGAATTCGGCCATGGCGGGAACGTTTCGCTCGTTGAACGCCCGTTTCGACCTGATACCCTGGTCAGCGCGCTGCAGATGGCACTAAGAGCGCGGCGGCGGCAGTATCAGGTCCGCGATCTATTGACGCAAAGCGCGCTCGACTCCGCAATCTTGCGCAGGAGCGAAGAACAGGCTCGCTCCATCCTGGAGAGCATTACCGATGGTTTCTTTACGCTCGACGGTGAGTGGCGATTTACTTTCATCAATGCGGAGGGTGAACGCATCCTCAACCGATGTCGCAGTGATCTGCTGGGACAGACTCTATGGGAGGCTTATCCCGGCCTTGAAGGGTCCGAATTCGAGAGAACCTATCATCGCACTATCTCCGAGCGGGTGAGCTTAACTGTCACTGCTTTCTATCCTCTGCACCAGAGCTGGTACGAGGCGCGCACCTATCCAGGTGATCAGGGGCTCTCTGTCTGCTTCCAGAACGTCACCGAACGCCAGCAGACGGATCTGGCGCTCCGGGCCAGCGAGGAGCGGCTCCGCTCCGCCAATGCGCTGCTCGCCGGAATTACCGAAGGCACCGACGATCTAATCGCTGCACTCGACAATGACTTGCGCTTCACTGCAGCGAACGGAGCGTACCAGCGCGCGTTCTTCGAACTCTTTGGCAAAGAAGCGCGGGTCGGTGAGAGCATGGTGACGGCGCTAGCCGAACTGCCCGAGGAGAAGCGCCAGGTGGTCGAGCTCTGGGAGCGCGCACTGAGCGGCGAAACCTTCACGAGCATCGGAGAGTTCGGAGACTCCGGGCGGATCAGGCGCATTTACGATGTGCTTTTTTATCCGCTGCGCGATGCCGGTGGAGCAATCACAGGGGCCGCGCTCATCGCCGCTGATGTCACGGCGCGCATAGAGATGGAGCGCAAGCTGGAAGAGCAGGCGGCAGCGCTGGAGCGGTCGCGGCACTTTCTTCAAGACACGATCGACGCCCTTCCGCTGCACATTGCGGTGCTCGACGCCGACGGCACGATACTCGAGGTAAATGCCGCATGGAGACGCTTTGCCGATGAGAACGGATACATCGGTAGTAGCTATGGCGTTGGAAGCAATTACCTCGAGATCCTGGATAACCAGCCTTCCGGAGCATGCCTGGAACTCGACGTCGCAGCAGGGATTCGCGCGGTGATTACTGGCGAGGTGCAGTGTTTTCAGGGCGAGTACCCGTGCCACTCCCCCACCGAGCAGCGCTGGTATCTCATGACGGTTTCCCTAATTCAGGATCCTGGCTCCGCCCGAGTCGTCGTAGCCCACGAAAACATTACGCCTCGGGTGCTCGCCAATCTCGCCCTGCGCGACGCGGACCGGCGAAAAGATGAATTCCTGGCAATGCTCGCGCACGAGCTACGCAACCCACTCGCGAGCGTGACAAATGCCGTGACGCTGCTGCGGGAAGGAGCAGCCCCGGAGGAGCGTGAGTGGGCGGCGGAGGTGATTGCGCGTCAGAGTAGTCAGTTGGCCCGGTTGGTGGACGATCTTCTCGATGTGTCGCGGATCACGCAGGGTAAGATCGAGCTGCGCAAGGCACGTCTCGACGCTGCGCGAAGCCTCGAGAGCGCCTGTGAAGCCATCGCGCCTTTGATTGCTGCCCGCTCGCACACGCTGCTTGCAGAGTTCCCTCGGGACGAGCTTTGGCTCGATGCAGATCCCACGCGACTCGAGCAGATCATCGTGAATCTCCTCGCCAATGCGGCACGTTACACGGAACCGCACGGGCGCATCTCCGTGACCGGACGCCAGGAGGGCGAGGAGATCGTAATCGTCGTGAGCGATTCTGGGATTGGCATTCCACACAGCACGATCTCGCAAATGTTTGAGCTCTTCGCGCAGGGAGAGCGGTCGTCGGCGCGCAGCGAAGGCGGCTTGGGCATCGGTCTAACGGTCGTACGCGGACTCTGTGAACTGCATGGCGGCTCCGTCGAAGCCCATTCCGATGGCGCGGGAACTGGCTCGACCTTTACCGTCCGGCTGCCAGCAGCTGATCGACCCGGCAGTACAGGAACGGCTCTCGGGTTGACGGCCAAGGGCCCGACCGGTGAAGGCCGCCACCGCATTCTGGTGGTGGATGACAACGCTGACACGGTCGACGGACTCGGGCGGCTGCTCGTCCGGCGCGGCTATACCATTGCCATTGCCCACGATGGGATATCCGCCCTTGAAAAGGCGCGCGAGTTTGCACCTGATGCCGTGCTCCTCGATATCGGTCTCCCGGGAATGGATGGCTATGAAGTGGCCCGCCGGCTGCGCAACGAGCCCTGTTGTACGAACGCCCTCATCATTGCCGTGTCAGGCTACGGTCAGGAGGAAGACCATCGGCAATCTCGCGCTGCCGGATTTGATCATCATTTCGTGAAACCAGTTGATTTCGGCGAGCTGCACTCGCTTTTGGCGCAGTGGCTGGTCGGACGTGAGTAGGATGCCAGAGAATCTTTTGCTCTGATCCGACCTTCGGCTCTCCGGTTAGCTCGTGAGCAGCTTGCTCATTCTCTCGAAGAGGAACTTCAGCCGGTCGGCACCGCCGCCATTTACCTCGGCGATCTTCCAGCCATCGTAGCCAATCTCCGTGAGCGCCTTGGTCACCGCGGGCCAATCAACGTCGCCCTCACCGAGTTCCGCGCCGAAGCCTTTCCCCATCCCTTCTTCGTCGCGCTTCTTCCGGCTATACTCCTTTACGTGAACATTGATGATTCGCGGGCCGAGGGTTCGGATCCAGTGCTCCGGCCAGCCGAAGGTGACGACATTGCCGATGTCGAAATGCCAGCCAACCCATAGACTGCCGATTTCATCGACGAAGCGAGCGGCTTCCAGTGGACTGAGGAGAAACTGGTTCCAGACGTTCTCGATGCCGATCTTCACGCCAGCTTTCTCTGCGGCCGGGATCGCTTCGCGAATGGCTGCTTGGGACCGGGTGTACGCATCCGCGTACGAGACTTCCCTGGAGACCACACCCGGCACGAGCAACAGCCGGGGGCACCCGAGTTCGCCCGCCTCTTGCAGGGCCAGCTTCAGCCCGCGCATCCCCTGCTCACGGATTGCCGGATCCTGGTGAGTCAACGGCTTCCCCCAATGGGTGGAGCAGGTGACGCCAGCGATCTCGAGACCGGTCGCCTTTTTCGCAGCGAGGACTTCGCTGACGTCGATGGCGTCGGGGCGGTTTAGCTCGACCCCTTGGAACCCAGCATCCCGTATTATCCTGAACTTATCCGCGACTGAGACCTCGTCCTTCACCATGAAGAGGTTCACGGCCAGTTTGACCGGGGACCCAGGAGTTGCAACTTGCGAGCGCCCGAGAGTAGCGAGAGCCGCACTGGCGAGTGTCGCGTGGAGAAAGGTTCGACGGTTCATTGAGGGGTTGAGCTCAGAATCGGAGTTCGTTGCCGGATTATCCAGAATGGAGTTAAGCCGCAGACGATCTCGAGGGAGAATTGGGCCGCGCTTGGGTTATCCAAAGCATTCCGCTCTCCAGCCATTCAATGACCAATTCGCGGAAGCGCTGGACAGCCGGAGTGTCGTGCGCCTCCTGCCAGACGAGAACCAGCGGCACTGACATGGTTGGAGCGAGAGGTACGAACTGCAGCGGCAGACCTGAAATGGCAACCGATTCAGGAACGACGCCAATTCCGGCGCCGGCCTCGACATAGCTGAGTACCGTGCCGATGAGGCTCGGCGTGTACGCCAGGCGCGGAGCAAAGCCAGCTGCCCGGCAGGCGGCGAGGATGCCATCGTGCGAGCCAACGCCCTCTCGACGGGCGAGCACCACGAGCGGTTCGCGCGCGAGCAGCCGCCAGGGCATGGTCTTGCGCGAGGCCAGTGGGTGCGAAGGAGGCAGCACGACGCCGAAGCGTTCATTCCTGAGCACGATCGTTTGCAAGCCGGAGTTCCCTTCTCGCGCTACTGGGCGGGTAAAGGCTGCGGAGAGCCGCCCTTTTGCGATCATCTCCCAGACTCGCTCCGGGGTACGTTCTTCCAGGTGAATGGAGACCAGTGGAAATCGGCGGCGATACTCATGAAGCAGCCGCCCCATGAAGGGCTGTGTAGGCGGGCCGATGTAGCCGAGGCGCAGTTCACCTTCTTCGCCGGCTGCCGTTCGACGGACTCGACGCATCGCTTCGTCCCATCGCTCGAGGAGAATCCCAGTCTCGCGTAAGAGCACCCGGCCCGCGGGCGTGAGAGAGACCGTCCGGCGATTGCGATCGAGCAGGGAAGCTCCAAACTCCCCCTCGATCTCCTGAACCGCCCGGCTGAGGGCGGGCTGCGCGATATGCAGGCGCTCAGCTGCCCGGGAGAAGCTAAGCTCCTCCGCGACTGCCTGGAAGTAGCGGAGATGTCTCAGGTCCATGATGTAATGCGAGTGTCACCTTCGAGAGTAATGCCCTCTCGGCATTACACTGATCGCAAGGTTGTATTTCCATTACAAGGCGACGATCGATTATTGGAACAGCACCATCTCATTATGTCTCTCATGATTCCCAGGCGGCGCTTCCTGACTGCTGCGCTCGGCTCTCTCCTTCTCGCCGGTTGCAAAAAGAAGGCGGGACCGGCGGAGGTGACGGCAGAGGGCCTCACGAAAGTGCGCGTGGGCTACATCGGCATTACTTGCGAGGCTCCTATTTTCGTGGCAGTAGAGAATGGGTTTTTTAAGGACGAGGGGCTCGCGGTGGAGCTCGTGAAATGTGAGTGGTCGCAGTACAAGGACGTGCTGGCGCTGGGCGGATTCGACATCACGCATCATCTGATCATGATGTTTCTGAAGCCCATTGAGCAGGGCCTCGATGTGAAGATGACTGCCGGGATCCATCGCGGCTGCCTGCGGGTGCAGGCTCCCCTGAATGGCGCGATCAAGACTATCGAAGATCTGCGCGGTAAACGGATCGGCGTGCCGGGAATGGGAACGCCGCCTTTCATCTTCGCCAATCGCGTGCTCGGCTCAAACGAGATCAACCCAAAGACTGAGATTGAGTGGCGCTCCTTCCCGGCTGGCGAACTCGGCCTTGCGCTCCAGAAGGGTGAAGTCGACGCGATTGCAGACTCAGAGCCGATCGGTACGCTGCTGCTTGCCGAGGGCAAAGTGCAGAACGTCGCAGATCAGGCCACCGACCTGCCGTACTCCGAGGAATACTGCTGCGCGGTGATCGTGAATGGCAAATTCCTGACTCACAACCAGGCTGCTACTGCCGCGGCAACCCGCGCAATGCTCAAAGGCGCAAAGTGGGTGGAGACAAACCCACGGACTGCGGCCCGACTTTCCGTCGAAAAGGGATATCTCGCATCAAACCCAGAGCTCAATACGACTGCGATTGGGAATTTGCGCTACATCCCAAGCGTCTCCGGCGGGGAAGGTGCGGTACTGACAGCGGCCTTGGGAATGAAGACCGCCGGAATGCTCGAACCCGGTACGGATGTCGCCGAGCTCGCGAAGAAAGCTTTCGTGAAATTGGACGGCGTGACGGATGGATGGATCGACGCGCTTCCTGTGGAGAGGATCGTGGACGGACAGATCCCGGCGGATCAACCACAACGGCTTGCGCTGGAGCTAGCCACTATCGGTGCACCATTCCTGGTCGCGACGTGCTGCTCCCCGGCTACGAAGTTCGCTAAATGAGCGACACTGTGGAGATGAAAGCGGGGGCATCGCATCCTCTTGCCGCACCTCCCGCAGTTGATCACGGTGCCGGGGTGAAATCCATTCCGAAAGCGCCATGGAAGCCCCTTGTCGCAGTGCCCGTCGCCGCCGCGATCGCACTCGTCGTGCATTGGATCGTCGCAGGCGCGGATCCGTTCCGCGACCACACGGGGTTCACTGAGACTGCCTCCTACACAATCTTCCTCGGAGTGTTTCTGGCGCTCGGGCTGCTCGCAGTCGCCTTACAGCCATTCCTTGCAGGCTTACGCCGTTGGTTAGTCGAGACTGGTCCGATCGTGGCGGCGGCAATTGGAGTTCTGTGCGTCTGGGAGCTGATCACCACGGGCTTTCGCCTGCTGCCGATGCCCTACTTCCCCAGTCCCGCAGCGGTCCTGCAAAGCCTGGTGAACGACCGTGTGATGATCCTCGATAGCACGTGGCATTCGCTGCGGCTGCTGATCGGCGGCTACACGCTGGGCGTAACGGCCGGCGTGATCTCCGGCGTTTGTATCGGTTGGTTCGAACGCGCGCGCTACTGGGGCATGCCCATCCTGAAGATCGTCGGGCCAATCCCTGCGACCGCCTGGATCCCGCTCGCCATGGTGGTGGCGCCTAGCGCCTTGTTCTCCGCGCTTGGCCTTATCGCACTAGCGGTCTGGTTCCCGGTGACCATGCTCACCGCTTCGGGCATCTCCAATACCCGCGCCTCGTATCTCGATGTCGCTCGCACCCTCGGAGCAAGTCGCTCCTACCTCATCTTCCGCGTGGCGATCCCGGCTGCCATGCCGAATATCTTCATTGGCCTGTTCATGGGACTCGGCGCATCGTTCCTCACTCTCGTAGTTGCCGAGACAGTCGGGGTGAAGTCGGGCCTCGGCTGGTATCTGCAATGGGCTCAAGGCTGGGCCGAGTACGCGAAGGTCTATGCCGCCCTCGTGGTCATGGCGGCGTTCTTCTCCACGATCATGACAGTCCTCTTCAAGGTGCGCGACCGCGTGCTGGTCTGGCAGAAAGGAACGATCAAATGGTGACCTCATTAGAGCCCCAGATCGCCGCGGAGGGGTCGTCATTGCGGGTCCGCGAAGTGAGCAAGCAGTTCGTCTCTCCTGAGGGGGCGGAGTTCTTTGCACTCAGCGGAGTCTCCCTCTCGGTGGAACCCGGCGACTTCATCTCCTTTGTCGGCCCGAGCGGCTGCGGAAAATCCACGCTCCTGCGGCTGATCGCGGGCCTGGACACCCCCAGCTCTGGCGAACTCCTTGTCGGTAATGAACCGATCACCGGACCAGACGCGAGCCGCGGCCTAGTCTTTCAGGATCCAAATCTCTTCCCATGGCTCACGGTGCGGCGCAACGTGCAGGCGGGCCTCGTCGCGCGAGGGGTGCTCAGGGAAAAGCTGCACGAGGTGGATGAGTTCATCCGCCTCGTCGGCCTGGATGGTTTCGCGAATGCCTGGCCTCATCATCTCTCCGGAGGCATGGCCCAGCGCGTCGCTCTCGCACGTGCGCTGATCAATCATCCGAAGATCCTTCTCCTCGATGAGCCACTCGGAGCGCTGGACGCCTTCACCCGGATGCGGCTGCAGGATGAAGTGCTGCGTCTTTGGCAGGCTCGCCGAACCACCATGCTCCTGGTCACGCACGACATCGACGAGGCGATCTACATGAGCGACACGATTGTGATCATGTCCCCGCGCCCGGGTCGTATTGAGCACACGATCCGCGTGGAACTCGACCGCCCACGGGATCGCAGCAACCCAGAGTTCCTCCGGCTCCGTGGAAGCATCCTCGAGATGCTCCACTTCGCCGGTGCCTCCGCTTAGTCGCGTGTAATCCGCCAGTTAGGAGAACTTCGTCCGACCTGGAATCGCGACGGCTGGAATCTCCAGCTTCATCTTCAGATCCAGCGGCCCCTCGGGCGCGAGTGACTCCTTGGAATTCAGCGCGTCCTCCCAGGTGATGACCTGCCCAGTGTAAGCGGCCATGCGCCCAAGGATGCCCACCATCGTGGAATGGGCGAGCTCCTTGCCGTAGTTCACGGGTTTGCCCTCTCGCAACGACGCGAAGAACTCATCGTGCTCCGTCTGGTACATGTCGTTGTTGGGGCCGTCATACTTCCAGGACTGCCCATCGAAAGTGCTGATGCGATTGTACCGCCCGCTGATCTGCTCAACAGTTCCCTTGGTACCGATGAAACTGTCGGCCACCTGATTGAAGCATCCCTGCTGCTGACGGCAGAAGATGAAGCCCCGCGCGGCCTGCGGGTACTCGTACTGGATGGCGAAATGATCGTAGATGTGGCCGTACTCTTCTTCGACACGCTGCTGCCTGCCGCCGGTCCCGGAGGCGCTCACCGGATCCGCATCATTGAAGGCCCAAGCCATCTTATCGACGGTGTGAATGGCCTGCTCGACGAGGTGATCGCCAGATAGCCAGGTGAAGTACATCCAGTTGCGCAGCTGGTATTCGAGGTCGGTCCACTCGTCCTGCCGCTTCTTCACCCAGGGAGTGTTTCCGAGATAAGTGCCGTAAG
Source organism: Spartobacteria bacterium (assembly GCA_031389825.1). Taxonomy (GTDB): domain Bacteria; phylum Verrucomicrobiota; class Verrucomicrobiia; order Chthoniobacterales; family Chthoniobacteraceae; genus JANMSW01. The sequence continues at coordinate 27,360 of JANMSW010000009.1, forward strand.
TCGCGCGAAGATCCCCAATCATTCCCTCACGAATGCGCTTCTGCGTCTCGCGCTCGCCGTACTTCGCGCGCCAGCAGAAGCCTGATTGGACCCCGAGGTTCTTTTTCTTCGCCTCTTCTGCGGCTGCAATGAAACGGCGGACTCCCGGTGCATCCACGGCAACCGGTTTCTCACAGAAGGTGTGCTTCCCGGCCTTTACGCACTTCTCGAAGTGTTCCGGACGAAACCCGGGAGGCGTGGTGAGCAGCACGACGTCGACGTTCGTAGCGAGGACTTTGTCGATGCCATCCAAGCCGACGAACTTGCCTGCATCCTCAACCTTTACTTTGTCCCCGACCACGCGGCGCAGATTCTCCAGACTCTTCTCGATCTGGTCGCCGAAGACGTCGGCGATCACGGTAAGTTCGGCGTAGTTGTCCGCCTTCAGCGCCTGGGCAGCGGCACCGGTGCCGCGTCCTCCGCAGCCAACCAAGGCAACTTTCAGCGGCTTCTGCGCATCCTGCGCGCGGCCGATGTGGGGGAATCCACTGGCAAGCGCGCCGCCCAGAACGGCGGCGGTGGTGGAGCCGAGGAAGCGGCGGCGGGAGACGGAGGAGTCAGGGCCAGATTTCATAAAAGCGTGAGGGGGATAATCAAGGAGGAGGTCTGCCGAAGTTATTGCGGGGCGGCGACGTGTCTAGCGGGATAATCCTTTGGCGATCGTCTGATTAGCCACCAACCTGTACCGGGGGTTTCGTGCACCATCATCGGACTGTGACATTTCAGGACGAACACCGCCGCCTCATGGAGAGCGATGGCGTCGGGTATGACGAACGATACGTGTGGGATCGAGGACTATCGCACCCCTTCAGGGCGCGGGACGGGAGGGGGATAACCCAGGCCGCTGGCCTGGGCTAAGGGATGGTCGACCCTTCGGGCCTAAAGAGTCGAGCTATGTGCGGCGCAGGTGTCCACAAAGCCCTCAAGTCGTCCACGTATACGCCCTTACGTTTAACCCTTAAGGATTATCGCCCCCCTTCGGGCATGGGATCGTGGACCGATCGACCCAGGCCGCTGGCCTGGGCTATGGGATATTCGGCACCTTGGGTTCCGATCCAAGTCGGCGGCCAAAGTTAAGAGACGCCTTGGGCCTGAATCCCGCTTCCCTCTTGTGCGCCAAGGGCGATCCATTCCTTAGCATCCCACTCAGATCGGCGGCCAAAGTTAAGAGACGCTTGGCCTGAAGGCCGCTTCCCTCTTGTGCGCCAACGGGGCTCCAGTCCTTAGCATCCCACCCAAGCTGGCGGCCAAAGTTAAGAAACGCTCGGCCTGAATCCCGCTCCCCTCTTGTGCGCCAACGGTGCTCCATTCCTTAGCCCAGGCCAACGGCCTGGGTTGGCAACAGCCAACCATGCAACCTGAAGGGCCGCGATATGGGTCGACCAAACGGGTGAGCGGGCACGGATAACGATCGCCCCCTTCAGGGTGCGAGATCGTGGACCGATCCACCCAGGCCGGTGGCCTGAGCTAAGGGATGCTCGGCCCCTTGGGGCTGATTCTCGCTTCCGTCTTGTGCGCCAACGGCGCTCCATTCCTTAGCCCAGGCCAACGGCCTGGGTTAGCAACAGCCAACCATGCGGCCTGAAGGGCCGCGATACGAGTCGACCAAACGGGTGAGATCCACTCAGGCCGCTGGCCTAGGCTGAGGATGCTCAGCGCTTGGGCCTGATGCCCGCTCCCACCCAGACCGCTGGCCTAGGTTAAGAACGTTCCGCCCCTTCTGGCACGATGTCCCTTCCTCCAGGCCCGGTGTCCAATCTCTCGCAAGCCACGCTTTGAGGGTCGTTTTCCACACTCAAAGCTCGGCTGAAGGGAGTCAAAGCTCGGCCGAAGGCAGTCGATGAGTGAACGAAGGCAACCATCGACTGGCGCGAAGAAGTTTTACCATGGCACATCACGGTAACCAGCGGCGCGCCACTCCTGGAGCCCCTTGCACGATATTCTGACCATTGCTGGCGACTCTTTCACCCTGGCGCGCCACCCCTGAGCTTCATCACACACCCTCCGACTGCCACCAGCGACCCTCCGACTGCCATCCGCCACGCGGTATCCGCCCACCGCCACTTGGGCCGCCCTGCTCCGGAGATACTTCCTGACATGCCTGAAAAACCCTCGGCGCAGATTCCTCCGCTTATGGGCCGACGCACCCACCAGCTGCAACGCTACCTCGACGAACTCACAGCCACCAAGGCGGTCCGATGCCACTCTTGGGATTGTGAGGGTGCTCAGAGGAAAATCGAACCGTGCGTGTTCTCGGCTGAGCGTGCTTGCACGCTTCAGGAGTCGACTCGTGATCGGACTTAAAGACGGCTCATGATTCAAGACGCAGGTCGTCGCTTCTACGAAGACTCGATCAGCGCCGCGGGCGCTCGTGAGTTTCACCCCTTCTCTGATCCTGACTGCACGCCGATCCCCTCACCTGCCCGATACGTCGTCCTCGTTCCACATCTGGTGATCCGGGCCTGCGGAGCGGATATCCATCTGCACGCCAGACACTTGATGGAAGAAGAAGGGAGTGCCCCAGCGGTCTTGAAGTTCCCCTGCCCCGTTTACGGAAACCCCGGGTGGGAGCTCGAACTTCACCTGCTTCGGATTGTCGCCAAGCAGCGCCTTGGTGATTTCCGCGTTGGTGCCGACCGGATTGCCGCCAACCGCATTGCGGAAATCACGGATCATGGTGCCCACGCCCTCGATCTCGGTGTGGATCTCTCCGGGCGGTGGTGCGACCGGAGCTGCCTGCATCGCGGGATCGAGAGGCGCGGCAACCGGAGTTGCAACCGGAGCCACAGCCGTTGCGGTAGTCGCGGGCGGGATTGCTGTCGGCTCCTGTAAAGGACTGTCTGGAGGCGGTGCAATCGGAGGCTCGACAGCCGCGCTCGGACTCGGGGTAACGGGACGCGGCGGCGCCTTTGCAGCTGCAACAGACGGGACGGCACCTTCAATGCCGGGCCTTGGTTCCTGCCGGACCGTGAGCCAGACCATCAGAGCCGCCCCGAGCAGGAGCGAAATTAGCAGTGCTCTCGCGATTGCCCGGCGCCCCATCTACTTCATGAAGCCGAGGTCCGGATTCTGGAATCGTCCGATATTCGGGAAGACTGTGCTGAGGTAAGTCGGCGAGATGCCAAACCACTTTGCCAATGTCGCCGAGTATTCATCGACAGAAGTCCGTGGAATCCAGCGACCGGTACTTGTGTCATCCGGCCCCCCGATCGTGTGAATGGGAAACTGGCCATAGTTGCGCTGGCCGCGAACTGCACCGCCCATGATGAGCTGATGCGTGCCCCAGCCGTGATCGCTCCCCTGCCCATTCGTCGGGAAAGTGCGTCCGAAGTCGCTGGCGGTAAAGGTGGTCACGCCGTCGCTCAGGTTCAGCTGCTCCATGGAGCGCTGGAAGGCGAACATGCCCTCGCTCAGCTCATTGAGCAGGTTTGCGTGCGAGCCGACGGTAGGATCGGGATTGCCCAGCGCATTCACGCCGGTCTGCGCGGTGTGCGTGTCATACCCGCCGACCGAACAGAAGAAGATCTGGCGCTTCATTCCGAGCGCACCGCGTGCCGCAATGAGCCGGGCAACCATCTTAAGCTGCCGGGACAGCGAGGTATTCGGAAACCCGCCTGGTGCGCCAGTGTAGATGCCGGTGAGACCGGTATTCCACCGCCAGGGAGCGCCCGGGACCTGATTCGTGTAGCTGGCATCCGTCGGATCCAGCGTGGCCGCGATGTTGTTATTCAGCAGCTCGCCCGTAGCAATGGCGCGATCCACGACTCCGGCGTACGCCTGGCGCTGTAAGTTCGGGTGAGGCACGGCGAGCACATCCTTGATCGCCTTTTTGCGCGCGGTTTCCGAAGTGCTCGAGCCGGTACCGGTGAGGACGACCGCGCCGCTGGTGGAGACGTGGTATTGCTGCACCACATTGCCCACCTCGAAGGTATTCGAACCAGCCACCGACGTGCACAGGGAGATCTGCGCATCGGGTTGCTGGGCAAAGAGCAGATCGGCGCAGCGGCCGCCCCAGCCGGACTTCGGAGGCTGATCCGGGATCGAGGTCTGCCACTGCGTGAGCTGATCGGAATGGGAGAAAAGCTGCGGCGGCTTGGGAATGGTATTCGCGTAATAGCCCGCGCGCGTCATCGGCTGGACGAGCGTGCCGACGTTGAAGAGCGACGCGAGCTTTCCCTCCCCGAAAAGGGTCTGCAGCTCGACGCAGCTGGGGTGAAACCCGAATAAGCGACCATCTCCGCCGATTGCGGAGATTGGCAGGATCGCGCCTTGTGGGATCGCGAGATTCTGCCGGATGGCGTTGTAGTTCCCGTACTCCGCGCCGCGCGGAATGATCAGGTTGTTCGAGTCGTTGCCACCGTTCAGGAAGATGCAGACGAGCGCCTTGTAGTCATTGAGCGGAGTGCCCTGGGCGAGCGCGGCATTCATGATCCGCAGGTCGCGGATCGTCGACGTGAGCGCCACCGTTCCGAGCGCTGCGCACGCAGCTTGCCGGAAGAAGTCACGACGGGTCCGCAGTTGAGGATGCTTTTCGTAGTCCATGACGGCTTAGCGTTGGATGGTGAAGTCGGGGGAGGTGACGATGAGGTGGATGATCGCTCGAATGCGGTCGCGCTTCTGAGAGTCGGTCGGCGTAGGCGCGGTCATCGGGAAGTACTTTGTCCCGGTGGCTGGCCCCTTGATGTAGTTGAGGATGACCGTTTCCATGGCGGGCGTCATTTGCCCCCCCATGAGCAGTGTATCGAGCTGATCGATCAAAGCCGGGAGGTTCGCATCGGCGGCCCAGGGCTGCCCACCGGCGGCATTGCCCATCCACGGTCCGAGATCCAGCCAAAGCTGCCCGCCGCCACTCCTAAACGAACTCAGTCCTGCATTACTCGCTCCAGAGAAGAGCCCGCCGTAGAGGAAGTTCGACTGGCGCATCACGTTCGTGTCCGACGTGAGCTGGAACTCCGGAGTGATCAGACCGGCTGCAGCCAGTGTACCTGGGAACTGATAGTCTGGTTCGAAGAAGTTGAAGACCGTCGGGGCACGCAGCGGGGTCTGCGCAAGATCCGTGTCTGTGCTGTCCATTCGGAAGGTGCTCAGCGTGCTGGTGAGCGTTCCGCCCGTGCGATCGAGGATCGGGGCCTCAGGACCTGCTACGATGAACCCGGAACGGTTTGCCGTATCCGTGACGGTCACCCGGAAGCGTCTCGGATCGTCCACGGTCGTAACGGTGTACTCCCCGTCGACGGCAGTTGTGTTCTGACCATTGCGAATCGCGAAATCAATCAGCACCTTTGACCCGATCGCGAGACCGTGATCATAGGACGTGTCGATCGTGACGGTCGTTCCCGTCTGCGAGTAGTCGCCCTTCAGGAAACCAGCGACCGTGTTCAGGGTGCCCGTGCGCAACCCCGGCGTGACCCGCACCAGGAAGTAGTCGTTGTTCCGCCCCTTGATGAAGTACGGCTTGCTCAGCGCCGCCTCGGATGGAAAGCGCAGGTAGATCGCATTTCCGGGGTTCAGGCCATGTGCAGTGCTCGTCACCCGGATAGTGTCGACCAGCTTACCCGCACCAGTCCGGCTCACCGCGTCGGGCACGGTGAAGCTGAAGCTATTCGGAGTGAGAACCGTCACCGGGTACGATCCGTTAGCCGGCGGACTCACCGCTGGCGTGGTGAACTCAACGGCAGCCGTTTCACCAGTCACATAGCCGTGATTAGAGACGGTCGCGGTGACGACATTGTCGGTCTGTGTATACGTGAAGTCGCTGGTCGCATACGTGCCAGCGAGTGAATCCTTGGACCGGACGGTGAAGGTGTTCGCGCCAGTTCCCGTGACTCGATACGCCCCGCTCGGTGCCGCGTTCGGCGTGCCGCCCGTGAAATTTAGCAGTACGTCGTTGTTGGCGAGGCGATGCGGCGTGCTCGTTGTGACCGAGATCGTGCCGTTCGTCTGAGTGTAAGTTCCGGACAAGCCAGGACCTGCTGATCCAAGGGCGCGTGCCATTGCGGTGACTCGCAGCACAGGCTCACGCTGTTTGCCAAAACCCTGTTGGGCTAGGAGCAGCGGCGAACGTGCCTCATAGTCGAGTAGGATAGCGCGGATCACGGCCTTCATGTCGCCGCGGACTCCGGCACCGTTGTCCTCGAACGCCCGCACTACCCGGTACAGGTAGCCTCGGCTCGGCGTACTCGTGACGAGCCGCTGGATGAGCTGCCGGCAAACGAACGGTCCCGCATTTGGATGGCGGAAAATCGCCTCGTGTGTGGCGTCCAACTCCTGCCCACCCAGTGCCTGATAAGCCGGTGAATCAACCTGTGCAGGGGTATGCGAGGCGAATGGATCGAGGGGGAACCCCCCAAGCATAGGCAGGCCGGGAAGCACGACGTTGTTCAGGATCAGCTTCTGGCCGGTGAAGTGATTTCCCGGCACGAGCTTCATCGGCATGTCGTAGTCCGACCCGGGATTGAAGTTCGTCGGCAGGAGCCCTCCGGCGCGATCCGGCTGATTGTAGTTCCAGCCGGTGAAGGCATGAGCAAAACCCATGATCACGTCCTGGTCATAGGTCGGGATCGGCTCGCCCTTGGAGTTGAGCATCAGTGAGCCATCCGGGTGCATCCGATACAGGCCGATTGAGAAGAGCTGCAGGATCTCCCGCGCGTAGTTCTCGTTGGGGATGCGGCCGGTCGTTTTGTTCGGCTTATCGTTCCGCCGCATGTCGAGGAAGACGCCCATGGCCGGCGTGAGCGTCACGCTCTTCAGAAGGTCGCGGAAGTTGCCAAACGTGTTCGTGAGCAGCGTGTCGTAGTAGTAGGACACCGCATCGGCTCGGTCGTCGAGGACGCCAGCTTCCGACACCACGAGGATCTCGCTGAGCGCAAAGGCCACACGCTGGCGCAGCTGGTCGTCCGCCGTGATGGAGTTCTGCCACCAGGCGTTGAAGGTGAGGTTCCCGCCGTAGGTCGGGCTGTCCGGATTGGTGCGGTTTCGGTCAGCTTCAACCAGCGGCAAATGCGTGGTGATAGGCTTTACAAACTGCTCCTCAAGCCAGCCGGTGTACCCCAGGCTCTGCACGCGCGCGATCTCGGCACTAGTTGGCCCAAAGGTCGTCTGCAGCAGGAAACGGGAAGCGGCGTTCGCGTCCGAGTGGTCGTCCGGTGCTGCTGGTGTAGGCGCAGGGGGAACGAACTGCTCGGAGGCTGCCTGGAACTTCAGGAAGCCCTTGATCTCACCATTGGGGTAGTTCGCGGTGTGAATGTTGATGTACGCCTGCCCGGTCTTGATAACCGTGAGGATGTCCTGGGTAGTCAGCGGCGACACCGGCTCCAGGTGCCAGACATAGCTGCCATCCGCCTGGGGCACAGCGTCATCCAGATCGAAGAGGATCAGCCCGTTGTGAGCGCCGGAGTGGATGTGCTTCCCGGTTACCGGGGTAGTCAGGTTGCTGTAGTTGTATTTGACGATCGCAGAGGACTCGTCGGCAGCCAGGCGCAACGATCCCGCGCCGAAGCCGCTGGTCTGCGCACCGCCCTGCGCGGTCATGCTCGTGGTATAGAGAGCCGTCGTTCCGTCGACAGGTGAAGGCGCGGTGAAGGGAGAGAGCGCATAGCCCGGCACCACCTCACTCGCGGTCGCCACCGACTCGCCGGGCTTCGACCAGCCCACGGAGACGTGTCCAGCACCCGTACCCTGTTTGTGCAGGATCTCTATATAGTACCGCTTCCCGCTTTCGAGCTGCAGGAGCGGAGTCTTCGCTGCGGAACCCCAGGCTCGTAGCCCAACTCCCGCCGTGAGTTCTGCCCGCTTGAAGAGATTGACCGGCTCGTCGTCATTCGAAATCCAGAGCTCGGCCGCGTCGTCAGCAGCCAACCAGAACTGATAAGCCCCGGTCATCGGTGCGGTGACGAACCCGCGGATCCGTGCTCCATAGTTCTCGCTTGCATCGGTAAAGCTTTCCAGGTTCGCGAGTACCCCGCTGCTCGACGGGGCAGTTCCCGTCGGGATCGCGGCAACCGTGCCACCCGCGACGTTACTCCAGACTTCGCGGGTGATTGCGCCACCGGTGTCGATGACTCGTAGCTGCAACACGGCGGCTCCGAAGCCGTTCGCATTGCTCGCACCGATCGGAATCTCCCAGCTGCCTGCCACCGTCGGGCTCCCACTGATCAGCCCGTTCGTTGCGTTGAAGGTCCAGCCACCGGGCAGATTCGCCGCACTAAACTGCGTCGGATTCCCACTCGCCAGGATCTGGTAATTGTAAGGCCCGCTCCCCTTGAGCAGGAGCACCTCTCTCGCGCTCACGATCTGCGGCGGCACGGTCGCGAAGAGCCGCGACTGCGGGACGGTCTCCTTGGGCTGATTGGTGCTCTGCCAGGAAAGCTGCGCGTATGCGTCCCCCGTGGTCTCGTAATGTTCGAAGACGATCGGATAGCGTTTGCCGCCCTGGAGCTCGATCACGCCGGAGTACTCACCGCTCGTGGCGTTCAGCCATCGATCTACGATTAACTCTCCACCCACCCATAGTCGCCCACCGCGGTTCACCCGAATGAAGAATGTGTAGATCTGCGAGAATTGAGGAAGAATCTCGCCCGTCCAGCGGCTGCCGAAGTAGTCGTGTGTGACCGTGAGAGCCGGGGAGCTCGGCGATGCGTTAACTGCCCAGGTAAAGTTGATAACAGGATCAATGCGCTGAAGCACCGGGGTCGTCCCCAGGGACGCAGGTGAGCCGTTCGCGCCAATCTGCGACGAGAGATTGAAGTACTCTCCGCGCAACCCGTTGCCGTTTGCAGTCACGGCATCATCGATCAAGACCGTGCCCACCGCCGATACACCCACGGTGTAGCTCGCATGCGGAGCGACCGTCACGATCACTGACTCTGGTGACTCGAGCGCCTGATCCACGAGTGGCGAGACCGTCAGCTTCACCGAGCGTCCTCCGACCGGGATGGCCACGGTCGACGGCAGCGAAGTGTAATCCACCCCGGGTGTTGCGCTGCCGCTCACGGCGAGTTGCACATTCAGCGAAGCCAAGCCTCCGCTGCGCTGGATGAGCATCGTCCCACTATCCAGTCCGGCTTCGGAAGCCGTCCCCTTCTGCACAGTCACCGTGATCACACTTGGAGCGATCAGCGCCGCTTCCAGCATGCTGAGATCGTTCTCACCGCTGAGACCCCTGGTGTGGGAGCTGGTGGGATCAAGGCCCAGGGTCAGCTCCTCCCAATCCGACACTCCATCTCCATCCGTATCGAAGTCCTTGACGAGTACCCGGAAGAACTTACCAGCAGCGGTCGAGGCATTGATGGACACGCGGACACTCCCGCCTGTACCCGGCTCAACCGTTGCAACGTCCAGCCATTCGGGTGTGGTCAGGCTGCCGGATCGCTGCAGCTGATAGCGCTTCCCCATTAAAGTTGGAAAGTCCAGGTGCAGCAGGCCACCCTCCAGAGACGTCTGCGACACTCGGATCACCGACAGGCTCGACCCAGGGTCCGTCCCCGCACTCGACTCCTGCGCGTTTGACGAGCCGTCACCGTCCGGGTCGGCCGAAGGCTGCGCAACGGCCGCTGGATAGAGCAGACCCCAGACATCGCCGATCCCATCGGCGTTGCGATCGACTACGGCAGGAGCGATCTGCGCGCAGGCCAGGAAGAGAAGCAGGAAGAAGGCTGGTCGGTACGCGAGGGTACCCGCACGTAGGCCGCGGCGAAGTATCATGGGGAGAGACGACGATGGGGAGATTTGATCCTCCCGGGTTGGGGAAACCATGGAACCGGCTGGCGTACAGCTCGGCTCCCTAGTCGGCAGAGGGTGGCACATACTATCAGATGCAGCAATGCGGGAACTGTGAATTCGTCGTGTCGGTATCACGGTCAGTAATGACGAACATGCGCAATTATGAGCAGCTGTTGTTCCCGTCCTCCTCCGTAATACCACGGAGGCGCTACAGGGATGCTAGGCTGCCCGGGTTCTCCGGAAGGGCGCCGTCCTGTTCCAGCTCGCCGACCTTACTGCGTTTGAAACGCTTGCTCAGCTGAGCGAGCGCCCCGTCCACCCCTTCCGTGCCGCCATACCGTTGTAGAGATTGGTAGATGTCCAGGCACCCGGCGTAGAGGTCGCTCCCAGCGATGCGCCGTGTGTCCTGCACCTTCTGGAGCATTGTTGCAAAGAGCAGCTCAAAGGGAGCGAGTGCCTCTCGCAGGACCAAGTCACGCTCCAGGGCATCGACATCGAGGAGCACGGGCAGAGTATCCGGGTGCTGTCGGGCCGCCTGGAGCGCGGTCCGCACAAATCCTTCCGCGCGGTCGCCCATCTTGAGCATCTTGATTCGCTCGTCCACGTCCAGTGCGACCAGGAATGGGAGTGCGGTGCTCAGTGACACCACTGCGGCGTGGGCTGCGGTGAGTTGTTCTAGCGTGGCTGTGATGTCGATTCGGTTTTGCATGGCATTGGTTGGTTGGTTGAGGCGGATGTCGCCCCATTACATATTGGCTCCATGTCAAAATTCCGGGCTGAAGGATACTCCGGGAAATCATAACCCTCTCGTGCACAGCCTTTGTGCAGCGCCCTTGCCCGCCGGATCTCCCCGTTCCAGGCTCGCAGACGTGCTACCAAGGGCTGTCACGCGGCCCTTGGTGGCTGCAATGCCGCCCCTTGGAGGCACGTCCTTGATCCCTTGAAGGGTCGAACTCGACCCCAAAAGGCCCTGCGGCTACCCTTCCGGGGATCGATTCCGGTCCCTTGGAGGCTCGAAGTTGTACCTTGAAGGGACCGACCCCTCCGCCTTGAGCCTCTCCCTCCAGTCTTACAAGGACCGCGGTTCAGCACCAGCCCACCTCACTTCAAACGGCAATGCCAAGACCTCTCCCGTTACGCAGGCATTTCCAGGGACGAGGTACCTCGTGGGAGAGCGAAGCACGCGGTGACCACCTCGCCTTCCCGGCACCATGTGCCGGGCGCGAGGAGCAGCGGGCGGCCGACTTCCCTGAGTGGACTGATGCTCTCACCACTCCGGTGCTGTGGTGCTCCGTTACCTTTTGCCGCAAACTGGATCGTGAACTCGGAGCAGGCGAAAGGCGCATCGAACGCCAGGGTCCCCTGGCGCCGCGTGACCTTGGTTAACTCCTTCGCGGCCCAGTAGCGCGACAGCTCGCTCAGCTTCATCCAGAGCAGGTTGTCGAAGCGGGCATGCAGACGGCGCACTACTTCCTGGAAAACTTTGAAGCCGAGTTCCTGTCCGTTCCAATAAATGCCCGTCCAGTGGCAAACCATCATTGCGGGCTCCCCACGTGTGATCACATCCACCATGCGCCCAGCCTGGAGGTCTTCCGTGATGAAGCGATCTGCGCTCTCTGGCGGAGTGCAATCCCAGCCGCCAGTCCAGTCGCCCGTACACCCGATGATGCTCACCACACAGCGGGGATCTGCGGACTGAAGTCCGCTGGCATTCTCGACCCGCGGAGCCACGCTGCGCTCCCCGCTATCAGAGAGATGCCGGAAGTAGTGTGGGATCTCCGCCCGATAGACTGAGCGCACCGCCTCCAGCGTTGCCTGGGAAAGCTGCGGAAGGGCTTTGTTGCCAAACCCGCCCGGCGTCGTCACGCCTTCGCACGCGAAGCCCGCGTTCTTCAAGATATCCAGACTGTACGCGAGGTACGCGCCGATCTCATCCGCGCTTCGGCCCGTGGTCCACTCCCAGTTCTCCATGAACTTGGGCGAACGGTCGGCATAAGGATGTCCTGTTTTCAGGTCGATCACTCGGGTGTGCGTCGCCATCTCCGGGTGGATGTCCCAGTTCGGGGTGATCAGCGTGCGCACCAGCTCCCGACTGTCCTCCAGCTCACGCTCGGTCCAACCTGGGAGGAAGCGATCAACCCGTCCCACGCAGGCTGGATAAGGCACGATGCTGTACTTGCCCTTCACGCCCATGGTGGAGCACCACTCGCCAAACCTTCGGACAAAGCTGTCCGGGATTTCCACCGGCCACTCCCGCCACGGCCTCTGATAAACGGGCTGAGTGCCGGCGAAGGTCGCGTCGAACTGCGGCATGGCGTAACGATTCAGATTCACCAGGCAGGTCGAGTCATCGATGATCAATCCGACAGGCACGCGAGCCCGCGGGTTCAGCACCCTGACGTCTCCATTATTAACCGGGCGCTCGCCGGCGATCTGCGCCAGCAACGAGGGAACCGTGCTGGTAGCGACGAGACCCTGCCCGGCTGCTCGTACAAAGGCTCGACGGGATATGTTCGAGGAGGGGAGTTCCATAATGATCTGATGTAGAGGCACGTGCGGCCGCGCAAGGGGCCCTGACTTATTGAGCCAAGATCCCACCTACTCAGAAGGATCAGCGCGAGAGAAGCCTGTCGATCGTTTGACGCTCGCGCTCGGACCAATTTCCCACCTTCCCCTTTGACGCTCTCCGCATGATCTCCCACACTCCATCATGCTCAAGGAGATAGAACAGTTGCTGGTGCTTCAGGATCGTGATCGCAAGCTTCGAACTCTCCGGCAGGAGCTCAAGAATGCGCCGCTTGAGCGTAAGCAATTGGAGGAGAAACTGGCGGCTGCGAAAAAGAATGCGGAGGTGACAAAACTCCGTGGGATGGAGGTGGAAGTGGAGCGAAAGAGCCTCGAAGTGCAGGCTCAGGGAAAGCGGGACCAGATCGCGAAGTACAACGTACAGAAGTTCCAGACTCGGAAGAACGAAGAGTACGCGGCGCTGACCAATGAGATTAAACGCTTCGAGGGCGAGATCAGCGCGATCGAGGACAAGGAACTCGAGCTCATGGAGAAGACCGACCAGCTCCGGCCACAGATTATCGAAGCCGAGAAGGCGGCGCAGGCTGCGACCGAGTCTGTGGTCCGGCAGCTCAGTGATCTGGACAAGAAGCTGATCGCGCTGGAAGAGCAGATCGCCAAGGTGGAGGGGGAGCGCGCGACCCTGGCATCTGCCGTCGACGAGGATCTCCTCGACAACTACCAGCGGCTCTTTGCCACCAAAGGCGATGCCGTTGTGGCCATGGAGCACGAGGTTTGCATGGGTTGCCACATGAAGATCACCGCTTCCACCAAGGCGCGCACCAAGGCGGAGCGGGAACTGGTAAACTGCGAGCAATGCGGCCGGATCCTCTATGCGGTTCGTTGACGGTAATCACCGGCCCGGGTAGCTCGCGAAGCTCACGGGTTAATCAGGTGCCAGTCGACAGCCATCCATCACCTCCTATCCAATGAATCGTGTCGTAGGAATCGAAACGGAGTATGGCTGCCTCGTCACTGGCGAACAGAGTCACGGGAATCCCGATGTGTGGCCCTCTCGGGCGAAGAACTATCTCTTTAAGAAGGCGAAGTGCGGGGCGATCGACCTCCACTATCGGGATTACGAGGAGCCGCCTGGGAATGGCGGCTTTCTGCTGAACGGCGGCAGGCTCTACATCGACATGGGACACCTCGAGTATTCCTCGCCAGAGTGCCGGACGCTGCGCGACTCCGTGGCCTACGACGTCGCGGGGGATCAGCTTGTGCAATCGGCCCTCGAAGGTCTCGGCGTGAGTGACGATGTCTCCTTCATCAAGAACAACGTGGACCACGTGACCGGTGCCACCTTCGGCTGTCACGAGAACTACCTGATGAAGCGCGAGTTGCACTTCGATGCACGGGTGCTCGGCACGCTGCTCTCCTTCCTCGCTACCCGACAGATCTTCACGGGCGCGGGCCGGGTCGGTCAGGCGAATCCGCTCACCTTCGACTTTGAGCCGCCACATGGAGGGAACATCGAGTTCCAGATCTCCCAGCGGGCGGATCACATCGTCAACGACATCTATCAGTGGGTGCAGTTCAACCGGGCGATCATCAATGCCCGCGACGAGCCACTGGCCGACTTCCGGAAGTTCCGAAGGCTGCACCTGTTGATCGGAGACTCGAACATGAGTCCCTTCGCCACTGCCCTGAAAGTGGGAACGACGACCTGCCTGCTCACCCTGCTCGAAGAAGGGACGCTGCCGGAAAACGTGATCCTGCACGATGCAGTGGTGGCAACCCGGCAGATCTCGCACGAGGGCAGCGGGAATGCGGCGGTGACTCTGGAAGACGGTCGCACCCGAAGCGCGCTGGATATCCAGGACGAATTCCTCGCGCACGCGCAGCAGCACCTCGGCGGGCGGGATGATGAGACGGACTGGATCCTAGACTCGTGGCACTTCACCCTCGATGCACTCCGGAACAAACCCGAGCTACTCCTCGGCGGAGTGGACTGGATCTCGAAGAAGTATCTTCTCGAGACGTTCCGCGAGAGCGAGGGGCTCACCTGGCAGGATCCGTGGCTGCAAAGCCTGGATCTGGAATACCACAACGTAAACCCCACGAAGGGGCTGTTCCAGGCGCTAACGCCGGCGAAGAGGATTGGAGAGTTCAACGACAGCGTCCTACGCCCAGAGGCGATGCGCACGCCTCCGGTCGATACGCGAGCCTGGGGCCGAGGCCACGCAGTGTCGCTCTTCCAGAAGCGGCAGCTGCCCTACGTGATCAACTGGGATTCGATCTCGCTGGAAGGGGCGAACCATCTGCCCATGCCGGACCCGTTCGAGACTTACGAACGCGATGTCGAACTGCTCGTAGAGTAAGCAGCAAAAAGGCACCGCATTGCGCGGTGCCTTTGCGGAAGCTGAAGCTGTGTGAACTCGGGATCAGCGGGCAGCTGCCCGGGTGATGTCGTGGAGCTTGGTCTCGAGCTTAGCCAGATGATGTTCGGCGTCTTCGCGCGCACGACGCTCTTCCATGAGAGCCTCCTCCAACTCGCGAATGCGCTGCTGAAGATTGAATCGGATGCTGGTGCGCACGGGGCGAGTGAGATCTTCCTCTTCAGTCGCGGATTGCAGCTCAGGGATGTCCTTCACCGCGACTGCAGTGCCGTCACGGCAGTTCGTGACCAACGTCTCGCTATTGATCTCGCCCATCTGCAGGAACTCGCGGACCGCGCCGAGATTCGTCGGGCCGTAGTATTGGTCGGGACTTACCTCGATGAGATAATCCATTTCCAACCCGGGGAGCATGGGAGCTCGCCGCCACTCGTTCTGGTCGGTCGAGACCTTATCGAGCGGAGAAACCTGGGCATCAACTGCCCATTGTTTCAGCTGATCGAAGGGGATGGGGCCGAAGACGGTACCGTCATCGTGTTTCAGCAGGTACCAGGATTGCGTGTCGTCGTCCATTTAGGGATTCTCCTTCTTCTGAGTCAGGGGTTCGGGGCTTTTGGTGGGAGTCGTGCTCGCCGCTGGTGCACCCGCGGCAGGCGCGGTTCCAATCGGTGGAATGGTCAGGGTCTGGCCAATCTGCAGCATGCGGTCGTTCTGAATGGGGTTCGCCTTTTCCAATTCGGCGAGCCCGATGTTGTAACGCTTGGCGATCGAGGTCAACGTTTCGCCTTTGGCAACGGTATGTTTCCCGGGCTGGCCAGCAGACGGAGGGACATTCACGGGAGCCGCCGGAGGTGAAGCTGTCGATGGTGCAGCGCTCCCGGAAGACACCGGAGCGGAACCGGGAGCGGCTGGGGTCGCCGACGGTAACGCATTTCCCGGCGCGGGAGTATTACTCCCACTGGATGTCACGAAGTCCTTAAGGGCACTGAACTGCCGACTAAGCGCATCGAGCTGCCGATTCTGCTGCTCAAGGAGCTGGCGGATCTCACGAATCTCGGCCGCTACGGTGGTCTCTGCCGGGGCAGGCGCATCTTGTGCCTGGCAAAGCGATGCCATGAACAGCATGGCACAGGCGCTTCCAAGAGCTAATGACCGGGGCATGGGCGAACGTGTTCTCACGTTCCTGTATCGATCGCAAGCTTGCCCGTGAGTTGATTTAATCCCGTGAAACTTTCCCGGTGCGCGTGCGGCGAGTGCCCGCCTTGCGTTTTCGATGGAGATCTTTAGATTGCAGGTATGCCTGACAGGACGCAACGCCCCGTGGATCCTGCTCCGTGGGGGCCTCAACCAAGTGACGGCGGTGGACCTAAAGCACCGGATGTGCAGAAGCCGGATACAAAGGATCTGCTCCAGCGCATGCGTAAGGTAGACCCTAACCAATCACGGCGCTACCGGCAGCGGACGGGCGAATGATTTCCGAAAACGATTGGCGGACCAGCGCCGTACCCAGCATGGCCGCACCCGAGGACTTCAGCTCACTCCTGCAAAGGAAGGGTCTGTATAATCAGCTCGGACCGCATGTAGCTTCCGCAGGCAATCCAGCAGCTCCCATCGAGACGATCGCGACCACGATACTCGCATTTAAGTACAACGGCGGCGTTCTCGTGGCGGGAGACCGCAGAGCGACAGCGGGCAATCTCGTAGTCTACGATCGCGCAGACAAGGTGCTGGAGATCGACGCTTTCTCGCTGATGGCGATCGCCGGTGTTCCGGCGACTGCGTGGGAGATGGCGCGGGTGCTGGAACACTCGTTCCAGTTCTACCGGCGGACGCAGCTCCAGGAGATGAGCCTGGAAGGAAAGGTACGGGCTCTCTCAAAGCTCCTACGCGACAATCTCGGATTCGTGCTCCAGGGTGTCGGCGTTGTCGTTCCGCTATTCGCGACGTACGACGCCCAGGCGCGAATCAGTCGACTGTACTTCTACGACGCCATGGGGGCGCAGTTCGAGGCGGCGGATTATGCCGCCAGCGGTTCTGGTTCCGGGGCAGTGCGCAGCATCCTCTACTATGAGAACCACTTTGGCTCGCGCCCGCTTCGGAAACGAACTGAGCAGCAGGCGGTAACGCTCGCTCTGCGCATGCTCGATACCGCAGCAGAGACGGATACGGCGACGGGTGGAATGGACCGACACGGTGTGGTCTTCCCAATTGTGAAGCTCATCACCGAGGCGGGGATCACCACGCTCGAAGACAAGCAGCTCGCGAAGCTGCTTAAGAAACACGTCCGATGATCGAAGAGCCATACCGATGGATGGAGGCGATCGCCAATCGGCGTGAGTACATCGAGCATCAACTTGCTGGAGGTAGTCCGATCGCTGCCCTCACCTATGCGGACGGAATCCTGCTCTTCACCCTGGGCCGTGAACGGCAGAAGGTGTTCGAGATCTATGATCGAATCGCGATGGGTGGGCTGGGGCATCCAGGCGACATCGAGCGCCTGCGGATGGCAGCGATTGAGCTAACCAGCACGGAAGGCTTCACCCGATCGGCTCAAGATGTTTCCCTCCGTCGACTGGCTGCTTACTCCATGAGCCCAGCATTGAAGGCTGCTTTTGAGCAGGTCTATGGCGCTCCCTACCTTGCGCGGTTGCTTTTTGCGGAACTGGGGCGAGGTAGCGGGCCCAACCTTTTTCTTCGGCTGGATTACGATGGCTCGATCCACACCAACGGAGGCGTGTTTGGGCGCGCCTTTGAAGAGTTCGGAGTAATCTCGGGGAGTGCTAATGCTACCCAGCAGATGGAGACGTTCCTGCAAGAGAAGGTGAATCCCAAGGGAACTTTGTCGGAGGCGCTGCAGACGGCGATGGAGGCGTGGACGATTGGCCACTGGACTCAGAGCGAAGGCGACCGCGAGGAGCGGCCTTCTACCGAGGTGATTGCTGCTCATCGTGAGGAGCAAACTGCGGCCGTCGCAATTGAAGCGGCGGTGCTGGAGAGATCGGCGCGCTTACCTGCAACCTGGCGAGCTCTCCGGGAAGAAGAGGTCCGAGCTACCCTCGTTGGACGATAAACTCACGTGAACTGACACCGCACCTATGAACAGTTTCAATTCGAAGATCCGGAGCTTGCGCGCGGCGTTCCAGGCAAGAAATGCAATGCCATGCGTTGGTCTGGTGGTACTGGCGGGTTGCTTTACCTTCGTAATTGCCCCAGACGAGCTTCCCACCGATAGCAAAGCCGTAGGCGGACCAACTCGTTTCCCAATGATCGTCTTAGATCCGGGGCATGGTGGGAACGACGCAGGTGGTAGAGGGAATGGTCTCGTAGAGAAAGAGATTACTCTGGATGTCGCAAAGCGGACGGAGCAACTGCTCACTCAGTCGGGGTTCATGACCGTGCTCACCCGGGAGAAGGATGATTACCTTTCGCTCGAGGAACGGGCGACAAAGGCAAACTCATACGATGACGCTGTGTTCGTCAGCATCCACTTCAACCTCGATCGCTCCAGTGAGAGCTCAGGTGTGGAGAGCTACTATGCGCGTCAGAAGTATCAACCGGTGGAAAACTGGGCCTTCATTGGACTATTTGAAACGCCGGAGGCGGACTTCGATACTGGCGAAGATCTCGCCGGCTTTATTCAGAACGCTGTATCTACTCGGACCGAAGCCCGCAACCGCGGGATCCGCGCAGGTAATCTCTATGTGGTTCGGAATGTGAAGTGGCCGGCAGTACTGGTGGAGGGCGGATTCATGTCGAATCCTATGGAAGCGCAGCTACTTGCCAATGGGGACTACCGAGATCGCATGGCACGCGGGATTGCGGAAGGCGTGATGACGTACCTGAAGTCGCGTCCTGCGCCGACGGAGGACAATGTTCCTAAAATCGCGCAGGTCATGCGTTGAATTCGCAATTGGGTTTGTCCGTCGTACACTGATACGACCCGGCTCGCGCTTATGAAATGGTATCTTCCCCTCGCGCTCGTTCTGATTCTTACCTCATCCGGAGTCGCTAGCGAACAGGTCCGCCAGGCGCAAACGGAACTCAAAGAAGAGGGCTTCTACTTCGGGGAAGTATCTGGGGAAAGCACTCCAGAGTTCAAAGCGGCTCTCCGCCGCTACCAGATTCGGAACGGACTCGACGTGACGGGCGAGTTGGGCGCGCCTACCTTGGAAGCGCTCGGGATTCAAAGTGCTGTTCCGGTCAAACCTATCGCCCCCAAGAAGGCTGCACCGCCTCCCCAGTCAGTGACTCGCTCGGCGCCCCCGGTGGATCTCCGCAAGGACCGCACGGTTATGGAGAGTGATCAGGAGTTTCTAGAGTCCGAAACGGAGCGAGCGCCCGAACCGCGCGATCCGCAACCTCGACGCGTAATGCCGCCCGACGATCCGTTAGTCGTGCGGAGACCCGCTCCTCTCGATGATGCGCCAGCGGCGGTCCCTGGCGAAGAGTACGAGGGCATTTTCTCTGGGACTCCCTACGCGAGTGCGCCCCGGGTAGTTCAGGACGAAACGGTGAGGAAGGCGCAAACGCTCCTTGCTCGACGAGGCTTCTACCGGGATGCGGTAGATGGTGACCCCGGTCCGGCGACCGAAGAGGCGATCCTTACTTATCAGCGGAGCGTAGGGCTTTCGCTCACTGGCCGCCTTGATCTTCAGACGCTCAGCGGGTTGCGTCTTCTCCCTGCCCGGGCAGCTGGTGGCGCTCCACTTAAGCCATTCCGAGCACCCAGCGGCTCGAGTTCGCGTCCTCTACGCGGCGTCTGGATTCAGTAGCCTCTACTCGACGAATTCGAGTTCCACGGGCGCGGGAATAAGGCCAGCGTCACTCGCTCGAGTAAGGAACTCTCGAATCGCCGCTCGGCCGGAGTCACCGTAATCGAGCGTGTAGTCGTTCACATACATGCCAATAAAGCGATCGGCCAGTGTCTCATCCATGCCGCGGGCCAAGGGCATTGCATGCGTCACGCCGGCAGCACGATGCGCGAGGCCGAATTCGATGCTCTCTCGCAGGACGAGGTTGATCTCACTGCGATCTGCGGGTGAGAGATCCTTGCGAATCACATTCCCGCCAAGTGGAAGTGGCAAGCCGGTGCCCGCCTTCCACCACTCGCCGAAGTCGATGACCTTTTGAAAGCCGTCACGTTCGTAGGTCACCTGTCCCTCGTGGATGATGAGACCGACATCAGCACGCCCATCGCGCACGGCATCGAAGATCTCGTCGAAAGGAATGACAACGTGCCGCTCGGGGAAGCCACCCATAAATAGCCCGAGAGCAAGGTAAGCGCTCGTCATCTTCCCCGGGACTGCAATCACGCGGTCACGCAGCCAGCCGCGAATCTCATCTTCCTTGTCGAGAGCAGGCAGGTCCGTTCCCGCGAGGCTGATGATCATTGGCCCATAGCCGTCGCCCATGCTCGCGCCGCAAGGGAGCAGCGCGTATTTGTCGAGCACGTAGGCGTAGGCGTGGATGGAGATTGCGGAGATGTGCAATTCACCACGGGTCGCCCGTTCGTTCAGCGTCTGAATGTCCTGTAGGATGTGCTCAAACTTCCACCCCCGCGTCTCGACCTTGTGCTCGGCCAGTCCGAAGAACATGAATGCATCATCGGGATCCGGGGAATGACCGAGCGTGAGATCGTGGGGCTGCGACATGAGCCCGCGAAGCTGAACGAAACCAATCCGCCGGGCAACAGCGAAGCAGCAGCGCTGCCTTACTACCTGCTCGTCCGGAGGAGGCCTACGTCCACTGGGTAAGCCGATTCTGCTGCTTGTCGCTGAACGATCCCCACGTGATGAGCACGTGATCGATGATCCACCAGATCCCAAATCCACCCAAGGTCACGAGCTGCAGCAAACCGGTCCCGATCTTGCCGACGTAAAACCGGTGAATCCCGAAGGGGCCGAGGAATGCGTTCAGGAGAAAAGCTGGGAGCAGGCGCTTCGAAGTGGTCGCTGGGCCATAGCTCCACTGGACAACGGGCCGGCCCGCCGAGTCCTTGAACGCCCCGGCAATGATCAGCACGAAGTCAATGATCCACCAAATCCCAAAGCCTCCTGCCGTAAGCAGCTGGAGCACTCCCGTGATGATCTTCCCCGTGTAGAAGCGGTGCACGCCCAGAAAGCCCAGCCAGCCGCAGAGTAAAAGAACCCGCGGCGCATAGTATTCACTCGCGGGTCTTACATCCATGACAGCGGTCTAGTAAGCGGCCTGCGCGCCCTTCAGATTCTTCTTCTGAATCCAGGGCATCATGCTGCGCAGCTTGGCGCCGGTCTTCTCGATCGGGTGCTTCTCACCTTCCTTCATGAGCCGGTTGTACTCCTTGTAGCCGCCTTCGTACTCCTGCATCCAGGTCTTGGCGAACTTCCCATTCTGGATCTCCTTGAGCACTGCAACCATGCGCTTCTTGACGCTGCCATCAATGACCCGCGGCCCAATCGTAACATCGCCCCACTTCGCGGTTTCCGAGATCGAGAAGCGCATACCGGCAATGCCGGACTCGTTCATCAGATCTACGATCAGCTTCAGCTCGTGCAGACACTCGAAGTACGCCATCTCCGGTGAGTAACCCGCTTCCACGAGAACTTCGAAACCAGCCATAACCAGTGCGGTAGTTCCGCCACAAAGCACCGCCTGTTCGCCGAAGAGGTCGGTCTCGGTCTCCTCCTTGAATGTCGTCTCGAGCACCCCCGCGCGGGTGCCGCCCACGCCCTTGGCCCAGGCCAGCGCGATCTTCTTCGCCTGCTTGCTGGGGTTCTGGTGCACAGCGATTAGCGCCGGAACGCCTTTACCTTCGGTATACTGGCGGCGGACGATGTGGCCCGGCCCTTTCGGAGCAACGAGGATCACGTCCACTTCGGCTGGCACCTTGATCGTCTGGAAATGCACCGCAAACCCGTGGCTGAAGAGCAGCGTCTTTCCCTTGGCGAGGTTCGGCTCGATGTCCTTCTTAAAGACGCTCGGGATCTTGGTGTCGGGCACTGCCACGAAGATCACGTCTCCCCGTTTCACTGCCTCGCCGGTATCAAAAACTTCAAAACCTTTTTCCGCAGCGACCTCCCGCGACTTGCTACCGGGATAAAGGCCGATGATGACCTTCACTCCTGAATCCTTCAGATTCAACGCGTGGGCGTGGCCTTGCGAGCCGAACCCAATCACGGCGCAGGTCTTCCCAGCGAGGTTCTTCAGGTCGGCGTCTTTATCGGTATAGATCTTTGCGGGCATGGGAGTGGATTAAGGGTGCTGAAACTACTGGGGACGGCGCGCGAGTGCCACGCGGCCCGTGCGGGTGAGATCGGTCATGCCAAACTTCCCCATGAGCATGAGGAACTTGTTAACCTTGCTCTCGTTGCCGGTGACCTCGATTGCGAGATTGTTGTGCTGCACGTCGATGATCTTGGCGCGAAAGATGTCGCAGATCTGCATGACCTCCGCGCGCGCATGTGCATCCACCGTCACGCGCATCATCACGAGCTCACGCTCAACCACTTCATCATCCTTGAAGTCCTCGATCTCAATGACGTCGACCAGCTTATGAAGCTGCTTGGTGACCTGCTCGAGCACGGTGTCGTCGCCGCGCACGACGATTGTCATGCGAGAGGTCGAGGGGTCGAGGGTCGGACCGACGTTCAACGAATCGATGTTGAAGCCGCGTCCGCTGAACATGCCCGCGATACGCGTAAGCACGCCAAATTTATTCTCGACCAGAACCGAGATCGTATGTCGCATACAGAGAAAGGGGGCGGAGGTTGGAGAAGGAGAACCCTCCCGTCAAACGGAAATTGCCACTTGGGCGACGGTTCATCGCCCCTTCCGGATCTCTAGGTGAGACCCGCGCCAGACCGATCTGGGAAGGTCGGCGTACTACTCTGAATAGACGAGTCCAGTGAGCCCATGGAAAGCTCTGAACCCTCCTCCAGACTTCTCACCCGCGAATCCTGAGACGGACCGACTCCGCCCAGGGTGATCAGCGGCAGCAGGTGTCCGGCACCGCCCGCAGCTTCCATCAGGAACACCTTGGCCTGCTCTGCATCCAGCCTCGCTTCGAGATCCTCGATTGTCTTCCGCAGCTCGTCAGCTACGGCATCGGCGGCCTGGATGGCAGCACGGCAATCTTCCGCTTCCGCTCGTGACCGCTCACGTTCTGAGCGCAACGCGTCCAGCGTGATCCCGTGTTTTTCCCGGCTGGCGGCCAGCGCATCCGTCACCTCAGCAACCTGGGTTTGCAGGGCGGAGAGCTCTTCGCTTTGTGAATCACTGCGACCAGTATCGCTGGCTGGTTCCGAACCTGGAGCTCGCCGCAGCCCACCGAGTTCCGCCTCGAGTTCCGCGTTGCGCGCCTTGGCCGTGCGCAACTCCCGACGCATGTTCTCCCACTCACGATCGCGTACTTCGCGGAGCAATCTTCGCAGCCCCTGCGGCTCCTGGAACTGGTTCTTATTGATCGTCTCTCCAGCGGGAACCTCGATCTCGTGATAGCAGTGCGGACAATCGAATCGCTGCCCAGCATGCGCGACCTCTGTAATGAGAGGTCCGCTGCACAAAGGACATTGAAACGCGATGTCGGCAATGTTCATGACGAGATCGCACTACGGGAAGGCTGCATCGTCCTAAAAGCAGCAGCAAATACGCCACTTTGACGATCTCGGTGGATTCCTCTGCCTACTCCTCGAATCTTTGTAAGTTTACCCGCAAACCAAAACCCTCCTCCTTTTGGAAAGTGTCTGCCTCTCCTTACAGATCGAGCATCAAGCGCCCCGGATTCTCAATGCAGTCCTTCACCCGGATGAGGAACGTGACTGCCTCCTTGCCGTCCACCACACGGTGATCGTAAGAGAGCGCCAGATTCATCATCGGGCGAATTACAACCTGGCCGCCTACCGCGATCGGCCGCTCCAGGATTTTGTGCATCCCCAGGATCCCGCTCTGCGGCGGATTTAGGATCGGAGTTGAGAGCAGCGATCCATAGATTCCCCCGTTTGAGATCGTGAAAACGCCGCCCTGGAGATCCTCGATCTTGATCTTCCCGTCACGCGCCTTCCCGGCGTAGACCACAATGTCCTTCTCGATGTCGGCAAAGCTCTTCTGATCCGCATCGCGAATCACGGGTACCACGAGTCCACGCTCGGTTCCGACCGCGACGCCCACATCGTAGTAGTGGTTCTGCACGATGTCGTCGCCATCCACGCGGCTGTTGATCGACGGTACAGACTTCAGCGCGCTGACCGCCGCCTTCACAAAGAAGCTCATGAAGCCAAGCTTCAGACCGTACTGCTTGACGAAAGCCTCCTGCATCTCGCTGCGGAACTTCATCACTGCGCTCATGTCGCACTCGTTGAACGTAGTCAGAATGGCCGCCGTCTGCTGCGCCATGACCAGCTGAGCGGCAATCTTACGGCGCAGTGGCGACATCCGCTTGCGCGTACTCCGCCCCTCTTTTGCCACCGGCGCGGCTTCCTCCTCGTTCGGCACACCGAGAACCTCGTTGGCTGTCGCAATCGCTTTCCCGAGTGCAGATCCCGTCGGCTCTGAGGGTGCTGCCGCGGGTTGCTCGCCAGCGTTCGTCCTTTCGTCTTCTACTTGTACCGGCTTCGCCGTGAGGGTGTGAGCCGGCGCAACTACCTGCCCCTCGGGCGCAGCACTCGCAGTTTCCACCGCCTTCGGAGCCACATTCGCCTCCTTCTTGACCGCAGCCGCACCGCCTTCTTCGATTGACCCGACTACCTCGCCGATCTTCACCTCCGTATCCGCTGGAACCTTGATCCGCAGCACGCCCGCGCGTTCGGCAGTCAGCTCGGTTGAGACTTTGTCCGTTTCCAAGGTGAGCAGCGCATCTCCGGCATTCACAGGGTCGCCGTCCGCCTTGTGCCAGACTGAGATGAGTCCGCTGGTGATGGATTCGCCGACCGCTGGGATCTTGATATCGAGACTCATGGGAAACGTTCCTCAAACAATCAGCATCGCGGCGGAGTGACAAGGGGGGATCGCATCTGAATAGCTTCATCAGGCCGAAGAAAAGCAAGCAACGCAGCGGTGATCATCACGGCATCGGATGATTTCAGATCGAGTTCTATCCAGGGGGATGCCGCGCCTCGTGCGGGCGTTTCTGCCACCTTCCGAGGAGAGGACGGCGATCGCTGCTATTCAAATGATTCACGAATAGCCAAATACTCCAAAATCTCGCCGCTCGATGGGTGTCGAAAGCTGCAACCTACTAGAGCCACACGCGTTATGACTTCCGCGAAGAGCAAAAACGGCAAGCGCGGTTGGAAAAAAAGCCTGGCGAGAGAGGTCTGAAACCCTTCGAGCTAGGAGGCAAACCTCTCGGGATAGGAAAATTGCTTACAGCGTCAAACCCGCAGGCAAGCTGGGTAGGATTTAAAGCTACTTGGATAGGAAATAAACCTATCGCGAGAGGTTTAGAACCTACCGCACTAGGTTTGAGCCCTAGCTCGCTAGGTAAAAAGCGTGTCTCGACAGGTTTGCAGATGCGGATGGTTTGCACTACTGCGGCTCCGTCGGCAGCTCGCGTCCTCGCGGGAACTACACCTCGGGCCCGGCGAAGTTTACTTCAGGTGCTGCAGACACTGCGATCCTGATTGGCAAAGGAGAGTCGGCGTCCTCAGCGCCCAAGGCTGCTCATGAAATTCCATTGAATCGATGAATCTCATTAATCGGTGGTCGAAGACGAGAACTTCTGCTGTACTCGCCGTGTCCAAACCAACTCGTGAAAACGCTCACCATCGCGGCTGCCCTCACGGCGGCACTCGCTCTGGCCCCTTCGGCCGAAGCGGCCATCTTGGAAATGAATCTGCTCGGCAAGGCTGGCGCAGGTTTACTGGCAGGAAATGAAAACTTCACAGTCAACGGCGCTTTTGGAAGCGGCGGCGAAGTTGGGACCGGAATCCTCTTCAATGACGTCACACTGAGTTTGGCGATCAACGTGGCATGGGGGAGCGCGAACGGCTTCACGAACTTAACCGGGAATGCAACCGCAGGGCACATTCACGGACCAACGGCATCCGCGGCACCGGGGTCATTCACTCAGTCTACCGGGGTGCTCATCGGGCTGGACGACAAGCCGGGTTTTAACGCGAGTGCGAGCGCCGGGGGCTTCAATGGCAGCGTAACGCTCACCAGCGGACAGGCAACCGATCTGCTGGCCGGGAAGCTCTACCTCAACTTCCACACCAACACGAATGGCGGTGGTGAAATCCGAGGCAACATCGTGCCGGTTCCTGAGCCCGGAACAGCCGCGCTCCTCGGCGTGGGCATGTTAGTCGCAGGGTCTTCGCCGCAACCGGCGATAGGCAGCCACGGAACGCGAGAGCGCACCGTGGGTGCGCTCTCGAGCAATTGGCTATCCGAGGCTGAAGGCGTCCTGAAGCACGAGCGCCTGCTCGCGATCGTGAACCGCTTTGGCGCCGACGGCAGTACTCGCACTGGCGTTGCGCCCCGCGTACCAGATTGTCTTGTTGAGCATGCGGCGGAGCTGCCAGCCGATGTGGTTCCACGCTCCCATGTTCTGGGATTCTTCCTGGCACCAGACCATCGTCTTCGCACCCGGGTACTGGGCGACGGCGGCCTTGATCTGCTCTTCGTCGAGCGGGTAGAGCTGCTCCACGCGGATGAAGGCGGCGGTGCTGATCTTGTTCTCCTCGCGGAACTTGAGCAGGTCGTAGTAGATCTTGCCGGAGCAGAAGATCAGGCGTTTCACTTTCGCTGGCTTCTCCAGCAAGGGGGCGTGCAGGATCTCCTGGAAGGTGCCGCTGGTGAAATCCTCGGCTGTGGACACACACTGCTCGTGGCGGAGCAGACTCTTCGGAGTCATGAGCACGAGTGGCTTGCGAAACGGGCGGCGCATCTGCCGACGTAGCAAGTGGAAGTACTGCGCAGGCGTCGTCACATTGCAGACCTGGATGTTGTTCTCTGCGCAAAGCTGCAGGAAGCGTTCGAGCCGTGCGCTGGAGTGCTCGGGACCCTGGCCCTCGTATCCGTGCGGGAGCAGAAGGACAATGGCGCTGGGGCGTTGCCACTTGCTCTCCGCGGAGACGATGAACTGATCGATGATCACCTGCGCGCCATTTACGAAGTCGCCAAACTGCGCCTCCCAGAGACAGAGCATCTCCGGATAGTTCAGGGAGTAGCCGTAGTCGAAGCCGAGCACCGCATTCTCGGAGAGCAGCGAATTATAGACGCAGAAACGCGCCTGGTCGGGGGCGAGATGCTGCAGGGAGATATGGCGTTCGCGAGTCTGCTCGTCATAGAGCACCGAGTGGCGCTGAGAGAACGTGCCGCGGCGCGAATCCTGTCCGCTGAGGCGAACTGGGGTCCCCTCGATGAGCAGCGAACCAAAGGCGAGCGCCTCCCCGAATGACCAGTCGAAAGGACCACCGCTCTTCCACGTGCTGACGCGCTTATCGAGGAAGAACTTCTTCAGGCGCGGGAGAACGCGAAAGCCCTCGGGCACGGTGGTGAGCCCCTTGCACACCAGATCGAGCTGTTCCTTCGAGATCGCCGTGTTCACCGGCTGGTGAGAGTACGGCGGCTGGAAGACGGCCGTGGACTCCGTAAAGCGATTGAGATCCTTGTTCGCCTCGGCTTCGCGCACCTCTGCAAGGGCGCCTTCATAACGGTGGGCAAACTCTGCTTCCAGCGCGTGCGCGTCGTCCACTGTGAGGGTGCCAGATTCCACTAGCCGCTGCTTATAGAGTGTCCCTACGGAAGGGTGCGTGCTCACCTCCGCGTAAAGCGTGGGCTGAGTGAAGAGCGGCTCGTCGGTTTCGTTGTGCCCGTACCGGCGGTAGCAATAGATATCGATGACGATGTCGCTCTTGAACTGCTGGCGAAAGGCGAAGGCGAGCTCCGAGCAGAAGCGCACGGCGACTGGATCGTCTCCATTCACATGCAGCACGGGAGCCTCAATCATCTTGGCCACATCGGTCGCGTACCGACTGGAACGCGCATCGGCCGGCAGGGTGGTGAAACCGATCTGGTTGTTCACGATGAAGTGAACTGTGCCACCCGTCCGATAGCCGGGAAGCTGGGACATATTCAGCGTCTCGGCGACAATCCCCTGCCCCGCGAAAGCAGCGTCACCATGGATGAGCACGGGAAGCACGCTGGACCGTTCGATTGTGTCCTTCCGAGCGCGTTGGCGAGCTCGAGCCATTCCCTGAACGACCGGGTTCACTGCTTCCAGGTGGCTGGGATTCGCGGAAAGGCGCAGCTCAACTTTATGACCGTCGACTTCACGGGTGGTGAGATAGCCGAGGTGATACTTCACGTCCCCATCTCCCGCCACGGTGTCGGGCATGTAGTTCTCCGTGAAGGCCGCGAACATCACAGGCAGAGACTTCTGGAGGAACTCCCGGATCACGCTGAGACGACCACGGTGCGCCATGCCCATGACGATCTCGGCAACCCGGTGCTGCGGGCAGCTCTCAAGAAGACCGTAGAGTGCAATGATCAGCGCTTCGCCGCCCTCGATCGAAAAGCGCTTCTGGCCCTTGAAGCGATTGTGCAGGAAGTTTTCAAAGCTCTCGACGCTCAGCAACTGGCAGAGCATCCGGCGCTGAGTCTCCGCAGGGATCGCAGGCACACCGGTGCGGCCTTCGATCTGGTCGCGCACCCAGTTCCGGACGCGCGGATTCTGAATGTGCATGAACTCCGCGCCGACCCGGCCACAATAGATGACCTCGAGTGACGCGATCATCTCGCGCAGCTTCATCTGCTTGCCGCCGAGGTAGAACTTGGAGCTGACCGGGAGTTCCAGATCCTTCTCTACGAAACCAAGCTCGCGCAGACTCAGAAGTGGATTCTCAGGGCGGCGATTGGCCAGCGGATCGAGATCAGCGATGGTGTGCCCGAGAGTGCGATAGGCGTAGACGAGTCCGTCCACACGAGTCTGAAGCGGGGCGTCGGCAGCCTTGTCGCTAGCAGCATGACCGTTCTTCCCAACCTGCACTGAGCCGAGCTCGAAACCTTCGAAGAACGCCGACCAGGTGGGATCCACCGTGTTGGGGTCTTTACGCCAGTTCTCGTAATTTTGCTCGAGCAGATCCGCATTGAAGCGGTTCGCGAAAGAGGTAGCCATAGAAAGCAGAGGGACCGGCAATGTAAGCATGGCTACTACAGCCTCAAACTATTTCCTCGCTCGTTTGCAAGGAAGTCAGCGCCTACCTGGTGCTGATCAATCCCGCGCGATTCGGATACGCAGGCCGCTTCGGCGCCATCGGCGGCTGCTTCTCCAGGCTCCCCATCACTTCACTGATCGCGCGATCCAGTTGTGGATCGCCGCCCTTTGCCATGAGCGCCGGGTCATCCAGGACGGCTATATCCGGCTCAACTCCGCTGCCCTCGATGATCCAGGACCCCTCGGTGTCGTAGATGGAGAAGGTGGGCACCGTGACATGCCCGCCATCGACGAGCAGCGGTGCACCGGTCATGCCGATGAGCCCGCCCCAGGTACGCTGACCGATCACGGGCCCGAGTCCCGCCTTGCGAAACATCCATGGAAGACAATCACCGCCGGAACCGCTCCAGCCGTTGACCAGCATGGCCTTCGGGCCGGAATGCGCGATAAAGGGCGTCTGCCAGTCCTGTCCATCGCGGACAGCCCAGTGGTTTGTGACGCGACGACCGAGCAGCTCGATAAAGCGGTCCGGGATCTGTCCGCCGGAATTCCAGCGCTCGTCGATGATCAGCGCAGGCTTGGTAAACTGTGCGCGAAACTGGCGATAGAGCTCGCCCTGTCCCTCGATCCCGGTGTTCCGCACATAGAGATAGCCCACCTTTCCGCCGCTCGCCGCGTCCACTTTGCGCCGGTTTGCTTCCACCCAGGCAAGGTGGCGCATGTCGGTCTCGTCGGAGATGGTCTTAACCAGGACTTCTCGCGCGCCTTCGAGAGTCGGCTGGTCATTCACCGTGAGGATCACTGCGCGGTCTGCGAGACCTTGGAAAGCCGCCCATGGATCTTCCCGGGGATCAAGCTTTCGACCATTAACCGCAAGCAGCCAGTCGCCTTGCTTCACCTTCACGCCTGGCTGACGAAGCGGCGAGCGATTCACATAATCCCACGCCGCTACCTCGAGCACGCGGCTGATCCGATAAGCGCCCTGCTCGAGAGCAAAGTCGCAGCCCAGGTAACCGATATTCCGCGCAAGCGCCTGGTCCGTGTCGCCACCGCCCCGGAACGCATGAGACGAACTAAGCTCTCCGAGCATCTCGCCGAGAACGTAGTTCACGTCCGCCCGCGTCGTGCTGTCTTGCAAAAGGTGTCCGTAGCGTTCCCGCATCGCGGCCCAGTTGACCCCGTGCATCTGCGGGTCATAGAAGAAGTCGCGTTCGATCCTCCAGGCATCATTGAAGATCTGCCGCCACTCTTTGGTGGGATCCACCGTCATCTCGAGGTTCCCGATTGGGAGTGGATCTTCGAAACGCTGGGTCTCAGCGGCGTTGATCACGGCCCACGATTTCCCTCGCTGGACCAACAGCTTTCGGCCGTCCGATGAAAGCTGCACGCCGGTGACGTCCTGGAGAACGAACTCGTCGCGCCGTTTCTGGACATCGTAGATGCAGAGCGGATGAGCGGTGCTATTCGAGCCGGCCCGTGGTCCACGGGTGAAGATCACTTTCCCAGAAATCGCGAGGAGATCATCATACCGTCCAATACCCAGAGGCAGGATTACCGCCCGTTCCTCAAAGCCTTCCAAATCGATCTGCAGCGTCCGCCCGCCACTCATCTGAGAAGGGGTCGGCGTGGGCGCAGGCTTCGCTTCGTCGCCCGCCTTTGTTGTAAGCTCCGGCTTTATGGTTTCGCGGAGACTAATTTCCTTCGGAACAACCCCGTCGATGATTTTCGCAGGGACCACCAGCCCTGGCTCGGTAGCTGGTGCCGGAGCAGCCGCATCGACCAACCGAGGCGACTCACGCTCTTCGCGAGGAAGACCGCGCATCGGCTCTTCGTCATTCTGCGGAGCCACTGGCGAACTCACATCCAACCGCAGCGGGACCGCAATGAGCGCCTGCCCGTTCGCATAAACCCAGGTGTTATCCAGCTCGCTATAGATCGGCTCAAACGACCGCTTGGAACGGTAGTATAGATAGCGTCCATCTGGGTCAAAGACGGGCAAGTCATCATCGTGGAAGCCGCTCGTCACCTGGTGCTTCTTCCCCGTGGCTGTGTCGTAGAGCACGATCGCGTCCTGTCGATTCTCCTGATCTTTGCTATAGGCGATCCATCGACTGTCCGAGGACCAGCTCACACGGAAGCGCTCCAACTCGCCGTGATACTGCCAGAGCTGCTGGTCGATGACGGTCGTTTGCTTGGCAATCAGATCATGCAGATGGACGCGCATCGCTCCATCAATGAAGGCGACCTTGCGACTGTCCGGCGACCAGTATGGTTGATACTTCCAGCCTGCTCCCAACTGAGTCAGCGTGCGCTCCTCGCCCTTCCCATCGGAGGATCGGACGGTTAGCTCATACTCACCGCTCCGATCAGAGAAATACGCCACCGTGCGGCCGTCTGGCGACCATGCCGGATAGCGTTCGGCGATGCCGTTGGTTTCCGTTAGGTTGCGGATCACCCCATCCTCGGCCGGCACGCTGAAGATATCTCCGCGCGCCTCGAAAACGATGCGCTTGCCAGTCGGCGAGATCGCGCCGCTGCTCACATGGCCGCCGACATTCTCCACGCGTGGCCGGAGCGTCGCTCGATCCGTAATGATCTCGATTGCGACTTCCTTTACCTGCTCCGAGGAAAGTTCGAGCAGGTAAAGCCGCCCGCTATTCTCGAAGACGATATCGTCCGGACCGATACTCGGGAAAAGCACATCGGAGTCGGTGAATTTCGTGACCTGCCTCACCGCCTTGGTTGCCGCATCATAGGCCCAGACGTTCTTCCGCTGATGCTCGTCACGATCCGAGAGGAAGTAGAGCGTACCTCCGTGCCACATTGGCTGTGAGTCACTCGCATCATGTTGAGACACGAGTTCAGCCGTTCCCTGCTGGAGATTGTAGAGCCAGATGTCCGGCGCCATCCCACCCCGGTAGCGCTTCCATGTAGCGAAATCAGTAGTCGCACTGGTAAACGCGAGCGTTGCCCCGTCCGGTGAGATCGCCCCAAACTCCCCATACGCGATGGGCAAGCGCTCTGGCAGTCCCCCAGCTGAGGAAACCTTAAAGAACTGGCCCACCCTTTCGGTGAAGGCAGCCATCTTCGAAGCGAAAAGGAGCGACTTGCCATCTGGATACCAACCCAGGACGCGATCCTGTGCGCCGTGATGTGTGATCCGCCGAGGCTCACCGCCGCTCACCGGCATGATGTAAATGTCCTCGTTCCCCTCGTAATTCCCGGTGAAGGCGAGCTCCTTGCCGTCTGGCGAGAATCTTGGAAACGACTCCGCACCCTTGGGTGATGAGAGCCGCATCGCGGTGCCGCCTACCTTGGGAGCAATCCAAATATCGCCAGCATAGACGAAGGCGATCTGAGTAGCCGACACCGCTGGCATCTGCATCATCCGCGCATTGACTCGAGTATCGTCCGGACTCTCCAGCGCGAACGCTGAAATGTGAAATCCTATACACGCGATCAATAAGCGGGAGACGTTTAACATCTTTCAGCTACTAACGGGGGTTGGTTAAGTGTGAGTCGTTTCTGGTGGAGTGCAAGTTCTGTGCCGTGCAGCAATTCGGTCAAAGTTCGCTGGCCCATGGCTGGAATGTGCAAAGCACACCACAAAGCATGTCCGCTTTTGTCCATCGCGGCGGCGGCGAATGGCGGAAAGGTAGCAACAAATCGGTGGGTCAGGCGTCGCAGCTGATCTGAGATATTGCGCATCTCGGCACTTGGCTCCCGCGCCCCTCTCGCTCAGAAAGACTTCCTGTATGAAACGCCTCCTCCCGTTGTTTCTCCTCCCGATGACCTGCCTCGCTGCCGATTACCCAATCGTCGGCTCCATTGAACGCCTCGATCCCGCGATCGTTGATCAACTCATCGCGCCCGACGCAAAGATCGAGAAGCTCGCGGAGGGCTTCACCTGGTCCGAGGGCCCGGTCTGGAAAGATGGCGTGCTGCTCTTCTCCGATGTTCCAGAGAATGTAATCTACCAATGGAAGGCCGGTGAGACAAAGGCTTCGGTAGCAATCAAACCCAGCGGGATGACCGTTCCAACCGAAGGCTTCCGCGAACAAGGCTCGAACGGGCTGTCGCTGGATGCAAAGGGTCAGCTGATCGTCTGCCAGCACGGAGACCGGCGAGTCGCGCGACATCTGGGCGAGGGCAAGTTCGAAACCATCGCGGACAAGTTTGAAGGCAAGCGCTTCAACAGTCCCAACGATCTCGCGATCCGCGGAAACGGTGACATCTACTTCACCGATCCACCCTATGGCCTCGATAAACTCAACGACTCCCCGCTGAAGGAGCTTCCTTTCAACGGTGTCTTCCGGGTGACCGCAAAAGGCGAGGTGAGTGTCATCTCCAGGGACATTGCCTTTCCGAATGGGATCGCCTTTTCACCAGATGAGAAGACCCTCTATGTGGCCGATTCGAAGGAGGTGCGGATTTACGCGTTCGATGTGAAGGCAGACGGCAGCGCTGCGAATAAGCGAGTCTTCTTCGATGCCGCACCGCTGCAGAAGTCCGGCCGCAAAGGCTCTTGTGACGGGCTGAAGGTGGACGCACGGGGCAACCTCTGGGCGACCGGCCCAGGCGGGGTGCTCATCATCAATCAGCAAGGCAAACACTTGGGCACCATCCTCACCGGGGAGGCCACGGCAAACTGCGGGTGGGGCGATGGTGGCTCCGTGTTATACATCACCGCAGACATGTTTTTGTGCCGGGTGCCGACGCTGACAAAAGGCGCTGCCCCGCTCCCGGGCGGGGCCGGACAGCAGTAGCACACAGCGCGCAAAACGGGCGCGAAGGCGCGCCTTATCTTGACTCCGTGACATCGGCCAGCGCAAAAGCGTGGCCTCGCACTTTCGCGATCACCCCCCGGCCCATACTCCAACCGTCCAGCTAATCATGCGATTCGGCATCAATACGTTCCTCTTTGTCTCACCCTTTACCACGGACAGCACGAAGCTGTTCAAGAGGTTCAAGGAAATTGGTTTCGATACCGTGGAGATTCCGATTGAGGACAATTCGCACATCGATGCGCGGAAGGTACGCGAGGCGGCGGAGAAGGCCGGGGTCGCCGTTGGCAGCATCTGCGCAGCGATGGGACCGGGGCGCGATTTCCGTGGCTCGACGCAGGATCAGAAGAACGCCATGGCTTACTGCAAGGGGCTGGTTGATCACGCCGCGACGCTCGGTTGCCCGCGCATCATCGGGCCACTTTACTCCGTCGTAGGAAAGGCGGACGCGGTTGAACCAAACGAACAGAAGCGCGAGTTTGAACTCGTGGTTAAGAACCTCAAGGAACTCGCTGCCTACGCGGCGGGTAAGGGCATCGAGTTAAGCGTGGAACCGCTCAACCGTTTCGAAACCGACTTCCTGAACACCGTCGAGCAGGGCATGAAGCTGGTCAAAGCCGTGGGCGCCAAGAACGTGCGGCTCCACCTCGATACCTTCCACATGAACATTGAGGAGAAGAACCAAGCCGAATCCATCCGCAAGGCCGGCCCTCTTCTCGCCCACTTCCACGCCTGCGGCACGGATCGCGGTACGCCCGGTAATGATTCGCTCGACTGGAAGTCGATTGTGAAAGCGCTCAAGGACATCGGCTACGATGGCGACATCGTTATCGAATCCTTCACCACCGACGTGAAGGTGATTGCACGGGCCGCGGCCATCTGGCGGAAGATCGAGCCCAAGCGCGACGACATCGCAATCAAGGGCCTGGAGAATCTCAAGCGACTCTTCGGCAAAGCTCCCCGCGTCGCTGCGATCAAGCCTGCACCCGCAGCCGCGCCGAAAGCGAACGCAGTGGCGAAACCCGCAGCAGCCGCTAGTCCCAAGGCTCCCGTCGCGGCCAAACCGGCTAAGAAAGCTGCGCGTTAAATCTCATCTCTCAGCACACGTATGAAATACATCCCCTCTCTCCTGGCGGTGGTACTAGCCGGCAGCATCGCTGCGCAGGCTCAGCAAACCTCCGACGTTCTGAACGAACCCGCCACCTCCGACGTCCTCAACGAGCCGACTGGCACAAGCACCGGAAGCTCCTCGGCCTCGGGTGAAAAGAAGCTCTTCAACGGGCAGAGCCTGGATGGCTGGAATGGCCTTCCGGCACTCTGGTCGGTCAAGGACGGTGCAATTACCGGTACGACCACTGCCGAGAATCCGATTAAGGGGAACACCTTCCTCGTCTGGCAAGGCGGCGACGTCTCCGATTTTGAGTTGACCTTTAAATACAAGATCGTAGGCGGCAACTCCGGCGTGCAATACCGGAGCAAGGTGGCTGACCGGATCAAGTTCGTCGTTGGCGGATATCAGGCAGACTTCGAAGCCGGCGGGACCTACTCCGGGATCCTCTACGAAGAGGGCGGACGCGGCATCCTGGCCAAGCGAGGCGAAAAGGTCGTTATCAAGGCCGGCGACGATGCCAAGAAGCCCAAGATCGAAGTCACGGGTGAAGTCGGCAAATCCGAGGACATCCAGGCGGCGATCAAGGCGAACGACTGGAACGACTATAAGATCGTTGCGAAAGGCAATCGGCTCCAGCACTTCATCAACGGCAAACAATCCGTCGATGTCACCGACGAAGACCCCGCTGCTGCCAAGAGCGGAGTACTCGCCCTGCAAGTCCACGCCGGCCCTCCGATGACCGTGCAGTTCAAGGATCTAATCCTGAAAAGCGGAAAGTAGCCGCCGACCCGAAAGGATCCTCAATATCTGCCGCCGCGGTCTCATGACTGCGGCGGCTTTTTCATGTTTAGGGGTTATGGCGGGCGAGTCGTACGTTTCTGTTGGACGCTTGATACGGCCCCGGTGCCGAAAAAGCAGCTTTGATCGCCCGGGCTTTCGTCTCATGCCAGAGATCTTGCCGCTTGTCTCAAGGCGAGCGCAGCAAGGAGCGGAATATTTTCAGATCTGCTAGTGAAGAGCTCCGGCGTCGGAGCATTTTGCTCCGATGGTGCAGCAACTAGCTCCGGTGTCGGAGCATTTTGCTCCGGCGTTGCAGCAACTTGCTCCGGTGTCGGAGCATTTTGCTCCGACGCTGCAGCAACTCCTCCGGTGCCAGAGCATTTTGCTCCGACGCTGCAGCAACTTGCTCCGGTTCCGGAGCATTTTGCTCCGACGCTGCAGCAACTTGCTCCTGTGCCGGAGCACTTTGCTCCGACGTCGCAGCAAATAGTGCCGGAGCCGGAGCCTCGAGCTCCGAGACCAGAGCGAATGGTCCCACCTAAGCCCTAACCGGTCCCGATCCGGCGCCGAACCAGGAAAACCAAGGCAACACCCTGGGAGCCCGGACATTAAATCCCCGGCAAGCGCCACCCACCCGCTTCCTCTTCGCCACAAGTGCTCAGGAAACTCCAAAGGGTTTCCTCGTCCCAAGGCTCAACAACTCCACAAAGCCCCTCCCTTCATTTGCAGTTCGACGGACACCGCCGAAACTCCAAACATAACCTCCCCCGTGGGGCTCCCTCCCCTCGAATTACCCCCATCCCCGCCCCAAAACTCACCCCTCAAAGCCAGGTACCCGCCGCGCCCGACCTCGCTCTTTCCGTCCAATGCCACCCCGCAGAATCGCCATCACGCTTCTCTTGCTCACCTTCCTCGGCGCCGACGCATTCCCCTCTGAGGTCAGTTTTAGCCGCGACATTGCGCCAATCCTTCAGCGCCGCTGCGTGACCTGTCATGGCGAAGAGACAAGCAAGGGCGACTACCGGGCAGATACGTTTGCGCATTTGGGCAAGGCCGGCGAAAGCGAGCTCCCAGCGCTCGTTCCCAACAAAAGTGTCGATTCTGAACTCTATCGCCTGCTTGTAGAACCAGATGCCGGAGACCGTA
This sequence comes from Spartobacteria bacterium, assembly GCA_031389825.1. Classification (GTDB taxonomy): domain Bacteria; phylum Verrucomicrobiota; class Verrucomicrobiia; order Chthoniobacterales; family Chthoniobacteraceae; genus JANMSW01. The sequence goes on from JANMSW010000009.1 coordinate 63,972, forward strand.
TGCCACAAAAGGCGGATGCCTTGCCCCCAGCTGAAATTGCGCTGATTAAGTCATGGATCGAGCAGGGTGCGGTGTACGACGGCCGCTCATCGACCCAGAGCGTGGCCGAGCTGGCGCGGGGAGTTCATCTGCGCCAGGCTCCAGCCACCTACCGTTCACGAGTTCCGATCACCGCGCTGGCTTTTAGCCCGGATGCGCGGCAACTCGCGGTGAATGGCTACTACGAGGTGCTAATCTGGGATCTCGACCAAAGTCGGGTTGTGCGGCGGATCGGCAATTTGCCGGAACGGATCACCAGCATTGCCTGGGAGCGCAACGGCTGGCTGGCTGTGGCGGGTGGAGCGCCCGCTCAATGGGGGACGATTGCTCTCGTAGCTCCCGGGGCAAGCGCGCCCGATCGTTACCTCTGTGATCTGCCCGAGACAACGCTCTCGGTCGCCTTTCGCCCGGATGGCGAGCAACTGGTGGTGGGCTGTGGCGACCGAACGGTCCGTGTCTTCGAGGTAAAAAGTGGCCGGGAAGAACGGGTTCACCGACACCATGTGGATTGGGTGCAGAATGTGGCGTACGACGAAGCCGGCGAGCACATCCTGACCGCAAGCCGTGACCGGACGGCACGGATCGTGAACGCGCGCACCGGCGAAGTGGAAACCACCTTCACCGATCACGAAGCTGGAATCACCGCTGGGGCGTTCATCAACTCCCGGCAGGTCATCACCATGGATCTCGGGCGGAAAGTCCATGTGTGGGACCGGAGCTCCGGCAAAAAACGCGAGACTTGGACGAGCGCGGCCGCCACGCGTCATCGTCTGGTCCTGTGGGGCAGCTCCGTATTGGTCGCGGGGACGAGCAACTCCCCGGAGTTGCGGGATCCGCTGGAGGGCGAACTCATTCGCACCCTCTCCGGCCACCACGCTCCCGTGCAGACACTCGCAGTAGCCGCAGGCGGCGACCTCCTGGCCACGGGTAGCATGGACGGCGAGGTCCTGCTCTGGCGAGCGGGATGCGAGACGTGGCTGCAGCGCATCCTCCTCGCTCCAGTCGACCCACCGCAGATCCCAACGACCCGCATTTCCTCAGTGCTAAAGTAGCGCGGTCTGTGCAAAGAATCAGCCCGTTGTCAGGTTTCCTTCTGGCACACCCCCCTTCTCCGTCGCGAACCCCATGATCCGCTCCTGCCTTGTCTTCGTTGCCCTGATATCGTTCGTTACGCCAACCTTCGGCGTCGATTGGCTTCACCTGCCGCCCAAGCCGGGAACGGCGAATGGGAAGAAGATCGTGCTGGTCTCCGGGGATGAAGAGTACCGCAGTGAAGAGAGCTGCCCCGTCCTGGCGAAGATCCTCAGCCAAAAGCATGGCTTCGATTGCACGGTGCTCTTTGCGATCAATCCCAACGGCGGGTACATCGACCCGAACTTCAATAAGAACATCCCGGGTACCGCTGCGCTCGATGCAGCGGATCTACTGATCATTGGCACTCGATTCCGTGAACTGCCCGACGAGCAACTCGCGGCGTTCGCACGGTTCCTCGATAAAGGAAAGCCAGTGATCGGCTTTCGCACGGCCACTCATGCGTTCTCGGGCGGGGCAAAGACTGGCGAGTTCAAGTGGGCGGATTTCGGGCTGCGCATTCTCGGTGAAAAGTGGGTGAGCCATCACGGCGAGCACGGCAAGCAGGGGACACGCAGCCTGGTAGAGCCGGCAAATGCCGGCCACCCGGTGCTCCGCGGGGTGGGCGAGATCTTCGGAAAGAGCGACGTGTATACCGTGTCGAACCTTGATCCGGGTGCTGCGACCATCCTGCTTCGCGGCGCGGTAACCGGTGGGCTCGACTCCTCATCCGCGCCCATCGCCGGCCCGAAGAACGACCCCGCCATGGCGCTGGCCTGGCTACGTGAATACACTGCTCCCAACGGAACTGCAAAGGGCATGGCCTTCTGCACCACGATCGGCGCTTCTGTTGATTTCGCAGACGAGGATCTTCGGCGCCTGGTGGTGAATGCGTCCTTTCACCTGCTCGGGATGAAGGTGCCGGATCGCGCGGACGCCGCTCCCGTCGACGCATTCGAGCCCACGATGTTTAATGCAGTGAAGGAAGCCGACTTCTACAAGAAGCGGAACCTGAAACCAGTGGACTTCGGTCTCGGGAAGAGCACGTCAACGGGGTTGCCCGGCCAGGAGGAGAAGAAGGTCGAGCAGCCGCCGCATGCACCGAACGCCGAGCCGCCTGCGGCTACCACTGCCCGCCCGCAACCAGTCGCTCCTCCGGAAAAGGGTGAACGTATCGTCTTCATCGGCAACGGCCTCGCCGAGCGCGACATGTATTACAGTCGGCTCGAGACGGAGCTGCACCTGCGCTTCCCGAATCAGGAGCTTTTCGTGCGCAACATGGGCCGCCCTGGCGATACTCCAGGATTCCGTCCACATGCTTCGCGTAATTCCCAATGGGCTTTTCCTGGAGCCGAGAAGTTCCGCCCGGAAAACAAGATCCATAACGGGGAGGGGTTCTTCCCAACGCCGGACCAGTGGCTCACCCATCTGAAGGCCGATACGATTGTCGCCTTCTTTGGCTACAACGAATCGTTCGACGGCGCCGGACGCGTGGCGAATTACGAGGCGGAGTTGGAGGCTTTCGTCAAGCACACCTTGAGCAAGGCGTACAACGGCAAAGCGGCACCTCGGCTCGTGCTCGTTTCGCCCATCGCCTACGAGAATCTCAGCACGAAGCGCGACCTGCCGAATGGAGAGAAGGAGAACGCGACCCTGGCCCTTTACACCGCTGCCATGGAGCGAGTGGCCAAGGCGAACGGGCTCACCTTCATTGATCTCTTCAATCCGACTCGCGAACTCTACGGAAAGTCCGACCAGCCCTTCACCGACTACGGATTTATCCCGAATGAACAGGGCTACGTGCAGCTGGCAAAGATGCTTGCAACGGGGCTATACGGACACCACTCCGCAGATTCCACGACCGATGCCGAGAAGGTTCACGCAGCGGTGAAGCAGAAGGATTGGTACTGGCACAACGACTACAACATTCTGAATGGCGTCCACACGCATGGGCGGCGTTACAACCCCTTTGGTCCCCAAAATTACCCCGACGAGGTAAAGAAGAGTCGTGAATTGGCAGCATTGCGCGACCAGCTCATTCACGATGTGGCGAGTGGCAGGACGACATCTCTCGCGGTGGATGATTCCAAGACGCACCAGCTTCCGCCGGTGCCGACCAACTACACTCCGTCGAACGACAAGAACGGTTCTCAGCAATACAAGTATGGTGACGAGGCGGTGAAGTCGCTGACAGTGCCAGAGGGCTACAAGGTCGAGATGTTTGCCAGCGAGAAGGAGTTCCCAAATCTGGCGAACCCAATGCAGCTTTCCTTCGACGACAAGGGGCGGCTCTGGGTCGCAGTGATGCCCACTTATCCGCACTACCGCCCGGGCGATCCGATGCCCAACGACAAGCTCATCATCTACGAGGACACGAATGGTGACGGCAAGGCGGACAAGGAGACGGTCTTTGCTGATCAACTCCACCTGCCGATCGGCTTCGAATTCGCGCCGGAAGGGGTCTATCTTTCACAGGAGCCGAATCTCATGCTGCTCCGCGACACCGACGGCGACGACAAGGCCGACGTGCGGGAGATCGTGCTGGGTGGTTTCGATTCGCACGACACACATCACGCGATCTCCGCCTATACCGCTGATCCTTCCGGCGCGTTTATGCTGCTCGAAGGGGTGTTCCTTCACTCAAATGTCGAGACGCCGTACGGCCCTGTGCGCGGAGTTGATGGCGGTTTCTTTCGCTTCGCTCCACAACGCGCGCAGCTGGAAAGAACTGCGCAGCTCTCGATCCCGAATCCCTGGGGCTACGTCTTCGATAAGTGGGGGCAGGACTTCTTCCTTCACACCTCCGGGACAAGCATGAACTGGGGTCTGCCTGTGGGTCTCAAGACCCCATACGGTGCCAAGACGCCATCGACACCCGATCTCATTCCAAAGGGTCAGGGCGTGCGCCCCACCTCCGGGCTGGAGATTGTCGCGTCGCGCCACTTTCCTGACGAGGTGCAGGGGGACATTCTGCTCGGCAATGCGATTGGATTCCTCGGGATAAAGCAGCACCAGATCGAGGACGAGGGCACCGGCTGGAAGACTGCTTTCCGCCAGGATCTGCTGAAGAGCAGTGACGGGAACTTCCGCCCTGCGGATCTGGAGTTCGCTCCCGATGGCTCGCTCTACGTCATCGACTGGCACAATGTGCTCATTGGGCACATGCAGCACAACGCGCGCGACCCGCTGCGCGACCACGTCCACGGACGGATCTACCGGATCACGTACCCTGCGCGGCCGCTGGTGAAACCTGCGCAAGTTGAGGGCGCACCGATCGCGACACTGCTCGAAAACTTGAAACTGCACGAGGACCGCACCCGCTACCGGACTCGTCGGGAGTTGCGCTCCCGACCGGCGGACGAAGTCCTTATTGCTCTCAAGACATGGGTTGCGGGCCTCGACAAAAACGATCCCGGTTTCGAGCACCACCGCTTGGAAGCGCTCTGGGTCACGTGGGGTCTGAACCGGGTGGACGAGATGCTGCTGCGCGAAGTGCTCACCTCATCGGACTTCCGCGCGCGAGCAGCGGCAGTGCGTGTGGTGCGCTACAATCATGATCGCGTGGCCGACCACGCGGCCCTCCTGGAGAAAGCCGCAGCTGATTCCCATGGCCGTGTACGGCTCGAAGCAATCGTCGCAGCCTCCTGGCTACCTGACACAAACGCCGCAAGGCGCATCGTGGTGATTGGCTCCGCTTTCCCACTCGACGAATGGAGCACAAATGCCGCGAAGACTGCCAGTTCCCGCCTCGGTGGTGGACCGGAGGTCGCCACGGCTGAGTTCCAGAGCGCGCCCGTCCCCGCCCACCTCGACGCGGACGCGAAAAAGCAATTCGTCGCTGGGCAGGCGATCTACCATCGGGAAGGGCACTGCGCGACCTGTCATCTACCAAATGGCGCAGGCCTTGATCCAGCCTTCCCTTCGCTCGTGAAGAGCGAATGGGTAGCCGGTGATGCCGACCGCCTCATCAAGCTCACTCTCTATGGCCTGATGGGACCGCTGGAGATCAACGGGAAGAAATACGACGGTCAGGTTCCCATGACACCCTTTGGCGGAATGCTCAAAGACGAGGAAATCGCCAGCGTACTCACCTTCGTTCGCAACTCCTTTGGCAACCAAGCTCCCCCTATTCAGGCCCAGCAAGTTCAGAAGGTCCGCTCGGCGTATCCCGGTCGCGTGCAGTTCTTCACCACAGAGGAACTCCTCAAAGAGCACCCGTTAGCGAAATAGACGGCACGCCCCAAAAAGCGGAGCGCCCCTATGTATATCGCGGCTCCGGCCACGCAGCGGACAGAGCCGCTCTAATTTTCTCCCCTTCGGGCTGCGCTACGAAAACATCGTCCACTCGCCCGAAAAAGATGGAGGTCGTTCAAGTCCGCTGTCGCGGACCGAGACGCCTCCACACACTAGGAATCTTAAACGGTCTACTCCAACCGACCGTTAGAACGGGATATCGTCATCGTCCGCGTCCAGATCGGGATCTGCGGGGGGTTTCGGCGGAGGGGTTGGCCGGCCTGAAGCTGCGGCAGGCTTGCGCGCTGCAGGTGTGAACGACTCTTCTCCTGAATCTCCGCCACTGCGGCCCTCACCACCTCCTGCTCCGCCTCCCTCACGGCTGCCCAGTAGCTGCATCATCTCGCCGACGACGCGCATCTTCGAGCGCTTTTGCCCGGTGGCCTTGTCGTCCCAAGTATCGAGTTTCAGCCTGCCTTCGATGAAGACCGGGCGACCTTTCTTCAAGTACTCGCCAGCAATCTCCGCCTGGCGCCCCCACAGCTCGACGTCTACGAACGTAGTCTCTTCCCGGCGCTCGCCCTGATCCGTGCTGTACACGCGATTAATCGCGAGGCCGATCTCCGCGACCGCTGTTCCTTTTGGCGTGTACTTGATTTCGGGATCACGGGTGAGATTCCCCATGAGGAGGACGCGATTCAAATTCGGCATGGGAGGCGGGGAGGATGAGCCCTGAGCTAGCGATTAGGCGGCTGCCGTGGCGAGCTTTGGCCCGCGGGGCTTGGTCGGACGGCCGCGGCGGATGCGGGTGTACTGCTGGCGGTAAACTTCCTCATCCAGCTTGAACTTGGCGCGCACCTTCTCCAAGGCTGGCGGCTCGCTGGCGACGATGAAGTTCACATAGTAGCCGCTCTGGAGCTTACCGGCGGCGTAGGTGAAATTGCGGCGATCCATCTTCTGGACCTGCTCAACGGTGACACCTTCCTTTTTGAAATCACCTTCCAGGCGCTCGATGATTTCTTTGGCAGACTCTTCGCTGCCTTTGACATTGAGGACGAGGAGTCCTTCGTAACGGGTCTTCATATTGCGGTTTGTAGTTGTCTAATTGTAAGCGTTCATCGCGGCTGGCAAGCCGCTGGTTTGGGCACACTGCACGGCTTCGACCGCGCGCGCGAGTGTATCCTTTAGGAGCGGAGCTTCCTCGGAAGAGAACTTCCCGAGCACGTGGCCAATGGCGTCTCCTGGCTGAGTCTTATCACCTATCCCCACCCGTAGCCGCGCGATGACTGGGGTGCGGAAGTGCTCGATAATTGATTGAAGGCCATTGTGACCGCCCGCCGATCCGCTGGGCCGGAAGCGCAGCTTGCCCAGCGGCAGCGCCATATCGTCCAGTACCACGAGCACTTCGTGAGGAGGTATCTTATAGAAGCTGCTCAAGGGACGCACTGACTCGCCGCTCCGATTCATATAGGTCAGCGGCTTGCACAGGAAAACGTCACCGGAGCGACCAACCTCGGCGTGCCAGGCACGCTCGGGGCGAAGCTGAAGGCCTGAGCGCGCAGCCAGCTGATCGATCACCATGAAACCCACATTGTGACGGGTATCGTGGTACTCGCGCCCGGGGTTCCCCAATCCCACCAAGAGGCGGAATGTGGAAGAACCGGGGGTATCGACCATTGAGCGGACGCCGGGCGCGAAGCCTACTTCTTGTCGGCGTCGTCTTTCTTCTCCTTGATGACTTCGGGCTGGTCAGTCGCACCGGCAACGGGATCAACCGCCACGGTCGGAGGCGCTACGCGCAGGACGGCGAGATCCGCGTCCGCCTTGATCGTGACACCTTCAGGGAGCTGGAGATCGCGCACGTGAATGGAGTCGCCGACGTTCAGTTTGCTCACATCCACCTGGATGAGTTCCGGGAGATCCTTGGGTAGACATGCCACCATAAGGGAATGGAGTGAAACTTCCAGAATACCACCGAAGTTCTTCACCCCCGTTGGTTCGCCGACCGCTTCCACTGGAATTTCCGCATTGATCTGCTCGTCGGCGGACACTGCATGGAAGTCAATGTGTAGGACACTCCCCCGAATTGGGTGGTGCTGGACCTCTTGAATCAGCGCCAGGCGACTGCTCGTCGCGGAACCATCCGCGATCTGAAGCTCGACCAGCAAATGCTCGCCAGTCGCATGTGCAAGCAGCGTGTGGAACTCCCGGGCGTTGACCTGGAGATTGAGCGCCTCCTGCTGCGCGCCGTAAATGACCGCCGGCACGAGGCCCTGCGCTTTGATCTTCTTGACTGCGGTTCGGCCCGCAGTGGCCCGGGTCTGTGCCGCGAGTTGGAGTTGTTTCGCCATGGTAGTTAGACTTTTTCGGTTTCGCTGATCTTGAAGAGGGAACTGACAGATTCGTTTTCGTGAATGCACTTGATGCCTTCACCCAGAAGCTCCGCGATGCAGAGCACTGTAATGTTACAGCCTTCCTCGCAACGGACGGGCACGCTGTTGGTCGTGATCAACTCCTTGATCTCGGATTGCCGGAGGCGCTCGATGGCGAGATCAGAGAGGACGGCGTGTGACACTCCCGCGATGATTTCTCCCGCGCCGCGCTCTTTGAGGATCTTCGCGGCGCTGGTGAGCGTTCCAGCCGTCTCAGTGAGGTCGTCCACGATGATGACCTGCTTGCCCTCGACGTCGCCAATGATGTTCAGAGCCTCGATCTCCGTGGCGCTCTTCCGGCGTTTGGCAACGATTGCGAGGCTGGCCCCGAGCGCTTGAGCGTAGGCAGACGCCATCTTCAAGCCGCCGACATCGGGTGAGACAACTACTGGATCGGCAAATTTCCGCTCCCGGAGATACCTGATGAGCACGGGTGCAGCGAAAAGATGATCGACAGGGATGTCGAAGAAGCCGGCGACCTGCTGAGCGTGCAGATCCATGGTGAGCACCCGGCTGACTCCGGCTGCAGTTAGGAGATTTGCGATCAGCTTAGCGGTGATTGGGACACGCGGCTGATCCTTCCGGTCCTGCCGCGCATAGCCGAAGAAGGGGATTACGGCAGTGATGCGCGCCGCACTCGCCCTGCGGGCGGCATCCACCATGATCAGCAACTCCATCAGGTTCTGATTGGTCGGCGGACAACTCGGCTGCACAATGAAGACGTCTCGTCCTCGAATGTTCTCGTTGTATTTGACGTACGTTTCCCCATCTGGAAACGAGGTAACGGTCGCGTCGCCCAGAGGCACTCCAACGAAATCGCAGATCTGCTGCGCCAGGAGGCGGTGAGCAGAACCGCTGAAAATCTTCATCTCGGAGCTATGGCGAAACATTCTGGAAAAAAGGAGTCGCGACCATAGAGCCGGGGTTTGGAAACACAAAGGGAAAAGATGTTCGCCAAAGACTGGGGTCACAAGAGGAGAACGGACGGTCAACTACCCAGTCTCTCCCTGGCTACGCAGAGCCACGCGATCACGCATTTGCTTTAGCCCCGGAACACCCATCGATCGCCCTCCAGGAGCGCTAGCGTGAGAAATGTGAAAATTCTTTTGAACCGATTTCTTGTCTTGTGGTCTATGTCGCCGCGAAAATTCGAGCGCCGCCGGGGTATGGTTTGCGCGCCTGCATGGTTCCAGTGAGAGGGCTCGCAAATGGGTCTAAATAGGAGATTCTCAACCGCGCTTACACGGCTTCTCAGTCCAACCCAGATTCGCGAAAAGTGGGCGTTTTACTCTGTAGAATGCGAAGATCTGCCAGGCGAGGTGAAGCAAGCGCTGCCTCCTGTGGCGCTATCTTCCTCCAGCCAATTGGACCTCCATGCGGAATGGCCATCAGTAGCGGAGGCACCCTGCACATCCGAAACTTCGCTATGTAAGTGGCTCCCGTCCAGTCTGCCATAATCGGCATTCGAGTGCGAAAAAAGTGCTTGCCAGTAGTTCCGTGAATTCCTACTCCTCGCCTCAAGCGGGCGAAAGTCTGCCTACAACACCAAACCAAAAACAGAGTACCTAATGAAGAAAATCGCATTCTCATTGCTCACAGCGTTCGCAGTCACCGGCACCAGCTTCGCTGGCACCGAGGTTTACGCTTCCAGCAAAGAATATAAGCAGCCCCTCCCCGTTGAGACCTGCTTCCTCGATCGTGAGCTCCAGATCGACGTTTACGGCGCATACGTGGACGGCAATGGCTCCTCGCACGCTGGCCCGATTAAAGAACACGGTTGGGGCGGCGGTATCGGTATCAACTACTTCTTCACGCGTAACATCGGTATCGGCGTGGACGGCACATGGATCGCTGCTGACGAAAACGGCGCAGCCGGTGGTTTCGACAACAACGACAACGGTGATCGCACCGTGTTCCACAACATCACTGGTAGCGTGATCGTTCGTTTCCCAATCGACGAGATCTGCCTGGCTCCGTACCTGTTCGCAGGTGGCGGCTTCCACGTAGACGGCGACCAGTGGGCCAGCGCCCACGCTGGTGTCGGTCTCGAGTACCGCATTGTGCCAAACAAGGTGGGTCTGTTCACCGACGCGCGCTTCACCTATTTCGGTGATCGTTACGGCAGCGGCGACCAGAACAACATCATGGTCAAGGCTGGCGTTCGCTTCGTGTTCTAATCCAGAACCACAAGCTTCCTAGCAAACGCCGGAGTCTTCGGACTCCGGCGTTTTCTTTTGCCCTGATGGCTCACGCGCACCGGTGTGGATGCGCGGCACCTCGATGCGGCACCTGTGCCGCTGTCTCGATCAGAAACCCAGCTTGAGCAGCTCTTTCTCGAGAGCCTTCTGGAAGGCAACGACATCTGCCTCAGGTGGACGGTATCCTTCCACATCCGGCACCATTCCGAGCCGACCCATTTGATCAAGCGACCAAGCCGCCTTCTTACCGTCGCTGAAAGTGGCCTTCCCGCTGATCAGCGCGCCGGGACGCGTGATCTGATCAACCACCAGCTGGACATTCCCAGCGGGGCCGCTGCCAGGAGGCAGGATCTCGTCCGGTTCGGCGAAATCGCCACCCTTCTCGTCTAAGGACGTGGCCGCGTCGGGAGCTGTGGTAGTTGGAGATTCAGCTGCAGCCGCCGCTGCGGGCGGTTCTGGATCCTTTGGTGCCAACCGCAGGTCTCCCATGAGGAAACGCACGTCCATATACGTGAGCCGAATCCCGAATTCCTGATCCAAACGGTTCTGTACGTCAGAGAGCGTGGCGCCCTCTTCGATCCAGGTGGAAACCTTCTGCTTTTGAGCGTCGTCGAGCTGCATACGTATATAAAAAGGGAACGCTGTTTGTGCGCAAGGTGGATGGCCCTGTCGAGCGGCCTTTCGCCCTATGCCTCTATCGCTTGAGCCAGGTGCCCAGCCGCGCTTCCATCTCGGCACTCCAGGTCACCCGAAAATCATCGCTCGGGATGAGCCTCATTTGCCGCCCAGCGTCGTCCTTGACGCTGAATTCCACCTTCCGCGTACCTCGATTCTGCCAGATGATGTCGCGGATTGCTATCAAGTCTTCCTCCGTGGTTTTCGCCTGATCCAGTGCCAGGACGACCGGCTTCTCACGCGCTTCAGGCCGCTTCAGCGCCTTCATTTCGTTCGCACTCAGGCGCGGGCCGTCGTCGCGAATGTCCAGTCGCCCGCTGATGGTCACGACATTTCCGGTCTCCAGAAGCGGCAGCGCCTTGGTGAAGGTCTCTCCCCAGACCATGATCTCGATCTGCCCGGAAAGATCCTCGAGGATCACCACTGCGAAAGGCTTTCCTCCCTTTCTGGAGAACTTCTTCTCAACCCCGATGAGCGCGCCGGCAATGTCGACGTTCGCCTTGTCCTCCTGTTCGCCCAGCTTCGACACGGGCACGTATTTTCCGCTCTCGAGCAGTGCTCGGTAGTCATCCAGCGGATGCCCCGTCACGTAGAAGCCCAGCAGTTCCTTCTCAAAGGCGAGCTTCTCCGTCGCAGTCCAGGGCGTGACCGCAGCCACTGCTCTCGCCGCCGGCATGGGTGCAGCCGTCTCGAAGACATCAAACATCGATACCTGCCCCGAGGCCTTGTCCCGGTGCGAACTGGCCGCCGCCGCCAGCGCGCCATCCAGCTGCGCAAAAAGCTGCGCCCGCTCCACGCCGGTCCAATCAAACGCGCCGCATTTCACCAACCCCTCCAGGTTCTTCTTGTTCACCTTCTTCATATCCACCCGACCGCAGAAAGCTTCCAAAGATGCGAAGTCACCCAACCGCTCCCGCTCCTCGATCGCGCCCTCCATGGCGACCTCGCCAACCCCTTTGATCGCGGCCAGACCGAAGCGGATTCCCTCCCCCGTCTCGACCTTCTCTGGCATGAACTTCAGGTGACTACGGTTTACGTGCGGAGGAAGAATCCGAATTCCCATGCGCTCGCACTCCGCAACGAAAATGCTGATCTTATCGGTGTTCGCGATCTCGTTGCTCATCACCGCGGCCATGAACTCAACCGGGTAGTTCGCCTTTAGAAACGCCGTCTGGTAGCTCACCCAGGCATACGCCGCGCTATGCGAGCGGTTGAAGCCGTAGCCCGCGAACTTATCGAGCAGGTCGAAGATGTCGTTGGCCTTCTTCTCGTCGATGTCGTTTAGCTCCTTCGCCCCCTTCACGAACTTCTCCCGCTCCTTCGCCATCTTTTCCTTGTCCTTCTTACCCATGGCGCGCCGGAGCAGATCCGCACCTCCGAGCGTGTAGCCCGCGAGCACCGAGGCCGCTGCCATCACTTGTTCCTGGTAAACGAAAATGCCGTACGTGTCCTCTGTCACCCCCTTCAGCAGCGGGTGCGCGTACTTGACCTTTGCCAGCCCCTTCTTGCGTTTGATGTAGTCCGGGATCAGGTCCATCGGACCCGGGCGGTACAGAGCCAGGATCGCATTGATATCCTCAATGTCCTTAATGTCGAACTGCTTGCAGACATTCACCATTCCGCCCGACTCCAGCTGGAAAACCGCAGTAGTCTCCCCGCGGTTCAGCATGTCAAAGGTCGGCTGATCAGTGAATGGGATCTTCGCAATGTCGAAGTCCGGGACCGTGCGATGGATGAGCTGCACCGCATCGTGGATCACCGTGAGCGTCTTCAGCCCCAGGAAGTCCATCTTCAGCATTCCGAGATCGGTCAATGGAGCCATGGAATACTGGCTCACCACTTCGCCCGCATTCCCTCGCGTGAGCGGGATGTATTCTGAAAGATCGCGGTCGCTGATCACCACGCCAGCCGCGTGGATACCCGTCCCACGGGTCAGCCCTTCGAGCTGCCCTGCGTACTCCCAGAGCTGCTTCGTTGCGGCCTCGTTCTCCACCGCTGCCTTCAGCTCAGGGTTCTTGTCAATTGCCCCGGCCACGTGCTCCACCTCGCCGGTCTCCTTGTTCTTCTTGTCGATGCCGTTCAGCGTGATGTCCAGATTGCCCGGCCCGGTCGGGATCATCTTGGCGATCCGATCCGCGTCTCCATAACTCCAGCCGAGCACCCGCGCCACGTCGCGGATTACTGATTTCGCGCTCAGCGTGCCAAACGTGATGATCTGTGAGACCGCGCGCTCGCCATACTTGTCGCGCACATAGTCGATCACCTCCCCGCGCCGGCTTTGGCAGAAGTCCACATCGATATCCGGCGGGCTCACGCGTTCCGGATTTAGGAAGCGCTCAAAGAGCAGCTTGAACCGGATCGGATCGATATCCGTGATCCCCATTAGGTACGCCACCATTGATCCCGCTGCCGAGCCGCGCCCCGGCCCTACCGGGATGCCGCGCGATTTCGCCCAGTTTATGAAGTCCCAGACAATCAGGAAATAGTTCACAAAGCCCTGCTTCTCCAGCAGCCCCAGCTCCCGCTCCAGCCGCTCCGCGATCACCGGATCCTCCATCGCCCTCTCGCCATATCGACCCGCCATTCCTTCATCGCAGATCTGCCGGAGATAGTCGTTCTGCGTAATCCCAGGTGGCGTTGTGTAGTTCGGATATTTCGGCTTATCGAACTCGATCTCCAGGTTGCACCGCTCCGCAATCGCCAGCGTATTTGTAATCGCCGTCGGGAAGTCGCGGAAGATCGTCACCATCTCCGCTGGGCTCTTGAAATAGAGCTCGGGCACGTACCGCATCCGCTTCTCGTCCGTCACATTCGACCCCGTGCCGATACAGATCATCACGTCATGCGCCTCGTGCATGCCGCGATCGAGAAAATGCACGTCGTTCGCCCCGACCAGCCCCACGCCGAGATCTTTTGCCATCTGCGGCAGCGCCCGGTTCACCTTGATCTGCTGCTCGATCCCGTGATCGTGCATTTCCAGGAAGAAGTTCTCCTTCCCGAGAATGTCGCGGTATTGCGCCGCCAGTTCCATCGCCTTTGGCATCTGCTCCGCCACGATTGCCGAGGGCACTTCGCCTTTCAGGCAGCCACTCAGCCCGATCAGGCCCTCCGAATGGGCGGCGAGCAGTTCCTTATCAATACGCGGCTTGTAATACATCCCGTCCAGGTGCGCCGTGGAGACGAGCTTGAGCAGATTGTGGTACCCCGCATTGTTCGTCGCGAGCAGCGTGAAGTGGTACGACGCATCCCGCGCGCTCGTAGCCTTCCGGTCCTTGTGCGACCCCGGAGCCACGTACATCTCGCACCCGATGATCGGTTTGATCCCTGCCTTCTTCGCCTGCTGGAAAAAGTCGATCGCCCCGTACAGCACCCCGTGATCCGTCATTGCCACGGCAGGCATTTCGTACTCCTTCGCCTTCTTCATCACCTGCCCGATCCGCACCGCGCCATCCAGCGTCGAGTACTCGGTGTGGAGGTGGAGATGGACGAAATTCTCGGCGGGCATCCTGCGACGTTCGCGGAATCAGAGGCAGGCTGCAAGCTGGTCAACGAACTCCCGCTTGAACATAATCCGTCGCAACCAACGGAGGGCCCCGAAACCGTCCCGTTCAGTAGTGATTCCGGATTTGTGCAATCTCGATCGATCCCTCAGTCACCCGGTACACCAGGCGATGTTCGCCGTCGATCCGCCTCGACCACCAGCCTGCGAGCTGATGCTTCAACGGTTCTGGCTTACCGATTCCTTCATGTGGATTCCGCTGCACTTCCTTGAGCAGCTGATTAACGCGCCGTAACATCGAGCGATCGGTGTTCTGCCGGTGCAGGTAATCCTCCCATGCATCATCCGAGAAGATGAGCCTGTGCCTCATGCATCCATGTCGACCTCGCGCTCGACGCCTTTCCCGGCGTCGAGTAGGGCGACCGCATTCGTGACCCGCCTGGCGTTCTTGGGATTCCGCAACAAATAGGCCGTTTCCTCCAGAGCCTCGAAGTCCGCCAACGAAATCATAACCACTGCCTGGTCGCGATTACGGGTGATGATCACGGGGGCGTGATCCTCGCACACCCTGTCCATGGTGGCGGCGAGATTCTCCCGCGCGGCAGTATAGGAGATAGCGTGCATGATCGTACATTATCCTGTCCAGCTTTGTCATCAAGAGAGGGCTCCGCTTCAACGCGTAAGACACCTCCGGCGTGCTGTGTTTCCCCTTGGCGGAGCGGCGAGGTCACAGCAGGTGGCGTTTGCTCCTGGACTCGCTGACTTGCACCAAGCTTTTCAGCGGGAGGTGGCACAGTGAGGAGCGGGGTAAACGGTTCCTCGACGCGGGCGGGCTTCCGCCGTTTGGTAAAGCGCTGGCCGAGGTCCTCGACCAGATCTTCTACTCCCTGACCCTGGCCGCTGATCTTCATCACCCGGTAGACCACTGAGGCGTTCTTCATGAGATCGGCACCGGCCAGCATCATCGTGCCGTCGAGCAGCTCCAGGAGAGTGGCTACGCGAGTGCGGATGGGTCGGAGCGTTTCGCGCAGGGCGGCATTGCGCTGCATCGCGGCCAGAGGCGACTTGCGCGGAAGCAGGCGCGGGTGCAACTCGGCTGCAATCAGGGCCTTCATCACGAAAGCTTCGCCGCGGGGGCCCAGCTTGAAGAGGGCTTTGACCTGATCGGCGGAGAGGCCGACCAGGAAAGGCATGGCGGCTTCAAGCGATGTAAGGAGCGTCTGGATAGCCGCCACGTCGGCGGGTGGAATGGTGAGATCGATGAGTTCAGGCATGACAGTGGATGGGTTGAGCTTGGTTTCTGTGGTTGGGCAACGCGCCCCTTTACCTTGATGCCCCATGTCAAAATTCGGCCCGCTGCCCGAAAAAAACCACCGGCCGCTCGGACGGTCCGGCGGCGGAATGGAAGGGGGCGTCCCTGCGCCACTACGGTCCGGCGATGACTGAAATTCAGTCATCGCCGGACCGCACAGTCCACCTACGGAGAGCGAGGCTCTGTCCGTGATCCCGCGACCGCCACCTGCAACAAATTTGTTGACGCTCTCTGCACGGACTTTTACCTTCCGCCCAACTCCTCATCAAGAGTGGCAGAGGGACTGGCCCTATGAAGCCACGGCAACCGCTTTGCGGGTCCGATGAATGAGAGTGCGGTCTGGGGGCGATCCTTTTGCCTGCCGGGTCCCGGGCTCTTGTTTTTCAGGTCTGCGAGGGACCAGGTGCCAAATCCAGCTCCAAGTTGCTTCGGCGGCTTGGGGGAAGATGAGAACGAAGCTTCGTCTCACGGCGAGGTCTCGGTATCTCGTCCTCCTGTACCCGAAGGCTTGGTGAGGCTCTTAGACATGGACAAACCTTCGCCATATTTCAGCAATCTCAAATGCCGTGAATGCGGCCGGCTTTACCCGAAGCAGGCCATTCACGTCTGCGACTACGACTTCGGCCCGCTGGAAGCAGCGTACGATTACGATGCGATCAAACCGGTGCTCACCCGGGCGGCGATCGAATCCCGTCCGCACTCGATGTGGCGCTACCGCGAGCTGCTTCCGATCGATGGCGAGCCAACGGTAGGCTGTCAGGTGGGCTTCACTCCGCTAGTGAAGGCTGATCGCCTCGCCAAAGCGCTCGGCGTAAGCGAGCTCTGGGTGAAGAACGACACCGTCAACTACCCCACACTTTCCTTCAAAGACCGCGTCGTTTCCGTGGCCCTGAGCCGCGCTCGCGAGCTGGGCTTTAAGGTCGTAGCTTGTGCCTCGACGGGGAATCTGGCGAATTCCGTCGCGGCAAATGCAGCGAGCGCTGGGCTGAAAAGCTACGTGCTCATCCCGGCCGATCTAGAGCAAGGCAAGGTGCTCGGCTCGCTGGTCTATGGCACGCAGGTGATCGCGATCGAAGGGCCCTACGATCAGGTAAACCGACTTTGCTCGGAGATCGCCGGAAAGTACGGCTGGGGGTTCGTGAACGTGAACCTGCGTCCATATTACGCCGAGGGGTCGAAGACGATGGGCTTTGAAATCGCGGAACAGCTCGGCTGGAAGATCCCAAAGAATACGGTCATTCCAATGGCCAGCGGTTCACTGCTCACAAAGATCCACAAGGCGTACAAGGAATTTGCCCTGCTCGGGCTGGTGGCCGACACGCCATTCCGCGTCTTTGGCGCGCAGGCGCGCGGTTGCGCACCAATCTCCCATGCTCTCAAGCGCGGGACGGATATCGTGAAGCCGGTGCCAAAGCCGGATACCATCGTTAAATCGCTCGCGATCGGCACCCCGGCGGATGGCTACTATGCCATCCATGCAATGAACCAAACCGGCGGGTACGCGGAGGATTGCACGGATGATGAAGTGGTGGAAGGCATCCGGCTCCTGGCTGAGTGCGAGGGCATCTTTGCAGAGACCGCAGGCGGCGTGACCGTAGCCTGTGCTCGCAAGCTGGTCGAAAGTGGCAAGCTCCCACGGGACGAGAGCATTGTGCTCTGTATCACGGGCCATGGACTCAAAACGCAGGAGGCGATCACCGGTAAATGCGGCCAGCCGCGGACCATCAAGCCGAGCCTTCGGGAGTTTGAAGAGCAGATCTACAACAAGGACGCCGCTGCTGCCGTGTAGTCCAAAGCGTTTACTACTTTACCTATGCCCAGCGTCCGCATCCCTACTCCACTCCGGAAACTCACGAACGAACTCGAGGTCGTTGAAACTTCTGGAACCACGATCAACGAGGTCATCGAAAACTTGAATCAGGCGTTCCCTGGACTCAAGGACCGCATTTGTGACGAAGAAGGCAACGTGCGCCGTTTCGTGAACGTCTTTGTGAACGACGAGGACATCCGCTTCCTCGAGGAGCGCGAGACCGTCGTGAAGGAGACGGACGAGATCTCGATCGTCCCAGCCATCGCGGGCGGCTAGGAACCCGACCAGCACGCTCCAGTTGCACGGTTTTGCTGGCGGGCTCGCATGCTCGCTAGCATGTTGAGCCGTGCCCGATCAATCCACTTCAGCATCTCCCATGGAAGAGAAGACCCGCCTTTGGCTCATGTTCCCGGCGCGCTTGATCACCAAGCCGATCGTCTGGGAGCTCGGGAAGAAGTTCAAGCTGGTGACCAATATCCGCCAAGCCAGCGTGACCGATGAGGTGGGGATTGTTTCGCTTTCGCTGCAAGGCGAACGCGAGGAGATTAAAAACGCGATCGACTGGATGGAGACTCAGGGGGTGAAGGTCGAGCCGGTGGAAATCAATACCATCGAGGGGTAGTCGCGGCAAGGGGCCGGAAGTCGAGAGCGAGTGGGAGCGCCTGCGCGCTGCCGAAGCCTAGCGCTTTGCAGTAGCGATCTGGAGAGCAGAAGGGGCGATGAGTTCCAGCTCGTGAATCGACCAGAAGAGGCCCTTCACGGTGCCCGTCTGAGTGATGCGGAGGAACTTGGCGCGCACGGGATCGAAGGTGATCTCAGTAATCGCGCCAGTGCCGGTGCCCTTGGCGATGGGCTTGCTCCAGGCAGCGCCGTCGCTTGAGACCTCGACGGTGTAGCCACGCGGGTAGTCGCCGGGAGATGCGGCGCTTTCCAGACGCACAGCAGAGAGTACGGATTCCTGCGGCAGCTCGACCTGAAACCACATACCGGGAGTCTGATCCTTGTCAGTGGAATAGCGCGACTCGGGCTTGCCATCGATCGCAGCTTCCACTTTGGTGGAGTTGTGGCTCGAAGTGAGTTTCCAGCCTTTGCGGTCCAGCGTCTTTGGCAGAGCGGAACGCAGTTCTGCGATGGTCCATGGCTGAGTGCGGTCCTTTGTTGAAGCGCGCGCCCGGGCGATGTCTTGGACCGACACGAGTCCGCTTTTGTTGCCAAAGTTCGTGCGCACGTAGCTTAGCACCGAGGCCATCCACTCATCAGAGTTTGTGGCCATGGGGATCATCAAACCTTCGTACTTCTTGCCATCGATATCGCCGGTCAGCCCGTGAAGGAGCACATAGATTGCAGCTTCACGCGGACCGTTGATTGTCTTCGATCCGGCGAGCGCCGGGGCAAGCATGGCGCCGGGAGCAGCCCCCGCCATTGCCATGCCCTTCGCGTCCGCACCATGGCAGGCCGCACAAAGTGTGTTGTAGGTTTCTTCGCCTGCCTTCAGCAGCTTCTTCTCCGCGGCACTGTACTGCACCGTCGGGTTCGACACGGGTGGGTTGAGGATCAACTCGGCGAAAGTCTTAACCCCGGCTGAGGGGCTGCTCGTGGCGAGCGTGGCAATGAGCTTCCCGTGGTCTGGCGCATCCAAATGGCGAGCAGTGAACATCGCCTGGATCGCCACCGAGGGATCCGGATCGGTGCTCATGCGCTGCACGTCGACGAGCAGCGACTTGTCAGACTTTACAAGTCTCTCGCTCACGCGCAAAGCGGCAGCACGAAGTTGCGGGTGCTCGTCGCGCAGCTTCTCCCGGACGAGATCGGCGCTGGCCGCCTCAAGCCCCTCTAACGTCCAGAGCGCGTGCAGCCGTGCGAGATAGTTCTGCGAGTTGCCGGCCATCGCGGCGAGTGCCGGGACAACGCTACGGTCCTGTCGGAGAACGAGCAGCTTCTGAGCGGTGTCGCGCCACCAGCCATTTGGATGTTCAAGATGCGCAACAAGTTGGGCAGGCGTTTCGTCGAGCATGCGCGGCTGCGGACCGCGCTTTGTAGTCTTGTGCATGAGCCGCCAGATGCGGCCTCGGTCAGTGACCTTATCGAAGGCATACTGCTCCACCACGTTGCGCAGATAGCTGCCACGGCTGACCCAACTCCCCTCCTGGATAATCCCGCGATACATATCGACAATGTACAAAGTACCGTCGGGGGCGGTGACCATGTTGAGCGGGCGAAAGCATGGGTCCGTGGAGCGCAGGAACTCTGACTTCTCCACCTGGTGCGGGTTGTTGAGCACGGTGAGCCCGTCTTTCGTCTCTACGTTCGCCCGCCGTACAAGTCGACCAACCGGTTCACCGAAAAAGAGATCACCGCGCAACTCCGCAGGCAGGCGATCCCCGCGATAGACTTCGGCACCCGAGGTGGCGGTGAAATGATTCAAGGTGTCATCCGCCTCGCGGACTCGACCGCGCCCGCCTTGGTAATCTGCTCTCCCGACGGCAGGCCAGACTTCCTTGAACCCCTGAGCGAACTGCGTCCCCGGATTGTAGTTTCCGTACACCGAAGGCACCTGAAAGCTAACCGGCCCCTGCTCACCGCCCGCGTTCATGAAGAAGACGCGCCCATGATCGTCCTGGCCGAGGCCCCACTGCCCGCCATTTCCCACTGTGGGTTCCTTTATCACCCCCGCCGGGGTCCATCGAAGCCGAAAGGCATTGTAGGTGGTGTAGATCCCGTTATCGAGCGCCCAGATCAGCCCGCTCGGTTGATGCTCGAGGTTCCCGCCGCGCGGACCGCCTTTGAACCAGGGCTCCTTCTTATCCGCAACTCCGTCGCCATTCGTGTCTGTGTGCAGGAAGAGGTCCAGCGTGTCGGTTTCGCCGATCACCACCTGCCCTTTATCCAGCGGAAGGATCATTCTTGGCAGAAGCAAATTGTCGGCGAAGACAGTATGCTGGTCGTACGTCCCGTCGTTGTCTGAGTCGGTATGCATCGACACACGGCTGGTCGGCACGAGCTGCTCCTTGCCATCGATGTCCTGCATGTAGGTGAGCATCTCGGCGACGAACATCCGCCCGTTGCCATCGAAGGCGCAGACCACGGGCTCCTTGATCGCGGGTTCACCAGCGACCAGATCGAGCCGATAGCCGGGTGGGAGTTGAAAGGACTCTGCCGCCTGTTTGGCATCTAAGGCAGCGACCGGCGGCTTCGGGGGAAAGGCCTCCTTCTCTGCTGCGAGTGGCGACGGCGGAGAAACGGCGAGGACAGCTGCCGCCGCGGCAAGAATTCGAGTACAAGTGACCATTGGAGGGGTGTGCCGGGGAGACCCGGTACAATGCCCTTTCTTTGACGTATTCTGGCCACAACGCAAGCGGCGCACGATGTACAGCTGTCTCGGGACCCAGCTGCGAAGTCCGGCACGTGAGCAAGTCCGCCCAGAAAATCTACGCAAAGCCAGACGCTTATGATCTGGAGCACGCCGCGCCGGAACCTGACGTGAACTTTTTCACTGATCTAGCGCGGCGTCATAAACCAAAGCGCATCCTCGAGATCGCCTGTGGCAACGGGCGCGTTACTATTCCCCTCGCGCGCGCCGCAAAGGAGTGGGACGGCCAGGTCACAGGGTGCGAACTCAGCGCGGAGATGCTCTCCTCAGCCCGCGATAAGGATGATGCAAGACTTGTCGAATGGCACGAAGGTGACGTGCGCGAGTGGCGCTCTGATGCTCCGTTCGATCTCATCATTTCCCCGTGCGCGTCGCTTAGCCATTTGCTCCAGCTGGATGATCAGCTCGCCGCCTGGCGGACTGCAGCGGTGAACTTGCGTTCAGGAGGACGCTTCGTTGTCGCGGAAGTGATGGCTAATTTCCCGGTCCTTGCCGACTCGATGCAAGTGCCCGCCCGGACGAGTGTGGAGCTCGATCTCGACCACGCAGACTCCCATCTCGGAGCTCGTCTTCTGCGCTATCGCACGACGCGCTATCACGCTCACGAGCAGCGCGCGACGGTTCACTTCTTCTACGACAAGTTCGAGGGGGGAGACGACGACGCACCCGAACGGTTTGTCAGCGATTACCAGGCACACGTGTACTTCCCTCGCGAGCTGCAGCTGCTCTTTCTCGCGACCGGCTTTGAGATCGAGGATGTCTGGGGCAACTACGACTGCGGCCCGCTCACCCATCTGTCCCGCCAGCTCATTGTTTCCGGGATCAAGCCCTGAAGCGGGCTCAGCCAGTCGCGAGCACGTCTCGCACTTTCTGAGCAACAGCGGCGACCGTGTACGGCTTTTGCAGGAAGAACACGCCAGCTTCCAGGCCACCGCTATGGAAGATCGCGTCCTCCGTATATCCGGAGCAGAAGATCACCTTGGTGTGAGGCGATACTGGGCGCAGGTGCTCGACCAGCTCGCGCCCGCCCATCTCCGGCATAATTACATCAGTGAGCAGAAGATCGATCGGCACCTGGGAGTTCGCTTTAACGAGGCGCAGCGCTGCACTTCCGTTCTCTGCGACAAAGACACGATAGCCGAGCTCCTCCAGCACTGTCTGCCCAAGTTCGCGCAGCATTGGCTCGTCCTCCACAAGCAGCACCGTCTCAGTACCACGCGGGAGTTCATCTGACTCCTCATTGCGTGCGAGCGGCTCCGCTTCCTCATTCACCCGCGGCAAGTACACCTTGAATGTCGTCCCCTTCCCTACCTCGCTGTAAACGGCAATGTGTCCGCCACTCTGCTTTACGATCCCGTGGCATGTTGCAAGACCCAGCCCGGTTCCCTTCCCTTGATCCTTAGTGGTGAAGAATGGCTCAAAGAGACGGCTCTGCACTTCGGCACTCATTCCGCAGCCAGTATCAGTGATCGCCAGCATTACGCATTCACCCGCGGTCACCTCCGCGCGGGTGGTGGCATAATTCTCGTCCAGGGTGACATTGGACGTTTCGATCGTGAGCTTCCCGCCACCTGGCATCGCGTCGCGCGCATTCACCGCGAGATTCAAAAGCACCTGCTCAATCTGGCCGAGATCCGCCTTCACGTTGCCGAGCGGGGCCCTCACCACGCTGACGAGATCGATGTCCTCGCCCAGCACGCGCCGTAGCATCTTATCCATCTCCGCCACGATCGTGCCCAGATTAATCACTTGCGGATGCAGTACCTGCTTCCGACTAAAGGCGAGCAGCTGACGGGTGAGCCCAGCAGCCCGGTGGCCCGCTTTGCAGATTTCCTGAAGATTGGAGTATGTGTCCCCGGAGTCATCCTTTGACGTCGTATGAAGCGTCAGTTCCGCGTAACCGATGATGGCCGTGAGGATGTTGTTGAAGTCGTGCGCCACGCCGCCGGTTAGCTGTCCGATTGCCTGCACCTTCTGAGACTGGAGGAACTGCTCTTGCAGCCTGCGCTGCTCGGTCACATCGCGGGAGTTGAAGACGATTCCACCGACAGCAGAATCACCGAGCAAATTGTTCCCACGGCCTTCCAGAATCCGGTAGCTGCCATCACGATGGCGGAAGCGGAAGCTAAGCACCGGCGTATTACCCTGCGCCTGGAGCGCGGTCAGAAAGGCCTGGATCACTCGCGGCGCGTCTTCGGGATGTACAAAGTCGAAAGCATTCTTGCCGAGGTAATCTTCCGGCTTGTAACCCAGCTCGGTCTCGATCGAGTGGCTCTCGAAGCGGATCGTTCCGTCAGCATCCAGGATGGTAATGAGATCGAGTGCGTACTCTGTGAGATGCCTGAAGTAGGATTCACTCCGGGCCAGAGTGGCGAGCGCGTCCCGGGAGTCCGCCAGTTCCGCCTCGAGATGTCGCCGCTTCTGACGCTCCTGCTGGAGTTCGGTCCGTAGTCGCTCAATTACCGAAGGAGCGGAGCTCTCGACAGTGTTTAGCGGGAGATTGTTGGACAGGGACACAGATTCGAGCTCAGCAGAAAACATTCTCGCACTCGCGTTTTCGCAAGAATGTCGTCAATTTTGTTCAGCAGTGTGATTTACGGCGTGCAGGCTGCTTTAGACGCAAGCGTGCCTCTCAGATGCCGAACCTCCGCTGTCCTGCTTTCGATCTCGCTGTCAATCGGACTAGCCTCCGCTCTCCCCGCTGCCGGACTCTATCGCGATGGAGCCACTGCGCGCAGCATGGCGCTTGGGGGAAGTAGCATCGCAGGCAGTCACAGCCCGCTCGATGCGTTGACCAGTAACCCTGCAAACCTCATCATCGACCGACCAACGCTGGAACTAAACGCCGCTGCTGGGTTTGCTCGCGGGAGCTTCGACAATCGTGCGAACCGCAGCGCAAGGTTCACGGATGAAGGCCTTCTTGGAGGAATAGCGCTGGCGATTCCGGCAGGGCCGCTGCGCTTTGCACTGGGCGTAAATCCCGATATCGCACTGCGCACCAGCTGGAGATACCGCGACACCCCAGGCGGTGCGGACGGCGTGACCTCGTATGGGGTCCGCGGGCATGAATCGGAAATCCTCCTCCTGCGTACCAGCCTTGGTGTGAGCTGGGCGGTCACGCCCCGCTTCTCCCTCGGAGCCAGTGCTAGCCTCCTCTACAACGAGAACCGCCTCCAATCCCCTTACATCTTCCAAAGCCAGCAGGTACTTCGGACAGTTAAGACACTGCTGGATCTCCAGACCGAGGGTTATGGTTGGAATGCGCAGTTCGGCCTCGCGTGGAAGCCGCTTGAGACGCTTCAGTTCGGCCTAAGCTACACCACCGAGGCGCGCGTTGAAAGCGAGGGCCGCGCTCATGGGGATGCGAACGTGCAGCTGAAGAATCTCGGCCTCGGCGCGGCTCGCTCTGACTTTTCCTATGACGCTGCCGTCGAGAATGTGTTCCCCCAGCAAGTCAGTGCAGGGCTGGCCTGGCAGGCAACGCGGAAGCTGTCGCTAACCACCCAAGTCGATTGGATCGGCTGGGAAGACGCTTTCGACGTGCTCGAAGTCCGCCTGACCAACGGCAACAACCGTGACCTCAATGGCCTTGCGGGTTCCGATGCTCTCGATGACGACATCCCGCTTGACTGGAAAGATCAGTTCGTCTTCCGGGTGGGAGCCGAGTACGCGCTAGATAAGCGCTGGACGGTCCGCGCGGGCTATTCCTACGGTCGCAATCCGGTGCCCTCCCGCACGCTTACCCCACTTACCGCCGCAATCTTGGAGCACACACTCAGCACCGGCGTGGGTTTTCGGCAAGGCCGAGTGACAGTCGATCTCGGCTATCAATGGCAGATCCCAAACCGCGAGCGGATTGATACGAGCGACCTCGCAGCTGGCGAGTACGCTCGGAGCGAAATCCGCATCGGCACGCATTGGGTCGGGCTGACGACCGCCGTAGAGTTCTGAGCTCAGGCTGACAATCACTACGCGGACCCGGATGCGGCGAGCCGAAGATCCGCTTGCCAAGTGTGCAGGGTTTCGTATGAGCGCTCTTGCTTCCATGAGTTGTACGCCGCCCATCCGAGATCTGCGCCCGAGCGTGTACGATCTCACCTTCGCCGCACTGGAGCGGGAAGTCGCGGGTGCGGGGCTGAAGGCGATCCATGCAAAGGCGCTCTGGCGCTCGCTGTATGCGGAGCTCATAGCACCAGAGACCTGCGGCGGCTTCCTGCCTCCGCTGCAACGTTGGGTAGACGGCGCGCTACATAATCCGGACGCCACCCTGCGTACTGCAATGCCAGAGGTTGCTGCGGACGTGGAGAGCAGTGATGGACATACGCGCAAGTTCCTCCTGAAGCTGCACGACGGGCAGACTATAGAGACCGTCCTCATGGGCTTCCGTGGGCGACACACCGCCTGCCTGAGCACGCAGGCGGGTTGCGCCATGGGCTGCGTCTTTTGCGCTACCGGGCAGATGGGCTTTGTGCGCCACCTCACTGCGGGCGAGATTGTCAGCCAGGTACTCCATGCACAGAGGAGCCTGCGCGCGCGGGGTGAGATCGGGCTGCGCAATCTCGTGCTCATGGGTATGGGCGAGCCGTTGCACAACTACGATGCCGTGATGCAAGCCTTGGAGATCGTGTCGGATCGTCGTGGGTTAAACATCGGCCCAGCGAAGATCACCATCAGTACGGTTGGTGTGGTGCCCGGGATCCTTCGCCTGGCGGCGGAGGCACGTCCCTACAACCTCGCGGTGAGTCTGCATGGTGCCACGGAAGAGGAGCGCTCAGCATTGGTGCCCGCAAGTCGGCGGTGGCCTCTGGCGATGCTGATCGCAGCCTGCCGGAGTTATGTGGAACGCACGGGGAAGAAGATCTTCTTCGAGTGGACATTGATCGACGGGAAAAACGATTCGCCCAGTCAGGCGGCAGCGCTTGGGCAGCTACTAAAAGGAATGCACGCGCATGTGAACTTAATCCCGCTCAATCCTACCGTGCGCTACTCAGGAGTCGCGAGCGGAAGCGGCGCGGCGGCCGAGTTCCAGAAGGTGCTGCAGGATGCGGGCCTGCCGAGCACGGTGCGGCAGCGGAGAGGGATTGATGTGGCAGCGGGATGCGGACAACTCCGGGCGGAGAAGACGCGAGTCGCGGCCTGAGCGGCGGTCGCGGGTGGTACGCTCAAGTATGCATATCGTGCCCCGCAGGGGCAGCAATGGGGCCGCATTCGTCGGACAGTCCGAATACGGTGTTACTATGAAAGCACTACTCCTCGCGGGCGTTATGGCGGCCGGTCTCGCGCTCACAGGCTGCGACACCTACACAACGGTTGACCGTGGCTACAGCGGACGCGGCTACTACGGCGGCGGCTACGGGCGCTCAAACGTTTACTACGATCGGGACGACTACCGGTACAACCGCGGCGGTGGGTACGGGTACGGCTATGGCGGACGTCGGAATGTCAGCCGGGTGAACGTATATGAGACCAACGGCTACAGCAACCGGAACGCGTACAGTAACCGGAACGTCTACTCGAATCGAAACGTTTACAACAACCGGAACGTTTATCGTGACCGCGACCGCGACGTGAACAGAGTCGTGATCCGGGACAATGATCGGGGTCGGAATGTGAATCGCGTCTCGGTTCGCAACAACAACACGTACCGCGGAGATAATGCGTATCGGGGTCAGAACGTGAACCGTGGCGGAAACGTGAACCGGACGGTAGTTCGGAGCAACAATCAGGGAGGGAACCGCAACGTCAACAATGTCTCAGTCGAGAACCGGGTGAAGGTGAAAGGAAACCGAAACCGGGACAACGATAACGAAGGGCGCGGCGGCCGCAGAGTCCGGACAGTGATGTAACCAACATCCGCAAATTCGGAGTGTCACAAGTGAAGCGGGGTAACCCGCTTCACTTTTTTTTGTTTCGCGACTAGAAATCGAGCGCGGGCGGCGGCTCCAGCTTGATCGCAGAATCAACCTTCGACGCCTGCTGCTCCATGGGGCCCACGCCCTCTGCCTTCCGGACCTCTATCGCTGGACCCTGCGGTACCGTGGGAACCTGTCCGTCGTTACCGATCGGCGCGACCTGACCGGCACCGCCCAGGCCTTTCATCGCCAAAGCGTTTGCCACCGACTGCTGTGAGTTAAACGGATCAACCCCGATCACCGTAGGCGCCTTGAGCTCGATGGGTGCGACCGTCGCGAGGTTTACTGCTCCAGCGGCTTTGGGCCACTTACTAGGATCGTTACCTGCACCGGGTCCATTCCCCCCTGGAGTTTGGGTGAGCGCTGGTCCCGCATCGCCATGGACGTTGCAACCTTCGGTCGGCGCCTGCGCATCCGTGGCGATCTCGAAGTAGGTGGTGCGGCGCGAGATCTTCTCGCCGGTCTCGGGATTCGTTGTGACGTCGACGCACTTGGCCGTGGCGAGTAGCCCAGATGAGGAACAGATCTCGCACTTAATGATTCCCTTGGGAGCGGTGATCTCCTTGGGCTGATACCGGGCGAAGCTCTCCGACATCACCTTGCTCCACACGGGCAGCACCACCTCATTTGAGAACGCACCGCGGAAGATCGGCGTACGAGGTTTGTCGAAGCCGGCCCACACTCCACAGGTCAACTCGCTGGAATAGCCGAGGAACCACACATCGGTGAAGTTGTACGCAGTGCCTGTCTTGCCTCCGAGCGGCATGCGCTTGAGGCCATACTCAGTATAAGCCTTCTCTGCGGTCCCTCGTTCCAGCACGTCGGCCAGGCACGAGTGGACTTCGAAGGCCGTGGTCGCCTTCATCACCCTTTTTTGGCTGCTCTTCGCCTGAAAGATCACGCGCCCGCTCTGCTCCTCGATGCGATCGATGATGTACGGCTTCTCCGGGCGGTTCCCGCCACTCGCGAAGGCAGTATTCGCCAGCGTCATCTCGAGCAGAGTGACCTCGCTGCTTCCGAGAAAGGTCTTCGGGTAAGGGCTGAGCTTGCTGTCTATCCCGGCAGCTTCGGCCATCCGCGTGACGTTCTCCACACCGGTGGACATGCCAAGGCGAACGGTCGCGGCATTCTTCGACTTCACCAGAGACGCGCGCGCGGTGATTGCTCCCTCGTAGGTGTTATCCACGCGCTCGGGACCCCATTCTCCAAGAATACCCGTGGTGCCCCCAATCATAACCTGCCGATTGTCGATGACCGCATCCTGCAGCAGTGAGCCGGGGAACAGCCCCTTCTCGAACGCGGCTGCATACACGATTGGCTTGAAAGCAGTGCCTGCGGGACGGCGTGCGCTGATCGCCCGGTCGTACTCGCTATGCGAAATGTCTCGCCCACCAATCAGGGTAAGTACCGCGCCGCTCTTGTTTTCCAAAATGACGATCGCACCCTGAAGGTACTCGGGCGCGGGCGGCATCCCGTTTGGATCCTCTTCACCATTGGCCACTCGTCGGCGGTACCCACGGATCATCTGGTCGTAATCTGCGAACTTCTGATGCTTGAAGTCCGCCCGGCGCTCGACAGTAGCGAGCTGCTCCTTGAGCGCGGCGTCCGCCTTCTTTTGAAGGTCGCCGTCGATCGTCGTGAAGATGCGGTAGCCTTCGCTCACCGCCTTGTCGTAGCCGACCAGGCGTTCGACTTGTTGAGCGACGAGCTGTGCGGCGTAGGACTCCTGATGTGTAGGGCGGCGGTTCTTGACCACCAGGTCCTGGGCCAGCGTGGTGTCGAACTCCGCCTGGGAAATGAGCTTTAGCTCCAGCATGCGCTCGAGCACCCGGTTACGCGCATCGAGACACGCCTTCCGGTTCTTCCATGGCGAGAGGTTATTTGGACTCTTGAGAAGACCCGCCAGCGTCGCGGCCTCAGATAGATCGAGGTCCTTCGCGCGCTTCCCGAAGTACCCGCGCGACGCAGCTTCGGCCCCATAGAAGCCCGAACCGAAGAACACGCGATTCAGATAGAGCTCGAGGATCTTCTCCTTCGGAATGCGCCGTTCGACCTCTCGAGCTACCGCGACCTCCAGGACTTTGCGGTCGTACGAACGGTCCGTGCTGGGGAGTTCCTTGGTAAAAGTATTCCGCGCCAGCTGCTGCGTGAGCGTACTAGCACCCTGCCGTGTCTTGCCGGCCTGGTAGTTGCGCACCGCGGCACGCAAAATCCCGAAGTAATCCACTCCATCGTGTGAATAGAAGCGCGCATCCTCGGCTCCGACTACCGCCTTCTGGAGCTGCGGTGAGAGCTGATCGAGCGGTACTTGGTCGCGGTTCTGGATGAAGATCCGGCCAAGGACCTGTTTCCCGCGATCGTAGATGATGCTCGCGGATTCCATTTCGCTGAGCTTCGCGTAGTCGAACTTCTGCGCCTCCCGATCCCACTTCGCGAGTTCACTCCAGGCCAGTAACAACCCAACGACCAGCACCCCCAAGGTGACGAGGAGCAGCGCCACGAACCACGGGCGGCGGTACATAGGGGGCTTGGGTGGAGGCGGATAGTCCCACATGTTTCGGGCGCTCTACGTCCCATGGAACAGCGACGCACGCAATAGTAAAAGACCCATTCAAACCCTTGCGGATCGTGGTCTGGAGATCATGGATTTACCATCAGCTCGCACCCTTTCTCAAGCCTGGAAACCAGAATAGCCGGCCTTTCTGGCCTAAGGGCCGACCTTCCCAGGCTCAGCGGTGTGCCTTCGAGGCCCGAGGTTGGGCCTTGTAGGGATCAAAATTGACCCCTGGAGGGACCGGCGCCGACCCTTCGAGGCCCAGACTTGGGCCTCATAGGGATCAAAATCGACCCTTGGAGGGATCATCAGAGGCCCTTTGAGGCCCGATCGCCAGCCCATGAAGGGTAACAAGCGAGCCTCCTATGGCCATCAGCGCGTGACTCTTTAGAAAAGTCGGAGGCTTGTGAAAGTGCATGCTTCCGCGCTACCGCTGCACCATGCCAGAAGGACTCGCTGATCGTCTTGCGGCCCGAATCGCCCGGGAGGGCTCAGTTCCGTTCCGCGATTTCATGGAGGCGGCACTCTACGATCCAGATGATGGCTATTACGGCTCGGGGCGCGCCGCCATTGGTCGCGGTGGGGATTTCTACACCAGCGTCAGTGTGGGGCCGCTCTTCGGGCGGCTCCTCGCCAGGCAATTCGCCGAGATGTGGGAACGGCTGGGTCGCCCGCACGTCTTCGATGTGGTGGAGCAAGGAGCCCACGATGGGCAGTTCGCATGCGACGCGTTGGACGGGCTACGCGAGCAGTCTCCAGAGTGCTTCGCGCAAACCCGGTACACGATTATCGAGCCAGGAGAGCGCTTCCGCAGGCGTCAGCAGGAGAAGCTGGCTGCTTATGGGACACAGGTCCGCTATCTGCCTTCTATCGACGCGCTGGAAGCATTCAGCGGCGTCCACTTCTCCAATGAGCTCGTGGATGCATTTCCAGTGCATCGCGTGCGCTTTTCCGGCGAGAGCTGGCACGAGCAACGGGTTACCTACTACGCAGGTGCGTTCTCCTTCGTGGACAGCGAAGTGGCAGCAGGTGGCGAGTTGGAGGCGGCACTTCGTGATTTGCCGAGGAACGTGGCACCAGGCTTTCACACCGAGGTGAACCTGGAAGCTCGGCACTGGGTGCGCGGTGCAGCTGAGAAGTTGGCGCGCGGCTGGATGCTGGCCATCGACTATGGACATGCTGCCGCAGACTTCTTTGACCCCAGCCGAGCGGCTGGAACCCTCGCTGCGTATCGCGAGCACCGCCGGTGTGACGATCCACTGAGTGATCCAGGATCCCAGGACCTGACTGCGCACGTGGACTTCACGGCACTGGCAAGGGAAGGCCTTAGTGCTGGCATGGACCTGGTCGGATTTACCGACCAACACCACTTCATGGTGGGCCTGAGTCGACTGCACTTTCACGATGCCGCGGAACTTACACCGCAAAGGCAGCGAGAGATCCTAGCCTTCAAAACGCTCATGCATCCCGGGCTCTTGGGAATGAACTTCCGGGTGCTGTGCCTCGGCAAAGGCACACTCGACGTGCAGCCGATCTCCGGCTTCGCGCTCGCTCGCGAAGGGCACACGGCCCTGGGGCTAGACTAGCGCGGGTGGTGGCAAGGCGACTGACTGAAGGGCAGAACAGAGGCTGGTGATCTGCTCCGCACTATGGCGCGCGGAGATGGTGACGCGCAGCCGCGCGCTATCCCGCGGCACCGTGGGGTAGCGGATCGAGGGGACGAAGAAGCCCTTCTCCGCAAGGGCGCGCGCAGCCTGCACCGCGCGCTCTGCCGAACCGATGATCAAGGGGAAGATGGCACTCTGGACCTTGCGATCGGGAGGAAACATCAGCGGCATGCAGCCTGCAAAGTGCGCCAGATTCGCCCGGAGCACCTGGCGCCGACGATCGCCGGCCGGGGACATGAGGAACTGAATGGCGGCGGTGGCAGCGGCCGCGATCGCGGGCGGAGTCGCGGTGGAGTAGATGAAAGATCGGCTGCGGTTAATCAGCAGATCGATCAGCGCGCGGCTGCCGCAGATGTAGCCACCACTGCAGCCGAGTGCCTTCGAGAGTGTACCCATCTGGATATCGACCAAATGCGAGAGACCCAGCTTGTCCGCCAATCCCCTGCCCTGCTCTCCGATCACCCCGACCGCGTGCGCTTCATCGAGCAGCAGCAGAGCGTTGTAGCGCTGCTTGACCTCGATGATGTCCGCTAGGGGGCACCAATCGCCATCCATGCTGAAGACTGACTCGGTCGCCACGATGACCCGCGCTTCGGGGTAGTTCGCGCGCGCCCATTGCAGATGACTCTCCAGCTTCCCCAGGTGATTGTGCGGGAAGACGCGCACGTGAGCGCCGCAAAGGCGCGCGCCATCGATCAGCGCGGCGTGGGAAAGTTTGTCGAGAACCAGGACGTCATCCCGCCGGAGCAGCGCTCCGAGGGTTCCAAGGGCGGCTGCGTAGCCGGAGCTAAAGGTCAGCGCTGCCTCGCAGCGCTTCCACTCGGCGAGCTTCTGCTCGAGGCGCACATGGGGCGAAAGCGTACCGCAGATCAGTCGAGAAGAACCCGCGCCGACACCATATTCATCGATCGCGGCCTTGGCGGCTTCACGCAGCGCCGGTTCGGTGGCCAGGCCGAGGTAGTCGTTCGCGGAGAAGTTAACTAACTTCCGCCCGGCAAGCTCGAGATCAGGCTGCTGGGGAGAGTCGAACTCACGCAGCTTCCGCAGGAGCGCCCGCTCCCGCAACTCCGTGAGTTCGTTCTCGAAGTTGCTCATCGTTCAGCGGAGCCCGCTCAGGAGTGGCATGGACTAGGAGGCGAGACCCCACGCCAGCAGCTTGTACGAGTCCGTCCAGATCGCGTCGCGCACATCGCCGAGCACCACGGCGATCACATTGCGCCCGTCGCTCGAGGCACTGGAGATCAGGCAAAAGCCCGACGCCTCGGTGTAACCTGTCTTCATGCCGTTGCAGTAGGCGTAGTTTCGCAGCACCCGATTGGTGTTTTTGAAGGTGGTCACCTTGCCGCTCGGAAAACGCCAATCAATCTCCTTCAGCCTTACCATCTCTCGGATTGAGCGATTGCGGTAAGCCGCCATTGCGACCTTCGCCATGTCGCGCGCTGTCGAATACTGGCCGGGCTCGGGAAGCCCGTTCGGGTTGATGAAGTTGGAGTTGCTCATCCCGAGTTCCGAAGCACGCCGGTTCATCTTCTTCGCGAACTCCGCGACACTCCCGGCATTATCCCGCGCCAGCGCACGCGCGACGTCGTTCATGCTCTTTACGAGGAGGATCTTGAGCAAATCCCGGCGCCGGTAGCTTTCACCGGCCTTGATATAGAGCTTGGAAGGTTCCGCCCACGTGTCGCTGGCGACGATCTGCATGCGCTCATCGAGTCCTCCATTCTCAGCAACCAGCAGAGCGGTCAGGAGCTTCTGAGTGCTGGCGACCGGGCGAATCTTGTCCGCATCGACCTCGTGCAGGACGCGTCCGGATTCTGCATCAATCAGGATGGCAGACCCGGCGCGGATGGACGGCACGACATTCGGATCGATGGCGGCGTACGCCTCGACCGGCGTGGAGCGCTTTGCTGGCGAGGTAGCGGAAGACTTCTTCGCGGACTTCTTGGGCGCCGCGGGGGCAAGTGGGGCCAGTGCGAAAAGGCAGGCGAGGGCGAACGTAATGAGGCGGCGAGTCATGAAGGCGAGAGCGGGTAGTAAAAGCATGGACGCGCCATGCGCAAGTCCGGGCACCGAGTCGTAGCGAATCAAGGTGCCTCGCCAGCGATCCTCTTTGCCACCAGTGCGTCCGGCGCGGCACCGAGATCCAGCGCTCGCTGGTAGTGTCGGCGGGCGAGTTCCACAGCGGCAGGTGTTCGCTGCAAGTAGAAGACGGCGAGATTGAAATGTGCCTCGGCGTAGTCCGGGTTCAGCTCGAGGGCCTTTCGCATTTCGTCCTCCGCACCCGAGTACCAGCCCTTCTTCCCCAAAGTGACTCCGAGATAGTGATGAGTCCGTGCATCCTTCGGCGCGAGAAGAACAGCCTGCGCAAGCGCGGCGAGCGCTTCGTCGAGTTTATCCTGATCGTAGTAAAGGACGCCGAGCACCAACCACGCTGGACCCGCCTCAGGCTGGGCGCGAACCACGTCCTTGAGCAGCTTCTCGGCATCCGCGAACCGCTTCTCCCGGTACGCGATCAATCCGAGATTGATCATCGACGGAACATTCCCTGGCGCCAGCTCCAGGACCTTCAGGAAGTCCTTGCGAGCTGCCTCGAGATTGCCCTTCCCGAAGGCGACCATCGCCTTCCGGGCAATCCGCTGGGCTTCATCGGAGAGTCCCGTCGTGCCGACTTCCTGAAGGCTGGTCGTTCCATCGACACCGGGCTTCTCCTCAGCCTGCGCGAAGGCGCAACAAGCGCTGAGTAGCACCGCTGCATACAGAATCACAGGTGGGCGCATCTCGAGGATTAGCTTTGGCCGAGTTCGCGAGCGCGCTCAGTGGCCGCACGAACGGCTGCGATGAATGCTGCTCGTGCGCCGTTTGCCTCCAGCGCCTCGATCCCCGCGATCGTAGTGCCTCCCGGGCTTGTCACCATGTCGCGCAGGACGGCCGGATGTTGACCCGACTTCATGACCAGCCCGGCGGCGCCGGCAACGGTCTGAGCAGCAAGTTGCAAAGCGAGATCGCGCGGGAGGCCCATGAGCACGCCGCCATCGGCCAGGGCCTCGATCATCAGGTACACGTAAGCAGGCCCGCTCCCGCTCAGGCCCGTGACGACATCGAGCAGCGTCTCCTTCACCCGGTACACCGTGCCCACTGCTCCGAAAAGCTTCTCCACAAGCGCTGCGTCAGCCTCCGTCGCGGAGGATCCGAGTGCATAGGCGGCAGCCCCTTGATGGATAAGCGAGGGAGTATTCGGCATGACGCGAATGACTCGCGCACCTTCGCCTACCGATTCTTCCAGTCGGCCGATCTCCAGTCCTGCAACGATCGAGATCACCAGTTTCCCGGCGAGCGCACTGCCGAGGGCTTGCAACGCGGGGACTGCATCCGCGGGCTTCACGCAGAGCACGAGAACATCTGAAACCGCGCAGAGAGCAGCATTGTCAGGAAGTGCACGCACGCCTGCTTCCTCCGCGAGCTGTTGTGCTGTGGCAGGCAGGTAGTCACTGACGGCGACGTCCGCTGCCGCGATTGCTCCCGAATGAACGGCCCCGCGAACCAGCGCAGAGGCCATCTTCCCGGAGCCGATGAAACCAAATGTCATTCGCGCAGGCTTAACGCATCCAAGCAGGACGGCAAGGCGCTAGAAACGGAGATGGCTAGAGATCCTTGATGCTGACCGGCGTAAGATCCCCTTTGATCAGGATCTCCCGGCCAGCCGGGCTGCGGATCAGATCAAGGAACTCTCGCACCGCTCCTGATGGACGATCACCGAAAATGAGGAACACCGGGCGGCTCAAAGGGTAAGACCGATCGAGCAGACTCGCCTCCTCAGCCTGGATCACCTTCCCAGCAGGATCAGCGATTCCCAGCGCAAACAAATCCTTACCATTCGCGAGAGCAGGCGGAACGAGTGCGATTGAGTTGCTGGTAAACTCGAGAGTATCGCGCACGGCACGACCGCCTCCACGGATAATCTCTGCCGTACTGGCGGGCGCTCTGCGAGGATCCTGGTAGAGCCAGGTGGCGAGCAGATCAAACGCGGGATTCTCGGTCTCAGCACTGAAGTACTTGATGTCGCTGTCACCCCCGCCAAGTTCCGCCCACTTGCCGGCCTTCCCTTCGAAAAGCTTCTGCATCTGCTCCTTCGTGATCGTCCGCACCCCGCTCTCCCAAACGTTTTTCGAGACACCTGGAACGTAAGCCTGGGCGGCCACGGCTAGTTCGAAGAACCGACGGGTCGGGAACCTCGATTTCTCCTGAGCGGTTAAAGCACGGGATAGCACTACGACGTCCGCTTCCTTGCTTCCTAAAGCCGCAATCGCACCCGCCGCCCCACTCGTCGCCTCCACCCGGATCTCGACGCCCGCATCGCGGAATACCGCAGTCAGCTCACTCAGCGCCTTGGTCAGCGAAGCTGGACCCTTGATTCGCACTGGCTCCGCCAGAGCAGAGATGGTCCACAGGAAGAAAACCCCGCCCGCTGCAAGGTAGCGACCGGCGGAAGTGAAGGGGAACGTAGTCATGGGCGCGCGGAGATCATCTCACAAAGAGGTGACGTGAGGAACGCCGACACTATCCAGCCAACTACCTTTCGTCGAGTCGCTTCCGGTCCGCTACACCATCCGGGCAGAAAAAACCCGCGCTGCGCACATTGGGGGGCGCGCAGCGCGGGCTCGAGGAGGAAAGCTGAAAGCGATTAACGCTTGGAGAACTGGAAGCGCTTGCGAGCGCCAGGCTGGCCGGACTTCTTCCGCTCCTTCATCCGTGGGTCACGGGTGAGCAGGCCATCAGCCTTCAGGTCAGCACGAAGTTCCGGGTTGCTCTCGATGAGCGCGCGAGCCAAGGCCAGCTTCACCGCGCCAGCCTGACCATTCAAGCCGCCACCGGAGGCGTTCACCTTTACGTCGAAACCATTAACCGTCTTGGCAATTTCAAACGGACGCAGCACCTGATTCTGCAGCGAGAGCGTCTTGAAGTATTCTTCAAATGGGCGGCCGTTGACGATGATGATGCCAGTGCCAACATTCATGCGAATGCGGGCGACGGCGGTTTTGCGACGGCCAGTAGTGACGATTTCGGAAGCCATGAAAGATTACTTGAGATTGGTCACCGCGACAGGCTGCTGCGCTTCGTGCGGATGCTCAGCACCCCCGTAGACTTTCAGCTTGGTGAAGATCCGGCGGCCCAGGCGATTGTGCGGAATCATCCCCTTGACGGCGTGCTCGACGAGGAGCTCAGGGCGGCGTTCGCGACGCTGCTTTACGCTCTCGGTCTTATGGCCACCCACATAACCGGAGAAGCTCATGTAGGTCTTCTGGGTCTCTTTCTTGCCGGTGACACGAACCTTGTCGGCATTGATCACAACTACAAAGTCACCCGTATCCACGTGCGGAGTGAAGATCGCCTTCTCTTTACCACGGAGGAGATTAGCGGCGCGAACAGCCACACGGCCAAGCACCTGATCGGCGGCATCGATGACCCACCATTGACGTTGAACTTCGTGTGCTTTGGCTGAAAATGTACCCATGGCTCTCTTTTAAAAAGGGTGCGCAAACTAGGCAGGAGTCCCGAAAGTGTCAACGGATTTGATGGACTTATCACCTTGGGAGGCGAAATCCCCTTTTCGCATCCCACGAACTGCCGGCAAATAGCGCCCAATGAATGGGAGCCCGCCAATAGCCGGGAGAACGTACCGGGCTGTGCAGAGCAAGCCCAGCGCGGCCGCCGTGGGCGCAGCGAAGTACGGCGCATAAAACAAGACGAGCGCGGCATCCCGCGTCCCTACTCCCGCAAAGGTGAGCGGAAGCAATCCCGCGAGGATGGCCAGCGGCGATAGCGCCAGGTTCGCAAGGAAGGGTGCCCAGGCACGTAGCGCGAGGATGAAAAGCCAGATCTGAAGGAGGTGCAGGAACCAGATAAAAACCGACGTAAGAGCCACCTTCGCCAGCCGCGCATTGCTGGACCAGAAGTACGCGTGCATCTCGCTCCATGAGTCATTCAGTTTCGTAAACTGCGCGCCCATCTTTCCCGGGGCAAACCGCGCCGCCAGCCCAAAGAAGAAGCTCGCGAAGCGCGTTGAGCCCAAGAGCAGCGTCCCCAGCACAAGCAGCCCGACAACGCCCACAGCCATGATCCAAAAGAGCGCATCCTTGTGCAAATAAATCCCCGGATCCAATGCGCACCACGCCAGGCCGAAGACGCACCAAAGCAGCAGCGAAAGCATGTCGCACGACTTCTCGAAGACTACCAGCGAGAGCGCCAGCGAGCCGCTCATGCCTCCCCGATCGCGCATGAAGTACGCTTTCGCGATGTCCCCCATTTTCGAAGGGAGCACCAGGTTCAAGACGCTCGCCACGAGGATCAGCCGGTTCGCCTCACCAAACCCGAGCTGACCTGGTCGGGGCATCAATTGCTGCAGCCGCCATGCGGTGACCAGCGTTAGCGGCACCACCATCGCCAGCGACAGCGGCATCCAGAGTCTGTCACTCTCGGCGAAGACTCGCCCAAGTTCCCCAAGCTGCCCATTCTGGCTTAGCTTCCAGTAAATCACGGCGAGAATGCCGAGGCTCACGAGGAGCGAAATGGCCTTCTTCATCTCTTACAGCGTCCGCTCCAGCCGCAGCGCGTCGCCATCCGTCAGCTTGCGACGCTGCTCGGTCAGGTCGATCCACGGTTGCATCTGACCCGGTTGGAAAGTCCGGCTCATGACTACATAGATCGACGTCTGCGCAGCGCCGATTCCCACGGCTTTCACGCCCGCCCAGGTCTCGGCAGTCAGCGCGTCCTCGACTTTCAGCCGGTTGCCGTCCCAGGAAAGTTTGCGTGAAAAGGACAGCGGCGCCGGCTTCTTGCCCGTGATGAGCATCCGCTGCAGGAGCTTGCGAATAAGGTCCGGATTGTACCGCCCGACGCTGTACATGAGCAGTCGCAGCACCACGAGGTTGAAGGTGGTCATCTGCTTGGTCTTCGCCCAGCCGAGCTGCCCACGCACGCTGATCGTGTTCTGGTCGAAGTGGATCTCGTACTTCCCCACAAGATGCGCCACCGCGTTCTTCACCTTACCCTGCGTCTCGACTTGTACGGAAAATTGCGTGTCCGAGCAGACCAGCTTTCCATCGCGGAAGAATTTGAAAACCCCACCCTTGTTCAGCGCGAGGTACAGCTCTGCGCCTTCACGACGATCGATTACGATCCCCGCATTCCGAAAGTAGGTGCGCCCGGTCTCGCGCGGCACGATCGGCGGTCGCTCGGCTACGTAGCTCTGCCAGGCCAGCAGATAACTCCACGTGTGATGCCCAATAATGTGGTCATCCGCGTAACAAGGCGCGAGGCCCGCCTCCAGTCCGGCCAGAAAGCGGTCGTTAATAGCCAATGCCTCCGGCAGCCACTTGCCCGCGATCTCAAAGCCATGCGGGAAGAAATTGTAGGTATTCCGGCTCGTGTATTCGCCACCGAAGGATCCATCGGAATGCACGAAATGGGCCGCAAAACGCACGGCTTTCTCAATCGCGGTCTTCAGCGCAGCCGACGGCTTTAGCTCATAGTAACGCGCCAGCAGCCCGACCGTCAGCGTGTGGTAACCCGGGTCCGCTCCCTCATATTCCTGGAACCAACCCTCCTCATTCTGCCACTCCAGCACCCGTTGAATCCGGGCCTCCTTCAGCGCCTCCCAGCGGTTCGTCTTCAGGAGCTCTCCGGCCCGCTCGAGGCAGAGCGCAATCAAAGCTTGGTGATTCGTCAGCCGGCCGCTCTCGTGATGACCCGCCAGCCAGTTCGTACGCTTCTCGAAGTACTCGCGAATCTCACGACTCTCCAGTCCGAGCAGCGCGTAGCTCTCCAGCCCTGCTAGGAGGGAAAACGCCGCCGCTCCCGCTGCTTTCTCAAAGGGAAAGTAATCGTCGCACGAGCCATCCGGATGGGCACTCCGTGCCGCGTAGAGCAGCCCCGCCTCCACCCACTCGCGGATCGCCGGCTGCTGGTAGTACGTATTCCCCTCGAGCTGCATGGTGTAGGCGAGCGCCAGCGGCCAGACGAACTCCGCGGCCATGCCTGCAGGGAAATCGATGATCTTGTAGTGCCAGAAGTTCCGGTCGAAGCACCCATAGGTGGGGCTGTGCGCATTGCGGTCCTGCAGCGTCAGGATCTTTGGGATCTGGGCAAGCGCCTCACGGGCGAACAAATCGCGTTTCATCATTTAAGCAAAGCCGCGCAACTCACCGATACTCCACCCGCTTGATCCGCAGCTGGATGTCTTCTAGCAACTTACGGTTGACCGCGATCACATCGGCGATCACTCCGAAGACGAAGAGTTGCACACCGATTAGGATGAGAATCGCCGCCAGGATCAGGCTGGGCTCGCGACCGCGCGATGGATCCTGCTGGAAAAGAATGAGCCAGCGCACCCCAAGCAGGAATCCCGCAGTAAACGGGATCGCCCCAAGCCAGCTGAGAAACTTCAGCGGCCGGTACGTCATGAAGATCCGCACAATCGTGAAGATGCTGCGCTGAATGTACCCGCCCATGCTCTTCATCAGCCGCGACGGCCGGAGGTAGCTGTTCGTGCGGATCGGCACCGACACGATGCGCATGTTCTTCTGCCCTGCCTGGATGATGGTCTCCAGGGTGTAGGTATACTGGCTGAATACGTTTAGCTGCATGGCCGCATCCCGGCTCATCGCGCGAAAGCCACTCGGCGCATCTGCGATATCGGTATTGCTGGCAACGCGCACCACCCACGACCCCGTCTTCTGGAGCAGCTTCTTCAGTGGCGAGAAGTGCTCGATCTCGGTAATCGGGCGCGCGCCCACGACGATCGCCGCCTCGCCTGCGAGGATCGGCGCGACCAGTAGATGAATATCATCCGCGTTGTACTGATTGTCCGCATCGGTATTCACGATCACATCCGCCCCCGCGCGGAGTGATGCATCCAGCCCCGCCATGAACCCGCGCGCCAAGCCTTGATGGTATCCCAGGTCGACGACGTGATCGACGCCGTTTTCACGTGCGATCTGGATCGTCCGATCCGAGCTCCCGTCGTTGATGATCAGCCACTCCACTTTGTCGATCCCCGGGACCTCCCTCGGGAGCGCCTTCAGCGCAATCGCGAGCGTCCCTTCTTCGTTGTAGCACGGGACTTGGATGATCAGTTTCTTCACAGCGGCGATGCTGGTTAGAAAATGCAACGGGGGCAAGCCAAGCAGATAATCCCGCGACGGCCGGCGGCGGAGACGTCGCAAGTGGGACCTCCTGAACGCTCGGAGGCAGCGGCACCGTGAGCGGTTGAGGATTGGACACCTGCTGCGGAGGGGCAGCTACAGCGGCTCGCGCCGGAATCGGTGGGCCGAATCATTTAATAGAGGGCTCTCTTGTGAACTAGCTGGCGCCGGTTTACGCCGCTTCGCGAAACGCTTGCCGAGATCCTCCAGAAGATCCTCGATCCCCTCCCCCGTTCCACTGATCTGGAGCACCCGGTAGACTTGAGAGCTCAGTTTCATGAGATCCGCGCCCGCGAGGAGCATCGTGCCATCCAGCAATTCCAGCAGGGTGGCAACCCGCATCCGAATCGGCCGGAGCGCCGCCCGCAGCGCGGCGTCTCGGCGCATTGCAGCCAGCGAGATGCTCGGTGGCACAAGGCGGCCGTTCTGTTCGGCCGCGATGATCGCTTTTTGCACGAAGGCTTCGCTGCGCGGCCCCAGCTTGAAGAGCGCCTTCACCTGGCTAGGCGAGACGCTAACGAGAAATGGCAATGCGCTGTCGAGCGAGTCGAGCAGTGCATGGATCCCGGCGAGTTCGTCGGGGGCTGGAGTGATGTCGATGTGTGCGGGCATGGCGGCTGGATGTGGATGGCTGGTGTGAGCGAGGCGAAACACGCCCCTTTACCTGGAGAGGCCATGTCAAAAATCTGGTGCACGGGCCGAAATGGCTGAGTCGCCAACGCTGCGCTCCGGCGTCGGTTGGGTGTCGCCTTTTCGTGGATCACCATGGTTCGGCGATGACTGAAATTCAGTCATCGCCGAACCGCAGCGGTGGCGCTTGCGCGGTGAAGAACCGAGTGCCAGCCCCAGAGATCCTGAGTCTGCGAAAGAGGATCGACCTGCCGGGAGCGGGCGGCGTCTTCTACGGCGCAAGATCAGCTCGCGAGGTTTTCGTCCCCTGCTTCGTAGACTCCGTAAACCCGCACGCCCGGCGATCGCGCTCCTAGCGAATCCCCTCGGAGCCCTGCTGCTGTAAAAGAATGATTCTGCCGACCCACGCTCTGCCTTCCAGAGGCCCGCGATGGTCGCGTGGACACCAAAAACGATTGCGACAATGACGATTCGCCCTTTTGCCCTCCTCGCGCTGATTCCTCTCACCGGCTGCGTGCACGATGCTGTGAGCCGGCAATCACCACCGGAGTCCGCACGTCGGTTCAGCCCCGTCTCTGCTCGCGAAGAGATCGTCCGTACCGAGGGCGCGACCGGGCGTTTCGGCAGTGACCGCGTCTATCTGATTACACGGCAGGAGACCGCCGATCAGCCCCGCGGTGAATGGCGCGCAGTCGGCAGCAGCATCCAGCAGGACGGCAGCCGCATCCGCTTCGTGGAGATGGCGACCGGCCGCCTTATGGAGTTCACCGCGCCCCATCGGATC
Organism: Spartobacteria bacterium; assembly: GCA_031389825.1. GTDB lineage: Bacteria > Verrucomicrobiota > Verrucomicrobiia > Chthoniobacterales > Chthoniobacteraceae > JANMSW01. The sequence continues at coordinate 105,358 of JANMSW010000009.1, forward strand.
ACGCCGATGCCGTCACGTATGGAGGAGCGCGTCTCGCCAAATGCGGTTGATCCAGTATCGACCCCGTCATCCGGCGGCAGCCTCAGCAGCGGCACTTCCAGCTACGCCCCGCCCTAGGCTGTTCCGGCGAGTGCAGCTTGCCCACCAGTCTTCGCCCGGAAGGCTCTTCGCCCGAGATTTCCCGCACGAAACAGTTGCCACCTTCCCCGATCGATGGTTTCATCCGGCTCCCGATTTTCGATCGGCGACGCACTCGTAGCTCAATTGGATAGAGCATCTGACTACGAATCAGAAGGTTCCGTGTTCGAGTCACGGCGAGTGCACTTCTCCGCTGAGGAACTTACTGCAGAGTTACCTTCAGGCGGATGAAGCGGCGTGAGCGGTCGCCGCTTGACGGCACCGTGTCTCGAACTTTGATGGTGCGCTCTCCTGCTGAAGCAGTGTCGCTAATGGGCAGCGTTTCCGCAGCGTTCCATCCTGTGAGATCAGCGCAGGTCTCGACGGAGTAAACTACGCCTACAGGAGCTGGCTCGGGGCGGGTATAGGTGAGCGATAGGTAACTTTGTCCACCGTCCAACTCCATACCTGTTGACATGCGGACTCCGTAACTAGGCTGCTGTGGTGACAGTCCGAGCGCAAACTTGATCAGGTTTGCGATCCCGTCACCTGCGGGAGTTGCGGTCGGGGCGCCCTGACCGCTTTCATCCATCGGCAACAAGTGGGCTTGCAGCCATAGCTGATAGGCAGTTGGCGAGCCGGGCGCGGTCGCAGAAACAGTGGCGCTCCACAGGGAAGAGGTCGCACCGCTCAAGGCCTGCACGCGATATTCGTAGCGCACGCCGCTCCGCACGCTCGCGTCCGCAGTCGTGACTGACGGCGCATTCACCGTTGCGATTAAGGCAAATGTGCCGTGCAGCGGGCGGCGTTCGATGCGGTAGCCGCTTGCGCCGCCGATCGGATCCCACGAGAGCTGGATGCGAGCAGGAGAACCCTGCGGCGCGGCGACGACGTTCTTTGGTGCAGGCAGCGCGCCCACGTTTGAAATGGCGACGTGGCGAAAGCGGGCGAGCTGGAAATCGCTGGAGCCGCCATCAGATGCGTGAAAGAGGCCCCAGTTTGCCGTTGCTGCCATCGGAACCGTAGCGGATCCAAGGAGGGTCCACGCAGCACCGTCAGTTGAAGTTTCGGAGGTGAAAACATTCCCGGAGCGGCTGAGCCGCACCCAACGCGGAGCCTTTAGATTATTGCTGTTACCCGGCGCGAGCACTGCGGCCGTGGATGAGGCGGCACGGCTCGCGAGATTGGTGCCTACCGTGTCTCCTGCTACCACTGTGGCGGCCATGGGATCGCCGCTGGAGTTTGAGCCGCGGATCATCACGGCGAACCTCGCGGCGTTCTGCAAAGGCAGCGGCGTATCGATGAACGCGACGATGGTGCCGTCACCGGTTCGCGGCTGGAAGACGAAGCGTCCATTGTCGCTGGTTCCAATCGAGCCGCCATCGAGTGCCGATCCAAACGCGCCTTCTGCAAAGACTGCGGGTGAAGAATCGTCCACACTTCCAAGGACGGCCTGCTGCCAGGGAGTGGGAAGCGTTGCAGTCGGATCCTCAATCACCACACGTGTGCTGGCCTGTGCGGCAAGGCTCGCGTTCGCAGTGGGATTTGTGATCGCATATCGGAACATTCGCGGGAGCTGCGGCTGGCCGGAATTGAGCAGAGTAATGCTAACGTTGTTTGAAGTGTTCTCGCCATTGGCGAAAGCGACGGGCGCGCTCACCGCAGTGTAGTGTGTACCTGCCACAGCAGAGATATCGTTGCTCGCACCGGTGACTTGCACCGCCCCGGTCCCGCCGCCAAATCGCGTCACGGTGACCACGGCTGCGCCGCTGGAGCGGCTGATTTTTACGCGCGCATCCTTCACCTCGATGAAGCCGGCATGGCCATCAACCGCCACGACGTTCGAACCAAGGGAATCGGCAATACCAGTGGCCACGACCTGGTAATAGTAAACGTTGCCGTGTACCAGTGGTCCTGGATCAGTGAAAGTCGCCACGTTCTCGCCGACGGTCCCGACACTGGTGAAGGCTCCGGCGGCATTGGTGCGCCGCTCGATGCGAAAGCCAGTCTCGTCGAGCGCATTGTCCGTCCAGCTGAGCACGATCTGACCCGAACTGCCGGTCTGCGCGACCAAACTGGTGGGACCCTGCGGCGCGGCTGGGACACCGCCATTCGCCGTCAGAGTAACAAGGCTACCCTGGCTGAGATTTAGATAAGTACCGCCTGGTACAGCTTCAACCTTCAGCGTGCGCACCATGTAGCGATAGGTCTCGCCTGCAGTTACAGACGAATCGTTATACGTAACTGCAGTCAGCGGTTCGGCATTTAGCCGCACGAAAGATCCCGTAAGACCCACCGCGCGGTATACGTGATAGCCACGTACGCCAGCTTCGGTGGAGACGTCCCACTCCAGGGATACCTGCGCACTGGCACTGGTCGCTGCGAGGTTGCGCGGTGGCTGCACCATGTGCAGGCGCAGGGCGGGATCGCCCATCAATGCGATGTGTACACTGTGCGGGGAGCTTCCCGTAAAACTATAGTTAGCGCCCGTGTTGTTCTGCGTGAGCCGCGCCGCGTAGCCGAGCGTCTCGCCCATCCCACAGGGGTGCAAATACCAGTTAGGACGGCCAGCCCAGAAGCTCGCCAGCCCAAGTGAGTCACCCGTGGCATTCCCAGCGAGCACAGAGCGCATGAAGTTATTCGAGCTATCCCAATCGCCATGGTAGCTACCGAAGAGCGAGGTGAAGACCACGCGGCTGGGCTTGCGTCCAAACTCTGCCGAAGTGCCAACTCCGCTCGCACTCTCATACCCGCCACCCCCGCATCCGTATCCAAAGAGATAAGTGTTCGCCGGAGGCGCGTTGAACCAACTGGCACTCGGAGTGTCCGCGCTCTGACTTACGCAGGAGTAAGCGGCCGCCCAACCGGAAGACGCGAATGGCTCCGAGGAGAAAGCGTGTCCGAAATTATCGCGAATAAGCGAGCGCCGCGGCACGCTGGTGTAAGCACCGAGCCGGTGCCGATAATCATGAGCCTTGCGAAGGTAACGGCGAAGCAGCGCAGTCTCGGACACACCCGACGTTGGCGCCTTGGACATATTCGAAAGATCGACGCGCCCGAGCTGTAGCTCGGCGTCGCTCGAGAGATAGGTGATATCAAACTTTCCATCACCGGGAACATTGTCCTGCCGGGTGCCGCTTGCGGTGGAGTTATTGATGGAAGTATCCGGCCACGTGCCATCCATGTCGGCGTAGTAGACATCCGCCGGCCAGGCGCCGAGATGGTCCGGCACGTGTCCGTCTGGCGCGAGCAATCCCGAATACGGCACAGGCACGCGGCCCAGCAAATACACTGCTTTCACGCGCGTAGGATCCGCGTTGTAGGCGGCCTGGATTAGTGCACGAACTGCGGGCGGCGCGTCCGTGCGCGCGACCGGGATCGTCTGCACACTCCAACCATCGCCTGCGAGATCCTCCTTGAGTTGCGCGATCTCGGGCGCGAGCGGCACCGTCATGGAGCTATCCACGACCAGCAGCAGAGTGCCGCGGTCCTCGACGGGTGGCACTTCAAGGCCCGCGCTAAGATAGCCGATCGCCACATTTGGCGACACTCCGGAAAAGCGGCGCTCCATCCAGTATTCATACTCCACGCCCGGCTGCGCGGTAGAATCGGCGTAGCTCGTCTGGCTATTTGTCAGCGTCGCCTGAAGCTCCCATGAAGCTGCACCTTTCAGCCGGCGATGAAGCTTCTGGGAGGTGATGATCGACTGCTGCCGCTGGGTCCAAACGAGAGTGAGGTGAGGAACTACCGGAGCCACAGTGGCCCGCAGATCAACCACGAAGTCCAGTGGCACTGCTGCTCGCGCACACTCGAAGAGAAAGAAGAATGCGAAGCAGTAGCTAACAGGAAGCAGTCGCGACATGGGGGGAAAGGGCGGCGGCGCGACTGTATTCAACAATGACTCCGCATGGCAAACCGGCAGCTTGTGCTGCACGCAAGCCGGTTGGATTTTAGCACATGCCGCTATGCGCCTTCACCCACGGCGCTTTAGAGGGCAGCGAGTTTCACCGCCACATCCTTGGCGATGACGTCAACCTGCACGCGTGCGATACCCATTTTGACCAAGCCGATATCCAGCGCGGCTTGTTTGCTCAGATCAATGATGCGCCCCTTGATGAAAGGTCCACGGTTGTTGATCCTCGCGACCGCAATCTTCCTCGTCTTGAAGTTGGTGATCTTCACGTAAGTGCCGAAAGCGAGTGTACGATGGGCGGCCGTCCGATCACCCGGCTGGTACCGTTCACCGCTCGCAGTCTTCCCCCCGATGAAACTGCTCCCATACCAGGATGCGATCCCCGTTTGGGCGGGCTTTGCCTTGGTTGTGCCCTTGTCCGGCGCAGCGATGACGCTCCCTTGGATCATCTCGTTGCTCTGCGGCTCCGTCGCGCTTGCTGAGAAACTAAGAAACCACACCATGAGTGCGGAAGCAGTGAGCGTGATAGTTGAACGGCAGGCAAGCATGGACAAGCCGACCAGACTATAGCGCACGTCGCGTGCGTCAACGGGTGAGTTCTCGGGAGAAAGGGTCATCCATAGAATCACCTGCGGGATTTCAATTCGCCCATTGCGATCCGAGCTTGTGAGTGGTCTCTATTCCCGACTCCGCCCGATGAAACGTATCTTCCTCTTGCAAGTCGGTCTCCTCGTCGACTTCTGCTTCCGCTTCAGCATGCCGGAGGTATGCGGAGCGATGCCGCAGATTATCAATGTCTCTGCGTACGATCCGAAGGAGAAGCAGCGTCCAGGGGCCAGCTACTCTGAGCGAGACGTCTCGGCATTGCGGGCCAGCGGCGCCAGTGGCCTGATCGCACGAGCGGGCAAAGGCGGGGTGCTCGATCAAAAGTGCGCGAACTTCCTCACATCAGCGGATCGAGCTGGAATGCTGCCCGGCGTTTATTACCGGCTCCAGACGCACGTCGACGCTGTAGCGCAAGCGGATCAATTCATTTCTCGAGCGCAGTCACTGGCCCGCAGCCGCTCCTGGCAAGCGCCTGCACTCCTGCTCTGCGGGGATTTCGACGCCAAGTCACGGCTCTCTGATATCTTGCGTTTTATGAACCGGGTTGAAGACCGCACGGGCGTGGTTCCCGTGGCGTACCTGGAAAATAGTACGCACCTGAAACTGCTCCTCAGCGGTGCTGATGCGGCCACGAAGGAGAAGCTGCGTCATATGCCGTACTGGCTTGCACTCTATTCGCACGAAAGCGGCGCCGGCTCACATTTTGGGGCGGCAGGTGGTCCGCGGGGGTTATTACAGCAATACGACGTCTGGTCTGACTGGACTCTTTGGCAATATGGCGGTGTGGATTGGGAGCGCGGTCGCTCGCGGCCGAAGGTGTACAACCACGGACCGCATCGTTTTCCCCTCTACTTCGGCAAGATGGATCGGCCACTGGAGCGGAACGTTTTTAACGGATCGCAAGCGGGGTTGCAGGCGTTTTGGCGAAAGCACGGGCTCCGATTGAACTGAACTTCGGTAACGAGCGCCAGCCCTCCGTGCAGACTCAGCAAACGGGAAGCGGAAGGCATGGTCCAGGATGCGCCCAGATCAGGGAGACGTTCGAAATAAACCGTAAGTGCGGGAGAGTTTGGGTTGCAGGGACGTATCGAAGTTGATCCCTTGCTCTTCAGCCTGCACGTCTCCACATGCACGACTTCGTCCCCTCTCCAGGAAGAACGGACCCGCTCGACTTGTCAGCGGCAGAGGCGCAGGCGTGGCTCGCAGCGATCGTGGATAGTTCCGATGATGCAATCATTGGCCGAAATCTCGACGGCGTCGTCATCAGCTGGAACAGCGGCGCAGAGCGGATTTTCGGCTATTCCGCGGGTGAAATTGTTGGGCGGCCGGTGACCATCCTAATCCCACCGGAGCGGCATAACGAAGAAGCTGCCATCCTCGCACACATCCGCCGTGGAGAGCGGGTGGAGCATTTTGAAACGGTGCGCCGCCGCAAAGATGGGACACTCTTCGAAGTATCGCTGACAGCTTCTCCGATCGTAAATGGCTCCGGCGAAATCATCGGCACCTCGAAGATCGCTCGCGACATCAGCGATCGCCAACGCTCGGAAATCGCTCTCCGCCTAAGCGAGCAGCGTTTCCGAACTGCCGTCAGCATCGTCAGCAGCATCATCTGGACGAATACTCCGGACGGCAGAATGGAGGGAGACCAGCCGGGCTGGGAGAAGTTCACAGGTCAGACTCGCCGAGAGTACGAAGGCTTCGGCTGGGCGAATGTCGTCCATCCAGAGGATGCGCAATCGTCAATCGACGCATGGAACCAGGCGGTGGCTGAACGGAGGATGTTTGTCTTCTCCCATCGCCTCCGGCGTGCGGATGGCGAGTGGCGGCAGTGCTCCATCCGCGCCGTGCCGATGCTCGACGATGCCGGGGCGATCATCGAGTGGGTGGGAGTACATACCGATATCACTGAGCGGAAGCAGAATGAGGAAATTCTGCGTGCGAGCGAGGAGCGGATGCGCGCCTTCGTAACCGCGAGTTCAGACGTCATCTATCGGATGAACGCAGACTGGACTGAGATGGGAGAACTGGACGGCCGCAATTTTCTCCCCGATTCCGCGGGGCCTAGCCGCACCTGGTTGCACGACAACATCTTCCCCGAGGACCACGCTCATCTCCTTGCAGCCATTGGTGAAGCAATCCGGACGAAAAGTGTTTTTGCCCTCGAGCACCGGGTCCGTCGGCTGGATGGAACCCCTGGCTGGACGTTCTCCAGGGCGGTGCCGATCTTCGATAGTGAGGGGAATGTAGTGGAGTGGTTTGGTGCCGCGAGTGATGCGACAGAGCGGCACCGCGCCGAGGAGGCACTGCGCATCAGCGAGGAGCGGTATAGAGGTCTATTCGAGGGAATCGACGAGGGATTTTGCGTGATCCAAATGATCTACGACGCGGAGGGACGCGCGGTGGACTATCGTTTCCTGGAGACAAACCCTTCGTTCGAGCGCCAATGCGGACTTCTGAACGCAACAGGCAAGACCATACGGGAACTTGTGCCAGAACACGAGGAGCACTGGTTTGAAGTATATGGAAACATCGCAGCCACCGGCAAGCTGGCGCGGTTTCAGCAGTACGGGGCGGCGCTCGGGCGGTGGTTTGACTCGGTCGCCTTTCGCTGTGGCGAGCCTGACGAGCGACAAGTTGCCATCCTCTTTACAGATATCACTGAGCGCATCCAGCTCGAGCAAAAGCTGGTGGCCCGCGCGGAGGAGCTGGCCCGGGCCGACCGGAGCAAAGACGAGTTCCTGGCAATGCTCGCTCACGAGCTCCGCAATCCACTCGCGCCTCTTCGCAATGCCGCTGAGCTATTGAAAATGGACCGGGTAAAGCCCGATGAAGTCGAGCAGGCGCAGCACATTCTCAGTCGGCAGATTGAGAATATGAGCCGAATGATCGACGATCTACTGGATGTTGCCCGAATCACGAGAGGTAGGATCGAGTTGCGCAAAGAACCGGTTCCGCTCGAGATAATCCTCAATGCCGCAGCGGATGCGGCCCGCCCCATTTGCGCACTCCGCAGTCAAAGGCTGGAGGTACTGCGTCCCCCTGCTCCGATCTACGTCGACGCAGACGCCACCCGGCTCGAACAGGTCTTTGGGAATCTGCTTAACAACGCCTGCAAGTACAGTGGCGATGGGTGTACCATTACGCTCTGCACCAAGCACGTGGGCGATGAAGTCGCCGTGAGTGTGCGCGACGATGGCGCGGGCATCGATCCCGAGTTGCTCCCGCGCATCTTCGATCTCTTCGTTCAGGCCAGCCGCACCCTTGACCGCTCCAATGGCGGACTCGGCATCGGACTCACTCTCGTCCACCGGATCATCATGCTGCATGGCGGCACTACCGAGGCGCGCAGCGAGGGCCTTGGCCGTGGAGCGGAGTTCACGGTTCGCCTTCCCGTCCTGTCTAGGCGACCATCCACAGAAAAGCCGAAGACACTTCCCGCCAAGGAACCCCCGCGCCGGATTCTAGTCGTCGATGACAACACGGATTCCGCCCGGAGTATGGCAATCCTCCAGAAACGGCGGGGCCACGAGACTCGCACCGCCTTTACAGGACCCGATGCAGTCAGTGCAGCTGCTGATTTTCTCCCCGAGGTTGTGCTCCTCGACATCGGCCTCCCTGGCATGGACGGGTTCGAGGTAGCCCGTCAGTTGCGAGCCATGCCGTCGCTGGAAAGCACGCTGATCGTTGCCATGAGTGGCTACGGTCGCGATGAAGATCGCGCAGAAGGGAAGCGAGCGGGTTTCGACGAGTACATGGTCAAGCCGGTCGACCTGGACGCGCTGCGCGGCCTGTTACTGAGTCGGTCCGGCGGAGCAGCGGAACGGTGATGGAGCCCGTCTGGGCTCACGCTACTCGGATCCCGCTTGATCCCGATTCTGAACGGGATTAGCAATAAAGCCACGCACTCGTAGCTCAATTGGATAGAGCATCTGACTTCGAATCAGAAGGTTCCGTGTTCGAGTCACGGCGAGTGCACTTCTCTTTAAGCTGCGGCTGAAAGGCCAAACAACCTGACACTCGGGTTTGGCTTCCGCGTCTCTGCTCTTTTGGGTGCCTTGCTCCAAACGCCTTAGCTGCCTCCTCCTCGAATGAGAATGTCATCACTCACACACGTCGGATGGGCGCTTGTTGCTGTGATCAGCTTCGCGCTTGGGCATCTCGCGACCCAGTCTTCGGCGGAGAGACACGCAAAGGCGCCGCCACTAATCGCTTCAGCTGCCACGTCGAAAAGTGGGGAGGCCAACGGCGCCTACAGGCTCGAGCCAAAGCAGGGCGGCTCTCAGCATCCGATAAGCGAAGCAAGCGCCAGCGCTCATACCTTTGATCTACTTCTAGAGCCGAACAGGGGAAAGCGCTTGCGGGAATTGAGCTACCTCCTCGAGGGCATCACCCAGGACAATTGGAAGGGCGTGATGGATGCCTTTGTACGTCAGACAGCATTCGAGGGGCGGGAGCACGCTATGGAGTGGAATCTCATGCTGGAGAGAGTGGGTGAAGTAGCCGGTTTCGTAGCCGTGGAAGATGCCTTAGAATCCAATGGGATTCATCGCCTTTACCGAGCTGCAGCGGTTTTAAACGGCTGGGCCGGAGCGCAGCCTGAATCCGCAATTGCCTGGGTCCAGACGCAAGCTCCTGACGTTCAGCAGCGACTAATGCCGGCTCTTCTCGGTGGGCTGGCCCGCACTGATCCAGCGCAGGCTCTCGCGATTGCCCTCGCCCAGCCAGCCGAGGCCTTCGAGCAGACCGTATCGCAGATCCTAGATGGTGCCGTCCAGAAGGGTGGCTTTAGCGAAGCGGAGGCGCTCCTCGCCTCGATCAGGCATAATCCTGAAGTTCGCGAAGAAGCGAAGCGAAGGGCCTTCATCGACTTAAGCCGAAAGCGCGTAAACATGGCGCGGCTGCGCGGCATTCCTTTCGATGCGCTGGACTGGATGGACATTTACCTCGGCTCTGCTTCACCAGCTGGGCCGACTGCGGTTCGCGAAATCGTATCCAGTGCAGCAGAGGCGGATGCCGAAGGTGCCGTGAAGTGGATCGAGGCGCATTCGGGGCGCATGAACCCAGAGCAACTCAAAGCGGCGCTCCCCGCAGCCATTGAGTCCCTTGCCAGGAGCTCGCCGGTGGAATTTTCCTCCTGGATGAGCAAGAACAGCGACCACCCGCAGTACGAGCGAATAGTGGAAGCAACAGTGACTCGTCTCCTGAAGGGCGGAGAAGCTGAGGAAGCCCTCAAATGGACGCAGACTTTGCCTGATCAACAAGCGCGCGTCGAACTGGAGCAGCTCGTACAGAAACACCGAGGAAATACTGAGCCGCTTCAGTGAGCTAGAATGGTGGCCCTTTCTAAGTAGAGCGACGTGCGGGCTTGATTGCGCTAGTCTCGGGATCAGCCGCTGAGGCAACGAGTGCGGCGATTTTAATTAGGGCATTGGCGCCGATACGACCGCGCCTTCTCGTCTTCGTAGCTCCTGCTCCGCTGCAAAAAGGTGGGAGAAGCGAGACAGAATCGTCGGCTCCAGGAGTCCTTCAGTGATGTGAGTCGACGTGGCGGCGAAAACAATCCCGCCCTGGCTGTAGGGAGTGTACTCATCGACTGCCTCCGGCTGCTGAATCTGTCGGGTAAAGGATAGTCGATCAGCCCCATCCGCTGCGCTCTGGATCGCAACGCGAGTCTCAGCGTTTGCGATCGCTAATGTGCCATCGAAGGCGAGTTGGTCCGCAATGAACGAAGCCACATCACTATCGACGGAGGTGGAGACTTCATCTCGGAGCGCACGGACGAGCTTTCCTCTGTCGAATGCTGCGATCACGATCTCTTCGCCGCCGTTTGGGCCCATCACGATCGAGGCGTGGACGACTTCCTCCTGCCGTAGTCGCTCTACAAACCGCGCCAAGCTCCCGTTCACGTGTTCGACCTGAGTGGAATTCAGATCAAGCAGTTCACTTACCATTTTGCTGAGCGAAAGGTCTTTCGGATCAACGATCTGGAGATGAATGGTCCGAGCGTAAGACTTGATCTTTACAGCTGGCGCAGCCTCTATCTCGCCACGTGGAGTACCCAGGTCCGTCGGGGCCCGGAAACCGGAGACTGGAGCTTCGGTACGGCGCAGCGATAAGGGCGCCGCATCAAAAGCAAGGTTACCTTTATGCATCGGCTCAGCAGGGCGCTGAGACGCAATGTGCATTGTCAGGAAAACGACTATCAGAATCAGCCCCACGACGAATAAAGGCAGCTTTCTCAAAATCGTGATCAGTGAGGTCCGCAGCTTAGCCGTGATGGTAAATCGAATCGGCAACAACAAACGAACACCCCTCGCTCATCGCCAATTTCCTGCTGGAGAGTGATGGCTTTCAGAATGCCCAGCAAGGCGAAATAAGCCGCACCGGGCGCACAGTTTATGAGGTGAGACGAACCACGTTTGGAGGGCTGCCCCAGAGTGAACAAATGCCAGCGTTTCACCCTCCTATCAGAGACCGCCGGATTTGGTTTTGATACAGGCTTACGCTGAATGGGATGGATGTATGACTTCGCGCCCCCTATAGACAGCGCACTTTATGAAATACCTGCCCAACATCGCCGGCATCCTGCTGGGTCTGCTCTTCATCATGTCTGCCGTCGTGGTTCTGTTTAATCTCGTAGCCACGCCGCCCATGCCGGAAGGAACGCCGCAGGCCATGTTCATGGGTGCCTTCGGTCCCACCGGCTATATGACCTTTATCAAGGTGCTCGAACTGATCGGCGGGATCCTTGTGGCAATCCCGCGAACACGCAATTTCGGGCTGCTCATTTTGGGACCGATCCTGGTCAACATCCTTGCCTTCCACCTGTTCATCACCAAGGGAGAGGGGCTGCTCAATCCGATGATCATCTTCATCGTACTGCTGGCTGTGTATCTCCTGTGGGTTGGTCGCAGGGCCTTCGCGGGCCTTTTGAACGGGCCGGTGCGCACTCACGTGTAGCCCGTAGGCGGGGAAAGGCCGCTGCGGCGGGGCTTGCCGAGGGCGCTCGTATAGGTAGATTCCGGGGCAAATTGCGCTTATCCTTTCGGGGATTAGCGCTCTCATCTGCCCTCCGATGTTCCCTCGCTTCGCCTTCTTCTTCGCGCTCACGTTCGCCCATGTCGTCGCCGCTCCCGTGGAGTTCAACCGCGACATCCGGCCCATCCTGAATGCGCACTGCTTCAAGTGCCATGGCGGGGTCAAGGAAGCAGGCGAGCTAAACCTGCAGTTCCGTGAACGGGCGCTGAAGGCGGGAGAGACCGGTGAGATTGCGATTGTACCCGGGAAGCCGGAGGAGAGCGCGGTGATGGATCGCATCACCACTCACGACAAGACGGACCGAATGCCGAAGAAGGAGGCGCCCCTCTCTCCTGAGCAGATTGCATTACTGGAGCGTTGGATTGCCGAAGGAGCCAAGTGGGAGGACCACTGGGCTTACCGCCCACCGCAGCGGGCAGGAAAGAGTGTGGATGCGCTCGTAGGCGAGCGGCTCGCCAGGGAGGGGCTGACCTTCGCTCCTGAGACCGGCATGCGCACTCTGGCGCGGCGCCTTGCTCTGGATTTAACCGGACTCCCTCCCGCCCCGGAGCGCGTGGACGCTCTGGAGCAAGCAGTGGCAACGGACAAGGAGGCGGCGCTGCGTGCGTATGTGGACGAGTTGCTGGCCGCCCCGGGTTATGGAGAACGGTGGGCTACGCCATGGCTGGATCTCGCCCGATACGCAGATAGCAAAGGCTATGAGAGCGACGGCTTTCGCGACATGTGGCGCTATCGCGATTGGGTGGTGGACGCGTTGAATGCGGACATGCCTTACCCCCAGTTCCTCACTGAGCAGCTGGCTGGAGATCTCCTTCCGGGCGCCACCGAGGAGCAGGTAATCGCCACCGCCTTCCACCGGAACACCCAACAGAACGATGAAGGCGGTACCGATGATGAGGAGTTCCGCACCTATGCAATTCTCGATCGGGTAAATACGACCTTTGAGGCCATCCAGGGCACGAGCATGGGATGCGTGCAGTGCCATGGGCATCCGTATGACCCCTTTGTCCACCGTGAGTACTACGAGTTGATGGCCTTCTTCAACAACACGGCGGACGCAGACCTCAATGATCAAGCGCCGAAGCGCAAGGTCCGCGCGAGGGAACATGCGGCCCTTGGAGCTAAACTCGAGCAAGAACTTGCCCCTGTCCGCGCGCAGGTCGACTCACTGGTGAAGAGCAAGGCGGAATCTTTTAAGCAATGGCTCGCCAAGGCAAAGCCAGCCAGCACGCCGCTGCCGCTCAGTGAGGCGCAGGTCAGCGCGACTGCGGGGCAGTACGTAGTCCGGCCGAGCGGGCGCATCCGGCTGGAAGGCACAGTTCCTCAGCGGACTACGATCACCGTCGCGGCAAAACTAGCGGCAGGCCCGCTCTCGGCGCTCGTGCTGGAGACGGTTCCGGATGCCACACTGCCTGGGAAGGGCTCGGGCGGCGGTCCTGGAATGGGGAACTACATCCTCACTCATTTCTCCGCCACACTCGATGGACAGCCGCTGGCCTTTGCCAAGGCGAGCGCCACGGCCGAGCAGGGCATGTGGAAGGTGGAAGATGCTCTGGTGCTCGGCGCAAAGGAAGAAGGGGAAAGTGGCTGGGCGATCGCCGGGAACACGACAAGTCCACAGACCGCAACATTTACGCTGGCAAGCCCTATCCAGGCCACCTCCGGGAGTGAGCTTCGCGTGGTGCTCGCCTGTGAAAACGAGCGGTGGGCAGAACACGTGATCGGCTCGTTTCGCCTGCGGGGCGAATCCAGTGAGAATGGCGCGCCTCCCACAACGAAGCTGACGCCGGAGCTGCAGACTCTCGTGGACCGCGGTGAGAAGACGTGGAACGCGGCTGAACGGGAGAAGCTCACCCGCCACTTTATCATCAGCGATGATCCAGCGGCAGAGGCGCTCTATCGTGAGCTGGATCAGCGCACCGCCGCGCTCGCGGCTCTGCCTGAGGCAGACCTGCCGATTATGGCCGAGCTCACTGGGGCAAAGGCCCGAGTAACAAAGCTTTTCCATCGCGGCAACTGGTTGGACCAGACCGATGTCGTCACACCGAGAACCCCACAGATCCTCAACCCTTGGCGCGAGGAGTATTCGAAGGACCGGCTCGGCTTTGCCAAATGGCTGGGGAACGGTGAGAACCCACTGACCTCCCGCGTGCTGGTGAACCGGGTCTGGGAACAGCTCTTCGGCGTTGGGCTCGTCGAGACGTTGGAAGATTTCGGCTCACAGGGAGACATCCCGATTTACCAGGAACTGCTGGATGACCTCGCCGTCCGCTTTCAAACGGAGATGCGCTGGAGCCAGAAGGCGCTCCTCCGCGAACTGGTACTAACCCGGGTCTACCGGCAGTCATCGCAGATTACTAAAGAGCTGCTGGAGCGGGATCCCGCTAATCGCCTGCTCGCTCGGGGCGCGCGTTTCCGTCTTTCCAGCGAGCAGATCCGGGATCAGGCGCTCGCCCTTGGTGGGATCCTCAACCGCAAGATGGCGGGACCTCCTGTGATGCCTTACCAGCCCGCAGGGACCTGGCTCGTACCGTACGATGGCCGTGACTGGGCGAAATCGCCCGGTGAGGAAAGCCGCCGCCGTGCGCTCTACACCTTCATCCGCCGGAGCGCCGCATATCCGAGCATGGTCACCTTCGACGCACCCAGCCGGGAGTTCTGCCTGGTCCGGAGGACGCGCACGAATACACCGCTCCAGGCGCTGGACGGCCTGAACAGCCCCGTCTTCATGGAGGCTGCGGAAGGCCTCGCCAAACGGATGACGGGCGCAACCCTCGACGAGCAACTCGCCCGCGGGATCGCGATCGCTACACTCCGTCCAGCTCGCGACTACGAACTCGAGACTCTACGCAAGCTCCACGCCCGAGTGGGCGGCGACCTCCGCCTGGTCGCAAATACCATCCTGAATCTCGACGAAGTCCTCACGAAGAACTGACGCCATGACCATCCACGATACTCTCCGCCACGCGGCGGTCGAAAGAATGACGCGCCGCTTCTTCCTGAAGACGAGCACCGCCTGCCTCGGCGGGATGGCGCTGAACGCTCTCCTCGGACCTCGCGCGGAGGCCAGCGCGGCAACGACGGCGTTGCATCATCCCGCGCGGGCCAAGCGCGTCATCTACATCCACCTGGCGGGCGCGCCTTCGCAGCTCGAGACCTTTGATTACAAGCCCGAGCTGGCGAAGCTCGATCGGCAGATCTGCCCGGAGTCTTTCATCAAGGGCAAGCGATTCGCCTTTATCAAGGGCGTGCCGAAGATGCTCGGTCCACAGGTGAAGTTCGCGCAGCACGGCGAAAGCGCTGCCTGGGTCTCGGATCAACTGCCCGCACTGGCGAAACTCACGGACAAGATGTGCTTCGTGAAGAGCATGTGGACGGAGCAGTTCAATCATGCTCCCGCGCAGCTCATGCTCCAGACGGGGCATCAGATCAAAGGCCGCCCGTGCATCGGCGCATGGACCTTCTACGGCCTCGGGACCGAGAATGCAGATCTCCCTGGCTTCCTCGTGCTCGCGAGCGGCGGCAAGAATCCGGACGCCGGCAAGACCGTGTGGGGGAGCGGCTTTCTGCCTAGTATCTACCAGGGAGTGCAGTGCCAGGGGCACGGAGAGCCAATACTTTTCGCGGAGAATCCGGAGAGCGTCTCCCGCGATCAACGCCGCGCCACCCTCGACGCGATCGGCGAGATCAATGTCCGCACGGCAGAGGAGTTTGGTGATCCTGAGACGCTCACCCGAACCAGTCAGTACGAGCTCGCCTTCCGCATGCAGATGAGCGTGCCCGGAGCGACCGATATTGCGAGCGAACCCGCCCACATTCACGAGATGTACGGCACCGAGCCGGGGAAGAATTCCTTCGCCAACAACTGCCTCCTCGCCCGCCGCTTGAGCGAACGCGGGGTGCGTTTCGTCCAGCTTTACGACTGGGGCTGGGACGCACACGGCGACAGCGAGGGCAATTCGCTCACGGGTGGAATCCAGCGCAAAGCGGCCGTGATGGACAAAGCCGTAGCCGCTTTACTGCGCGACCTTGATCAGCGCGGGATGCTGGAGGATACGCTGGTCGTCTGCGGTGCGGAGTTTGGCCGCACCCCCATGATGGAGAACCGCAACGCGGGGAAAGACAACCCCTTCGCGGGCCGCGATCACAGCCCCGGCGGCTTCACCGTTTGGCTGGCAGGCGGAGGAGTAAAGGGTGGCCTGAGCTACGGCGAGACGGACGAATTTGGCTACCAGGCCGTCGTGGATAAGGTCCACGTCCACGATCTCAATGCCACCATCCTGCACCTTCTAGGGTTCGATCATGAAAAGCTCACGTATCTCTTCCAAGGTCGCGGCTTCCGCCTCACAGATGTGCACGGAAGTGTGGTTAAGGGGATCTTTGCGTGACCCGGCGGCACCACTTGGCGTACCCAGAGCGCCCAATCGGGCTCAGCTAGCCTACCCCCTCCGGACAGCCCCCCGCCAGACTCCGCAGCTAGGCCCAAAGGGCCGACAATCCCTTAGCCCAGCGGCAAAGCCCTGGGTATTGCCCCTCCGGTACCAGCACTGAAAGTGCGACATACGGCCACTCGCGCCAGCCAGCCATCTCACGCCACAGTCCTCAGGCCCAACGGGCCGACAATCCCTTAGCCCAGCGGCGAAGCCCTGGGTAACGTCCCCCTGACTATCAGCACTGAAAGTGCGACATACGGCCATTCGCACGAGCCAGCGTCCCCCGCCACGCTTCCCGGGACCACCTGGGCAGAGCACAACTCAACGATGAGCCTTGCGGAGAACGCGCCCTCCGGGATGCGATCATCTCGGCTGTGTCACTTCGCGAGTTCGCGAAGTGTGTTCTGAATTGACCGGACAGATCTTCGAAAACCGCCGTCGATTGAGCACACTCCGGATTGGTCAGGGTCAGCTGAAACCCGTCGGGCGTCTCGGTGAGCAGTACGGAGCCGCCCT
This sequence comes from Spartobacteria bacterium, assembly GCA_031389825.1. Classification (GTDB taxonomy): domain Bacteria; phylum Verrucomicrobiota; class Verrucomicrobiia; order Chthoniobacterales; family Chthoniobacteraceae; genus JANMSW01. Next base: position 121,984 of record JANMSW010000009.1, read on the forward strand.
CGTCCGCCTTGAGGTGAGCCAGCGCCTCCTTGGGCAGCACCACGCCCACTGAGTTGCCGATCTTACGCAGTTTAACTTTCAGAGGTACCCGGATACCGTCGCTACAAAGGTAATACCTTCAAGCCGGATAACAGTAAGCAAGGCTGCTTGGCTGATGGTCGCCGGTACCCCAGCTCGCCCCATCGGTTGCGCCGGATCATACTGGGTCCGTTCTTTGCAGATCACGTGCGGTGTGAAGGGCTGCCTACGAGATGGGACGTATCGCCGAGGCGTGAGCACACACGTGATGCACGCAAAAGGCCGCCGGAGCATTTCACTCCGGCGGCCGTGTTGTTTTCCTTGGTTCTTCGCCCTTGCTTACGCTTGCGAGTTCGCACTGCCACCCGCTGCCGGGATAACCGGCGCGGCTGGCGGCTCCTCCTCCGGCGTCACGGATGCGCGGGTGAAGCGCCGGCTCAGCTCGTCGCGGAGGATGCGCAGACCCGCCTCTTCTCCATGCGACTGCAGTGCCCGGTACACGATGTGCGACGCCTTCATCAGGTCGCAACCCGCGGCCATGATCGTGTCGTCCACCATGCTCAGCACCTGCGTCAGCTGCTGGTGCACTGGGAGGAGCGCGTCGCGGATGGCCGCATCGCGGTCCATCGCTCCCAGGTTTAGCCCCGTCGGAAGCACGTCCCCATGATCGCGGACGATCTGGTGGGCCTGCCGTACGAAGGCTTCGCTCTTGTCGCCCAGCTTCGGAAGCCGGCGCCGGTCTGCGGTGCTCATGCTCACCAGGAAGGGGAGCGCGGTGTAGAGGCCAGCCACGGCAGTGGTGATGGCCGTGTTCTGTTCCCCGGTGAGGGTCACGTCGAGTTTGTTTGTCTGAATGCTCATTGTCTTCTGTTCCTTTCGGTTGGTTTTTGTTTAGTTTGCTCCCAGCGGTTCATTCTCCCGGCTCTCTGCCGGTCGAGCGGTTCGCTGTTCACGAGAACACTTATGCGGCAGAGGTTCCGGGCGCGCCAGATCTCCTGCGTAAACAATGTTTACCGCCTTCCGTTCTGCCGGTGAAAGAGTCCGAGAACATGAGCATCCGTGTCTCTCCTCTCCTCCCGTGAAGGACGCCCTCTGCGGGATCGCGGACGGAGAAGGCTGCAAGGACGCCTCCCCCTGCTGCCCGGGTGTAGAGGGCGGCCCTGTCCGCGAGTCCCACAACTGCGGAATGCCGCCTCCAATATCGCTTCCCTTGCGCGCTGCTCCACCAGTCATCCCGGCCCATAAAAAGATGGAGGTCGCCACGTCCGCTATGTGAACAGAGATGCCTTCCTGAATAACAGCTTGATCACCGTTCGCGTGTCCTGAAGGACGCCGGAGATCAGCCGGGGTGGCGCAAACCCCCAGATCTCAATCCGAGAGCATACGTCCCGACAGGACGGCGGAAAGATTCGCATTTGGCGCAACCACACTAACCCGCCGGCCCTCTATGACGTATTCCAAAGGGCGGGTTGTCGCTACCAAGGAGCAGATTGGATCTTCGTCCGGGTTCGCGTGATTGCAGGTGCGTTGCCGCTTAATGCTCAGCTGACAGGCGTTGGTTCGCACATACGAGCCAAATTCCGGAATTGAGATTCAAGTTTGCTCACTCAGGCGGAGAAGTGGGATAGACCTGCTCAAGGAACAAGGATTTCTAAAGAACGGGGGCCTCGCCCGCTCGGCGGATGGGCCGAAGAATACTCCACCGCGCGGTTCTACAAGCCGTGACAGAAGCTGGATGAACTCGACCAACCCCTGGTTGATGAGCGACGCCTACGAGCGCTTCACAAACGGCGAAGGCATCTCACGCGAAAACCTCCGCGCCATGGAGTTCCGCCTCCTGACCTTCCTCCGAGCCCGGGGAGGGTAAGCTACGCGGCAGCCGTGGGCGGGAGCGGAACCTGCGGGGAAACAAAGCATAAGCGCCGAAGGGGCTCTCCGACGGGGTCCGGGTTTTCCACCCTGGTCGTTTATACAGAACGAGGTCGATCTCCCCCTCCTCACCTGCCCGCGAGCACGGGTTCTAAATCGAGCTTCGTGACTCCACAGTTCTCACTAATCCCAATGGGATTCCAGCATGCAGCCCAAAGTTGGGCGGAGCCGCTACCCCGTGTTAAGCCGGACAACCTTATACCATGAGAGTCCGTGCCAGGACCTACTTCGGAATCAGCCTCCAACCGGCGAAGCCATTCCCAGCAGGAAAGCTGCACCATGCTGCGAGACGCAGGGTGCAGCGCGATCTTAGCCGTTTGTTAGTTAAAGCGAATTGCCACGCCAGTCGCCCACCGCTGACCGCCGCCCATGCCAGTGGGGATGATTCCCTGCTGTTGGACAATTACAGCATTTGCGCCGAGGGGCGCGGCTTTGGCTCGGATCGCATTGTGCATCTTGGCTTCTGCCCGCATCTCATGACCCGACGTACTCACCGTAGCAATCTCGCTAAACGGCCGGGTTGGTTCCGTCATAAGAATCTCAACCTCGTTGGGGTTGGTCGGCGGGTAGTAACCTCTACCGGTCTTTGTGACATCGACGGTCGCGCATCCAGCGAGGACGCAGGTGGCCAATGCAAGGGCGGTAAGGCGGAGGGTTTGTTTCATTATTTGTATTTGATTGCTGATCCGACGAGGCGTGAGTGGGTGCCCGACATTCTGTCGCTGCCAGCCCATTGCTCGCCTGGGCTGTAGAGGCCGCCCAGAGGAGTGACGATGATCGCGTCCGCACCGATCTTGGCCGCCCGTTTCTTCATGCTGTTTGGGGATTCCCCGCGTGACTGAGAGTCTGCAATCACATCAAACGCGCGGGTCGGGGCTCGATAGAGGAGTTCGACCTCTTTCGGTTCCTTTGCAGGATATTGCTGCGCAGCGTAATAGCGACTGGCGACATCCTGCGCGCATGAGCATGAAAGGAGCGCTAATACGAGAGGGAGGATCCTTATAAACCAGTGATGCATGGAGAAGAGTGCGAAGTGAGAAAAAATTGGTGATCGTACCGCAGCAGGGAAGCAACCGAAGCATCCGATCCGCCCGCCGCGAATAAGGCACGCCGTATCACCTTCCGCTCCCTAGTCGGCAAGCCGCCACGAGCACCCGGTGAGAGGAGCGCAACGAAGTCACCGATGCAAGGCGGGATTTCGGCCCAATGGGAGCATTCATCAACTGATCTACCGATTTACCAGCACTCGGACTTCCATCAGTCTCCTTTCTCCCCGCCCGCGAAGCGCAGCTACACGGCAGCCGTGGGTGAAAACGGGACCTGCGAGGGACCAAAGCCCGAGCAGCAGAGCGGCTCTTATGAACCAGCGGTCGTCTAAACCGCTGCCCGGAGATGAGGAGTCAAAGATGTTCGGGCTTGCCGCCCCTTCTTCTGCCCGTGCTGAGTTGTGCAACGTACTCAGTATCCCCAGATCTCGTGCCTTACCGAGAGACGATACCGGTACTGCCGTATCGCCGCATCGACAAAACCGCCCTGTTGGTGTCGTAGAGGGTGCGGTTCGGGTTCTCCGCGGCAATCCGGAGGAAGTAGAGCGTGCGCCTGATCTGCGCAGCTTTGAGGACTGCGCGTGCAGATCGGCTTTCCGCAAGAGACATCGAGGCCCCCCCTTGCTGCGACCCGGGCCGGAGTCGATGTGTGTTTATCGTTACTCCAGGGTATCGCGGAGCTCGACACTTGGCTAATAGCTTTGACCCCTTCGGGGGTCGTAGGCGTTTCGACTTTTAAATGATTCGGCAGCATGCTGATCCCACCGGTGCACGTTTCTTCGTTCGCTCAAAACGCGGGGAACTTGCTGGCCCTCACGAAGCCGGAGGCTTCCCAGCTATTAGCCAGGGGCTGAGCTCCGCGATACCGCCCTTGTCTACATCCAAGTCCGGCACGACCCCGGCAAGGGATCGAAGCAATAGTGGTCCACGTCAAAACTTCGTCCACTACTGCTCCTCACCGGGCAGGAACTCCAGTTCGCCGGAATCCTGCGGAGAAAACTTAAACCAGAAATGTTTGTCGCGAACCCCTACACCTCCCGAAGGTGTATCCGCGTAATCCTTCGTCCTCCAACCAAGAGTATCCCACCGAGGAGCAGCAAAGCACTCCCAGGCTCAGGAGCAGCAACGAGGCGGATGTCGTTGTCCACTTCGGTCAGCCCGTAGCGAACCTCGAAGTACTGCGAAATCTCCCCATCAGTGACGAGGAAGTGCTGGCCTTCGTCCAAGACAACACCTTGGTAGATGAACCTCGAATCCTCATCCAGAAAGGTCGTCACATCACTTCCGTCATTCACCACTAAACGGTAGGAATCCACGAAATCCTCGGGATCAAAAGCTAGATTAATCGTTAGTACGACCCGGCCGCTGATGTGGGCAGAACCAGTGATACTCAGGTGATCGTGCCCTCCGCCTGCTGTTAGGAGATCCAGGGCAAAAACACCCCCATCCAGCGATACGCTGCCGGTGTTCAAACTGCCGGCTGCCCCGACGCCCCCCAGCCTCAGTGTGCCTCCCGAAAGATTGAAGGCACCGATGGTCCCGGGATTTGCACCTGATGTCTCGAAGGTGCCGGGATCAAGGATGGTAACGGGTCCGGAAAAGCTCCCCTCGAGAACGAATGTCCCATCCCCCACAACTACAGCGCCGCTGAAGCTCTTCTCGTTCGTCAGTCGAAGCCGGCCCTCTCCCAGCTTCAACAAGGAGCCAGGTCCATCCATTTGTCCGGAAAGCACTAATTCTGCCTCCTTGTTTCGTACGTCAATTGCCCCACCCCCTGACGTAATGGAGAAGGGGCGATTCGTGAAAGCGAGGCCGGCGTGCGTCACCGTCAGACGTCCGATGTGATCTTCATCCCCGAGCGTGATCGATCCGGTGCTACCGAGTGGACTGTTGGAGCCGCTGTTAGCCACAGCGGGGACACTCACCGCGCCATCAGCAATGACAACGCCTCCGCTGAACGTGCTTTGACTGTTTTCAAGGGTGAACGTACCGCTCCCTCTCTTCACCAGCAGATTCGACCCTGCTCCACTAATTACTCCGGAGAAAATGCTGGAGCGATTGTTTCCGCCAGTGGTGAGCCGGCTGGCAAGTATCAACTTACCCGCACCCTCCAAGGCACCGATGGTTTCGTTGCTCCCAATAAGGACTTCCAAAGTTGCGCCTGTAGCTACTGCAACGTTCCCATCGTTAGGTAAGGCATTGCCCCCGATCACCTGCAAGCGCCCCCCCTGCACATCCAAAGCCCCGCTGAAGCCGTTCGCGCCACTCAGTCGCAGTGCACCTGCACCCATCTTCACCAACCGCGATGATGCATCCCCGTTTACCTGTCCCAACCAGGTAAGGGTAGTTGCAGGGTCTGGAAGGTCGATCGCACCGCCAAAATCTGTGAGTGCCAAAACTCGATTGCTGGACAAGGCAGTGCTCGCCACAAGACGTAACGTCGGCAACTCCGAAGCACTCGCGCCCGCCAACCTGATCTCACTTCCAGCGCCGATTGGGCCTGGCACGCCAGCGTTTCTGACGCTGGTCACGACCAGGGTTCCCTTGGTTATGGAAGTGGAACCCGCAAACGTGCTGTCTCCGGTGAGGGTTAAGGTGGCATCTCCGGCCTTCACAAAATCTCCCGGACCCGCAATAACACCGCCGTACTGGCCTGAGTTTGCTCCATCAATCTTCAGCTCATTCAGGATCGTGACACGGGGCGCAACTGCTCCGCCTCCCTCTACAAGAGCAGCGATTCTTGTTTTCCCTTCCGCTACGAGGTGCGAACCATTGCCCATTCTGACCGAGGCCGCTCCGCCATCTGTCAGCCTGACCGTTGCATGCTCCAGTGACAGCTCTCCAGAATGTGTCGATTTGATAATCAATTTGCTGTTTTCCGCGCTAGTGCCCACAACAGCCAATGGTGCTGATCCGAGAATCCCACCGTTCAGCGCAAGAGTGCCGTTCGGAAGGTTGATTTGACCGCCACCACCCACTAACCGGATCAATCGGTTGGTCCCGCTTGCCACGCTCGATGCGATGTTGAGTTGCCCTCTTGTGCCACTTAGTTCTCCTCCCAGTGTGATCGTACTCCCCTTGCC
>JANMSW010000029.1:0-273216 GCA_031389825.1 Spartobacteria bacterium
GCGGCTCAGCCGCACACTTTCACTCAGCGAGTAGTAGACGTGTAGCTTGCCGTCTTTGCGGACCTGATGGCGCTTGAGGAACATGACGCCCGTGATCCTGCCTCATTCCGCGGAGCCTGAGAATAGGGTGGGTTGTCACACAGGCCATCTCAGCACCTCTAGCGCTCCCCCGCCTCTGAAGAACACGCCAAACTATGGCGGAAAAAGTTAAATACCCCGCCAAACTGCGAAACTCGGGTTAGGACAGAGGTAATGGATTTGATCTGATCCTCAGCGACGTTGAAGTAGTCCCTGTCCAGGACGGCGAAGTCCGCCAGATTGCCAGGCGCGATCCTGCCCATCTCGGCTTCTGCGTTCGTGAACCAGGCCGCACCGAGGGTGAACAGGTTCAGCGCCTCGGCGCGGGTGAGCCGATTGTTCTCGGCCAGCACTTCGGATCCGGAGACTGACTTTCCGGTCACTATCCAACTGATGGCGACCCATGGATTGAAAGTAGTGGCCCGGAAAGCGTCGGTAGTCATAGCCAGAGGTATCCCACTATCAACGAGCTGGCGCAGGCGCGGTGTTTGCAAGGCCTTCTCCCGGCTGTAGGTCCTGATAAAAGCATCGCCGTGCAAGGCCGTCTTCGGATCGAGGGCAATTCCGCCGCCTAGCTCTTTGACTCTGCGGATATTCTCAGGAGTGATCGTCTCCGCGTGTTCGATGCTCCATTTGAGGCCATCAAGCGGAGTCTTTTTGTTCATCTCCTCCATGGCATCCAGGAAGGGGGTAATATTTTCGTTGTAGCTGATGTGCATGCGGAAAGGAATCCGCCGCCTGACCAGCTTGGCGATATCCTCCACGACATGCCGTCGTATCCTGTCTGGATCGAGGATGACTGCGGGACGATCGAAGTTCTCGTGATCATGCACTTCTGTGTCCAGCGCTTTGGCCCCCCGGTAAACATGCCCGTGTGCCCGGGTCGGATACAGGTTCTCCCCGGGGCTCATCGGTGAGATTTCTGTTACGGCTCGGATCTCTGCATCCACCATGTTGGAACTGCTACCCGATTGCATATCCACAAAGGAGAGGCGCAAATTGAAGCGATTGGCGCGCATGAGGACCTCCGGGATGGTGTGGGCTTCGGGGTAGCCCCTGCTGCCACAATCAAAGACCGAGGTAACTCCGAAACGGTTTAGGCCGTCGATGGTGTAGACCATTGAGCTCACCTGCTCCTCGAAAGAAGGTTGGGGGAACAGCGTCTCCATTGCGACAAAGCCGAAGGTATCGCCATAGACGACGCCTGTGTACTTTCCGTGGTCGTCCGTCTCAAACTCAATGACCTGAAAGTTGGGGAAACGGTCGGTGCCCACGCCAAGTGCGGCTACCGCCAGTTCGTTAACGAAGGCGCGATTGTAGGCGTATTGCACGTACAATGGACGGTTGGACACGGCCGCGCGCAACTCGTCGACGATAGGGAAGCGATTCTCTTCGAATTGATAGGGTGACCAGCCTCCGATCACCTTGACCCAGTGGCCCTCAAGAGTTCTTTCTGCCTGCTCACTCAACATGGTCAACGCGCGATGCAACGAGGGTACGCCGTCCCACCGAACGTGGTAATTGTAGTTGATTTCATTGAGCAGGTGCATGTGGGCATCGTTGATGCCCGGAATCAGCCTGCGACCGCCTGCGTCAATGACCTGAGTGTTGGAGCCCTTCAATGCCAGAATATCGGCATCGGTCCCAACCCAGTAGATCCGCCCATTCTTGACGGCCAGAGCGGATGCCTCAGGTTGTGCGAGGTTGCCGGTGAAAATCTCGGCATTGCACACGATCAAGTCCGCGCCTGAAGACTGGCTCCTGGAGGGTGCCACGTTGGGATCTGTCGCGGCACGCGCAGCAATGCGACCCTCCGGTAAATCGGATTGATGAGGTTGGTTCATAAAGACCTGTTGGATGATGCTGGAGAATCGATAGACTGACGGTTGAGTCTGCTGAGGTGCGATGCGCTGCTTCCCTGGTCCTGAGGCAGCGCGGTTGAGATTACCGCCAGCGCGATAACCCGCCCAATGCCTTGTTTCTCGGCTCGCTCATCCTTTTAGGTTGGGCAATCCTCTTGTCATGGAGCTGCGCCACCTGCTCGGTTAGGCGCTGACGAATCGATTAATGGAGACTCAAACCCTCTGTGGTTTGCCAATCGGCGGAATCCTAATACGCTTGTGAACAGGAGACGGTCCACCCTAGCTGTATTCAAGGAACCTCGATGATCGAACTCATTGCACAAACCCAGTCCCGTGTGGTGAAACCCTCCGGCGAGGCCGGCCTATACACGATAGGCGTGTCTTTGCCGGTCCAGCGGAAGACGGGCGAGTATGTATGTTACGTAACCGTTCCAGATCTAAGCGAGCCACGGGGGATCTTCGGATACGACTCCTTGCAGGCACTGTCTCTTGCAATGCGATTCGCCAGGAATCGGATTGACGATATGATCTCTCAAGGTTGGAAGTTCTACTGCACCGATTCAGACGACAGGTTCCCGTTCGAGTCTTACTTCCTTCCTGCCGCATGGACGCAGAATCTGCCAGCGATTGCCGGGGAAGCCGGCGAGGGGGGCTAGACCCAAACTGCTGGCGAGTGTACGGTCTGGCAAATGGCACGAGAGTCAGGCAACCGATTCCCCCTTGATCTGTGGATGCTGCTGTTTCCCTACGGCTTTCTCCTAGCGACGCTGGTGATGACTTTTCTCTTTCCCGTCTTCAACTGGATGCGTCATCCGACTGCGCTCCCGTGGCTCTGGGCGTTGGCCATTTCTACCGGAGCGGCTATCGTGGGTACGGTGCTATTGTTTCTGGCGAAGCTTCCTCAATATAGCGCGGGAATCTTCTTTCAAGTTGGCCCGCGTCATCTGCCACGTGCGCAGCAGCGCCTCTATCGCCGTGCTTTCTGGCTCATCATCCCGTCGCTGTTCGTTCTGCTGGCATTGCTGTTTGTGGCGGGGCAATTCAATTGAAACGGTAGTCTGGATAGTAGTGAAGAAGCTGGATACCAAAGATCATCTCCCGTGAGTAAAATACGCCGCACATGATCACCTCGCAACTGAGGGTCCGCAATGAGCGCCCACGGCTGATCGCTTCCTGGCTTTGCTGGCTAGTGGTCTGGCTCCTTCTCTTCACCGACGAGGGCGGCATCCACGCTTTCTTTCTCATATCGTTATGCTCGTTGCTCCGGCCGAGCGATCTCAATGCTACCACCGACCGACAGCGTCTCGGCGGGGCGATTGCCCTGCTGCTGTCTCTTCCGTTGGTGGCGGTGCTGATGGGGTCGTCGGCTGCCAATGCATTTCTGCGGACCCCTCCGGGGGTGATTATTATAGTCGCGGCGTGGGCGATCAGCGTTCTTGCGGACCTCGGTTTCTATCGGAGTTTGCCGCCTTGTCGGGTCTCCGGCCATGAGCCCCCAACCCACGTCGCCTCCTCGGAAACGGACTAAGTTTCCCTCTGAAGGGGTGAGTTGGTGTCGGAAGAAATATCCCACAATCGAGCTGTGGGACTTTTCTTCCGACCTCAATGAAAGCACCTGTTCCTGACAGTAAACCACCACCAGACATATCGTGGCTTATGCTGCTTACCATCGGAGCGATCGTCGTAAGCTCCCTTTGGCATAGCGCTTTAATGGTCCAGTAACCGCATTCATGCACACATTTCAGTTTGTCCAGGCTCTCAGCACCGTCTACGTTGCCGAATGCGCAAAGGCGCGCCAGCTTTTGAGCAAACCAAAAAGCTAGGCATGTGGGTGTTTTGGTGCCATTGCCGTAGCGGCTCTCGCAATCGTTGCATTGATCTGGTCAGAGGTTCCTCGCAAAAGACCTGATGAGGCACAGCCTCGGCGCGACTTTCTCGCAGCACGTCCTGCCGTTTCCGCGGAGCGCGTCGCTTTCGAGGAGCACGAAGTTGAGTTCGTTGCGTTCCGCGTGTTCTATCGCAGGGCTGATGACCCCACGCTTCACTCCGATCTCATCCATTACACTCATCTGGACGGGGCGTGGCGCATAACGCCCGTAAGAAAACAACGCTATCCCAGTCCCGCTCGACACTGAGGGCAGGCCGCTTCGTTAGCAGAAAAGAGCTCTCGATAGAAGGTCTTGCCACAGAAGTCGCAGAAGCAGGTCATACGGGTGCTGAGGACAGAGGTCAGGATTTGCGTAGATACGAGCAGGTAGAGAAGCTTTGGCTGCTGATAACTAAGGATCAAATAGAAAAACCCGCAGAAGACGAGGCAAGTTGCCGCCATGAACACTGGCCAAAGCCGACGCTTTAGAACGGCGTTACTATTGAAACGGAAGAACAAGAGACTGCAGAGTCCAACAAAGCACCAGATCATGAACAACATAACCACCTCCGGAAATGGGCCGCTACCGTGCATAGATGGGACATTGTGGTCTACGGTGATCGCCAGCAAGACCGAAACCGCAGAGAACAATCAACCGCTTTGATCATCGATTTGGATATGAGGATCACCACAGCAGGTGCTGCCGGGTAGCCCAGGTAGTCAGTGCCTGGCTTTTATCAACGGGAGAGGTTATTAGTCCTTCGACGATCGCGGAGCACGAAGGGCCGTGGCGATCGAGGGCTGGCGTTCATTCGAAACTTTGAACGCTTGATCTGCGCAATTGATTCGATCCAAGGCTCGTTCATGCCAAGCAAGACGAAGTGCTGGATCCAGTATCGAGGCTTGTGCGCTCTGGTTTGGCCTTGGAAGGTCGCCGGCAAGTCCTCACGCTTGCACTGGTAAGACATGAAAGGGGACTATCCGCCGGAGCTCAAAGGCTATCATGCGACGACTATGCTTCACGCCTTCCTTGTCGCCATCATTTCGCTGAGTGCATGGGCATGGGGTTTTTACCGCCAGGAGGTTTACTCCGCCGCCGACGAGCTTCAGACAGTCTTGCAATGGATGTTCGTAGGAGGTCTCGGCTTGATGGTCGTGACCTTCCTGTACAAAGCGCTGATGTCGCTGCCCAGCTGTCCCAAATGTCACCGCAGGATGAAGCAGTTGGAGACGATTAGCATCACTTCGAGGACTGTCTTCAATCTTCGGCATACATCGAAGTGGCGGATCGTTGGATGCTCCTATTGCGATCTTCGGTTCAGGATTCCAGGGCTTCTTTGAACTGCAGTCAAGGGGGCGATGCTTAATCTGAGGGCGGTCAGAAGGCAGGGCTCGCAGGTTGGTCTCGCGCCAGGCGCGCTCAATTAAGGAAGCTTCCGACCGGGATGCGCAGGCACTAAGGTTCGAGGCGAAGCGGGTGCCACGAGTCCCATTGCCGCTCATCCGTAATGACATCCCGGAACCCCGCCGGTCACTTTTTTCGTCAGCAACCCTAGCAGTTCCGGTCGCCGTTGTGCGATCCGCAGCAAGACAGTCGCTGCGCCTGGGTAAAGGCAGGCTGCCTTCGCCACGCGGTTAATCCATAAGCGGCCTTTGTAGAGCGCGGCGTGCTCGCGGGGGTATCGGTCGAGTCGACGACTCACGAGGGCACGGGCGGCCAGTTCTCCCGAGGCGAGCGCATAGTAGATGCCCTCACCGGTAAAAGGCTCCACCACCCGGGCGGCATCGCCAACGAGTAAGAGGCTGCTCCCGACACGTGGACCGATCGGCGCACGACTAAGCGGAGTGATCGCCCGCCACGTTTGCGCCGCTTCTAGACCGAACTCTTGCTGCGCCCAAGTCCTCAGGCGGTCGAGGCCAGCAGAGCGTGCGACGAGGCAGAGATTTCCCACGTCCCCGCCGATATCCGCGAGCCCACAATACCCTTCCGGTCGGAACCGCATACGGACTCGGCCTGTCATCCCGTCAGGGAGAGGAATGTGAGTCTGAAGTCCGGCGCGATCCCGCTCGGTCCGTGGGAAGTGGCCGAGCAAACGAAGTACTGTGGAATTGCGTCCGTCGCCGGCCACCAGACTCCGCGCCCGGATGGTACCGTGCGCTGTCTGGATCTTCCACTGCTCGTCCGAGCCTTTCCTCGCACTCACACCAGTGACCGCCGTACCCTCCTCAATCTCCGCGCCGCACGCTTCTGCTCGTCGCAGGAGCACCTGATCCAGATCGCGGCGCCGCACCGCAATCTCCGGGAACATGGTCTCGGGAAGCGCGCAGCTCACCATGCGATCGTCGCACCCGACGAAGTCCACAACGCCAAGGCGTGAATGCACCAGCCCGCGGACTTGATCCGCCACGCCGAGCCGATCAAGGACGGGCCAGGCAGCTGGGTTCAAGCAATCGCCGCAGACCTTGTCCCGGGGAAAGTGGGTCCGCTCCACGAGTATTGTGGCCAATCCGGCCTGCGCGCAGAAGGCCGCGCAAGTGGACCCAGCAGGTCCTCCACCGATTACGGCAACGTCAAAGAGGCGCGAACTGAGGTCAGGCATCACGTAAAGCTAGATCTACGGCGCGGGTGCTGGGGTCAGCTTAGATTGGCGGTAATGACCGGGCACTTGCCTGAGAATGGGCGCATGTTGCTTGCCTACTATACGAGCCGAGTTGCGCGATGGGAGGACCTGAATGTTCATTGCCTCGCCAGGAAAGATCTTTCATTGTGCGCCATGGCCGACAGTACGCCGCAATTCAGAGTGGGGGACCGCTTGAAGCGCCGCGATCTCATCGAGACCGGCCGATCGTTTTTGGTTTTCGCGGGGCGTACCGTTGCGCTACCTCATGCACCCGCGCTCGTGCTGCGGTTCTCTCATGCGCATCGTCCTCAAGTTCGGCTCCGGCATTCTGGCGAATCCCCAAGGCAACACTCTCGATGAGCCGCAGTTTCAACGTCTCGCCGGCGAAGTAGCGGAATTGATCGTTCATGGGCACGAGTGTGTCATCGTCTCAAGCGGCGCCGTGGCGGCAGGGTTGAGCGCGCTGGCGCTGGAGGAGCGGCCGGATTCACTCTCCGCGCGGCAGGCTTGCGCCGCGGTGGGGCAGTCGAAGCTCATGCAACTTTATTCCAAGGTCTTTGCTGATCACGGGCTGAACGTCGCCCAGTTGCTACTCTCACATGGCGATCTGGACAGCCGGACGCGGTACGCAAATGCGCAGAACACGCTGGAGCACCTCATCGAGCGCAAGACAGTCGTGCCGATCATCAACGAAAATGACTCCGTAGCGGTGGAGGAGTTGAGGTTTGGAGACAATGATCGGCTCTCCGCCGAAGTGGCAATGCTGGCAGGCGCGCGCTTGCTCATCCTGCTGACCAGCGTGGACGGGTTGCTCGACGGCGCAGGGCAGCTGGTCCCGCAAGTAAAGCAGATTGAGGAAGTGACCAGCCTGGCCCGGCAGGAAAAGGGGCGTCTCTCGGTAGGCGGGATGGTCTCAAAACTGCAGGCGGTGAAGCTGGCCATTGATGGGGGAATTCCGACTTGGATTGCGAATGGCCGCACTCCGGCTCGGATCGCAGCGGTCCTTGTAAAATCGGTGGGTGCTGGAACGGAGTTCCTCGTGCCGGGCCGTGCGGATCGCCCTTTATAGGGACCCTAAAGGCGGAAGCACTCGCGCCCCGCCTTCCCTTTTCGTTGAGCCGTACTACCTTGCCCTATTCGCCGTGAATAATCTCCAAGAGCAGATCCTCGACCTCGGGAAACGGGCGCGCGTAGCCGCTCGAGCACTCGCTCGCGCGAGTACCGAGCAGAAGAACCGCGGGCTCGTTGCCATGGCTGATGCCCTGATCGCCAGCTCTGATGAGATCCTCGCGGCAAATGCCCGCGATCTGGAGAAAGCTCGTGCAGGCGGTATCACAGGAGCGATGCTGGAGCGGCTCACCCTTTCGTCGGCGCGCGTGGAGGCAATGGCCAATGGTATCCGCGAGGTGGCGCTCCTACCCGACCCCGTGCGTGAGGTGATCCGCGAGTGGACGCGCCCCAATCGCCTCCGGATCTCGAAGGTGCGCGTGCCCATCGGCGTAGTCGGCATCATCTACGAGTCGCGGCCGAATGTAACCAGCGACGCCGCCGTTCTCTGCACGAAGACTGGGAACGCGACCATCCTCCGGGGTGGGTCGGAGTCGATCAACTCCAACCTGGCGATTGCGGCTGCCCTTGGGCGCGGTTTGCAGCAGGCGGATCTACCCGCGGATGCCATCCTGCTGGTGCCGACGACCGACCGTGAGGCGGTGAAACTCCTTTGCGCGATGGATCAGTATCTCGACGTGATCGTGCCGCGCGGCGGCAAGGGACTGATCGAGACCGTGGTGAGTCACGCGCGCATGCCTGTTATCAAACATTACGATGGGATCTGCATCCTTTATGTGGATCGTGAAGCTGACCTCGAGATGGCTGAGCGCATCGTGCTGAATGCAAAGTGTCAGCGGCCTGGTGTGTGCAACGCCGTCGAGACGGTGCTGGTGCATCGGGAAGCGGCGGAGCAGTTCTTCGCTACGGCAGGGCCTGCGCTGCTCGAGAACGGCGTGCAGCTTCGGTGCGACCCCGCAGCGCTGGAGTATCTACGAAGGATCGGTTCATCACACGTGGTACCGGCCGGAGAGATGGACTTTCGTACGGAGTTCCTCGATCTGATTCTCGCGGTGAAGGTCGTAGATGATCTGGCAGAGGCGGTCGCGCACATCGAGGAGCACGGGTCCCACCACAGCGATGGGATCATCACTCGCAATGAAGACACGGCTGAGGAGTTTTTGCGCGAGGTGGATTCCGCGACGGTGTATTGGAACGCCTCGACACGGTTTACCGATGGCGGGGAGTTTGGGTTCGGAGCGGAGATCGGGATCAGCACCGACAAGCTGCATGCACGAGGGCCTATGGCTCTCGAGGAACTAACTACTTACAAGTACCTGCTCCGGGGCACCGGGCAGATCCGTACGTAGGCGGGAATGCAAACAGCGTGGTCTTTGCTGCCTGAAAAGTCCGCACTTCAGCCACCCGGCTGCCTTGATCCTGCTGTAAGTTCCTGAAAAGGCGGATTGCACGAGGTGCCGTTCGCTCTATCTTCGCCCGCTTCGCAATGCTCAATGAAGACACCTTTCAGTTCGCGATCGAGAACACTCAGGTGATCGTCGCGCCGCAGCGGCGCATTGAGACCTTTGGCTCGACGACGTTTCGTTTCTATCTCGTAACGGAGCTGATGGATACGGCGGAGCAGGTGCGAGTGCGCGATGGGCGGCTTCACGCTGAGCGCCCGCAGATCATTACCCCAGGACACATCTCACGCGATGTGCTCGATGGTTTCGGCGAGAAGGCGGAAGAATTCGTTCGCTGGATGCAGGAGAACGCCCAGCATCTCGCGGTGCTGAAGTACGGATTTCAGTTTCGAAAAACCGATGTGACGGAGAATCTCGTGCACGAACGTGTGGATACCGTCGTCGCGCGCCTTCGGGAGCATGTGGATCGTTCGGAAGATCCGCTGAGCGCAATCATCCAGGGCGTTGATGAAGGCTGGGAAGTCTGCCTGCTAAAGTTTGCCACCGACATGATCGAGGGTAGTGCAGGGGAGAATCTTGGTGATTTCCGGCGGCGTGGGCTCTTGTAGAGTTCACAGAACGCTTCGCGATTCTTCAGAACGCCAGTGAGAGCCATTATTCTTCTTATCCTTGCGTGCTGCGTCTTTGGCAGCGCGGGCTATTTTACTTGGCTGCTCTTTGTGAAGCCGGGACAGGATCTTCAGCTCGAGCGCAGCCTGCCGCCACCGACCCCACCACCGGACCCAACGGTGCCGGAGTACAACAAGCGAGTGACCCTTCACACGGAAGGTAAACTCATCGAGGCCCGCAAGGCACTGCAGGAGTTCATCGACCGGTACCCGGAATCCACAAAGCTCGACGAAGCGAAGAACCGGCTTGGGGAAATCAACGCGACTATCTTCCTTTCACCGATCGAGGTTCCTGAGAAACAATCTTACATTGTGAAAAGCGGGGACGTGCTGAGCCGAGTGGCGACCAAGGTGAAATCCACGCCGGAGTTCCTGATGAAGGCGAATAATCTGCAGCAGGTGATGCTGAGGATTGGCCAGAAGATCACCTATGCGCCGCACGATTTCACGGTCCTGATTGATCGCAAGGCGCAGAAGGTGATCCTGCTCAACGAGGGGCGCTTCTTTGCCCAGTACGCCATCCTCGCTGTGCCAGAGAAGAAGAAGGGCCAGGCCGCTGCGCCTGTCGGGCGACAGGTTGGCACGGTCACCGACAAAATCGCCTGGCACGATGGTGGGCGTGTTTCATACGCGGATAAGACCTACAACTCCGCCGATCATTGGGTGGTGGTGAGCGCCGCAGGCAACACGCTCTATAGCTTCCGTGAAGCCGGCTCCGACGGGAAGAAGCCGAAGCGCCCGCCCTCGGGAATTGGCCTGGCTCCCGAGGACATGCAAAAACTTGCGCTCTTGGTTCGCAAGGGCACGCCCGTCATTATCGAGTGAAGCTCCCAATGAAAGTCCATCCGCTGGAATTCGAAAAACCAATCATCGAGCTGGAGGAGAAGCTCGCTGACTTGCGCAGACACTCTCGCGCGAACGATGTGGATTTCGACAGCGAGGTGCGCCAGATGGAGAGCAAACTGGAGGATACCAAGCGCGACATTTATCTGAACCTGACGGCGTGGGAACGAGTGCAGATTGCCAGGCATCCTGCGCGACCCTATGCGCTAGACTACTTCCAGCTCGCGTTCCAGGGGTTCATCGAACTGTACGGTGACCGTCTGCATGGTGACGATCCAGCGATGCCCGGGGGGCTCGCCACCCTCGGCAAGCACAAGTGTGCGATCATCGGCCATCAGAAAGGCCGCGACACTAAAGAGAATGTGAAGCGGAACTTTGGTAGTGCGCATCCGGAAGGCTACCGGAAGGCTCTGCGCCTGATGCGGCTGGCGGAAAAGTTCCGGTTTCCCTTTGTGTCACTGATCGATACGCCTGGCGCTTATCCTGGTGTCGGGGCAGAGGAGCGCCACATCTCGGAGGCGATAGCGGTGAATTTGCGTGAGATGATGATTCTGCGCACCCCGACCATTGCGGTGGTGATCGGCGAAGGCGGGTCCGGGGGCGCACTCGGGATCGGCGTCGCGGATCGTGTGCTCATGCTGGAGAATGCCTACTACTCGGTGATCAGTCCGGAGGGTTGTGCTGCGATCCTGTGGAAGCATCGCAAGCATGCGCCGGAGGCCGCCGAGGCGCTGAAGCTCACGGCGCGCGATCTGAAGGAGTTGGATCTGATTGACGACGTTATCGCCGAGCCGATGGGTGGGGCTCACCAGGATCAAGGAGCAGCCATCGCCAACCTGCGGGATACGATCGATCGCCATCTTGCTGAGCTTCAAGCGATCCCGATCGATAAGCTGCTTCAACAGCGGTACGCCAAGTTCCGCAAGGCGGGTGAGTTCCTGGAATCCGGAGCAGCGGCATAGGAGGGGTGTCGCTGAGTCCCGCAGGGCGCCGCTATTCAGGCCAACAAGGCACTATTGTTTAGCCCAGGCCAGCGGCACGGGTCTGAGAGCTCCGCGCTCAGTCGCACCAACGGGGCACGATCCGTTAGCCAGGCCAGCGGCCCGGTCTGAGAGCTCCGGGCTAAATCGCACCAACGGTGCACCATGCCTTAGCCCAGGCCCGGCGGCCTGGGTCAGAGAGCCGGTGGCGATGCGGCCTAAAGGGCCGCGATACGGGAACACGGCGTTCACTCTAATCGCACCCTTTCAGGGCGCGGACCGGGGGTGAGACTGCCCAGGCCGCTGGCCTGGGCTAAGGGATAGCCGGCCCGGATGGGCCTAAGGAGATTCGCCCGGGGGGCAAAGTACCGAAGCCGCTGTTCGGACTAAGGGTTGTCTAGCCCGCTGGGCTCGAGGAGCCTCCCGCGTGCTAATCCTCTCACGGCTGCGCTGCTGATCCGTGAATCTCCCGGACGAACTGCTCCGCTGATTCGCGGATTGAAACCGCGACCTGCGCCTTGGGAGTCGCGAACTTGGGTGTGAACCAAGGGAAAAGGCCAATGAGATCGTGGGTAACAAGAACCTGGCCGTCGCACTGAGAGCCTGAGCCGATTCCAATGGTGGGGATCCTCACTCGCTCGGTTATCTGCCGTGCGACATCCGGCTGCACAAGTTCGAGAAGGATGCCCCAAGCTCCTGCTGCTTCCACTGCTGCGGCGTCGGCAAGCAGTGCATCTGCTTGCTCGGTTGTCTTACCTTTAATCCGGTAGCCCCCTTCCTCAAGGACGCGCTGAGGCATCATACCGAGATGAGCAATAACTGGGATTCCCGCATTCACCAGAGCGGCAATCTGTGGGACATGGGTTGCGCCACCTTCAAGCTTCACGCCGTGCGCCCCGGCGGCGGCGAGTCTGCGTGAGTTCTCTACGGCCTGCTCGGGCGTGTCATAGCTCGCGATCGGCAGGTCCGCAATGATCGGCACCCGCTGCGCACCTCGTGCCACGGCCCGGGTGTGGTGCAGCATCTCATCCATCGTCACGTGCGTGGTGTCCGGATAGCCTAGCACGACCATTCCGAGGGAATCGCCTACGAGTAGCAGATCCACGCCAGCTTCATCGAGAAGCCGGGCCGTCGGATAGTCGTACGCCGTGAGCATCGCAATGCGTTCGCCACGAAGCTTTCTTTGCTGAAGCGCTGCAAGCGGTGATGTCATGGACTCCAATCCCCCGCGAAGAACTCGACGGAGGCACTATCTGAAAGAGAACTCAGCATCTGCGCAATCGTCAGTTCGTGGCCGGGTAGAATCAGCTCGGGCCGGATTTCGCAGAGCGGCTGCAGAACGAAGCGGCGCATGTGCAGGCGAGGGTGGGGGATGACGATCTCCTCGTTGCGCAGCACCAGATTCCCAGCGTAGAGCACGTCGAGGTCAATGGCTCGAGGTGCATTGCGCGGGCGCTTGGAAGGGCGTCCAAAGCTTGCTTCCACTTCATGGAGCGCGTCCAGCAGGGCTAGTGGATGACCGGTGAATTCAACCTCGGCTACGGCGTTCAGGAACGGCTGCGCGTCAGGCTCAGTATCGATTGGCTCCGTCTCAAACACCGACGAGAAATAAAGCGGCTCCGAGATCCGGGTGAGCGCCGAGAGTGCCGCACGGGCTTGTCTCAACTGCGCCAGCCGATCGCCGAGATTCGAACCGAAGGCGATGCCGGTGCGCATGGCGTGGTCAGTCCTGGAGACCAAGCACGTCTTGCATATCGTATAAGCCGGCTGGCCTGCCGTGCGCCCATAGCGCAGCGCGGAGAGCACCCTTGGCAAACGTCTCGCGGCTCGACGCCTTGTGCGTGAGTTCCACGCGTTCACCGGCATCTGCGTAGATGACCGTATGATCGCCCACCACGTCGCCCCCGCGGATCGCGTGCATCCCGATTTCGGTGCTGGTCCGTTCCCCGACGATTCCTGCACGACCGTGCCGCATGTTCTCGTTATAGGAAAGCTGGCGCACTTCCGCGAGGATTTCCGCAAGACGCTTCGCAGTTCCGCTCGGTGCATCCTTCTTCATCCGGTGATGCATCTCGACTACTTCTAGATCGAATGACGGGCCGAGGATCTCCGCCGCCTTGCGGGTAAGCCAGAAGAGGGTGTTTACGCCAACGCTATAGTTAGGCGCGAAGACGATAGGAATCTGCCGCGCAGCGTGGTGGATTCCTGCGACCTGGGCGTCGGTATGTCCGGTCGTGCCGATGACCAGTGTCTTCTGCTGATCGACGCAGCGGGCCAGCACTAGCTCCAAAACCGAGTGATGACTGAAATCGACTACCGCATCACAGTTCTGCACCGCCTTGGCGAAGTCATCGCCGGCATCGATCTTCTCGGTCACGACCAACCCAGGTTCCGCGCCCGCGCACGCGATCAGCGTCTCGCCCATGCGACCCCGTGCGCCATTGATCAGGATGCGAACTGGTTCCATGGCTACTTGATCAAGCCCAACCCACGAAGAGTTTCTTCCAACTTTGCCTGGCTGGTCTCACTCAGTTCACAAAGCGGTAGGCGCACGCCGGATTGCATGCGGCCCGTGAGTGCGAGCGCGGCTTTGAGCGGTACAGGATTCGTCTCAACGAAGAGGTCCTTGAAGAGTGGATAGAGGCGCAGGTGCTGTTTGCGGGCGTCATCGAAGCGTCCATCGAGAGCTGCCTGAACGAGGTCACAGACCTCCTTGGGAATCAGATTCGACGCCACGCTGATCACCCCGACCGCTCCTGCGGCGATGAACGGCAGCGTCAGACCGTCGTCACCTGAGAGGATCTCAAACTCGGTAGGAAGCGCTGCACGCAAGGCGCTAACGCGTTCCACCGAACCGCCTGCTTCCTTGATCGCGACGACATTCGAACAATCCTTCGCTAACCGGACCGTGGTCTCAATGGGGATCTCAATGCCGCAGCGGCTGGGGATGCTATAGAGAATCAGCGGGATCTTCGTCGCTTCGGAGATCGCCCGGTAGTGGCGGTAGAGTCCTTCTGGTGATGGCTTGTTGTAATAGGGTGCAACGATTAGGGCGGCATCCGCACCGAGCTTTTCCGCCTCTACGGTCAGGCAAATTGCTTCGGAGGTGGAGTTCGAGCCCGTCCCGGCAATCACCTTGCAGCGACCAGCCGCTATCTTGACTGCGAGTTCGATTACTCGGTGATGCTCCTCATTGCCGAGAGTAGGAGACTCGCCCGTCGTCCCCACGGCGACGATCCCCGTGATGCCGGCCGCGATCTGATCCTCAATAAGGCGCTCGAAAGCGGCCTCGTCGATACGATCATTTTGGAACGGCGTCACGAGCGCCGTGAAAGTCCCTGCAAACATAAGGGGTGGGGTTCTACGCAGGAAGCGTGACCTTGCACAGCACCGATTTGCAGCTATGAGAGAGCCTCATCAGAGTGCAACCTGGCCGTCGAAAACGAAGTCGGCAGGACCCGTAAGCGTCACGTTCCGGTACTCGCCATCGACCACCTCGAAGCCCACTTCGAGGGTGTCTCCCCCTCGAACCTTAATTGCCACCGGAGACGCGGAACCCGTCAACCGGTGGTGCACCAGGGCGCTCGCGACCACTCCGGTCCCACACGCCAGAGTCTCGTCTTCGACGCCGCGTTCGAACGTTCGAATGGCCAGCGTTCCTGCATCCAGCGTCTGAATGAAGTTCACGTTTGTCCCTTTTGGCGCGAAGTGCTCGTGCCAGCGGATGGCGGCTCCGATTGTTCGGACATCCATGGTTTCGAGGTCATCGACCGGCACTACGGCGTGCGGGACTCCTGTATTCACGGAGTGGGCTGTCACCAGCGCCTCGTGGGCATCCAGGCGTAGGTCCATGGCGAGGTCTCCTGGTTGGCTCATCTGTAGCTGAACCCGATCTCCGAGCAGGTGTGCAGAGATTACGCCTGCCATGGTCTCAAAGCTCAGAACATCAGTGCGCCCGTTCAGCCTGCTTGCGTATCGCGCAAAGCAGCGGGCGCCATTGCCACACATTTCCGCCTCGCCGCCGTCCGCATTGTAGTAACGCATCCGGTAGTCGGCCCCATTCTCTGCCGGTTCCACCGCAATCAGCCCATCCGCTCCAATCCCGCGATGTCGGTCGCAAAGACGCGCAATCGTTGGCTGGGTCAACTGCAAGCCGAGGTAGCGATTATCGATCATGACGAAGTCGTTGCCCGCTCCGTTCATCTTCGTGAAATTCATCATCTCCTTTTCTGTACCACAACCAACGGGCGTCTCCAAGCGGGCCGTGACAGTTCCCGCCTGACAGCCCAAGTTACGGGATGCGGATCACTCCTGTCCTTGGCACTGTTGCGATTCTTTTCAGCATGCTCGCTCCTGCCTCTGCAAAATCCGATCCGCTGATCAATACCTTCTCGATCGTTGCCTTCGATCCGAAGACCGGTGACCTCGGCGTCGCTGTGCAAAGCCGCTACCTTGCCGCCGGCTCGGTGGTTCCCTGGGCGAAAGCGGGCGTCGGTGCCGTGGCCACCCAGGCCATGGCCAAGGTCGCTTTCGGAGCGGAAGGTCTGCGGCTGCTCGAGCAGGGAGTCTCGGCAGCCGACGCTCTGGAGCAACTTTTGGCTCCAGATCTCCGGAGCGATGTTCGGCAGGTTGCGATCGTCGACTCAAAAGGCAGGGTCGCCGCTCACACCGGCACGAAGTGTCAGGATTGGGCGGGTCACAAGGGCGGTGATTGTTACTCGGTGCAGGGAAACATTCTCGCGGGCCAAGGGGTCGTCGACGAGATGGCCAAAGCTTTCGAAGCCGCTCGAGCAATCCCGCATTCTGAACTCGCCGATTGGCTGGTTGCCGCCCTCCAGGCTGGACAGCAGGCAGGTGGGGATCGGCGTGGGCAGCAGTCTGCGGGGCTCCTCGTGGTCAGGGAGCGCGGTGGCCCTGGTGGTGACAACGATCGATACATCGACTTACGGGTTGACGACCATGCCACGCCGATCGACGAGCTCGTGCGCCTGCTTGGCCTGCACAATGAGTTCCACCCCCATCTTCATAGCCGCAAGCGCGGACCTGCCGCACCGTAAGCTACGCCGCTGCTAGCGGGTCCGCAGGTCTTCGACGTAATAAGAACTCCTCCGCGAGGGCCTTATAGGCGGTGGAGCCCAGGCCGTTCGGCTCGTACTCGAGGATACTCTTGCCATGGCTCGGCGCCTCACTGAGCCGGACGGTTCGGGGTACCACGGTGGTGAAGACGATCTCGCCGAAGTGCTTCTGCACCTCTTGCACAACCTGCGTTGCCAGGTTGTTCCGCATGAACATCGTCATGAGGATGCCGCTGATCACCAGCTCCGGATTCGCTCCCGAGTCGCGGATCGAGTTCACGATAGAATCGATCTTCGAGAGACCTTCCAGAGCGAAGTACTCACACTGAATCGGCACCAGCAGTTCGTCCGCGGCCGCAAGCGCATTGGTCATCAGGATTCCCAGGGACGGAGGGCAGTCCAGGAAGATGAAGTCGAAGGGGGACTCGCCTCGCATTGGCTCAAAGGCCGCCCGGAGTCGCGTTAGATGCTCTTCACCGCGCGCTACTTCCACCTCCGCTCCAGCCAGATTGAGATCGCCCGCGATCAACCAGAGATTTTCCCGCCGAGTGGGGATCACCATGTCCGCCATGGGCGCCTCTCCCAGCAGCGGCGCGTACACGCTGTGTCCGGGGACGCTCTCATGTCCCAAGGCACTCGTTGCATTGGCTTGCGGATCGAGATCTACCAGGAGCACCCGCTGACCCCTCGCCGCCAGCGCCGCCGCGAGGTTCACAGACGTGGTTGTCTTTCCGACTCCGCCTTTCTGGTTGGCGACCGCGATGATTTTCATAGGGAAAGCGGCGAGAGTTTAAGGGTGATCGAGGCGTTGAACAGATTTGATTGCGCGCCACTTGTGACGTAAGCACCGCCGCCTCCACATGGAACTTACCGAACGCCTTTTGAACGACGCCGGCGGCTGGCAGACGATGAAACAGGCGAAAGCGCTGCATGAGATCGGTCGCGTGCTGGAGGCATCGTGGGCCGAGCCGCTGCTGCAAGGCCGCGTTCGGGAGGGTGAAACGGATTACCGGTCCGGGCTCAAGATCCTCTCGAAGAGCAATGTAGAGAATCTCTGCGCCTGCCGCCAATCCCGGCAGTACGGCGCAATCTGCGCGCACTCCGTGGCTGTCGGGCTCGAGATCCTGAAGCCGCGTGTAAAGATCCCGCCTCCCGTCCCGTCGACGCCCGTTGCCGCTGCGGCACCGGTTGATCCCGGGTATCGTCCCGCGTTCTCTCTCGAGCTTGGCGAGGCCATCGAGTTGCACGTGGTGCTCCCCCCGAATATGAGCACCGCCTGGCTAAAGAACGGTGTGACCGTGGGCTTCGAGGTGGAACGAGCGGGGCGCCGATCGCTGCTGCCTACCCTGGATAAAAATGTCGCTTACCGGTGCAGCCCGGAGGATCTGCGGGCGATTGCTGCTCTGCGCAAGATGACCGGTGGCGAACTCGCCGGTATGGCATCGCTGCCCCGCGAGAAGTTCCTCGATCTGCTAGAGGCGCTAGAAGGGCATCCGAGGGTGACTTTCGGCAAGTCCGCTCTCGTGAGTGTTGGAGTGGATCCTTTGCGCCCTCAGCTCGAGATCACGCGCAAACCTGACGGCAGCCTGCGTCTGCACGCCGTCTTGCCAGCTGACACCCAGCCACTCCTCGGAACCGGCCGCGCCTGGGTGCTCCAGGAGCGCGCCTTCCGCTCCGTAGCGCCGGGGCTGCCGGCGCCGTACACCGATCTGCTTACCCGAGAAATCGTGCTTCCGGCCGAGCACGCGATTTCTTTCGTAAGCCGCGAGCTGCCAGGATTGCAGAAGTTCTTCGAGTTTGAGATGCCTGAATGGGCTGTTCCCGAGACTCCCGCGCAGCCCACCGCTCTTCGCTTCCTCCTGCAGCTCGAGGGCTCCCTAAATCACCTCACCGCCAAGCTAAGTGCCCGGTATGGCATCCACGTCGTCACTCTCGCCAGCACTCCGGCACGGACCCAGCATGCTCGCGATGGAGCTGCGGAGAAGGCCGCTATCGAGCGCCTGCAGGTGAGCGGCTTCTCTGGTCCCGATGCGCAAGGCGTGCTCGTCCTCAAAGGCGAGCCCCGCATTCTGAGCTTCTTCGCACGCGATCTGCCCGCGTGGGAGCGCGACGCGGAGGTTGAGATCGGCGAGCGATTTGGACACGTAACGGCGAACGTGGAGCGGGTGCAGCCTCGAATGGAGGTCCGGAGTTCGGGCGAGAATTGGTTCGAGTTGCAGTTCGAACTCGGCACTGGGAGCGGTGATCGCTTCTCCGCCGCTGAGATTCAACGGCTGCTCCAGAGCGGCCAAAGCCACGTCCGACGGGCGAATGGCAAGGTTGCTGTCTTCGACCCGGCGATTCTCGATGAATTTCAGCAGGTTCTGCAGGATTGCGATCCGCAGCAGCGGCAGCCCGGCCTTTACCGGATCGAGCAGCGTCATGCGTCCTACATCCAGGCGATGGCGACCGAACATGGCACGCCGCTGAAGGCACCTAATCAGTGGATCACCTTTGCCACTGCCGGCCGGAACTTGGAATCTCTCCAGCAGGTGCCGCTCGGGAGTTTGGAAGACGTGCTCCGCCCTTACCAGAAGCAGGGCGTCTACTGGATGAACTTCCTCGCCAGGAATGGACTGGGAGGAATTCTCGCTGACGAGATGGGACTCGGAAAGACCGTCCAGACGCTGGCCTTTCTCCGCGAGCTAGGTGGCAGAGCTCTGATCGTCTGTCCGTCGTCGCTCACCTTTAATTGGGCTCGGGAAGCGGCGCGGTTCACCCCAGACCGAAAGGTACTCCTTATCGAGGGCACCGATCGCCAAGGGCTTATCCGTCGCGACCTCCCCACCGCAGATCTCGCGATCACCAGCTATCCTTTGCTCCGGCGTGACGTGGATTTCTACCGGGACGCGGACTTCACCACGGTGGTCCTGGACGAGGCCCAGCACATCAAGAACCCCGATAGCCAAAACGCCCAGGCCGCTTGTTCCGTCCGAGCCCGACACCGTTTCGCGCTAACGGGCACTCCGGTGGAGAACTCGGTTCGCGATCTCTGGTCCCTCATGCACTTCCTCATGCCTGGCTACCTGGGTTCGCGGCAGGACTTCAAGGATCGCTTCGAGCGGAGTATCTCCGAGGCGCCGACCGGCCCCGAGCAGCAGCGCTTGGTGAAGCGAATTAGGCCCTTCGTACTCCGTCGGACGAAGAAGGCTGTGATTACGGAACTGCCGGACAAAATAGAGCAAGTGTCTTATTGTGAGATGTCACAATCTCAACGTGAACTCTACACCGAGCTGCTTGGAACCGCGCGTCGGCAGATTTCGGAGCTGAGCGGCGACAAGGACCAGAAGAAAGCCCGCATGGTGATGCTAACCGCTCTTTTGCGCCTCCGTCAGATCTGCTGCGACCCGCGCCTGGTCGGCACCGAGATGGCAGAGGAGGACTCTGCCAAGCTGGAATTGCTCAACGAGCTGCTGGAGGAGACGGTCGATGGCGGGCATCGCGTGCTTATCTTCAGCCAATTCGTGGGGATGCTGCACCTTCTGCGAGATCGCCTGATCGCCGCTGGAATTGACTATTGCTATCTAGATGGCTCGACGAAGGACCGGACTGCTCAAGTGGACAGGTTTCAGACAGGCACCGTCCCTGTGTTCCTAATCAGCCTGAAGGCAGGCGGCACGGGACTAAACCTCACCGCTGCGGATACTGTGATCATCTATGAGCCTTGGTGGAATCCTGCAGTTGAGGCTCAAGCGGCGGATCGGGCTCATCGGATTGGTCAGCTGAAGGTCGTGACCACCTATCGTCTAATTACCAGGAACTCCGTGGAAGAGAAGATCCTGTCTCTTCAACAGCGGAAGCAAGAGGTCACGGACGCTACAATCGAGAGTGAAGAGCCGATGATGACGGGCCTCACTTTGCGAGATATCGAGTCGCTGCTGGAGTAGAGGGGTCTGGTTAGCTCCGTCCCCAAGCTTCGAAGCGGCAAATTCTGCCGGTAACTGGCGCATTCACCCTTTCCGATGGGCTTGGCCAGGCTCTGAACACCCCTTGCCGAGCTATTTGCTCGGGGCGCCGCCCTATTTGCTCGGCACGCCGAGCTTTTGACACCCCCAGCCGAGCTATTTGCTCGGCGTGCCGACCTCAAAGCTCGGCGCGCCGAGCTTTGAACACCCTCAGCCGAGCAAAAAGCTCGGCGTGCCGCCCTTTTTGCTCGGGAGGCCATTTAGAGGCTTCCGCGGCTGGCTAGAAGACGCACTTCGCTTGTAGACCACGGCCAACGAGACAGTAGGTGTAAGCGCCAGTGCCAGAACAAAACGAGTTGCGCGCTTCATAATATATTGCACTCTTTGGGGGCTTACCCGGATTCCCATTCACCGGGGGCGTGCCTGACTCCAATAGTCTTGACTGTTCACGCCAATAACCTGCCCTTATGCGCCCCGTCCCCAGAGTGGGATTTCTCGACCTGTATGCACAAAGACCGCATTGCGATCATCGGAGTTGGCTGCCGCTTTCCTGGCGGAGTCCACGACACAGAAACTTTTTGGAAGCTGCTGGTAGAGGGCCGCGAGGCCGTGGGAGAGGTGCCCGCTGATCGCTGGAACATTGATCGCTACTATGATCCAGAGCCAGGTCTGGCAGGGAAGTCGATCGCCAAGCGCGGAGGATTTGTAGAGGGAATCGACCAATTCGATCCCCAGTTCTTTGGGATTTCGCCCCGGGAAGCGCCTTATGTCGACCCCCAGCAGCGACTGCTCCTGGAGACTGCCTGGGAAGCGATGGAGGATGGCGGCCTGGTTCTGGACCTCGAGAAAGGTACCGACGTCGCTGTCTACGTAGGCATTTCACATAATGACTATCAGGTCATCCAAGGCACGCCTTGGGATTCGGCCGGGATTAGCCCGCACACCGCGACCGGCGGTGCGCATAGCATTGCGGCGAATCGGATCTCTTATTGCTTCAACCTGCGCGGCCCCAGTGTGGCCATGGATACTGCCTGCTCCTCTGCCCTGACGGCGGTGCATGCGGCCTGTGAGCACATCCGGGCAGGCCGTGGCGATGTCGCCCTGGCAGGCGGAGTTACCGTGATGATTACCCCCGGTGGGTTCATCGGCTTTTCGCAGGCATCAATGCTTTCCCCTGAAGGGCGTTGTAAGGCCTTTGATGCCTCGGCGGATGGCTTCGTCCGCGGCGAAGGTGCCGGTATGGTGCTGCTGAAGCGGCTCTCCAAGGCGATTGAAGATGGCGATTCCATCCAAGGAGTCATCCTGGGAACGGCGCTGAATCAGGATGGGCATACGAACGGGATCTCTCTTCCGAGCCCGGATGCACAGGCGCGCCTGGTACGGGATGCCTGTGCCGACGCTGGCATCGACCCAGTAAAGATTGGTTACGTGGAAGCGCACGGCACCGGCACGGCGGTGGGTGATCCCATCGAAGCGCATGCCCTCGCGGAAGCGCTCTGTGCAAACCGCGCGGAAGATGCGCCTCTGGCCATGGGATCCGTGAAGACGAATCTGGGCCACTTGGAAACGGCGGCAGGAGTCGCAGGACTGGTCAAGGCCATGTTGGTTCTGAAGCATCGCCAGATCCCGGCGAGTCTTCACTATAAGAACCCAAGCCCGCACATTGACTTTACTGCGCTGAAGCTCCGCGTGCCGACTACGGTCGAGGCTTTCCCAGAGACAGAAGGCGAGCGCATGGCGGGAGTGAACTCCTTTGGCTTTGGCGGTGCAAATGCGCACGTGATCCTCGCCGAGGCTCCCGCGCGTCCCCAGCTTGAACATCCAGAGGCACACACCGAGCGCGCCTGGCCCGTGATGCTTTCTGCGCGGTCGGAGGAAGCACTGCGAGCATCTGCCTGGCGGCTGAGCACGTGGTTGGAGGAGCGGTCAAAGGCGAACGGCAGTTCGCCGGTTCTCCCGGATCTCACTTACACGTTGGGAGCTCGGAGGAATCACCATGCCTTCCGGTTGACCATGGCAGGACGTTCCATGGAGGACCTGATTCAGGAACTCAATGGCTTCTCGACCGGCGAGGCTGGACCGAAGATTCGGACGTCGTTTTCGCCGCGTCCGGAGCACCCACCGCGAGTGGCTTTCGTGATGAGCGGGCAGGGTCCGCAGTGGTGGGGGATGGGTCGGGAGCTGATGCAGCACGAGCCGGTCTTCCGCCAGGTGATCGAGCGTTGCGACGCAGCGATGCGGCCGTATGCACGCTTCTCACTGCTCGAAGAGCTCGCCCGGACCGAGGAGACTTCGCAAATGAGCCGGACCGAGATTGCGCAACCCGCGATCTTTGCCATGCAGGTCGCACTGGCGGAACTCTGGAGGTCCTGGGGCGTGCTGCCGACGGCAGTCGTCGGCCACAGCGTCGGTGAAATCGCTGCTGCCTGTGTGGCAGGGGTCTTCAGTATTGAGGAAGGATCGCGAATCATCGCCCTGCGTGGCCAGTTCATGGACGGCTGCGCCCGAGGCGCCGGAACGATGCTGGCGGTGGGCCTGGGCGAAGAGGAAGCACGCGCGCTCCTCGCACGTCATGACCGTACTGTCTCGATCGCGGCGTTCAATGGACCGCGTTCACTGACGCTCGCTGGTGCGCGACTCTCCTTGGAAGCGATGGCAGCCGAATTGGAGGCGCAAGGGGTCTTCGCGCGTCTGGTTCGTGTGGATCACCCATTCCACCATGCTCTTATGCAGCCCGCCTCCGAGGCGCTCGAGACCGCGTTGGCAGATCTCGTCCCTGCGGCGGAGAGCATCCCGTTCTTTAGTACGGTGACTGGTGATCGGCAGTCTGGAGAAGCCTGTGACGCAAGTCATTGGGGCCAGGGAGTGCGGCAGCCGGTGCAGTTCGCACCTGCGGTGAATGCACTCTCTGAGTTCGGCGTGGACGTTTGGCTGGAGATCGGCGCGCATCCCGCGCTTGTCCATTCCTTGCAGGAATGCCTGGCGGGCGGCGCGAGCAAAGCGCCTGTCATCTCGACAGCCCGTCGCGAGCGGGAGCACGAGTCGGTCATGGAGGCAGTGCTGGATCTGCACCGGGCCTGCGTGCCGGTTGATTTCGCAGCAATGACGCCATCCCGGCGGCTGCTCTCGCTCCCAGCCTACGCTTGGGACAAGAGCCGCTGGTGGCACGAATCCAATGATTGGCGCGATGGCCGTTTGGGTTCTGGCGGACGTGGTCTGCTGGAGATGCGGATCCCACGGTCGACGCCGACGTGGATTGCCCGACTCGACGAAAGGCACATGGCCTTTCTAAAAGATCACAAGGTCGAGAACATGGTGATTTTCCCGGCAGCGGGATTTGTCGAACTCATCCTCGAAGCTGGAGTACAGCTCTTTGAGGGCCGGCCTTTCGCGATCGAGGATTTCGAGATTCGCAAGCCACTCATTCTACCAGATCCGCCCACAGGGATGCTTCTGGAAGTGTCATACGACCCGGGTGAGCGCACCTTTGCGATCCAGAGCCGATTCGATCAGGGAGCGTCCTGGTCTCTGCATGTCGTTGGATCGATGCGGAGCGAACGCACGGAGTCTCCTTTTGCCGCCTCTGAGTGGAAGGCCGGTGCCGAGGTGAAGACCGTCGAGGTGGGTGGGTTCTATCAGCACATGAGCGATCTCGGTCTGCGCTACGGGGCGGAGTTCCGTCCAGTGCGCGAGCTTTCCGCCGGAGGTGGCAAATCTGCTGGCCGAGTTTCCCTCTCGGAGGAGATTGCTGGTCGCGCGAGCGAGTATCCGATGCACCCGGTGCTCTTTGACGGAGCGTTGCAGATCTTTTCAGCAGGCGCGGCAACCGTAGAGGATCGCAAGGCGCGGATGAAGCTCCCCGTGCGCTTCGCGCGAATCCTCTTCCTACGCTCGCCCGGTGCCTCGGCCCGAGTCAGTGCTGGAGTACAGGGTTTCAACGACGATTACATCGAGGGGAACATCGGCATCTACGATGACGCAGGTCAGCCCTGCGTACTGGTGGATGGATTCCGTGCAATTAGCGTCTCGAGCGCGCGCCGGTCTGGCGGTTCTGGAGGAACCCGCGACGTGCTCTACAACCTTACGTGGGAACGCAGCTTGGGCACAGCGCCAACGGCAGCCCTTCCGCCGCTCCCTTTGCAGCGCCTTCACCAGGCGGCCTTCGATGCGCTCGAGCAAGTAATGAACATGCGCGGGAAGAAGCGGCTGGAGAAGGCGCTGGTCGACGGCGATGAGCTTGCTGCGACGCAGATCTCGCACGGTCTTCGTGCCATGGGCGTGGCGGTGGGGGAGGTCTTCAAAGCGGATTCGCTCCGGATCGCCTCCGCAATGCGGCCAGTGTTCGGGCGCCTTGTTGGTGGCCTGGTGAAACGCGGAACACTCGTCGAGAGCGCTGCTGGATTTACGCCGACAAAGGATTTCTCAAGCTCAGCTGACTCCGCTCGTGCGACTCTTCGTGGATTCATCGCGAAGAACCCAGGACATCTCTCCGAAGGACTTCTTTGTGCGGCGAACTGCGCGGAGCTCGGCCCGATCCTCCGGGGAGAAAAGGACGCGGTGCAGGTTCTGTTCTCTGGGGCCGGTGCGGATTTCCTCGATCAGTTCTACGGCGATGGTCTTTACACCAGCCATTGGCTCGCTGCGATTGCTGCTGCGGTGCAGGAAGCTGCGCGCAACCTGCCAGAAGGACGCGGGCTGCGGATTCTGGAGATCGGTGCGGGAACTGCCGGTCTCGCCTCGTTCCTCTTGCCCCTGCTCGAGCGCGGCCTGCATTCCTATACCTTCACTGACGTATCTGCGGGCTTTTTCCCAGGAGCGCTGCAGAAGCTGGCGGCCTTCCCGGAAGTGGAGTGCAAGATCCTCGATCTGGAGCGACCAGCCAGCGAGCAGGGCTTCCAGGACGACTCGTATGATTTCGTCCTCGGGACCAATGTGCTTCACGCGGTTAGCGACGTGCGCGTCGCGCTCGGTCACATCTATACGCTGCTAGCCCCCGGCGGGAGTCTGGTCTTCATGGACGTGGCCACGCCACAGCTCTGGACCGAAACAGTGTTCGGGCTAACGAGTGGCTGGTGGCGCTTCACCGACCGCGACCTTCGGACCGATCATCCGCTTCTCCAGCGCGGCCAATGGGAGAGCGCCATGCGCGAAGTGGGCTTCAGCGAGACTTCCTCGCTGCCAGGTCTAATGGGTCCACAAGGCGAAGGGCAGAACGGTCTCCTTGGTCGCAAAGCGTGGATCGAACCGCTCTCGCCTGCAGAGCCGCTTCCGGAACTCCCCGAGACCGCCGCTGTGGATAAGTCGTGGTTGATCTTTGCGGATGGGTCCGGGCTTGCGGAAGAAATTGCGACGCAGCTTCGGTCGGCTGGCGCTCGTTGCCGAATCGCGCGCAGGGGCACTGCGTTCGCGACCAAGGGACCGGACTCCTTTACGCTGCGGGGCGAGGCGCTCGAAGATTGGAGGCAGCTGCTAGAAACTTGTGCGGACGTAGATGCGCCCGACCGGTTCGTCTATCTCTGGAACTTGGACCTCACAGCGACGGGAGCAAACTCAATCCTGATGGGTACGGATGCCTTGCTGCATCTCAACCAGGCTCTGGAACTCTCCAGCCCAGCGGCGAAACTACGCATCGATCTGGTCACCCGTGGTGCCCAGCCTGCCGGGCGGGACATGGCCCCTACGAGAGTCGCACAGGCTCCGAACATCGGATTGCTCCGAGTGATGTTCAACGAACATCCTAATTTCACCTGCCGTGGGATCGATCTTCCTCCGGAAGAGTCGTCGGCGGATGCCGCGTTGCTCTTCAGCGAACTGCTTAGCACCGATGCCGAGCGGGAAGTCGCTTTCCGCGGTGAAGCGCGCTACGTGCAGCGTCTCGGACGGGGGAGACCCGCCGTAGAGCAGTGGCTGGCGCCTTCTGTTCCTCTACGTCTCGAGTCGCGGGAACGCGGACATCTCGACACCCTGCGTTTCACGCCATTCGCTCTGCCGCGGTGCGGACCAGGCGAGGTGCTGGTCGAGGTCAAAGCGGCCGGGATGAACTTCCGCGACGTGCTCAAGGCGCTTGCGCTGTATCCAGGTGAAGCGCCGGATGCGCGAATCTTCGGTGACGAGATCGGAGGCGTCGTGCTGGAGGTCGGCGCTGGCGTGGAGCATGTCGCCCCAGGCGACGCGGTCTTTGGCCTCGCAGGCTTCGGCCTTGCCACTCAGACACTCGCGCGGGGAGGGGATGTGCGGCGCATCCCGAGCGGGTTGTCCTTTGAAGAGGCAGCCACGCTGCCGGTGGTCTTCATGACCGCCTGGCACGCGCTGAACAACGTGGCACGCATGCGCAAGGGTGAAAGCATCCTGGTACATGCGGGTGCAGGTGGTGTCGGAATGGCGGCGATCCAGATTGCCCATCACCTCGGAGTAGAAGTAATCGCGACTGCGGGAAGTCCTGCCAAGCGGGCCTTGCTGGAGACTCTGGGCGTGAAGCACGTTATTGATTCACGTCGTGGCGACTTCGCGGAAGCCGTTATGGAGCTCACCGGCAAACGGGGAGTCGATGCTGTCCTCAATGCACTCGCGGGAGAAGCGATCCCGATGGGGCTGTCGTGTCTCGCGGAGTTTGGTCGCTTCATCGAGATCGGCAAGCGAGACATCTACCAGAACTCCCGGATCCCGCTTTGGCCGCTCCGGCGCAATGCGTCCTTCCACGTTGTGGCCATGGATGCGGTCTTCAGCGGAGACGAAGCACTAACGAGGCGGATGCTTGAAGAGCTTTCGGATCTCGTGGAATCAGGCGCCCTCTCGCCGCTTCCGTTCCGCTCATTCCCGGCTGGGCGCGTGGATGCTGCATTCCGGCTGATGGCCGGCGGCAAGCACATCGGCAAAGTGGTGGTGGCATTCCCGCCGGCGTTCGTGCCTCGGCGCGGCGAAGCGCTACCGGCTCCTTTCAAAGTCGTCGAGGAC
Source organism: Spartobacteria bacterium (assembly GCA_031389825.1). Classification (GTDB taxonomy): domain Bacteria; phylum Verrucomicrobiota; class Verrucomicrobiia; order Chthoniobacterales; family Chthoniobacteraceae; genus JANMSW01. The sequence goes on from JANMSW010000029.1 coordinate 27,364, forward strand.
GGTAGTTACCTGATCACCGGTGCCTTCGGAGGCTTCGGGAAGGTCATCGCACAGTGGCTTGTTGAGCTTGGTGCGCGTCACCTCGTGCTGACCAGTCGGAGCGGCGCAGCCACGCCTGAGTCTGCCGCCTTTGTCGTAGGCTTGCAGAATCGCGGAGTCTCCGTGCGGGTCATCAAAGCAGACATCGGCTCTTCTGATGACGTCTCTCGTTTGCTGAAGGATATCCAATCCGACACGCAGCCGCTAAAGGGAGTGTTCCATCTGGCGATGGTCATCGACGACGCGCCGTTGTCCGTTCTGAACAGCGAGCGGATGCAGGCTGTGATGGCGCCCAAAGCTCACGGGGCCTGGCTCCTTCATGAAGGCACCCGCGCTATGCCCTTGGACTGCTTCGTAATGTTCTCATCAGTCTCCAGCATCTTTGGAAATCCGGCGCAGGGCAGCTATGGAGCGGCCAACGCGTTTCTGGATTCTCTGGCTCATCACCGTCGTGCACTCGGTCTCCCGGCGCTTGCCATTAACTGGGGTGTGCTCGGTGGTGAAGGCTATGTTGCTAGAAACGAGCGCGTTGCCGAGTTCCTTGCCCGGCAGGGTACAACCGAGATCTCCCCAGGCGAGGTGATGTCGCTGATGGAGTCCTTCCTCACTGCGGGATCTACGCAAGTCGCGGCGATTCGGGTGGACTGGGCGAAATGGCGGCAGGCCCTTCGCGGCATGCAGGAGAACCCGCTTCTCGAACGCATCTTCGCTTCGATCGAAGGAGAGGAAGCAAGCGGCGCGACGAGTGATTGGCGCATGAAGATCGAGTCTGCCACTCCCGAGGAGCGGGAGGGGATCATCGGGCAAGCAGTGCGCGACGTCGTTGGCTCCGTGCTTCGCGTGAAGCCAGACAGCTTGCGTGATGATCAGCCATTGACTGATCTCGGTCTCGACTCCCTCATGGGCGTGGAAATCGAGAATTCCCTCGAAAGTGCAATCGGGGTAGCTCTTCCACCCACCAGCCTGATGCGGGCACGCACGATCGGCCAGATCGCGACATTGATTGCGGAGCACATGGGCGCAAAGACCGCTCGAGCTGTGCCAACCCCGACACCTGTCCAAGCGGAGGGTGCGTCCAGTGATGAGATCGATCTCGACGCGCTCTCGGATTCTGACATCGACAGCCTGCTGGGCGAAGCACCAGAGGCGGAAGCACCAGAGTCCGTACGGTAAGCCCGATTTGACTGAAGCATGTCCGGCGACAAGCGCACCCGCCTAAAGCAGTGGCTGGAGAGTGGTGAAGCTCGGTTGCAGCCGTTGAGCTTTCCTCAGCGGGAACTCTGGGAGGCGTCACCCGTGCCGGTCGCGGACATGGCGAATCATATCTGCTGTCTTATCCAGATTCGCGGCGGGATCACCGCGCACGATTGTCAGGCTGCGGTCGAACGAGTGGTCGAACGGCAGGAGGTACTCCGGCTATCCTTTCTCCCCGGCAAGGAGCGGCCGGTGCAAATGATCCGTCGGACTGGCGAAACGGATATGCGTACCCGCGAGCTTAGCTCAGCTCAAGGGCACCCGGAAGCGGTGGAAGAACTGGCGCGGGAGGTCTTTCGCGCGCCCTTCGACCTCGTCCAAGGACCGCTCTTCCGCGTGGAGGTGATGCGCCGTGCCGCCGATGATCACATCATCGTGATGGCGATTCACCATGCGATCGCCGATGGCTGGAGCCTTGGGGTATTCGTGCAAGACCTGTGCGCCGCGTACTTGCAGGGTAGGATGGGTGTGACAGACCCGTTGCCTCCCGTTCCCCACTCGTACTCAGCATGGGGCGCGGCTGAGCGAGCCTTTTGGCAGCCTGCGGAACTCGCCTCCCGTGCAGCATTCTGGAAGGTAAACCTTGCTGGGAGACAGCGGCTCTGGGCTGACAATGCCGCCTCGAAGTCCGGTCCTCCGCAGCGCTGGGTCACCGCGGTACCGGCGGATCTGGCGCGGGGAGCCAAGGAACTCGCGAAGGTGAGTGGCGTGACACTTTTCAGTACGCTGCTCGCCGCGTTCCAACTCGCACTCTCCCGGTGGACAGGCGCCGACGACATTCTCGTGGGAACACCAGTGGCGAATCGGACAAAGCAGGCTGTACGTGAAACGATGGGGTACTGTGCGGGGATTGTCCCGATCCGAGGCCAGATTGATGCGACCCTTCCTTTTTCAGAGATCGTGCAAGCTTCCCATCTCGCCGCCATGGACGCATTCGCTCATGCGATGCCCTTTGCAGAGCTGACGCAAGCCCTTGGGGAACCTCCAGCCCCCGGGTACAATCCGATCTTTGAGGTGCGGTTTGCTCTGCAGAACCATCCCATCCCCGATGTCGCGCTCCCCGGCTTGTCCGCCAAGCTGCGGATGCGCTCCACCGGTACTGCTCGATACAGTCTCGCCTGCGAGATCACAGAACAGGGCGATGAACTGGAAGTCGTATGGCTCTTCTGGCCTGGGATGTTCCCTCTAGAAGCGATCGAGAACCTCGATCGGATTTTCCAGACGGTCCTCGCGGGCGCCTGCCGCTCCCCGGAGAAGAGAGTCGCAGCCCTCGTTGCTTCGGCGTAATGAGCACGCCTTATAACGTCGCATTGCAAGAAGAGGACCAACCGCATTGGGTGAGCCGGGCGGCTTTTCCGATCATCGCGGGAGCGTTGTTCATGACGCAAGGGCTGCTCGCCGTCGCTGTGTACCAGGGGATGTTCTGGGTCGCGGTGCTGCTCATGCTGGTGGCCAGCCACTTCATGCACGGCATTCTCATCGGCTTCCACGAGGCTTCTCATGGGCATCTGCGCAAGAGCCGCTTTCTGAACGAGGCTGATGGCGTGCTCATCGGCGTGATGAGCTTCATGAGCTTCAGCCTATATCGGGCTGCTCACCAGACACATCACGCGCATCTCGGCACCGAGCGAGATGAAGAACTCTGGCCTTTCGTTCACCCAAGTGCTCCTCGTTGGACGAGGATTCTCGCTGCTGCCGCCGAGCTCTGTGTGGGGATGATCTTCACGCCTGCCTTGTTCTTCCGGATCTTCGTTCGCAATGGTTCGCCGATCCGAAGCAGGAAAGTGCGCCGCAGGATCTGGGCGGAGTATGCGCTGATCGCCGTAGTCTGGACTGGTATCATCTCCACCGTCGCATGGCTCGACGGGTGGCTGTACTTCATTTGGCTTTACGTGCTCCCGGGATTCATCGCGGCCAACCTTCAGAGCTGGAGGAAGTACATTGAGCACGTTGGGCTAACCGGATCGACGATCAAGAGCGCGACTCGGAGTATTGTCTCGAATAGCTGGCCGGGGCGCGTCGTTGCGCTCACTCTCTTGCATGAGCCATTCCATGGGGTGCATCACCAGCATGTGCGACTGCCACATGCGGAGCTCCCGGAGCGAGCAGCTGAACTGGAGCCCAGCACGGCGAGCGAGCGAGGGCCTTTCCCAAGCTACTGGCATGCGCTTAAGGATCTTTGGCACAGTCTTGCGGACCCCCGGGTGGGTGCGCAATGGCGCAGGGAGACTTCGCTGCGGGACTGAAATGCCTGAACTACGGCGCGGTGAGTCCCTCGCAGGGGCGTGCGCACACTTGCCGGTGCGATACTCTGCGGAAACTTTGTTCCCAGATCGTTGAATGTCTGATCCCACCAAGAAAGAGTCGAACAGCGGCGAACAGGATTGCGTGTACGAGGCGATCGGTCTCCAGAAGGAATATGATGCCGGCCAGGTACAGGCTTTGCGCGGGGTGGACTTTCAGATCCGGCAGGGAGAGTTCGTCGCCATTCTGGGGCCGAGCGGCTGCGGGAAGACTACGTTGCTTCAGATGCTTGGCGCACTGGATCGACCGAGCAAAGGCTCGTTGCACTACCGAGGGAGCTCGCTGAGCGGCTTGCGCGATGCCTCGCCTTATCGCGCAAAGGAGATCGGCTTCATCTTCCAGTCGTTCCATCTGCTCCAGACCTTTACTGCCGTGGAGAATGTCCAGATTCCGATGTTTGAGACCAGCCGTCCGCTTCGAGAGCGGAAAGAACGGGCGATCGAATTGCTTGAGTCCGTAGGCTTGGGACACCGGTTGAACCACTTTCCGGCGAAACTCTCCGGCGGAGAAAGACAGCGCGTCGCCATTGCACGCAGCCTTGCGAACGCTCCTTCGGTGCTTCTCGCCGACGAGCCAACGGGCAATCTAGACAGTCAGAACGCTTCCGTGATTCTCGACCTCATCGCGCGCCTCCATCGCGAGCAGAACATGACGCTCGTACTCGTGACTCACGATCTCGGCATCGCCCAGCATGCCTCGCGCGCCATTCAGATGAAGGATGGTCGCATCGTTGCCGATGGACCTCCCGGAAGTCTTTCCGCTTCACACTGACATGACCCTGCTCACGGTAGTTTTCCGCGGCCTCCAGCGCCGTCCAGTTCGCACGATCCTTACGCTCGTAGGTATCTCGATCGGCATCGCCGCAGTCGTGGCGCTGGTCGGGATCTCGCGGGGATTTGAGACCAGCTGGCAGGCTGGGATGAAGTCCCGCGGCACTGACATCGTCGTGAACAACATGGGCAGCGCACTTACGCCCAAGCCATTCGACGCGGCTGTGCGCGAGCGGATCGTCGGCCTCCCAAACGTGGCTGCGACCTGCATGCTGCTGGTCGAGCTCATGAGTGTGGAGAGCTCGGAGATGATGATTGTCTCCGCTCGCGAATGGGGCGGCTTTTCCTGGCAGAGCCTGAAGGTGACTGCCGGCAGGATGCCGCACGACGGCACGGAGAAAGCCGTGGTGCTGGGCGAGACTGCTGCTGAGATGCTTAACAAGAAGGTCGGGGACAAGCTTCAGCTAGAGACGGAGGAGTTGGCGATCGTGGGGATCGTGAATGGCGGTGCCGTGGTTGAGAACGGCTCGATCATCCTATCTTTGCCGCTGCTTCAGGAGCTCACGGGAAACGAGGGCCGCATCAATATCATCGATGTTCGCGTCACTCCCGGCACCAGCGAAGCTGAGATCAAGCAGCTCTGCGAGAGGATCACCAGCCTCATTCCAGAAGCGCGCGCGGTGGTTGCGGGAGAGCACATTCGCGACAGCCAGGCTTTCCGCATCATCCATGCAATGAGCTGGGGGACATCGCTGCTCGCAGTGCTTGTCGGCGTGCTTGGCGTCATGAATACCATGCTCATGACCGTCTTTGAGCGGAAGCAGGAGATCAGTGTGCTGCTCGCCCTTGGATGGAAGCGCAGCCGGATCGTTCGAATGATCCTCTGGGAATCAGCCCTGCTCGGCTTGCTGGGCGGAATCGGCGGCGTGGTGCTCGGTCTGATCGGCGTAAAGATATTGCAGTCTGCCCCGGCGATCCGCGGTTTGCTCGAGGCGGATCTCGGGTTCAGCCTGATGGCGAGCGCAGTGGTGATTGCCGTCTTCGTCGGTGTGCTCAGCGGCCTTTACCCGGCTTGGCGCAGCTCCCGGCTGTCGCCCAGCCAAGCTCTGAACGGCTGATCCGGCAGCGAGGCACGAATTGCCCTTGGATTGCTCATGAACTTGTTCTCCTCTCCCACACTCCGCGTGGCAGCTGCCACCTTTGGTCTCGCAGTTCTCGCATCGGTCAGCCACGCCGCGGAGCCGGAGGGTCTCTCGGCTGCGGATCTGGCAGCCCGACTCTCCGGGCCTCGCCAGAGTTCTACGCTCGTGCGTCTCCGGATGGAGTTGAAGCAGCCTCCCAGCACCACACGCAGCGTCCTGCAGCTTCAGATCAAAGAACGGCGCAACGGCGGCTCGACTGAACTCGTCTACCAGGTGCTCTTTCCAAAAGAGCGAAAAGGGGAGTCTGTGCTCCTGCGCAAATCTGGCAACCGCCCAGCATCCGGTACTCTATTCATCCCACCCGATTCCGCGAAACCACTGAGCGCCGGCCAAATGTCGGACTCACTGTTTGGCAGCGACCTTTCGTACGAAGATGTAATCGAGAACTTCTTCGCGTGGGATAATCAGGCCATTGTGGGCACCGAAGTGGTGGATCGGGTGCCCTGCCAGATCCTCGAGTCCAAGCCAGGCAAAGGGGAACGTTCCTCCTACACCAGTGTACGTACCTGGGTGGACACTCGCCGCTTTGTTCCTCTTCGCATCGAGAAGTATCGTGGATCTGGCAGTCTGGTCCGGCGCATCGATACCACTCGCGTGGTTGCTACAGGCGGAAGGCAGATCCCGGCAAATCTTACCATTCGGGGCCCCCGTGGCGACTCAGCCACAGACCTCGATGGTTCCCGCATCAAGCACGGCGTGGATTTTTCGGACCGCGAGTTCTCTGCGGAGGGCTTTCAGGAAGTGAACGCCTCACGCTCGGCACCTGAATAGGAACCTTCGTGAGGGTCACACAGCGCGGCATTCACGACCGCTAAAAGTTCATTCGCTAGGAAGGGCTTGCGGAGAAGGAGCGCAGGGCGCATCGCCTCCTCTCGCTCCGGATCGCAGTCGCCGGTCATAAGGATGCAACCGATGGCGGGGTGCCATAAATGAACATCACGAAGGAGTTCATCGCCGGCGATCCCGGGCATGCAGAGGTCGCTCAGGACCACATCGGGGGTGCTCTCCTGCAGTGCCACCACTGCTTCCTCTCCGTCGCAGGCCACTGCAACGGTGTGGCCCTCGCGAGCGAGCATCAGAGTGACTACGGTTCTGATGCCGACATCGTCGTCGACGAGGAGTATGTGGGCCATTGACGTTCTACTTAGCACACAAAGTGCCACGCCCCGCCGCCCTAGCTCGAGCGTTACTCCCAGCGCCGAGGAGCTTCCCCGACTGGGGAAGCTCCTACTGTGGATCTACTTGGCAGCCGCCAGGTTGATCGTAGTGACCGCGAGCTGCGTGAGCTTCTTGTCGGTTGCTCCTTCTTCATCGAGGGTTTGCTGGAGGATCTTGGCGGCAGCCTTTTCTCCGAGCAACTCGGCGTAGGTGCGTGCGCAGCCGTATCCAGCGATCTCGTAGTGTTCCGTTCGCTGCGCAGCGGAGATGAGGCCTGCGTCACGGACTTCTTCGTCTGCTTCTTCTTCGATCATTTCCTGACCTTCTGCCACCAGGCCCTCCATGCCTTTGCACTTTGGTCCGCGGGTGCTTTGGCCCAGATCCTTCAGGATCTGTTCGAGTCGTGCCACATGCTCCTTAGTTTCTCCCAGATGCTGGGTAAATCCGGCAGCGAGTTGCTCGTTGGTGGCTGCCTTGGCCATCTTCGGCAGGGCTTTCAGAAGCTGCTTTTCCGCGCTGTAGAGATCCTTCAGTTCGTGGACGTAGAGGTCTTTGAGAGTTTCGAGTTCCATAATTTTCCTCTGCGCTTCGTCTCGCTACCAGCAAACGGTCTTATAACTTACGTTGCGCAGGTGCGAATCAGGCCACTCCCGCAGAGACGGGGTCTCTCACCGGCCAAAACTTCGTCAGCAAGGCTCGAAGTCGAGCATCGTCTTGCCAAACGGTGAGCTTTCGAAGCTCAGCGTTGAGCTTCCGAAGCTCGAGGTTCTATCAAAAAGGCTCAAGATTTCGTCCTGGAGGCTCAAGGTTCTATCAAAGAGGCTCGCCGTTTCGTCCGTGAGGCTCGGCCTTCTATGAAAAAGGCTCGGCGTTTCGTCCGCGAGGCTCGGCGTTCTATCAAAGAGGCTCGGCATCCCACCTCTGGTGGTCCCGGGTTTGTTGATCCCGGCCTGTAGTCTGGAGGAGGGGACGCGCCCTGGATCCGCCTGGCCACCCGGGTGGCAGGCTGAATGTACATGAGGTTCTATTTGATCTGGGGGTGACCACCTCCTTGGAGGCACCTCATGGACGTAGGCTCGTGATTTGCTATGAGCCATCACTGATCTAGCGAATCAGCGTAGATTGGTGTATGGCTGCGCGCCCGTTTTCCCTTACCAGCCCCGATTCTTCTGCGTAGCTTGCCTCCATTGATGAGTAAACGTATCGCAATCATCGCATGTGCAGCTCTGATCGCGATCTGTCTTACCGTGGTACTGCGCAGCCAGGCGCCCGTAGCTCCATCGCAGCGTCCTGCCACCGCTCCGACTAAATCCGCAGTCGCCCAGCCGTCGGTGCCAGCGCCGGCTGCGGCGCAGAGCAGGTCGCCGCTCGCGACCGCTGCAATGCCAGGCCCGAACCAGGCATCAATGCCCCGCCCGGGTGCAACGCCAGCACCTGCACCTGCGCCTACTCAGCGTACGACGGGGGAACTCCCACCGATGTCGATGCCGGTGTCTCAAGCCTTCATGGAGAAGCTGATCGACTCCTCCGGGACAAAGGCGAGTTTTGCCCTGCCCGACGGGAGGGCGGCGGCTGGGTCAGTTGATCTTTTACAACGCGATGCGGTAGGCGTCCTGCTCGTTCAGGGTAAGCTCAGCTCGCCCGAGAAGGGGTTCTTCTTCTTCCAGAGGCAGACCATGCCTGGCAAGGCGGGCTCGATGGTGGGAGTGGTGCACTTTGAGGCGAGCGAAGTGGCTTTTCGCGTTGATCCCTCAGGGCCCGGTGGATCTCCCATGCTGGTGAGACATCCTGTCGACAAGGTGATCTGCCGTGGGATGGAACGCCCCAGGACGGAGCAGCAGGCCGGTCCCGAGACACAGAATGCGCCGCAAACGCATCCTTCCACCATCGGCATCCCGGCCTACCAGAATGGCGTGATTCCCCTTCAGAGCCTTCCCGGCGCAAAGGGCGTGATCTATTTGGATTTCGACGGCGATCCCGGCCCATTTGCCGGTTGGTCGACACCGACGGTTGCGGCACCTACGGGCGCGACCAATGCGCAGATCAAGGAAGTCTGGCAGATGGTCGCCGAGGATTTCCAGCCCTTCAACCTGAACGTCACCACCGACCGCAAGGTGTATGACAACGCTCCGCAGATTAGCCGGCAGCGCGTGATGATTACGCCTTCCTTCAATGGAGGCGGGGTGGCCTTCATCGGTTCTTTTAATTGGACGGGCGACACCGTCTGCTGGTCTGGGTACTCCACAGGTAAGAACGCGGCTGAGGTGATCTCGCACGAAGTCGGGCACACGCTTCATCTCGGCCACGACGGGCGTGCTCCGGCTGGAGGAACCAGAGAAGAATACTATGGTGGCGGCGGCACCCCTTACGAGGTCAGTTGGGCGCCGATCATGGGTGTCGGATATAGCGCGAATCTAACCCAGTGGTCCAAAGGCGAGTACGATAGTCCAACGAACACCGAGGACGATCTCCTGAAGATCACCAGCGATAACAACGACGTTGACTATCGTGTGGATGATTACGGTGCGGTTCTGGCCAACGCGGGGTATCTGGAGATCCAGCCTAACAATACGGTTATCGGTGAGGGGATCCTCGAGACGCGCACCGATCTCGATGGTTTCCGTTTTGAGACCACCGGCGGCACTGTCTCACTGACCGTGGCGGCAGTGGCGAAGAATCCAAACCTGGACATCCTTGCCGAAATCGTGAGCGAGACCGGCACGGTGATCGCCGGAGCAAACCCAGACGCCGCAACCAATGCCACCGTCGTCGCAACGGTCGGTGCCGGTCAGTACGTGCTGAGGGTAAGCGGTGTCGGGAGGGGCAGCCCGACGGCGGGCGGATATACGGATTACGCGGTCCTCGGCGCGTACCTTGTCTCTGGAAACGTACCTGGTGGCGTGAAGCCCGACCGCTTCAGCCTCGCGGAGAACTCGCCCAACGGGACAGTCGCGGGAACCGTCGGACCGAGAGTCGCCCATGGTGGAAACCCGATCACGTACTCGATTGCTTCTGGAAATACTGAGGGCGTCTTCACCATCGATCTGGCAACTGGAGCGATCTCCGTAGTGAATTCGGCAAAGCTAAACTTCGAAGCGATTTCCACGCGCTGGGACGATCCTGCGACTTTCGAGCTGTTCGTATCCATTATCGATTCGATCGATCCTGCGCTGAATGAGAGCCGGCGGGTGGTGGTGACGGCAACGGATGTGAACGAGCCGCCAACCCTGTCCGCAGGTGGCTCGATCACGCTCCTGGAGCACACCCGGCCCGGTACAGAGATCCGCGCCTTTGTCGGCACGGACCCCGATCGCTTCGACTTTCCGACTTACTCGATCTCCGACGGCAACACGGGCGGCGCCTTTGTGATCGATGCCAGCACCGGCCGCCTAGCCTTTGCAGCGGACACCGACGCATCGGTACAAGCTGCATACACCCTAACCATCCGCGCGACGGATCGCGGCACACCTGCGCTCTCCGCTACGGCGGTGGTGACGATCAGCCTCATCAACATCCCCGACGGATACTTGCCTGGCGGGGTGGCGCGCGCGTTCTATGACAACATTCCGGGCGGCACTGTAAGCAATCTCACGAGCAACAGCCGGTACCCATTGAGCCCCGACTCGGAGCAGCTTCTTCCTTCGTTTGACGGCGATGGTCACGGGGACAACTACGGAAGCGTGACGCGCGGGTTCATCATCCCACCGGTTACTGGCCTCTACCGTTTCTGGGTAGCCTCGGACGACGCGAGCGAGCTTCGCTTTAGCACGAGCAGCAATCCCGCAACGGCTACCGTAGTTGCGACGATCACCGTGTACACAGACCGCTACGAGTGGACGCGCTATCCGTCGCAGCGCTCGGCGGAGTTTACCCTACAAGCGGGTCAGCCCTACTACATGGAAGTGCGGCACAAGGAAGGCGAGGGCGGGGATCACGTTGCGGTATCGTGGACCGGGCCAGGGATTTCACAGCAGGTTATTCCCGGGCGCTACCTTGCACCCTACATCCAGAACTATGCGCCCAAGTTGACCGCGGCCGGGTTAGCGATTCGTCAGAATGCTCTGAATGGAAGCACGGCTGGCGTGCTGCAAGTCACAGATGCGAATGTTACGGATACCCATGGATCCTTCGCAATCACGGGTGGCACGGGCGCAGGCATCTTTGGAGTCGATCCCGCTACGGGGCGGGTCTTCCTAGTGAATGGCGCTGTGCTGAATCCTGCGACCACGCCGAGCTACTCACTGCAGTTCCGCGTGACTGACAGCGGCGCACCGGCGCGGATAGCGACAGCCTCAGGCACGGTCAGCGTAATTGCGACAAGCGCCATCACGGCCACACAGATCGAGCAACAAGTTTGGGATGGTATCAACGGGAATAACCTTTCCGCCCTAACCGGAATCACGCGCTACCCAAATTCACCCAATCGTTCTCGCCCGCTAACCAGTTTGGACAGCGGAGATGACTTTGCGGAGAACTACGGCTCGCGCATCCGAGCGTACCTCGTCCCTCCCACGACAGGCCTCTACAGGCTGTACCTCGCGAGCGATGACGAAGGTCAATTGCGACTGGCGACATCTGCCTCGCCAACCAGCCCACCGCTGATCGCGAGTGCTCCGACAGCGACCGGGAGGGCGAATTGGACAACCCACGCTTCGCAAAGCTCCGCGCAGATCTCCCTGGTCGCGGGCCAGCGCTACTATCTCGAAGTCCTGCAAAAAGAAGGAGTCGGCGGCGACTACGTGCAGGTCGGGTGGACCGGGCCCGGCATCGGTGCGATCACCATTGTTCCAGACACCGCCTTGGAGCCTTTCGACATCAATACGCCACCAAGCTGGCGTGGATTGCCCTTCCAGTTCTCGACGGTGGCACGGGCTCCAGTGGGAACACGGGTGGGTACAATCGCAGCGACTGATGTCGCGGGCGAGCGGCTCACCTACGCGATCACCGGCGGTAATGCAGCAGGCGCATTCGCACTCGATCCGCTCACCGGCGAGATCACGGTAGTTAACCCATCCGCACTACCGGTTGGTCTGACGGCGACGCTGCAGGTCATCGCGCAAGATGATGGTGCAGGATCACGGTATCCGCTGCGCTCGGTTACGGCGTCAGTCGCAATCACCGTCCGTACTCCTGCCTCCGGCAGCTACGAGGAGGGGATTGTGAGCCAGAATCCTGTCGCCTATTGGCGGTTGAACGAGACCAGCACGCCTACTGCGTTCGACTACTACCGTTCATATAACGGCACACACACCGGTGCAGTGGCGCTGGGCGTAGCAGGCCCACGTCCGGCTCCCTTCCCGAGGTTCGAGAGCGGCAATACAGCGATGAAGTTGAACGGGGCCACCACGTTCGTCTCTATTCCGCCGCTCAACCTGCAAAGCAATACGGTGACGATCACTGGATGGGTGAAACGGACCGGAAACGCACCAGCAAACTCCGGTTTGGTCTTCAGCCGCGGAGGCGAAACTGTTGCGGGGCTACACTTCGGAGCGGCTAATGAGCTGCGATATACTTGGAATAACGCCGCGTTCACCTGGAACTCCGGGCTCATTCCGCCTGACAATCAGTGGACCTTTGTAGCACTTGTCGTGGAGCCTTCGAAGGCGACTATCTACATGAACCCCGGAACTGGTTTGGTCTCGGCGACCAACACCGTAGCGCATGCACTGGAGGAGTTCGATGCCACTCTGTACCTGGGGCAGGACCCAGCGGGTGCGCGCTTCTTCAATGGAAGTCTGGACGAAGTTGCCATCTTCAACCGGGCGCTCTCGCCCGCGGATATCGGGCGTCTTGATGTCCTGCCTTCCGTGACGCTCACCGCTACTGGCGGTACTGCGACGGAAGCCGGCCCAACGGCGGGTGAGTTTACCTTCACGCGCGCTGGTCCCAACACCGCTCCGCTTTCCGTGAACGTCAGCATCAGCGGGACTGCAACCCGAGACATCGACTACGCTACTTCGTTTACAGGTCTAGCCGTCACCATTCCGGCAGGAGCGTCAGAACTCAAGGTGGCGGTTACCCCAGTCGACGACCTACTGGTGGACGCTTCTGAGTCCATCGTTCTCTCGATTGCGGCGGGCGAATACACCTTGGGTACGCCTTCGTCTGGATCAGTTGCGATTACTGATAACGATAACGCGCCGGTGGTGACAATCACCAGTCCAGCAGAATTGGCGACGGTAATGCTGACTAACGTCTCGTTAACCGCGAGTGCGACGGACGACGGTTCACCACAGCCGCTTGCCTTGCTTTGGACCAAAGTTAGCGGACCCGGGTCGGTTGCCTTTGCTGATGCTGCTGCGGCAAACACCACCGTCAGCTTTTCCACAATGGGCAGCTACGTTCTACGGCTGACTGCGTCGGACGGAGCGTTGCAGGGAGCAGACGACGTCACTCTCACCGTGCAAGGTTCGCCCATTGAAGAGTGGCGTAAGACCAAGTTTGGTACGAACTCATCAGACCCCCTAATCTCAGGCGACTCTCAGGATCCCGACCGGGACGGGCTGGTCAACCTTCTGGAGTACGCACTCAACTTGGAGCCTTTGCTAAGCGGCGGAGATTCGGTCGTATTCAGTCTCCAGACGATCGGGGCCGAACGCTATCTGACGCTAGAGATTGCAAGGAACCCCGATGCTACCGACGTCACCTTCAGCGTGGAAGTCTCCGGGGATCTTGCGCTGCCGGCAGCCTGGACAGCGACTGGCACCACCATCGAAGCGAATAGCCGCCAACTGCTCCGCGTCCGTGACAACACGCCTGTCGACAGCGCGAATCAGCGGCAGATTCGACTGAAGGTCAGCAGACCGTAACGCGCGGGCGAAGCAGCGTCGTTCTTATCGGTTGCCAACGCGCGGAGGTCCGCTTTGATCTCCCGCTGCATGTCCACCGCTGCCGCCGATCCATCGCCCGCACAGCCGTCCCGCAAGCTCAGCACGAAATCGGCTGGCGTCGTAGGGCTCGCGGTGATGTGCAGCCGCGTACTGGGGCTCACTCGGGAGATGATCCTGAATGCGCTCTTCAACTCGGGCGTGCTTTCGACGTTCTTCTTTGCCTTCAAGGTACCGAACCTTCTGCGCGACCTCTTCGCTGAAGGTGCACTTTCCACGGCCTTCGTGACCACGTTCTCGAAGACGATGCAGACGGATGGCGACCCAGCGGCCTGGCGACTCGCGAACAAAATCGGCTCCCTCACTTTTATCGTAATGAGCGTGCTCACCGTACTTGGGATCATCTTTGCCGAGCCGATCATCCGGGTACTCGCAAGCGGCTTCTCCGAGGAAGACATGGTGCGTACTGCAATGCTGACTGCAGTAATGTTCCCATTCATCCTGATGGTCTCGCTGGCGGCCCAAGTGATGGGTATGCTTAACGCCAAGCACGTCTTCGGCTGGCCCGCGATGGCGTCGAGTTTCTTCAATATCGGCTCGATCGTCGGCGGGGTAGGTCTCGCGTGGTGGCTTGATCCGCAGTTTGGACCTGGGGCTCTTCTGGGACTCGCGATTGGCACTTTGATTGGAGGTTTCCTCCAACTCCTCGTGCAGCTTCCGCCTCTTTGGAAGGTAGGCTACAGACCCAAACTCGACTTCGGCTGGAACGATCCCGGAGTCAGGATGGTCCTGCTGCTTATGGGACCAGCGGTCATTGCGGCAAGTGCTGTACAGGTGAACGTGATGGTCAATGCGGTCTTCGCAACGCATTGCGAACGCGGAGCCGTGACCTGGCTGAACAATGCCTTTCGCCTGATGCAGCTTCCGCTCGGCGTGTTTGGCGTAGCGATCGGCACAGTCACACTGCCGCTCCTGGCCCGGACGATTGCATCCGGTGACTTCACAGGCTTCCGCCAAAGTCTCGCGCGAGGAATGCGCCTTGCCTTCGTGATGACCATCCCGGCGGCTCTAGGATTGGTCCTGCTCGCGCACTACATCATCAGCCTTCTCTACGAGCGCGGGGCCTCTACGCCAAACGACACCGCGCAAGCGGCCGGCGCGCTTCAGTTCTATGCCATCGGGTTGGTTGCCTACTCAGGGATCAAGGTGCTCGCGCCCGCCTTCTACGCAATCGACAAACGCAAGACGCCGATGATGGTCAGCTTCGCCTCGATCGTGGTGAATCTCATCCTGAACTATCTGTTCACCTTTCGCTTTGGGATGGGGCACAAGGGACTCGCCCTTTCCACGGGGTGCGTGGCACTCACGAACTTTCTCGTCCTATATTTCGTGATGCGCAGGGAGACGAAGCTTCTCGAGACCACAGCCATGCTGCGCACCTTTGGGAAGCTGATCGTGCCGACGTTGCTCCTTGGCGGAATCTGCTGGGGTGCGCAGCAGACGGTTCTACAGGACTGGGCAGAATATGGGCTGACGTTACGGGCTGCGTCTCTCCTTGGCACGATCGCGGCCGCCGGAGGTGCGTTCTTCGTCACGGCCATGCTTCTGAGGGTAGAAGAGTTGGAAGAGGTCACGGGGGTAATCCGACGCAAACTCGGGCGAACGTGAGCTCGCGAATGGAGATTGATGTCGCACCGAGGGCGTGGCATTCAGGTGCCGGTATGAAAACCCTCCTGTTGGTTCTCGTTGGGTCGCTCGGGCTTGCGTGGAATGCCCCGGCGGCGGACTCGTCGATACTTACAGCCCTCAAAGGCGACCTTGTTGCGTCTGAAGGCAAGAAACTCAAGCGGTTCGATGACACAAAGCTAGCGCCAGTGAAGTACTACGGCATCTACTACTCCGCGAGTTGGTGTGGGCCGTGCCGCAAGTTCACGCCAGATCTCGTGAGCTGGTATGACAAGACCAAGAAGGAGAACCCACACTTCGAGCTGATCTTCGTCTCTAGCGATCGCTCCGAGGATGCGATGGCAGCTTACATGCAGCAGGACAAGATGACTTGGCCAGCGCTCGCTTTCGGCAAGAAAGCATCCAATCGGAAACTCGCAGAGCTCGGTGGGCCAGGCATTCCCTGCCTTGTCCTCCTTGATAAAGAGGGGAAAGTACTTTCCCACTCCTACGAGGGTGAGACCTACCTGGGCCCTCGGAAGGTGCTGAGCGAGATCGACAAAGTACTAAAGGAAAACCCAGCGTCGGCGGACGCTGGCGCAGCGCCTACTGGCACCAAGAAGGTGGGCAGCAGCTCGTTCGACGACTTCTTCAAGAAGCCAGCCGCCGCACAGTAGGCAAGAGTTCCATTCACTTAGCTTTCTGCTGCGCTGCAGAGAACCAGTCAAACTGTGGCGCGGCAGCGGGCTGTGGCTTGCGTTCTTGGAAACGCTGAACGTCCCGGGTGTTCGCTTCCGCTCCTTTGGCGGTGCGTTCGCCGCGCGGCGCGAGGTCGGGCTTGGACTTAAGCGAGAGCGCGATTCGCTTTCGCGGCAGGTCTACTTCCATCACGGTCGCATGCACCTTCTGGCCGACCTTCACATGATCTCCGGGGTTCTTCACAAACTCGTCCGCAAGCTGCGAGATGTGCGCCAGCCCATCCTGGTGAACCCCGATGTCGATGAAAGCGCCGAATGCCGTCACGTTCGTAACGATTCCTGCCAGTTTCATCCCGACCTGAAGATGCTCCATCTTCTCCACGCCTTCGGCAAAGGAGAATGCCTCAAACTGCTGGCGTGGGTCGCGCCCTGGCTTCGCCAACTCCGCTAGGATATCCTTCAATGTTGGCAGTCCAACGTCCTCAGTAACGTACTTCTTGGCATCGATCCGCCCCCGCTTGCCGGAGTCCCGCACCAAGTCCGGGACGGAGCAGCAGAGATCGGTCGCCATTCGGTCTACAAGGCCATAACGCTCCGGGTGAACGGCACTGCTGTCAAGCGGGTGCTCTCCATCACGTATTCGTAGAAAGCCTGCTGCTTGCTCAAAGGCCTTTGGCCCGAGCCCCGATACTTTTAGTAATTCCTTGCGAGACTTGAACGGACCGTTCGCATCGCGATGGGCGACAATGTTTGCCGCTACGCGCAGGTTCAGACCCGAGACGTACGCGAGCAGGTTCTTGCTCGCGGTATTAAGCTCCACGCCGACGTTGTTCACGCAGGAAACAACCACGTCATCCAGCGTCCGCTTAAGCGCGTTCTGATCCACATCGTGCTGATATTGGCCCACCCCAATTGACTTTGGATCCAGCTTCACGAGTTCCGCCAGGGGATCCATGAGTCGACGTCCGATCGAGACTGCACCTCGTACAGTCAGGTCGTGATCCGGGAACTCCTCACGTGCTACTTCGGACGCCGAGTAGATCGACGCGCCACTCTCGTTTACCACGACCACCGGGATCGATGCGGGGAGCCCCAGCTTGCGGATGAAGCCCTCCGTCTCTCGCGACGCGGTGCCATTGCCGATCGCGATCGCCTCTACATTGAACTTCTTCACGACCGCCTTCACCATTTCCGCTGCCTCTGTCTGATCCCGCGCTCCCTTTTCTGGATAGATCACATCATTGGCCAGCAGCTTCCCCTGTCGATCGAGCAGCACTACCTTACAGCCCGTGCGAAAGCCCGGATCAATCGCCAGTATATTCTTTTGGCCGAGCGGAGGTGCTAGGAGCAGCTCGCGTAGATTCTCGCCGAACACTCGGATCGCCTCTTCGTCTGCGCGTTTCTTGAAGAGCATCCGAGCCTCGCCTTCCATTGCAAAGCCGAGCAGGCGCTTGTGGCAATCCAGTGCTGCAATCTTCACTTCCTGCGCCGCCGCGGATGTGCCTTTTACGAACGTGCGCTCCACGACCGAGATAGCTTCTTCCTCAGGCGGCGTTAGCCGGGTGAAGAGAAAGCCTTCGGCCTCCCCGCGTCGCATTGCCAGGATGCGGTGCGAAGGCGCTTTGTCGGCCAACTCGCTCCAATCAAAGTAGTCTTTGAATTTCGCACCCAGCTCCTCTTTACCCGAGACGACCTTTGAGCGGATCACGCCCTTCTCTACATACAGCGCGCGCAGCTTCGCTCGGACTCCTGCGTCATCATTCATCCGCTCAGCTAGAATGTCGCGAGCGCCCGCTAGCGCAGCGGCCACGTCGGGTACTTCCTTGGCTGCGTCCACAAAAGCCACAGCTTCAAGCTGCGGATCGGTGGCCGGATTCTGCGCCCATAGAACTTCAGCGAGCGGTTCCAGCCCGCGTTCCTTGGCGATCGTCGCCTTCGTGCGCTTCTTTGGTCGAAAAGGAAGGTAAATATCCTCCAGCGTCGACATGACCTCTGCCGCATCGATCTTCCCCTGCAGCTCTGGCGTAAGCAGGCTCCGCTCCTTTAGGGATTCCAGGATAGCTTCACGCCGCTTATCCAGATCGCCTAGCTGCTCCAACCGGTCGCGAATGCTTGCAATTTGCACCTCGTCCAACTCGCCGGTCTTCTCCTTGCGATAGCGAGCGATGAAGGGGACCGTCCCACCCTCTTCCAAGAGGATCGCCGTGGCTGCTACCTGTCGCGCCTGCAAACCGAGCTCCTGGGTGATCTTAAGTACGTGCTTCTCAATCATGAGCGATAAAGTCGGAATGATGTGCGGTCGTTTCGGGGAGTCAATGGCTGGAGCACCTGGTTCCAATCACGGCTCTGCCGACACGGCGTTTAGACCGGCTTCTCACCTCATCGCCGAGACGTTTCTCGGTAGCTGCGGAGGAGCAGTCGGAGGGTGCTCCGCAGCCGCTGACCGGTGGAAAATGGCTCCGCTCTCCATGCCCGCCAAGTGCTGCGGCGAACATTGCGCCAATCTCCTAGCAGCTGAAAAGCTCCGGCTTGGGATCGAGCGAACTCAGCAATCTTCTTCCGAACGATGCCCCGGTAATTTCTCCCCAAGTGGTTATCCAAGTGCTCGTAAAGGTCGATGAATGCACCCCAGCGCTCCGCGATTCGTTGCTGTTGCGCTGGATTGCTCGCGCTCCATTCTGCGGGCGTTAGCCCTTGCGACCACAATCCGCCGGGATGGATTCGGTAGGCTACCAACACCTGATCAATCAGACCAAAGTTCCCGTGTTGTGCGTTCAAGACATGTAGCGGGAAGTCGCCAACTGGGCATCGATAGTACCATTCGGGAAAGTCGCCAAAGAGGCCGCGTCGGAACATCACCGATCCCATTCTTGGGAAGAAGCGATGCTGGAGGAAGTCTGCGAGCGTGAACGTCGATTCACCAGTTGGGATGTTCGAGGGGATATCGAGCGGCGCTCCTTTTTCGTCGATGAACTCTGAGCGGCCGAAGCAGATCGCGATTTCCGGATGCTTCTCGAGATGGTCGCACTGCAGTTGCAGCTTGTTCGGCGTCGTCCAGTAGTCGTCACCATCCAGCGGGGTGATATACTTCCCGCGAGCGCACTTGAGATTGTTGACGAAATTGTGCCTACCCGTAGGCCGACCACCGTACTGGATATTGGAGCTCCGTGAGTGGAGGTGCAGGCGAATGACTTCAGGATGTGCCGCAGCATAGCGTTGAACGATCTCACGCGTTCCGTCCCTGGATTCGTCTTCGCCGATCAGAACCTCGAATGGGAAGTTCGTTTTCTGAGCGAGCACGCTCTCGATCGCTTGCTCAATGAAGGGTGCGTGATTGTACGTAATCAGCGAGACCGAAACGAGAGGCTCGTCGCTCATGGCTAACTTCAAGCCGGTTCCAGCCGGGCGAGGATCTCGGGCCCGTGCTGCAATGCCGTTCTGATAAGCTCACACACCAGCGCGATGTCTTCCGAGGAGACCGCTGTCCCAGTCGGCAGCGACATCACTTCCCGGCATAGTTTCTCAGTGTTTGGGAGCCTTTGGGACGCGTCAGGATCATCCGTCAGATAAGGCTCCATGCGATGGCAACCGGGGAAGAAATAGCGCCGCGCGAGTACGTTCTCCGCTCGCAACACTTCCACCAGTTGATCGCGGTTAAGACCTCCACCCTCCATGATCTCCAGCACGATGTACTGGAAGTTGTTCTGCTCTGCAGAATCGTACTCGATCACTCGGATCCCCGGGCTTCTTGCTAACGTCTCCCGGTATTGGGAGTAGTTGCGCTGATTGGCGGCAACGTAGTGTTCCATCTGCTCGAGATTGGCGAGGCCCATGGCGGCCGAAATTTCGCTCATCTTTCCGTTCGTCCCGACGGAGGTCACACGGTCGAGCCCTGCGAAACCAAAGTTCCGCATATCGCCCATGGTCTTTGCCAAGGCGCTGTTGTTCGTCGCGACTGCGCCTCCTTCGAAGGAGTTCAGGAACTTAGTGCCATGGAAGCTAAAGACTTCCGCCTCGCCAAAGGCGCCAATCATCCGCCCCCCATGCGAACACCCAAACGCGTGTGCTGCATCAAAAAGCAGTCGCAGTCCGCGCTGTTGAGCGATCTCGCCGAGGGCCGCTACCTGACATGCTCGACCCCAGGCATGCACCCCAATGATTCCAGTGGTGCGGGGCGTGATCGCAGCTTCTACCAGGGCGGGATCGAGGTTGTGGGTGAGGGGATCAATGTCCACAAAGACCGGGGTGATTTCCTGCCAGCGGAGTGCATGCGCCGTGGCGATGAAGGTGAACGATGGGACGATCACCTCGCCGGTCATTTCGAGGGCTCGTATAGCGATCTCCAGCGCGATGGTAGCGTTGCAGAAAGCCAGGCAATGCCTCACCCCGAGTTTGGCCGCCAAGGCTTTCTCGAAGTCTTGCACGCAGGGCCCATTGTTCGTGAGCCAGCGTCGCTCGAAGATGCCATCGACCAACTCGAGAAAGCGTTCCTTTGGAGCGATGTTCGGGCGGCCCACATGCAGCGGCTCTGCGAAGGCAGGAACTCCGCTGAAAATCGCCAGACTGTCGCACCCTCTCTCGACGCTGCGTGAGCTCAAGGCTTGTGCGACCACTCCTGCCGGTTGGTGTTGATCGCTGCAGCGATTTCGCTCAGCGACGTTAGTAGCTTGTACTGCTGGTGAGGGATGGAGAGATCCAGCTCAGTCTCCACGAAAAAAACGAGCGTCGCCATGTCTAATGAATCGAGACCTTGCTCGCGCAGTGGAACATCCGGGTCGAAGGAGGCGGGATCCTTCTCGGTGATCTCTGCCTTGCCGAGAATCGTGTGGAGAGTCTCCAGGGTTACGAGCATACGTTGGGTCGGGTGAGCAGCGCGCTGGCCCATGAAAGTCCTGCGCCGAAGCCGCTGAGTACCAGGCGGCGGTTCTCAGGCCGCGTCATGCTTTTTGCAAGAATCAAAGGGATTGAGGACGAGACGGTATTTCCGTAGTCGGTCATGTCGAAGGCAACCCGCGTTCGGTCCAGCTGGAGCAGCTTTGCCAGGGTATCGACGATGTACTTGCTGCCTTGGTGAAAGATGAACTCGTCAATGTCGCCAATCGCCGCCCCGTTCATCGAGAGCAGTCTGGTGATGTCGGACGGCACTTGTTTCGCAGCGAAGTTAAAGATCGCGCGACCATTCATGAAAAGCCGCCCGTTACGCGCACAGGTCAGTGCCGCGTGTTCCACCCCCATCGTGCCGAAGGTGAATTTGCCTGTCGTGAATACCGGGTCCGGTCCGATCCACGTGCACGTCGCCGCATCTCCGAAGAGCAGCGCCGTATTCTTGTCTGCGAGATCGATGATGGAAGAGTACGGGTCGGCGGTGAAGAGAAGCCCGTGTCGTAGCCCATTCTGCTGCATGAAGGCTTGGATCGCGGCGAGGCCATACACGTACCCGGAACACCCGAGCGAGACGTCGAAGCACGCACATTCGGACCGGAGGCCGAGCGTGCCATGGAGCTGCGCAGAAAGGTGTGGGATCTGGATGCCGGGATTCTGCGTCACGACGACCACGCACTCAACGCTATCGAGCGACGGCCCGCCGCGCTCGACCAGGTCCGCGGCAGCTTTCAGGCACATCCCGACAGCTGTCTCCTCATCGCCCATGATTGCCCGTTTCTGCACGCCGATCTTGTTATCCAGGAACGCAGCTTCGATCCCGAAATCGGTAAGCCGGTCGCTGTTGGAGGCGCGTCCTGGAGGGATGTGAACCCCGATTCCTTGAACGCCAATAATGCCCGATTGCAGGGTCATTCTGTAGGGAGCAGCGAGAAGTAGAGGGTGCCGAGTGACTCTCCATCGCCCCACAGAGTCGAGCGCGTGATTCGAAAGTTCGAGTGGCCGACGAAGCGGACCTGGAGTTCCTGAAAACTGGTTAGACGGAATGAGCGGGCGAGCTGTAGTCGGGCGAAAAGCCACTTCCCGTTCACCTCTGGGAAGAGTCGGCTAAGCAGCGCCTTGTTCAAAGCGACCACCACCTCAGCGTTTGAGAAACCTGGGACGGAGGCGAGTTTCACAGCTTTGGCGTCCTGATCGAAAACCGCGGCTGAGACCAGCAATTCCTCAGCGTATGGAACGCTCTCTTTGATCGCTTCACCGGTTTCCGAGAGTAGCAACGTCTGCGGGCTGCCAGCATGGTTGAAGCGGAAAGTTGCAGGCGATCCGTCGGGTGCGGTTTCTCCAGGTCCGAGAAAACGAGCGCACAAACTGGTTCGAACCATTTGATGACAGGTGAGATCCAGTTTCTCGATTCCACTCAACCCGCGCTTTTCGAGTGCGTCGCAGACAGCATCGTGGATGTCGGGGCCTTGCACGTAGGTGCGTTCGCCCTTCAAACGGACAGGGAGAAGAAAATCAGCATCCATGACGTTGCCGAGTATAGATGCGCAGATGCTGGGCGTGCGAAAGGGCAAAGTTCCCGGAGACCGTCTCCCCAGCGTTGACGTTACGGACGACTACGCTGCCCAGTTTCACCTGTGCGTCATTGCCGATCATAAGGGCATCGGCGATCACGCTCGATGGCCCGATCCAGACATTGTCCCCGACGCTGGTGTTTCCGCCGACTACCGCACGCGCTCCCACGGAAGTAGCGCGCCCCACGCGGCACCCGTGTCCCACACTGGCACCAGGAGCGAGCTTGGAATCATCGCCGATCTCCGTGAACTCACACAGATAGGAGCGCTGGATAAGTGCCGTTGAAAGAATCTCACATCGCCGTCCAATTCGCACTCCGCCCGCGCACTCCACGAGCACATTCCTCCCATCGATGAAGGTGTTGTACAGCCCGCGTCCGCCGATCACCACATGAGCGCCGATCACGGTGTTTTCACCGACGATTGTATTGTCCTCGAGCACCGCACCCGCACCAATCCGCACGCCCGGTCCCACAGAAACCCTTTGGCCGAGCACCACACCGGGAGCCAGCGTTGCGGTGGGATGGACGAAGCTCTCTTCGGTACGCAATTGGTTGTCGCCTGATCGGCAAAGCGCGTTGTGCAGAGTGTAGAATTCTTCCCGGGGGCTTGCGCTCTCTACACAGCCCTTCGCAGCAGCTACCAGATCTGCGAGATCCGGTGTCGTGATTACCGCCGAGATGTTCGAGTTTGCATTAGCGATCCCGACCAATGCCGCTGTGTTTGCATAGCAGACCGCACCTGGAGTGGTCGCACTCGGGCGAAAGGTTAGCGATATTTCCGCATCCCGTCTGATGCGAGACTCCGGAAGGAATGAACTTAGCAGAGTCATCGAGCGTTCGACCGATGCAATTTGCGGCGAACCGCTGAGGCGAGCAGGACAAGTACATTCTGAAGTCGATCGCCATGCCACCAATCCTTTTCCGTCTCGTATCCGAGCTCCCGCAGGAGATCCCCAGCGCCACGTTCGAAGGCGTACGCCTCCTGAGTTGTCATCTCTTCCCGCCAGGTTCCCGCCTTGCCTTTTCGGTAATGCGCAGCGCTTGACTGCACCTCCGCATCGCCGGTGCGTCGCGCTTCCTTCATCTTCTCGAAGGAGTTGCTCGCCAGCATCTCCGCGACCCAGGCGGGGTCCGCGGGCAGTTTACAGAAGTCGAGAATCTGCCGGTAGCCTTCTGCCGGGCTGCTCAGGAATTCTTCATAGCGAACTTCCATGTAGCCCTCGCGGTTCGTTGCGCCTGTCCGTGCCGCTGAGAGGAACTTCTTCCACGCGGCTGCGGAATCACCAATGGATCCTGTGCCAAAGCCGTTGTTGCGGGCCGCTGCCACCATGGAGCAGGCCACATCGCGTCCGTCCCGAATCACGTGGATGAATCGGGCATGCGGCAGGATCTCGAGAATGCGCGCAGTCTGCATACTGTAGCCGGGGTGCTTGTCGACCAGATGGGTGGCGCCTGGTTTACGAGCGAGCACGCCGCTATATGCGCGACGAACGAATTCGCGCAAGAACGCCACCAACTCCTCTCGCTTCCATACAAAGGGCAGGCCTTGGTGCCAGCCCTTTTCGCGACTATTACGCTCCTCGTCCTCAAAAGCCTCCAGCCAGGGTGCTACGTACCGCCGGAAAAGCGTAAGCTCAACAGTCGTCGCGATCTGCGGATGTTCTGAGAGGAGGACCTGCAACATCGTTGTCCCGCTACGGGGTGCTCCGATGATGAAGACAAAGCTGGTGTCTTCGAGGGACCTGTCTGGATTTCCAAGCGGAGCTGCCGGATACATCAAAGAGCACCGTTATGCTGTCGCTGGGAAAAGCGAGCAAGCCGCGAATCGGAGCGGTTTGCCCTCGGAGCGCGAGGTAACCTTCTCCGGCCTCAAACTCGGTGCGGCGCCTACGCGCAAACGACCCCCGGCGGCGTGACCAACAACTTCACCGCCCGAGCTCACGGACCAGCGGCGCGGGAATTTTTGGCGTAAATGAACTAAAAAGGTCCGGCGATGACTGAAATTCAGTCATCGCTCGACCTTTTTTGGCGGATTCTGGACGATACACAGCTGCGGCCGGACCGTACGGTTGGCTGTCGGCGCGAGTTCTCGAAGCGCCGGGGCGGGATGGTCGGCTGAGACCTACCGCAGGTAATGGCTGCGCCGCAGGGCAGGCACTCACCGTGTCGATGTCGTCGAGCTTGCGGTCAGCGCGGCATCGTTCTACTCCCAGCAACGTCCATGAACCGCGTCATTACCTTCGGTGAGATCATGCTTCGGCTCACCACGCCGGGCTTCCAAAGGTTCCAGCAGAGCTCAGCCCTCGAGGTCACCTTTGGCGGTGCCGAGGCCAATGTCGCGGTGGCGATTGCACAGCTCGGCGGTGAGGCTGCATTTGTCACCCGGCTGCCTAGCCATGAGATTGCCGAGCGGACCCTCGGAGTGCTTCGTGGACTCGGTGTGGACGTAGCCCAGGTAGTACGTGGGGGTGAGCGAATGGGCGTCTACTATCTGGAGCAGGGGGCCAGTCAGCGGGCGGGAAAGGTCATCTACGACCGGACGGGCAGCGCAATGGCGACCGCTCAGCCTGGTGATTTTGACTGGAAGACAATCTTCGGAGGCGCACGATGGTTCCACTGGTCTGGGATCACGCCGGCACTCTCGTCCAGTGCGCGGCAGATCACGGAGGAGGCGTGCTGTGCAGCGCGCGCCGCAGGGTTGACGGTCAGCTTCGACCTAAACTACCGGGCCAAGCTCTGGACGCTGGGTGAAGCTGCCAGGGCGCTGGAGCCCCTCATGCAATACGTGGATCTCTGTGTGACCAGCGCGGAAGAAGCCTCCGCGGTGTTCGGCATTGAGAGCGCAAATGGGCCTGGGCGGGAAGAGCGCGCGGCGAAGGAACTCCAGAAGCGCTTTGATTTTCGTCAGATCGCACTCACTGAGCGCCGTGCAAACATCGCGAACGAGACGCAATGGGCGGCTTCGCTTTTCACCGGGGGCGAAATAGTCCGCTCGAGTGACTACGACATCTCCATTGTCGACCGAGTCGGCGCAGGAGACAGTTTCACGGGGGCTCTCATCTTCGCGCTTCTACGGGGCGACGAGTCGTTGAAGGCGGTTGAATTTGCCGTTGCCGCGAGTTGCCTCAAGCACACGATTCCTGGGGACTTTAATCTGGTGACAATTGCCGAGGTGGAAGCGCTCGTCGCAGGTGGCGGAGGTGGGCGAGTGCAGCGGTAGTATAGTCAGCGCAGGCAGGCTGCGGCGGGCCGTGGTGAGCGGGCCTGGCACAAAGAGGGTCGCAGCTGGTCTTTTTCGGACGCCTCTGTATGCTGCGCGGCCATGCGCTCCCTGGGTGTTCTGGTTCTTTGTCTGATTGGTCTCGGTGCCGTCTCTCCTGCAATCCCGGCGGCGATTCCTGCGGTCGAACTTGTCGCCGACGCACCGTGGCTCCAGCCGACGAGCACGCTGGAGTTCCGGTATGCGCTACCAATGGTGGCGAAGGAGGATCTCGGCGTGCCCGCTGCAAACTTGCCATTTCTCCTGGAGCCAAAGGTGCCGGGCACCTTCACCTGGCTAAGCCGAAGCAGCGGCGTATTTGTTCCTTCCGGACCATGGCCGCTTAATGGAAAGTTCGTCGTCACGGTCTCGAAGGAGCTCAAGACTGCTGACGGGCAGGCTCTGGGGGGTGAATTGAAGGTCGAGCTGAAGACGCCGCCTTTCGAGAACACAGCGGCGCATGGAATCGGGAACGGTGAGAATACCGAGGCGATGCCCGAAGTCCTCCTGGCCTACCCTCTGCCGGTGGAGATCGGGGACGCCGCCGGGCGCATCCGCTTCTCAAACTCCGATGGGCGCGCTGTCGCCGCTCAGGTTCGCCACGCCACAAATCGCGACTACTTTCCGCTACCACTCGAGAAAGAGGACTGGCAAACGCGCTGGACGCAGAGCCGGAACCCCACGACGGATCTTGGCGAGCAAGAAGCTGGTCCTCCGGTCGTGAAACCAAGTCGGCTGGTCATTACCCCTGCCGAACCGCTCTCGCCAGGCGGGATCTGGAGTCTCGAAGTGAAGCCTGGCCTGCGCTCGCAAGACGGGCAGCACCAGGATGCCCGTGGAGCCACACTGCCGCTCGGCACCGTGCTTCCCTTTGAGCTCACCAAAGTTGTGCCCTCCAGCTAT
Organism: Spartobacteria bacterium; assembly: GCA_031389825.1. Lineage (GTDB taxonomy): Bacteria > Verrucomicrobiota > Verrucomicrobiia > Chthoniobacterales > Chthoniobacteraceae > JANMSW01. The sequence continues at coordinate 53,900 of JANMSW010000029.1, forward strand.
GTGAACTCCGGGCGGAGCGTGATGCTCGATTTCTCGCATCGTTTAGCGCCGGATATCACGACAGAATCCGTGGCGAAGTTTCTTCGCGTGAAGCCGGTGGTCGCAAATTTCCGTGCGGAGGAACACTTTGAAGGGTTCACGTTGCGCGGGGACTTCGAGCGGGACCGCGAGTATGTGCTTCATCTGGAGCCGGCGCTTATTTCCGCCGATGGGCTGCCCTTATCCGGCGAACGCACGCGGACGTTCCGCTTCACGCCGGTCGCGCCGCGTGTGTATCTGCCGGAGTTCACCACCCACCAAGTGCGGGACGGTTTGCGGAAATTTGAGGTCGCCTCGGTGAATCTGCGTTCGCTGAAAGTGACGGCTCGCCGCGTGCCAGCGGGTGAGGTTCCGCGGGCGGTGGAGGCGTTTGAGAAGTACACCAAGGAGGAGTTCAACGAAACGGAGGCCTATCAGCCCCTAACACCGGGTGCGATCCCGGGTGAGGTGATCCACGAGCGGGTAATCGAGCTGCCGCCGGGCGCGCTGGATCTCCGCCAGCAGACGACGGTGAACTGGGACGAGATCCTCGGAGCGAAGGCGGGTGGACCAGTTTTCCTTACTGTAACTGGCGAGCCTCTACCAGAAGCTGGCGGCAGTGCGGTTGAGGCCCAGGCGCTCGTGCAGGTGACGGATCTCGGGATTCTCTGGAAACGGCACGAAGGCGGCGTGCGCGTCATGGCGTTCTCCATGGCGAACGGGACTAGCACGGCCAAGGCGCGAGTCGCCATTTACGGCAAGGAGTATCAGGAGATGGCACGGGGAACGACGGACCCCACGGGAACGGCGACGCTCCCGCTGAAAGGCCCGCCTGCCTGGCTGGTCGTAACAATGGGCGGCGATGTGCACGCGATGCGGCTCGGAGAGCTGGGCGTGGAGCTGCCGATGGCGGCTTTTCAACTGCCGATCTGGTATGCGGGGTGGGACGCACCGCTTGCAAAGAAGCAAGAGGTGCGGGGATTTGTTTTCACCGATCGGCCACTGTACCGGCCTGGAGAGCTGGTGCGGGTAAAGGGCATGCTGCGCGTGCTGGACGAGGCGGGATTGACGGTGGGTAAGGGCCTTTCGGGTACGCTGGCCTTGCGCGACCCGAAAGGAGAGGAAGTGGACTCCGTGGAAGTGGAGACGGACGCGCGCGGCGCCTTCGATGCGGAGGTGCAGTTGCCGACGGGTCCCCACGGTGGATACGTTGTCCAGCTCCAGCTCGCCAATTCGACCTACACGGACGGGAGCGCCTCGTTCGTCGTGGCGGATTATCAGCCGAACGCCTTCCAGGTAGAGATGGACCTGGCAGAGCAGATCGCGCCAGGTGCGGCCCTGAACGCGACCGCGCGTGCCAGCTACTTTTTCGGCTCGCCGGTGCGCGATGCAAGCGTGCGATGGACGCTGCAGTACGCCCGTGAAATGTTTGCCCCGGAAGGCTTTTCGGAGTGGCGCTTTGGCGCTGAGGAAAAGAATACGCCGCCGACGCTTACGCTGCAGGGTGCCGGGGATCTGGCGAAGCCGGAAGGGCTCGCAATTCAACCGCAGCTTCCCCCGGCAAAGAACGCACCGCACCGAGGTGTACTCACCCTGGAGATCACGGACATTAACCAGCAGACCGTCACGGAGACGCGGACGTTCCGGCGCGACGCCTCGGAGTTCTACCTCGGCGTAGCGGTGCCAGAGGGGGTCGTGCATCGCGCCGGGCAGGATGTGACTGCTGCAGTTGTAGCCGTGGGTGTTGATGGCATGCCGCTACCCGAACTTGTTGATGTGCAAGCAGAGCTGATCCGGCTTCACCACGACACCGTCCGAGTGCAGGGCGCAGGAAAGGCGATTACCTTTCGCACGGAGACGCGCGAGGAGTCGATCGGGCGGGCGGCCGGGCGCAGCGTGAAAGTCCAGCAACAGGGCGGGCAGTGGAAGCCCATGGAATGGACCAGCGCGAGCTTCAAGCCACCGCAAGCCGGCCAGTATCGCTTGCGAGTGACGGCAAAAGACGCAGGCGGGCGTTCCGTGGAGAGTGAGCGGGAGCTGTACGTCGTCGGACCGGAGGCGCTCGCGTGGGATTACCGCAATCCGGCGCAGATCGAACTCGTGGCGGACCGTGCGGAGTATCGTCCCGGCGAAACGGCGCGCATCCTTGTGAAGTCGCCGATCAGCGGAGACGCCATCGTGACTATCGAGCGCGGAGAGAGCGTGCTGCGTACGTTGCGCGTGCGGCTCGAAGGGAATGCGCCAGCCGTAGAGATCCCGCTCATCGCGTCCGATGCGCCGAACGTTTTCGTCTCTGTGATGCTGATCCGCGGACTGGAGCAAAGCACGCGCAAGGTGAAAACGCCGGAGTACCGTTATGGTGTGGCAATGCTCCGGGTCCGCGACCCACAAGCGCACCTGCAGGTGGCGGTGCATCCCGCGCGTCCACACGTGGAGCCCGGCGAGGAACTCGAAACGGAGATCATCGTGACGGATGGCGCAGACCGTCCGGTAGGGGATGCCGAAGTGACGTTCTTTGCGGTGGATGACGGCGTGCTCGCGCTGACGGGGTACGAGCGCCCAATGCCTGGGACGATCTTTGCGGCGACTCTGCCGCTCCGCGTGCAGACCGGGCTCAGCTTGTACCGTCTCCTGCCGGAGGACCCTGCAGCACTCACTTTCGCGAACAAGGGATATCTTATTGGCGGAGGCGGGCTCGAAGGTCCGGGGCTCAAGCTGCGCCGCGATTTCCCTGGAACGGCCGCGTGGTTCCCCTCGCTCCGTACCGATGCCACGGGCAAGGTGCGCGTACGCTTCCGTGCACCTGACGCGCTCACTCGCTACCGCCTGGTTGCCGTGGCCCACGCAGGAGCGAATCTCTTCGGTTGCGGCGAATCGTCCTTTGCAATCAAGAAGTCACTCATGCTGCTACCCGCGCTTGGGCAGTTCGCAAACGTGGGAGATGATCTCATCGCGCGAACCGTTGTACGTAATGAGTCCGGTGCCGACGGTGTAGCCGAGGTTTCGCTGAAGCTGGACTCCACGGCGGAAGCTGCAGCGTCCACCACGCGTGTTGAACTGCGAAGCGGCGAGGCGCACGCGGTAGACTTCCCCGTGACATTGCGGCGAACGGGTAGCGCGGAGTGGAATTGGTCCGCCCGTATGGAGTTGCCCGGGCGCGTGCTGGAGGACCGAGTAGTCTCCGTGCTTACCGTCGGCTCGCCCGCGCCCCTGCTCCGTGAGACTTACCTCACGGAACTCTCTGCGCCTTCGAACGACCTGCTCGCAGGCGTGAACCCCCAGCTTCTGGAAGGCAGCGGCGTAGTGTCGACCAGCCTCTCGAACACGCGTCTTTCCTCGCTGCGCGAGAGCATAACGCAGCTCTGGGAATACCCGTATGGTTGCGCGGAGCAGATCACCTCGACGATCATCCCGTGGGCGCTGTTTACTGAATTGCGGCCGGTCCTGCCAGAGATCGTGAAGACCGACGAGGAGGTTTCAACTGCCATCGAGTCCAAGCTGGAGCGCCTTTTCGCACAGCAAGGGGAAAGCGGTGGAATCGCTATGTGGCCAGGCGGAGGAACCCCTTCCACATTCCTCACCGCGTACGCGGCAATCGCGTGTTCACTCGTGCAAGCACGTGATCTTGCGCTGCCTGTCGGGCACGAGAAGCTCTTGGAGTTCCTCAGCACCAGCCTGCGCGAATCGGCCGGCATGCGCGGCGAGCCGCACCTGGGCGACGCCTCGTTGGCGCTGTACGCGCTTGCTGTCTCTGGCAAGGCGGAGCCCGCCTACCACGAGGCGCTTTTCCAGCGGCGTGGAGAGCTTTCGCGAGAATCCCGCGCGCTACTCGCGGCGGCAATCGTTGAAGCGAAAGGCCCTGCGAAGATGGCCGAGGTGTTGCTCGATGTCCGCGTGCCCGCACCGGAGCTCATCTCATGGTTTGGCGATTCTTCGCGGGAACGTGCCATCCAGCTCCTGGCCTGGAGTCGCTTCAAACCCAAAGCGCCTGAGGTCAGTCGGCTGGTGAAGGAGTTGCTCGCGCATAGGAACTCCGGCCACTGGGGAACGACTCAGGCGAATGCCTGGGCGTTGCTGGCGCTCACCCGGTACTACACTGCCGTCGAACGTGGGGCTCCAGCGGTGGTGAGCGGGAACCTCGTCAGGGCAGGGGAGCCTGCTGCATTCCAGGTTACGAAGAAGCAGCCGGCGGCGATCTTCTCCTTCCCGTTTGCGCCCGATGCGCCGCTCGGCACACTCATGGTGAAGAACCCTGCCAAACGTCTCCTCTTCGGCGAGACGCGCTTCACCGTGCGCCCACCGGTAGCCGCGCAGCCCCGTCAGGATCGCGGGTACGCCGTCTCGCGCAGCTACCGAAAGCTCAGCGCGGATGGCGCGCTCGTAGATGCCACGGGCCTGAAGGTCGGAGACCGCGTGCTGGTGACGCTCCGGGTCGAGACTTCGCGCCCCGGACACTTCCTTGCGATCGACGATCCGCTCCCGGCGATCCTGGAAGCAGTGAATCCCGCCTTCAAGAGCCGCGCCGTCGCTGGACAGAATCCCGCGGTGGAATGGGCCGCCGATTACCGCGAGATCCGCGCCGACCGAGTGCTCTACTTCTGCGATCATCTACCGGCGGGCGCGTTCACCTTTCAGTATCTTGCCCGGGTGCGCAGCGCCGGCACGGTCACGGCCGGTGCGACGAAGGTCGAGGAGATGTACCGGCCCGAGCGTTTTGGGCTCGGTGAAACCATGCAGCTCGCGGCCCTCCCGGCGGATGTGAAATGAATCTCTGCCTGATGCGGCGTTGGTCAGTTCGTGCGGTCATTGGTTTCCTTGCCGTCTGCATCGCTGGCGAGATAGCACTCTGCCTGACGCCGTTTCCCAATGAGCTGGAGCAGCCCTGGGCAGCCAGTGCGGAGTTTGTGGATCGGACAGGCCATCCACTCAGGCGCCTGCTGGTGGATGAGCGGCGCTACACCGTACGCTGCCCGCTCGCGGAGATAAGCCCAGCGCTGATTGCCGCCACCCTCGCAGCCGAGGACCAGCGTTTCTACTCGCACCATGGCGCCGATCCTCTCGCGCTCGCTCGCGCCTGCTGGTCTTCCCTGCGCGGGCGAAGTCCCAGCTCCGGCGCGTCTACCATCACGCAGCAGCTCGTGAAACTCTCCGCGCCCGGCTCACGCACCATTCCGCGCAAGCTACGAGAGATGTGGCTCTCCCTCCGGGTGGAGCGGACCTGGAGCAAGGAGCGCATTCTCGAGGAGTACCTGAGCCGGCTCGACTATGGGAACCTCCAAACCGGAATCGCCGCGGCGAGCAGTCACTACTTCGGTAAGCCGCCGCGGGACTTGAGCCTCGCCGAGTCCGCCTTCCTCGCCGGACTGCCAAAAGCGCCTTCTCGTCTCAATCCTCATGCGGATCTCGCGCCTGCGCTCGAACGCCAACGCTGGATCCTTCAGCGTCTGCGGGGTACCGCCCGTATCGGGTCTTCCGAACACGCGCGGGCCGCCGCCGAGCCCCTTCGTCTCCGCCCGCCTGGCGCTGCATTTGCCGCACCTCACTTTGTCGATCTTCTCCTGCAGCGTCGCGGATTGCTCCCTGAAGACGGCAATAAAATCCACACGACACTCGATCTCGAGTTAAACGGCTTCGTCGAGCGCACCCTCGCCGGGCAACTTCGCAAGATCGCTGATCAGCATGCCACGAGCGCTGCCGCCGTGGTCCTGCACAATCCAACTGGCGAGGTACTCGCGCTCGCTGGCTCCGGCGATTACTTCCAGAGCGGCGCAGGGCAGGTGAATGGTGCGTGGATTCCGCGTTCCCCTGGCTCAACAGTGAAGCCATTCGCCTATCTGCTCGCCCTCCAGCAGGGGGCAAATCCCTCCACCATCGTCGCCGATGTCCCCACGGACTTCGCCACCCCCACTGGACTCTATCGGCCCAATAACTACAACCACCGCTTCCACGGCCCGGTGAGCCTGCGCTTCGCCTTGGGCAATTCGTTGAACGTCGCTGCGATCCGCACCCTCCAGGCTGCGGGCGGACCCGGCCCGCTCCACCGGCTGCTCTGCGATCTCGACATCACCACGCTCGGTCATCCCGCCGAGCACTACGGACTCGGCCTCACCCTGGGCAATGGCGAGATGCGTCTCCTTGAACTCGCCAACGCCTTCGGCACGCTCGCCCGCCTCGGCGTTCACCGCCCCTACCGCCTGCTGCGAGAAGGCTACTCCGCGTCCAGTGGCACCCGCTCCGTCTGCGATGAAGGTGCCGCCTGGCTCATCGCAGACATGCTCGCAGACAATCACGCCCGTGCCGCTGCCTTCGGTCTGCACTCCTTCCTGGCCTTTGATTTCCCCGTGGCCTGCAAGACAGGGACCAGCTCCGACTATCGAGACAACTGGGTCTTCGGCTATACGCCCGAGTTTACCGTCGGCGTGTGGGTGGGGAATGCTGACGGCTCACCCATGCGCGCGATCACCGGCGTGACTGGCGCGGGTCCAGTGCTCCACGAGGTCTTCCTGCACCTGCGCAGGACGCGCGGCACCACATGGTTTACGCGCCCCGCTGGCATCACCGACTACCCCGTGCACCCGCTCACGGGACACCGTGTGTCAGCCGCATCCCCCGGAGCGAACGTCGAGAAGTGCCTCTGGCCACCGGCTGACGAGTCGCCGAAGGACTACGATCCGAAAGGCCGTGTGCGCCTTGGCCCCGAATACCGCGCCTGGGCTGCCTCTACGCAGTCCACCCTGGGCGCTCTCATCGCCGTCGCAGGTGCCGCCCCCGAACTGCGTATCACTCGACCCACTAAGGGAACGGTGTATTTCCTCGATCCGGACCTGCCGGCCACGAGCCAATGGGTTTCTCTCCATGCAGAGTCACCAAGCCCTGTGGAATGGACTTCTCCCTCACTCCCGATCTCGGATTCGGCCGGACCACGTGTGCAGATCCAGGAAGGTCGCCACGTCATCACCGCCCATGACCCGACAACCGGTCGCGCCGCGACGACTTGGATCGACGTCAAAGCGCTATAGGTCTGTGCTGCTGCAGGTTGCACAGCGCCCAAGGTGGACAATCTCCTCACGGACGTCGTTCATTCCGCTGGTAAACCGCTAACAAAAAACGACGAGCGCGCTCGCGAAATTGACGAGCACGCTAATCAAATTGACGAGCGCGCTCGTTGATTTACCAAGCGCGTTCGTTGATTTAGGGAGCGTGTTCGTGAAATCCGCGAACTCGCTCGTGGAAACACATAGCGCGCTCGTAAATAAACAGAGCACGCTCGTTGAATAACAGAGCGCGTTCGTCGGAAAACAGAGCATGTTCGCGGAACTGACGAGGTAGCTCATCAAATTTACGAGCGCGCTCGTAAGAGAAAGAGGCGCAATCGAGCGCTTCTCAGCGTCGAATTGCGGGCCGCCGCGACTCAATTATGGCGCCAGTAGTGCCGCCCCCGCCCCCGGGAGTTCCTTCGCCACCACGGTTCGAACCGCCGGGAGGCCCTATGCCAGAATGCCGCGCAGGGCCTCCACGGTCGCATCGAGCGAGCTGTTGTCCGTCACGGAGAAGCACGGAGTGCCTTTCCGGGTGCGATTCAGCAGACCGCCCAGTACTCCTCCCGGGCCAAGCTCGAGGAAGACATCGCAGCCTTGATCGTCGACCAGGTATTCCATGGTTTCCGTCCACCGGACCGTGCCTGTTACCTGATCCTGTAGTGACTCGCGAATTTCCTCGGGCTCACGCACCGGCCGAGCATCGACATTGCAGATCACCGGGAAGGCCGGGGTGCCGATGGCTGTTTCCTGAAGCACTTCGCCAAGGCGCACAAAGGCTGAATTCATCAGGCGGGAATGGTAGGCGCCCGCTACGTTCAAGGTTTTCGCCATACGCACCCCGTGTTCTTTCGCAAGGGAAACGGCCAGTGCGACTTTCGAAAGTTCACCGGAAATCACGATCTGACCGGGACTATTCAGATTCGCGATATCCACGTCACATTCGGATGCCAGGGCGCGTACTGAATTCTCATCCGCTCCGATCATTGCCGCCATGCCGCCGGCATTTTGCTCGCAGGCCTCCTGCATGAGCGCACCGCGTCGGGCGACCAGCCGCAGACCAGTTTCGAAATCGAAGGTTCCAGCCGCAGTATGCGCGGTGAACTCACCGAGCGATAGGCCAGCTGCAGCGTGAATGGGCAGATCGCCGATCTCCTGCCTAAGTGCAGCCAGGCAAGCCATCCCGTGCACAAAAAGAGCGGGCTGACAGTTGCGGGTAAGCGTCAGCAGGTCCTCAGGTCCCTCAAAGGCGATCTCGGAGAGGGGGCTTCCGACAATCTCGTCTCCGCGGCGAAAGAGGTCAGCCACAACCGGAAAACGCTGCGCGAGATCCTTGCCCATACCAACCGACTGCGCGCCCTGTCCCGCGAAGAGAAGTGCGATCTTTTTAGTGCTCATAAAAGAGTTCCGAGACGGATCAGACGCGCTGCGCGGGCGGCGGCGCGTTCGACGAATTCGGGTGCCCGAGTCATCGCTTCTCGTAGCGTGACGGGTTCGTCCACGATCCCGAGGATCGCGTCAAACAGCGACGAAAGGTTTGCGGTCGGATCAATCGACCCAGCGAGTGCGAGAACCGGCTTCCCGTGTCGGTGGGCCAGGGCAGCGATCCCAGCCGGACCTTTTCCCTCGAGCGTTTGCCCATCCAGCCGACCCTCACCGGTGATCACCAGATCACACGCAGCGATCTGTGCGTCCAGGTTCAGTACCTCGGCCACAAGATCGAATCCTGGGCGCATCTCCGCTCCGCAGAAACTGAGCAGGCCATAGCCGATCCCGCCGGCCGCACCGGCACCTGGCGTGTCGCGGAAGTCGCAGGCGAGATCGCGCTGAACGACATCGGCGAGGTTTGCGAGGCCAGCCTCAAGCGCCCCTGCGATCTCGGGAGTTGCGCCCTTCTGTGGGCTGAAGACGTGAGCGGTGCCGCGTACTCCGAGCAGTGGATTCTGAACATCGCACGCCGCGACGACGCGCGGGAGCGGGAATGCTTTGCTGCGATCGATCCGGGCGAGGGAGGGGAGTTGCGAAGGGTATGGATTGATCGGCGCGCCGTGGGAGTCATTCAGGACATATCCCAGTGCGGCGGCCATGCCGATGCCTCCATCCGTAGTCGCACTGCCGCCTAGACCTACCAGGATTTTCTTCGCGCCGCGCTCCGCAGCGTGACGCATGAGCTGTCCGGTACCAAAGGTATTTGCCCGGAGTGGATCGCGTTCCTCAGACTGAAGTCGCCAAAGACCGGAGGCTTCACTCATCTCGATGACCGCCAGATTCTCGCTCGCAATCCAGACATAGCGGGCGGTGATCGGGCGTCCGATCGCGTCTTCCGCCGAAGTCGTGATCCATTCGCCGCCCAACGCGGCACACAGCGCCTCAGAAAACCCCTCGCCTCCGTCCGCAATGGGAGCGGGTGTGAGGTCCGATTCCGGCCATGCATCTCGCCAGCCACGGATGATCGCCGCCGCGGCCTCTGCCGCAGAAAGCGAGCCCTTAAACTTGTCCGGAGCGACCAATACGCGCATGGCAGGGGCGGAGAGTCTCAGGGGTCGCCCCGGGGTGCGCAAGAAGAGATCTTGGCACAAGGAAACGAGCGATTGCCGATTGCCGAGCCACGCGAATTTGCTACGGTGCGCCTCTGCAGCCGCTGCAATCTTCGATGGAGGGGTGGCAGAGTGGTCGATCGCGCCGGTCTTGAAAACCGGAGACCCGAAAGGGTCCGTGGGTTCGAATCCCACCCCCTCCGCCAGCGGCTCCCGCCGCCGCATGCCCGCCCTCTACTCAACTCCGCAGCGTCTGACTATACGGAGCAAGGTGCTGCTGGGTTTTGGAATTGTCCTAGCGATGCTTTCGGTGATCGCCTCCGTGTCGGTACGGAGCACGCGCAGCTTTACCAGGACTGCGGAGTGGGTGGCGCATACTCGAGATGTACTGGAACTGCAGGAGCGCCTTTTCCGGAACCTCATGGAGATGGAAAGTCAACGTCGTGGGTACCTGCTGACGGGGAACGAAGACTTCCTCGGGCGCTATACCGAGGCTCGATCGATGATTGTGGAGGGATTTAATACGCTGAAGGTGCTGACCGCCGATACACCCGCCCAGACCGCCCGCCTCGAGCAACTCAGACTATTGCTGGAGCGCAGCTTTGACGCGCAACAGGAAGAGGTAGAGGCGCGGCGTTCAGGTGGGCTGCAGGCCGGAGTAGACACCTTCGCAGCGGTTGAAAGCGAGTCGCTGGCCAGGGAGATCCGCACACTCATCGAGGTCATGGAGGCGAATGAGCGGCGCGTGCTGCAGGAGCGAGGCGAGTATAATACGAACATCGCCAGCGCCACGACCGTTGCGGTGCTGGCGGGTGGTGCGCTCACCTTCGTCGCTCTCGCCGCCGCATGCGGTATGATCCTCCGCGACGTAGCGGCGAGGCGTAAAGCGGAAGAGGCGTTGGCGGAAGAACACAATCTCTTGGGGAGCATCATCGATGCGATGCCCAACCACGTCTTTGTGAAGGATGTGAAGGGCCGCTTCATCCTGGATAATGTCGCACATCGCGCCTTTCTCCGATTGGGGGCGGGTGAGGGAATTGAAGGACGGACCGTGCATGACTACTTTGTTCCTTCGGTGGCAGAGCGCTTTGAAGGGGGCGATCGCCGGGTTCTGGAGGACGGACGATCGATGCTGAACGAAGAGGAGTGCGTGCGCCTTTCTGGTGAGGGAGTGTGCGAGGCCTGGCTGGAGACCACGAAGGTTCCGCTCCGCGATCGAGACGGGCAGATCGTAGGGCTGGTCGGCGTGAGTTCCGACATCAGCGAGCGCAAAGAAGCGGAGGAAACTCTGCGCCGATTCGCCGATCAACTGGAGCGCTCGAATGCCGAGCTGCAGAGCTTCGCGTCCGTGGCATCCCATGATTTACAGGAGCCGCTAAGGAAGATCCAAGCCTTCGGCGATCGGCTGAAGGCCCGATGCGGAGCACAATTGGGCGAACAGGGGAGCGATTACCTGGCGCGGATGCAGAATGCTGCACAGCGCATGCAGGTGCTTATTCAGGATCTATTAAAGCTCTCGCGGGTGACCAGTCGTGCTCAGCCATTTGAAAGATGTGACCTAGGTGAGATCATCCGCGCGGTCCTTACTGATCTTGAGCTGATGGTTGAGCAGACCGGCGCACGGATCGAGCTCGGTGCGCTGCCCACGATCGACGCCGATCCCGTGCAGATGCGTCAGCTTTTCCAGAACTTGATTGCGAACGCTCTGAAGTTCCATCAGCCGGACGTTAAGCCCGAGGTGCTAATCTCGTCGCGCGAGTTTGTGCTCCAGGAGCATCTGATCCCCGGAGCACCGGCCGGTGAGCGGGTCTGTCAGATCCATGTCCGAGACAACGGGATTGGCTTCGATGAGAAGTTCGCTGAGCAGGTCTTCATCGTGTTTCAGCGGCTACATACCCGAGAGGAGTACGAAGGAACGGGCATCGGACTTGCGGTCTGTCGGAAAATAACTGATCGCCACGCCGGGTCCATTGTGGCAAAAAGCGCGCCGGGTGAGGGGGCGAGCTTCATCATCACCCTTCCTCTGAAGCAACCGACTCTCACAACTCATGAATGATCATCGGCGCCCTATAACCATCCTGATGGCGGATGACGACGCGGACGACCGCGAGTTGACCAAGGAGGCGCTGGTGGAAGGGCGGCTGATCAATGAGGTGCGCTTCGTAGAGCATGGCGAGGAGCTGATGGATTACCTGCGTCATCAGGGGAAGTACGTAGCTCCCGCAGTAGCGCCCCGGCCGGGATTGATCCTCCTGGATCTGAATATGCCACGCAAGGATGGGCGTGCGGTGCTTCAAGAGATCAAGAACGACCCGGAGTTTCGGACGATTCCTGTTGTGGTCCTCACCACATCGAAAGAGGACGAGGACGTCTACAAGAGCTACGACCTCGGGGTGAATAGCTACATTGTAAAGCCGGTTACCTTCGAGGCATTGGTGGATATCCTCCAGACCTTGGAGAAGTACTGGTTTGAGATCGTCGAACTCCCTCCGGACAAGCACTGACGCTGGTCGCGGGGTAGTTGATCAATGTCGGCCAGGTGCGGCCTGAAGCCTGTCCTCGACCGTCTCGCAGAGCACATGCAGAAGGAATTTATGGCCTTCCTGGATACGTGCGGTGATCTGGCTCGGAACGATGAGATCCACTGTGGCTAGGCCGCGTGCCTTCCCACCATCACGTCCCAGGATCGCAACGCTGGTCAGGCCACTCTGCGTAGCCTCGCCTAGCGCAGCGAGGATGTTCGGTGAGTTGCCGCTTGTGGTCAGCACTACGAGCACATCACCCGGTCTGGCGAAAGCGCGTAGCGGGCGGGCGAAGAGTTGCTCGACTCCATAATCATTGGCCGTAGCGGTAAGCAGGCTGCTGCAAGCGGACAAATTGATCGCAGGGAAAGGCTGCCGATCGTTCACGAACCTGCAGGCAAACTCCGTCGCGAAATCCGCGCCGTCGGCTGCGCTCCCGCCGTTTCCACAGACCAGCAATTTCCCTCCACTGAGCAGACAATCCCCGATGATCTGCGCAGCGCGATCGAGCGGCTGCTGCAACTCGCGGATGCGTTCCAGTGTCTTCGACGCGTCACAGATTGCCTGTTCCAGGAAAGTCATGGGCGCGGATCATCTGGAAAGGATAGCTCGGTTGCAAGGCGGTCCGCGCAGTTACGGCTTCCACATTGACTCCGCCACATCGCGCCCGTGTACTCCCGCCGTGCAGCCCGCAGTATACACTATCCTGTTCGCCACATTCGCCTTTGTGCTCGGGGCGAACATTGGTTCGTTCCTAAACGTCTGCATCTATCGAATGCCGCGGGATCTCTCAGTCAACAATCCCCGCCGATCCTTCTGCCCCAGCTGCAACTATCAGATCCCGTGGTGGCGGAATCTCCCGCTCATCTCGTGGCTCTCACTGCGGGGCAAATGCGCAAACTGCAAAGCACCGATCGCATTCCGCTATTTTGGCGTGGAGCTGCTCACAGGGCTGCTCTTCCTGGCTATCTGGTGGAAGGTTTGGCCACACGACTGGATTCTTGCCCTTCCATACTGGATTCTTCTCAGCCTCTTCGTGGTGGCGACCTTCATCGATCTCGAGCACTTCATTATTCCAAATGAGATCACCTGGGGCGGCGCGGTCGCAGGTGTAATCCTATCACTTGGCATCCCAAAGCTGATGCATGAGGCCTCGCCACTGATGGGCTTACTCTGGTCCGTGATCGGTGCAGCCACCGGCTACTTCCTTCTGTGGGGCGTAGTGGAACTCGGCAAGCTCGCTTTCGGAAAGAAGCGGCTGGTTTTTGAAAAGCCAGAGCCGCTCCGCTGGGTGCGCCGTGGACAGGAGGCAGATCTTACGGTGGGCGAGGAGCAGATGCTCTGGAGCGAGTTCTTTGTGCGCGGTAACGAACGGCTTGTCATTCAGGCCCCTCACGTGCTTGTCGACGGTGAGCGACTGGAGAATGCGCAGGGTAACTTCACCTGCGATTGGCTGGAGATCGGTGGACGTAAGTGGGAGCTGGAGAAGGTCGATGTGATCGAAGGGGAAGTGACCGAGGTGACTTTCCCTCGTGAGGCCATGGGTTTCGGCGACGTTAAGTTCATGGCCTGCATAGGCGCCTTTCTCGGCTGGAAAGCAGTCCTCTTCACGGTCATGGCAGCATCCGTAGTCGGGGCGATTATCGGTCTCCTGACGATGTTGGCCGGGCGTCGCGAATGGTCGGCGAAGATTCCCTTTGGTCCATACCTGGCCATGGGTGCATTGGTGTGGATGTTCTCTGGGCCAGAGCTGGTGCATTGGTATCTGCATGCGGTTCTACCGCCTGCCTTGTAACGCGCGTTCCACGCTTAAAGAAAAGGGCCGCAGCCTGTGAGGCTGCGGCCCGGAGGTAAGAATCCTTCTCCTCGCTGTGGCTACTTGCTGCCCACCGTCCGCATGATCTTGAAGAACACTTCCGTATTATCGTAGGTGCCCGTGAATCCCTCAGCGCCGCGGCCGAAAGCTGATAGCGGTATGTCAGATGCAGTATGCGCCGCAACACCGTCTGGGATTTGGCCGGTGATAAGGAACCCCGTGCCTGCGTCACGCTCGACGGGAGACCTTGGGTTTCCTGCTTGATTGACAATCAGCGGCTGCTGCGAATCCGTGAGCGGCTTCGCGTTGACTTGCCAATCCTCGTTGCGGTCGGCGTTCGCGCCGTAGCCGATGAGCATTCGATTATCGATCTCCGTCGTCTCCGGGTAGCCATCCTTGGCGTTCATGTACTGCGGGAAACCGGCGGACTCGTAGGTCCCCACCAAATCCAAGCGCAGCCCCGGGGTATCGCCGGGATCCAGACGCCCGTTCCGGTTCACGTCTGTTCCAGGCCCAGTGCCCGCCCGGCTCTGCAGAACCGCGTTGGTCTTCGTCGATGCACCGATAATCGCCGCGCCCGCGCACTCGTGATCCGCCGTGATGATGACTAGCGTGTTCTTGTTCTTGCTGGCAAAAGCTTGGGCGACCCCCACCGCTCGGTCGAACTCGATGGTATCGAGTATCCACCGCTCAGTGTCCATGTTGTGCGCCTGCTTATCAATGGAAGCGCCTTCCACCATGAGCACAAAGCCCTTCTTGTTCTTGGCGAGCACGGTGATCGCCGCGTCGGTCATCTCGTCTAGCATCGGCTGATCTGGGAAGCCGTACTGAGCAACCACTGCCGGGTTGCCTCGCCGACCGTCGATCTTATCCTTCGCCACGTTCATGTTTGAGAGCGCGAACAGTCCAAGCAGCTTGGTAGCGCCGGCCGCAGTGGCCGTGAGCGTCGACTTGTCAGGCGCGTATTGAAAGCCAGCCGCCTGGAAGTCTCCGAGGAGATCACGAGCGGGGTCGATCGCACCGGGAGCGACGCCCCAGCCGGCGACGAGATCCGCCGGAAGAACGTAGTCAGTCGAGGTGGTCCGGGCGCTTCCGTTGTTCGGGAACTTTACCGGATCATTGGGCAGAAACCACTTTCGACCGCCGCCGAGCAACACGCTCAGGTTCATCGTCGCCCCACCTTCGTCAAGGAATTGGTCGCAGATGCCCGTTCCTGCCGCGCGGCTCTGAGTGTGGCTTCCGAAGGAAGCTGGAGTCGCGTCGAATACGTCCGAAGTCGTTACGATGCCGAGGGCCGCATCGTTCTTACGGGCCATGTATTCGCTGATCAGTTCGACCCGCGGATTGTCGAAGAGCGCGGTTGTGTCGTCAGGGAAGACGCCATGCTGGTTGTTGTTCGATTTGTTGCCAGTCGAGTAGCAGGCCGCGCCGGGGGAAGAATCCGTGATGATCGAGTTCAGCGACGCTGTCTGCACCATGCCCGTCACTGGGAAGGTGTCCATGTGCAACGGTTCCGTCGCCTTGCCCATTTGGATGCCACGCGACATGATCCGCGCCGCCGTCCGATGGGCGGCGCCCATACCGTCACCGATCAGGATGATGACGTTGTCCACGGTGCCGCCGCCGGGGATCTGCACTACTTCAAAATTGCCCTTCGCCTCAACGGAAGTCCCGTCAGATTGAATGGCTCTCGCGGTTAGAGTGTAGGTCCCGCCCTTCTTTGTGGAGAACGCACGGAGCGTCGCCACAGTGCTCCCCGCAGGGAAGCCTGGGAGAAGCCCAGCTGTGGTCAGCGCCACCGATTGATCCACGGCTTTGCCGTTCACGAGGAATTCAACCGCCGTAATTGTTTTGCCGGCGTCTGGCTGAACTGTGCATTGCAGATCGAAGCGCTGATCCGGTAGGAAGCGACTGATCAGCGGCGGAGCGGCATCGCCAAAGGTAAAGAGCGCACTCGGTGGAGTGAGCCGGCTGATAACCGGAGCGGCTTCAGCAGTCGCAAACGCACAAAGCGTTGCGATCCCCGTGGCGAGGAGCGTGTGGGTGTGGTGTAGTTTCATTGGTAGTATATGCGGGAAAGATGGAGGTCCGTTGACGCGTAGGCGGCAGGGAAGAAGCAGGCGGGCGGGAATCAGTTGCTGGCCTGCCGGGCGATCGGAGCGAGCCGCTCGATCTGGCTGTCGGATTGTACGGCAAGCCGTACGTAGGAAATGCGGCCATCCGGCTCTTCCCTGTTGCCGAGCTCCAAGGTGCCCATGACCGCGTACGTTCCTGGCTTAAAGGCCACTGGCTCGCCAAAGCGCGAAGCGATCTGCACGAAAGCCGTTTGCGGCGGCAATTCGTCACCGAGGCCATAGTGGCCGAGACTTACGGAGGTTGGCACCGAGGCAAGCATTGCCCGGCCAGGGGTTACATGCTTCATCCAGGCGGGTGCGGCTGGGCGCCGGCTTTTCTTTGCGGGCACGGGCGCTTCATCCGGGCACGCGCACGTCGTCCAGTCTTCGTATACGAAGTAGCCAACCAGGCGCACCTGCTTCCCTGCGAGTGCATGCAGGCGTTCGCTCATCTCGAGACCGCGCGGTCCGACTGGCATTTTGTAGAAGTCCTCGAAACGCAGCTCTTCTACGCCTTCAGGAAGTGGGCTCGGTGCGACTGTCGCTTTCCCGCTTAGGTGCGAAAGCGGAAGCCTCTCCACCGCGGCTTCAATCGGACGGTTGCCACCAGGGTGCTTGCGGCGATTGCCTGCAGGCTCAGTGTCTTGGACGAGCGCGGCTGCTCTCAGCGAGAGTGCACCAGCGGTAATTAGGAGCAAGCAGGGGACGAAGGTTCTCAGATTCATCGAGGCGCTAGTGATGCGCCTCAAATGTGGAGAACTGACTACGGTTATCTGACATTCTCGCTAACTCCCGGTGACGAATCTGCGACAACGCAGCGTTCGTGGCTGCTTCAACTTACCGCTGGTGTGCCCGGGCGATCCACGACTTACCCGTGGGACCTGCATCGATCGCCTGATCCCTCGACGGCTACAACCGTCCCGCAGCCGTGGAAGAAGCTAAGGCTTCAGGACGACCTTGATGCATCCGTCTTCCTTGTCGCGGAACTTCTTGTAGGCGTCGGGCGCTTCTTCCAGCGGGAGTCGGTGAGTGATGACAAATGACGGATCAATCTCGCCGGCTTCGATCTTGTTCAGGAGAAGCTTGCCATACCGCTGCACGTGAGTTTGCCCCATTTTGATCGTAAGACCCTTGTTCATTGATCCTCCGAACGGGAATTTATCGATCATCCCGACGTAGGCTCCGGGAACGGAAACGGTTCCACCTTTGCGGCAGCAGTAGAGTGCCTGCCGGAGCGCGTGCGCGCGATCAGTTGCAAGCATCACAGCGGCTTTGGCCTTATCCAGTACGGCGTCCAAGCTGCCTGTTTGATGCGCCTCACACCCCACCGCATCAATGCAGCGGTCTGGGCCGCGTCCTTTGGTCATTTCCTGGAGTCGTTCGTACACGTCTTCCTCGTCGAAGTTGATCGTTTCAGCACGCCCATGGGTGCGAGCCATAGCTAGACGCTCGGGCACACGATCAATCGCGATGACTCGCCCGGCTCCGAACATCCAGGAGCATTGAATCGCCATTTGTGCGACCGGTCCGCACCCCCATACTGCGACCGTGTCGCCGGGTTCAATGTCCGCATTTTCTGCAGCCATGTACCCGGTTGGAAATATGTCCGAGAGGAAAAGTACCTTCTCATCAGCAAGATCCGAGTCGATCTTGATCGGGCCAACATCCGCATGCGGTACCCGGAGGTATTCAGCCTGCCCTCCCGCAAACCCGCCTAGCAGATGGGAGAAGCCAAAGAGCCCGGCGGGCGAATGGCCCATAAGCTTTGCCGCCATCTCGGCGTTCGGGTTGGTTGTGTCGCAACAGGAGAACAGTGTCTTTGAGCAGAAAAAACATGAACCGCACGCTATGACAAAAGGAACCACCACGCGGTCCCCCTTTTTAAGCTTCGTGACAGCGCTCCCAACCTCGACCACAACGCCCATCGGCTCATGGCCAAGGATATCCCCATCTTCCATCGTCGGCATGTACGCATCGTACAGATGAAGATCTGACCCGCAGATTGCGGTGGAGGTAATCTTAATGATCGCATCCGTGGGATCGATGATCTCCGGGTCGGGGACGGTATCGACGCTTACGTTGTACTTACCGTGCCAGACGAGTGCTCTCATGTGAAATTAGGATTGGAGTTCTGAACTGGCAAGACCGGGTTGGATTACGCTAGGCCCAGATCCAGTTTCCTTAGCATCGAGGCCGTTTCCCAAGCTGGTTGCCTGACCCTTCCTTGCGGGATTCCCTGATGAAAAATCGCAGCGCGTGGACTGGCGTAGATTTCCATTTTCCGAGAGCGAGATTTCGCTTTCTATTCCCGCCCCGTATCCCGGAGGGCCTCTGCCGCCTGGCGCGCACTTTTATTCTCATGTTCAAGCTCTTCATTCCAGGTCCCATCCAAGTTTCGGACAAAACGCTTACCGCGATGACTCGCCCCATGATTGGTCATCGAACTGCAGACTTCAAAAAGCTATATGGCGGCATTCACCCTCGCCTGCAGGACCTCTTTGGGACGAAGCAGCCAGTTTTCCTATCCACGTCGTCAGCCTGGGGAGTAATGGAAGGATCAGTGCGCAACCTCGTCGGAACCGGAAAGGTGCTGAACTGCATGTGTGGAGCTTTCTCCGATAAGTGGCTTGATGTCTCGAAGAAGTGCGGAAAGGATGCTGAGGGCCTGCAGGTGGAGTGGGGACAGCCGATCCGCGGCGAGCAGATTCGCGAGAAGTTGAATGTGGGGGGATTCGAGGCTGTGACCGTAATCCACAATGAGACCTCTACAGGCGTGTTGAGCCCGCTGCACGAAATCGCCGAAGCCGTGCGCGAGTTCCCGGACGTCATGCTCGTAGTGGATAGCGTGTCCTCGTTCTCGACTGTGCCGTTACCCATGGACGAATTGGGAATCGATGTGCTTCTGACTGGATCGCAGAAGGCATTGGCGATGCCGCCCGGTCTGGCACTCTTCAGCGCGAGTGATCGGGCGTTTGCCCGTGCCGAGCAGGTGAAAGGGCGTGGGTACTACTTCGATTTCCTGGAGTTCAAGAAAAACCAGGCGGAGGATATGACCCCGAGCACACCGACGATTTCACATATCTACGCGCTGGAATCAAAGCTCGACGATATCTTCGCGGAAGGTGTTGAAAGGCGCTTCCAGCGTCATGCGGAAACTAACGGGATGATCCACGATTGGGTCCGAAAGCACGGTTTCAATTTCTTCGCGCCGGAAGGCTTCCGATCACCGTCGCTGACTTGCGTGGCAAACAATCGCGGCATCGATGTTCCGGAGTTCCTCAAACGGCTGAAAGAGCGCGGGTTCATCATCGATGGCGGTTACGGCAAGCTGAAGGGAAAGACGTTCCGGATTTCCAACATGGGCGACGAAACGCCCGAGACGATGAGAGAACTCATCCGCGCGCTGGACGAATCACTACCCGCGTAATCTGCCGAACTTTTCTCGATGAGTCAGAATTTCAAAGATACGCTGCATCTACCCAAGACCGACTTCCCGATGAAGGCGGATCTGGTGAAACGCGAACCAGAGCGGCTCGCAAAATGGGAGGCTACTGGGCTATACGAGCAGATCCAGGAAGCGCGCCAGGACGCTGAGCTCTTCGTGCTGCACGATGGTCCGCCTTTTGCAAATGGCGACGTCCATATGGGCACCGCGTTGAACAAGGTACTCAAGGACATGATTGTAAAGTCACGGTCGATGGCAGGGTTCCGCGCACCCTTTGTTCCTGGTTGGGACTGCCACGGGCTCCCGATCGAGTTCAAGGTTGTGAAGGAATCACGCGGGCTCTCGCCGGCAGAAGTGCGACGCCGCTCGGAAGAGTATGCGCGCAAGTACATCGACGTTCAGCGCCAGCAGTTCAAGCGACTCGGAGTCTTGGGAGACTGGGAGAATCCGTACCTGACCCTCGATCCTGCGTACGAAGCAGACGTCATCCGGGCATTCGCCGTCTTCGTGGAGAAGGGACTCATCTATCAGAGCAAGAAGCCCGTTTACTGGAGCACGGGTGCGCAGACCGCCCTGGCAGAGGCGGAGGTGGAGTACATGGATCGCGAGGATCCCGCGATTTTTGTGAAGTTTCCAATTGTTGAAGGCACGCTTGCGGGTCTGGCCAGCATGGTTATCTGGACGACCACGCCCTGGACGTTGCCGGCGAATGTGGCCATCGCGGTGCATCCACGACAAAAGTACGTAGTGGGAAATTTCCAGAAGGACGGCGTCGAGTCGCTGGAAACCTTTGTCATTGCAGAGGCGTTGCTCGAGGCATTCGCCACCGCAGCGGGGTATCAACTCGTAGACAAGCGCGACGAGCTAAATGGCGAACAGCTTGCCGGGGCACAAGCGCAACATCCGTTTCTGAACCGCACGTCGCGGGTGATCGCAGCGGAGTTTGTGACGATGGAAACAGGGACAGGCCAGGTACACATTGCTCCCGGCCACGGCTCCGACGACTACCTCGCAGGCATTCAGAACGGTCTGCCGCTTCTCTCGCCGGTGGATGATCATGGGCGCTTTACCGAGGAGGTGGGCGTACCCGTTTGGGCGGGGAAGTACGTTTTTGATGCGAACAAAGACGTCGTCGAGCACCTGCGCGACAACGGGACGCTTCTCGCGGAGCAGATCTACCAGCATTCTTACCCGCATTGCTGGCGCTCAAAAACACCCATCGTTTTCCGCGCAGTCGAGCAGTTCTTCATCAAGGTAGACCAAATCCGCGGTGCCGCGCTGGAGGCAATCGACGCCGTGGAGTGGATCCCACATTGGGGACAGAAACGCCTCTACGGAACTGTCGAGTCACGGCCCGACTGGTGCATCTCGCGGCAGCGCTCGTGGGGCGTGCCATTACCCGCATTTTACGATGGCGAGGGGAAGCCAATCCTCGATCCAACGCTCATCCGGCGCACTGCAGATCTCTTCGAGCAACACGGGACGAATCTCTGGTTCGAGCGCGACGATGCGTGGTGGGCGGTGGAACTCGGCATGCCAGCGGGTACCACCCGGCGCAACGACACAATCGACGTTTGGATCGACTCGGGGGTGTCTCATCAGGCGGTGCTAAAGAAGCGCCCGGAATTACGTTGGCCGGCCGACGCCTATATCGAGGCCACCGACCAACATCGTGGTTGGTTTCAGTCGTCGCTCATGACGGCCATTGCCATTGATGGCAAGGCTCCGTACAAGAAGGTGCTGACGCACGGCTTCGTGGTGGACAAGGACACGCGCAAGAAGGTGTCGAAGTCGGAGCAAGGGACCTACAAGAAGCCGATGAACGCCGAGCACTTCGTGGGGAAGTATGGCGCGGACATCGTGCGTCTCTGGGCTTCCAGTGTGGAGTTTACACACGAGGTCCCGTTCTCGGAGGAGTCGTTCTCGCTGCTTACGGATGCTTACCGGCAGTTTCGAAACATCCTCCGCATTCTGCTCGCAAACCTGGACGGCTTCGACCCTGCATTGGCATCGCTGGATGGGGCTACGACGATTGATCTCTGGATGCTCAGTCGCCTGCAGGACGTGACCGCGACCTGCACCACGGCCTATGCGGAGTACGATTTTCGGCGCGTCTTTCAGACTTTGAATCAGTTCGTTACCGTCGACATCAGCGCGTTGTACGTGGATATCACAAAGGATCGTCTCTACTGCGATGCTCGAGACTCGGCACGGCGGGTCGCCACGCAGACCGTGATGCATCGAGTTTTCGACAGCCTGTGCCGGCTGCTTGCGCCGATTCTGGTCTTCACCGCAGACGAGGCTTGGGAGCACGCGCGGCAGGAAAAGTCAGTCCATCTCGCAGTGTTCCCTCATGCAGATCTCTCCCTACGCGATGAAGCGCTGGAACTACAGGTTCAGGAGTGGCTGCGGCTACGTGGCATCATCGCGCAACAGGCTGTAGAGCCGGCCCGGCAGCAGAAGGTGATCGGGAATGCGCTCGAGGCAGCCGTGACTTTGCAGGTGTCCGATCCCGCCACACTGCAAGGGCTTGCTGGGAAGGAACTCGAGTTGGAGGAGTTCTTCATCCTGAGCGAGCTACACGTGACCAGCGGTGCTGAGAATGGTGCGACTCTCGTGCGCACGGAGCATGCCCGGTGTGGGCGGTGCTGGCGCCATCGGCTCACTGTCGGTCAGCAGCAGGATCATCCCGAGCTCTGCGATCGCTGTGCGGCGGTGCTCAGTTCGGCTACCGCATGAAGCGTTTATTGATGATCGGTCTGCCAGCTTACGCGCTGGATCAGGCGACGAAGTGGGCGGTTGTATGGAGCCTTCCGTTCGACCCTTACCACGAACTGCGGCACACCGTGGTCCCGGGGTTCATGGATCTCGTTCACTGGGGAAATACCGGTGCCGCGTTCAGCTTCATGAGCGGGCGGAACTGGTTCTTCGTGATCTTGTCCCTGGTCGCGCTGATCGTGCTCTTTTTCATGGAACGCCGTGGGGCCTTTCCCGACACCCTGAGCCGCTGGGGCGCTGGGCTCCTCGTCGGAGGGGTGCTCGGGAATGTCACGGATCGGCTCGTGCACGGCCATGTTGTAGACTTTCTGCTCTTCGATCTTCACATCCCCTTCGCCAATCCCTGGCCAGCATTCAACGTAGCAGACTCCTGTATCTGCATTGCAGTCGGGCTTTTCCTGGTCGCGAGCTTTCGTGAGCAGGCGGCAAAGAGTTCCGGCTGAGCTTTCCGCTACTTCATGTCGCCATAGCGTTCGACCTTAAACGGCCCGCGCGGTGACGACGAAGACTTCTCCGGAATGCCCGGCTTACGTGCTGGCTGAGGTGGCGTGGCGAGCCGAAAACCTTCCTCGACCGCACTGGCATAAGCGGCCGACGGAGGGGTTGCCGCAAAAGTATTGATCACGACTGTGACCAGACGGCCACCACTTGCCAGCGCAGCGCGGGCCACAATGAAGGATGTGGGATCCCAATAATTGCTAAAGTCGCGGGCAAAGGAGCTGCGGTGCATCCCGATTTGCAAGTTCTTGCGCATCTCGAAATGGAGATGCGCATCGTACATGCCGCGATTGTTTCCGATCGTGCCCACCTGCTGAAGGCGCTTTACCTGCTGGCCTTGTACGACCGTGATCCGATCGAGGTGTCCGTAGAGGGAGTCAACGAATTGCGTGACTCCGCCTTCCGCGTACGCGTGGCGCAAGATGACCACGTTTCCCCAGCCTAACTTGTAATCCTGGGCGAAGACCACGATTCCGGCAGCCGTCGCGTAAACCGGATCCCCCAGGTCTGTGTCTCCGCCGCCCTCGCCATTCCAGTCTTCACCCAGGTGGCCATTCTGCCGAAACCCGCGCGCCTTGTAGTACTTCTTCGCTCCATCAACGCCTACCGGAATGCTAAACCCTTCGGCGAGCGGGATCGTCGCCGATTCTTGTCCCCAGGTAATCTCCTGTAGGCATGCAATAGCAGCTAGCAAGACTAGGCAGAGACGCATTTCGTCAGTTTAGGAAGGACGTAGATTGCCTTGCAACTCCTCGAGTCAACCCGTGAGAAGGGGAAGCAGCAGTAAGCCGATCCCAAGCACGATCCGGTATACGCCGAATCCGGCAAAGGAATGGCTTTGTACAAATCGTAGAAGCCATTTCACCGCGATAAAAGATACAATGGCCGATACAATCGTCGCCACGGCGAGCACGTACCAGTCTTCCGAAGTTCCCGCGCGGAGCGCCTTGAAGGTTTTCAAGACTCCCGCAGCCAGCAGCGTAGGGATGCCTACGAGGAAGGAGAATTCGGTGGCGAGGACGCGATTTGTTCCCAAGGCCAGAGCTCCCAGGATCGTACCACCTGAACGCGAGAGCCCGGGAAAGACCGCCGCCGCCAATTGGCAGAAGGCTACGATGATCGCCGCCGTCCAGGTGATCTCGTCCTTCAGCTCCCGCCCGCGCAACCAGCGCTCAATCAGGATGAAGAGCACGCCCCCGACAATCAGCGCAGCGGCCACAGGCACGATCTTTTCGGGTAGTTCAAATTCCAGGTTATCCAGAATGAGTCCTCCTACGCACGTGATGAAGAACGCGACGAAGACCTTTGCCAGGAGGTCGCGGCTTTTCGGATCCCGCCATTGAACCATCGAGACGATTCGATGGCGGAAGAGGGGCAGCACCGCGAGAACGGCACCGCACTGCACCACGATATTGAAGAGGTCACTCTGCCTGGGCAGCCAGTGCTGCGCAATAAGCAGATGTCCAGTCGATGAAACGGGTATGAACTCCGTCAGCCCTTCGATAAAGCCCAGGATGACAGCAACCAGCCAGTCAGACATGCAGATAAAGAACGTTGGGGCGGCTGGATTCAGCGCGCCGGCCAGCGCAGGAAGATTTAGATGGCCGAGTCGCCGCGCTCCTCAGTCCGGATGCGAACGGCGTCCTCGATCGGCAGGACGAATACCTTGCCGTCCCCGATCTTCCCCGTCTTTGCGGCAGCGACAATCGTTTCGACCGCCTTCGCAACCCGCTCGTCTGCGACCACAATCTCAAACTTCACCTTGGGCAGAAAGTCTACGGTGTATTCGCTCCCCCGATAGATCTCGGTATGACCCTTCTGGCGACCGAAACCCTTAACCTCGCTGACTGTCATTCCCTCGATGCCAATCTCTGAAAGCGCCTCTTTCACATCCTCCATTTTGAACGGTTTGATGATGGCCTCGATTTTCTTCATGCGGACACTTGCGTACCCAGCTGGTACGAAATGGCAAGCTCCGCGTGACTTATACCGCCCCGTGAATGATGAAATGCGTCAAAATCGCGTCCTCGCTGTGAGTGCTCGATTGAGCGTCAGCTCATCTGCGTACTCGAGCCCGCCACCGACCGGCAGCCCTTGGGCCAGACGGGAGATTGCGACTTCCTGGTCCCGCAGTGCGTCCGCCAGGTAGTGTGAGGTTGCTTCGCCCTCTACATCCGCCTGCAAAGCAAGAATGACCTCACGCGGCTTTTCACTGCGTACGCGCTCTAACAAGAGGTCAATTCGCAGGTCCTCAGGACCCACGTGATCGAGGGGCGAGATGCGCCCGCCCAGCGTGTGGTACAGCCCGCTGAAAGCACCGGATCGCTCCAGCGGGAGCACGTCTGTCGCTTGTTCCACCACGCAAATCACGGACCCGTCTCGTCGTGGTTCGCGGCAGATCTCGCAGAACTCTTCTGTCGCGAAGAAGCCGCACCGCCGGCAAAAACGAATTTCCTGCGTCATCAGAGTCACGGCCTGCGCAAGATCCAACGGACGTGCATCACGGCTCTGCACCATCCAGAGCGCAATCCGCTCCGCGCTCCGCGGTCCCACGCCAGGTAAGCGCTTCAACTCGGCAATCAGGCCTTTCAGAGCCGTAGGGTACTCGGCGCGCTTCATTACCTGAGCGCCTAGCGCCGCGACTCGTTCCACTGCAGCTCGGTCTGGCCAGTGCTCAATCGCTCCACGCGGTGGAGGTAGTATTCCAGCGGTTGGTCGCGAACGTCTGGATTGGCAGCCTTTAGAAAGTGGGCACGGGCTTCATCCCAGCGTTGCTCTCGATAATAAACGATCGCCTTCCAAAAGAAATCGCGGCGCGCTGCGGCGTCGTCCGACAGTGCGTGTTTCGGGCTCAAGAGCTCGTAGATCTCCTCGCGATGCCGGTCTTCAGGATGCCGTTGCACCAACTCCAGCGGTCGCACCTCGAGCTCTCCCTCGGCCAGCTGTTGGGTTTGCGAACCCATGAGCACTCTAGACCCATAGAGCCGATTCGCAGAGCAGAGCTTCCTCGCCCATTCCATCGGTTCACCAGCGGCGCTGAATGAGCCGAGTCGCCGGGATCCATAGGCCGCGACGACCAGCTCCCCGGAGTTGATCCCAATGCGAAAATCAAATCGCTGCTTCCACATCCGGTCGCATTCCTCGTTCACGTCGTCCAGATGCTCCGCGAGTGCGAGAGCCGCGTCGCAAGCCGTTGCCGCGTGGTTTGGAAGGGCCAAAGGTGTGCCAAAGATCACGCGCAAACTCTCTCCGTCGCATTCGTCCAAATACCCGCCCCGGTCTACCAGGAAGTCGCCGGCATTGCGGAGAAACGAATTGTTCATCGCCACGTAGTCCTGCACGGGCATTGCCTCCACGAGTTGGTCGTGATTGAAGATCTCGCACACGACCACTGTCGCTTCGCGCAACTCACCGTCGAGCGGCAGGGGAATGTTCCCATTAACCAGTGCGTAGAAGGTTTTCTTTGAGATGCGTTCACCAAAAACCTGCCGCACAACCTTCTTTCGACTTCCGGATTCCGTTCGCGCATACAACATCCCGAAGGCAAAACTCAGCAGCACCGCGGTGGCGCTGGCAAATGGCGAAAAGAAGATCCCAAAGAGGTTTAGCACCCATACACCCGTAAGCACCTGAGCCAGTACTCCGACTGCAACTACTCCCTTAAGCACAGTGCGCGGAATGTCGACGGTCGTCCATGCGACTCCAAAGGACAGCAGTACAATGAGCACGAGCTGCGGAATCCGGTGCGACCCTGGCACAGCCCGCACTCCCAGAAAGTTACCCAGGCCGAGATCCAGCTGCCGAAAGGCGCCTTGTTCAAAAAGCAGCGAGACAATGGCGCCCACGAGGAGGCCGATGAGAAGGGATGCCTTAAGGTAACGCACGAAGGCGAAAGTGATAACCGGCCGAAACGAAGTTTAAAGCGAAACCGGTCCCTTCTATCGTCCCAGGAGCAGGTCTAGCGCGCCTTTCGCCGCTTCCTTTGCAGTGTCGAGCACATCGCGGGCGGTGCCGGTTGCTTGATCGATGAGCGCGCCTTGCGCGGCCGCGATCAGGCGGGGTGAGAGGTCTTCGATCGGCTTCTCCAGGGGACCCGTAAGACGCATTGGAGCCCAGAGGTAGCCGTCGCGCGCTACGGTGAAGACTCGAGCCTGTGAGCCTGGCAACCATTGCAGACTGGATGGCGTCACGCCGACTTCGAAAGCGCCATCGATCCGCTCGCCTTCCACCTGGAAACCGCCTTCGAGGCGGATCAAACCAGCTGACTCCGCTACAAAGTCGCGCACTGTGAGGCGCTCCTGGTCGCGCTGAAATGTGCCGGTCGCCCGGGTGAGTGGGATGCGCCGAAACTGCGCAGTGCGCGTAAATGCCGCAATCTCATCCAGCACCGGCAAAGCTTCCAAAAGTCCCTCGGTGAGATGCACCGTACCTGAAAGCGAAGGAGTACTGCGAACGGGAAGGGGAGTGTGGATATTGATCTCACCAGAGAGGTTGCCTCGCAGCCGGACTCGCCAGTCTTCGGGGAGTAGTGGACCGATTGGTAGACGAGTCACTTTCGCAAGCAGCGCGAGGCGCTCCTTCATCTGGACCTCGCCAGTGACGTTCAGGCTGCCGCCGGAGCCGTCGCGGAGATCGACGTTCTGTACAAAGAGAAAGGGTTCCCGATACCGGACCCGCAGAGTATCCAGGCTGAGCTTGGGCAAGGAGCCGTGCGCGAGTGATCCACCGGTCCCGCCGATCTCCCAGCCACCATCTGCCGGTTTCACTTGCAATGCGGTCCCAGCCAGACGCCCGTCCTTCCACGTGAGCGTTGCGTCTTTGATCCCGGCTGTGCCGATCTCTACGCGATTTGGCAGCCAGCCCTGGGTTATGCGGGTGTCGCTGCTGCCCGGGCCCTTAGTATTAGAGAGGTCCGCGCTCACAGGTTCGACGGTGCGTGTCCCCTCCAGCGCAACTTCCAGCTTTGCGACCTCCAACTCCTCGATTTGCCATACCCCTTCCCAGATCCTGCGCGTGCTGAATACCGCGCGCAGGTGATCCATCCGCAGCCGGGCAAACGGCGCCCGCAAAGTGCCTCGTGCTTCCAAATGGTCCGAGAATACGGTGAGGCCCTGATACTGGAAGGGCGCCAGATCCGTCTCTGCTTTCAGCGTACTGCTCAGCTTCGCGCCGACAAACCGCCGAAACCCGTCGCTGCGGAGATAGTGATCCGCCCATAACTTCAGGCCTGCGACTGCGGCAAGGGCGAACACCACCAAGGCTCCGCCCGCGATGAGCGTGCGTTTCAGCCAGCGTCTTTTCGGAGTTTGGTCATCGGCGGCCATTGATTCGAAAAGAAGCCAGGGCCTTGGGAAAGTCGAGAGAAGGGTTCCTCAACTCATCTATGCTCAGTCGAGTTTAACTGTTCCATTAGCTGGTCCTCCTGCGATTAGCTGAATCGTGCGATCTTCACCGTCGCTTTTTCAGGACAGAGCAATGCTGGAACCCTGGCTTCTCACCACCCTCGATCAGATCGTCAACCGTCCTGGACGACCACCTCATCAAGCACCCGCTGGAGCTGATTGAAATTCACTGGCTTCGTAAGGTGGGCTACGAATCCCGCTTCGCGTGAGCGGGCGAGGTCTTCCTCCATTCCGTAGCCCGAAAGCGCAACCCCACGTAGCCCGTAGCATACCGAGAGTTCCTGCATCACTTCTGTACCGGTGCCATCGGGCAGACCGACATCGGAGACTACAAAGTCAAAACGCTGGGCAGCGGCGCGCTCCAGTGCTTCACGCACTGAGGTGGCTGTAGTGACGTCATGCCCGCGGCGCCGAAGCAGCCTTACAAGCACGTCAAGCGTTGGCGCATGATCTTCCACCACGAGGAGACGCAAGGTGCGAGGCGCGTCGGATTCCTTGGGAATCAACGAGATCTTGTTTGGGCTTGGCGCGGTGGTTGTTGCGAACTCAACCGTGAACGTCGCGCCCAACCCTCGCCCGGCGCTCTCCACAGAGATGGTTCCGCCGTGCATCTCGACCAGCTTCTTGGAAATCGCCAATCCCAAGCCCAATCCACCAAAGCGATGTGCGCTCGCTGTCTCTTCCTGCTCGAACGCAGTGAAAATGCGCGGTAAGAAATCAGCCGCGATACCGTGCCCGCGGTCCGTTACGGCGACGACTACCCGACCTGGTGCAGGGTTCCAGGTGCGCACAGATACCTCGCCGCCCGGTGCGGAGAACTTCACCGCGTTTTTGAGAAGATTCCATGATACCTGCTGCAGCCGCGCGCTGTCGCCGATCACATGGTGCGCCTCAGCCTGAAGATCGAAGCGGATCACTGCGCGCTCGCCGTTGCCAGTTACGTCCGCGCGCACGATCTCGACAGCCTGGCCGAGCAGCGCGTGAAGGTCGGACGTGCTGGACACCAGCGCCAGCTTCCCCTTGGCGATCCGGGTGAGGTCGAGAAGGTCATCGATAAGCCGCGCTTCGAGCTCCACGTTCCTGCGGATGGTGCTGATCTGCCTGCGCCAGTCCGGCGGCGGTTCCGTCTCTGCTTCCAACGCTGCTGCAGTCATCAGCACAGGAGTCAGCGGCGTTCGAAGCTCGTGCGAGAGCGCAGCCAGGAAGGCGTCTTTGGCTCGCAGGGCGCGTTCGGCTTCAGCCTTCGCAGCATGCAGCGCCTTCTCGCTCACCTTGCGATCATGAATCTCGAAGACGGTGCCCACAAAACCTAGAAACTCGCCGTCTTTGCCGAAGTGCGGCTGGCCCGCATCTACTGCCCAACGTCATTCGCCATCCGCTCTACGCAGGCGGTAATCGAGCGAGAAAGGCTCGCGTCGCGCATTCGCCGAGAGGAAGATCTCACCGGCTGGTCCACGATCCTCTGGATGCACGCACTCCAGCCAGGCGAGGCCAATCCCCGAGCCATCGCGCTGTCCCGTAAAGTCGTACCAGCCCCGCGAAAGGAAAGTGCACTGCCCATCTGGACCAGTCGTCCAGAGGACCACGGGTGCAGTGTTGGCGAGTTGGCGAAAGCGGGCCTTGGCCTCCCGCAGAACCGCCTCAGCTTGTTTCCGCGCGGTGATGTCGGTGAAAAGGACCCCAACCTGATTGCTCCCAGCTTCCCCGGTCGGAAAGGCGAATACATCAAACCAACGCCCCATCGGCTCGGCATGATTCTCGAAACGCGCCGGCTTGCGCAGGCGTGCCACGCGCCCGTAGGTCTCAAACCAGTATTCCTCCAGCCCGGGTGCCAATTCACGCATGCTGCAACCGATCGCGCCAACGAGGCCGGTGTGTTTTTCAAAGGCTGGGTTGGCCTGCATGATTCGATAGTCGTCCGCCTTGCCGGCAGAACCGAACTCCATCTTGATCACGCAAAAACCTTCATCGATGGAGTCGAAAAGCTCCCGAAAACGCTCCTCGCTTACGCGGAGTGCGGTCTCGACAGCCCGCCGCTCAGTCATATCGAGCGATACACACACGACGGTTTCGACCCGCCCCTGAGGATCAAATACTGGGGCGACGCTATTGTTGACCCAGACGCGGGAGCCGTCCGGGCGGAGATATTGCTTTTCGATTACGAATGGCGCGCCCTCGCGCCAGAGCCGTTCGTAGAGCGCGACGTTCGCCGGCACGATCTCGGGATCGGATATTGCCTGCATACGCATGGTCAGTAGCTCCTCGCGCGAGCGCCCGGCGAGGGCACAAAATCGGTCGTTAACAAAGATGAAGCGCCCATCTCGATCGGCTTGCGAGATGCCCGCCGTGGCCTGGGCGACCAGGGCGCTCAGTCGTGCTTCGCTGGCGCGCAAGGCTTCTTCGACTCCTTTGCGCTCGGAAATGTCGGCCGTGGTGCCGAGCATCAACAAAGGCTGGCCCGCGGTGTTGCGGGTGAGGTAACCATTAAATTCGATCCAGCAGAGCACTCCGTCTTTGCGGAAGAAGCGGCCCTGGTAGAAGAAGTTGGTACTGCCCGACAAGGCCGCAGCCATCGTGCGCTCGAAGTTGGCGCGCTCATCTGGGTGAACGACCTTCTCCGCAAAATCCGCTGCGGTGATGGGCCCATCTTCGATCGTCCGGCCAAACTGGCGGTACACCTGCTCGTTCTCCCATTGCACGATGTCTTTCGCCACATCCCATACAAAGATGCCGAGCTGCGCCGCTTCGGTTGCGATACGCAGCCGCTCTTCCCTCGCGCGCAATGCAAGCTCCTGCGCCCGTTTCTCAGCCACATCGTGAAAAACGAGAATCACACCCAAGACTTCTCCCGCCTCGTCCAGAATAGGTGCAGCGGAGTCTTCGATTGGAATCTCGCGGCCATCGCGCGCGCGGAGGACGGTGTGATTCGCCAGGCCTGCGACGACCTTCTCGCGAAGCACTCGCCCCACGGGACTTTCTGCCCGTTCGCCAGTATCCTCATGGAAGATCGCGAAGACTTCCTCGACGGGACGGCCATGTGCTTGCGCGTCGCTCCAGCCGGTCAGGCGCTCAGCTACGGGATTCAGCAGTGCGACCACACCGTTGGCATCAGTAGTCACGACCGCATCGCCGATCGATCTTAGCGTGACATGCAGCGTCTGGGCGCGCCGTTCGCTTTCTGTGGCGTGCTCGCGAAAGGCGCGTGTGCCTTCGCCAAACGCCCGCCAAAGCCACCATCCGAGGGCCGGTCCGCCGGCCAGCGCACCGAGTCCGAGTACCCAAAGGAACGCGGCGCGCCAGCGGCGACGCTCCTGTGCGTCGGCTGCGACATACGCTTCCTCCGTGGCGACCATCCGAGCTACGGTGGCGCGGAACTCGTCAAAGAGTGCCTTGCCTTGCAGATTCAACTCCAGCGCACTGGCATCTCCTCCAGCACGTCGCAGGGCGAGTGCCTCCTCGGCATCCGCCAGCCATCGCTCGAAAGCACCGCGGACCTCACGCGCTGCAGCAAGCTGCGCCGGGTCACTCGCCACCCCTGTCTCCAGGGCGGCCAGTGCAGGTGCAATCTGGGCACGTGCGGCATTCCACGGGTCGAGAAACAATTCCTGGCCCGTCAATTGAAACGCCCGCAGCCCCGTCTGCATGTCGACAGCAAGTTCCTTTACCCGCCCGACATCAGCGGTCGCGCGCTTCGTGGAGTCCTGCGAAGCCGAGCCTTGGAACAGCCATAGCGCGAGCAATAGTAACGCGAGGAACGCTCCGCCTGCCACCGATGCCGGCAGGAACGCCGCCGACCATAGCGCATGACGAAAGCGAGGCTCATCCTCCCGCGTGGAAAATGCACGAGATCGGACGGGGGGAGCAGCAGGATTCTCGGCCATTCAAGAGATCAAGGGAGGGGAGCCGGGACAAAGTAAGTTACTGCCATACGCATGGCGTAAGAAAATGGGCCACTGGCAACTTTTCAAACGGCTCCAGTGGTGCCTCGCGCTTTTTTTTCGCAATGCAGGCGCAGTCTGGCCTTTCATTGCTTGAGAGTACGATCTGCACGGTACTTAGAATCCTCCGCACATTGGACGCCGATTCCGCTTCGCGCGCAGCTCCTTGCACGAGCGACAGCAATGTCAGGCCGAGTCACCGCTTGTCATAGCTGGCAAGTTTCTGTGAGCCGTCATACCAAAGGCGTAAGCGGTAGCGTCTCAGCGATCTTAATGCCAGATCGCCGGCTGTTGCCGGGAGCATGATTGCCTCCGTGGCACCAGCGGTCAGCATGAATGCCACGGGATAGATGCTGAAGTTATTGTCGTACGCGGCAGCTTCATCAGGTGTCAGAACGAGGCCGCTGATTTTATATTCATCGCAAAGCATCACCTTCATAGATGGCCATCCCTCCGGGGATCCTGGAGCCTGTTGCAGCGGAGAAAGTGCAGAACTCGCTGATGGTCGGCCGAGCACCGCAATAACTTCAGAGCGCTTCGTGCCCGGCTTGAGCACATGTGAAACGTTTTTTGGAACGCCCAAGGCAAGCCCCATCGAGCACCCTGCTAATATCGCCATCGAGACCAGGGCGACAGCGGTGCGGATTGCACCGGCGTTCTCCACGAGGAAGCGGCCACAGCTCACCGCATCAATTGGCCGAAGCCAATGTCATGGCCATCCAAGTCCTGAATGCCAAACTCCCGCACACCATACGGTTGGGAGCACGGCCCGTAGTCCATCGTGGCTCCCGCAGCCTTCATCTCCGCATAGAGAGCATCGGCCTCATCCACCCAGAAGTAGGCGTTCCACATCTTATCGCGGATCTTCCAGAAGGGCGTGAGCTTTTCGGAATCTGCTGCAGCAAGCATCAGGTAGAAACCGTCGCGCTGGCAGATGCAGAAGTCCGGCGGATTGCCGTAGAAGTCCTTGTAACTAAACCCGACGCAGTCGCGGAAATAGGTTGCAGCGGCGACTACGTCGCGAACGAGCAGGATCGGTGCGCTGGCCGTGATCTTGGGCATGTGAACGAGTGAGGCTACTCACCATGCTTGGATCTCACCAAGCGGATAAGCGTCTCCTCCGACTAGCGATCAGGAACGAGGAGCCGCAACTTCATCTATTCCGCCCGCCACCTTCTGGAGCGCCTCCCCATAGATGCGGTGCGCGTGCGGATCATTCTCGCTGAAGAGGACGATTCGGATGAGTTCCAGCTCATGCGGTGTGCTTCGAAGAAAGTCGCAGATTGCCCTGATCGCCACTGGCGCGGCGAGCTGCATCGGGTAACCAAACGCGCCCGTAGAAATCGACGGAAACGAGATTGTCCGAAGCCTGTGCTCCACCGCAAGGTGCAGGCTCTCCTGATACGCGGAGCGCAGCAGTGACGCATCCCGATCTGCATCGCCGAGGTAGATTGGTCCGACCGCATGTATCACATACCGCGCCTTGAGATCGCCAGCGCGCGTGATTACCGCCCCACCCATCGGACAGCTACCGATTCGCTGACATTCCTCCAGGATCGTTGGTCCACCCTTGGAATGGATTGCACCGTCCGTCCCATCCCCGCCGTGCAGCTTCCAATGCGCCGCTGTCACGACTGCATCGGTATCCTGGTCAGCGATGTCACCTTCCACCAGCTCCAGTACGGCGTTTCCTACGATGATCTGCATGACCGATCGTAGAAGTGTACCTCCGCAGAATCCATGGCGAACCCTGTGAGGGCCGCACCACGTCCGACGATTCTGCTGTCAGCGTTGCGGTGCTACGGACGGAACCCCGATGGGGTTCATGCGTGTATCGGTCGGGACCCAGGGTAGGCGCGCCTGCGTTGCGCCCAACCCTTCGCTGGATGACGGAATCCCGTCGGGATAGTGGTGAGCTGCAGCAAGTCCCGCCGTCTTTCAGAAGAAAGCTGCATCCACGGTTAAGAACGCGCCGCACCACGTACGACGACTCTGCTTTCAGCATTGCGGTGCTGCGGACGGAACCCCGTTGGGGTTCATGCGTGGGTCGGCCGGGACCCAGGGTAGGCGCGCCTGCGTTGCGCCCAACCCTTCGCTGGATGACGGAATCCCGTCGGGATAGAGGTGAGCTGCAGCAGGTCGCGCCGCCTTTTAGAAGAAGGCTGCATCCACGGTTCAGAACGGGCCGCACCACGTACGACGATTCTGCTGTCAGCGTTGCGGTGCTGCGGACGGAACCCCGTTGGGTTCATGCGTGTATCGGCCGGGACCCAGGGTAGGCGCGCCTGCGTCGCGCCCAACCCTTCGCTGGATGACGGAATCCCGTCGGGATAGCGGTGAGCTGCAGCAAGTCCCGCCGCCTTTTAGAAGAAGGCTGCATCCACGGTTCAAAAAGCAACATTCGGAGGGTCGACGCGAACGGAGGGCATCCGCAATCCGGCGTCTCAAATCCCGAAGGGATTACGTCCTTCAGCCCAGGGTTGGGCGCGACGCAAGGAGCGCCTACCCTGGGTCGCATCATCCATACGAAAACCCTGTAAGGGTTGTGTCACCTACGGCAAGCCTGTATCCCAAGCGCGATGCCGCTGACGCAACCATTCCGCGGTAGATTCGTCGGTTCGGCAAGACCCATGATCTCGAGCAGCGTCACCTTCTTTGCAATGAGTGTCGCATCGTCGAGCGGGCTCGCACCTTTTGTCGATCACGACGGCGATGACATAGGCGCTCTTTATATTCTGCATGGCGCCGTGCAACGTGGCGAAGCGGAGTTGCTGGTGACACTGGGCTGCACTTCTTCGGATGCGATCGCGCCGCCTTCGCCCGTTCCTAAAGCGATCGTGAACCAGTGACTGGCGGTTTGACCCTGCGGTGCCGCGAACAGTTACCCAGAATTGCACCCAGAGCGAACATTCCGAGGACTGAGGGCTCGGGAATGGTGCTGGTGTAAAGATACGCGCGGGCTACCGCGGCCTGCTCATTGAGATTCCATGAATCGAGCGCGCCGACCTGCGGTCCATTTCTTCCCCAATACAGTCCATAATGCCCATTCACATCCATCTTGTTGTCGTGCAGCCAGCCCAGGGCGGTGTGTGCTTTGTTGAGCCACAGCGGATTACGATCCTGCAGGTATAGGTTGCCGAGGGCATCCACGAGTTCGAATGCCCAATAGCCCTCGTCATTGATGCGCCCGGTGCTCGAATCGAAGTAACGAGTCAGCGAACGGGAAGCAATCCGCTGCGCTTCCGCGAGGTACTGGGATGCACCTGTTCCTCTGTACAGTTCGAGGTTCAGCGAGATTCCTATTCCTGCAGCGTTGATCAGCTCGACGCCAGAGACCTGGTCGGTACCGATAGACCAGCGCTGGTAGTAGAGACCATCGGAACGTTGGATCTTCGCCTCCGCCCAGTCGAGCAGCCGCGTGGCATCGGTTAGATAGCTTTGCTGTCCCGTGGTGAGATAGAGCATCGCCGCCCCCCGCGCACCCTGCAGGGTGGAGATCGCATCCTTGGAAGCGAAGTCACGCTGCTTGAAGTAGATTCCGCCACCCGCCACCGTGTCCTCGCCCTGTAAGACAAACGCGTAGGTTTCCTTTGCGCGGGTCAGATAGACAGGATCCAGGGTGAGCCGATATGCTTCGGTAAGAGCTACCACCAGGTGGGCGTTGTCATCGTAGAAGCGATCACCCCCTCCCGCGCCCGAACGATAACCGTTGTTCCAGTAGGAGGTTCGCAGCTCATCCGAGAAGGCTCGCAGCCGCGCGCCGTAGGTCTCTGGACTTATCTGCGTGAGCGTATTGAGCACTCGAAACTGCGTGCTTGCAGGCCAGACGAAGGCTCGTCCGTTTAGACCGCCCGACTGCGCGCTATTGAGTGACGCTGTCTCCGCATACAACTGAGTCCCGGGCACGCGCAGGGTTTCGTCGATCTCAGCGGAAGTCTCCAATCCCCAGGTTCGGAGGACGGCATTGTCCAGACCTCGCGACCTCGGGGTGCACAAAAGGACGATGGCAATCCCAGTCGCGAGCAGGCGCGCCGGGAGCCCCGCAGTCGAAAGCGGCGTCCGGGACCATAACAAATTAAGGATCAGGATCGTACGTTCCACCTGCTGCAGCGTACGAGGAGGGATCACTCCTGATCACGGAGAATCCTGCTTGGTTAACGACTTCCATGGAGGAGTTGGAGAAGGGCTCACCCCGTGCCCGATCGCTTTTCCGGGCCTTTGACGATTGCATCCCAGACCGCTCGCTGCAGAGATCGGGCCTTGCTGGACCCGGCGGAGCCGCGCCTCCAGGATGCGCTGGGGAGCGCGGACATCGCCGTGGCGCGTCCTCGTTCATCCAGCTCGTAGTCCACGGCGGTGACTGCATCTTCGACCGTCGAGAACTTAGCCATGGTGCGGCCATCCATCAGCACCTCCCACACTTTGCCGCGCCCGGCACGCTTCAGCACGACCGCCTCACTTGTCCTCCCTTGCACCTTTTCAAAGTGGAGGCCCAGCCCATGCGGCCCAAGCGAGAACCACGCGTTGCCCGAGATGGCGCGCACATCTTCGTGGACCTCGAGCGTGAGCGGATTGAAAGCCGCCGCGCGATCCTGGATCTCCGGCAGGGTGAGCGCGCCGGCTTCCAGGACGAAGCCCGGGTAATCCAGCAGGAGCTGCTGCCACACCTGGCGGGCGTTGCTCACATCGCCGCCCATCAGATTGAGATCCCGCGGCACGCCGAAGAGCGAGGGCAGCGTGCAGAGACTCAGCGTGGACAGGTCCACGAAATCCAGGATGAGGCAATCCTTCTTGCCCGGATACAGCCGCGTGCCACGCCCCACGCATTGTGCATAGAGCCCTTCAGAGCGGGTGGGGCGCGCCATGGCGATGCAGGAGACTCCCGGATCGTCGAAACCTTCGGTGAGCACGGCGACGTTCGTGAGCACCTGGGTGCGGCCTTCGCGAAAGTCTGCGAGGGCTTGCGCCCGGGCGTCCGGCCGCATCTCGCCGTGCACGATACCTGCAGGCACGCCCAGGATTTTGAGCGACCGGGCAAGGTTGCGGGCATGATTCACCGTCACGCAAAAGGCAATCGTCCGGCGATCCCGCGCGAGTTCCTGGATGGAGCGCGCGACGAGCGCATTGCGCTCCTCGATGTCCACCGCCTCGGCGAGTTCCTCTTCGCGGAAGTCGAGCCCGCCCGGCGCCAGCCGCGTCAGATCCGCGGTGGTCGAGATCCGGAATCCGCGCAACGGCGACAAGTAGCCATCGTCGATCATTTCGGGCAAAGCGCGGGAGTACACGATCCGTTCGAACACCTTGTCCAGACCCTTGCCATCGCCGCGCCCCGTGGTGGCGGTAAACCCCAGCAGCGTCCCGTTCCACCCTTCCTCAAAGGCACCCAGCTGGCGCAGGACGCGCAGGTTGTCGTCCGCCGCCGCGTGGTGACACTCGTCGTAAATGATCAGCCCCACATCCCGCCCGCGTAACACCCGGGTCAACCGCTCCTCGTGCAACGAGCGCATGGAGCAGACCAACACCTTCGCATCCGCCGACGCCCGATCGGCTCCCCGTTCTATCGAGACCACATGCTGTCCGTCCATAGCCGCTTCTAACTTGTCACGAGCCTGCCCTAGCAGCTCCTCTCGGTGGGCCAGCACCAACACCTGCTTGCGGGCAAGGCGCGCCAGTTCGGAGAAGATCACGGTTTTGCCGGCTCCCGTGGGGAGACACACAATCATTCGCCTAACGCCTTTACAGCGGGCTGTAATCACGGCGTGGATGGCCTCTCGCTGGTAGGGTCGGAGTGTAACGGAGAGGTGGGACATCGAAGGCGCGCCTCCAGATTAAAATCGGTGCACCGGACGGTGGCAACGAAGGTAGCGCACCGCGACCGCAATTCGGCTCAGCATGTCATTCCACGATGAACTTGCTTCTCCCTGCGGAGGCGACCACCATCCGGGTCGGGCTCTCTGCAACAGGCGAACGCCGCTAGTGCCAGTCGCGCCTCAATAGACGTCAGCAAGTGTTCCAGCTTTCCGCTGCGCGAACCAACTTGTTTCGACACCATCTGGACGCGTGTTGCGAGGTGGGACATCCACGCTCAGATCCGGAAGGTCAGCGGGGAATCCCATTTCTTCAACGAAGAGCCGCCAGTCATGGATGGCTAGACTGGCAAGGATTCCAATCTTGCGCCGTCGCATCTCAATCAGCCGGGGATCATCCAGCTCCAGCGTATCGATGATGATCTCGCCATCCGTATCTAACGCCTCGACGGTCCCATCACGATGGAATCGGAGGCATTCGGCCAAAGCTACTTTGCAGGGGTCTGGTAAGCGGGCGGCGCTTTTCAGGTTGTTACAGGAGGGACAAAGATAGACGAGATTATCATAATCGGCTGCGAGATCTGGACGAAGCTTTTGCGGGATGAAGTGGTCGATCTGAAAACCACGGCGCATGTCCACCCATTGCTCTCGGATTAGACAAAAAACACAGCGGAAGCAGAATTCATCTCGCAGCCACCGGCGATACCGCGCGTAATCGTTCCAACCAGCCGGCCCATGCCGACGGACGTGCACTGCATTCGGGAATGCAAATGGTCGTGTGATCACGTGCCGATCCAGAGCCCTTTCCTTCGCAGATCCGCCTCCTGCTCCGCAAGTTCACGCATGGGCAACGGCATCACCAGAGCTGACTTCGCTCGTGCGAGACGTTTGAGATTCGCAAATTCGGTGGACTCCTCACTGCTCAGCTTCGATTCGCGTTTTCGGTCGATGAGAGCCAGCCGGCGACTGTTCGTCCCTTCCCAATCAGCTGTGATGGCAAGATAATCAGCTAGCGAGAGCGGAACCTCAAAACCCTCAGGGAAGTATCGCTCCTGCTTGAAGGGAACACCGGCTCGCTTGCATCCCGAAAAGTGATCCAGAAGCTTGCGTTCCAGTTCGACCGGTAACGCGTACAGCTTCAATACCTCAGCATCAATGCGCCAGTGAAGTGTTCTGAGCGCCTCATCCCGTGCGACACGAGAATCTTCGGAAGCAAGTGTGAACGTGGTTTCGAACTCGTTTA
This sequence comes from Spartobacteria bacterium, assembly GCA_031389825.1. Taxonomy (GTDB): domain Bacteria; phylum Verrucomicrobiota; class Verrucomicrobiia; order Chthoniobacterales; family Chthoniobacteraceae; genus JANMSW01. Next base: position 93,055 of record JANMSW010000029.1, read on the forward strand.
CGATGTCAAAGTATTGCTCAACAGCGGCGCTAAGCGCATCGCCTTGAGGTGTTCCATCGAAAAAATCGAGAGGTACTCGCATAGCCCGCCATGTGCCTGTGGTGATATCGCGTTTCGTTGCGTGTGTATGGGCGAATGCAGCTGCGTATGGGGAATTGATCAGAGCCCAGAGTCTTGCAATGTTGGGCGTTTCTCCCTTCAAGCGCATCAGCGTGAATCTTGAGGCTGCACGCCGCCCGACCCTGTCAATCATCGCCTTTACGCACCAAGAACCTCGTTGGATAGGAGCGTAGTTGACGAGAATTTGCCGAACTCCAGTCATCATCCCCGCCCGTGGTCGCAAAATAATTTCCTCCGCCGTATTGAGGTAGGTAGTGGGCGGCAACTCATGTGACATCACGTAGTTCCCTAGGTTCTCAAATCCTTCCACGAAACCCTTGCGAGGCGTGGGCGATGTGCGCTTTTGCCCCTTTGGAAATCCTGGTCGATCTTCACCCACGAAGCTAAATCCCTGACCAATTTTGACGCACTCATCCAGTTTTGGAAGATGAGCGCATGCGACCCACACCTCCTCTAGATCCGGAACTCGGAAATCGCGATCTCCGCTAGCGCTGAATCGAGATGTCGGCACAGCAACCTCACTGGATACTTCGTAACGGGAGCGAAAATCCGCAATACCGTCTTCTCGAACACGCCGGTAGCGCACTTGGTGTCCGGCCTTCGATACGCCGGAGAGTTTCCGCCCAATGAGAATAGCGGATTCGACGTCCGCGAAATTGAAAATCTTGTCGGGAAAGAGGCAAACCTCATCGAATTCAGCCGTCTCAGTTAGCATTCTACGAAATGCAATGGCGTCTTTGCTGTGGAGAAGATTTTGCGGGACGACCAAACCAAAGACGCCGCCGGCAGGCAGTGCGGAGACGGCGCGATGAAGGATCTCAACAGCCTTACTTACGAACTGCGGTGCGCGAAATTTCCTAGTGTAGCTCTCGCGGAGTTTGGACTCGAAGTTTTCGAAAGGCGGATTAGCCAGCAGGATTCGGGAGCCGGCTGTGGCTGATTCCAGCGCCGCGGAACCAAATGCGTCATCCTGCTTTAGATTCCAGCCGTTCGGATTCGGAATATCAGTAAGCGTAAGAGATAACCGGGCAATTTCGAGTGCAAACGCATCAACGTCCGACCCCTGAATGTGCTGACGCAGATACGTCCTGCGTTGCGCCGGACCTGCTTTTTCCGGAGGCAAAAGGCTGGTCAGTAATCTCACCGCGGCGACAAGGAAGCCCCCGTGCCCGCACGTCGGCTCGAAAACGTTACGCTCCTCCGAAGGTATCTCCTCAATCCACGGCGTCAGCCGCCCTACAACATAGTCAATGAGATAGGCGGGCGTACTATGAGTGCCGAGCCCTTTTCGCACTTCGCGGGTAATCAGCGTGTTCTCATATACGTAAGCCAAGGCCTCTGTCGTGGCGAGACGAAGGTCCGCTCGGCGCGCAATGGTACTCGCTGCTTGTTGTAGAGCTTTCCGCTTATTCTCGGACGTGATAATGGATTCCGCCGACTGTCCGTAGTGGCGGGCGACCCGTTCGAAAACCTGATCAACGTCACTAAAATCGAGCCGGATAAAGCCTTCAACGTTCTTGTCGTGAAGCATTTTGGCACCGAGGAGCCAAAAGACAGCACGGACAAGCCATTCGCCCTGCTCGGCACTCATGGCCTTAGGCCAATTCAGAGACTCTCGCAATTCATTGACTTGGTTAAGCAGTAATCGTTCGATTCGTTCGCCCGCTTCCCTTTCGACTATTGGCATCAGCCCGAGATCGACAAAGTCTAGTTGGTACTTGGAGTCGAACCGACCGAGAGTCTTAGCGCGATAAATTACGCTCGGAGTGAGATCGTCCCGGTGTTCACGGAAAAAACCTTCTATATCATTAGCCGGAACGCGGAGGTATTCGCGCTGTTCATTAGGTCCCTGCTTCCACCACAGCAATTCATCTTGCCCGCAAAGCAGCGCGACCGGCGCACCTGTAGCGCGACAAGCCGCGGCGTCCTCCGCCGGCGATGTCGTGATGTCCATCACTGTAATGCAGGCCGAACGACTATCGAATGGGCGTTGCGAAAACCCGGCGAGAGCAGCGACGCGCCCACCGGCTACGCTGAGATTCGAGATCAGATTGTCCCCGCTATAACCACACCTCTCCAGCCAAGGGCGGAGTGAGCTTGCACTCAATGGTTGTTCTCGCGAAGGCACGACGGCGGTGATATTGATCGGAGTTTTGGGCATTCGGCGACGCCCTGCGGCTGGGAGGAAGCCCAATCCCGTCCCGTAATGCTATTACAATCGAAAAGGGTGAGTTTTATCTCCATGGAATCAGTTTCGGCCCGTTCTGCGCACCAGCCCGCGGAACACGCCGGCTACGCCCCGCCAATCCCGTGCTGAGACGAGGATATCCTCATAAGCCGGATTGCTGGCGCGCAGTCGAACTTGGTTCTTCTCGATGAAAACGCGCTTGAGCGTTCCCTGATAATCGTCGCCGGAATGCACCGCGGCAATTTCCCCTTGGTGGATATCGATGTTTGACCGAAGCAGGACGAAGTCGCCGGGCAAAATCCCGTCCCCCAGCATCGAATCTCCCTTCACGTGCAAAAGAAAGTCGCCCGGCTGCGCCCCAAGCAACTCGTCTTCTCCGATAATGCTCAATGGCTGCGCCAGCGCTTCTGCGAGAGGACCGGCCGGAATCTCACCCAACAGGGGGAGTCCTCCAGTTCCGATCGCAAGTCGGCCTTTCGGCGTAAGTTGAACCAGCCGTGAACGTCCCTTTGCGCCGCCGCCGAAAACCTCGATGAAACCGTTCCGTCGCATCCGCTGAAGTGTGTCTGTCAGACTGCTCTCCGCCGCAAAGCCCAACGCTCTGCTGAGCTGAGGCACAAACGCAGGTCGTCCATCGCTCTCCCATGAAGCAATCATGTGGGCGACGCGGCGTTGAGCATCGGTCAGATGGGTTCTCTGCCTAGCGGGCATGCACCGTGTAATTACACGGCTTTCTGTGCTATGCCAGTACTTTTTGAAACATGGTCGCGTCCTTCCGTTGCATCGCTGCCTGGGGTCGGGCCACCATCTGCTGATCAGCGCGTCTCTCACGGAAGGACGGGGTTGATTAGGATTGCGGCAGAGTATCAAGGCTTAGTTTGTACCGGCGCTGGTGGCAATCGGGACTGTGAACGGCGGGTTGAGTCATCCAGGCTCTGGTTGCGGAGTGCGGCTGGTGGACTTCTCGCTTGGTCGAGAGCCCATGTCGGGATCGGGTTTCGCGACTGTCCGTCCAGTTGTGGATTGAGTCGAAGTAGTGGAGCGGCGCTGTGGAACAAGCCGCTGGTCGCTGTTGCGAGAGGAGACGGACGGTGTTGGAGCAAGCAGTGGACACTCTGATGTCAGCGCAATGTGGCTCTGTTCTCAGTCGCGGGACACTGGCGTGAGTGCGGCGCGCCTGCTCGCGTCAGCCAAATTGACTGTCGTGACAGTCTCCCGGCCCTGACGGACCATACTGGAGAGAGTGTCGTGACAGTGCGCAGCGACTCATGAGAGAGGCAGGTTGTACTGGCGAGAGTGTGTGGACCCACTCGTGAGAGTGCCCGCAACCCCGGGAATGCGAGTATTCCGATACTGGCCGAAGAGCGGTGGAGTACTCTCGTTTCCTGGGGCTCAGCGACCTTTCCGTGCATGTAAGGGCTCGGTGTGGAGTCACTTGGGTGCATGCGAAGATTCTGCGGCGATTCTCGAGGTTCGGCTCGTCGATGGGTGGACCGGCTTGTGGAACAATCCGGCTAGCAGTCGGCGGTCACAACAGACCTATTCAAGCGGCGAGATATCGAAGTGCAGGACATCCTCGCGGTCTCCCAGTTTGCTGTAGAGGGCGATCGCGGGCGCATCGCTTAGATCCGCCTGCACGAAGATCACGTAGGCACCACGCGCCGCGGCGATCTTCTTCAGCTGCCGGATCAATCCGGTCGCGATGCCCTGGCGCCGATGCGCGGCGGCAACGGCCAGATCGTAGATGTAGATTTCGCTGCGCTCCTGCTCGAACTTGTGGAGTTCGTAAGCCGCCAGGCCGCCGACAACGCACCCGTCTTTCAGCGCGGCCAAAGCGATGAACGAGTCGCCTCGAAGGAGGCGCTCGAGGTAATCGGCACCTGGACGGGCATCGTGGTAGGTCGTCACTTGGCCGAATGCCTCCCCGAAGACGGTCAGCATCTCCGCAAAGAGCGCGAGGTCACCAGAGGCGAGCTGATGGATATCGAACTGGCCGGAACTTTGCGCCTCCATTGGCCTCTTACCCCGGCTTACTGACGGCGTGAACCTTCACATGCAGGTGCACGTGGTCATTCACAAGGTGCGGGCCGAGGAAGCGAAAGAACTTTCCGGATCCGTAGCGGCTGCCGTAGTCGGTGCGATCGAGTTCGAGAACACCCTGGCCGGTCAGATGCTGCCCGTCCTCGGCCGCGATGAGCACTGGGAACTCCAGGGGCTTGCTAATTCCGCGGAGGGTGAAGGTGCCGCGCAGGAGATAGTTTGGCGTGCCCTCGGTCGCATTCTCGATTGGCTCCGCGCTGTCTGCAATGAACTGCGCGGTGGGATGGTGCTCGACGTCGAAGAAGTCAGTGGTGCGCAGGTGTGCGATGAGCATCGCGTTCATCCCGGAGTCAGACAGGTCTTCACAGGCGATGCTTCCCATATCGATGGTGAAGCGTGCGGATCGAAGATGCCCGTCGCGCACCTGGATCTCGCCGTCGCCAAGTTGCACGGTCCCACTGTGGTGATTGAAGAGATTGCGGCCAGTCCAGCGGATTACGCTCTGGGCGGCATCGATCTGGAAGGTGCCGTCCGGAACGGCTGGTTGCGGCAGGGCGCCGTGGCCTTCGAAAGGGAGACCGGCAGTTTTCCATTCGGCGAGGCCGCCCTCGAACGCCTTCACTTGGGTGAAGCTTGCGGCGCTGAGTTTCTCCGCGGCTGTGGTGGCGTCCAGCGATCCATCTCCCGCCCCGTAGACCACGAGCGGAGTCGATGACGTGAGCCCGAGCGCGCCTACGCGATCCAGGAAGGCCGTTTCATAGACACAGGCATTCTGCGAGCCGGGGATGCGCGCCGCGGCGAAGACGTCTTCCGGCAAGACGTGCAACAAAATTGGCGGCTGGCCGGACCGCAACAGACCATCGAGTTCGTCCGCTTTCATAGGTGCATGCGAGAATGAGGAGGCGCGATGCTCGTGTGAAGACGGAACCAATGCGGAGGTGAGCGAGAGCGAACTCTGGCTCTGTAGCCGACCGCCGCAATCCCTAAGAAGGCAACCAGCTATCCCCACAAGCCGAAGGAAAGATGATGAAGGCAGCGAAGACTCCAGAGCCACCTGAAGGCTTTCGCTACCGAGCGGACCTCCTGTCTCCCGCTGATGAACAGGAGCTGGTGGAACGGGTCGGCGAGCTGCCCCTGAAGGAATTCGAGTTTCATGGCTACTCCGGCAAACGGCGCGTGGTCTCGTATGGTTAGCACTATGATTTCGCGGACCGCGTCTTGCGCGAGGCAGCGGCGATCCCGCCATTCCTACACCGGCTGCAGGCACAGGCCGCGGCCTTCGCGGGACTCCGGCCGGAAGAATTGCCTCATGTGCTGGTCACCGAGTATGGGGCGGGGGCGGCGATCGGCTGGCATCGGGACAAGGGGGTTTTCGGAGAGGTGATCGGCATCTCACTCCTTTCGCCCTGCGTCTTTCGCCTGCGGCGGAGGGTGGGCTCTCGCTGGGAGCGATACTCGCTGAAAGCAGAGCCGCGTTCGGCGTACCTGCTTCGAGGAGCAGCGCGAATGGAGTGGGAGCACAGCATCCCGGCGGTGGAAGCGCTCCGCTACTCGATCACCTTCCGGACATTGAAGTGAAGCAGTGGGAACCTTAACGCAGTTCTCCAGCGATTCATGGCGCTGCTGCAATCTTCAGCGGGTTGTACGCGCCAAATGTCGGTGGACTCCAGAGTCGCCAGGCAGTCTCAGCGATTAAAACGGGGCAGGGGACGCCCGGAGGTGTCCTGCGCTCCATACGAGATGCCGTCTCGAAGACGGGCAACGCAACGCTCGTACATGATCCGTGCGACAGTATCCTCGGGGGCAATCTGCAGAACCCGCAGGTATGCTGCGACCGCTCCTTGCAGTTCCTCGTGCCGGTAGAGTTCGAAAGCCCGGACGGTGGCCGCGCAGAGGTCATGGATCTCCTGTGTGGCCTCCGAGCGCAGCGCCAGGAGTTCGTAGCAGACCACTCCGCCGCTTTTCCCTCGTACGCTCACCTCATCGAGGGGGCGCGCGAGCACGTCCCCTTGCACCTCCGCATACGTCGCCTCGCTGATGATGATCTCCGTGCCGAACTCCTTGTTCAGCTTCTCCAGCCGGCTGGCAAGGTTCACTCCGTCTCCGATAATCGTGTAATTCATCCGTTCCTCGCTTCCGATATTTCCAACCACTACTTCGTCCGTATTGATGCCAATGCGGGTGGCGAAGAGCGGCCGCCCTTCAGCAGACCAGCCCTCCCGCAGTTCCCGCAGCCGCCGCTGATTCGCCAGCGCTGCACAGCAGGCATCGAGCGCGTGGGAGGGATCCAGCTGCGGTGCATTCCAAAATGCCATCACGGCGTCGCCGATGAACTTATCCACGGTGCCGTTGTGTTGCGAGATGCCTTGGCTCATGGCGCTCAGGTAGTCGCCCAAGTGCTCCACCAGCTTCATGGGAGTGAGTGCTTCTGCTGCTGCTGTGAAGTTGGCGATGTCGGAAAAGTAGATGGTCACGCGTGCGGTCTGGGCGCCCAGAGCCGCTTCACGGCCGCTGCGCACGAGATCGCCCACCAGTTCCGCCGGCACGAACTTGCTGAAGGAGCGCAGATTCGTCTTCATCTGGTCCACCGCCGTGGAGAGCAGATCGATCTCGCGAATCCGGCTGGGGGTTGTCTGGCTGCAGGTGAAGTCCAATCGACCGATCGCCTCCGTCTCCTGCTGGAGCTTGCCGAGGGGCTCAGCAGCGAGCCGCGCCACGCGCAAGGCCACGAGCGCAGCTGCTCCGAGCACGAGGAGGAAGAGCAGCAGATCCCAGCGGCGATGTTCCCGCACATTCCCCATTACCTCGTACTTCGGCAGCACCATGGCCACCAGCCAGGGTGGAGAGTGCGCGCCGCTCAGCCGTGCATAGCCGCCAAGGAATTCTTCACCGGCCGCGGTGAACTCAAAGATATGAATGCCTGTCTTTCCCAGCACAACGCTGGCGGGCAGACGGGCGAGGAGTTGTTGCGCTGGAGCGTCATTGAACCCCTGAAGATCCGGCAGCAGGTCGGTCGAGCCCGGCTTCAGCAGGAGATTGCTCCGGGGATGCGCAATGACGCGGCGGGTTCCGCGGCTGCCTTCCTCCACGACAAAGGCATAGCCTGGCGCTTCGGACTGCATGCGCTTCAAAAAGCCGCTTAGCACCATGATATCGAAATCGGTATCCCACACAGCGACGAGATCACCCGAGCGCCCGTACACGGGAGCGGCGAAGGTCAGCCCGGGGATCTGCCCGCGGGCCGTCTCCCAGAACATGTACACGTCGGTCCATACGCTCTTGCCTGCGGTTTTTGCGGCTACGTAGAAAGGTCGGTTCCGCACGTCGTAGCCATCCCAAGGCAGAGTGCGGATGAGTTCACGGCCGGTGGTGGTTGGGCGGTAGTCGCGAATCCGGCGCACGCCATCCGGATCCACGCGGTACTCGCGAATGCGGGGGGTGCCATCCGGCAGCCGCTCGACCATGCAGTACTCTCCCGTCGCCTCCAGACCAAGGCCGATGTAGGAGAGCTCCGGACGAACGGTGAACGCATGGGCCAGGGGCACAAAGAGGCTCTCGAAGCGTTCCGCGGAGAGTTGGTCTGCGTCAGAGATGAGGAGGTTGAACTGGTTCTGCTCGACCGCGGCGCGGGTCAGTTCATGGACGCGAGTCTCGGTGCGCAATAAAGCCTGTCCCATGATCCGGCTGGCCAGATCCTCGACTGTCCGCCGCGAAAAGTAGGCCGAGATGAGGGCAAATAGGCCCATCGACACCGCCAGCAATCCCAGAAGGATAGCCGTATGCATCGTGCGAAAGCCAAGCCGCTGGGGAGTTGCCACTGAGCGCGATTGTATCGCAGTAGGGCCTGCCTGCAAACAGCCTGAGGAGTAAACAAACAGCGCCCGACCTTTTCGGCGCGGCTCGGCGCTAGCTAACCATTATCTGAAGGGGTAGGAGCATAGCATTCCGCGGGTCGAAACGCTCCGCTACCCGATCACACCTTGAACGCTGCGGTGAGGCAGCATGCCAGAGAGGAGGTCTTCGTTTAAGGATCTGCGGCGGGCCGTCAAAGTTGGGCGATTTGAAGCCAAGTCAGATCCGTGCCGGCAGCGCTCCTTGCGTTCCAGTCGCCAGGCGTTGGAGCTCCGTGAAGAGCCGTGATGGGCTCTCCCAGAGGAGCATCCGAGCCGCACGGCTCGCGCGCAGCCAATCAGAACGAGCAGCCCGGTCCTGGAAGTTCTCGGCGAGACAATCCCGGAAGATGTCGGTGAGGGTAGACAGCCCTTTCTGATAAGCGCGTCGGAGGTCCTCGTGGCCTTTCACGAAAGGGAGTTGCCGACGATATACTTCTCGCACACTGCGAAGCATTCGCTCTCCGTCGCGCGAGGAGCTCGCGCTATAACGCCGATAACGGGTAACCGCGTGATCGTGGCAGACTACGGGAGTTTGCCGCGCGACCCGCAGATAGAAGTCCAGATCATCGGCCCCCCAGGGGTTCTGAAATCCACCAACACGCTCCACGACCTGGCGGCGAAACATCGCGGACGATGGCGGGATGATGTACCACTCGAAGCCGAGGAGAATCCGATAGATTTGCGGCTCCTCAGGCAAGGACGCGACACCCCAACCCACGGGTTCCCCAGCGAAGGTCATCTCTTCCCTGCGGCCCACGGCGAATCCGCACTCCGGACGCGCCGCCAGCGCAGCGAGGCCGGCCTCTAGCGCGTGGGGCAGGAGATGGTCGTCCGCATCCAGAAACACCAGGTAATCTCCCCGGCTCGCGGCGATGCCGGTATTTCGCGCCAGCGCCGACCCAGCGTTCTCCTGCCGCAGACAACGGGTGCCAGGAAAGCGCAGCGCGATGGGAGAGGGATCAATGGGTGATCCATCGTCGATCACGATGGTCTCGCAATTAGGATATTGCTGCTGCGCGACAGTTTCCAGAGTCTCCGCCAGTAGCTCTGCCTGATGCGGGGTCCCAAGGTAACAAGGCACCACGATCGAAACCGATGGGGGTGAGATGCTGGCCATGCGTAGCCATATTCGGACAAGACCTTCTCATTGCGTTGCCTCTTCTCGCATCGCTACCAAGCAGACATTCCGGCCCTCCCGAAAGACAGTGGACTGGGAGCGACCGCAAGCGATGAGACAAGCGTGTAGCTGACTGGTGGAATTTCGGCGATCCCTGTCCGGAGAGCGGTGGTTCGCTCGTTGTGAGGAGAATGAAAACATCAAGCATACCCATGAACGCCTGGATCACTTCCTATTGCGCAATGCTGCTGCTCGCCGCTACGGCATGCCTCAGTGCGGCAGAGCCGGACAAGTCAAAGGCTGCATCGCCAGAGTTCGAACGAATGAAGACGCTCGTGGGCACCTGGAAAGGGAGTGCCGACATGGGAGAGGGGCCCGTGGATCTCACCATTGAGTATCGCCTCATTGCCGCGGGCTCGGTCCTGGAAGAGCGTGTCTTCAAAGGCACACCGAACGAGATGGTGACGATGTACTTCGACAAGGAAGGCAAACTCGCCCTGACGCATTACTGCATGCTGGGCAATCGCCCCGCAATGAAGCTGGCCAAGTCGGACGGGAAGTCGCTGGCCTTCGACTTCGATGGCGAAGCCTGCTGCATCGATCCCAAGAAGGACACCCACATGCATGCCCTGAACCTTCGATTCGACGACGCAGACACGATTACCACGTCCTGCCAATCGCTTGCCGACGGCCAGCCGATGGAAGGCAAAGCCACCACCTTGAAGCGAGTGAAGACCAGTTCTGTCGCTGCCAAATAGCGCCTTGCGGCCACGGCGCTCGTTCAAACCAGGCGGAGAATGAACGAGCGCGTGCGTTGGGGGGAGGGGTGAGTAGCGAAGGGATCACAGGGCGACTTGCGGAGAAGTGCTCATAATCCGCCAAGCAGTACCGACTTTGTGGGGGCGAATACTCCTCCTCATCCAAAGCGTCAAAAGTCGAGGAAAGGACGTGTCACTGTGCCCCGGGAAGTTGCAGGATGTGGGACTCCCATGAGCTTCCGACTTCTCCCCATCTCTCTCGCGCTCACTGCCACCCTCTCCCTGATGAGCCAAACAATCGCCGCTGACCCGACGCTTCCCGGAATCGGCACCGTCATGCAGAAGATGGTTGATCAGAATGAAATTGCCGGGGCGGTGACGGTGGTTGTTACCAAGGACTCCGTCCTTCATCTCGAGAGCACAGGCTTTGCCGACGTGGCTACGAAGCGCCCGATTGCTCCCGATTCGCTCTTCTGGATCGCGTCCATGACGAAGCCGATCACGGGTGCCGCGATCCTTATGCTGCAGGATGAAGGCAAGCTGAACGTCGCTGACCCCGTGGCAAAGTACCTTCCGGAGTTTGCCAATTTAAAGACCCCTTCGGGCAAGCCGGCTAATCTAACCATCACGCAAATCCTCACCCATACCTCCGGCCTCGGCGAAGCGGGGGGACCCGACGCGAAGAAGGCGAAAACGCTCGCTGACCTGGTCCCCCTCTGGCTCGCCGCACCGATGCAGTATGAGCCGGGGGCGAAGTGGCAGTACACCCAAAGCGGGATCAACGCGGCCGGGAGAATCGTGGAAGTGGTGAGCGGACTGTCTTTCGACGTCTTTCTTCAGCAGCGGATCTTTGACCCTTTGAAGATGACGGACACCACATTTTACCCCGATGCCGCCCAACTTGCCCGCCTCGCGACCGGCTATGCGAAAAACAAGGATACGGGTGAGCTCACCCCAGTGCCGCCTCGCGCAGACTTTGGCACTCGCGATCGTCCGCCGCAGGGAAATGGAGGACTCTTCTCGACACCCCGTGATTATGCCCGCTTCTGCCAGATGCTGGTGGGCGGGGGTGAGTTCGACGGCCGACGCTACTTGAGCGAGAAAGCGCTGACCTTCCTCGCTACACCGCAGACCGGCGATCTGCCGACCGGCTTTTTTCAGAACGATACCTTCGGGAAGCGCGGGGCAAACTATGGCTGGGGGCTGGGCACATCCATTCTGCGCACACCCCATGAGGGCGTAGCGGCGATGCTCTCGCCAGGCAGCTTCGGCCACGGAGGTGCCTGGGGCACGCAGGCGTGGGTCGATCCGGTCAAGGGGTTTGCCTATGTGCTGATGGTTCAGCGCGCGAACTTCCCGAACAGCGATGCGAGTGACGTGCGACGCGTCTTCCAGGAGGCCGCGGTCGCGGCGCTCCCGAAGAAGTAGCGCCGCCGCCGGCTACGCGAGCGACGTCGGGTGCTGCCAGGGAGCACGGTAGGGTCGCCGGAGCATTGCCGTGGCCTCAGCATCGCCGACGATCTGCCGTTGCTGCGGATCGTAGCGCAGCGGACGTCCGGTCGTCATCGCGAGGTTCGCCAGAATGCAGCTCGCAGTGGAGATGTGGCCCTGCTCGATATCCGCGATGGGTCGTCCGCGTTTCTCGATCGCGGCAAGAAAATCGAGCATGTGCAGGCGGGTAGCGGGAGCGGCATTGAGCTCAATGTCCTTCTCCGTGTTATCCTCGGGGAACTGCTCCTTTTCGAAGAGGCAGTCGAAGTGAATGGGCTTAGACTTCTTGTCGTGAGGGATGAAGTCCGCCCGCATCGTGCTGGCCTTTAAGGTCCCTTTTTCGCCGTGGATAAAGAGTGCCCACGGATAATCCGGATCGGTCGGCAGGCCCCAGGTGCGATGCGTCCAGGTGCAGTTGAACGTCGGATACTCGAAGGTAGCAGTCTGTGTGTCGCTGATGTTGGACTTGCCGTCCTTCTGCACAAGGATCCCGCCAGAGGAAGTCACCCGTGTGGGCCAGCCGAGATCGAGCATCCAGCGCGCAGTATCCAGCATGTGGACACACATGTCGCCTACGATGCCATTTCCATACTCCGAGAAGGTCCGCCACCACCGGCGGTGGGGAAGGCCATCGTACGGCCGCAGGGGCGCCGGGCCAGTCCACATCTCATAATCCAGAAAGGCTGGGACGGGTTCAACCGGTGGGTTGCCATTAGCGCGCATGTGGAAGTAGCAGCACATGTCCACATGCCCGATCTTACCGAGCAGGCCGCTGTCGACGACCTGCTTCTTTGCATCGATGAGATGCGGGGTGCTCTTGCGTTGTGTCCCGACTTGGACCACCCGGTTGTGCTTGCGCGCGGCGGCGACCATGGCCTCGCCTTCGCTGATGTCGGTGCTGATCGGCTTCTGCACATACACGTCCGCGCCGGCCTCGACGGCAGCGATCATCTGCAGGGCGTGCCAATGATCCGGCGTGCCGATGATTACGAGATCGAGATCTTTCTCCTTTAGCAGTTCCCGATAATCCGAATACGTCCGTGGCGGCTTCGCTGACTTCTGTCGCTGACCCACCAGCTCCACCGCGCCGGCGAGCATCTGCTGATCGACATCGCAGAGTGACACCACCTCTACAGGCGCAACCTGGATCAGGCGCATGAGATCGCTCTTCCCGTACCAACCACAGCCGATGAGCCCGACCCGGCGGGGCTTCGCATTGACGACCTCGAGCCCTTCCGCGCCGAGACCGGAGAGCGCGAGGGAAGCGGAGGCAGTTTGGAGAAAACGACGGCGGCTGATGTGAAAGCCTGCCGTCGAAGGGGCGGGGGACGTTGTGGGGGAGTTCATAGATCTGGATGCCTTGCAGAGGTCTAGGGGCGCATGCTTGCGACGAACTTGTCGAACTGCGCCTTGTCTTTCTCGAGCTGCTCGAGCTGCGGGCTCGATGCTTTCACGCGGACAACTTCATCACCGACTTTAGCCCGGACAATCCACCCGGCGGGCTTGTCGCCGGATTTGTAGCGATAGTTCGAATAAGCGGAATGGTAACGGTAGTTGCTGAGTTCCTTGGACTCGATCGCGAAGGTCTCGAATGCGCCCGGCTTCAGGAGCAGAGGCCGCGACCCCTTGTCATACAAGAACTGCTTCGAGCCACTTGTTTCCTTGCCCACGAAGAACCATTCAATCTCGAACTCGCCCGGCGCTGCGGACATGTTTCGGACACGAAGACTGAGCTCCCGAGTGACTGCCTGCGTGCGTGCACCAGAGCCGTAGTAGGTGCGCCACTTATTGGTAGTCGAAGTGTCGCCTCCCGCGTCCGCCACATCAATCGTGACACTCTTGCTAACCGTGGGAGCCTGCGCAAATGTCACAACGGCAGTGGCAAGGCAGGTGAAGGTGGTGAAAAGAAAGGTAAGCGAGCGCATCAGAACAGGTGAGGATGAGGTGCCGGCTTCTGAACGTCTCGCCCTCCAACCCGTGGGCGACTCCGTCCGTACCGACCCGCCGAAGCTGCCCACTCTGCGATCACGAGTCCAGCCGAAGAATCGCCCGGACAGGTTGGTGTCTCTGCTCTTACTTCAGGCGGAGGGCGTCTGCCATGATGTGGTAGATCACGTTTTGCTCAATGGTCCCGCGGAAGAGGTGGGCATTCGGTCCGTCGGCATAGACCGGCACGTCCTCGCCGCCATGTGTCTCTGAACCAAGTGGAACTCCCGTTTCGGGAAGGAAGTCCGCGGAGGCGACCACGTCTGCAGTGAGCAAGGGACGATCGTTGGTCGCAGCCTCGTAATACGTCGGGGTGTGGGGGTAACGCTTTGGACCTTCCGGTTGACGGTCCGAGACGCCCGGATAGCCCGGCCCGTTCGCATAACTCAGCGTGGTATACGGCCGGAGAAGCATATCGAGCGCAGGACGCTTGGAGGGCTTCCCCTTATCGCCGCCACGGGCCAAACCAAGTATGTCATTCCCCCGGTATGAATAGCCTGCCATCGTCAGGGTATGGCTGTGATCAGCAGTAACCACGATGAGCGTGTCCTCGCCGGTCATCTCTCTGGCCACCTTCACCGCCGCAGCCAGTTCGATCGTTTCAGTGAGCGCGCGCCGGGGATTACCGGCATGGTGGCCGTGATCAATCCTCCCTCCCTCCACCATCAAGAAGTAACCCTTTGGGTTCCTCGACAGGATCTGAATGGCCTTGGTCGTCATCTCGGGAAGCGTGGGCTCCCCCCCGACGTCTTTTGCCCGGTCGATCGTGTACCGCATGTACGAACGCTCGAAGAGTCCCAGCAGGTGAGAGGTTTTCATCGGGTCGATGGCAGCAAACTGCGCCTGGTTCCAGACGTAAGCCGAGTTTTCGTACTTCTGTGTCCACTGCGCCGTGAGATCGAGACCGTCCAGGCGCGAGCCCGTCTTTCTTACTTCCTCATGATCAGCTGCCGTCTTCGGCAGGAAGTGCTGGCGCCCTCCACCCAATGCCACCTCGAGTCCATTCCCATGCGGGAACTCGACGAGTTGCCGGGCGATGTCTGGGAAGCCGGCCTTCCGCGCCTCCAGGGGCATCCCGGAATCGTTCTCCCAACCGCGTTCCGGGCTATGCGCATAACACGCGGCCGGGGTGGCGTGCGTCACCGTAGCGGTGGTCACCACTCCCGTGGAGAGGCCGTTCTGCTCCGCCAGTTCGAGGATCGTGCGCAGCTCGTTGCCGGCTGTGGTCTTGTACTTCCCGCGCACTGCGTTCTGATTCACGGAAATCGCGGCATCATTCGCTTTTACCCCTGTAACCAGCGCAGTAGCTGTGGGCGCGGAATCGGCGATCTGCTGGTTCGCGCTATATGTCTTTGACAGCGCGCTCCATGGAAAGGTTTCGAAGAAAAGCTGATTTTCTTCCCCTCCGACGCCGCGAAGCTGACCTTCGAGAATGCGGGCCGCAGTAACCGTAGTTACTCCCATCCCGTCTCCGATCATCAGGATGACGTTCTTCGCGGGCTTATCGTTGATAGGCGTTTTCTTCAACGTGGCGAGTGCGGCCTGCCCATTGGCAAACCAACCCTCCGGCGTCTGTCCCTGAGCCGTGAGGAGAGGCGAGAGAACGAGGGTTGCGGCGGTGATTGTGCGGAATTGCCAGCCGGTGCTTCGGGAGATCGTACAGCTCATTTAGAAAACCTAACCCACCGGGTATACCCAACCTTTGCGGTACTCCCGGCTAAGGAGCTTATTTGCCGCGTCGTCACCGACGCATAGCTCCTTTGCGCCATCCCATTCGACGCTGCGCCCAAGCTTGTAGGAAAGCATTCCGAGCAATGCCAGATTCGTCGAAAGGTGGATCTCCTCAATGTCGCTGACTGGCTTACCACCCGTCTTAATCGCATTGAGGAAGTCCGCCCAGAGCTCGCGGATATTCTGGGAGTCGGGGTTGTTCAGCTTCGGGTCCTCGTGCTCGACAGGCGCTTTGCTATCTGTCGGATAGAAGGTCCAGCCTTTCTCCCAGCCCATGTGGAAGGTTCCCTTGGTGCCATAAAAGTAGGCACCGACGTTTTCGCCCTTCTCCGCGTTGTTCCCGGAGAACTGCCGATGCTCCCACGCCACGGTAAACTTCTCGAAGGCGTACTCCGCCACTTGATGATCCGGCGCATCGCTGGTCTGAAGCGCATCGGTCAGGATGGGCGCTCCTTTGATCGCCCGTCCACCTGTCGAGAAGACCCTCTTTGGATACTTCTCGCCCGTCACCCAGAGCACCTGGTCCAACCAATGGATGCCCCAATCACCGAGCGTTCCGTTTGCGTAGTCGAGGTAGTTCCGAAAGCCGCGCGGGTGCATGGCGCCTTTCCAAGCCTGATCCTTCTGCCGCGGATCACCGCCGTTGTAGGGGCGAAGTGGCGCTGGCCCGCACCAGAGATCCCAGTCGAGTTCAGCCGGGATCTCCTGCGTGGGCAGGGGTTTCTCTTCCCCACCACCGTAGTGGACGAAGCAGCGTACCATCCCAAGTTCGCCAAGCTTGCCTGAACGAATGAACTCCCTCCCGCTCACGTTGTGGGGGGAAACGCGGCGGTGGGTTCCTACCTGGCAGACTTTTCCCGAGGTGCGCGCAGCCTTCACCATCGCGCGGCCTTCTTGGATGGTGTGTCCGATTGGCTTCTCCACGTACACGTGCGCGCCGGCCTGCAATGCGGCAATCGTCTGCAACGGATGCCAGTGATCAGGCGTGGCGACGATCACCACCTCCGGCTTCTCGGTTGCGAGCATCTCGCGGTAATCCCGATAGCGCTTCGGCTGGTCACCGGTGAGCTGCACAACCTTCTCCGCAGTGGGGTCGAGCTGACGCTGGTCGACATCGCAGAGCGCCACGATCTGGCAGGCGCCGCTGGACATGGCCTCGCCGAGGATGTTGTTTCCCCACCAGCCGCAGCCGATTAGCGCTGTGCGGAGTTTCCGGCCGGCCTTGTCCTGCGCGATGACGTGGAAATTGAACGTGGAGAGAACTCCAGCGGCGGCAGTGGTGCGGAGAAAGGAGCGGCGGTTCATGAGGGGGAGAGATGGCTAGCTTTTTAGACCGAGCTTCAGCGTTTCACGACAGTACTGGATGCTCGCCTCCAGCTCCGCCTTCTGGAAATCCTGTTCGGCCTGCTTCTTGTCGGCACCCGCTGGGGCCTTGAAGCTCGGGATCTCTTTCCCACGTGCGGCCAACGCCATGAAGGCCGCCAGGGCTTCGGGCTTTTTATCGTAGTGCGTCCAGAATTCCTCTTTCTCGAAGGGGAACCCTTTGGAGAAGCCCGAGATAGTCTCGATCTGAAAAGGAACCGCCGGGCAATACTCCCGCCATAGCGCCAGGAACTTA
The DNA here is from genome assembly GCA_031389825.1 of Spartobacteria bacterium. Lineage (GTDB taxonomy): Bacteria > Verrucomicrobiota > Verrucomicrobiia > Chthoniobacterales > Chthoniobacteraceae > JANMSW01. Next base: position 109,997 of record JANMSW010000029.1, read on the forward strand.
GGCCAATCCACAACGCCAGCGCCCACTGAAGTCCATTGCACCGCAGCGCCGTCCGGAGTCTTCCATACCATGTTGTCCCGCAGGCTGGAGCACACGGTGTATGGCCCCAGGAGCTTAAGCACCGAAACGGGATCTTCGAGCGTCCATGCGGCATTGCCGGAGTCAATATTCACCCCAACGAAGTCTTTCCCTGCTGCCTCGACGAGCCCAGCGAGTTCCCAGCTGTGCATGTCGCCAGCGTGATTTTCCAAGGCGATCTTCACGCCGGCATCAACTGCCCGGGAGCGGCATGCCTGTAGCACCTTCACCGTATCGGCGATGCGTGCCTGGATCCCTCCCGGCGTCTTGCGGTCCTCCATCGCTCCCAAAACCACGCGGAACACTGGCGAACCAAGCGTTTTCGCAACGCGAATTCCTGTCTGTAGATGCTCCTCGGCGGTTCCCCACGTATCTTTGAACCTAGTCGAGGTGGGGCAGATGCTCCAGGACCCTACATAGAGAGCCAGCCCGAGGTGATCCGCCTTCGCCTTTACCTCTCGAAGCGCTGCATCGTCCAAGGCACCAAGCGCTTCCAGGTCCGAGATGAACAACGTGTCCAGCTTCAGGCCGGCCGCGTAATCGATGAGTTCCGGCGCTTTCCAGCCAAAGGCGCGGATGGAGAAGTTATCCATCCCGAGGGGTATTCGGGCTGGTGTCTGAGCACGGAGGGAAGGGCGCAGCGCAGCGACTGACGCAGCGGCTGTGAGGGTACCAAGGAAACGACGACGCGAGAGCGCAGCAGGAGCGGAATTCATGCGGGGGATCTTGCGTCGATTAGAGGCAGCGATCCGCCCACGGGTCAACCCTTTCGCTCATCCCTGCTTACCCACTAAGCCCATGGCTAAACCGCGCAATGTCGCACCAAGTCGTCCAGATTGAAGACGCGTCGATGACCAGTCTTGGTATTGCGGAAGACGACCTCGTACCAGCCGCGCATGCGCTCGGGTTTGTAGTAGGCAGTCCCTACACGGATAGGACGATGCGTGATGATGCGGTGGATGACCCGTTCATATTGGGAGCGAGGAAGATGGCGCACGGAGCGGCGCTTCCAGTCAATGATTCGACCAACATCTTCGTAACGGCGCGGACGTTCGGCGAAATCCAGGAGGGAACGGGCGCGCCCATTCAGAACGCTGAAGATGTGTTGGGTGACTGACTCCTCATTGGTAGCCTCCATCGCAACACGAAAAGGCGCAGCGATCTGCATCGCTATTTGGCGCAGGCTTAGGGTGCGTCCATCAGTCGTTGGCCACTCCACGCTGTTAGGATCGGTGACGAAGGGGTTCTTCGGAAAACAGTCAAACCTTGCCAGGTAACCCTTGCGCGAGGTGTGCGCACGTGGATGGAAACCGGCAATGACCGGAAAACCTCGTCGTTGTAGCTCGGAAAGACTGAAGTCCGGCCACATCAGCACTTCGAGGATCACATTCACAATGAGCGTGGTGGTGGCAACCATCAGCCAAGGATCCGGAGTAAAGTCTACCGTCACCTCGATCCGACCCTCCCGCGGACGCACACCGACTCCGGTGCTGAGCCGGTTGCCTGCCAGGAGCATCACGGGAGCATGAAGCAGAAAAGTAAGGAGCAATGCCAACTGGTGCATGCCCGCGCGATCAAGGGCTCGTTCCTCCGGGATGGAGACATTGTAGTGCCCGCTAAAACCCTCCAGCCGCACGTGGGAATCGTTCGTTTCCTCCCAATGGTCTAGTTCGCCACGAAGATAAGCAATCTGCTCCCAAAGCGATCGCACCACCCGGGTACTGCAGCCGTCCTCGATTTCGATGATTGGGGTCGCGACTTCAATGACTCCAGTATCGAAGTACAACGCACCTCCGGAAGGGAGGTGAAAGGAGCGACCAACACGAGGTATCATCTTCTCGCGCACGATCTCCTGCGGACAGCGGAAGACCCGCTCAGGAAGGCATTTCTGATCCTTCACGTAGACCGAAAACTCCGCCTCCAGCCCAATGACGGGGACGCGGGGCTGCCCAGTGGCTGCTCGCTTGGCACCGGACTGGGATCGACGAAGCGGAAGATCAGGGGAGCTCTTACGCGCAGTGGTCATCTCACCTTCAAAACGCATGGTGCTCTGATCTCGGATGGAAACGGCCCCTGTGTGCTCAGGCATCTGAAGCATCCCCATTCGGCAGTTTCTCGGTCGCCACTCGTGGGATCAGGTGAAGAAACCCGAGATCGACGTGCAAATGATCATCCGTCTCGCCAGCTCCATGGCCGAATGGCTTGGTGAATACTTCCTGACCAATGCCTTCCGCGATTCGGGCGAAGCGTTCCACGTTCTTCTGGGAATCCATGGGCGCGTCTCCGACGCGGAAGATGTCTGCTGCCGCTCCCCAAAGGTGTGGGGTCGCGTGCTTTGTCATGCGATGAGAAGGTGAGCGATAGCCACCATTAACCGTAACGAGCAAAGGCGCCTCGGCGCGGGTGCGGAACTCCTCCAGATACCGGGCGAGCACGGCGATGGCGCAGGGTACGTAGTGGGGAAACTCCCGAAGCAGGCTGGGAGCCTCCTGACAGTCTACGGAAATCAACTCGGCCAAGGTGAAATGCGCAGTGAGCTTGGTCTTTTTGGCCTGCTCCCATGAGTCCACTTGGAGAAAGAATCGCGGCAGCTGGTGAGGGCGCCCCTCGTCGTCATCGAACATCTCGCCTGGGCGAAGCAGTGCCCGCAGAGCGGAAGGTAATTGCAAGCCGTCCACGATAGGCAGGTGTTCAGTCATGGGCTCTTTTCCTCGCGATGGCCGCCACACAGGTATCGATGCGCAGCGTGGGAGAGATCCGCCACCGCTCGGTTTCGACGCTCGGTTTCGGGTCCCGTTTCTGTGAGCAGCACAATGACATAAGGTTTCCGGTCTGGCGGATATACAATCCCGACATCGTGGCAGCAGCTGGTGATCTCACCGGTTTTGTGCGCCACCTTAAACCCCGAAGGAAGACGAGCGGGGATCATGCTGTTGAACTCCTGCGCTAGCAGAATCTCGAGAGCGCCATCGGCGTACTCGCCCTCCAACTCCCGGCGTTCCTCGAAAACTCGGAAGAGATCCAGCATTCCATGCGCGGTGGTCTCGTTGCTGATACCCTGGTCGTAGGCGACCTGATCCTCCACACCACGCCGAATATCGATGCCGGCGATCCCAGCGTCGGCGATGACCTCGCGCACATACTCGAGCGTGAGGTGATCCAGGAGAAGATTGGTTGCGAGATTGCTGCTGCGCGTGATCATGGCATGCGCGAGATCCACCAGCCGCATCGCGCGGCCGACCGCCCGGTGAACGGTGGCATCTCCGTCGCGCTCTCGTTCGATCCGATAAGGCGTGCCATCGACAATGCTCACAAACCGATTTCGCACATGGAGGCGATCTTCCAGACCCAACCGGCCGATCTGAGCGGCCTTGAAAAGGGCGAAGAGGATGGCTGCCTTGAAAGTGCTGGCCGCATGAAAGACACGGTCGCCTCTCAGTGAAAACTGCAACTCGGTTTCGGAATCGTAGAGCGCAACCGCCACTTCCTTCAGCTTGGACCTGCTGCTGATTTCATGAATTCGGGCGAGAAACTTGGAACCAGACATTCAATAGGAAGGTCACTGTGAAACGCGACGGTCTGCGCTGGCGCGTGCACCGCTCTGCTTATCAGTTCCCGGCAGCCTTGATCAACCGGATGTATAGCTCGTCCAAGGCCTCGGGAAGGACGCGGGTCTCCGCAAGCACCGGCATGAAGTTGTGATCGCCTTCCCATCGCGGCACAATGTGCAGGTGGAGGTGGTCCACCACGCCCGCGCCCGCGCAACTGCCGAGATTCAGCCCAATATTGAAGCCCTGCGCCTTTACGGTTTCCCGGAGGATGCGCTGTCCGAATTCTGCCAGATCCAAGAGCTCGAGCTTCGCCTCGCTTGAGAGCTCTGAGAGCTCCGCTGCCTTCTGATAGGGCACAGCCATAAGGTGCCCCACTGCATAGGGAAAGCGGTTCATGATCAAAAACGAGTTCTTGCGCCGGGCTACCACCAGGTGAGCGGCGTCGTCCGTGGCCTGGGCTGCGGCCAGCAGAAAGTCGGGGTTGCCGGACTTCTTGTAATACTCAGCGCGCCAGGGTGCCCACAGAGCAGAGAGTTCTTTGAGATCCATAATCAGGGATTAATCAATTAGCGGGCCGGGAGAGTGGATGCTGGTTGCGTAGAAGTACATACCCACTCGAAGTCTCTGGGAGCTTCGGTACTTCCAGCTGGCGCTCATAAGGGCCAAGTTCTCCCGCTTTCTTAGCCAACTGGCGCTCGCTGATCACGAGCCAATCAAGGTCGCCAGCGCGCCAGAGATCGGTGGCTCGATCCAGCGGTGTAAAGCGCGGCAGCCCGAAATACATCACAAGCCCCTCGTCCCTCCCATTTACAACGGCAGCTCGGCCCCGATCTTCGCCGACGAGGGCCGACGCCTTATTGCCGAAACGAGCTAGAGCGCCATGATCATCACGGAAGGCACTGACCACCTTGAACGCGGAATAGCCGCCGCTGAAGATCAGCGCAAAGGCGAACGCACCCGCTGCGAAGTGACGCAATTCGTACCGTCCGAAACGCATCTGGGGTAAGGCAGCGATCGTGGAGACGAGCAGCAAGCAGAGCGGGGGAATGACCGGGAAGATCCGGTCGTAGCGCTTCGATGGGATGAGCGACATGAAGATCAGCCCACCGATCGTCCAGCACACCAGCCAGAGCATCGCAGGGTCGCGACGGAGCCGGTCACGCACGCCTTTGCGCCAAAGCGCGGCTACCAGAAGCACGCTCCACGGGAGCCATTTGTGCAGCACATGGGCCAGGTAGAAGAGGACGTTCTGGTTGTTGTGGACGGCCCGCTCTCCCACCGTGAAGCGACCGAGGAACTCTCGCAGCACCACTTGCTCATAGAACTCACGATTCGTCGCGATACCCACCCCCGCCCAAACCAGAAATAGCACGAGCGGCAGCAGCCAGGTCCACCATCCGCTCCAAGCGGCACGCCACCTTCCAGATCGCCTTTCCAAGAACATGAACGCCACCATTCCTGGCACCAGAAAGGCGTAGGCGATCGGTCCCTTGGTCAGCATCGAGGCAAGCATGCAAGCTGCGAGGACCAAGCGCTTGTCCATTGTCCAGGGACGCTCATCGCGCAGCCGTTCCCAGATCAGGTACCCACACAGGAAGATCCAGAGTGTGAGCATCATGTCTGTGCGGACCAGTGTGGCCAGCCGTGGCGCGAAGAGATTCAGCCCAAAGGCACCTGCGCAAATCGTACCCCCGAGTAGGCCGCCCGACACGACGTTACCCGCGCGCCAGAGCAGGCTCGCAATGACCAGCGAGGACAAGAAGGCAGGAAGCCGCCACGCAAGATCCCAGCTCCCGGTCAGTGCAAACAGCCCAGCGGAAATCCATCCTGCGAGAGGTGGCTTCGTGGCGATGCGCTCTGAAGGCGTATGCTGAAACCACCAGCTCCCGCGTTCGATCATCTCGTACGAAGTAAAAGCCTGCTTCGCCTGATCGTAGTCGTCGAGGTGCCACGGCAGATTCCGCAGGGCAAACAGCAGCAGCATCGAGCCGGCAACGGCAATTGCCAGCCCGCGCACAAAGCCGCCCTCGCTCATGTCAGCGCGAGTTCCTGCGCTATTGCGGCGGCCGCGCGTTCGCCGGCTCCGGGTTCTCCGAGCTTTGCGGTCACAGCGGCAAGTTCCAACGCGATCTGCTGTTGCGTCTCGTCGCTTGAGGCGATCCTCAGGACTTCATCTGCAATGGCCTGAGGCCGCGCATTCTCCTGGAGGAACTCCCGTGCGATCTCCCTTCCGGCGAGAATGTTGGGCATTCCGAGGAATTGCACGCGCACCAGCCGCTTTCCGATCACCCAGGTCAGCCAGGAAACGCGGTAAATGATCACCATCGGCATCCCAAAGAACGCCGCCTCCAACGTCGCCGTACCCGACGCCACCATCCCGACGGTCGCCTTCTGCATCAGGTGGTTCGCCTTGCGGAGTTCAATGGGGCAATCCCACTCCGCAATCCCGGCGCTCGCGCGGAGGGAGACCATCAGCTCCTGCATCTCCGGAGAAGCCGCAGCAGCGGCGAAGCGAAATCCCGGTCTCATGTCATTTAGGAGCTTCGCAGTCTCCAGCATGACCGGGAAAATCTTGCGGACTTCCTTGCTCCGGCTGCCCGGAAGCAGAGCGATCAGTCCTGCATCGCGCTCACTGCCGATGCGCGCCGCAGCGAGCGAATCGAGCATCGGGTGCCCCACGAAATCCGTCCGCAACCCCGAGTTCTCGTATAGCTCTTTCTCGAAGGGGAAAATGCAGAGCATCAGGTCGAGATACTGCGCCATCTTCGGAATGCGCCCGCGATTCCAGGCCCAAACCTGCGGGCTGATGTAGTAAATAATCCGAACTCCCGGATGGCGCTGCCGCACGGCTTTGGCGAGGCGAAGATTGAAGCCTGGATAATCAATGAGGATCAGTGCCTCGGGCCGCAGATCGTCGATCTCCTGGAGAATGCGCGCGAACTGCGCCTGGAAGTACCCGTACTTTTTCAGCACGTCCCAAAGCCCGACCACCGCCTCGGCGCTCCAGTCATGAAGGTGCTCGCCCGCGATTGCCTGCATCTCCGGTCCGCCAGCCCCGCGGAAGTCGAGCGGTCTCGCCACCCGCTCCCTCAGGGCTCGCATCAGTTCCGCGCCGCGGGCATCGCCGCTATGCTCTCCTGCGACGAAGTAGAGCTTCACGCCTTTGTGCGGGGATGCGCCGCGAGGCTCTCTTCGATACGTCGGGTGATGTCGAGTGCGAGTTCCAGCGCGGCTGTCGCTTCGGAACCGGAGACCTTCGGCTGCCCGCCAGTGCGCGCGCATTCCAGGAAATCAGCCAGTTCGCGCCGCAGCGGCTCACCCTTCTCCACCTCCACGGGTTCACGCACGATCTTCTTCCCGGCAAATTCACTCACGATTGCCGAGCTTGCCCCAGCAAAGAGCTTTTTGAGCAACGAACTCTCGTGCTCGTGCCCTTCCGCGAGCCGGTAGATGAATCCCGCCTGAGCCTGGTAGTCCAGCGACAGGTACGCGTCTTCCTGGAAGACCCGGATCTTCCGTAGCCGTTCGGGGCTCACCCGACTCACCGTAATATTTGCCACGCAACCGTTCTCAAAACGTAGCCGCGCATTCGCGATGTCCTCGCGCGTAGAAAGGATGGGCACGCCGACCGCATCCACGCTGATCACGGGGGAACGCACCAGATGCAGGATGATCTCCAGATCGTGGATCATGAGATCGAGCACCACGCCGATCTCCGTGCTGCGGTTCGGGTAAGGGGAGAGCCGGTGCGACTCGATGAAACGGGGCTGATTGAGCCGGCCCTCGATGGCGCCGAGCACCGGATTGAACCGCTCCACATGGCCCACTTGCAGCACCAGTTTGCGCTTGTGGGCGATGGCTGCGAGTTGCAGTGCATCCGCAGTCGTTTCAGTGATTGGCTTTTCAATGAGCACGTGTTTGCCGCGCTCGAGGAGGAACTTCGCGATCTTGAAGTGCGAGGGTGTCGGGGTGGCGATAGTCGCGGCATCGATCAGCCCCGCGAACTCCTCCAGGTCGGTGCATGCCCGTGCATTGTACAATGCAGCCATCTCCATCCCGGTAGCCGGGTTGGCGTCGTAGATGGCTACGAAGTTTGGGCCGGCGATTTCACCGAAGAGACGGGCGTGATTGCGCCCAATATGCCCGGTGCCGACCACACCGACACGCGTCTGTCCAGAAGAGGTAAATGAGGGAGAGGTCACAAAGTATGGCCGAAGATGGAGATCCTGTACTCGCCCGCCTGCACCCGCAACCGGTCAGGCTCCAGGAGCAGCGTTCGGCCGGCCTCGATCCCGATCACCCGAAGCCGGGCGTCCCGTGCCGCGTCGAGCGTCAGCGGACCAATAACCGGGACGTCGAAGCGAAAGTCCTGATGCGGCTTGGACACCTTGACCATCACGGCGTCCTTCTGCCCGAGTTCGCCGCCCCGCTTCAGCGCCGCATTCGTCCCCTCGAAGGCCTCCACCGCTAAGACCGTCCCACCCTTCACCACCACGGTCTGACCGATGTCGAGCCGGCTCGTTTCCTTCGCAATGTGAAAGCCATAGGCGACATCCTCCGTCTCGCGACGGCTGAGCTTCGGCCCAGCGAGCAGTCCCGGCGAGGCGAGGTACTCCTCCATATAAGACGTCGCTGGAAGCAGCTCCACGCCGATCGACTCCATCTCTGACGCAATCGCTCCAAAGATCGACTCGGCGTTTCGGCGGCGCAGCTTCCCCAGCAGCACCAGCGCCTTCAGGTCAGGACGAAGGTCGAATAGGTTCTTCGGATGAATCTGACCGGACATGACTGCGTGCCGAGTTCCCGTGTCCTTTAGAAAGCCAAGCATCTTCCCTAGTTGTCCCACGCGCATCCAGGCGATCTCGTCCACGACCTCTGCGAGCGTCGGGTCCGTCTCGTTCTGAAAGGCCGCCACTACAATCCGCGCCACACCCGCCTCTCGCGCCGCCCGCGCCATGGCAAAAGGGTACACACCATTTCCGGCAACGATTGCGAGTGTCTGCGGCGTTTCCAAAGGAGCGGGAATCTAGGGACCGAGCCGCGCCCATGTCCAGAGAGAGACGCTGTGTCCGATCTTGCGAAGTGAAAGGGGCATCCTGCCGCTTTGGGCAAACTTCGCCGAAGTCAAACTGAACGGGTGGTGACGCCGTCAGTGAAGGACACCCGTTGCCTCGCTTCGCAATCGCCGCTACCGTCCGGCAATGCCCATCCGAGTTTATGCCGATACATCGGTGTACGGCGGCGTCTTCGATCAGGGCATCGACACGTCGAGTCGAGAGTTCTTTGCTCAGGTTAAGAGCGGGCGCTTCCATCTGGTCGTCTCACCCGTTGTCGCCGATGAACTCCAGGATGCACCGGCTCACGTGCGCCGAGTCTATGAGGAACACCTGCAATGGGCTGACTTCGTTGGCGTTTCCATTGAAGCCATCAATCTACGCGACGCCTACCTGCAGGTAGGAGTGGTTACTCCCAAATGGGCCACCGATGCCCTCCATGTCGCTCTTGCCAGCGCGCAACACTGCCGCTGCATTGTGAGTTGGAACTTCAAGCACATTGTGCACTTCGACAAGATCCCATTGTATAATGGCGTCAATCTAATCAACGGTTTTGACACCATCAGCATCAATACACCCGCGGAGGTTATCGCTTATGAAGATTGAAGAATACGAATGCGTGAAGATCAAGCGGCGGGCCCAGGCCCGCATCTTCGAAGAAACGAAAGACCTTACGCCCGAGCAGCTGGTCACGCGCTACGAGCGCATTGGCGCTACGGCACGCCTGCGCGATGCCGGAGAGGAAGTTCGCGCCCCGAGCACAGGACAGATTGGGACGTAGTCGCGCAGGAACCACGATCTGAGCCGTCACTCCGCCCGGATGTAGTTCTCGCCCACGATGACCAACTCATCCGTCAGCCAACTCCGCTGGCTCTCCGGGACTAAGTAGCCGTTAAACTCTACGCAAAGTACTGGTTACGCTCCTCGAGCGAGGTTGTAGACCCTCATGTGTCGCGTGAGGGCCTCTCAATCTCAGTCGTCATTGTGCCATTTTGGCGCACGATTGTGCCATTCTGTCTCGTTGCCCGAGCAATTTCAGAGGGCGTTCTCTCGATTTGAGAGGTTGACCGAGCAAATTGAGAGGCGATTGTGCCATTTTGGCGCAATGCCCTCCCGAATTGCTCGGGCGTTCTCTCGAATCGAGAGGACGTCCTCTCGAATTGCTCGGGCATCCTCCCGAATTCAGAGGCGTTTTTTCATGTGGCGGTAGTCTCAAGTGCTCGACTCGGCTCATTCTACGCAAGGTGCCCGAGTGCGCATCTCGATTCTTAGTGGCGGGCCTCGATTATCCAAGGGCTCGGGACGGATCACCTTCGGGTCGCCAACACGAGCAAGCCGGCCACAATGAGCGCTGCCCCAACCGTGATTCGCCACGTGAATGGCTCGCCGAGCAGCATCATGGAAAGTATGAGAGTCACGAGGATGCTCCCCTTGTCGACGAGAGACACGAAAGTCACCGTTCCCTCCTTCATCGCGCGGTAATAGCAGATCCAGGAAAGTGTCGTGGTCAGTGCCGAAAGCGCGAGCAGCGCAATCGTGCGCCCACCGGCTCCCCGCAATGCTGCGACGTTTGAGCTCGTGCTGCTCCAGAGGAATAGATTCACCGACACGAAAGCGAAGACAAACGCGGTGCGCACCGCCAGGCCCAGGTCGGCGCTCAGATCCTTTAAGCCTGCCTTCGCCACCACGGAGGTAAGCCCCGCGAACAGCGCAGCCGCGAATGTGTAGAGTTTCCAGGGTTCCATTCAATGAACCTGCGGCAAAGAGGCCCGCTTGTCAGGGCTTTGACGCTGCTACCGGACTCAAGCGCATCCCATGCAAATGGAGGCTATGCAGGAGGTTTGTCCATGGTTCAATGAGCGCTTGCAGAACCCGTCATTAGCCTCGTCATCCGAGGCACGCCCGCCTTTCAGATGGTTTGGTCCTGGGATCATCATGGCCGCGAGTGGAATTGGAGCCAGTGACATCATTTCCGCAACGGTAGGCGGAGCGACTCATGGGCTCACGCTGCTCTGGGGTTTGGCGCTCGGCGCGTTCTTTAAGTTCGTGCTTAGCGAGGGACTTGCCCGCTGGCAGCTCGCCACTGACTCCACTTTGCTGGAGGGCTGGGCGCGCTACCTCCCTAGGTGGGTGATGATCCTCTTCGCCGGCTACCTGGTGCTGTGGTCCGTCGCGGTAAGCGGCGCGCTGATCAGCGGCTGCGGCCTGGCGATCGAGAACATTACGGGCGGCACTGTGCCTCGGACGTGGGGAGGGCTCGCCCAAGCAGTCGCCGCTTTCGCGCTCATCTGGTCCGCGCACACAGGCATCTTCACGCGAGTCTTGAAGCCGCTCACGGCGGTGATGTTCGTGAGCATTGTGGGATGCGCTGCGCTCACTTTCCGCGACCCCATTGCGGTGCTGCAGGGCCTGTTCACGCCAATCATCCCGAGCGGCGGTGGTACCTACGTGCTTTCGCTTATCGGAGGAATCGGGGGGTCACTTACTCTCTTGAGCTATAACTATCTGCTCCGAGACGAGGGCAAAGTGGATCCGCGGAACCTTCGAGCTGTGAGGATGGACCTCGCGACGGCTTACCTTTTCACCGCAATCTTCGGGCTGTCGGTGATGCTTATCGCCAACCGAGTTTTCCACTCCGCCGGAGTGGCTATCACTGACGCCGAGGCCGTCTCACGCATGGCGGGCGCGGTCGCGGCACTCACCGGCCCGGTCGGGTTCTACATCTACTCGATCGGCTTTTGGGCAGCCGTGCTCGCGTCGCTCGTGGGCGTCTGGCAAACTATCCCGAGTGTCTTCGCTGACTGCTTTAGTCTGCTGCGCAGATTGCCGCCTGATCAACGCACAGCAGCGACACAGCCCGGCGCTCTCCCGTACCGCACGGCGCTCCTCTTCATGGCGCTGGCGTCTGTGCCCTTCGCGTTCCTTGGCCGACCGCTGCTCATCGTGATCGCCTTTACGGTGCTCGGTAGCCTCTTCATCCCATTCCTGGCTGCCACGCTTCTACATCTCAACAACCGCGTCGCATTTCCTGCACCGCTCCGCCACAACCGGCTCGCCACAAATCTCGTCCTCGTTCTGATCGTTGTGATTTTCCTCGTCGTGGGAATGCTGGAGGTAGTTGCGCTATTTTCACGATGAGCGGATGCAATCGGGCGACAAATCAGCGCAAGCTTGGCAATACGTAGTCCAGAGACGCGGAGGGCACAGTTTGAACCGGACGAAATAACAACGATTCTTTGGATCCGCGGCACCGAAACGTGATCGCGAATCGAACTGCACTTAAAACCGCCACCCGCCTCAAACCTGGATCCACTATGAAACGAATCGCCCTTATCACCGGAGCTAATAAAGGTATCGGTCTGGAGATCTGCCGACAACTCGCGCAGAAAGACTATCACGTACTACTCGGCGCTCGGGATGCAGCGCGCGGACAGGAGGCGGCGGCGCTACTCGGGCAGGACGGGGGAACGGTCGAGGTCGTCGTAGTCGATGTCGCTGATCCGGCGACCTTCGAGGCGGCGCGTAAGCTGATTGAAGAGCGGTTTGGTCGACTGGACGTGCTCATCAACAACGCCGCGATGGGTGAGGACTGGGGGTATACGGCAGAGAACGTGCCGATGGATTTGCTACGACAAACCTTCGAGACGAACTTCTTCGGGCTGGTCGAGATGACCCAGCGACTGCTCCCGCTACTTCGGCTGAGTGAAGGTGCGCGCATTGTCAATCAATCCAGCATTCTGGGCTCCCTCGGGGAGCATAGCGATCCCACGAGCCAGATCGCGGATGTCCATGCCCTTGCTTATGATGCCAGCAAATCGGCGGTGAATGCATTCACCGTCCACCTCGCGAAGCTGTTTCGCGGTACGCCACATAAGGTCAATTCAGCACATCCCGGCAGCGTGAAGACAGACCTGAATCCCGCCGGTACGCTGACTGTCGAAGAAGGCGCACACACTGCCGTCGAACTCGCGACGTTAAACTCCGACGGTCCAAACGGCGGCTTCTTCCATCTGGGGAAAGTACTTGCCTGGTGAGTTTTTAGCAGGGCGTCCCGGCTTCCGCCCTCGCGAGATCAGCCACGAGAAGAAAATACCCGCCCAGCGAGTGTGCTGGGCGGGTAGTTCTACCTAATTCTTACGTTCTCTACTTGATCGAAGCCCAACGGTTCTCGTCCGCCCAGATCGCGAACATCATGCTGGCACCTTGTAGATTCGCGAAGAGCGTTTGACCATCCGGGCTGAAGCAGGCACCGGCCCATTCGCTGCCCGATTGGGTGCCAGGGAGGATATTTTGGGCGAGGCGATAGATTTGATTCCCGCTGCGACGGAGGAGATGCAGGTACTCGGCACCATTTCCATCTTCGCAGATGATAATGTTGTTCCCGCTTGGCGAGACACAGATGTTATCCGGCGCACCCATCGCTTCCTCGGATGTGGACTCAAAGACGAGTTCAAGTTCCTGAACGTCGTTTGCCTTTAGGTTCAGGGCAAAGATCTGACCGAGACGGGCGTCGCCGCCGTTTGAGCAGGCGAAGAATACAGCACCCCGGCCGAGCCATGCGCCTTCGCCACGAGAGAAGGTTGCGCCGCCTTTGGCCAAACCTTGCTTATACGTGTATTGTGCATCCGCACGATAGGCGGCCTCGTTGCTCGGATCAGCGATGTCGACCCAGGTGACAGGTAGTTTCACCTTGGTCCGCTGGCCGGAACGGGTGTCGTAGCCAGGCTGGCCTGTGATCGCCAGCATCTGCACCTTTCCAGGACCCTTCAGGTTTCCATACTGTTCAGGCACGAAGCGGAATGTTCCGCAGGGACCACGATCTGAAGTGATATACACAATGCCAGTTGCTGGATCGACGACGGCTGCTTCAGGGTAGTGAAGCCCAAGATTGACCAGCGGAGTTGTTTGCGTTTCCCCATCCGCGAAGGCTGGCACTTCAAGGATGTAGCCATGCTGTTTTGTGAGTGAAGCGGATGGACCAAGATTGCTCTCCTCGCAAGTCAGCCAAGTGTTCCAAGGGGTGACCCCGCCTGCGCAGTTGCGAACGTGGCCACTGGAGCTAACAAAAGATTCCGTGATCTCCCGGGGCGCTGGATCGAACGTTAGCGTCGTAGTACCGCCGCCTGCCTTGGGATCGTAGGGAAGGCTTCCAATAGGAATACCAGCGCTTCGCTCATGGTTGCACACGAGACGCACTTTTCCGCCGAACTCGTACGCACCCATGCCATCTGCATTGCTCGGAAACACGCGTCCATCGGACATAACATCGCCACTGCGGATGAGGACGTTGTAGCGAAATCCTTCGGGAAGCGCGAGAAACACCTCCTCGGTGTTCTCTGCGGCGGTGGGCACAAGCGGCCCGAAACCGGGTATGGTGCCACCGAACTGAGGGACGGCGGCTTTAGCGTTGCGCGGCATCAGGCCATTAAGGCCAATTATTCCACCGGCAGCAGCGAGAGCGGAGGTTTGGAGAAAGGAACGGCGGTTTTGTTTCATCAGGGATTGTATTTAGTTCCTCACTCGGAAACGCTTAGACGTCTCCATGCGAGGAAGGCAGTTCATCCCACGACTACTTCGATTGCGCGTCGTCCGGGTCACAAACGGATCACAATTGCGGCCCAGGGACGATTGCAGCCGAAGGCACACGCCGTTGGAGATCCTGTCGACGGTTTTCCGCGTGAGCAAAGTAACCAAGAACCTTTGTTTACGACGACACAACTTTCCGATACAAAAGGAGGGCCATGACCCCCGCACGGCAACCCACCATGCAGCAGATTGCCGACGCGGCGAAAGTATCCCGCATGGCGGTATCTCTCGCGCTCCGTAATAGCCCTAAGATCTCCGCGCCGACGACCAAGCGGATCCGCGATATCGCGGATGAGATGGGCTATCGCCCAAATCCTTTGGTCTCCGCCCTCATGACCCAGCTGCGGCATGGGCGTGAAGTGAAGCGGCCTTCGACACTGGCGTACGTTACAGCTTACCCGAGTGAAGACGGCTGGCGCAGGCCAGGTCCTTTTGTCGCCTTTCGCGAAGGAGCCCGTCGCCGGGCGGAACAGCTGGGCTATTCAATGGAAGACTGGTGGCTGACTCGCCCCGGGACTACCGAACAGCGCTTCTGCGACATTCTCTATACCCGGGATATCCACGGGATGATCATTGCGCCGCTTCCTGCAGGCGGCGGGGAGATGCGACTGGACTGGGCCCGCTTTGCAGCTGCGACAATCGGGTACTCTGTCAGCGCGCCCGACCTCCATCGTGCTAGCAACCATCAGTACGGGACGATTACCCATGCACTCGATGAGCTGAAGCAGCTCGGATACCGGCGGATCGGCCTCGCATTAGCCGCTGAGAGCGATGCTCGGGTGAAGCATCATTGGTCAGCCGGGATGCTCGTGTATCATCAGCAAATTGCTGAAAGCGAGCGTGTCCCTCTACTCCTGACGGATGGGCCTTTCGCGCGCCAATTGGCGGCATGGTTCAGCGAGCATCGACCGGAGGTGATCATCAGCCAGGAATGGCAGGTCATGCGCGTCCTCGATAGCCTCGGATTGCGTGTTCCGCAGGATGTTGCGTTCGCACACCTGGCAGTCGGTGACGATGAGCATCATTGGGCGGGAATGAACCAGAATTCCGAATTAGTGGGAGCAGCAGCCGTTGATCTCGTGGATGCGCAGCTCCGCCGTAATGAGCGCGGTATTCCAAACGTGCCCAAGACTGTGCTAATCCCAGGATACTGGGTGGCCGGTCCGACCGTCCGCCGGATTGCGGGGCCCGTTCACTTGGACAAGCTTGACGGCAAAAACGCGGTTCCGGGGCCGGAGGAACAAGCGGTGGTTTCCGGCACGGAGGCCGGAAACGAGGCTCAGGGCTTGCGGCCTACTGCGGCGATTAACGGCTGAAGATCCTGCGAGAGCTGGGCGAATCCAGCAAAGTTCACTTGCTGTTGGCCGTCGCTGAGAGCCTCCGCAGGATTAGGATGCACTTCAATTAGCAAGCCGTCCGCACCCATGGCAATCGCGCCTCGGCAAAGCATGCGAACGAGATCTGCCCGACCGCAGCCCTGGCTGGGATCTACGATCACCGGGAGATGAGACTCCTGCTTGGCAATCGCGACGGCTGAGAGATCAAGCGTGTTCCGCGTGTAAGTCTCAAAGGTGCGGATGCCACGCTCACAGAGCAGCACGTTGGGATTGCCGTGCGCTAAGATGTACTCCGCCCCGAGCAGCCACTCCTCAATGCGCTGACTCATTCCGCGCTTCAGCATGATAGCTTTACCGCTCTTGGCCGCCTCGATCAGCAACTGGTAGTTCTGTGCATTGCGGGCGCCAATCTGAAGAATGTCCGCACATTGCGCTACGTGTTCGACGTCCCTCTCGGAGAGCACTTCGGTGATGATCTTCAATCCAGTTTCTTTCCGCGCCATGTCCAGTAGGCGGAGGCCTTCGCGCCCGAGACCTTGGAATTCATAGGGAGAGGTCCGCGGCTTGTATGCGCCGCCTCTGAGGATCGTGGCCCCCGCGGCTTTTACCGCGCGGGCTGTCTCCATGAGTTGCTCCTCGCTCTCCACGGAGCAGGGGCCTGCCATCATGGTGATGTGTTCCCCGCCGATGAGAACGCCATCCACATTGACTACTGAATTGCCCGGATGGGATTCGCGGCTGACCAGCTTAAAGCGTTTCTGAACCCTCATGACCTTCTCGACTTGGGGTAGTGCATCGAGCGACTCGAGCGTGTGATGGGTGCGCTCATCGCCGATCGCTGCAATTACCGTCTGCTCTGTGCCGAAGATTGGCCGGGGATCGTACCCCAGGTGCTGAACTTCACGGATGACCTCGTCCACCAATTCGCGCGGAGTATTCGGTTTGATGACGACGATCATGGCAAAAAAAGCGGACAGTTGGGGATTGAGGCCTGAGGGTAGGGAGTTATTAACTGCGCGCGCTTTGTAGCGCGACGAGCGAAGATCTCAACCTTCAAACCCTCACAATCAACTCGAAGTGCAAGATTTCACAGCAGGCGGTATCCACGCACTCCCGAGCGACCCTCCTCATACGAGTGGCAGCCCGAAGTTCGATCAACGAGTCCGCCAACTAGTAGCTGATTGGGGATGTACGGGCTCATGCGAGCTAATCGAAGAGATGATCCTCACCGCCCTCAAGATGGGTCAGGACCAGATTGGCGTTGCGGACCTTAAGCTCTTCAACCGGTCTCTAAAAGAGATGCGGCATGCGGCCCGTGTCTTCACGCCTTACCGAGACCGCCGTAAAGTTGTCGTTTTCGGCAGCGCCCGCACCGCACCGGAGGAGCAGGAATCGATGGCCGCAGAAGCGTTCGCTCGAAGGATGGTTGAACTAGGCTTCATGATCGTCACTGGGGGAGGGGACGGGATCATGGGCGCGGCGCAGAAAGGAGCAGGACGTGAGAACTCGTTTGGCTTGAACATCCGGCTGCCGTTTGAACAGCGTGCGAACGAGACGATTCACGGCGACGCGAAGCTGATTAACTTCAACTACTTCTTCACCAGAAAGTTGAACTTCGTGAAGGAGTCGCACGCTGTTGCGCTTTTTCCAGGGGGCTTCGGGACGATGGATGAAGCCTACGAGGTCCTCACCCTCATGCAGACAGGGAAAGCGCGCATCATCCCTGTAGTCCTCGTGGATCGGCCCGGGGGAAGCTACTGGAAGACCTGGCACGCATTCCTTTCGGAATACCTCCTGGAGCTTGGCCTGATTTCACAGGACGACTTCACGCTCTTCAAAATATGCGCCGACGGTGAGACCGCAGCGGCCGAGATAGTCCAATTTTATCGCGTGTACCAATCGTACCGGTGGGTCGGCCAGCGACTGGTAATCCGGGTACTGGTGCGACTCACTGATGTGGCGATGGAGAAGCTCAATCAGGAGTTCACGGATCTCTGCCCGGGTTGCCAAATCGAACAGGGCGTAGCACTCCCGGAAGAGGCCAATGAGCCAGAACTTGTCCTGCTGCCACGGCTGATCCTCACGCCGAATCGAAAGAACTTTGGGCGGATGCGGCTATTGATCGACGCGATCAACAGTGCCGAAACGGAGACCGAGCCACCACGGTGACTACTTGCGGTTTGCTAACACGTAATCGTGCAGAGTATTCACCGTCGCGAGGGCGGTTCGAGCCGTTTCCGAACTGGGGACGCTTACACCGAAGCGTTTCTCCAATGAAACGACCAACTCCAGCGCATCGATTGAGTCGAGTCCCAAACCCTCCGGACCAAAGAGGGGCAAGTCGTTCCCGATCTCTTCTTTCGAGATCTTTAGCATCAGGTTCTCAACCATCATCTCCTTGATTTCAGTACGAAGGTCTTCGTTCGACATGTGGGGCGGGGGTTTCTCCGTTCAAAGGACATTGCTTTCAAGTCTTTTCGCGAGCACGTCACCTACGATTATCCCGGATCCAGATGATATACAGTCTAGTGAGCTACGCTATTCGCAATGACCAGTGGCAAACAGCGTCTGGATCTTCTTCTCGTGGCGCGAGGTCTCTTCGATAGCCGGGAAAAAGCGCAGCGCTCCATAATGGCTGGGGAGATCAGTGTCGGGGAGCGAGTGATCGATAAGGCGGGAACGAAGGTGGCGGAGGACGCTGCCGTGGAGGTTCGTGCGGCCGAGCGCTACGTCGGACGAGGCGGTCTCAAGCTCGAAGGTGCACTCGACGTTTTCCAGATCAACCCAACGGGCTTGATTTGTCTGGACATCGGTGCCTCCACCGGTGGTTTCACGGATTGCCTACTGCAACGCGGTGCCGCAAAGGTTTACGCAATCGATGTGGGGCACAGCCAGCTTGCATGGAAGATCCGGAGCGATCCGCGGGTTGTAGTGCGGGAGCATCTCAACGCTCGGCACCTTTCCGCCGAGGATATCCCCGACGAGATTGATCTGTGCGTGGTGGACGTGTCCTTTATCTCCCTGACTTTGATCTTGCCGCCGGCCATCCGGTTGATGCGTCCTGAAGGAATGCTGGTCCCGCTCATTAAGCCGCAGTTTGAACTTCGCCGGGAAGATGTAGGAAAGGGCGGCGTCGTTCGGGATGCAGAGCTGCACCACCGTGCCGTGACGAAGATCGAAACCTTCGTGCGGGAGGAGCTTCGCCGGAAGTGGGAAGGCTGCATTCCATCACCCATTCGGGGTGGTGAAGGTAACCAGGAGTTTCTGGCATGCGTACGAAACGTCTCGGCATAGTTGCGAACACCGCGAAGGAAGGTGCGCCGGAGCTGCTGCGCCTACTTCAGCAGGAACTCGCACTGCACCCGATCGATGTGCGATATGAGACCAAAACCGCGGCTCTCGTTGGGTTGGTGAGTAAGGCAAGTTCGCGGGATCTGGCGATGGATTGCGACCTGCTCATGGTGCTGGGAGGGGATGGAACTATCCTCCAGGTCCTGCAAGAACTCGGCGAATGCACTTGCCCAATCTTTGGGGTGAACATTGGCACGCTCGGCTTCCTCACTTCGGTGGGTGCGGGAGCGCACTTGCAGGCGGTGGAATCAATTGTCTCGGGCAACTACCATCTCAGTGAACGAACGCTGCTCTCCATCGCCGTAATGCGCGGAGACGAAGTAATCAGCCGTCGATCCGCGCTCAATGATGCCGTCATCTCGCGCGGTGAACTTTCCCGATTGATTCGACTGGAGGTGCGAATCGATGGCGGCCTGCTCACCGAATATAATGCCGACGGGCTCATCGTCTCTACACCAACGGGTTCTACGGCTTATTCGTTAAGTGCTGGTGGACCAGTGCTCGCGCCCGACTCCGGCGTCTTCGTAATCACGCCAATCTGTCCCCATGTGCTAACCAATCGCAGTGTAATCGTGAGCGACCAGAGCCGGATCGAGATCAACCCGGTGCGCCAGCATCCTGGGGTTTACTTGACGCTCGATGGCCGTGCCGCGGAACAGGTGGAAACCGATCACTCAATCTCGATCAGTAAGGCTTCCCACCGTCTTGCGCTCGCAATGCTGCCAGACATGACCTTCTTCGAAGTCCTGCGGCAGAAGCTCAAGTGGAGCGGCACTGCCGTTTAGAATAGGGCAACTCACCGTTTCCATGATCACCATTGCGGACGCACTAACCTCGGAGCACGTGAAAATTGGTTTGCGCGCCGCAAACTTCAGCGACGTTATTACTGAGCTTGCGGCCAGTTTAAAGCAGGACGAACGCGTCGACGATTGGGCGGGTCTGGTTGCTAGCATGCGAGCGCACCCTCCGTGCAAAGTCTCGGAAGCAGCTGACTTTGGCATCTGCATTCCGCACGCGCGAACTAACGCGGTTACCTCCATGGTGATGAGCGCAGGCCGTTGCGAAACTCCTCTATTGCTCGCCGACTGCGAACGCCCAATCCGTTACTTCTTCTGCATAGGAGTGCCGCAGGCCATGGCAGCCGACTACCTGCGTATAGCCGGTGCGTTGATGCGACTGCTCACTGACCCAGAAACCGAGCAGCTCGTTCGGGAGGCGTCTTCGCCTGAGGAGTTTGTGGCGGCGTTATCCCGCTTGGAGCGCAGGCTGACTTAGCCTCAGTCCAGACATCAAGGGTTTGCAGCTCCGATCGCGAGATCGGCAGGCTTTACGCCCTTCTTTGCACCCTTAAAGCCGTACATCGTCGCTTTGAAGGGATCGACGAATGCCACGTCCGCCTTTGCGGGAACTTCCATTCCGAGTGACCAGAAGACGGAGTTCAGGACCAGACGCCGCAGACCTTCGTTCTCGAGATCCGTCGCGGAGCCCATCGTCGTCGTCACGATCTTGTTCGTTTTACCCGATTCGTTCTTGAGCTCGCGGACCCAGACGACGGGCATCATCGGGTCATTTACGCCCTGCTCCTGCTTGTCTGTCGCGCGCTTCTTCTTGTAGTCAGCAGGGGCATCCCCGGGCTTCATCCCTTGTAGGACCTGTCCGCGGACGAGAATCTTGGCGTCGGCTGGTGGGTAAGCCTCATAAACGTCGGTGTCGCCGAAGATATCGGCAACGTCCTTCAAGATCGGATGATCCTTCGCACCGGGCTCAATGACACCACGCGTGGCTTCCGCCTTGTGCTTTCCCCAGTGGCTCACCCATTCCTCGCCAAGCACTCGCTTCCCAAAGCTGTTGTAGGAGACGAATTCGGAGTCTTCCGGGAACTTGAACGCGTGCGTGCTCGTGCGCAAAGCGACGATCGGCTTACCCGCAAGGTAGGCGCTTCCAAAACGCTTCATCGCTTCTGCTGGCCATGCTCGGTAGCGAAGGGACATCAGGATTCCATCCGCAGACTCGAGCGCTTCTGAATCCGGAAGGCTCTGGCCGTTGTCAGGATCAATGGATCCATCAGCAGCTATCGGGAAGAGGACCGTGCACTTGAACCCGTGATGCTTGCTCAGGATCTTTGCGAGTGCAGGGAGCGCTTCTTCGCTGCGGTACTCTTCATCACCGGCTAAAAGGACGATGTGCTTGCCCGCTCCTGGGCCGGCGCCTCCCGGGTACACGATGGAATCAGCCGATTGTGCCGGGGCAGCACAAAGCACGACGGTCGCAAAGACGCAGGATAGGAGCTTCATAGGGGATTTAGGGAGAGCAAAACCGGAAGTTGTACCAGGCGGCAGTCTTTTCTTTGCCGGTGTGTTCGTCAAACCGGAAGGATACGGGATGCTACTCCCACTCGATAGTCGCAGGCGGCTTCGATGAGATATCGTAGCAAACTCGGTTCACGCCTTTCACCTCGTTGATGATGCGCGTGGAGATGCGAGCCAGGATCTCGTAAGGGAGCCGCACCCAATCGGCAGTCATGCCATCCTGACTCTCCACAATGCGCACGGCGATTGTGTTTTCGTACGTCCGTTCATCTCCCATCACACCTACTGAGCGCACCGGCAGGAGCACGGCAAAGCTTTGCCAAACTTGGTAGTACCATTCGCTGGCTTTCATCTCGCTCACGACGATCGTATCTGCCTCGCGCAAGATGCGCAGACGTTCACGCGTGATCTCACCAAGGATCCGCACTGCAAGTCCGGGGCCAGGGAAGGGCTGGCGATGCACGATCTCCTTCGGGAGATCCAGCTGTGCGCCTACCTCGCGAACTTCGTCCTTAAAGAGCTCTCGTAAGGGCTCGACAAGCTTGAGCTTCATCTTCTTCGGCAGGCCTCCGACGTTGTGATGGCTCTTAATCAACGCTGCTGGGTTGCCACCGATAGCGATGCTTTCGATCACATCGGGGTAAAGCGTCCCTTGAGCCAGCCAGCGGAACTGAGCCGACTTCGTTTTACGCTTCGTGGTTAGCTCCTTCACCGCCGCATCGAACACCCGGATGAACTCGTACCCGATGATCTTCCGCTTGCGCTCGGGATCCGTGATCCCCTTCAACTTGTTGAGGAACTGAGCCGACGCATCCACGTATTTGAGCTTCACCTTGAAGTTCTCACCAAAGACTCGCTGGACAGTCTCTGCTTCCCGCGAACGCAGTAGGCCGTTGTTAACGAAAACGCAGGTGAGCTGGTCGCCAATTGCTCGATGCAAGAGCGCTGCAGCCACGGACGAGTCCACGCCGCCGCTAAGTCCGAGCAGTACATGGTCCTCGCCCACTTGATCGCGGATCTTCTGGCACGCCTCCTCGATAAACGAGCCCATCGTCCAATCCATTTTGCACGTGCAGATTTTGTAGACGAAGTTCTGGATGAGTTCCTTCCCGCGCGGGGTATGCACCACTTCCGGATGGAACTGCAGCCCGTAGAACTGCTTCTTCGGATGCTCGATTGCGGCATACGGGCTGTTGTCCGTCTTTGCCACCGTCCGGAACCCGCGTGGGAGCTTGGTTACCTTGTCACCATGGCTGTTCCAGATGTCCATGATCTCTCCGAGGCCGGAGAAAAGCGGACACTCTTCGTCGATCTGCAATTGGCCGGATCCGTACTCACGGCGAGTTGAATGCTCCACCTTGCCGCCAAGATGATGAGCCATGAGCTGCATGCCGTAGCAGATGCCGAGAACTGGCACGCCGAGCGCGAAGAGCGCAGGATTCGGCTGCGGTGCGCCTTCGCCGTACACGCTCGACGGACCGCCGGAGAGAATGATGCCGCGGGGCTGCAGCGCTGAGATCTCTTCTGGAGAAGCGTCGAAGCGCAGGATTTGCGAGTAGACCTGGCACTCGCGGACTCGGCGGGCAATGACCTGGGTGTACTGCGATCCGAAATCGAGAATGACGATCCTTGAGTGAGCGGAAACTGCCATGAGTAGTCTAGTAGCCCACGCGATCCGAATCTCCCACGTACGGATCGTTCGCTCGGGTAGGCTGATAGAGGGTTCCCTGCCCGGTGATTCCGCGCTGGAGCTTGGTGGGCACTTCGCTTGGTTGCGGCGGCATGTCGCTCTCGCAACTGGTCAGCCCGCAAGGGATCAGCAACACGCAAAGCAAAGCAGGAAAGCCATTCATGGCCGCCTTGTAAGTTGCGAAATCGCGAGTGTCGAGTGACGAGTCACCGCAGAGGGTGATTCCGTGCTCGTCAGCCGCGCATCAACCCGAAAGATAGCCGCCGATGATCCCGGCAGAGATGCTCCTCCACGCTTATCGCCAGGCCGTATTCCCCATGGCAATGGAGGATGGAGAGATTGCCTGGTTCTCTCCTGACCCGCGCGCGATCATTCCTCTGGATACCTTTCACGTCCCACATGGACTGCGGAGGACGATCAAGAAGGCACCCTTTGAGATCCGCCTGAGTACAGACTTTGAGCAGGTGATGCGCGGTTGTGCGGAGCGCCCCGAGACCTGGATCAACGAGGACATCCTGAAGAGCTACGTGGAGCTGCATCACCTTGGGTTTGCGCACTCCGTGGAGACCTGGAAGGACGGAGCGTTGGTCGGGGGATTATACGGCGTCGCGATCGGCGGCGCCTTCTTCGGTGAGTCGATGTTTCACCGCGTGACCGATGCGTCGAAGGTAGCGTTGCACGCATTGATCCTCCGACTTCGCGAGCGCGGCTACACTCTTCTCGACACGCAGTGGATCACTCCCCACCTGCGGATCTTTGGTGCCTTGGAAATACCGCGCGCGGTCTATCGCCAATTGCTCAAGGCTAGTCTCAGGCAGACCTGCGCCTTCCTTTGACGGTACAAGAACGGGCCAGATCCTTCGATCTGGCCCGCACGAGACTGAGCGTTGAAAAGGAAGCCCTACTTGCCGGATGGCGGCTTGCCTTCAGGCAGCCACCTACGAAGACCGTCGTCCCCTGTGGTTGTGGAGAAATCCCTCCAGAGCATGCTGGAAACGTGAGAGTCGGCGAAGAGCACGTTAATCTGGTTGCGGTTGCTATGCGTGCCGCCTTTGGTTGAACCACCTGGCACCGCCAGCATCACGTTGGTATCGGAGTTTCCGCTGAACTTGATGGGGTTCGTGGGAGTCGGATTCGCCGCAGCCAAGACCAGCTCCGAGGGAGATTTGAACTTCGACGTATGAACGTCATACGCGTTCGTGTTGATCCCGTAACTCACCGGTACTCCAGGTGCTACCTGCTTGTCAGGACGCTGGTTTGTCACCTTATCAAAGGGCGAACGGAACACGCGCCAATCCGTGACGTACTTGTCGTGCAGCAGGATTGGCCATGGTTCCTCGCTGGTCTGCGAGAACATCATGTCATCGTTGTCATTCAGGTAGGTACTGATGCCGACTCCAAGGTTCTTAAGATTGCTGGCATCCTGGGCGACCCGCGCCTTTTCCTGCGCGGCATTGAAAACCGGGAGCGCAATAGCCGCCAGGATCGCAATGATCGAGATGACGACGAGGAGTTCGATGAGCGTAAATGCAGCTTTCTTCATAGGGGAATCCTTGGGGGTATCGGAGAGGGAGACGATGCAGAAAGGTTAAACGAGCGAAAAATGAAAAGCACGCAATCTTTTAGTGACAGAAGTGCTGCACGGTTGCCTTGCGGACAGTCCGCTGGTAGCGCCTACGCCTCCGAGCATGAAAAACGTTCTCATCCTTTCGGCGAGCTATGGCGAAGGCCACAATGCCGCTGCGCGCGGGCTGGACACCGCATTCCGCGAAGCTGGAACGGCCCACTCGGCTGTCTTCGATCCTTTCCGGGAAGCTTACGGCAACTATTACGACCACAGCCGGAAGGCTTACCTAGAGATCATCAATCGCGCGCCGCGGGTCTGGGCCGCTTTCTACGGCGTCCTTGATCATACTCCACTGATCTACCTGACACAGGGCACGATGCGCCCGCTCGATCGCGTACTCGAACGCGAAGTGCGAGAGCGCCAACCGGATGCGATCGTCTCCACCTACCCGGTGTACGCGTATGCCATCGAGAGGCTATTTCCGCGCGCTAAAGGGCGCCCTTTTCACTACTCCACGGTCGTCACTGACTCGATCACGGTAAACTCGGTGTGGTACCGGGAGCCGAGTGATCGCTACTTCGTGCCGAATGACGACACTGCCGACGTCATGAAGAGGGCGGGGGTGCCGGCAGATCGGCTCAGCGTGCTTGGTTTTCCCGTGCTGCCGGTCTTCGCTGGTGAACGCCCCTCTCGTTCGACTCCCGGCCCCGGCATTCGCCCGAAGATTCTCTACATGATTAATGCCGCGCGCAAAAAAGCGCCCGCAGTAGTCCGGCAACTCCTCACCTTGCCCGATATCGATCTCACCGTCACCGTGGGCCGTGACGAGTCACTCCGTGCGGCTGTGGAGGAAGTCGCAAAGCAGGCAGGCCGCAAAATCGATGTGCTCGGCTGGGTGACGAATATGCCGGAATTACTCATGACTCACCACTTTCTGATCGGGAAAGCGGGTGGCGCCGCAGTGCAGGAGACAATCGCGGCCTGTACTCCGATGATCATCACCCAAGTCGTACCCGGCCAGGAGGAGGGAAATGCCCGGCTGCTTCTGAACCATCGATGCGGCATCGTGGCCGAGACGCCGGAGACGATCACAGATGCGGTTCGCTCCGCCTTCGCGGGGAATGCTGAGCGCTGGAAAGAACTGGAGGGTAACATCTCAAAGATCAGCAAGCCCGATGCAGCCTTTCGCATCGCTGAAGCCATCCTCGCGGAAGGCGTTCCGGCCGCAGTATAGGAACGAGTTGCGTCCAGCCATGATCCGCGCGTTCATCTTTGATATCGGAAATGTCATCCTTCGGTTCGACTTCAACCTCGCTCTTCAGCGCCTCGCGCAGGACTGCGATCCAGCCGCGGAGGCGATCCTCGAGATGATCGAGCCCGTGAAGGACGCTTATGAAGGAGGCCGCTTGTCACGCGCCGATTTCCAGGAGCAAGTCCGCGCGATCTTGCGGTACACGGGGAGCGATATGGACTTCGTGTCGGCGTGGGAGGACATCTTCACCGAGAACCAGCCCATGCTGGAACTCATCGAAACGCTGCACGCGAGCCATCCTCTTTACCTGCTTTCGAATACCAGTGATATCCACGTGGATTTCATCCTCGCGCGCTACCCGGTGTTTGGTCGATTCAAGGACGCCGTGTACTCGTACAAGGCGCGCGCTTCGAAGCCGGGCCCGGAGATCTACCAGATCGCGATCAAGCAATTCGGCGTCGTTCCATCCGAGACGTTCTTCATCGATGATCTGGAGGCGAACATAGCTACTGCGCGAGCCGCAGGCATTGTGTCGCACCATTATCACCACGAGCGGCACGGAGAGCTTCTCGCTGAGCTACGCGGACTAGGCGCGCTCCCTTCGCCAAGGTCCACCTGATGGCTGCGCACCCCGCGAACCGAGTGACCGCTTAATCGCGAAGGGTGCAAATTAGGTTCTCGTCAGAATGAGGCGGAATTCTGCGCCGTTCACGAGCCGCCGCACTGAGCCGGAAAGCTTTGTGACGAGTCGGCTAAAGAAAAAAGCCTCTCATGTTAGGAGAGAAGCCTCCACTGCTAGGCTTAAAAGCTGTCACGATAGACTTCAAACCTACCTCGGTAGGAAAGAAAGCTAATGCGTCAAAGTGAAAGGCTATCCCGGTAGCAAAAAAGCCTCCGCGGCTAGGAAAAAAGTCTAGCTGGAGAGGCGCCAGACCTAGCGGTGTAGGCATCAAACCTAGCTCGCTAGTAAAAAAGCCTGTGCGTTCAGGTGACTTAACGCACTCACCTTGCATCCCGGCTCTTGAGCCGACATCCCGAAGGTACCCACTTCATGCGGACCCCCGGGCAATCCACTCACATCCTTCAGCGAGAGATATCTGTCTGACTGAGTATGGTGAATCCGTGGCTGCGAAGGACTGCGCAGGCGCACTCATCGTCTTCAACATGAATCGCCAGGGCCGGGCGACCCCGAGGACGCGTGAGCAGGGAGTATGAGCCGAAGATATTCACTTCTGCGGCGAGCAAGGCGGCGAGCATCTTACCGAGTTCTGTGGCGCCTTCCTTGAGTTCGACCACGCAGAGCGGGCAGACGGAGAAGGGAATTTCGTGTTCGTGGAAAACATCCTGCACGCTTTCGGGATCACTCACCACGATGCGGACGATCGCTGTATCCGCGGAGTCCTGAATGCTGATTGCAACCACGTGAACGTTGCGTTCATTGAGCAGCCTCACCACATCGAGCAGTGCGCCGACTTTATTCGGCAGGAAGATAGAGAACTGATTAACACGTGGCCCATCGGCCTTTTCGGTGGTGGCAGAAGCCTGATTCGTCATAGGAAAGTTCGCGATGATGGAGAGGATGAGCGGGGCAGAACTCGCTCAGATCCGCGGGCTACTTATATGAGTAGAGCAAGCAGAAGCTGGATGGCTCGCCCTCCAATTCCTCAACCCTGATATAGTAAGGGCCGCTGGCCTCTGGAGCAAAGCCGGCTGCAGCGGTCGAGCCTTGTGCATAGGGCTCGTACTCGACCGGCTCGCCAGTCTCGTCGAAGACGCTGATGTTCACCTTCTTGGCGCCAGGCGTCGTGCCGAGAGTGAACCAGTACTCATTGCCGGCGTAGAGGTTCACCTGGATTACGCTAGCCTTGCCAGTAGCAAACTGCCCGATCCATGAGCCGTCGCGGATCTTGAAGCCGTCGTTGGAGAAGGCACCAGCGAGGTCGAGTGCAGTCTTGCGTGCGGTGACTTCGTCATCACTCACGCCGAGACCGACGGGAGTGGTGGTCGATGCGAGTACGCCGGCAAGGATGAGACTGAGGATTTTCATTTGGCTTCTTTCTTCGCGATGTCCCTGGCCATCTCGGCCGCGAGAGCGTTGATCTTACCGACGATTTCCGCCGTGGGGGTGGTGTCGCGCGGGAAGTTTACTGCCTGCTCGAGTTCCAGCAGCTTTACGCGCGCTTTCTTCACCGATGGATCGTCGCGCATCTTATCGGGCAGGACATTCACCCGCTGGCTGAGAAACCGGACGATTGCGGGCTGCCGGAGGAGTTTGGCGCCGCCCTCTGTATAGCGCTTCGCGACGTATCCGCTGATCACTTCCGTGCCTCGCACCCACCCACCAAGAGTGACGAGCATGACGAGATCCTGATCCTTATTCTCGGCCATCGCCGCCTTCACTTCGTTCTGAGTCGCCTCTAATTCCTCTTTAAGAACGTCCCATTGATTCTGGTCCGCGAAATCCGTGAGGCTCTTGCCTCGATTGAGAATGTCCTGCTGCACACCGAGGGGCTTGGCGATGGCCATGATGTCGCGCCCGATGTTCTTCACCTGCTGAGCGTCCTCCGCTTCCACGGCCAGGTAGCCATCAGCGATCAACCCGCCAAGGTTGAGGGCCATCTGCGCACGACTGGTGAAGTTCGTAGCGATCGGTGGACGCATCTGAGCGGACCAGTCTGGCTTGCCGTGCTTATTAAGGGCGGCCATTAGCTCACCTGGAGTCGGGATCGTGAGCGCATCGGTCTGCGTGGCACTCGCGAGGTCTTCCGGCGCGAGCTTCGCCGCCGCTTTGATCAGGGTCACTTCCGCGGCTTCGACGAGCGTCACCTGTGCCGGGGTCGCGGGGGCAGCAGGCGCTTCGACGGGTGCCAAGGAGGTCGCAGCTGGCTTTGATGCGGAATCCTGCGCGCCCGCCATTGCGAGAAGGCTGAACGACGCCAGTACGCCCAGGACCGGGCGGAAAGTGCAAATCATGCCGCAACCATAGCGACAGCAGCGTCAGATTGTCATCCCGCAATTTGTGCCGGACTCGCCGCTTGCGGCCGGAGAGCTTGCGATCAGTAGCGGGGGAATCGACCCGCAGGTCGCGCCATTTCACTGCTTTTCCGTTGCACTTTCAGCACTCGTCCATAGTCTCGCGGCCCCATGAAAGCCAAGGTCATCGTCATGCCAAAACAGAGTGTCCTTGACCCCCAGGGAGTGGCGGTGCGCGACGCCGTGCAGCATCACGGAATGAGCGCCGTGAAGTCGGTGCGGGTTGGCAAGTTTATGGAGATTGAAATCGACGGTGAAGCCGCGGACGCAGAGGCTCGACTGCACGAACTTTGCCGGGATCTTCTCTCGAATCCAGTGATCGAGGACTACGAACTCACCCTGGAGCGCTGAGGCCTGCGCCTGCGCGCTTTTCACGTGGCCACTCATACGTTCTCTCGAGTTTCTTCCATTCCATGAAAGCAGCCGTCATCCGATTCCCGGGTTCCAATTGCGACCAGGACTGTCATCTCGTCCTCCGCGAACTGGGCGTCGACGTGGAGTACGTCTGGCACAAGGAGGAGTACGTCGCGGGCTATGACCTGATCGTGCTCCCTGGCGGTTTTTCATACGGAGATTACCTGCGCTGCGGGGCGATCGCTCGCTTCTCGCCGGTGATGAAGGCGGTGGTAGAGGCAGCTGCGAAGGGGACCTTGATCCTGGGGATCTGCAATGGCTTTCAGATCCTTTGTGAAGCGGGGTTGCTGCCGGGTGCCTTGATCCGCAATCGCTCACTTCATTTCATCTGCGAGTTTCTGAATGTGCGCGTTGAGAGCTCCGCTACGGCGTTCACGAATGCTGCTCAGAACGGAGCGGTCCTGAATCTTCCGATCGCCCATGGTGAAGGGTGCTACGTCGCTGACGAGGAGACGCTGCGCTCGTTGAACGCGAATCGGCAGGTTGTGCTCCGTTATTGCAACGCTAGTGGGATCGTTGATCCGGCAACTGACCCAAACGGCTCAGTGGAGGGGATCGCTGGGATCTGTAATCTGGAGCGAAACGTCTTCGGCATGATGCCCCACCCGGAACGCGCATGCGACGCGAGGATTGGCAGCCGCGATGGGCGGATCTTCTTCGAGTCCGTCCTGGCTCACCTCGGCGTGCAGTCCGCGGCGTAACCGGGCTTCGTCTGCATTAAGCAATTTCATGTCAACGCCAGCTATCACGCCCGAACTCATCGCCAAACACGGCATCCTGCCGGATGAATACGAGCGGATCCTAAGGATCCTCGGTCGCGAGCCGAACTACACAGAGCTAGGTATCTTCTCGGTGATGTGGAGCGAGCATTGCTCGTACAAGAACTCGCGAAAGGAGCTGCGCAAGTTTCCCACCGACGGGCCCACGGTGCTGGTGAAGGCAGGTGAGGAGAATGCGGGGGTGATTGATATTGGTGACGGCTGGTCGATCGCCTTCAAGATGGAGAGTCACAACCATCCCAGCGCGATCGAGCCCTTTCAGGGTGCGGCTACCGGTGTGGGTGGGATCATCCGGGACATCTTCACCATGGGAGCGCGACCGGTGTTCTCGATGAACTCGCTCCGGTTTGGATCAATCCACGGGGAAGGGGAGCGAGTGGAAGCCAACCGACGGCTGTTCGCGGGAGTGGTCGCGGGAATTGCGCACTACGGAAACTGCATCGGCATTCCTACGATTGGAGGCGAGGTGTACTTCGACGACAGCTACGAAGGGAATCCGCTGGTGAATGTCTTCTGTCTCGGAGTGTTGAAGCACGAGCAGATCGCCCGTGGCGCCGCCCGGGGAATTGGCAATCCAGTCTTTTATGTAGGCGCGGAGACCGGGCGCGACGGGCTGGCCGGTGCGGCGTTCGCTTCCCGTGATCTGACAGATGAATCCAAGCTGGACCGCCCAGCAGTGCAGGTGGGCGATCCATTCCGTGAGAAGCTGCTCCTGGAGGCATGCCTGGAGCTGTTGGCGACGGACGCCGTGGCCGGCATTCAAGACATGGGTGCGGCCGGCCTGACCTGCTCAACCTGCGAAACGGCGAGCCGCGGCGGAACGGGTGTGGAGATTGATCTGGCGCTCGTGCCGAAGCGCGAGACGGGCATGACGCCTTACGAGATTCTCCTCTCGGAGAGTCAGGAGCGCATGTTGATCATTGTGAAGAAAGGGCAGGAAGCCTGCGTGCGGGAAATCTTCGAGAAGTGGGACCTTCCTTACGCGGAAGTCGGTGTGGTGAATGACGACGGGATGATGCGGGTGAGAAATCAAGGCGAAATCGCGGCGGAGATCCCGGCGCGCCCGCTCGCGGAAGATGGACCTCTGTACGATCGAGAGGCGCAAGCCAAGCCGCTCCCGGAACCTCTTGATCTCGCTACGGTACCTGAGAGCGATTGCCGTGCGGCACTCTTTCAGTTGCTCGCGCATCCCTCGATTGCCTCGAAGAACTGGGTCTACCGGCAGTACGATCACATGGTACGGGCGGGAACAATGGTCCGGCCGGGATCGGATGCAGCGGTCTTCCTCGTTCGGGAAGCAAACAAGATTCTGGCGGCGACCACCGACTGCAACGCGCTCTATTGCTCGCTGAATCCACGCGAGGGCGCTCGCATTGCGATCGCAGAAGCGGCACGCAATCTAGCCTGCTCCGGTGCGGTCCCTCTCGCCGTCACGGACAATCTGAATTTCGGAAACCCGTACAAACCCGAGAATTTTTGGCAACTGCGGGAGTGCGTCGAAGGTCTCGCGGAAGGCTGCCGCGCTTTCGGCACGCCGGTGACGGGAGGGAACGTGAGTCTCTACAACGAGAGTCCCAATGGAGCGATCGACCCAACGCCGACCGTCGGTATGGTTGGCCTGATCGCGGACGAGTGCCACGTGACGACCTCGTACTTTAAGCAGGCCGGAGACGCGATCCTGCTGCTGGGCGAAGTAGGTCACGAGCTGGGCGCGTCGCATTACCTCAAGGCGGTGCACGGCAGGAAAGAAGGCGCGGTCCCCGTGATGGACTTCGATCGGGAAAAGGCAATCCACGGGGCGCTGCTCGCGTTAATTCACGCCGGGCTTGTGAAAAGCGCGCATGACTGCTCGGAAGGCGGCTTTGCCGTTGCTTTAGCGGAATCCTGCATTGCCGGGGATGCGCAGATCGGTGCAGAGGTGGAACTGGCGGCGGAAAAGAGCCAACGGCTGGACGTCACGCTCTTCAACGAGACGCAATCGCGGATCGTGATCTCTGTCGATACCGGCAAAGCGGCGGCGGTTCTCTCGCTACTGAAAGAGCGCGGCGTACCCGGTCAACGGATTGGAACGGTCGGAGGAACGGAGCTGAAGATCGGTGCGGCGGGGAAACGCCTCGCCTGGCCGATCGCTGATCTTCACGCACATTGGTACGGGTCGATCGAGCGGGCCATGACCGATTCTCCACCGCTTGCCCTCCCCGTGGCCTAGGCACGAAAGCCGCTGATTGCCCGACTCCACTTGACCATGCGAAGCGTCCCGCTACTTTCAGCTTCCTTCTCGCCCGAGTGAAGCACCACAAACCGACTCACGAGTGCGGCGTTTTCGCCGTTTTCGGTCATCCGAACGCAGCCGTACTGACCTACTACGGGTTGTTTGCGCTCCAACATCGTGGCCAGGAGAGCGCAGGGATCGTCACGGCGACCGGGTCACACGCGCCGTTCTTGCGGCACGTCGACATGGGGCTGGTCTCGCAGGTTTTCACGCCTGCAGATCTCGAGCGAATCAAAGGTACGCGCGCAGTTGGGCACGTTCGTTACTCGACAACTGGATCGAGCAACCTGACGAACGCGCAGCCGCTCATGGTGAACACGGCGCGTGGGCAGATCGCGATCGGGCACAATGGAAACCTGGTAAACGCCGGAGCACTCCGCGATGAACTCGAGCATCGCGGCTCCATTTTTCAGACTACCGTTGATAGCGAGATCATCCTGCATCTGTTGGCGCAGCCCAACGACGAGCGAGGCGTGCTGAGCGCCTTGCGGCATATTGAAGGAGCGTTCTCGCTCGTTCTAATGAGCGAGAAGGAATTGATCGGAGTGCGTGATCCCTTCGGCTTTCGGCCGCTTTCACTCGGGATGCTGGACGGCGCTTACGTCCTTTCTTCAGAGACCTGCGCCTTCGATCTCATCCACGCCGAGTTCATCCGGGAGATCGAACCCGGCGAGGTGGTGATCATTGATGAGAACGGCATTCGCTCGGAGTGGCCGTTCCAGGATTCACCGAGAGCCTTTTGCATTTTCGAATACGTGTACTTTGCACGGCCCGATTCGCAGATCGCCAACATTAATGTCGCCCGGGTGCGTACGGAGATGGGCCGGGAACTGGCTCGGCTTCATCCGGTTGAGGCTGACATCGTCGTTCCGGTACCGGATTCCGGAAACTACGCGGCTCTAGGGTTTGCGGAAGAACTCGGAGTCCCTTACAGCCACGCGTTCGTCCGAAATCACTACATTGGGCGAACCTTCCTCCAGCCAACGCAGCTGATCCGGGACTTCAATGTCCGGGTGAAGCTGAACCTCATCAAAGAGGCCGTCGAAGGGAAGCGCGTCGTCGTCGTCGATGATTCCATCGTGCGGGGCACTACAGCGCGGGCCCGGGTGGTCAACCTTCGCGAGGCAGGTGCCAAGGAGGTGCACATGCGTATTTCGTGTCCGCCGCATCGGTTCGCGTGCCATTACGGAATCGACTTTCCGGATCCGGAGAAGCTGCTCGCGAATCAATGTTCGCTGGACCAGATCCGCGAGTACCTTGGCGCGGATTCAATCGGCTATCTCGATGTTCCCGCCATGGTCCGTGCGACAGGCCAGCCCAAGGATTCCTTTTGCCTGGCCTGCTTCACTGGCGAGTACCCGATTCCGGTCGATCCTTCCATCGACAAGCACATCATGGAGCGCCGCCATTCGAAGCCGAGTCTCCTTAAGGACAACGATGGCCATCCGGAACTCTTCGACCTTTTGAAATAATGCGTTCGTCTATCCATGGCCTCTCCTAAAGGAACTGCTGCCACCTCGAGCCCAAAGAAGGCCTACGCAGCGGCAGGAGTAGACGTCGATCTTGGGAACCGCGTCAAAGGACGGATTCACGATCGCGTAAAAGTAACCCACGGTCCGGAAGTTCTCGGCAAGGTGGGCGGATTCGGCGGGTTGTTTCAGCCTGACTTCAGCGGGATGAAAGAGCCCATACTCGTCTCCAGTGTGGACGGCGTAGGTACCAAGCTGAAGCTCGCGTTTGCGCTCGGGAAGCACGACACCGTCGGGCAGGATCTCGTGAACCACTGCGTGAACGACATCGCGGTCGTGGGTGCACGGCCGCTCTTCTTCCTGGATTACATTGGTGCCGAGCGGCTCGAACCCAAAGTGTTCGAGCAACTCATGAAGGGCTTTACGAAGGCCTGTAAAGAAGCTGGGTGCGCCTTAATTGGCGGAGAGACGGCTCAGATGCCGGGCATGTATCAGCGGGGTGAGTATGACTTAGCGGGTACGATCGTAGGCGTTGTTGACCGCAAGAAGATGATCGATGGCGCCAGGATCAAGCCCGGGGACGTGGTAATCGGACTGGCTTCCAGCGGTCTGCATACGAACGGGTACTCGCTAGCCAGAAAGGTCCTCTTCGATCAGATGTCGCTCTCAATCAGCGACCGCGTAGAAGGGTTGTCCAAGCCAATCGGGGAGGAGCTGCTACGCGTCCACAAAAACTATCAGCCAACCCTGGCCACTCTTCCTGTCGGTGTGGCGAAGGGATTAGCGCACATCACAGGTGGGGGATTGATCGACAACCTTCCTCGGGTTCTGCCTTCTACTTGCGATGCAGTGATCGACACAGGATCTTGGAAGATACCAGTGCTTTTTCGAGTTATCCAAGAGGGTGGCAAGGTCGATCGCGAGGAGATGTACCAAGTGTTTAACATGGGCATCGGAATGGCGATTGTCGTTGCTGATAAGGACGCTCCAGCAGTTCTCGCTCAAACCCGGGGCCGAGTAATCGGGCGGATCGAGCAGGGGACCGGGCGCGTTCAGCTGCGGTTCTAGCGCACCTCGCCCACGTTTTGTCTGCCTTCCTAAGGAACTTGCGCATTTTAGCAAGTTTACAACGATAGTTGCGCGACGGCTCGCTTAGGAGTACGGATCACTCTCCCTTTTATGCGCGTGGTTTGCTGGATCTGTTGTTTTCTATTGGTGGTTGTACTTAGCGCAGGCGCTCAGCATGCACCTACTCCTTTGGGCAAAGGTAAGTTCAAACTACGGGACGGGAGTGAAGTCCGGGAGTTTGAAGTCGCCGTCGACGAGGTCCAGATGTCCGGATCACATCGGGTTGAGAAGCTCGTAGGTAAGAAGAGTGCCGAAGAGGCTCGGCAAGCAGCGCGGCAATTGCGCCGTTCTGGCTCGGAGCGGCCCAGGCTTGTCCTCTATGAAGCTGGCAAGGAGCGGTCCGAAGCCACGCGGCGGGTTCTCACTGATGAGATAGTGGTCAAGGTCCGCGCAGGTGAAGACCCGGCTGCTGTGGCGGCAACGCATGGCCTGCGCTTCTCTCGTGCGCTGAATTTCGCACCAGGACATTTCCTGTTCGAAGCGCCAGAGGTCGGTGGCGCCCTGGAAGTTCTCGACCGCCTGCGTCGCTCAGATCGTGTCGTCTCAGCTGAAGCCCAACTAGCTCGGCAGCATCAGAAGCGCCTCGTCCCGAACGATCCCCTTTTTGCCGGACAGTGGCATTTGCGAAACACGGGACAAGGCGGAAGCCTTCCTGGAACTGATGTTAAAGTAAGCAGCGTCTGGGACACCTACCGGGGCACTGGCGTGCGCATCGGCATCGTCGATGACGGCATGCAAGTCACCCATCCGGACCTAGCGCCGAATGCAGATCTAATCAACGACCGTGATTGGAACGATTTGACACCTGACGATCCGAGCCCAGACGTGACCTTTGATTTCCATGGCACCGCTTGTGCAGGTGTGGCGGCCGGTCGCGGTAACAATGGCCTTGGTATCTCCGGGGCTGCTCCCGAGGCTACTCTAGTCGGCATGCGATTGATTGCTGGGTTCACCACCGATCTGGACGATGCGGAGGCCATGGCCTGGAGGAGCGACATCATTCAAATCAAGAGCAACAGCTGGGGTCCCCGCGACGACGCGCGCACTATTTCGGGTCCCGGACCAATGACGTCTTTCGCGATAGAGGAGGCCACCCAATCCGGTCGAGGTGGCCTCGGTTCCATTTTCCTCTGGGCGGGTGGGAATGGCGGCAGCCTCTCTGATAACTCCAACAACGATGGCTTTGCCAACTCGCGATTTGCTATCGGGGTCGGCGCGATTGGCAGCAATGGTCGGCGCTCCTACTACAGTGAAGTCGGCGCCAATCTTCTAATCAGCGCGCCGTCGAACGGATCAGCTCTCGGCATTACGACCACCGACCTGCGTGGTGATGATGGCTACAATGCCGCAGGGTTCACGGGAGAATTGGCCAACCGCGACTATACAAACGAGTTTGGCGGTACGTCGTCCGCGTGTCCGCTCGTTGCCGGTTGCGCAGCACTGGTTCTCCAGGCCAACCCGCTCCTTGGCTGGCGCGACGTCCACGAGATCCTGATCCGATCCGCCGCCAAGGTGGACGCTACCGACTCAGATTGGATTACCAACGGTGCGGGTTTTCACTTTAACCATAAGTACGGGGCGGGAATGATGAACGTAGAGCAAGCAGTCGCGCTTGCGCTCGGCTGGACTAATCTAGCCGCTGAAGTCAACGTGGACCGAGCGCAAAGTGGTTTGTCCGTGCCGATCCCAGATAACGTCCCCGCTGGCGTTGTGCGGCAGTTTGACTTTGCCGATTCAAACGTGCGGGTCGAGCGCGTCACAGTGCAGGTCAACATTCAGCACTCCTCGCGAGGCCAGCTCGCGATCACCCTCGTTTCTCCGAGCGGAACAGAAAGCCGTCTGGCGGAGAAGCACACCGATTCGAACGACAACTTCACAAACTGGACCTTCTCCACGGTTCGTCATTGGGGTGAGAATTCCCAAGGCACTTGGACGCTGCGAGTCGCCGATCTCGCGTCGAGCGGACTCGGTGAGGTGAAGGCCGTGGCGGTGTCAGTTTTTGGGACATCGGCAGGTCCGGTGAACCAGCCGCCGAGGGTAACTTCCGTGCAGATGTCGGACTCGAGTTTCGCTTTCCTCGGCGATGAGCTGAAGGTCTTGGGAGTTCAAGCAGATGACCCGGAGGGTGACCCCGTCATTCTTTCCCACCAATGGTTAATCAGCGACGATGGGGCGAACTTTTTCCCGATCTCCGCCGCCACGTCGAGCAGCCTGCTTCTCTCTCCGGCACACCTTGGTAAACTGGTGCGTTGCGAGATTCGTCCAGAGGCTGCAGGCAAGCAAGGGGTGCGGTTCACGACAGATCCCGTTTCGGTAGTCCGCCGTCCCCGGCAACTCACCGCGACCGGAGCGCCGTACAGCTTCGATGCAGAACTTTTCATCGCCACCGAGCGGTTGGCCGTAAGCCGAAACGTGATCATCAACGAGTTCAGCCAGGGAGCAAACTCGAACAAGGAATGGGTTGAGATCCTCGTCCAGAAAAACTCCGATCTTCGCGGCTACACGCTCGGGGACCGGCTGGGTGTCTATTGCACGCTCAAGGAGAATGCGCTTTGGACATTAATTCCTGCTGGCACGCTCATTGTCATCTATAACGCTACCGAGCGCGATACTCCCATCCCTGCGACGCCTGACTTGGATCCGAGTGATGGGATAATGATCCTCCCGCACAACAGCGTTGCAGCTTTTACTTCGAGTGGCTGGGGAGGCTTCTCCAACTCGGCGGTTGAGAGCATCCTCGTCAAAGACAAGGCCGGCGCAGTGGTCGATGCGCTTTCCCTCAACAATCAGAATGTGTACGAGCCGAAACTCGCAATCGTCGCCGCTGGCAAGGCGGCAAAGTACGTTGGCGACACTGACTTTGGCGCTGACCTCCTGGAGAGCTGGGTAATTCATCTCTCCGGCTCAGCAACGCCAGGAATCGGGAATAGCCCGGAGAACACCGCGTACATTGCGGAACTCAAACGCCTCGGAGGGTTGGAAGAACCGTTCTACAGACTCTCGGCAAATAGCGATCTCGTCCCCGGGCTTGTATTTGATCCGAAGACCGGTGTCCTGAGCGGAACGCCGAATGTCCCGGGTGGCGGGTTCTTTACGGTGCGCATCGAGCGCTTCACGGATACCGAGGTTCGCGAACAGAGCTTCTCCTTAATTATCACTGACCTCGCCGGCAACGCCACCGTTCCTACAGGGAAGACTTGGACGATCACCGAAGAC
This sequence comes from Spartobacteria bacterium, assembly GCA_031389825.1. Classification (GTDB taxonomy): domain Bacteria; phylum Verrucomicrobiota; class Verrucomicrobiia; order Chthoniobacterales; family Chthoniobacteraceae; genus JANMSW01. The sequence goes on from JANMSW010000029.1 coordinate 148,083, forward strand.
ACTGCAATCACAGGCAACCTAACTGTCGACGGTATAGTTAACACCGGTGGACATCGGCTCACTGTTGGCAAGTTGCTAGGTGTGAACCCCGGCAGTTCGGTTATCAACACTGCCGGCCGTGTTGAGTACCGGCAACGCGCTGGCACTCGCGTTGGTGGCCAGACCAGCTTGATCCCCGACCCGGTGAACGACTTGCTGGACCCTGATCTCGATGGACGGTCAAACCTGCTCGAGTTTGTTCTGGGATCAAATCCAAGTTCCGCACTCGAATCCGGCTTCGTCGCAGTGAGCATCGTAAATGGCAAATTGCAGATTGAGTACGACGAGCTCGCGGGAGCATCCGGCGCAGCGCTCCTGCCACAAGTTGCAGGGAGTCTTACTGGCTGGCAGAGCGGTCCGGAGCACACCGAGCGCGTTTCGAGCGTCGGCACCGGCGATCTTCGGCGAGTTAAAGTGCGCGATCTTGGGGCAGGCACGAAGCGCTTCATGCGCCTTCAAGTAACTCGCTGACCGGAGCGCACCCGATCTCGCCCGCACTCCTTTCATAGTGCGTTGCTGTAGCAGCGGAACGCGCTTGCGTCCGCAGTCGTGAACTCGGAACGTCGAGTTCCCCCCATGCTAAGTGCCCGGCACATCACCAAGCGCTTTCCAGGCGTACTCGCGTTGCAAGACGTCTCCTTCGATCTTCGTGCAGGCGAGATCCACGCGCTCTGCGGTGAAAATGGGGCGGGCAAGAGCACACTGATCAAGCTCCTCTCCGGAGTCCATCCCTACGGCAGCTACGAGGGCGATCTGTGCATCGAAGATACCCCGGTGCAGTTTCGCGGGATCGCCGATTCCGAGGCGGCCGGCATCGCGGTGATTCATCAGGAACTCGCGCTAGTCGATGGACTTACTGTGGCGGAAAACATCTTCCTCGGTTCTGAGCCCCGTCGCTTTGGACTCATCGATTGGGGTGCAATCCACCGTGATGCGCGGGCGCTTCTGGAGCGGTTCCAAGTCGACATTGACCCTGCTGCCAGGGTCGAGCAGTTGGGCATCGGCCAGAAGCAGCTCGTCGAGATAGTGAAGGCCCTGCGAAAGGAGTCCCGCGTGCTCATCCTCGACGAGCCAACTGCCGCACTCGCGGAGCATGAAGTGCAGGTTCTGCTGGGGATTCTGCGGGATCTGCGCGCGCGCGGCATTTCCTGCGTGTACATCTCGCACAAGCTGGACGAGGTCTTCGCCATCGCTGATCGGATCACGGTGCTGCGCGATGGCGCATCCGTCATCACCCAGTCCACGATCGCGTTCAGCAAGGCAGATGTCATCCGGCACATGGTAGGACGGGATCTGAAGGACCTCTTTCCGCGCCGCGCCTCATCAGGGGGAGACTCTGGGAGAGCGCCCATCCTCCGAGTACGGGACCTCACCGTTGCCCATCCGCGCACTCGACTCCCCGTGCTTCACGGCATCTCGTTCCAGGTGAGTCCCGGCGAAGTGCTTGGCATCGGCGGCCTCATGGGTGCGGGCCGCAGCGAGTTGCTTATGAACCTCTTTGGGGCTTGGGGCACCCGCGTCGCCGGCGATGTGGAGCTAGGTGGCGAGCCGCTGCCCGATGAGAAGCCCGAGCAGCTGATCCGCCGTGGACTGGTCCTGGTCAGCGAGGATCGCCGGCGCTACGGGCTCGTCCTTGGGCAGACGATCAACTTCAACCTCTCCCTCTCCTCGATCGGCACTCTCGCCCCGCGCGGGTTTATCAATGCAGGTCGCGAGTTCCAGGAGAACGGTAAACTCTTCACCTCCCTGAGAGTGAAGGCCCGGAGCCTGGATGCAGAAGTCGGAAAGCTCTCCGGGGGCAACCAGCAGAAGGTCGTGATCGGCAAGGCCCTCATGGCGGAGCCCCGAGTCGTCTTTCTTGATGAACCAACCCGAGGGATCGACGTCGGGGCTAAGCTGGAGATCTACGAGATCGTCAACCAGCTCACCGATGCGGGAAAAGCCGTTGTGCTCGTCTCGAGCGAGTTGCCTGAACTCCTGGGGATGAGCGACCGCATCCTGATGCTGCACGAGGGCCGGATCGGCGGCGAGTTCACTCGTTCTGAAGCCACGCAGGAGAAGCTGCTCGAGGCTGCGTTGGGCTCCAGTCGAGCAGGTTATTTGAGCGTGCCACCGGTTTACCGTGGACGCGTGTAAAACGCGGAGGTCTTGTCGGATGTAAGTCAGTGCAGGTCCCGGAGTTCTCCGTCGAAATGACACATCGGTCAGCAGATTGAATGCGCCTACTTGTCATTTCGATCCGCCGACGCGTTGTACCGATCGAGCGTCGCATGATTCTCACACGTCAGCCGATCAATACGACGCAACGGCCTGTCATTTTGATAGAACGTTGCGTCATTTCGATGAATCAATGCGCCATTATGGCGCATCGTCTCGTCCAAATGTCGCATCGGCCGGTGTTTTTGATGGGACCAAGTGTGCCATTCTGTCGCTACTTTCCGACCTCCATCAGAGTAGACAGACCCCGTTGTTGGATTGGGCGAGAATTGTCAGCTTCGCGAACAACGCTCGCGACGGATGCGAGGCAGCGCTCACGAAGGAGGCACAGGCTATTGCCGCCTCTGCCACTTCACGCTTCGCGTCCGGATCGTTTTCTGGATAGAAGTCCGGCTCCCCCATGTCTCTTCGTCGCGAGTCGGTTCTACTTTTGGCGTTGCTGCTGATCTGCGGCTTCTTCGCAGCCGCATCGCCGCATTTCCTGAGTTCGCGGAATCTTTCGCTGCTCATGATCGAACTCGCGATCACAGCGACCCTGGCTGTCGGGATGTTTCTTGTGCTTCTACCAGGGTACATTGACCTCAGCGCGGGGAGCGGCGTGGGTTTGATTGGCGGGATCGGCGCGGTGCTGATCACACGATTTGCCTGGCCGGCGCCGCTTGCAATGGCAGCGGGGCTTGCCGTCGCGCTGCTGCTTTGGTTTGCCATGGGAAGCCTGATCGTCCGCCAGCGGATTCCCGCATTCATCATCACGCTGGGTGGGTTGCTGGTCTTCAAGGGGCTGTTCTGGGAAGTGATCCAGAGCCAGACGGTCCCTGTCGCACCTGGCGGTAGCCGGAATCTTTACTCGCTACTTACCACCTACTACCTGCCGCCCGCGGCCGGGTACGTTCTCGCGCTGGGCGTGATCGCTGCGCTGGTGGTCGCGAAGTTGCGCGGGCGGCGAGAGCGGCTCACCTACGGATTACCGGCGGACGACGGCGAGCTAACGTTTCTGAAGCTCTTCATTACCGCGCAGCTCATTTTGCTGCTCGTGGTCGTAACCAACCAGTTTCGCGGTGTCCCGCTTCCAGCAGTCATCCTAGCGTTAGTGGCCTTCGCCGTGTGGGTACTGACTCAGCACACGCCATTCGGGCGCTATCTATATGCGATCGGCGGGAATGAAGAGGCCGCGATCATCTCTGGAGTGCCGGTGCGCCGGGTGACGATCTGGGCCTTCACGCTCATGGGCGCAATTGTCGCGCTCACTGGATATATGCAGACAGCGTATGGTGGGGCCTCAACCACGACGGTCGGGGATCTCATGGAACTCGACGCGGTGGCAGCGTGCGTGATCGGCGGCGTTTCGCTGCGAGGCGGACGGGGGACCGTTCTGGGGGTGCTCGTTGGCGCGCTCATCATGGCCTGCCTGATCAACGGGATGACGCTGCTGGCAGTGGAGCCGGAGAACAAGTTCATCGCGCGCGGCGTGGTGCTCATCCTCGCCGCCTGGATGGATGTGCGCCTTTCGAAGTAAGCGGCTCGGGCTTACAGCACCGTTCCCTTGAGGACCAGAACTGCGGTACCGAAATAGATCATCAGTCCGGTCACGTCCACCAGGGTGGCCACGAAAGGAGCGGACGAAGTTGCTGGATCGAGCCCACAGCGGCGCAGGATGAGAGGAAGCATCGCGCCAGAGATCGTTCCCCAGAGGACCACACCGAGCACCGCGAGGCTGACGGTAATTCCGATGAGCACTTCGTGACTGTCGTAGTCGTCGCTGAATTGTGCGCCAATGATGATCCGAGCGAAGCCAAGCCCCGCCAGGAACCCGCCGAGTAAAAGTCCCGAGAGGATCTCCTTCTTCATGACCTTCCACCAATCTCCCAGCGTGACCTCCCCGAGTGCCATCGCCCGGATGATCAACGTTGCGGCTTGAGACCCGGAATTCCCGCCACTGGAGATGATCAGCGGGACAAAAAGCGCGAGCACCACGGCCTTGTCGATGGCGTCCTCATAGACGCCCATGACCGTTGCGGTGAGCATCTGGCCGAGGAAAAGCACGACCAGCCAGACTGCGCGCTTTCGGACGAGCTGGAGCAGGGGAGCATCCATGTAGGGCTCGTCCAATGCCTCGAGTCCACCGAGTTTCTGAATGTCCTCGGTGGTCTCTTCCTCTTGGACGTCGAGCATGTCATCGATCGTCACGATCCCGAGGAGCTTTTCCTCCGTGTCGACCACTGGCAGGGTGTTACGATCGTATTTCTGGAAAAGGCGTAAAGCTGTTTCCTGTTCATCGGTCGCTCGGAGCGCGACGAAGTTGTCGTCGTGGATATCCGAAACAAGGGTCTCCACAGGACTCAGGAGGATCTCCCGGATGCGCAAGTCGTCGATCAGCCGTCCGCGATCGTCGGTGACGTAGATGACGTTCAGCGTCTCGGAGTCGCTGCCGTTTGCGCGGATGTGGTCGAGCACGCGCTGGATCGTCCAGCTCTGGCGAACGCTCACGAAGTCAGGCGTCATCAGCCGGCCGACGCTGTACTCCGGATAGTTCAGCAGGGACTGCGCGACCGCCCGCTCGGTGGGCGAGAGCAGGGTGAGCATCTGCGTCACCGCAGCCGCAGGGAGCTCCTCGAGCAGCGCCGTCCGGTCATCGGGCGACATGTCGTTGAGGATGTTCGCAGCCGCCTCGTTACTCATCGCCTTGAGCACGGTCTGCTGCGCATCGCTATCCAGGTACTCGAAGACGTCCGTAGCCTGGCCATGCGGCAGAAGACGGAAAACAATTGCCTGCTCTTCCTCCGGCAGATCCCAGATGCACTCAGCCACGTCGGCAGGCGACCACTCCTCGAAGACCTCACGCAGGGCCACGAAGTTCCGGGCTTCGATCAACTCCCTGATTTCGGGTCCGATGAGGTTGCCGAGCATGTAGGCGGGAGGAAACAGCGCGAACCGGCAGTTGCCAATGGTCAATTGCCCGGTGCGCGACATTTCACCCGCAATTGGCAATTGGCATTTGGAAATCCACGGCGCTAGTTTCCGCGCGTGAGTTACACGGTTTTTGCCCGCAAATATCGCCCGCAGACCTTCGACGATGTCGTCGGGCAGGAGCACATTACCCGTACGCTCAAGAACGCGATCGACCAGAACCGGCTGGCGCATGCGTACATCTTCGTTGGACCGCGCGGGACCGGGAAAACCTCCACCGCACGCATCCTCGCGAAGGCGCTGAACTGTCAGAAGACCGATAAGCCAACGACTGATCCCTGCGGTGAATGCGACGCGTGCCTGGAGATCGCGGCTGGGAACTCGCTCGATGTCCTGGAGTTCGATGCCGCCTCGAACACGCAGGTCGACAAGGTGCGCGAACTGATCATCGAGAACGTGAAGTACGCACCCACGCGGGGGCGGTATAAAGTCTACATCGTGGATGAGGTCCACATGCTCTCGACGTCGTCCTTCAATGCTCTGCTCAAGACGTTGGAAGAGCCGCCGGAGCACGTGAAGTTTGTCTTCGCGACGACCGATGTGCAGAAGGTGCCGACAACCATCCTCTCTCGTTGCCAGCGCTTCGATCTGAAGCGGATCCCGACTGCGCTGATCGCGGCGCATCTCCAGGGGATCGCCAATAACGAGAAGATCCAGCTCACGCCTGAGGCCGCGGAGTCGGTGGCCCGCGGAGCTGAGGGAGGCATGCGCGATGCGGAGTCGATGCTCGATCAGTTGGTGGCCTTTTGTGGAGAGACGATCGACGAGAACGACGTGCTGTCCGTCTTTGGCTTTACCGCCCAGCAGACCATCGTCTCACTTTGCGGGGCGTTGATTACGGCGGATGCACCGGGTGCCCTCGCGATCGTTCACACGCAGGCGGAAGAAGGACGGGATCTCTCGCGCTTGATGACCGAGCTGATCAACCACCTGCGCAATCTGCTCGTCGCCCAGGCAGATCCAGGTGGACTCGCGGGCGAGCTGACGGAGGACGCGGTCGCGGTCCTCATGGAGCAGGCGAGCATGGTGCGCATGGAGAAGGTGCTGGAGTTGATTGAGCAATTCGCCGGTGCCGAGCAGCGGATGAAGTGGGCGAGCAATCGCAAGATGCACTTCGAGGTGGCGGTGATTCGCGCGATTCAAACACTCAGCCAGGCGACGCTGAGCGAGGTGCTGGAGGTGCTCACGGCGATGCGGACTGGCGAAGCGCCCACGGTCCGCGAAGTTCCGCCCAAGCCCAGTGGCCCGGCAGTTCAGCTAACCAAACAAGCGGCGATACCCCGAGCGGCGCGTGCGCCGGTCGCGATCCCCGTACTGAAGCCGCGCGTCGCTGAGCAGCGCGTCGCAGCGGCTCCAGAGCCTCCGCAGATCTCGGAGGTTGCGCCTTGGGAAGACGAACCCGTGGCCGTGGTGCTGCCCGCAGCCGAGGAGACAAAGTCTCCGGATGCGCCGGCACCTGCGCCTGTCGAACTCGAGCCAATGCTCGCGATGCAGGCAGCGGAGCCGATAGTTTCCAAGACACCGGTGGAGGCGGATGAGCCCGAAGCGTCCCCCTTCGCCAGCAGCGCGGACGACACGTGGCCGCGTCTGCTCGTGGAGGTACGCAAGCGCAAGCCGATGATCGCGATGTGGGTTGAGTCGGGAGTCTTGCTGGGCATTGACGGCGGCGAGGCCTCAATTGGCTTTCCACCGGAACAGACGCTCGCAGCGGATTACTGCAGACAGGCCGGGAACCGAAAGTTCCTCGAGGAGTTGCTCCGCGAACTCACGGGCCAGGACCTTACGCTGCGGTGCCAGATGAAAGAAGGCCTCGTCGTCACCCCGCCGCCGGCTCCCGAGCCCGAGCCGGTGATTGATCCCCTGGCACAATTCAAGAACGACCCGCTGATCCGGCGGGCGCTGGAGATTTTCAAAGCAGAGATTCAACCCGCCTAAGACCGACGCCCATGAACCTAAAGAAGATGATGCAGCAGGCCCAGCAGATGCAGGAGCAGATGCTGGCCAAGCAAAGTGAACTCGCCGAGAAGACCGTGACGTCCACCGCAGGCGGAGGGAAGGTGACGGTGGTGGCCAACGGAGCAGGAGATGTGATCTCGATCAAGATCAGCAAGGACGTCGTTGATCCGGAGGACGTGGAGATGCTGGAGGATCTGGTCCTCACCGGAGTGCAGAAGGCGATTGAAGAAGGCAAGGCACTCGCGCAGGCCGAGATGGGCAAGGTGACCCAGGGCATGGGGTTACCGCCTGGGATGGGCTTCTAGCAACGGTCTAACCGTCGCCCAGTAAGCCGCCGCTTGCCCCTGGGGCAATAGCGTTGACGCCCCATCGTGTCGTTGAAATAACAGCCGCCCCGCCACGCGGGAAACGTCCCCCCTTCGCACCATCATGAACCTCGTGACCTCCCTCAAAACCGTATCCTCCAATGTCCGCTCATTGGTGGAAGGCTCGCTCCAGGACAACGGCGGGCTGCTCCGCCTTGCGCCTTGCTGGGTGCCGCGCTCCTTCCTCCAGCCCGGCAAGCGGCTCAAGCTTCATCCCGATGACCTCTATGCATTCGGGCTGAACCGCGGTGGCATCGACGAGCGCTGGTTTGCCTCCACGACACCTGCGGCGAACGACAACCGAACGCCGGACGAAGGCCTGAGCTACGTGGTCGCAGGCGAGAGCCGCTTCACCTTGCAGCAGGCGGTCGAGGAGTGTGGCGCCGGGCTCATTGGCGAGAAGATCTGGGGCAAGTATTCCAAGTGGCCGGTGTACTCGAAGTTCTTCGACAACATGGGACCGATCCCGCACCACATGCACCAGAGTGCGGAGCAGGCGAAGCTGGTGGGCCAGGAGGGGAAGCCGGAGTCCTACTATTTCCCGCCGCAGCACAACAATGTCGGGAACAACTTCCCCTACACCTTCATGGGCTTCGAGCCCGGCACCACCCGTGCGCAGGTTCGGAAGTGCCTCGAGAATTGGAACAAGGGTGACAATGGCATCCTCGACCTGTCCCGCGCTTACCGGCTGAAGCCCGGCACCGGCTGGCTCATCCCGCCCGCCGTGCTGCATGCACCGGGCTCCCTCTGCACCTACGAACCGCAGTGGGGCAGCGATGTCTTCGGCATGTACCAGAGCCTCGTGGAAGGCCGGGAAGTTCCCTGGGCGCTGCTCGTGAAGGATATGCCCGAGGACAAGCACCAGGATCTCGACTTCATCGTGGATCAGCTGGACTGGGAAGGGAACTGCGACCCGAACTTCAAGGACAACCATTACCTCGAGCCGGTGCCGGTCGCCGACTCCCGCAGTGAGGGCTTCGTGGATCGCTGGATCGTTTATGGCCGGATCAAGGGTGAGCAGCTCTTCACCGCGAAGGAGCTGACCGTCGAACCCGGCACCAAGTGCACAATCAAGGACAACGGCGCGTACGGCCTCACCTGTGTGCAGGGCTTCGGTAAGATCAACGGTCAGCCGCTGAACAGTCCAAAGATGATTCGCTTCCATGAGCTGACGGAAGACGAATACTTCTGCACGGAAAGCGGCGCGCAGGCCGGCGTGACCTTCGAGAACCTGAGCGCCACCGAGCCACTCGTAGTCCTGCGCTATTTCGGACCAGAGGTGAATCCGGAGGCTCCAGAGATGGGCGCGTACCGGACAAAGAGCTTCTAAGTCCGCAGGCCGGTACAGCTCTATCCGCGCCGCCTCATTCCGCCATGCGCGAATACCACGACCTGCTCCGCCTCGTTCTCGACCGAGGCCACTTCAAACCAGACCGAACCGGCACCGGCACGTATTCCGTCTTCGGTGCGCAGACGCGCTTCGACCTCTCTGCCGGCTTCCCGTTACTCACAACGAAGAAGCTGCACCTGCGCTCGATCATCCACGAGCTGCTCTGGTTTCTCAGTGGCGATACCAATATCCGCTACCTCCAGGAGAATGGAGTCACCATCTGGGACGAGTGGGCTGATGAGAACGGCGATCTCGGCCGTGTGTACGGGGCGCAATGGTGCGACTGGCGCGTCTCGGACGAGCTCTCGATCCATCAGATTGACGCGGTCATCACGCAGATCCGCGAGAACCCGGACAGTCGCCGCCTCATCGTCACTGCCTGGAATCCCGGCGAGATCGAGGACGTGGCACTGCCCCCGTGCCATGTGCTCTTCCAGTTCTACGTGAACGAAGGCCGGCTGAGTTGTCAGCTCTATCAGCGCAGCGCGGACCTCTTCCTCGGCGTGCCCTTCAACATCGCCAGCTATGCGCTCCTCACCATGATGGTCGCGCAAGTCTGCGGCCTTCAGCCGGCCGAGTTCATCCACACCTTTGGCGATCTTCATCTGTACGCGAATCACCTCGACCAGGCGAAGGAGCAGCTCAGCCGCGAGCCGCGCCCTTTGCCGACCATGACGCTGAATCCCGAGATCCGCGACATCCACGCCTTCCGCTTCGAGGACTTCCAGCTCTCGGGCTACGAGCCGCATCCCGCGATCAAGGCACCGATCGCTGTCTAGGAATCCATGAAGGCCATCGCCGCCATGTCGCTGAACCGCGTGATCGGCCGCGAAGGGAAGCTGCCCTGGCATCTGCCGGAGGACTTCCGCTGGTTCAAGCAGATGACCACCGGTCAGGTCATCCTGATGGGCCGCAAGACCTTTGACTCGTTCGGCAAGCCGCTGCCCAACCGGACCCACGTCGTCCTCACCCGTGGTCCGGAGATCCCCGGCGTGATCACGCTGCGCGACCTCGCCAGCTTCGACGAAACCGCGTACGCGCCGCGCGAAGTGTGGGTGATTGGCGGTGCCGAGATCTACGCCCAGACCCTCACCCGTTGCAGCGACCTCTACCTCACGCTCATCCCTCGCGAGATCACGGGCGACGCCTTCTTTCCGGAGTTTGAGGATGCTTTCGAGTTCGTGGATATCCCGCTCGCCACGCCGGATTTCGAGGTGCGCCACTACCGCCGCCGGCTTTCCGCCTGAGCATGCGGTTGCGTAGCTCGATGCCGTCGTGGAACGTCCACTGGCTCCTCGTCCTCATGGCAATCACTGCGCAAGTCACCTCCGCGCCCGCGCAATCCGTCAAACAGTCCCAGGTTGTCCTCATCCACGGGATCGGTGATGACTCCAGTAAGATGGAGCGTCTCAGACGCCATCTCGTCTCGACCGGTCGCGAAGTCCACGCGCTGGCGCTTCGTGCGAACTGGGGCCAGAGCGGGATCGATTCACAAGCTGAAGAAGTCCGCCAGTACGTGGATGCCCACCTGCCTCAGGGCGAACGCTTCGACCTGATCGGCTTTAGCATGGGCGGAATCGTCGCCCGCTACTATGTACAGCGGCTCGGCGGCTTGGAGCGCGTCCGGCGGCTCGTTACCGTCTCCAGCCCGCATCGTGGCACGATCATGGCCTACCTGCTGGGTACCAAGGCCTCGCGCCAGATGCGTCCGGGTAGCGCGTTCCTCCGCGACCTGGCCAGCGATGCGGAGCAGCTGGCGCGGGTCGGCTTCACCAGCTTTTGGACACCGTTTGACCTGATTATCCTCCCGGCGAGCAGCTCCATAGTGCGCGGTGCGAAGTGCCACCGCGTCTGGTGCCTCGCGCATCCGCTGATGGTTGCCGAGCCTCGTTGCCTCCGGGCTATCACAGCGAGTCTCGACCTGCCGCTTTCCGATAGTGCCGCAGGTCTCCCGCGAGGCTTTGCCTTAGGTGGCAAACCCCGAGGTTCCGCCAACAAACCCGGCCTCCTTTCAGCGCGTCACTGGCGTCCCCTTGGCAATCTCGTCCAGCATCACAACCTCCTGCTCGGCAAATCCCTTGAGCTCCTGCAGCGAGGTTTCGGTCCGCACCACCTTGCCTCCACTGATCACCCGCACGATCCAGCCCTCCAGTGAGCTGCCACTCCGCACGGTTGTGAGCTGCCGGGTCTCGAGCCGGTTACGATTTAGTTGAGCCGACGCGCCGGACTGGCCGGGAAGGGTCGCGTGAGTGGTTTCTTGTTCAAAGTTCTGCGTGCCGCCGTCCAGCCCCTTCCCGAAGATGTTGATCTCGTCGAAAGTCGCTGAGGAGTGGACCTTCTTGGCGTCGAAGACATAACGCATTTTCGCGTAGTCCTTCGCCACGAAGAAACACTGCACTTCGTACGGTGCGATGGGCTTCTGGAAGGAACGGAGCGTTACCTTCACCGCAGCCATGCGGTTGGTCGACTTTGTGGATGAGGTGTAACTGGCCTGGCCCACGTACCGCGCCGTGCTGCTCCGGGCGACCGAGGCACTGCGCTGCAGGCTCACTGCGTGGACGCTGGGTACCTGCGGCTGCTGGGCGCGTGCGAGCGTCGGCAAGGCGAGGGTAACGGCCAGGATCCAGTACGCCGCAAACATCGACGCTCTGCCTGAAAGCCGGGGCGCGATCGCGCTCATCGTGCGTTTCGAGAAGAGAACTCCAACCGCCCCCCTATGATACCGCTGCGGATTCTGGTGCATCAACAATCACCATGATGACTATAAGCTCAGCTCGGCAAGGTGAACCGACCGGCGGCCAGGGAAAGTCACCCGCTCGTCCTCTCCAACAACCTCCCGGAGCAAACGACTAGTGCCGAACGTCCAATACGAGGCGCGGCGGATTGTTCAGCTCCGTCGCGCGGAACCGGCTTGGCCGACCGGTCCCAAGCACCCATTCCACGTTTCCCTCGAAGTCGCAGACACTCACCAGTTGGCGGAGGTTTGCGTAGTTCAGCATCCGGTTGCGCTGCGTCACCGTGGCTTGCCCCGCCTCGGTGTGTGCCTGCGCCGGTGCGAAACTTACCCTCAGCCAGGCGTCACCAGCGACCGGGATCACGTTCCCCGCGCCACAATCCCGGATCGGCTTGTCCACATACTCCGCCGTGTAGCTGGGGACCGCGCGATCAAATTCAAAGATCACCCGATCGTACCCGCCACAGCTCACGCTCTCGACCTTGGTGAGGATCACGGGGCGCGTCACGGGCGGAGCGAGCGCGATCTGCCGCTCGAGCTTCGCATTCGTCCCAAGAAACTCCTCCGGAATCCGCTGCCCCGTCCCAGGATCCTGCAGCTCGCAGAGCTGGTTCGTGGTGCTGCAGCCGCTAAAACCAAACGCCAACGTGCCCAGCACGAGCGCTACAACAGGAATCCGGGAGGCGTTCATCGCATTATCATCGCTTCTCGTCAGCGCAAGGGATGACCCCTGGCTGCGATCTCAATAATTCGGTGGTCTGAGTGCACCAGATTAACCGGATTAAGGCTGATCCTTATCGCTCCCGGCTGGAGCTGCAACTTCAGGCGTTTAAAGCGAGGCGCGGAAGGTACTGACCGGGAAGGGGAGTTAACCGCAGATTACGCAGATTTGCGCAGATTTAAAACCAAAGAGGATTGCTGACACGTGGAAGCATCAAGCCGTCTCTCTCCATAATCTGCGATATTCTGCGTAATCTGCGGTTAACTCCTGCCATCCCTTTCTTCATTGATGTGCGACCTGCGGTGTAGGAGGCCGAGCGGAGCAGAACTGAAATACGGAGTTCAACCGCAGATTACGCAGATTAGCGCAGATTTAGAACACGGAGGATTGCTGAGGGGTCAGAAGCATCTCTCCATCTCCCTGTATAATCTGCGGAATCTGCGAAATCTGCGGTTACTTCTGCCGCCTTCTCTTCATCCATGTGCGACCTGCGGTGTAGGAGGCCGAACGGAGATGAACTGAAGAATACAGAGTTCAACCGCAGATTACGCAGATTAGCGCAGATTGAAGACCACAGAGGATGGCTGAGGCGCGGAAGCAACTTTCCATCTTCTCCCTAATCTGCGGAAATCTGCGTAATCTGCGGTTAACTTCTGCCGCCCCCTCTTTGATGTCCCACCGGCGATTTCGGAGTCAGAACAGCGAACCACTACCCAGAGACTGATTTTGCCTCTCGCTCTGGCAAAATCCTGTCTCGCTACACTCAGGATGGCTCGAGCACCCCTGAATTCGCCTGAACCTTGGGCGAAATTACCTCAGACCCGAGTACCCTCCTGCTCAGACGTCAGTGATTCTCTCTCAAGGTTGAGAGGAATCCACTGTCGGTTGAGGCTTTTTCACTCTCCGAAGACTCTATTTTACTCAACCGAGACATATTCCTTCCTACCCCGAAAGCCAAAAAGACTCTCCGGAGAGTGAATTTACCCTGGCAGACACACAAAAAGACTCACCCGATAGCAAATACATCTCAGAGGGTACTGAGCTCCATCTATCGCATGGACAGAGTTACCTCAGAGTTGAGCGAAAAAGACGGAGACTTGAGTGGAAAAGACTAACCCGACACTGAAATTTACTCAAAAACAGGCAAATAGTTGGTAAGCAGGATACGTGCTAAGCACTTTGGCACGAGAACAGCCACAGTTCTGACTCTCAGCGGTTAGGGCATCAGTGGAGTAGCGATCTCCCGGTGGGCTAGTGTTCTGACTTTCTCCAAGGGAATCTCTGACCAAACGCACCCCAGCTTCGTCGCGCGACCTTAATCCAGTTCGCTGATCCTGGTGGAATTCTCCTCGTCAGCATCCTCAGGTGTCCTAGCTTCTGCCCCGTGCCTAGCAGCCTTTTCACTCTGCTCGATGATATCGCGTCCGTCCTCGATGACGTGGCGGTGATGACGAAACTCGCGACGAAGCGAACCGCCGGTGTGCTGGGGGATGACCTGGCCCTGAACGCTCAACAGGTCTCCGGCGTGAACCCGGATCGCGAGTTGCCAGTGGTCTGGGCCGTGGCGAAAGGCTCAGCGATCAATAAGCTCATCCTGGTCCCGGCCGCGCTCGCAATCAGTTGGGTGGCCCCATGGGCGATCACGCCGTTGCTGATGCTCGGCGGCGCTTACCTCTGCTTCGAAGGCTGCGAAAAGCTCGTTCACAAGTACCTGCACAGCAGGGCGGAGGACGAGGGGCACCACAAGGCGCACGTGGAGGCGCTAGCCGATCCAGCGGTGGACCTGGTCTTCCTGGAGCGCACGAAGATCAAGGGAGCCATTCGCACGGACTTCATTCTCTCCGCCGAGATCATTGTGATTGCCCTCGGCACGGTGGCCGATGCCGGCTTCATGCGCCAGCTGCTCGTGCTCACTGCCATCTCGACGATCATGACTGTCGGGGTCTACGGGCTGGTCGCTGGCATCGTGAAGCTCGACGATGCGGGCATGTATCTGAGTCGGCGGGAAGGCTGGATCCGGCAACTGGGTCGAGCCATCCTCTTTGGCGCGCCGTGGCTCATGAAAGGCCTCTCCTGGGCAGGCACCGCCGCCATGTTCATGGTCGGGGGCGGCATTCTAGTCCACGGAATCCCCTGGCTCCACCACAGCGTCGAGCATGCGGTCCACGCCGCCGAGGGTGTACCTGCCGCAGGCCAGCTCCTGGGCGGCCTCACAGCCCTCTTGCTGCCAGCGATTGTCGGAATCATCGCAGGATTGATCGTGCTCGCCCTGGTCATGGGCGTGCAACGCCTCCACGGTAAGAAGCACTAGTGTTCAGTCTCGGAACTCTGACCTGATCCGGAGAGGAGCCTCCATGGAGGAAAGGATCACGGGGTCCGGACGATAGTGGTTCTGCGGATCGCGAGAGATGTGCGATCCGGCAAAGCCGCATCGTCCTTGAAGGTGCAGAACTTCGCCAACGTATGTGCCCAAGCTCTCGGCCGCGCTGCGCCTTCAGCGACGGGCGTAAGCACCAGAGGCAGAGAGCCGTCAAAAGCGATGAGCCCACTGCCGAGCGCCGCATCGTTTAGCCGAGAAAGGCACAGTCCATTGCGGATGTTCAGACGCTGAGGCGGGTACTCGCCCGTGGCGTGATTAAGAATGCAATTAAGGTAGCGCCGCTTCCCCCCGTTACTGCTGCTGAACACTTTACTAGAGCAACGATCTGGGAGCCGGGGACTGCTACGAAGGTGAGCCAAAGATACCAGATAAAGACTTTTTGACAGGATGATCAAAGCACGTACCGTCCGCCGCTCCAAATCTCCCCCTCAACAAACAATTCCCCCTTCGTGCCGAACTCTTTTCCGCTTCTCCGACGACTCCTTCTCATATCTGCCTTGATCTACGGTGGAGTACTTGCCCCCCAAGCGCACGCAGATGGCCCCGCCTTTGTCTCCGAGCGCCTGCTCGTGAAACCTGCAAAAGGCCTTAATGAAGTCGATCTTCACGCGTTCCTTTCTGCCGAGGATGCAGTCGAGGTCAACGAGGTTCCCCGGCTCGGGATCCGTCAGATCCGTGTTCCGGCCCATGCCCTGGAACGGGTGCTTGCGGCGCTCAAGCGGAATCCCCGGATCGAATTTGCGGAGAAGGACTACATCGCCCAGGCGATTGGGACGGCTAACGATCCTTACTATACAGCCGGCAACCAATGGCACATCTCCACCATCCAGGCTCAGGCAGCTTGGGATGTAACTACCGGCTCCTCTGGTGCGGTGATTGCAGTCCTGGATAGTGGTGCAAACTACTCGCATCCGGACTTGCTGGGCAAATTGCTGCCGGGGTACGACTTCGTGAACGGAGACAACGACGCCTCGGACGATAATGGCCACGGGACCGGGGTCAGCGGCGCGGCTGCTGCAGCCAGTAACAACGGAACAGGAGTGGCCTCGATCGCGTGGGATAGCCCCGTTCTCCCGCTCAAGGTGCTCGATGCAACAGGGTCAGGCAGTCATTCGAATATCGCGCGAGCGATCAACTACGCTGCGGACAGCGGAGCGCGCATCATCAACCTGAGCCTCGGTTCCACCTCCAATTCATCCACGCTCCAGAGCGCGGTGAACTACGCCTGGAGCAAGGGGGCAGTGATCATTGCCGCAGCAGGGAACGACGGAAATGACCTGCCCTTCTATCCGGCAGCCTGCCAGAACGTCGTCGCAGTGTCGGCGACCAACTCCTCTGATCTCCGCCCGAGCTGGTCGAACTTCGGTTCTTACGTTGATATCTCCGCACCGGGCGAGAGCATCCTCACCACCTACCACAGCGATTACGCGTACGTTTCAGGCACGTCGTTCTCCAGCCCCATTGCCGCAGCCACTGCAGCTCTGGTGGCCTCCGCAGAGCCAAAGCTCAGCAACGTCCAGGTTGTGGACCTCCTTCTCAAGAATAGCGATGACCTCGGAGCGCTCGGCTACGATGTGATCTATGGCCATGGGCGCCTGAATGCCGGGCGGGCCGTGATAGCTGCGAAGAGTGTATATCCCGCCGACTCGAGCGCGCCTGCAGTCACCCTCAACTCGCCAGCGGATGGAGCTGTCCTTTCCGGAACGGTCCAGATCAGTGCAAGTGCTGTGGATAACGTGGGGGTGAGCAGGATGGAGATCCTGATCAACGGAGCGGTCGTCTCACAGGGAGCGGTCAACAACCTTGCGTACTCCTGGGCGACGCAGCAATCCGCAGCTGGATCCTACCAGGTTGAAGTTCGTGCATACGATGCTGCGGGAAACATCGGCCGGTCGCTCACTACTGTCACCGTGCAGCAGCCTGTTGTGGTCGGCGACGTCACGGCACCGACCGTCGCCATTGTTTCACCACAGGAGGGGACCGTCGTCTCCGGAACCGCCCGGATCCAAGTCGCTGCGAAAGACAATGTCGCTGTCACCGAAGTGTGGCTGTATATCGACGGTCAGCGTTTCGCGACCAGCACATCTGCCAACGCTGTCTTCAGCTGGAACACGAAGAAGGCTGCGAGAGGGGCGCACAAGCTGCAGGCCTACGCATACGATGCCGCCGGCAACGTCACTGCTTCCACCTTGGTTACGGTCTACAAGTAAGGGGAGTCCAAGTTTGATACCCGTCCCGCCGTGCTCTTGCAAAGGGCACGGCGGTTTGTGTTTTTATACATCATTCCAAGTGTCGTGAGGTACTCTTGAACATCCCTGGTGGAGCTAGTCCGGAAGGGAAGGCAGAAAAAGGGGAGAATCACGACCGCCCGAAGATAGTGGTTCTGTGGATCGAGAGAAATGCGGGATCTGGCAAAGCGGCATCGTCTGGAAGGAGCAGAGCTTCGCCAGCGTAAGCGCCAAAGTTCTCCGCCACACTGCGCTGCGACAGCTGCGCCTTCAGCGACGGCGAAAGGATCAACCGCAGTGAGTCGTCGAACGCAATGAGGCCACGGTCGAAGGCCGCATCGTGTAGCCTGGAAAGGCTCAGTCCGTTGCGGATGTTCAGACGCTGATCCGGGTACTTGCCCCACGGTAGGATATGGGAAGCGATCAGCAACTCGCGGACATTTAATCCAGAGACGGCGCACCTTCCTCCGCAGTTGTTGATGATTGCTTCCCGGAAGTACTCCTGACCACGGCGCTGTTTCACGGTACCTATCGCTTCTGTCGGGCCAAGCGGTTCCCGCTTGCGAACTCGCACTCCTTCCTTCGGCAAGAACTCGAGATCACTGGATTCGTCGGCACCGAACAGATCGCGCAGGGCTCCTTCCGTTGCTGAAACTGTTTCCGGGAGATCTTGGTGGAATTCGGTCCAGACGACCTGATCCAGAGCGCTGGCGCCGGAGAGCCCTTTAATCCCGCGAAGCTTCAGAACTGGATCGAGCGAAGCGAAGTTGCTTAGCTTCATCGCAACGCTGTTCGCTCCGCGCCCGAGTTTCTCCGCGAGTGCCACAATGATCGGTTGCCGCGAGTGAAGCTGGCCGAACGTAAGCTTATGGTAGACATTCAGCGCCACGAGCAACTCGTCCCGAGTCCAGCGTCTTCGTATTGCCATTTCGACGGAATATCAGCGGAACTTAAAAGATGCGAACAGTCGTCATCTTATACTTGGGTTGGTCGCTACACACCGATGGCCCGAAATCGGCTCTACAAACGTGACGCATGATTCTCAAGCACAAGGACGATGTGGCTCCCCAGTTGGCGGAGCTTGAGCGGTTGATGGCTTTGCCCGAACTTACGAAAGCCCAGCGCGATGCTGTTGAGGATGAACTCTGGGCCGTACGGATTGGCGCAAAGGGGGAGAAGGAAGCGGCTTACCACATCGACTTCGGTTGGAAGGACGGCGAGAGTAGTGCTGTCATTCACGATCTGCGCCTCGAGCACAATGGGCGGGTGGCACAGATTGATCACCTGATTCTGCACCGAACGCTGCATTTCCACGTCATCGAGAGCAAAGCGTTTGGGGGAGAAGTGCGAGTGTCGGACTCTGGGGAATGGGAGATCCGCACGAAATTCGGCTGGCGCGGGATCCCTTCGCCGGTCGAGCAGAACCGCAGACATATCGAGGTGCTCAAGGGTTTCATTGATGCCCAAGGCTTGGCGCCGAAGCGGCTGGGTATGACCCTTCCGATTGATTACCACAATTGGGTGCTGGTTTCTCCTTCATGCCAGGTCCGACGCGGAGGAACTGGCTGGGATCGCGTCGTCCGAATGGATATGTTTGAGAAGCACTTCAGTGAGTGCCACGACAAGAGCGTGAGCGGCCTGGGATTCATCTCTGCGATTTCGAGGGTTGTTGGGCTTGATACGCTGGAGACCGTCGCAAAAGCGCTTGTGGCCGCACATCACCCAGGCTCCTTCGATTACTCTGCCAAGTTCGGAATCAAACAGAAGGCGTCCTATCAGTTCACAGAAGTTATCACTGCAAGGGTGGCGGAAGAGCCGCCGACCGTTACGCAGCCGCTTAGGACATGCTCCAGCTGCAAAGCCGAAGTGGAGCAGAAGGTGGTCAACTTCTGCCGCATGAATTCGAAGAAGTTTGGCGGCAAGCTGCTGTGTCAGACCTGTCAGAAAGCTCCTGCGGCACCCGTGGCAGCAGCCGCGTTGGAATGTGATGAGTGCAAAGCGAAGTTAGACTCCAAGGTGGTGGCCTTCTGCCGATTCAATAAGAGGAGATTCGGCGGGCGGAAGCTGTGTCGTGAGTGCCAGGTGTCTGCGGGAAAGCTAGCGGAGTGCAGCAACTGAAGTCACATCCACGGGAGGATAAGACTTCCGTTCTCGACGATCGCCGAGGCGCTGAGTACGACGGTGCAGCTTCACCTTCCTCAGCAACATGCCGGAAATCCAAACCATCGAGGCGGCGATCGATCGGCTCTACTCTCTGAATGTTGGGGTTGTGGGGTCCGGGCCAGAGCGCCATGAGCGGCCGCATAAGCCGCTCTTGCTGCTATGCGTTCTGGACATGCTCGCTACAGGCGAGGCCCAGGTGGAGAACGTTCTGTGGTCTTTGGAGCTTCGAGAACGGTTTACATCCTACTTCAGGGTGGTGCAACGGGCTAATGACTCCAATACACCCGAGAACCCGTTCTACTATCTCCGTGGCGATGGATTCTGGTTTCCAGTCGAGTTACGTGGTGGAGCCGAGTGGGAGCTGGGCAACACGCCGACAGTTGCCATGGCGCACCAACGCTGCGTGTTCGCGCGGATCGGCGCGGGCATGGAGCATTTCTTCCGCAACCGATCAGATCGCCAAAAGCTGAGAGAAGCGGTACTTTCCCGGTACTTCCCGAAACAGATTGCGGAGCTGAGTGCGCTCTTCGCTGCGCAGGATCAGGACGGCCCGGCACGAGAGGACGCGCCGCGGACGAAGGAAGACGCGGATTGCGAATACGCGCCGGTCGGCCGCAATCCGGCATTCCGCCGAATAGTCCTCAAGGCATACGATCATCAATGCGCCGCGTGCGGACTGCGGATCAAACTTCCGGAAGCCGATCTGACCTTTGTGGATGGCGCACACCTAATACCTTTCAACATCAGCGGGAACGATCACCCGACCAACGGCCTTGCCCTCTGTAAAAATCATCATTGGGCAATGGACCGCTTCCTGATCGTCCCCACGCCACAGGGACTGTGGCAGGCATCGCCCCGGCTGGATGCGAGGCGTTCGCCGGGAGAACAGGACCTCGTCGCACTGCGCGGCCAACCGTTGCTGCCACCGCACGATGATGCATTCCGACCAGATCCGGTGGGACTCGCATGGCGGGCGGAGAGGGTGCTTGCTCTTTAGATTCGCGCGGCATGATGTCGTTTGGGCGTGTTGTTCCAAAGCCCCGGGTCACAGTTGGTATAAATCCACAACTGTGAGCGCGATAGCCCGAAACCGTGGCGGCTAGGCGCTTCCGAAATCAAATCGACCTGACATCCAGACGTAATGGCACGCTATTGATCAAAGCGGATCCAGTGCCGAACCCAGCCTAGACATAATCATCAATTGCGTTGGACTGGTGTTATGTTAGTCGCAAGTTGTCCCAACCGAGGTACACACATCTTGTTGACACGCAGGCCTCAAATCGGCACCCATTTGGAATGGATGACGAAATGTGGAAGGCGAGGCGCTCCGATAGAGAACTGAAGAGGCTTGGAGACCATCGGACCCCTTTCGAAAGAGATCGAGCGCGCTTGCTCCACTCAAAGGCATTTCGCCGACTCCAAGCCAAGACACAGGTTCTTGGAATCGGTGATGGGGACTTCTATCGAACCCGGCTCACGCATTCTGTGGAGGTAGCTCAAATCGCTGTGGGACTCGTTCAACAGATACATGCGAAGGGTGTATCCCGTGTACCGCTGCCTGATCGTGATCTAATGGAGACCATTGCAATCGCTCACGATTTCGGACATCCACCGTTTGGCCACGGCGGGGAAGTAGCTTTGAATTACGCCATGCGATCTGATGGAGGATTCGAGGGAAATGGACAATCATTGCGGTTGTTAACAAAGCTGGAAAGCCACACGCCCTCGTTCGGTCTTGATCTTACGCGACGAGCACTCCTTGGCATCCTAAAGTATCCTCGCCCCCTAACGGAAGCGTCGAAGTTAACGCAACCTACGGCAGTGGATCCGCTCGTGCTTTCTGCCTCGGATTGGAAGCCGCCAAAATGCTTCCTGGACACAGAGAAAGACGTCGTTGATTGGCTGCTCCAACACGTACCTGCTCACGACCGTAAGCTTTTCGTGGAGTGGCAGTCGGAGCCGTCCTCAGAAAAACATGGAAAAACTAGACATAAGTCATTAGACTGTTCGATCATGGAGCTTGCGGATGATATTGCGTACGGTGTTCACGATTTGGAAGATGGCATAGCACTCGGACTGGTCAGCAGAGAAATGCTACAGGCGCTAGTCAGCAGAATGCCCTCGAGCTGGATGAATTCTGTTGGCCTCGATTTTGATAGAGTTCTGACTCAGCTCTTTGGCGCAGGCGAGCGAAAAATGGCTATCGGGGAGATCGTGCATGTGCTTATGGTTTCCGTTGATTGCGAATCGCTGAACGCATTCGAAGCACCGATCTTGGATTGTAGAGCGAAACTCTATCCAGAAGCCCGCCAGTTACTTGATTTGCTACAAGAGGTTGTCGCGGAGCGCGTCATAAACCTTCAGTCGGTGCAAACTCTTGAGTACCGCGGGAGATACATGATCATTCGTCTCTTTGAGGCACTGTCATCTTCACCAACGCAACTTCTGCCTGAGAGCTTCGCACAGAAGTATTTGATAGCACCTTCGAAGGTTGAGCGTAGGCGCGTAATATGCGACTATGTAGCCGGCATGACTGATAGCTACGCCACGCGGATGTATCAGAGGCTATTCGTTCCAGGTGAAGGCAGTGTATTCGAGAAGCTCTGATTCTAGGGGTGAATGGATACAGGTAATCACTCCCAGCGCCTCAGTCGACACGCTACCGCTCGGAACCAAATTGTGCTCCACGGGGCGCCCCCCTCAGCAGTCCTCACCGAGTTGAAGTTCCAATGACTGACGTACAAGCCCCATGATGTACGGAAGGTCGCTGACTCGATCCAGAATAACTTCAACATCTCCGTTGCCCCACCTCCCAACTCTGCTCACATCCTTACACATGCCTCGGGGATCATCGATCTGCGGAAACGGCATGTTCAAACTAAGTCGCAGCCGCTTCGCCTGAGGAACGACATCGACGAAGTTGGTTTCTGCCTTGTACGCAACGTACAACTTCAAGAACTCCTCGGTCACACAAGGGTCCAGCGCGGTGACCGCCGCACGAAGAGGCTCAAAAAGCTCCCTCACGACACCACCATCCAAGTTTGGGTGGTCGGAAATCGAGTAGACCCCGCCTGGCAAATCCTCGGAGCGGTACGCCGCAAGCACATCTTCACGCACTCGAGGCGCTGCCCAAATCTCAGCCGCTAAACCAGCCAGGCGGTCAGCACGCTCAATAATTGCAGCCCCGTTCCATGTCTCGCAACTTCCCAAGCCCTGATTGAGTTTTAATGGACTCTCACGGAACCCACCTTTCATGTCCCGCTTCTCCTTGAAAGGGCGATCGCTGTACTCAGAGTTGTAGCCAGTGAGCGTCAGATTTCCAAGTGTGTGGAGGTAGTTCGCATGAATGGCGCTCCAATCCGGGCCCAGATCAGCCTGCCAATCAGCGCTAAGGGCCTGATTCTGAGGCATGATGTGCTCAATAGTGTAGTCCTGAACCTGGACCCGTTCCTTGCGTCCGTGATTCTCAAAGCGTCTAAGCCAATACGAGCGACGATTGAAGGAGTATAGATTACGCAGTTTGATCTGACGGATAAACTCATCGTCGCCCGGAAAACGGCGATAAGACGGTAAGAGGACGAAGCTCGCTTTGACACTCTCCAGGTAGCGATCTTTCTTCAGGTGACGTGCGAGTGTCGCAAACGTCTGACGCTGAGAGTTGGTGGGAATGTCGCAGACCGCTCGCCGGAAGACGTAGCTCTCTACGAGCGCTGTTACCTCTACGAATTCCTGCTTCGAGAGACGTTGCTGCCGGTAGTCATCATACACCTCCATAAGGAAGGGGTAGCAGACGTCCGCTCGCAGCTCGCGGATATCGTGAAAAGCAGCCCCAAGCGCTGGATCTTTTTCTTTCCCAAGAGCGACATTACAGAAATGACTCGCGAACGTCCTGATCGACGCCAGCAAATCCTCCACAGCGTGTTTGCGGGAGTAGCCTTTGAACTCGTCATACACCTCATCCCGCCTCGTACGCTGATTCCCCGTGTGAATCACGAGGTAGTACCGCATGAACTCGTCAAAGTAGCTCATGTAGTTCTCTGGCCCGAATTCTACCTCCATCGGTCGCCAGAACTCTTCGTACAGGCGCGTCTGAAGGGAGTGCTCCAATCCCATGAGAACAAAATTGCGGATTAGGTCCGCCTGAGTTAAAGCCTACCCGGTTGAGTTCATGCTCTCGAAGATCATCTGGGGATTATCCAAACCCTGTTGAAGGCGAACATCGACGATCATTAGTTTCTGGATTCCTTTGTACACCGTTGTCAGATCCGCTCCCGCCATTCGTTCGGTGAAAAAGTGGTAATTAGAGATTATACGGTGAGAGACAGGCTCCGCAGGCTCTTTTCCGTTCAGCAAAGAAATGAGCGTCTCCCGGTCCGCCTTGGTGAGCAGCATCTTATAATGAAGTTCGCCCTTCCCGTGTCGGTTTTTTAGGTAGCAGTCCTCAATGAGCGCAGGAGAAACCGGCTCCTCGAGACCGCGACTTTCCAACTGCCGTTGAAAGCTAAGCAGCAGAAGAGTTATCGTCGTGATGCGCTGTTGACCGTCAATCACGAGCCATCTAGAGATAGCAGCGCTTGTCTCCTGCTCCGGAATATAGACTGCCGAACCAATGAAATGGCTATTCAGCTCCGGGGAGCTGCCCACGCGGAGGATGTCGTTCCAAAGCTGATCACAGTGGCTTTGCTCCCAGCTGTAAGTGCGCTGGAATATGGGGATGATGAATTGCTTGGAGCCCTCGAGGAGTTGGGTGAATGGCAGATCTTGGGCTTTCATTAAGAGGAGATATTCTGCCGGTAATGGCGACGGCAAGCACCATGGTCAAGCCGTCAGAAGTAGGGGCGGCGCACGCAAATATCTTCGATGCACAGCGCCACCAGACCTTGCTCATCCCCGCTGCCGAGTGTTGCGATGTCGCGCGACCGTGGGCGGCTCCCGTTATCATCATTGCATCGTTCGCCTCAGCAGGACCTATCTTATGCCGCCGCCGATACCCTTGGGCCAGCCGGTCTGCGCAATGAAATTCTTCACTTCCCAGCTCTCGTCGCTTCTGCCCACGGCACCAGCCCGGCGGAATATCCGCCTCCTGACCCGCTTCATCGCGGTGCTCGTCGGCCTCGTGCTGGTCTACAGCGTCCTCTTCCACGTCATCATGATCATGGAAGGGAAGGAGCACTCGTGGATCACCGGCGTCTATTGGACGCTTACGGTCATGTCCACGCTGGGATTCGGCGACATCACCTTCGTCAGCGATGCAGGCCGACTCTTCTCAATCGTGGTGCTGCTTTCCGGGATGGTTTTCCTGCTCATCCTGCTGCCGTTCACCTTCATCGAATTCTTCTACGCCCCCTGGGTGCAGGCACAGGCGGAAGCACGCGCCCCACGGCAGCTCGCCGCCTCGGTGCGCGGCCATGTGATCATCACGAACTACGATCCGGTAAGCGTCTCTCTGATCGATCGGCTCGAGCGCTACGGGTACGATTACGCGCTGCTCGTGGGCGATCTGCAGGAGGCGCTCCGGCTTTACGACACCGGGGTAAAGGTCGTCGTGGGTGCCGTGGACCGTCCGGAGACGTACCGGCTCATGCGGGCTAACCAGGCGGCGATGGTCGCCGTCACCGGGGGCGATCACGTCAACACGAACATCGCCTTCACCGTGCGCGAGCTGGATGACGATGTGCCGATCATCACGACGGCGCACTCGGAGGACGCGGTGGACATTCTGCAGCTCGCGGGCAGCACCCACGTGCTCCAGCTTTCCGAGATGATGGGGCAGTCGCTCTCGCGGCGGATCAGCGGGGTGGATGCACGCACCCACGTCATCGGGCGATTCTGTAACCTGCTCATTGCCGAAGCGACGGCGACCGGCACTCCGCTGGTGGGAAAGACGATTGAGGAGACTCGGCTGCGCACCCACACGGGTGTGACCGTGATCGGACTGTGGAAGCGCGGCAAGCTCGAGCCAGCGACGGCGACAACGCGGATCGATGCACACTCGGTCCTGCTCCTCGCCGGGAGCGAAGAGCAGTTCCACAATTACGACCAGCTCTTCTGCATCTATCACGTGAACGATTCCGCGGTGATCATCGTGGGCGGCGGTCGAGTGGGGCGAGCGACTGCCCTTGCGCTGAAGGAGCGGGAGGTGAAGTACCGCATCATCGAGTCGCTGAAGGAGCGCAACCTGGATCCCGAGACCTACGTGCACGGCAGCGCGGCCGATCGCGGCACGCTGGAGAGCGCAGGCTTCGCGAAGGCGCCGGCCATCGTCATCACCACGCACGACGACGACAACAATGTGTACCTCACCATCTACTGTCGCCGGCTCCGTCCCGACGTGCAGATCATCAGCCGCGCCACACACGACCGCAACGTCTCCACACTCCACCGGGCCGGCGCCGATTTCGTGCTCTCCTACGCCTCGATGGGATCGAATGCGATTTTCAATTTCCTGGACGGGGACGACATCCTGATGGTCGCGGAGGGCCTGCACATCGCGGAGACGAACGTGCCCGCGCAGCTGCAGGGGAAGACGCTGGCACAGGCAGCAATCCCGAAGCGCACCGAATGCCAGGTCGTCGCGCTTCGACGCGGCGAGATTGTGGATACCCACCTGAGCGCGGATAGCGTTCTTCATCCGGATGGCCGAATGATCCTCGTATGTACGCCGGAATCGGAGCAGCGCTTCCTGAAGGAGTTCGGAGTTGAGCGGATCATCCACCGGAGCGTCAATCCTGCGGATCCGGCAGCGGGGTAGGGGTCGAGAAGGTTAGAAGTTCGCCAGTCTCATTGAAGCAGCGCGCTCCCGGGGGCGCCCTCTTATCCTGCGCTGCCGCGCGCTCGCGTAGAGCGATTCTCAGCCAGCCAGCAATGACGAGCGGCCGGTTCTCGTCACGGCGAACATGCCCACAGATTGGAACACCCGCTGAGCAGTCAGCAGACGCTCAAAATCATGATCGGTATGATCGAAGGTGATCGTCCGCAGGTAGCGGATGCTGCGCGCGGGCAACTCCGCCCCGACGTCCGCCACAGTCCACCTGTCCAAGGGCAATACGAATCCTAATGAGAGGAGCTACATGCCACACCCGATTAGAGAACCTCACTTAAATACCGCGACAGTGCCCGGAACTAGCTTCATCGAACCGGAGCCCGCTTCCACCCCCAACGATTTTGATGGTCCAGCAAAAATGGAGATTGGCAGCTGCGATGGATCCATACGCAAAGTGGCGACATCGGTCCTTCCGATATTGAATTGCATGCCGCTCGCTAACCCTAGCGAGCCTGATGTATGATCACAATCTCCTGAGCTGAGTTGATTAACTTGAATGGGCGCCTTCGTCGTGAATGGATTGCTAAAAGAACTTTCTCCTGACTCGGTAAAAGGAGGTACCCCGATGGTCCCTATGATGCCTTGGTAAACGTATTCCGCGGATCTCTTGTTCTCAGTATCCACAATCAAGAAATGGTAAGAGAACGCTCCAAGGACCTCTCCTCCAGAGACGCCGCTGAGTATCTTCATTTTGAATGTTTGCCCGGCGAAGACTACGTTTGGGTTGTCCTCCGGTTTTCCTTGGGGCGGCGGTTGAAACTCAGGCAAGGGGTGAATGATAGGACTTGGTAAAAGGCACCGTGACCATTTGAAGACGATTCTACGGTTCCTCCTCATTTGCTCCTCATTCAGCGGATTCTGAACGGCAAGAAATTTACTCCCAACACCCTGCGGCTTGGTGTGGATCATCGCGAGGACGCGGGAGCCACCAGGCAGCCTCTGCAGTGCAGCCTTCAGCTGCGTTTCGCCATTGCGAGCTCGTTCGTCGCTGACTTCCTGCTCCTTGGTCGCTCGTTTGGCGAGCGGCTCTTTTAAGGCGCGGTCCGCATGTCCAATGATTGAGATCGCTGCTACCGGGGATTGAGAATCGTGGCTCCGAATGATTTCGGCGGCGAACGCGTTTAGGCGTATCAGTTGTCTCTCACTCAGCGTGGATCCGTACTCTGGGAAGTCGGAAATCTCCCGCTCTTCCGTTGCGCATTGCGCATTTACGTCCAGAAGATTGCTCGCGAGCAGGGGGCTCATGCGAACGTTAATGGGTACAGGCCAGATCATTAGTCTCCGTTCTTTGTAGATGCGATACTTGTAGGCATGGTGGTACTTGCATACGAAAGTTCATCCTCGTCCCAACCCCCAGCCGAGGGATCGCCGCCAATCCAGATTAGTCGTGTTGCTCATCGCGCCCCGATTCTGCCTGAAATGCTATCGCCGGTTCTGTTCTGGAGCGCGAGCCAATTCGGTCAACGATTGGACCATGGTTCCCGTGCCTCGCGTTCCATTCACTGCGAAGTCTTGCGTCGGCCTAATCTTACAAGCCGCCCGTGACGATTGACCGGCAACCCGGTCTAATGATCAATGGCCGCAGCTTCCTGCATCGTCTCTCCGGTGGATACTGAACCGAATCCCGCACCGACACCGGCGTCGGCATGGGCTTCGGTGGGATTCGGAGCGGTGTACCGCGAGCACGCCCAGCCTGTATATTACCTCGCGCTGCGGATGCTGGGGGATCCGGTGGAGGCGCAGGACGCAACTCACGACGTCTTCGTAAAAGCCTTCGAGCATCTGCAGGCGTTTCGTGGCGAGTCCGGACTGCGTACCTGGCTTTATCGCATCACCATCAATCACTGCCAGAACCTGCGGAAGGCCTGGTACCGCAGGACCATGGTGAACAACGTGGAGCCTGCCTTCTGGGACCTCCAGGCATCGCCGGCTGAGGGTACTCTACGGGTGGTCGAGAGTGCGGAACTGGGAACGCGGATTCAGCAGGCCCTCGACAATCTCCCGGAGGAATATCGCCTTCTGCTCCTCCTCGTGGCCGACGAGGAACTGACCTACGAGCAGATCGGAGAACTGACCACGCAGAGCGCCGATGCCGTCCGTGGCAAGTTGTACCGGGCACGCAAAGCTTTCGCCGCCTGCTTTCAGAAGACTGCCTAACGCTCATGGATCCGAACTCACGCAAGCTCCAGCGTCAAACTCAGGAGGAGATCGAGGCCGTACAGGAGGTCACCTCGGGTCAGGTGCAATCCAGCCGAACCTTTGAGGAAGTCGAAGACCTTCTTCGCTATGATGCGTCGCGAGTGACTCTCCCAGCGGCTATCGAGACGAGGCTTCAGGAGTCCCTTGCCTCGGTACCGCCTGCTCGAAGGCCATGGTGGACCCGGATCTTTCGCCGATGAATGTGTCCGCTGACCTACTGGCACGCGGCGGCAGTGGGCTCCTGCCGCATTCCGGGCGTCAGAGCCTGGCTGCGGAGCGCTGCCGAGCGGCGCGGGAGGAACTCGCCGAGTGCCATCTTTGTGCCCACCACTGCGGATGCAATCGCCTCCAGGGGGAGCGAGGAGTCTGCGGGGCAGGGGCGGAGGCCAGAGTCTTCTCGGCGCAGGTCGAGGTGTCCGATGAGCTCGAGTTTATCCCCGCCTTTGCAGTGGCCTTCAGCGGATGCGATCTGCGCTGCGCATTCTGTATCACGGGCGCACAAAGCTGGAATCCGAAGGCGGGCGAGCCATTCGATGCGAAGGCCCTGGGCTCACGGGCGCGGATGGAGTTAAGCAAGGGTGCACAGTCCATCATGATCCTGGGAGGTGAGCCGACTGTCCATTTGCCCGCCGCCCTGGAGCTGGTCAGTGTGCTCCCGGACGATGCGCGGCTGATCTGGAAAACCAACGGCCACGCGTCGGCAGTAGCCCGCGAGCTGCTGGAGGGCATCTTCGATGTGTGGCTGGTGGACTATAAGTTCGGCAACGATGCCTGTGCGAAGCGCCTTGCCGGGGTTCACGACTACACACGGGTGCTGCAGGAGAATCTCCGGTGGGCCGCGGAGGATAGTGAGCTGGTCATCCGCCATCTCCTGATGCCCGGCCATGTGAACTGTTGCTGGCAGCCAGTCGCCACCTGGATTGCGGCAAATCTCCCGGGAGTGAAAGTGAATTTGCGGACCGGTTTCTGGCCTGCGTGGCGGTCGCGGCGACATCCCGAGTTGCGAGATCCAGCCGTCGCGAGCGAGCTGCAGCGTGCCTGGGATATTGCGATAGCCACCGGCGTCCACCTCATCGAATGAACTTAGTCGGCGCTTCCGAACAAATGACGGAGGTATTGATCATGTCCGACGGCACGGTCTACGTGCACAATCTAACCCCCGCAATGGCGGTTGCTCTCAGTGCCCTGAATCCGCAGGACGCGCGGATCAGCGCAAGGATTCCGCAACCTGCCCGCGACTCGCTGGGGGATAAGTCCACCATAGATACGCCTCCTTTCCTACCGCTGTGAATATCCAGGATGAAATCGAAACGCTGATTCGAGCGAGATACCCGGTCCTCTACATCGTCTCGAGTGAGGAGTCTCGCGTGCAGGAAGTGATCCTCGCAATTGCCGAGCGTCGGCAGAAGAAGGTCTTCGAATGGTCCTTCAGTGTCGGGATCGTGCCCGCGGGAACCTCGATCCAGTCCCAGAAGCACCGGAATGCGCAGACGAAGGATCCGGTGGCGGCGCTCGATCAGGTAATCGAGCAGGTGGAGCCTTCGATCTTCATCTTCAAGGACTTTCACCCCTTCCTGAAGCCCAACAACTTCGCCGTCATTCGGAAGCTCAAGGAGATCGCCATTCATCTGAAGAACAGCTTCAAGACGGTCATCCTGGTTTCCTCCACCCTGGAGATTCCCTGTGAGCTCGAGAAAGAGGTCACGGTCCTGAACTTCCCTCTCCCGGATACAGCGGAACTCTCGCGGCTTCTCGATCGGATCATCGAAGATGTCAGCCACCTCAAGCAGGTGCAGATCGATCTCGACGAACCCGGCCGTGCGCGCCTGCTCCAGGCGGCACTGGGTCTCACGCGAGGAGAGGCGGAGAACGTCTTCGCGAAGATCATCGTAAAGGATCAGCGCCTCAGTGCGGATGACGTCAATGAGGTCTTCGCTGAGAAGCAGCAGATCATTCGGAAGAGCGGTCTGCTCGAGTACTACGCAAGCCAGGAGACTTTCTCGCATGTGGGCGGACTCGGCGTGCTCAAGGACTGGCTGCAGAAGCGGGCGATTACCTTCACCGATGCAGCGCGGGAGTTTGGCCTGCCACCGCCCAAGGGGATCCTGATCCTCGGCGTGCAGGGATGCGGCAAGAGCCTCTGCGCCAAGGCGGTCTCGAGCATGTGGCAGCAGCCGCTCCTGCGGTTCGATATGGGTCGGATGTTTGGCAGCCTGGTGGGGTCTTCCGAAGAGAATGTCCGCCGCGCAATCGCGGTGGCGGAATCAGTGGCTCCGGCGATCCTGTGGGTGGATGAAATCGATAAGGCCTTTGCGGGATCGCAGGGTTCCGGAGGGAGTGATGGAGGAACGACGGCGCGGGTCTTTGGCACCTTCCTCACCTGGCTCTCCGAGAAAACTGCGCCGATCTTTGTCGTGGCGACGGCCAACGACATATCCCAGCTGCCTCCCGAGCTGCTGCGGAAAGGCAGGCTGGACGAAATCTTCTTTGTGGATCTGGCGGGGGAATCCGAACGGGAAGAGATCTTTCGCATTCACCTCGAGAAGCGGCGGAGGGATCCTGCAACGTTCGATCTCCCGGCGCTCGTTGCGGCCAGCAACGACTTCAGCGGAGCTGAGATTGAAGAGGCGATCATCAGTGCCCTCTACGATGCGTTTTACGCGCAGACTGAACTCGCTACCGAGCACGTACTCGGAGCCCTGCGCGAGACGGTCCCACTGTCGAAAACAATGGATGAGCAGATCAGCCGTTTACGCAACTGGGCGGAGGGGCGTGCGCGCAATGCGAGTGTCCCTCGGGTGTCGGATAAACGTGAGCAGGACCGCCGTTTAATGGAGTTCTGAGAAGCGGTTGAACTACCGCTCAGACGTGACTGCGCTGATGTCTGTACAATGAGCGCGTGAGGATTTGCCGCGGACTTTGTCCAATTCAACCAAGAACCTTATGAGTGCCGTCTGTATTCTTGCGCCAATCGTCATCGTTGCCTGGCCCAGCTTTGCCGCCACGGTGATGGCGGCAGCGACCTCCCTGGGCTACGCCGCGCTGGAGGATACCGGGCAGGCGCACGCCGACCGACGTGCTCGGGGGAGCAACTCCGTGGAACTGGACATTCCGCAGAGCGACATCATCTCCAGCCAGCTCGACCGTGATCAGCGCATTTCAGTCTCCCGCGACGGGATTACCATCACCTTCTCCCGGGATGCACGGGGCAAAGCTGCTCTTTGTGCGACGGGCACACACCATAGCAAAGAGCAATTGCGCGCTGCCGGTGAGGCACTCAGCAATCGCGTCGTGCAGCAGCACGTTTACGAACGCCTCATGGCGGAAATGCACTCGCGAGGCTATACCGTGGTGGAAGAAGCTGCAGAGGCCAACCAATCGATCCGCCTGCGGATTAGTCACTGGGAGAATTGAAGCCATGCCTCAACGAGAATATGACATCACCATCGGTCCAGACGGCAAGGTGGAGCTGGAGATTCGCGGGCATCCCGGCAAGAGCTGCCTGGAAGTCGCCAAGGTCTTCGAACAGATCATCGGTCTACAAACCGGGCAGCAACTTACCCGGGAATACTATGAGCCCGATCAGGATGTCCGCTCACACATCGATCAGCGCCAGTGACGAGCTCCTTACCGATGAAGTCCGCAGGGTCGCCCTTCTACCCACCGCGAGCCGGACGCGGTCACCGCTTCTACAAGGGGCTGGATGGCGGGCGCTCCTGGCTCAATCGGACGACCTGGGGCTACCAGCTTTCTGCGGTACTTCCGACGGGATTCCTTGGGAACTGTCTCATCCCAGGCTTCGGTTTCCGGGGCGAGGGGAGGGAGCGGCTCGTGCGCGCGGGGCTGATCTCCTGGCTGGTGGGATTCACCGTCTACTTCCTGTGGGTGGGTAGGGGCGTGTCGACATTTGCCTTCATCTTCATGCTCTCCATCCACGCGAGCAGCATCCTGTGCGCAATATGTTCCGTGTGGCCGCAGCGCCTGCTGCTGATCCGGATGCTCATGGCTATTACCATCGTCATCGTCTTGAGCCAATTTGCCTACGCCCCTGCGCTTCGTCTCCTGGAGCGATCTGCACTCATGCCGATCTGGTTCCAGGGCGGACTCTATGTAATTAACCGGACGCCATGGGGTCAGGATTTGCACCGGGGCGATCTCGTAGCATACCGGATTGAACCGCAATCAGGTTTGGCCAGGGTACAGGAGGGGATTGGCCTGGACACCATCATTGGTAAGCAGGGCGATGTGCTTCAGTTCACCGCAACCGATCTGCGTATCAATGGCAGGTCGCATCCCAAACGGGATGGGATGCCGAGTTCCGGGCAACTGGTTGTGCCCGCAGGCTATTGGTTTGTGTGGCCTACCTTGCGGACGGTGGTGATGGGAAACGTGGCGGCCTCCCTGGCCCCGCAGGCGCGAGTGGATATCGGAACGATTGCTCAGGATGACATTCTCGGGAAACCATTTGGCTTCAGACTATGGCGACACCAAGACCAGTAAGCCGTTTCGCCAGTCTCGAGTTCGATCCGCAAAGCATCGCCGCCCAACAAACGGCGGATGAAGCACGAACCGAAGGCTACTACTTACAGGAAGCGCAAGCTGCTTATGAGAGCGGGCTCTTCGAGAAAGCGCTAAAGGACTACGCCAAGGTGCTGGAGTTCAATCCGCAGAACTCGAGTGCGTGGGCAGGCCAGGTGCGCATGCTTATTGAACTCGGTGAGTTCCGGGAAGCGAAGCTCTGGGCCGACAAGGCGCTGGAACGTTTTCCCCGCGTTCCAGAGCTGCTGGCGGCCAAGGCGGTGGCCCTGGCCCGGACCGGAGATCTGCGCAGTGCGATGGCGTTCTCGGATGCCTCCTTTGAGGAGCGCGGCGACACGCCCTATATCTGGCTGGCTCGAGCGGACGTGATGCTGGCCCGTCGCGAGCGGAATGCTGCTTTCTGCTTCGAAAGAGCCCATGTGCTCGCGCCAAATGATTGGCTGATCCACTGGCTGGCCTCCCGCATTCATTTCTACTACCACCGGTTCTCGACGGCTCTGCAGCTCGCGCATCGGGCGCTGGCAGCTGATGCCGCCAGGGGCGTGGTCTGGTTGCAGATCGGGCTGTGCCAGCAGGAACTCGGAATGCTGGTACTGGCTCAGGGCTCTTTCCGGCAGGCGCTCGAGCTCGACCCCACCTGCTACCCTGCGCAACTTTTCCTGAACAGGATGCATTCCATAGGGTGGTTCTCGTCCCTGCATGGGCTCTGGCGCAGGGTCTTTTTACGATGAGCCACCAGCTTACCCGCCTCCTGAGCGAGGCCACGACCAACGGCGCCTCGGACCTGCATCTCGTTGTCGGCGTTCCCCCCGCATTCCGCATTCACGGAGAGATCATCTTTGCGGATGCTGATGGCCTGACCGGTGAGGAAAGCGCGGAGATGGCTTACAGCCTTCTGAACGAAGATCAGCGCCAGAAGTTCGATCGCGAATGGGAGCTGTGCCTCTCTCTGCCGCATAGCCTCGCTGGACGAATCCGGGCGACCCTGTACATGCGCAATACTCATCCCGAGATGAGTATCCGCTTCTGCGGCACGAGCATCCGGGAGCGCGTCGAACTCGGTCTACCGGCCAAGATCGATGAGATCGTTCGAAGGCCAAGTGGCCTGGTGCTGGTGACCGGGCCTACTGGGTCAGGCAAGACCACGACGCTCAACTACCTGGTAGACCAGATCAATCGCGACCGCCGCTGCAAGATTGTGACCATCGAAGATCCGATCGAATACGTGCACGAGAATCGCCGGGCGATCGTCATCCAGCAGGAAGTGCTCACGGACACGCACTCCTTCAACCGCGCGCTGGTTCATGTACTTCGCCAGGACCCGGACGTAATCGCGGTGGGGGAGATGCGGGATCATGAGACGATCTCCACGGCGCTGACTGCCGCAGAGACGGGCCACTTGGTGATCGCCACGCTTCACGCGCCCAGCGCCGCATTAGCCATGGAGCGCATCATCGGTGTCTACGAGGGGAACGCTCAACGGCAAATCATCCTTCAGCTCGCGAATTCACTGCAGGCCGTCCTCGGTCAGGATCTCCTCCCATCGGCGGACCGCAAGAGCAGGGTACTCGCGTTTGAGTTGCTGGTTGCGAACAGCGCCATCCGGAGCCTGATCCGCGAGAACCACCTCCATCAGGTGGAGAATACGATGCAGACCTCGGGCAAGGACGGCATGGTGCTGATGGATAACTGCCTCTACGACCTCTACTGCCGCTGCCAGATCACGTACGACACCGCACTCAGCCGAGCGCGCAATCCTCAGGCGATCACCAGGATCAACAGCTAGGCGCGATGCGCGCGACGGGATCTCAGGCACGGTTCTGCTGACCAGGAACCCAACCGCAGGAGGGCCGAAACCATCCAGGCCTGAATCGAGCGGCTTGCTACATTTGTAGTTTACACCTCACTATGGGTGTAGTAAGTAGGTGCAATGAAGTCGCCTGAGATCTCGGACGCTGAGTGGACGGTCATGGAAGCGCTCTGGAAGCGCTCTCCGCAAACTGCCTCCGCGCTGGCAAAGTCGCTGCACCCTTCGTCGGGTTGGGCACTGAACACTGTCCGCACCCTGCTTACGAGGTTAGTTGCGAAGGGTGCTGTGCGTACCACCGAGAATGCGAGTGGAGTGCGAGAGTTTGCCCCGGCAGTCGAGCGCGACGTGAGCGTGCGCGCGGAGAGCAAGACATTCCTGGACAGGGTCTTTCAAGGTGCCGCCAAGCCGTTGCTGGTCCATTTCGCAACGAACTCAAAGCTGTCGAAAGACGAACTGCGAGAACTGAAGCAGCTCTTCGAGAAGGAACTAAAAAGCAAACACTGAACTCCCCATGGACACACTTGATTCCCTCTTCACATGGTTCACCTCGGCAACGTTCCGCGGTTCGTTGCTGATCTTGGTGGTCCTGTGCACCCAGGCGGGTCTGCGCCGGGTGATCTCGCCGCAGTGGCGTTACGCCCTTTGGCTACCGATGCTCCTGGTGCTGCTAGCGCCCCAGCTTCCGCAAAGCCGCTGGAGCGCAGAGAACCTAGGCGCCTCCGTGCTCCAAAGCTGGCGCGGCATGGCTATCTCGATGCCTTCTGCACCTGCAACCCCCAGTCTAACTCAATCGCCCACTCGCGGCTCCGACCTCCGCGCGATGCATCCGGATTCTGAGACGAAGCTTACACTTACCGAAACGCCCGGCTCCCAGATCGCTAAACTGCGGCAGATGGCAGCAGTCTTCTGGATCACTGGAGTGGTGGGGTTGCTCGTCGTCTCCCTTATTGCGTATCGGCGAACTTGGCGACGGATTGTGCAAGGTGCAGTGCGACCGGGGCAGCACATTCAAGATATCCTCGTCGAAACAGCAGCCGCCTGCAGTCTGCGAAAGGTGCCGCGGTTGATGCTCTCACAAACGGTGGCAAGCCCTGCCGTGACGGGTCTGTTCCGCCCGACCCTGATGCTCCCCGCCGCCTTTCCACACGATCTCACCGCGGATGAGGTGCAACTCGTCTTACGGCATGAACTCATCCATCTCAAGCGATGGGATCTGCCTGTGAACTGGCTTCTTTGCGTGGTGCAGGCGCTGCATTGGTGCAATCCAATCGTCTGGCTGGCAATCCATCGGATCCGAGCCGACCGCGAGAGTGCCTGCGACGCACAAGTACTGGAGTGGACTCTGAACGATGCCCGAGAGGCTTATGGGAATGTGCTCCTGAAGCTGGAAGGCACGCCGATGTCCGCCAGGTGGAGCTTGGGCTTCATCGGGATCTTCGAGCGTGAAGCTGGAATCCGCACCCGCCTTCGGGCGATTGCTGGCTACCAGCGCCCTCACAAGGCTGCCACATTGGTGGCTGTACTCATTCTTGCTATGCTCATGGTCGGCGGGGCTACGCGGGCTCAGGAAGCAACGGATGTCGCACTCTCCGAAGGCAACTCAGACCAAGCGGCTTCATCTCCGGATTCGGAAGCCGCAGCGACGGAGAAAGCCGCAAGGGATAAGATCGTCCGGAAGGTCGCCGCAATCATCATCCCGCGAATTGAATTTAGGGAGGCCTCAATCCGCGAGGCATTCGCATTCCTGGAAAAGAAGAGCCGTGAACTGGACAAGTCGGAACCTGACCCAGCAAAGCGCGGTGTTAAGTTCAGATTGAACCTTCACCCTCCGCAAGTCGCCGGCAGAGATAGGGAGGCTGGGCAGATGAACCCCGAGGAAACCCGCCTGACCGTCTCTCTTGCTAACATCCCTCTGGTGGAAGCGGTACGCTACTTCACCAGCCTCGCCAATCTGAAGTTCAGCATCAAATCACAAGCGATCGAAGTCTTTCCGATGGATGCTCCAGAAGTTCTCAACCTCAAGGAGTGGATGCTTCTACCAACCGCTGGGTTAAAGGCCGGAGATGATGTACAGTCGATTCTTCGTGAGCATGGGATCACGTTTCCACCGGGGGCGACGGCGTCTCTGTCGCCCGATGGGAGCCGGCTGACTGTGCAGAACACTGCTGAGAACCTTGACCGTATTGACGAGATACTCGAGCAGCGAGCGCCAGCCGAAAGACCAGATGACGGTATCCGGAAGAAGTTGACGACGCTGATCATCCCACGTCTCGAGTTCCGCAAGGCATCGCTGCTGGACGCCGTCGACTTCCTGAGGAGTAAGAGCGTGGCTCTCGATACCCTGGAGGATGATCCTGCCAAACGTGGGGTGAACATTGTGCTGAAAGGAAGACCTGTTGACCCCGCTTCCACGGCTGCAGCACTTCCATCTATTCCGGGACTCGATGCTGTACCTGAACCTGCTGTGGCACAGTCCAGCATTGAAGAGCCGCAGATAACCCTCAGTCTAACCAATATCCCGTTGGGAGAGGCGTTAGAAAACGTTGCGGGAGCAGCTAAATATCAGCTCGTGGTCGAGCAATACGCCGTGGTTCTGCTGAAGAATGGCGAAGCAAGCGGCCAGTTGCTGACCAAGGAATTCAAGCTCAGCGAGGGGATGGTGACCGGATTGGCCCTCGGTCCTCGCGAAGCGGGTCCCGAGCTTCGGAAACATGGCATTACTTTTCCGTCAGGTTCCGCCGCAATCTGGCTACGTTTATCGAAAAGACTGATCATGCGGAACAGCCAGGAGAACCATGATCGAGTGGATCAGCTGCTCGCTTCCTTATCCGGTGACCCGACAGCACAATCACCACAGTCACAACAAGCCCTTGCGGAGAGCCAGATCATTCCTACGCTGATCTTTCAGGAGGCGACGGTGCGACAGGTGATCGAGACCATCAGTGAGCGGTCAGCAGCGATCAGTCCAGAAAAGCGGGGCGTGAATGTGATACTCGACGTTCCGGCTGACGCACAGAACGAGAAGATTACCTTCTCACTAACGAATGCATCCGTCTGGGATGCTCTGCGCCAAATCGCGCGGTTGACTGAGCTGCAGCTCACCGCAACGGACAAATCCCTTCGTCTTCATAGACCAAGTGGAAGGTGATAGTTCCGCAAAAGCATCGCGCTCATTCGCCGACTGCTTCAAGTGGGCTAACCCCTCAATCCGCGGCCCACGGGAGCGTGTTCAAGAAGCGGATCCCGATGCACCGCTAACTGGTAAGAGCCGGGACGCCTGCACTGGCTGGTAAGGAATTCTGCCCGTTTCCATCAAGTATCCCGTTCCGGCTCACGAGCTGGGCTGCGAGTACCGTCTGGATGACGCCGGTGATGTTCTCCAAAGCCGCACCGGCCGCTCCTTCGCCGTTGGCTCCCCCTCCAGAAATTGTGATTAGCTTTGCCTGAGCCAGGGCCGCTGCAATATGGGGAACAAGGTCAGGTAGCATCTCAATCTGTCGATAGCGGAAATAGCTCTCCCCACCGGCGGCGATCGCTTCGTTGACCTTGCGAATGCTCTCGGCGTTCGCCTGCGCAATGGTGGTAATCCGAATCGCCTCACCCCGCGCATAGGCTTCTGCGGAAATGCGCACGCGCTCGGCATCGGCTTGGGCCTGCGCAATCTCTGTTGCACGCAACTCCGCCTCACGCTGAGTGACCAGGGCGTTCTGTAGCATGGCCTGAGCTTCGGCGATCAAAGCCGCATTACTCGCGCGGGTC
Organism: Spartobacteria bacterium; assembly: GCA_031389825.1. Classification (GTDB taxonomy): domain Bacteria; phylum Verrucomicrobiota; class Verrucomicrobiia; order Chthoniobacterales; family Chthoniobacteraceae; genus JANMSW01. Next base: position 186,373 of record JANMSW010000029.1, read on the forward strand.
TGCTCGAGCTCTCGCTGCTTGTCGGAGATGGCGCGTTCGGCATCCAGCTGAGCCTCTTTGGAGCGACGCGATTGCTGGGCTGCCACGATGTCTGCGCTTGCTTGCGCCTCGGCGGCGGACTGTCGCCGGCGCGCGTCAGCTACTTCCGACTGCACCACCTTGATGTTCAACGAGTTGAAGATGAGGCCAAGGTCAGTCAGCTCGCGGGAACATGCTTTCCGGATGATGATGGCCAGGGGATCGTCGTCGTCTTCCGCTGCGTCGATCGCCTCTTGAGTAAGCGGTAGGACTTCGTGTCGCACGGGCACCAGCTGCGTAGACTGCGGCGCGGTCCTCGCGGAGAAAAGTTGGTCGTGAGTGAGAAGGTTTACCGCTCGGCGCCCAGAGCTGGAGAGAAGATCAATGAGTGTATTGAGCTGCTCGTCCTCCGGCTTGGAGAAGAAGCGGTTTGCCGCTGTCTTTATCAGGACGTCCGTATCGCCCACCGAAACAATGGCGCTGGCCAGGACCCTCACCTTCACCGGGCGCGGGACTCCGTACTCATCGAGGTCGGCAGTCTGATCGGTGATATCCAGGTCGACATTGATTGCCTTGCTGGAAAGCGTCGTCCCGGCGGTCAGGAGCGGTATCTCGTAAGCTTTGCCGGGGCCACGATAGGTGCGAGTGGTACCGCCCCACCAACTGACCATACGAATCGTGCCCGCATCGACGTTCCTCAGGAAGAGCGTGACCAGTGCTGGGGTAAGCACGAGGAGCACGAAGAGAATCATGCCGATGACGATGAAGGAACCAGAGTTCATGAGTGGGTTGCTTGTTTGTTAATGTGGGATTGGTCACACCCCGAGGCTGGTCACGGTGCAACGGCGCCGATCTAGGTCTATGGCGGTTACCATGACCTCATCTCCTGCCCGCATACGGATGTTCTGCCTGCGATCCGATGCATCCAGCCGCCCCAGGATCTGCACCACTTCGCCGTCGAGTTCCACGGCTACGAGGCCCTCCCCACGTGCGTCGAAATTCGCGACAACCTTCGCAGGTTCGAGCAGCAGACTCTCGAGTGTGCGAACCGGTCGGGAACCGAACTTGAGTAAAAAGGACCAAAGCGGCGCTACAATCCAGAGTTCAAAGAGCCATCCGCAAAGGACGGCTACGGCCGCCAGCGGAAAGCCGGCAAGATAGTTTCTCAGGAGCAGGCCAGTCGCCCCGAAGCCAAGCATCAGGCTGAAGAGAACCCGCGGTGAGAGCAGCATCCAGAGAGCCTCAGTACCCCGGATCTTCCCGTACTTCATTGCACTCTGATGAGGCGCATGATGCCGGCCCCCTCGGGGAAGGTGGCCATGGTGCCTGGCCCCACCTGCTACCCCTCCATGCCCATGTGAGCTACCATCTCCGTGAGCGTGACCATCGCCGTGGGAGTGACTAAGCCCCAGCAAAGTCATGCCCAGGAAGCCGAAGAATCCCAGGCAGAAACAGAATGTATAGAGGTCCATCAGTATTCCGGCACGCTGCCAGAACTCTCTTTCGCAACGATGAGGCTGCCTCGCGTTGCATACAAGCAGTTTCCCCGACGTAGGTTTTGAAGCGGAGGGTCAGATGACGGATGGAATTCTGGAAGCAAAGAACATCTATGAGAACCTGAGGTCGGGCTTAGCCTACCTGGAAAACTAAAGGTGAACTCAAACTTCAGAGACGGAGCTCCGAGGCGCGGAGTAAGTAGCGTGCTGGATTATGTGCCCACCCGGGCGTCCCGGCGCGCCTTCCGAGCATCAGGCGTCCTAGGATGGTATGACGCTTCTACCTTGTCTCGGAAGCCAAACGTGATCTAATTCAGAAGCATGAAAACCACGATTGATATTCCCGAAAAGGAGCTGGAGGATGCAATGCGGTTCACTCATTCGGCTACGAAGCGCGAAGCTGTGAACATCGCAGTCTCCGAGTTCAATCGACGCAAGCGGGTTGAAGAGGTGCTGAAACTACTTGGGACCTTCCCTGATTTTCCCACCAACGAGGAGATTGAAGCGGGCCAGATCGCCGCAGAGAAGGAAGGGCGCCGTGGTCTTGGTTGATACCTCTCTTTGGGTCGCGTTAATACGAGAAAGCGTCAGAGACCCCTTGAGCCTGGAGGTCGAACGGTTGCTGAATGGTGGTGAGGCCGCGTGGTGCCCACCGGTGCGAATGGAATTATGGCCATGCGCAAGGAGCAAGCGGGAACTCGATCTTCTTGAGCAACTTTCCATGCTTGTGATCGATCTCGAGATTTCCAGCGAGGTTTGGGAAGAGGCCATCCGTTTGGCGACGCGAGCGCGGGGCAAGGGAGTGAATTGTCCTTTCCCGGACTTGCTGATCATGGCCTGCGCACGTGTTTATGCAGTCGAGTTGAAGCATCGCGACAAACATTTCGAACTCCTCGCCAAGTTGTAGCCCGGGGAGACGCAAGAGAGTTCCCAAGGCACGATCATGCAGAGGGACTTTCCCGAATTCTGAAGTCATCCTCCTGATGCCACTCGTGGACGATATCGCGCATGATAAGGGCGTGATCGAAGACGGCGCTTCCAGCGGGGAAGAGGGCGTGATTCTCGAAGTAGCTGGAGTGGACCATTTCAACTTCCAGCGGCTTGACCTTCCATGAGTGCGTCTGCAGGCGGAGGCCGTCCAGCCGGCGGCGATCCGTAGTGACGGAGTAACCAATGGCTCCCGGTTCGAAGAAGGCGGAGGCACTCTCTAGGGAGTCGAAGGACGACGATCGCGGCAGTTGATCAGCGGCGTGGGCTCGAAGCTCTACTTCGAACGTCCCGTCCCGGGATTTCATCTGGAGATCGACCCGGTCGCCATCGTCCGTTACGCGGAAGTTCCCACGGTGATGTTCGCCGGGGAAGATGCGGCCCCCTGCCAGGCTGTTGAGCAGAGAGCCCGTATCGCGGCGGCCGATGTAAACGCCCTCGCGAAGCGTCCCGTCGGCATTCGGCCACTGGACTGCGACTCGATGTGCCGCGTTCTCGCTGGAGATGCCAATGAACTCTGGAAAGCCTGAAGGGCGGATTTTCTCCAGTCGAATCAGGCAGATTCCTGCGATCGCGTGGCCGTTGTGGAGCTTTGGCCGAAAACCGGCAGGCAGCTCTTGTTGGATCACTTCAGGTAAGACCCTGAAGTTCACCAAGATCCGCCGCTTGATGATACCTGCAATGACCGGGAGTCGCATAGGCGTGTACGCTACCATACGCGCGAAATGGCGCCCGGTTCTCACGAGCAGTCTTTGCGCTGGCTATTGCATCTGCGGCACCAAAAGCCCGAGGAGGTCGCTGATCTTCACCCTCTCCTGCTGCATCGAGTCGCGATGCCGGAGGGTCACAGTGCCTTCAAGCTCCGGGCCGTTCTCGCCGATGGTATCGAAGTCGATGGTAATGCCAAAAGGAGTCCCCACTTCGTCCTGGCGACGGTAACGGCGGCCAATCGCGCCGGCATCATCATAGAAGACATTCATGAAGGGGCGGAGCAGTTCGCGGACTTCCACCGCCTTCTTCACCAGTTCGGGCTTGTTCTTCAGCAACGGGAACACGCCCACCTTGATCGGCGCAACTCGCGGGTGGAAGCGGAGGACCACGCGGGTCTCCTCCTTGCCCTTCTCGTCAGTAACCGTCTCTTCGTCGTAGGCATTGGTGAGCAATGCGAGGAGCAGGCGATCGACCCCGGCAGACGGCTCGATGACATGCGGGATATACATGCCCTTCGCCAGTCCGTCCGCATCCGACGTCGCCTGCTTCAGCGCAGCGGCTTCCGCTTCTCCTGCCTTTGTCAGGTAGTTCAGCCGGAAGTCATAGTAGCGCTGGCGCAGTTCCGTCTGCTTCTCCGGAACAAGCGCCGCCCAGGCGGTGCGCAGCTCTTCGTCGAACACCCCCTGCGACTTGCCGGAGAAGCGCTGATGCTGTGAGAGATCGTAATCGCTGCGCGCGGCAATGCCCTCCAGCTCCTGCGTCCCGAAGGCGAACTTGAAGAGGATATCCACGGTCGCCTTGGCATAATGGGCAAGTTCATCGGCTTTCTGCCAGTACTCTTCGAGGCTCGTGCGGGGCAGTCCGATTCCCTCGTAGAAAGCAATTCGCTCTTCTACCCAATACTTATGCCAGAGCTCCCAGCCCCAGCTCGGCTGCGGGGTGCCGGGATGCCCATCGCCCTCCACCTTGCCGACGGCTCCGAACTGCGCCTCAACTGCTTCATCCGGTTTGATGAAGAACTCCAGCTCCATCTGCTCGAATTCGCGCGAACGGAAGATGTAATTTCGGGGCGTGACCTCGTTACGGAATGCCTTGCCGATCTGCGCAATTCCGAAGGGCACCTTCTGACGCGACGTATCCACGACGTTCTTGAACTGAACAAAGATCGCCTGTGCGGTCTCAGGGCGAAGATACGCAACGTTCTCCTCGCTTTGGATGGGACCCACGTACGTCTGCAGCATCAGGTTAAAAGGGCGTGGTTCGGTGAGCCGGCAGCCACTTTCCGGATGGTAGAGCATCGTCTCCTCCAACTTCTCGGAGCGCTCACCTTCCAGCGCGGGACTCTTGACCCCACGCGCTTCGTAGTACTGCGAAGCCACTTTCCTCGCGCTCTCCGGCGGCTTTCCTACAGCGATTAGCACGGAGAATGGTTCATCCGAACGAACACCGCCTTCGCTCGCCGCCCCTGTGTAGTAGTAGGCAATCCCGGTCACCGGATCCACCTGGTCCGAGCGCACACGCTTCTTCGTGAGCGGACACTCGCTCATCATGTCTGCAAAAGTGTCCACGTGGCCGGAGGCCTTCCAGATTTTAGGATGCATGATGATGCTGGCATCGAGGCCCACGACGTCATCTCGCATTTTGGTCATGCTCCGCCACCACAACTCCTTCACGTTGCGCTTCAGCTCCGCGCCGAGCGGGCCGTAATCCCAGAAGCCGTTGATGCCGCCATAGATCTCGCTCGACTGGAAGATGAACCCCCGGCGTTTGCAGAGGCTGACGATCTTTTCCATGCGCGTGACGCTGACGGCGGGCTGACTCATAGGGCCGCGAACGATGCGCGCCGCGCCGCGGTGTCTCAAGAGTTTTCCGCGCACCGGCCACCTTCGACTTCGGTTCAAGGGCGCGATGAAAACCGTGAATACGCCGTTGCTGTCAATCTCGTAAGGAACGCAAAGGTGAGACCCACGTGCGCTCCGTGGGTCAGGTTGCATCCCGCATCACTAAGGAGTTCAGAATGTGGAGGTAAAAACGCTCAACCGTGCGCCTTTTTGCGTGTTTTCCGCCGCCGCTCCTGATTCACTAAATGCCGGGCGGGTTACTATGAAAGACTCGAATATCGTCCGACGGGTCAGTCAGCAAGTTGCACCCCCGCGTCGACGACGTGCCCCAGATCATTCGGAGCACGGTTCTCGAGCGCAGGACGGCCCCACGAATTCGCCATCGGCGTATTTTGGGCGGGAGCAGCGCGATCAAGGTTTTGTACAAGCGCTGCCCATCCCATCTTATCTCTGCGACGCAGAAGGCCGCATCGTCGTCTATAACGAAAAAGCTGCGCAACTCTGGGGGCGCAGGCCACAGATTGGCATCGAGCGGTGGTGCGGATCGTGGAGTATCCTGAAACCAGATTTATCCGGACTCCCGGTGGAGCAGTACCCCATGGCGCTGGCCATTCGGGAAGTACGCAATATCAGTGGTGCAGAGATCGTCGTCGTGCGCCCGGATGGAAGCCGGACTCGAGTACTGGCCTTTCCTGAACTGATCTTCAACGCAGATGGCTCGTTGGCTGGTGCAGTCAATGTACTCGTGGATGTGACCCATCGGTACGAAAGTGGCAGTGAACTGGGGAGCGTTCGCGAGGAACTCGAGCAGCGGGTCCAGGAGCGCACCGCAGAGCTGACCCGAGCCAACGAAGCGCTGCAAACCAGTGAGTCATTCGCGCATGCCGCCCTGGACGCGCTCAGCGCCAATATTTGCGTTCTCGATGAGCACGGCGTGATCATTGCCGTGAACAGGGCCTGGCGGGATTTTGCGAATGCCAACCTGCCGGCGGGTATCGATCAGCTCGGGGAGAGCGAACTGGGCGCCGACTACCTGGCAGCCTGCGACGCTGCGACAGATAACGAAGATGCCACGGCATTCGCGGTAGGCATTCGGGATGTCATGAGCGGCAAGTGTGAAGAGTTTGTGCGCGATTATCCCTGCCACTCTCCCACCGAGCGCAGGTGGTTCCAAGGCAGGGTGACTGCGCTGCCTGGTCCAACGCCTACACGCGTGATTGTCGCTCACTCCGACATCACCGAGCGAAAGCTCGCGGAGGAGGCGCTGCAACGCGCGCACGCAAGTCTTTCTCTGGCTCAAAGCGCGAGTGGTAGCGGTCTCTGGGACTGGGATGGGAAGACTGGTCAACTCTTCGTCTCTCCTGAGTTTCGGAAGCTTCTTGGCTTCTCTGCCACGATCTCAGTGACCTGGGAGACATGGATGGAGGTCATCTTTCTCGAAGATCGAGGGCGGGTCCTGGAAGCGATGAGAGCGCTTTTTGCATCAGGTCGTGATTTTCACCTCGAGTATCGCCTCATCGATCCCGGCCCCGAGGAGCGCTGGATCGAGGCGACCGGCACCCTATGTCGGGACGCGAAAGGCCGACCCAGTCGCTTCACCGGGATTGCACTCGACGTCTCCGCCCGCAAGCGCGCCGAGGCGAAGCTTCGCTGGAAAGCCGAACTGCTGGAGCTCGCTCACGACGCCATTCACGTGTGGGACTCCGAAGGTAAAGTCCAGTACTGGAACCGGGGCTGCACGGATCTCTACGGCTACACACCGCATGAAGCGATTGGACGCACTATCCATGAGTTGCTCCAGACGCGCTTCCCCTTCCCACGCAGCTTCGTCGAGGCCGAGTTACAGCGGGTGGGGAGGTGGGTAGGCGAGCTCCATCAAATGACAAAGAGCGGAGAGGAGGTAGTCGTCTCCTCACGTCTTCAGCTGGTATCCGGTCCAGGTAAGCCAAGCTTTACGCTGGGTACCCACCGCGACGTCACGCAGCAGCGGCAGCTGAAGCAACGAGTCCTCGATGCCACTGCGGGCGAGCAGGAGCGCATTGCGCGGGATCTGCACGACTCCATCTGCCAGGAATTGGATGCGACCGAGCTCCTTACCCGAGTACTGAAGGTGAAGATCGGACCCAATGCTGCGGCGCTGTCCGATCTGGAAAAGATTAGCAGTAACCTGCGGGAAACGATTGCACATACTCAGATGCTGGCGCAGGGACTTTCACCGGTGAACCTTGGCGGCAAGGGCCTAATGACAGCGATCGAAGCTCTGGCAGAGCAGACGCGGGAGCTCTTTCATGTGGACTGCTGCTACACGAGAGAACAGACGATCCTTGTGCCGGACAACACGCGGGCGACGCACCTTTATCGGATTGTCCAGGAGGCGATCAGCAACGCCATTCGCCACGGGCAGGCCCGCGAGATACGCATCCGGTTCACTCAGACGGGGAGCACCGCAACACTCGCCGTTCATGATAATGGGATCGGCATTCCCCAGGAAGTTGCCTCCTCGAGCGGAATGGGGCTCCATACCATGCGCCATCACGCGGAGACGATTGGTGGTACGCTGCAGGTCAGGCGCGGCGGGAAGAAGGGAACGGTGGTGGTTTGCACTTTTGCTCCCGACGCCTAGGAGAGCACCTTGTACGCAGTCGCGAGCCGCTCGTATTGAGGAAGCGAATTGTACAGCTGCGCAGAGATCCGGAGAAGGCGTTTGGGCGGTGCTGGCCAGGGGATAATCGGAACCTCGATGCAGTGCTCATGGAAGAGTCGCTCTTGAAGCGGGTCTAGATAAAGCGGCGTCTTCGGCAAGTCGGCGTTGTCACCATCGGCGATCGGCAGCGCGGCAAGTGAACCGAGCATGATTTCCGGGCAGGGCGGCGCGATGTTCCATTGCCTGCAAAGCAGCTCACGTGCAGCCACAGCCAGTGCATGATTGCGCTGCATGATCTCCGGCCATCCACCCTGGAGCAGCGAGCCCATGTATCGGATTGCCTCCACCACCGAAAGGTATCCAGAGGGATCGCCTGTCCCGGCCCACGCGAATTCAATCAGAAAGCGCGATCGATCCTTTCGGTGGGAGTTCGCACCATGACTAATCACGAGCGGACGAATCTGCTCCTGTCGATTTGCGCGCACATGAAGGAAGCCCGCACTCTTTGGAGCGCAGAGCCATTTGTGGCAATTGCCGGTGTAGTAAGTCGCGCCAAGGCTTTCAAGCTGCAGGGGCACCATGCCGGGCGCGTGGGCTCCGTCGATCAATGTTTCCACTCCACGCGCGGTGAGTTCACGCACGAGTTCCACGAGTGGAAAGACCAGGCCGGTCTGACTGGTTACGTGATCCAGCAAAGCGAGCTTCGTGTGCGGAGTGACCTTCGCAAGTACCGCTTCAATGACTTCCTCTTGTCCAGTGAGAGGGAAGGGGACCTTCGCCACAACCACTCGTGCGCCTGCACGGGACGCTGCATAATCCAGCGCGTTCCGTGAGGCGTTGTACTCGTGGTTCGTAACGAGCAACTCGTCGCTGGGCGCAAAGGAAAGGGACCGCAGTACTGTGTTGATCCCCGCGGTCGCGTTCGGAACAAAGACCAGATCGTCTACGTCTGCGCCCACGAAGGCGGCCAGCACCGTTCGCGCAGCATCCAGCCGTTGCTCCAAGTCGCGCGCCAGAAAAGCGACGGGGCTGCGCTCCATCTCTTCGCGCAGCTTCTGCTGATATCGTAGCACTTCCCATGGGCACGCCCCGAATGCTCCGTGATTTAGATAAGTAATCTCCGGATCGAGCGGCCAGAGGTTCTGAGGAAGTGGGGAAGTATCCATGGCGAGCTTCAACTGCGCGGCTTCCTGCTTGTCACTCCGTGTGCGAAATGCAACACAACCGGTCGTACCGTGCTTATGAAAACCTCGTTTTCTCTCCCCGCTGTTGTCCGCACCACCCTCCTCGCGGGTCTCGCCGCGTCCACCGTCCTGAGCGCCTTTGCGCAGGAACCGGAAAAGATCACTCAACCCGGAATCATCTCCGGGACCATGGACATCGACTTCAAGACGCGAAAGAACCTCGACGAAAAAGGCCTCCCGCAAAAAGGCCATTCAGATGTCTACTCGCTTGCGCTCAACGTTGTGAAGACGACTGAGTTCAAGGGTACCATTCAGCGCCAACCAGCGGTAGGCGGCATGTTGGGCCTGCAAGGGCAGCCCGGGCAACTTGTCTATGGAGTCGATCTCTCGGTGCTCAATCCGGTGGATATGTCGCAGAAGAAGACGATCGGCAAATGGGTGGGGACGGTACCGATCGGTAAGGATGGCGTGTATGCCGTGGACGGGCTTGCAGGGAGCCCCAATCGAATTGCTGTGGATGCCATCGGCAAGGCCGCAGCTTTTACCGATCGTTTCGGGGGTCGTCTCGTCGGCAAAGGCAAAAAGCCAAGCAATGCTGTTACCTACATCCGCCAACTCGCCGGCAAGCAGGTGAGTGTGGAGGTCAAAAACACGGATCCAATGCGCTTTGAGAGCCTCGTCCTTGCGATGGGGCCTGCACAGAGCTACCCGCGTGCGACGGTCAATGGCAACCTCGACTATGACTACGAGACGGGGAACTACTACACGAACGGCATTCGTTTCAGCTACAACGTCAACGGCAAGGACGTGGAAGACGTAGTGACCGGCTCAATCAAATGGGTGGAAGACCCGAGCCGCGCCTCAAACGGGAAGGGCCAGTATGAGTTTAACCTCCGCTGGAATGAAGCGGCTGCTAAACCAGCAAGCACCGAGGCCGATGCTTTCGCGAAGCTAAGTGACGAGGAAGCATTCTTCGCGGTCGACAATTCCGTGCCTGCGCTCACTGGAACGATTGCCTATGAAGACCAGATGGTCTCGGTCGGTCAGAATCAGCTCCCAGGTACTAGCAAGGTGAAGTACACCCTGAACGCCAATCAGCTCACCAAGGTGCAGGTCATGAATTTCTTCAAGCTCTGGCTGATCTGCGTGGGTCCGACCAACGACGAGTAAGCTTCGCTGCCACTTTCAACCCCCACGCGGAGGATCCTACCCATGTCACGCGGACGCACCCCCCTCTTTCGCCAGCTCGCGCAGGCCGTTCAGCAAGCCCACTGGCTGAATGCAAATCCTGATAAAGAGCAACTTTTCTACGAGGCGCGTGAAGCCAGCCGGGTTTCTCGTAGGGACTTTGTCCGTCTGATCGGTGTGGCCGGATTTGCGGCGGCGTCAGGTGGTTTGTTTCCGCGCAGATCACTCGGCCAAGCTCCGCAGGGGGCAGCACGCCCGCAGGCTGGCGACACTGTTGCCATTCTCGGCGCAGGTGTTTCCGGGCTCACCACCGCGTACCGCTTACAGAAAGCCGGGGTGCGCTGCGAGATCTTCGAGGCCAGTGACCGTGTGGGTGGCCGCATCTTCACCCGGCCGGACTTCAATAAGGACGGGATGTTCTGCGAGCTGGGCGGCGAGCTGGTCGATACTGATCACGAAGATCTCATCGCGCTCGCGGGTGAACTGGGAGTGGAGATCCAGGAACTGAAAGCCGAGGATAAAGGCCTCGATCTTTACTACTTCGGCGGCAAGCATTTTACCGACGAGCAACTGATCCCGCTCTTCCAGCCGTTCGCCAAACGGCTCGCTGAGGATCAGGGCGGGCTCTATGACGACAAGGAGGAGCTTCTCCCCGAACCTGCTGCGAAGTTCGACAAGCTGAGCATTGCCGAGTATCTCGCCGATGCCGGACAGGGCGTCGAGAAGTGGGTCGTCGACATGATTCGCACGGCCTACGTCATCGAATACGGGCGGGATGCCGAAGACCAGTCAGCGCTAAATCTGATCACCTACCTCGAGCCCGATACGAAAGACGGGTTCAAGATCTTCGGTTCAAGTGACGAGTCGAAGCGAATCAAAGGCGGAAGCAGCATGCTGCCGAACGCCTTGGTCAAGGCCCTCGAGGGGAAGGTAAAGATTAACCGTGGATTCCAACTCGTGAAGATCACGGGAAGCGGCGCGGGCCTCGGGCTTACGTTCTCCACTTCAGGAGGAACCAAGACCCTCAAGTTTGGCCGTGCCGTCTGCACCCTGCCGTTCACCACGCTCCGTCTAGTTGACGGTGTGCAGACGCTTCCGCTGAGTGCCGAGAAGAAGGAGTCGATCGCGAAGCTGGGGTACGGGAACAATGCAAAGGTCATGCTGGGCTTCACTGAGCGCTGGTGGCGGAATCCTGAAGCCGGCCTTCCCGCCATGAGCAATGGCAGCATTTTCACGGACCTGCCGTTTCAATGCACCTGGGAGACCAGCCGCGGACAGACCGGTGAGAGCGGAATCCTCACGAACTATCTTGGTGGCTCGTCCGCGAAGCAGTTCACCGCTGATCGGTTTGACGAGATCAAGGGCGAGCTGAATCGCGTCTTCCCCGGGATCAAGGGCAAGTTCGATGGCAAGCGCGCGATGATGAACTGGCCAGAGTACAAGCTGACCAAAGGCAGCTACGCGTGCCCGCTAGTCGGCCAGTACACCACGCTCCTCGCCGCCGCCCCGGGTGCAGAACTCGACGGTCGACTGATCTTTGCCGGTGAGCACACCAGCGGCGACTACGCGGGCTTCATGAACGGTGGGGTGCAGTCCGGCAATCGAGCAGCGGAAGAAGTGATCGGCACAGAGAAGGCTGTGGTTCCAGCGGCGGCGTGAGTCTGCTGCACCACGTGTGGCTTGATTCCTCGCTCACAGTCCCACGCTGGTTTTGCAATGCGGTCCGCAGTGGTGCGCCCACGGGGGCGGCGTTGGTAAGCAGCGAGAGTGACTGGTTTGGTGGGCGCAAACGTTAGCCGTGACCCGCTGGAGATGGTCTCGCCAGACTCCCGCTGTTGGCTATGGTTTGCCGGTGTATTGGAGCACCGCGAGCACTGGAAAGTGATCGCTGGGGAAGCGTCCGTCTTTGCGGAACGTTACGACCGCAGCCTCGCTCACACGGTATGGCCCGCGGAATAGCACCCAGTCGATCCGGTTTCCGCTCATCTCTGGCTCGAGCGCAAAGCGGTTGAAAGTCGACACGCCCTCGCCTTCCCGCTTCTCTGCAACGGCCCAGGTATCGGTGAAGCCGCCCTCCTTAGTGAAGGTGTCGTAAGCCGGATTCTTTGCCGCGGCAGCGTTGAAATCCCCCGTGATGATCACCGGGAGCCCTTCGCCAAGAGCCTGTGCGCGCTCCACCATTAGCTTTGCACTGCGTTCTCGTGAAGGCTGGCTCTGATGATCAAAGTGGGTATTTAGCCAGAGGAACTCGCGTCCACTGCGGAGATCCTTGCACCGTGCCCAGGTGACCATTCGGGGAAGGTTGTTACCCCAAGTCCGAGATCCTGGGACCTCCGGTGTGTCGGAAAGCCAGAAGTCGCCGTGCTTCAATGGTGCAATTCGGTCCCGCCGGAAATAGATGGCCGAGTACTCTCCCTTCTCACCTCCCTCCCGGGCTTGTCCAAGCCGTGCAAACTCCGGCAGCGCTACATCCAGATCCTTCATCTGCTCGGTAATTCCTTCCTGAGTTCCGAACAGATCAGGCTTCAACTCTCGTAAGCTCTCTACTACTGCGTCGCGGCGCTCCGGCCAGGTGTAGGGTGTCTTGTCCATGGGGACGCGTACATTGTAGGAAACCACCCGCAACGGGTCGTCGGCAGCACGTGCGGCCAACAGGCAAAGATGCGTCACGAGCACGAAGACAACACGCACGTGCCTGGAAGAACCTCGGAGGGAGAAGGTGAATGCCATAGAAGCCAAATGATGAGGTCAGAAGCCGAAGAAAGGAACTGCAGATGATGTTGAGATCCATGGGCTCTAGGCAGCAGCGTCGATGGGGCCTCAAGGCTGCCCATTGCTGATTCCAGGAACGCTTGCCGTTTGCATTTGTCGTGTGTTCAGACGAGCATGCGCACCCTGTCCTCACGAATGGATCGACCTACTCCGCCTGCCACTCCTGATCTAGCTGGAATCATCGAGATTCGTGGCATTCGCCAGAACAATCTCAAGGGGTTTGACCTCGATCTCCCGCTAGGCAAGTTGATCGTCGTCTCGGGGCCCAGCGGGAGCGGAAAATCGAGCCTGGCCTTCGATACGATCTACGCAGAGGGCCAGCGACGCTATGTCGAAACCTTCAGCCCCTATACTCGGCAGTTCTTCGAGCGGATGGACAAGCCGCGGGTGGACTCCATTCGAGGCATTCCGCCCGCGATCGCGATCGAACAGGCAAATGCAGTCAAGACCACGCGCTCCACTGTCGGAACCGTTACTGAGATAAATGAGTACTTGAAGCTCTTCCTGCCGCGGGTGGTCCGCGCGCACTGCCCACAGTGTACCAGGGAAGTTCGACCGGAATCGGCGCGCTCGGTGCTGGAGCATCTTCTGGCGGAGCATTTGGGCGAGATTGCGCTGATTACCTTTGGCGTGCCCGTTCCGGCAGACACGGCACCGGCAGCTTTTTGCGAGTTTTTGCAACAGCAGGGCTATCTGCGAATGCTGATCAACGGCGAAGTACACCGCGTGGACGAACCGGCCGGGATCGCGCGGCTCCCATCGACCGTCTTCGTTATTCAGGACCGCATGGCGCTCGCGGCCGAGAATCACTCCCGCCTCTGCGAAGCAATAGAGACGGCGCTGCGGTTTGGCAAAGGCAAGATGACGGCCGTCCTGCAGAGCAAAGACGCCGTTGTGCCGTTTTCCCTAGGCTGGCACTGCGCGCATTGCGACATCGATATTGCGGCACCCACGCCCTCGCTCTTCTCCTTCAATCATCCCCAAGGCGCTTGCCCGAAGTGCCGTGGTTTTGGCCGGACCATCGCAATTGATCTTGAGCGTGCGATTCCAGATCGGCGGCTGAGCCTAGCGAAGGGCGCGATCAAGCCCTTCCAAACGGAGAATGGACAAGAGTGCCAGCGCGACCTTGTCCAGGCAGCAAAGCGACGAGGCCTCAATTTAAAGTGCCCGTTCTTCGAGTTGCCGAAGAGCGATCAGGACTGGGTGATGTATGGCGAACGACCGGCGAGTCCCGGCGAGGATCTTTGGAAGAATGGAATCTGGTATGGGATCAAAGGCTTCTTTGATTGGCTGGAGAGCAAAACCTATAAGATGCACGTGCGGGTGCTGCTTGCGCGCTATCGGAATTACACCAAGTGCCCCGATTGCCGGGGCGGCCGCTATCAGCCCGCAACGCTGAACTTCCGCTTCGCAGGCGCAACGCTACCTGAACTCGTGGCGCTTTCCCTTGCTGACCTGCTTGCCCTCCTGGATGGGCAACGCCAGACAGTCGCTGCCGATCCCACCGCCGAACTGCTCCACGCGGAGATTACCTCGAGATTAAGGTACCTGGCCGAAGTTGGCCTTGGCTACCTGACACTTGATCGCCCCACGCGCACGTTGAGCGGGGGAGAGTTGGAGCGGGTGAACCTAACGACGTGCCTCGGGGCTTCGCTGGTTAATACACTCTTTGTTCTGGATGAACCCAGCGTCGGACTGCATCCGCGCGACACCGGGAGGCTCATTCGCATCATGAAGCGCCTCCGCGACAAGGGGAATACGCTTCTCGTGGTGGAGCACGAAGAGGCGGTGATCCGTGCAGCCGATCACCTCGTGGAGCTCGGGCCTGGTCGGGGCGAGGCAGGTGGTGATCTCGTCTTTGCAGGACCGCTCTCTGAACTTTGCCCGCAGGGACCGAAGACGCTGACCGCACAGTATCTCAATGGTGAGGTGAAGATTCCGGTCCCTGCGAAGCGGCGAGAGCCCGCGGGGTGGATCACGGTCCGGGGTGCGCGCGAGCACAACTTACGCGGGATCGATGCGCGACTGCCGCTCGGGGTGTTTACGTGTGTCACCGGAGTCTCCGGTTCGGGCAAAAGCACCCTCGTGCATCAGGTGCTCTATCAGAATCTCCTGCGTGCGCGAAATTTGGCGGGCGACGAATCGGTTGGCGCTTGCGACGGGATCGAAGGTGCGGAGCTGATCTCGCAGGTCGTGATGGTGGATCAGTCGCGCCTCTCCCGCACGCCTCGCTCCAGCCCTGCGGTGTACCTCGGCGTCTTCGACGGCATTCGCGAAGTCTTCGCTGGATGCGCTGACGCACAAGTCCAGGGGCTCACCGCCAGCTCGTTCTCCTTTAACTCCGGAACCGGCCGCTGTGAACGCTGCACGGGCAGCGGTTGGGAGAAGATCGAGATGCAGTTCCTCAGCGACGTCTTCGTCCGGTGCCCGGAGTGCGAAGGCAGACGCTACCAGCCGCATATCCTGCAGGTTCAACTCGATGGGTATTCCGTCCACGACGTGCTCGAAATGACCGTGACTACGGCAATCGAGTTCTTCAGCGGCCGCTGCAACGCGAAGGTCGTACGCCCGCTTCGGATTCTCGAGGAAGTCGGACTTGGCTACCTTACCTTGGGCCAGCCGCTGAATGTGCTCTCCGGCGGCGAGTCGCAGCGGCTGAAACTCGTGGAACGTCTGGCCAATCAGAACGAACGCGGCGCGCTGCTCATTTTGGATGAGCCCACCACGGGACTTCACTTCGACGATGTAGCCATGCTCATCAAGGCCCTGAACCGACTGGTGGAGCAGGGGAACACGCTGCTCGTCGTGGAGCATAATCTGGAAGTGATCAAGTGCGCCGACTATGTGCTCGATCTTGGACCGGAAGCAGGCGTTGACGGTGGACTTCTCGTTGCGGAGGGAACGCCCGAACTGGTTGCTGAATGCGAGGAATCGCATACCGGACGCTACCTCCGCCCCTTGCTGGGGCTGGGTGCGCGTGCATTCGAGGCAGACCTGGACTTCGCCTCCGAACTCACCCTGCGGGCCGCGGAAGAACCCGGCACCTACCGGTCTGCGCTCGGCATCCAGGTCTCCGGTGCACGCGAGCACAATCTGAAGAACATCTCTGTCACCATTCCGCGTGATCAGATGGTGATCATCACTGGTCTCAGCGGCTCCGGCAAATCCACGCTGGCCTTTGATATCCTCTTTGCCGAAGGGCAGCGCCGCTTTCTCGACAGCATGTCGGCGTACGCACGGCAATTCGTCGAGCAGCTCGAACGGCCCGATGTGGACAGCATCACTGGCCTCCCGCCAACTGTCGCGATCGAGCAACGGATCACGCGAGGCGGCGGCAAATCGACCGTGGCCACAGTCACGGAGGTGTACCATTTCCTTCGACTGCTCTGGGCGAAGCTCGGCACGCAATTCTGCCCGACCTGCGAGGTACCGGTAGAGAAGCAGACGCTCGCGGCCGCGGTGAAGAAGGCGGAAACACTCGCCCGGGCGGGCCGGATCCGTGTACTCGCGCCGCTGATCAAGGCCCGCAAGGGCTTCCACACCGATGTGGCGAAATGGGCCGCGCGGCAGGGGTATGAGCAACTCCTGGTCGATGGTGCATGGCAACGGACCGACGCGTTTCCCAAGCTGGAGCGCTTTCGAGAGCACACGATCGACGTGCTGGTAGGCGAATGCGGGAAGTCCGATCCGGTGCAGGCCGTGCTAAAGCGCGCTCTGGAGATCGGGAAAGGGACGGCGCGCCTCCTGGACCAGAAAGGTCGTACGCATGTCGTCAGTACCGAGCGGTGCTGCCCGGATTGTGGTCGTTCTTTCGAGGAGCTCGATCCGCGTCTTTTCTCGTTCAACTCGCCGCACGGCTGGTGTGGGGAGTGCCGAGGCTTCGGCGAAGTCTGGAAAGCGTACGTGAACCCGCGGCTCGACAGCGCGATCGAGATCGAGATGGACCGGGAGCGACAGCATGAATGGCTGGATGAAGGGGTGGCCGAAGCGTGCCCTGTCTGCTCGGGGAGCCGGCTAAATGAAGTCGCACGTGCCGTACAGCTCCAGGGTCACACCCTTGATCAGGTGGTGTCGCTCCCCGCTGAAGCCGCGTCGAAGTGGGCCGGAAAGCTTCGCTTCAAGGGGACACACAAGGTCATTGCCGGTGATATCATCCCCGAGATCGAGCAGCGCCTGCATTTCCTCGATCAAGTCGGGCTCGGTTATCTCGCGCTCACGCGTTCCGCCAAGACTCTCTCAGGTGGCGAATCGCAGCGCATCCGGCTCGCAGCGCAACTCGGATCGAACCTGCGCGGCGTCCTCTACGTTCTCGACGAGCCAACGATCGGGCTTCATCCCCGCGACAATGCTGCGCTGCTCGACACGCTCGAAGCGCTAAAGCGAAAGGGGAACTCGTTGGTTATCGTAGAGCACGACGAAGACACCATGCGGCGTGCGGATACGATCATCGACCTTGGACCGGGCGCGGGAACGCACGGCGGCCGCGTTATTGCGCAGGGGACGCTTGCGGAGATTACTGCCGACGCGAACTCCTCCACGGGCCGCTGCTTGCGTGAGCCGATGCAGCACCCGGTGCGGGGCAGCCGCCGCTCGTTGACTGATGCGGGGTGGGTTGAACTCCGCGGCGCGCGCCTGCACAATCTCAAGAACGTTGATGTGCGCTTTCCCGTAGGGCGGCTCAGCGTGATTACCGGGATTTCGGGATCAGGGAAGAGTACGCTCATGCGACGCGTGCTGAAGCCCGCCGTGGAAGCCGCGCTTAAACGAAAAGGGAAACGGGGTAAACCCCCGAAATCCTACGGGTTCAACGCCCTCACGGGTGTCGAGCACCTGGACGCACTGCACGAGGTGGACCAGAGCCCGATCGGCAAGACTTCCCGGTCCACGCCCGCGACGTACATCAAGGTCTTCGATGAGATCCGCGCACTCTTTGCGCAGATGCCGCTCTCGCGGATGCGTGGGTACACTGCGAGCCGCTTCTCTTTCAACACCGAAGGCGGACGCTGCGAAATGTGCATGGGCCAAGGCTTGATCAAGGTGGAAATGAACTTCCTCCCGACCGGCTACCTCCCCTGCACCGACTGCCATGGGCAACGCTACAATCCCGCAACTCTCGAGGTGCTCTATAACGAGCGGAGCATCGGGGATGTGATGCAGACAACCATTGGTGAGGCGGCCGAGTTCTTCAAAGCACAGACAAAGATCCATCGACCCTTGCAGCTCCTCTGCGACACGGGCCTCGGTTATCTGAAGCTTGGGCAAGCCAGCCCGACACTTAGCGGAGGCGAGGCGCAACGCATAAAGCTAGTTAGTGAGCTAACGCGTGGCGTCAGCCGCAGCGAGACCGCACGCCTGCGTTCGCGCAGTACGAAGTCTACGCTGTATCTCCTCGAAGAGCCCACGATTGGTCTGCACATGTGCGACGTGCAGAAGCTCCTCGAAGTGCTGCATCGCCTGGTCGATGGCGGCCACACGGTGATCGTTATTGAGCATAATCTCAGCCTCGTTGCCGAAGCAGATTATGTCGTCGACATCGGCCCGGAGGCCGGAGCGCTTGGTGGAGAGCTTGTCGCCTGCGGCACACCGGAGGAAGTTGCCCGCGTTCGGCGGAGCCGCACCGCGCCCTTCCTCCGCGAGGTGCTCGAGGCAGGCAAACCGAAGCCGGCTCGCGCGCGAGTCGCTTGATCCGCATCCGCTCCCGATATCCGCGAGCTGTGGTACGGAAAATGTTCATTCCCGTACGACCCCTCGTCACTCCCACATGTCCAAGCAACAGTTCGACGCGCTCATCACCACCATGGCCCAGACTGCCGAAGGCATCTCGGACCTGCTCTTTGTGGTAGGGAGATCTCCCCAAGTGGAGATCTATGGGAAGCTGCGCCCAGTCGTCGTGGATCCCACCGCGCCGATCCTCACACCTGCGGTGACGGAGCAGATTGCCATGACCCTGATGGGCGGCAACGAGCGTCTCTACACTGATTTCGCGAATGCCGGGTCCTGCGATACATCGTACATGGTTGATGGCCTCGCCCGTTTCCGCGTGAATATCTTCAAGCAGAACGGCCACCACGCCGTAGTCATGCGTAAGCTGAACACCTCAATTCCTACGATTGAGCAGCTCCGCCTGCCCACGCTTCTTAAGCATGCGATCAAAGAGAAGAACGGTCTGATCTTCGTCACCGGCGCGACCGGAAATGGGAAGACGACAACACTCGCTGCGATGCTCAATGAGTTGAACATGCAGGAAGATGTCCACGTAATCACGCTGGAGGATCCCATCGAGTATCTGCACCCGCACCTGCGCTCCACCTTCAGTCAGCGCGAACTCGGCAAGGATTTCTCCGACTTCGCCACCGGGCTGCGGGCCGCGCTGCGGCAGGCACCGAAAGTGATCCTGGTCGGAGAGGTCCGCGACCGGGAGACAATGGAGATTGCACTTACCGCATCCGAGACAGGCCATCTCGTTGTCGCAACACTCCACACGATTAGCGCGTCGGCTTCCATCAAGCGTATCCTTGGCTTCTTTGCGCAGGAAGAGGAGGAGCAGGTCCGTCATCGGCTCTCCGAGACGCTCCGCTACATCGTCTCCCAACGCCTCGTCCCGCGGAAGAGCGGAGGTCGCTTCCTCGCGATGGAAATCATGGGAAGCAACCTGCGGACGCGCGAAGCGGTGCTCATGGGCGAGAGCGAAGTGCGCGACTTCCACGAGATCATCACGGCCTCGCAGCCGATGGGCTGGCAAACCTTTGAGTACTCCCTCCTGCAGGCTTTCAAGGACAGCAAGATCACCGAGGAGGTGGCCATGACCTACAGCGTGAACAAGCCGCAGATGCGCAAGAGCATCGACGTGGCGAAGAAAGAGATGTTCCCACCTGATGACGAACCGACAGGCCTCAAGCTCAACCTCGACGACCTGCACGTGGACCCGAAGGCTACGTACATGCCGCGGTAGAGAGGAGCGGGGGAGTGAGTCCGAGGCACTAACGACGCTGTAACCCAGCGGCTCATTCACCCTTCAGAGCGTATCCGCAGTCGCCAGGCCTGCACATCATCCGGCGAGTCGAGATCGAGCGCGCCGTCTGGAAAGCCGAGAGGAACCACTCTCGCTGGATCAGCCTCGATCACGACCTTTGCCCCGCGATGATCAGGCAGGCTTTGCAACTCGGCAAAGCATGATCGGTCAAAGAGCGCAGGGATGCCGAGTGTGCCCGAGTACTGCGACGCGGTGATGGCTTGCGCAGAATGATCATGCCGCTCGATCAGGGAACGAATCACTGTGCCGTCCACCGCCGGCTGATCACACGCCAACAGGACGACCGCGGACACCGGGAGAACGGCACTTAATCCAAGCCTGATGGAACTGCCCATTCCGCGCTGCCATTCTTCATTGTGTGCGAGGATCGTTTCCAGATCGGCCACGGCGTATTCCACCGCGGCCCGCGCGTGCCCGGTTACCACGCATACGACATCGCACCCGCCCTCCTGGGCAGCGCGGACAGCAGCATGCACCAGAGTTTCGCCGTTTACATCGAGCAATTGCTTCGGTTTGCCCATGCGCGTGGAGCCACCTGCGGCAAGGACTATGCCGCCGATTCTGCGCATGCGTTGACTTCCGAGGCAGGCTGATGGATCGCGGACTTCCGGTGACGCAGCTGCTCTCCGGTCCCTGCGGCAAATACGCACTGAATCTCTGCGACAATGGAAAGTGCGATCTCTTCGGGAGAGTCCGCTCCAAGGTGCAGTCCCGCGGGTGCGAACAGGCACGAACGGGCTTCCAGCCCATCGTGCATTACGTCGAACAGAAGATCGTCCCTCCTGCGGCGAGATCCCACCACGCCCAAATAGCGCAGCCCAGCGGGCAGCAGATCCCGCAACGCGGCGCAGTCGCGACCGAAGTTGTGCGTGGCCACTACGACGGCAGTCCGCTCATCGAGCATATCTGAAGGCACAGGGGAGGTTTCGGATTGCAGGACATCCCAGCCGAGCAGCGCGGCATGAGCACGGAGCGCAACCGTATCCGACCCGTTGCCGATTAGAGCCAGCCGCAAGACGGGCTCGATCGTTTGCACCAAGCTTCCGGCAACAGCTTCGAATCCTGCTATGCGGGTGCATGGCGCGTCGCCGTGCACGAGAGTCTCCAGACAGCAGCTCCGGCGCTGGATGCCGCACTCGCACAGTTCCACCAGAAGTTCCTCCGCAGCTGGCTCCACGAAAATCTCGATCGTTCCGTGACAGCCGTACCGCAGGCGCGTGTCAAAGGTCATCAACTGAGGCACGCCGGTCCGCAAAACGTGGGCGGCGCAGGCGGTCACCTCTTCCTCGATGCACCCTGCACTGACTCCCCCGGCAGAGAGCCCCGCCGAATCGATCAGCATGCGCGCACCGGGACGGCGATAGCTCGAACCATGCGCCGCCACTAGCGTCGCCAAGGCGAGTGGCTGCCCGCGTCGCGCCTCCCAAAAGCGGATGATCTCGCGGATCTCCTTCACGCCACTTCTGGAAGTTGATCGATCAGCTTGTCGAGCGTGATGGGATACTTGCGCACGCGGACACCGGTCGCGTTGTAGATCGCATTCGCGACGGCAGCCGCAGCCCCGCAGATTCCAAGTTCTCCGACCCCCTTGGCCTTCATGGGAGAGGACATGGGATCAGTTTCGTCTAGGAAAATTACCTCCTGCTGCGGGATATCGGCGTGCACCGGCACCTCGTAACCCGCCAGGTCGTGATTGACGAAGAAGCCGCGCCGCTTGTCTACAGCCAGCTCCTCCATCAGCGCCGCGCCGACGCCCATGGTCATGGCCCCAATCACCTGGCTGCGGGCCGTCTTGGGATTGAGGATCCGACCGCAAGCGCAAACGGCCAGCATGCGGCGCACCCGCGTCTCGCCCGTGGCGGCATCGACTCCCACTTCCACAAAGTGGGCGCCGAAGGTCGATTGCTGGAACTGTTTGTCCAGATCGCCGTACTCGATCAGATCTTCCGCAGCGATGCCTTGCTCGCCAGCTGCCTCCGCCATCGTCATGACGCGCTCACCCGAGCGTATCTGGCCATCCGCGAAAACGGCGTCACCCGCGTTGAACCCTGCCGTGCGCGCGATCGTTTCACGCAGCTTCATGCAGGCGGCATAAACGCCCGCCGTCGAGTTGTTACCGCCCCACTGCCCGCCCGAGCCGCATGACGCGGGGAAACTGGAGTCGCCCAGACGCACCACTACCTTGTCTAGCGTCAGGCCCATCGTTTCCGCGGCAGTCTGCGCGATGATCGTGTAGCTGCCAGTACCGATGTCGGTCATGTCCGTCTCGACGGTCAGGATGCCGCGTGAGTCCAGGCGAACTCGTGCGGCAGATTTTGTGAGCACGTTGTCACGAAAGGCCGCGGCGACACCGATGCCGACGAGCCACCTTCCATCGCGCACCCGGCCCGGCTGCGCCTCACGTTTCTCCCAGCCGAAGCGTTTCGCACCCACCCGGAAGCACTCGATCAGCTGCCGCTTGGAGAACGGCGGATGTGGATTCACCTTCTCCTTGTCCTTGTCCACCTTGGCCTGCGGGTCATCGGACGCCGCTTTACCGGGATTATCCGGAACGACCTGCGTGTCATTGATGACTCGAAACTCGATGGGATCCATGCCGAGCTTCTCCGCCATCTCGTCCATCGCGATTTCCAGCGCCGCCAGCCCCGGCGCTTCACCGGGTGCCCGCATTGCGCTCGCCTCAGGGAGGTTGAGCACGGCAAGCCGATTTGCCGTCATGCGGTTCGCTCCCGCGTAGAGAAGGCGCGTCTGGATTGCCGAGGCCTCGGGGCGGCCGTCGGGCAAGTCGCCCGACCAGCTCTCATGCGCGATGGCGGTGATCTTCCCGTCTCTGGCGGTGCCGATCCGGATACGCTGGATTGTCGCCGCGCGATGCGTCGTGTTGTTCGGGATGAGCGCCCGCTGCAGCGTCACCTTCACCGGTCGACCAGCCACGCGCGCACCCAGCGCTGCCATCAGAATGTCCGAGCGCAGGAACAGCTTTCCGCCAAAACCGCCGCCGATATAGGGCGACGAAACCCGGATCTTCTCCTTGGCGATACCGAGCGTCTTCGCCATGTCTTCGACGGTCCAGGCGATCATCTGGTTGGAAGTCCAGAGGGTGAGCTCGTCGCCTTTCCACGAAGCAATCGTGGCGTGCGGCTCCATCATCGAATGCGATTCGTCCGCAGTCTCATAGGTGGCATCGAGCTGGATCGGGGCGGCGGCGAAGCCGGCCTCGAAGTCGCCAACTTTGGTTTCTGACGAGTCGCCTCCTGCGAGCTTCTTGGCCGCTTCCGCAGTGTCCTTTACGGACGCAAGATCGAACGTGCCCTCCGCGCTCACATAATCCACGCTCACGAGATGGGCAGCGGCGCGTGCCTGCTCGAAGGTCTCCGCCACGACCACCGCAATCGCTTGATGGTAGTGCTGAATCTCGGGACCGCCTAGTAGGACCGCAGTATTGCGCTCCCCCTTGGCAAGCTTGCCTGCATTTTCCGCAGTGACGATGGCAAGTACGCCAGGAGCCGCTTTGGCGGCGGCGAGGTCCATGGAAACGATGCGACCCTTGGCGATGGCCGATCCTACGATGTATCCGTAGGCCTGGTTCGGCACCACATCGTGCCGCTCATACGCGTAAGGTGCAGTGCCGGTGGTTTTCAACGGCCCATCGACTCGATCGACGGGTTTGCCAATGACCTTCAGCTGGTCGATCGGATTTGTCGCGGCGGGAGTATCGAATTTCACAGCTGTGCTCCTTTCGCTTCTGCCAACACCGAGGCCAGCGCCCGCTCGACCAGCTTCAGCTTGAAGGCGTTTTCGTGAGTGGGTTTGGCATCGGCCAGCAGCCGCGCCGTAACCGCCTTTGCACCGCGCGGCATCTCGGTTTCAGCCTCTTCCACGCGCCAGGGCTTGTGCGCTACCCCGCCGATCGCAACGCGTCCGGTTCCATCCCGCTGAACGATCGCCGCAACCGAGACCAAGGCAAAAGCATAGGACGAGCGGTCGCGTACTTTCCGATAGATGTGCAAGCCGCCAGTCGGCTTTGGCAAGGTAACCGCCGTGATCAGTTCGCCGGGCCTGAGCACGGTATCGATGTGCGGCTCGTCGCCCGGAAGCCGGTGAAACTCGGCAATGGGAATCTTCCGCACCGATCTATCGGGAGAAATCGTCTCTACCGTGGCGTCGAGCACGCGCATGGCTACGGCCATGTCGCTGGGATGCGTGGCGATGCATGCCTCGCTCACGCCAATCACTGCAAGTTGTCGGCTAAAGCCGCCGATCGCTCCGCAGCCGCTCCCCGGCGCGCGTTTGTTGCAAGGTTGATTACTGTCGTAGAAGTAGGGGCACCGGGTTCGCTGCAGCAGATTGCCAGCGGTCGTCGCCATGTTGCGGAGCTGCCCCGAAGCGCCGGCCACCAGGGCGCGGGAGAGCACCCCATAGTCGCGGCGCACGCGCTCGTCCGCTGCCAGGTCGGTGTTTCGCACTAGCGCACCAATGCGCAAGCCGCCATCTTCCGTTGGCTCGATCTTGTCCAGCCCCAAGCCATTCACGTCAATCAGATGTGTAGGCGTTTCGATCTGGAGCTTCATGAGGTCCAGCAAATTGGTGCCCCCCGCGATGAACTTTGCGCCCGGATTGCGCTCGGCCGCGGCAGCAGCTTCGGCAGGTGTTTTTGCGCGCTCGAAAGTGAAGGCTTTCATGCGATCCTCCCCGCGACTTCGGTGATCGCTTCAGCCATATTGGAGTAGGCACCACAGCGACAGAGATTGCCGCTCATGCGCTCGCGTAGCTCTGCTAGGGTGAGTTGCGGCGAGGCAGTCAGATCGGCGGTAACGTGACTCGGGATCCCGGCCTTGATCTCGCCGAGCATCGCCACGGCCGAGCAGATTTGGCCAGGTGTGCAATAACCGCATTGGAAGCCGTCATGCTTCACAAAGGCGGTCTGCATGGGATGAAGTTTCTCCGGTGTGCCTAGCCCTTCGATCGTCGTAATGCTGTCGCCCTCATGCATGACCGCGAGCGACAGGCAGGAGGCAATCCGGCGCTCACCTACCAGCACCGTGCACGCTCCGCACTGACCCTGATCACAGCCCTTCTTGCTGCCGGTGAGATGCAGGTTCTCGCGGAGGGCGTCAAGCAGCGTCGTTCGCGTATCCACTTCCAGTTCATGAGCTTGACCGTTCACCTTGAATGCAACCTTCATCATTGCGCCCAGTCCGGCGTTCGGCGGTACGGCGATTGCCAGGGGCGCTTGCGCGAGCATCTCCTGTTGCTGAAGCAGTTGGAAAGCGATCGCGCCCACGGCACAGCCGCTCATCTGCCCGATGAATCTCCGTCGTGTAGGGCCGAGATTAGTCGGAGCGACCTCCTCGTCATCTGGAAGTGGATGTTGATCTGAGTCGTCGTTGGTGGTCATGGAGCCCCTCTTGTTCTTGCGCTGCACCACCTTCGCTGATGGCGGCGCGTTAGGATGGTGAGGCGCTGTGAAACCAGGGTCGGGGAAAGACCTGTACAAAGGGTAAGGCAGCCACGGGCGGAAGCGATGCACAGCGGTTTTGCGGGATATCACCGACCAAATGAGCCAGCTGGCTCATCGAGCAGGTGGATCGACCAAACCGCAGGGCAGCAAACACGCCCCTCCAATGGTCAGGCGGGCGTAATGAGTTGGAAGCGCGTTGGGCACGTGGGGGACGGAGAGAGCCGGTTGGCGAGGACGAGAGCCACCCGAGGAGGGGAGCGGAGGGGGAAGCGCGCAGCACCAGAACGCCGCGCGCTGGACTGCGGGACGGCACGCGGACTAGCCCAGAGTGCGAAGCGGGCAGCTTCAAAGGGCAGTCCGCGCGGTGCTAAGGTGCCAAAGCGGGTGTTCTTGACCACTGAGTGGCCGGGCTGGGAGCGCCACGCGGGGTGGTCGCGACCACCCCGCGCTCGGCTCTACGCTGCCAAGCGGCAAACGAGGAATCACGTCGATCGCCGCGCGCGGTCACGCTGCGGTGCGCGAGCAACAGCCGGATTGTGCATCAGGTCCTAGGACGGAGCCTCTTCGTTGACGGAACTGGAATACGTGTAGATGAGCCGCCCTTTGTTGGCGTCGAGAGACGCTTTGGGCTGCATTCGCGTAATGACGCTAGCGAGGCTGAGAAACGCGTTGTCCCCATTCCGGAAGATTGTAACTTCCCGCCCCTCATGCCTACGGGTCTTCCTCTTCCTGGACAACGCTGGGTCAGCGACAGCGAACCTGAACTCGGGCTCGGCATCGTGCTGCAGGCGGAGTACGGGCGCGTAGAGGTGATGTTCCCGGCGGCTGGCGAGCATCGCCAGTATGCGCTGAAGTCCGCACCGTTGCGTCGGGTGGAGTTTAAGGAGGGCGATCGCATCAAGCTGCATAGCGGCGAGAGCGTTGCGGTCGATTCCGTGGAGGAACGCGCCGGCCTGCTGCTCTACCGCGCCGCCGGACGAGAGATCGCGGAGGCCGAACTCTCGGACACGATCAGCTTCAGCAAGCCGGAGGAACGCCTGCTCATCGGTCAGGTGGACGAGACAGCGATCTTCGAGCTGCGGGTGGAGGCCTTGCGCCGCCGTGCTCACATCCGCCAGTCGCCGGTGCGCGGCTTTATCGGTGGGCGGGTCGATCTGTTACCACATCAGATGTTCATCGCGGGCGAGGTCACCTCCCGCCTCGCGCCGCGCGTGCTGCTGGCCGATGAAGTGGGCCTTGGCAAGACGATCGAAGCCGGCCTCGTCCTGCACCGCCTGCATCTCACCGGCCGGGCGGACCGCGTGCTCATCCTTGTACCCGAGCCGCTCATCCACCAGTGGTTCGTGGAATTGCTTCGTCGCTTCAATCTGCTCTTCAGCATCTTCGACGAGGAGCGTTGCGAGTCCATCCAGCAGAACGACCCAGAGGCTAACCCTTTCCTCGACAGCCAGCTCGTGCTCTGTGCGATCGAGTTCCTCGCAGGTAATCCGGGGCGTGCGGAGCAGGTTCATGCCGCGGGCTGGGATCTGCTCATCGTCGATGAGGCGCACCATCTGGAGTGGGCGCTCGACGCGCCCAGTGCCGCGTACCGGGTGGTCGAGGAGCTGGCACGGGTGACCTCCGGCGTGCTCCTGCTCACTGCCACCCCGCAGCAGCTCGGCCCCGAGGGGCATTTCGCCCGTCTGCGCCTTCTCGATCCAGATCGTTACGGCAACCTCGAAGCATTCCAGGAAGAATCCGCCCACTACGAGCAGGTCGCCAGGACGGTCGACCGCCTCCTGGCGGGGAAGAAACTTACCGCGAAAGAGCGCGCGCTCTTTGCCGCGAACTCCCCGCGACTGCGCGAGCACTGTGACGCGCTGGCGACCGGCGGGGTGGCGGCCCGCGACCGCCTCATTCGGGAGCTGCTCGAAGCATTTGGGATTGGCCGCGTGATGTTCCGCAACACCCGCGCGGCGCTCACCGGCTTTCCCGAGCGCCAAGCCTTGCTGGTTCCTCTCCCAGTCGAGGAGGGGCAGGACGAGATCGTGCTCAAGATCAAGTGGCTCGTAGCCCTGCTGAAGGGGATGCCCGAGGAGAAGTTCCTCCTCATCTGCCGCACGCGCGAGCTGGCGGAGAAGATCCATTCACGACTTCTGCATGCGCTGAATGTCAGCGCCGCTCTTTTCCACGAGGGGCTCACGCTCATGCAGCGTGATCGCAATGCCGCCTACTTCGCGGAGGAGGAAGGCGCGCGCGTGCTCATCTGTTCTGAGATCGGTAGCGAGGGGCGGAACTTCCAATTCGCGCATCACCTTGTGCTCTTTGATCTCCCGCGAAATCCCGAGTTGCTCGAGCAGAGGATCGGCCGGCTCGACCGCATTGGCCAGACCGCAACGATCCATATCCACGTACCCTTTCAAAGAGGAGGTGCAGGCGAGATCCTGGCGCGCTGGTACCACGAAGGATTGAACGCTTTTGAGAAGAGCCTGCATGGCGCAAGCGAAGTCATGCAATCGCTCCGAGGCGAGCTCTCAGCGCTGTTGGAGAACTACGACTCGGTAAAGCTGGATCACTTCATCACTCGATCCCGTGAACTCCGCGACAACGTCGCGGAAAAGATGGAGCGCGGTCACGACCGCCTCCTGGAGTTGAACTCCTGCCGCCCTGAGCAGGCGGCGAGTTCAATCCGTGAGGTGCAGAAGCTGGATGCTGACACCGCTGCGCAGGAGTTTCTCCTCCGCCTGTTTGATCACTTCGGCATGCATGTGGAGGAACTCGGCAGCGGCAGCTATCTGTTGCGGCCGGGGAATCTCCTCACCGATTCGCTGCCCTCGTTGCCAGAGCAGGGGATGACCGTGACTTTCGACCGCCAGCGCGCACTCGGGCGTGAAGATGTGGTCTTCCTCAGCTGGGATCACCCGCTCGTGCGCGGCACGCTCGATGTCCTGCTCGGCGCAGAGTCTGGCAATGCCGCCTTCGCCATCTGGAAAGTCCCAGGTCGCGACTCTATCCTGCTGGAAGTCCACGCAGTAGTGGAAGCCGTTGCCCCAGCCTCGCTCCACGTCGATCGGTTCCTGCCTGCCACGCCACTGCGGATCGTGGTGGACCATGCGCTAAACGATCTCACGGACGATGCTGAGTACACATCTGCCACGCTGGAGAAAGGCGACGTCTTCCGCCTGCTCGACCGAGGAGTGGTGAAACGGAAGCTCCTTCCCGCAATGCTCGAAAAGGTCCAGAGCCTCGCCGAGGAGCGCATGGCCGCACTCATTTCCGTCTCAACCGAGCGCATGAATGCCAAGCTCTGGAATGAACTCGGCCGCCTCGAAGCCCTCCGCGAGATCAACGACCACGTCCGCCCTGGGGAGATGATCGCTCTACGTGAGCACCAGGAAGCACTCCAGACCGCCCTCAGCACAGCACGCGTCCGGCTGGATGCGGTGCGGTTGGTGATGTGCCTGCCGTAGCGGCCTACGTTGTCCACTCCTCCGCTGCTCGCTTTTCGAAGGGAGGACACTTTTTGATGTGCAACATCCTCTCGTGCGGCATGCACATTTCGAGATGAAGGGTGTAAAAGGTAGGTCCAAGTGCATTCGAGCGATCACGCAACTGGCTTTACCTCTCCCGAGCCTCCGTGATCGCGCATTGCGAAATATCGTTGCGCTTAACCAACCACCCATCCCAAAGCGAACGCAGGTAGAAACCCACTCCGGATCAGAGGCAAATATCGGTTCTATACATATCTACATCCTTTTTCTTGACATCATTCCACGAATTAAATAAACGACGGCTTGGAACAAGCCACCCTTGAAAACTCTTCATTTTTAATTTACGGCGATGTTCTGGAATGGAAGTGGGTTGGCTCTATGACTACATTGCTATGATTCATGAGGAATTGTTGGGCACAGGTGGTGCGAAGGAGCTTATGGATGACTTGCGCGGGGACTTGCTAAATCACTCCTCGTTAAGAGGGCTTCTATCTTTACTGACGCCTTCTTCTATGATGTTCTGGTCTAAATTGATTGTTCTGCTTGTTGTTGTAACTCTCAATGCAAGCGTACAGGCTGCACCCATACCTGCTGGAAAACCACCCAATTACCCCGGGTGGTGGTTCGAACAAGAGGTAATAAAACAACGGTCAAATCCGCCGCTGGAGTTTCCGCAATGGGGGATGGATCACTATTTGGCGAGTGATGACTACGCCACATTGAACCAAGGTCAGCTCAAGAACTTTGCCAATTCCGCTTATTTGGCACTTCAGGCTGTTGCCCCAGGAGTGCTGGGGCCTGAACTGACCAATCTGATTTCGGGATTTCGTCCTAAGAATCTCACCCGCACGGCTGGTGTGATTGCCGCGCAGTCCAGCACCTATACGGACGCAGGGGCGGCACACGCCGAGAATGCGATTGATGGAAATACCGACGGACATTACTGGCATGGATCTGTAACAAGTACGAACGCGGAGAGCGATCCGTGGTGGCAGGTGGATTTGGGAAGTCTTAAGAAAATCCACAGTGTGGATGTGTGGAATCGGACCGATGGATCAGGAGAACGTCTGGTAAACTTCTACGTCTTCGTGTCTCGCACTGACATGTCGCAGCGTAGTCTTTCGTCGCTGCTCGGAGATGCTGCCGTTTGGCGGAGCCCAAAGATTGCCTCCGCGCCAGCACCCTCCTCCACGACTCAGGTGCCTGCAGTTGCCGGGCAGTTCGTCATGGTGCGAATCGAAGGCGCTCAATATCTCCACCTCGCCGAAGTATCGGTGACCGGCTTCGACGCACTCGACGCAACACGGGCACCAGGCGTAACCGCCACGCAGTCGAGCATGTACACGAATGAGGCGGCTAGTCGGGCGATCGATCGGAATACCGACGGGAATATCGCCAATCGTTCCGTCAGCATTACTGCGTTGAACGTGGACCCGTGGTGGCAGGTCAACCTAAAATCCTTACGTACGATCGATACGGTCGAGTTGTGGAACCGAACCGACGGCACGGGCGAGCGCCTTACCAACTTCTACGTTTTCGTGTCCCCGACGGACATGAGCACCCGATCGCTCAATGCATTGCTAGCGGACGCTAGCGTCTGGAAGAGCTCAAAGATCAGCACCTCGCCATCGCCTTTGGCTGCAATCCCGATCCCTGCGATTTCCGGGCAATACGTCATGGTTCGCATCCAAGGAACACAATACCTGCAACTTGCGGAGGTATTCGTCCGCGGACGGGCCGTTGCAAATGATTATTCCCCGGCGAATCTGGGTCAATTGAAGAACATCTCGAAGCCATTCTACGACCGTTTCGAGAGGTTCGGATACCCGAGTTTACCGCCGTGGGAGTCAAGCCTTACTCCTGCCGACGATTTTGCAATCGCAAATCTGGGCCAGGCGAAGAATGTATTCAGCTTGGACATTACCGGATTCGTTGATTTCTTGGACAAGGATGATGGTGCCGACAACCTGCCTGATTGGTGGCAAAGCGCCGTAGCAAACACAGGTTTGCCTTTCTCTCACGAAGATTTTGGCTCGCCCGCTTATAATAACGCATCGGCTTTCGAGGGTGTAAGTCCGAGTGGAAGTCCTTCGCCTATTAACTCAATTTTGTTTCAGGAAGATCTATTTCAGAGTTCCATGGTCGGCAGGGACTCCCCCCCTCCGCCAGCATTATTGAGGATCATAAATCCCCCGATCAGTGGACACTATCTCGACCGAACAGCCTGCACGGTTCAGTTCGCGTTTCCAGATGAGTACCGCGATCACATTGAGGGATTTACTGTTTATAAGAAAATCGTGTCTTTAAGTCAGTCCGAAGGTGGAACGTGGGAAGAAATCGCTGCCCTCTCGCAAAGTGCAATAGAATTCCGAGAGTCCGGTCTGAGGGGCGACGAGCGCTATTACTATCGGATCACGGTGCGCAGCGAATTCGGGGAAAGTGCTCCCTCCAACGACATGGGCTACTCCCCTCCGCTGGATCCTTGGGCCAGATTCGCCAAAGTCCAAGTGCATGCTAGTAGTATCGGGTGGCTACCTGGTGAAGTTACTGGTAGCGTAGTACTAACGCCGGCTACCTTTGGCTGGTACACGTACGAAAACCAAGACCATTGTTTTTGGACCGGCCTGTCGATAGACGAGATTGAACTTGACGACGTAACCAAGGCAGGTTTCGAGAACTCACTGATTGACGAACTCCCTGACTTCGGGCAAGAAGCACTAGAGGATATTGGCGAGTTGAGTAACAGTGCCGCAATCGGAGGCAACGTATTTGACAGTGGGGGATGCCATTCAGTATCCGAGCTGGGGAGCGTTAACGTTGGAATATCTTTCCAATATAGGATGGAGAATTTTAGCACTCCTTCCCCTTGGCTTCACATAGCGTCGTCCTCCGTGCAGGCGGTTAGGTACAGGATTGAGACGAATCCAGGAACAGAGTTTAAGTGGAACGAGGTCTTCAACTGGCCGCTTAATCAGCCCGTTCAGGGGGCGAAGCTTATTGCTCGAAGGTTAAGCAATGGCACACAACTGACTGCGGCGTATGAGATAACCCCTCGTTCTGCCGACTTAAGCTTGGCAGGGATTGGCTTGTATACGGAGGAAGATGGCGTTAATTCGGCACAGTGTGGATTAATCAGTGATGTTGATTTGGTCGTTGATCCAGTGCTTCTCTTTGGTGGACGAGAGCAGAGCGAGTGGCCAGATGCCTTTGAAGCAGATCCAAGGTTATACCCGGTGATCCGACCGGGCGAGTCAATGCGGGTAAGGATTCGGTACTTCTCGACTTTTACGGGGCCCATGACACAGGATACTCGCACGCGGTTAGTATGGGACGATGCAAGGTTTAATGTATTTCAAGAGCATCCGTTCGCTGCAGGTTTGCCGCCTACGCTTCTGACCTCGGGAAGTGATCTCTTCGGGAATGCGGAACTGAGGATTCGAGTAAAGTCCGGAGTCTCGTCGGCGGCTGTTTTCAGCATGATTGCCACTGGCTTTTATCGAGACATTGAGCTTGGCCAGGATGCGGTGAACCTAAAGGTAGGTGAAGGGATCTCGCCTGATTCGTATACGGGGCCAAACTATCGCTTCCCGTTTGAAGAGGCAACAGGTGCGCAGCACCGCAAGATAGCGTTGAATGGTCGTCCGCTCGCAGACTCGAAGCCGCAGAGCAGGCCAGAATCGGACGATGCGGCCGAGGAGACGTTCATCGATGCCCTAACACTTGGGCTCAGACACTCTACGACCGATATTTACGTCCCTATTCCTGGTGCCGATTTCGCTGTCGAGGCTAAACGCGTTGCCACTTCAGAGGTTTGGACAACCCGCAGCGGACTTCGGCCGCACGAACGTCCCGATAGGCCTTTTGGTGCAGGTTGGACGTCGAACTTGGGGGCTGGTCTTGAACACGTGATCGCTGATGAACCAGACGGACCAGAAGACGTCTATGTGACGGCGCACAACGGGATAACATACCATTTTATAAGACTGGGGGGGGTGTGGATCCCGAAAGCCACTGGCCGCCACGAGCGGTGGATTTTTGGAACGACATTGAATCTCGAGGTCCGCCAACTCAGAGTCGAGGCCGTCGAAGGTATCGAGCAGCCGTCCGTTAATCGGGAGGTTTGGGTTCTCCGCGCTGGGAAAGGTACAGAGATTTTATTCGAAGGCGCAGATAGTGCCAATTCGCCTATGGTGCCTGTTATGCAGCGAATTGTTGGCAGGGACCGCGAACGAGGAAGTTCGCACCTGACTGTGGGAGCAATCAAGTCAACGCGCCACAATTTTTACCGCACACGATCTGTAGCGGACCGATTTGGGAATAAACTCATATACCACTTTGAGGGCAAGCCCTCCTTGGTGCCCACCCGGATTCTTGTTGGAAGAGTAGGAAGCTTTTCTTTGACCTTGAAACTTTCGATTTCTCAAAATCAGGCTGGCCGTATCACAGACCTTTGGGACGCAAATGGTAATCGCTGGAAGTACGAATATGATACTTCCGCGCAATACACGCCGCCCAATACTCCAAATTTTACTTATCAGGAATCATCGCTCAAAAAAATCATTGGTCCGGACGACAATGAAACAGCCTTTCGATACGAGTTCATTAGAGAGGATGATACCTTCGAGCCTCGGTCAGATGATGAGAAGTTGATGTCGTATTGGCACCTTAATCTGAATGGAATCCTCACTCCTGGTGGCAAAGAATTCGCCTTCATTTATCGTCCGGATCACACCAAAGAAAGCTTCGATAGCAGTGTAGGATACTTCACCCAAGCGGGACGAAGCCGATGTGTGGAAACAATTCATTCTCCTGAAGGAAGTGCATTATTCTCGAATAGGCCACCAGATCAGCCCTCTTGGGCGGTTCGCGTGGGATACAACGCGGTTGGTCAGTTCCAAAACGTGAATAGTCCGGCGCGCTATACACGAGTCGAAGACGCCGAAGGGAAGATAGTGACCTATACATGGGGCGATTCGCTTCCCTTGCCGTTGGTGGGGATATCTTCTAACACTTTTGTAGCGTATTCCACTGCTTTGACAATCTGCTACAAGCAGATGATAATTGACTACGGCGCACTTGGGTCGGAAAAATTTAGATTCAATGAGACTGCTGGACTTGCGTTGTCGGAATCCGTTGACCTGAGTGGAAACGTTACAAAGTTCTATCAAGAAGATTTGATAGGTCCTATTGCGACACCATTTGGTAGTGCTCTCATTCCAGTCGCGGAGGAAACGACGAAGGAGATCAGCGCTATAGGGGGAACCAGCGATCCATTAAATGGTGCCGGACGCACCGGGGAGCGACTGTTCAAATACAAGAGCATATTGATCGGCGGCCAAAGCTGTCGCTTCCTTGAGAAAATCACGGAAGAGGGAGGGCGTACGACCGAGTACACCATGGACGAGAAGGGGCGTACCAAAGTGGAGACGCGGACCGGTCCACAGGGTGGTAGCCACGAGACGCACTTTTATTACGAGAATGCGAACTATCCAGGTGCTGTCACGAAGCGTGAGGTAAAGCGGAATGCAGGTGACACAACGATCCCTACTCCGTTGGTCACGGATTTCATACTGAACGGTAACGGACAGGTGCGGGTTGAGTCAGTCTCTCTGGGTTCTCGGGCACTAGTGACTCACCATACCTACGACGACAACGGTAATCGGCTGTCGACTACAGATGCGAACGGGCATCTGACTGGGTTCAGCTACGATTCCCGTAATCGGTTGATTAAGGTCGAGTACCCGGGAAAGTTTACGAAACTATTCGCTTACGACGGGCGTGGAAACAAGGTGAGTGAGACGGACGAGAATGGGAACGTTACCAGCTATACGTACGATGGAGTCAATCGACTGCTATTGGAAGACCGAGAGGGTGCTGTCACTCAATTCACTTATAACAAGGTAGGATCGCGCGTTTCCGTCACGAACCCACGGGGGAATGTGACGACCACAGACTATGACGATTTGCAGCGTCCGGTGAAGGTGACTGATCCTCTCATGGGCACGACTTCGTATAAGTACGGGATGAACTCTGGCGGGCGGGCGACGGATGCCGAGGGCTTCAAACCAACGAAGATCACGGATGCTCGAGGAAGGGTCACGGAGTTCGAGTATGACAAGGTGTACCGCCAGATTCGAAAGTGGAACCACTACAAGCTAGGCGCGACTGCGGAATGGAAGACCTTCTACGATGCCGTAGGAAATGTGGTGAAGGAAACTGATCCGGAACGAGCGAATGGGGCGGAACGGATTTCCACCAAGAAGGAGTACGACGGCGCAAACCGGCTGAAGAAAGTAATTTTCGCTGATCTCAGCGAGGAGGAATACTTCTATAACTCTGTAGGTCTAAAGTGGAAGACGCTCATTCGGACCATCGCGAATCCAGCCGGCTTTTCCACTGTTACTGGATTCGACGGCGCAGGGCGCGCAGTCACCGCTACGGCGCCCTCAGTTCTCGACGAAGAGGATGTCGCACGAACGCCAGTCACGACGACGGGGTATGACGATGTCGGTAATATCACCTCGGTAACGGATCCGTTATTGCAGACCACCACATTCATCTACGACGGACGAAATCGCAAGGTAGCGGAGGTGCGTCCGGCGGTTCAGAATGGAGGAGTCGGTCCTCTTGTGGCCCCCCCGTTTTGCTACGCTTATGACGCAGTCGGAAATGTAGTGGCGACCCGTGATGCGAATGAATCTGTCACATTCAATGCATACGACCAGTGGAACCGCCTGATTGTTGTTGAGCGCCCAGGCAACGGCGGAAGGGTGTTCACAGGATATGACGGCAACGGAAACGTGGTCGATGTAACTGACGGAAACGGCCATCAGACGCTGAATGTGTACGATGCGCTCGACCGACTTCGGAGCACCACCGACGCGCACAATATTACCGTATCGTATGAATACGATGCGGTGGGTAACCGAACCAAAATCACTGATGGACGTGGGCAGCAGTCACTATTTGCGTACCAGGATGGATTGAATCGAAACACCTCGATCACCTATCCAGTCTCTGTACCGGTTTCTTTTGTCTATGACGGAGTAAACAAGGTTCAAAGGATCGACTCGGAGGCTCGGGTAACCAACTATACCTATGATCTTCGAAACCGGTTGAGAACGGTTACGTATATTGGACGTAGCGTGGATGATCGGGTTTACACCCATGACGATTTTGGAAACCTTCTCACGGTTACAGAAGCAAACAAGGGGGGGAAGGCCGATGTCGCTTACACCTACGACGCTTTACGTCGTGTATTAACGGAAACTTCGGGGGGTATCACCCACACCTACAAATACGACGTCGCAGGAAACCGGCGAAGAACGATTTATGGCAGCGGTGGTCCCACGCTCGTTTCAACCTATGACGTACTCAATCGCCTTTCTACCGTCACCGAGGGCACGCGGGGAACTTCGTACACATACGACCTCAATGGAAACGTCGTTCATAAGGAGTTACCCAACCACGACACGGTCACGACACTTTACGACAAGCTGAATCGGGCTGAAAAGATCACGGGGAGAAGGGCACCAGCGAACGGGCAGCCGGGGATTCTTCATTACTCCTATGACATGGCGTACGATCCGGTGGGAAATCTGGTTCGCAGCACCGAGGCATACGGCAGTCAGATTCCTTCGCGGACGCTGTTGCTCGATTATGACGCGATCAATCGCCTTAAAATGGAAACGTCGTCACACGGTGGGGTTACGGAGATCACCTCATTTGTCTACGACGCGGCCAATAACCGGGTCCGGAAGGAAGTCAAAGTAGGAGGAGGGGCACCGGTGACCACCTATTACGTACACAACAAGAAAAACCAGCTAACCTCCTATTCCGGTGGAGGGATCTTCACGTACGACCTTAACGGCAATCGGGCGACCCGAGTTTTGAATGGTCAGACTGACACCTATACTTACGATTACGAGAACCGCCTCGTGCGCTATGCGGGAGCGAATTCGCAAGGCGTTGCTCATTTTGAGTACGCGTACGATTATCGCACGCGGCGAGTCGAGGTGGCACCTGCAGGCACCGCGGCGACCAAGGTGATCTTCTCCGGTGGGACGAGTGTCCGGGAGATGGAAAACGCGGCTACCACCGTTCAATACGTACGGGGCAGCGACTACGGGGGCGGGATCGGGGGGATCCTCTATACCCTACGAAATAGCACTCCAAGTTACACCCACTATGACGGCAGGGGTGATGTGACCACGAAGACAAACGGATCTGGAGCGATCACCTGGCAAGCCACTTACGAGGCGTTTGGGAAGCGCACTCGAGAAGAAGGTTCAACGCTAGACAAGCAAAAGGCGAACACCAAGTACGAGGATCCTACAGGCTTGCTCAACGAAGGCTTCAGATACCGGGATCTCGAAACGGGAAGTTTCATCACCCGCGATCCCGCAGGATTTATAGATGGGCCAAATCTCTACACATATGTGCGCCAGAATCCTTGGAGCAAGTTTGATCCGGAGGGATTGAATGACCATCCAATCGTTGCAAACCGGAAAGCTCTGATTGATGCGATGCGCGACTCGGGAATGGACGAGGCAGCCGATCAGCAAGCTCAATTACTGCAGCGAGGCCAGCAGTGGGCAGGCGAATTTGCAGACACAGCTGACACGGTCGTTTCGTTGACACCGCAGGGTGGAGCGAACGAAGCACTCGGAGGGAAGGATGCCAAAGGTGAGAGCATCGGGAAAATTGGACAATTCGTGGCTTTCGTTGGCATGGTCTCAGGACCCGCGACCAAGGCAGCAGGCAAGCTGTTACAGGGAGCGAAGAAGCTAATAGGGCTTGGCGAGAGCGCTTTAGATATTGCCAAGAAAAACCAAATCGATCTCGACAACTTGGCGAAGCAAGACGCTCTTCGAGATATGCGAGCGGAGGGAATTGATTTGGATCCCGTAACAGGAGAATTCCGCGGCGGGGAAGGAGTGATTTATAAGGTCCCCGGCAGTGGGACTAAAAGTGGTAAACCGTACATTGGTTCTGCAGATGACGACGAGGTGAGAGCCGCTACCGCAAGAGACGGACGTGATCGGTCACAAAGGGAAAAGATCGGCTCGTTCCCGAGGGGAAATCAGGAGGCTCGACGGATCGCCGAGCAGGAAGGAATAGAAGACAACGGCGGTCTGCCTAACCTTGACAATCGACGTAATGAAATTCGCAAAAAGAACGATTAGTAATTCGCCAAATTTGCCCTCGGTACTCAGAATCAAGTCGTTCTGGAAGTGGTTTAGTTCTAATGCGGATACGTTAGCCTCTCTGCTCGAACAGGACAGGGTGGACGAATTAGCTCGAATGCTCGGCCCTAGCTTGAAGAGTTTAGATCAACGAGTAGGCTGGGAGCTAGGTCCAGGCACAAGCGAGCGATGTGCTTTTTCGATCTCTTTGAATGGTGCGTTGATCAATGTTCCTATTGCGCAGGCGATTGCAGATGGGGCACCGAAGAAGTTGAAAGGTTGGGAAATAAGCATAGGCCGCCCGCCGAAATCGTGGGATGGCCGCTTTGAGCTTCGCAACGAGTTGGGGCAGGTAGTATCGTTAGATGCTGCCAAATGGAGTTACGTTCTCGATGCTTTTCAAGACCGGGCCTTTTTCGATATAACAATAATTGCGGAGTGGCCGAGAATGGATGCGCTTTCGAAGAAGCAAGCAGCGCGAACTGCAATTCAGAATGTGGTGGGCGAGCGAAGGATGTTGGAAAAGTTTGATAGAATAGAGGTGGCGGAGAACATCACTGCCGAGTTAACTGAGCGCTACAGTGCATTTCTCAATTTGAAGAGTCACCTTGACTACCTTGCAGAGGGCCGTACAGAGAGATGATGATGGAAGGACGTAATTGCCGTCGACAAGGGCGCGTGGAGCAAAATAGGCAATATGCAGCAACCACCATAGTTGCGCATGGGCCGCGCGGAAGTATCCGGGGGTCAGGCGTTGAACCTAAGAGCAGGATGGGTGCTGGAATGGCTGAAGCCGTTTCATAGAGATGAGAAAACTTTGATGGTGGGAGGTGGGAACCCTGGCGC
This sequence comes from Spartobacteria bacterium, assembly GCA_031389825.1. Taxonomy (GTDB): domain Bacteria; phylum Verrucomicrobiota; class Verrucomicrobiia; order Chthoniobacterales; family Chthoniobacteraceae; genus JANMSW01. The sequence continues at coordinate 225,209 of JANMSW010000029.1, forward strand.
TGGCCCGGAGCAAGGAATGCTGGCGATGAAAGGCTGACTGAGGTGTGTCCGTCCGGTGAGCACCACCTTGCGGGGAGGTGGGCTGAGGTGGTGTGAGCTATGGGATGCCAAAACAAGAGCACGTTGTCGGTCGTGAAAGAAGGTGGAAGTCGAGTGAGGAGAAGGCGGACTGGGTGGAGCGCTGGTGCGAGAGCGGACTGAGCCGCGCGGAGTTCTGCAGACAGGAACGTATCCCTTACGGGAGTTTCGTGCGATGGATCGCCCAGTGGATGGAACGTGTCCGTCCGGTGTGGACCACCTTGCGGGAGATGGGCTGAGGTGGTGTGAGCTATGGGATGCCAAAACAAGAGCACGTTGTCGGTCGTGAACGACGGCGGAGGTCGAGTGAGGAGAAGGCGGACTGGGTGGAGCGCTGGTGCGAGAGCGGACTGAGCCGCGCGGAGTTCTGCAGACAGGAACGTATCCCTTACGGGAGTTTCGTGCGATGGATCGCCCAGTGGATGGAACAGGAGGAAGCGAGGCCGGAGTTTGTGGAGGTGTTGGAGGCGACGCCGGAAAGGTGAAGGAACGTTGCCGCGAACAGTGGGATCGAGTTGGTGGCTCCGAACGGCTGGCGGGTGCGGGTGGGAAGCGCCTTCGAGAGCCGGGATCTGGAACGAGTCGTGGAGGTGCTGGGGCGATGCTGAACCTGGGCTCTGCCATGCGAGTGTTTCTGGCCACCGGCTTGACCGTGGTCCGCAAGGGCTTGAGGGTCAATTTGCGATGGCCAAAGGCTTCAGCGGAGTGGAACCGTTAGCGTGCATGCATCTGGTAAGCGAATCGCCCAGCTGTGAAGGCATCTCGTCACGCAGCACGCACCCCCTATAAGTGCGCTCAAAGGTATTTCCACTCGCCTGAGCGGCTTCAGAAATTTAACAGGCGGCGCTCATAAGCCCGTCCCGGCCTTGCGGCTATTCTTGGCGATCAGGGTGCACATCCGGATTGCCCTCCTCGACCGCCGCAGCTGAGATTCCTTCCAGCATCGTTTCCCGAATCATGTGCAGCACGCCGGTCCAGGCTTTCTCCACCTCTGGGACGAATGCCGTACTAAGGTGCGTCCGGAGGGCGCTCAGCATCGCCTCAATGGCAAAGGCATAATGAGCGGGGCTGGCTCCGTAGCCAACGTGACGGGCGCCTAGTTCGCGCAGCTGATCGGATATTCCAGGAAGGCCGCGCACAGTCACAGCGATCATGCGGATGAGCATGCGTCGCATCACTCCCATGTCGGTTTTTGCGAAGAGTTCCTTCAGCTCCGGTTTCAGGGCGAACAATTGCTCGTAGAAGCATTCGGCGAAGGCATCGGCCTGCGGGGCTATTTGTTCGAAGGTGGATTGCAGCAGGAAGACTGAATCCACTTCTCGGAAACCAGTGATCTCATAGAGGTGAAGCGGCTCTTGTCGGGCACGAAGTAGGATCTCCTCGATTGTCTGACCGATGAGGAGGGTTTCGAGAATTGGCGCGACTAGATCCTCCGAAGCCAGCAATTGCGTGCCGTGCCCCTTGTTCACGCCCTCGAAGCGGCTCGCGGCATTTACCGCATCGCCGATCACCGTGAACTCCACCTTCTCCGGGTGGCCGATCTGGCCCACGACCACCCGCCCGAAATGCAAACCGATGCGCAGCTCAAAGGTGAAGCCGAAATGCTCTTGCCGGTAAACATTGAGTCCACGCACCGCACTGAGCATGCGCAAACTCGCGCGGACCGCCTGGAGCGAGCATTCCTCACGCGATCCGCCATTCACCCCGAAGAGGGCAAGAGGGCCATCGCCCAGGTAACGGTTGATAACGCCGCCGTTCGCGAGGATCGGGTCGCCAATCTGACGGAAGAACCGGTTCAGGGAATGCACTACATCGAAGGCCAGCTGATTCTCCGTGATCGAGGTGAAGCCATCGATGTCACAAAAGAGAATAGCGAGGTCGCCTCTTCCGCTGCGGGCCAGCCGCTCAGATCCTTTTCAGCCAGGTCAGCATCGATCTGATCGAAAACGATGCGCCGGACTTTGGCCACCGCAGAGGGTCGGCTCTGGCAGGCGAGGCGTACGTTGTCGTGCCAGTTGCCACGCCGGGCCAGTGCAGCCTCGGATTCCAAGCGCGGCCCAAAGGAATCCATGTCCTCCACAACGTAGACACGGCAGGTCGAGCACTTCGCCACTCCGCAAGCAGCGACTTGAGCAAACGGTGCCACACGCGGCTTGCTTGTCTCAGTGACGATCCATAGGTTCGTCGCCCTTTAATCACTCATGAGCACCCCGACCACTTCGCGGATCCAGGAGAAGAAATCCACGAAGGCACCCAATGGTGCATCTCTGCACCGGAAGCACTCCTCGCAGGTGGTGGACGGGTATGAACGCGCCGCCAGCCGGGCCATGCTTCATGCAGTTGGCTTTACCCGGGACGACTTCAAGAAAAGCCAGATCGGCATAGCTTCCACCTGGAGCATGGTTACTCCGTGCAACATGCACATCGACCAGCTCGCGCGGCAGTCCGAGGCGGGAGTGAATACCGCTGGCGGCAAGGCGGTGATCTTCAACACGATCACCATCTCCGATGGGATCTCGATGGGAACCGAAGGGATGAAATACTCCCTGGTTTCGCGCGAGGTGATCGCCGATTCCATCGAGACTGTGATGGGCTGTGAAGGCTTCGACGGACTCGTGGCAATCGGCGGGTGCGACAAGAACATGCCGGGCTGCATCATGGCGATCTCTCGGATGAACCGGCCTTCTGTCTTTGTCTATGGTGGAACGATTCTTCCAGGCTGCATCTCGGGCATTCTCGCAGCCAAGCGCCTACGCAAGGAGCAGGCGGAGCGAATCGCCGGTCGGAAGCTCGATGTGATTAGCTGCTTCGAGGCCGTGGGCCAGCACGCGAACGGGCAGATCGATGACAAGGAACTCTCGCTAATCGAGGAGAACGCGATTCCCGGCCCCGGATCGTGCGGCGGGATGTACACGGCGAACACCATGGCTTCGGCGATTGAGGCACTCGGCATGTCGTTGCCGAACAGCTCTGCGCAGAACGCGATTTCTCAGGCCAAGGCTCAGGATGCGCGCGCTGCCGGGCTCGCGGTAATGGAGCTGATCAAACGCGGGATCCGCCCATCCGACATCCTCACCAAGGAATCCTTTGAGAATGCGATCACGCTCGTAATTGCGCTGAGTGGCTCAACGAATGCCGTGCTTCACCTGCTGGCGATGGCACACTCCGCAAACATCCCGCTCACCATTGACGATTTCACCCGCATCGGGAAACGCGTGCCGGTGCTTGCGGATTTGAAGCCGAGCGGCAAGTATCTGATGAGCGAGCTCGTCGATATTGGTGGGCAGACTCCGCTGATGAAGATGCTTCTCGAGGAGAAGCTGCTTCATGGGGATTGCCTGACGGTGACCGGCAGGACGATGGCAGAGAACCTGAAGAAGGTGAAGCCGTACCCGAAGGGACAGGAGATCATTCGGCCATTCTCAAATCCGGTGAAGCCGGAAAGCCACCTGGTAGTCCTCTATGGGAATCTGGCCCCCGGCGGGGCAGTAGCGAAGATCTCCGGGAAGGAAGGCCTTGTCTTCTCTGGCAAAGCAATAGTCTTCGAGAACGAACAGAACGCGCTGGCTGCGATCCTCGACGGTACAGTGAGAAAGGGGCACGTGATTGTGATTCGCCACGAGGGACCCGTCGGCGGCCCTGGGATGCGCGAGATGCTATCGCCCACCAGCGCTGTCATGGGCAAGGGACTGGGTAAGGAAGTCGCATTGATCACAGACGGCCGCTTTTCCGGCGGCTCACATGGCTTTGTCGTTGGGCACATCACGCCGGAAGCTGCGCTCGGCGGGCCGCTGGCCCTAGTGAAGAATGGCGACGTGATTACCATTGATGCGGAAAAGCGCGTGCTCGACGTTGGCGTGGCAGAAGCCGATCTGGAGAAGCGTCGGCTCCGCTGGAAGAAGCCGAAGCCGATGTACACTCGAGGCGTGCTGGCCAAGTACGCGCGTTCCGTGATGAGCGCGTCGCACGGCGCTGTTACCGATCTTGAGTAGCGTACCCCGGAGTTAAAGGTCCAGCCGGTACCGGCACTTCCGCCGCGCTCCATGCCGGTAGGCGAGGGCTTCCTTGGGTACGTCCAGGATTTCGATAAGCACCGCTCCAAGTCGCTCGCAGGTGCGACGGGATGGCCAGTTGTCGGGGTCGGCAGTGATCCAGAGGGGATCAAATTCATGAACCTTCGCGAGGGGCATGATCAGCCGGGTCGCTCGTTCGGCGTAATGATTTCCACGCCACCGGGCGAGGACGCCATATCCGATGTGTCCTTGATACAGCTCGAGATTGGGGCTGTGACCCAGTCTAAGGTTCAAGTGCCCGACAGGTTGAGCAGCATCCGCGCGGCGCATTGAGAAACAGTAGGTTGGTGCTTCGACATCGGCGCCATTTGCATCACGAGTGGCGATCAGCACCACCTGCAGTTCGTCGTCGCAGAGCAGGCCCGGATTCTGGAATGCAAAGAGGACGGGCGGGAGCATTCTTTCAATCGATGTAGCGAGCGCAGTTCCAAGCGTCAATCGGAGCTTAATCGGAGAGGGAAGTGAGATCACAATCTCGCGGCCCAAATGGCTCGGAACCATGTTTGAGCGCATCATTAGGTGATTTTTGCGCTGGGGCTTTGACATTGGAAATCGGCACCCGTAAGTAACCGATCACACGCGAGCCGATGCCCGGCCTCGGCAGGTGAAGGTGCGGCTCGCGCTCCTGCCCCAGATTTCTCACAACCCCCCATTGTTCCCAGTGGCTGCAAACGACGATTACATCCTCGAGATCCTCCAGGAAACCGGCCTGGTCACCAAAACTCAGCTCGACGAGGCGCGCGGCGACCGGCGAACAAACGAGTCCGTGGCAGATACCTTGATCCGGCAAGGCGTACTTACCCAGGAGGATGAGATGCGTGCCTTGGCAGGGCATGCAGCGATGGAGTTCATGGATCTCACGGAGGTCACCATTCCAGAGGAGATTCTTCAGCAGGTCCCTCGCGATGTAGCTCGACGATTTAAGGTACTGCCCGTTGGTGAATCAGATACGGGGCTGGTCATTGCAGTAAGTGATCCTCTCAATTTCGATACCTTCGACAGCCTGCATCACCTGCTGCAGCGCGACTTGGAATTCATTTGCGCGACGCCGGACGCAATCAAAGCGAATATCCGCAAGCACTACGGAACGGCAGAGGAGCTTGCGGGGATCGATGGAGAAGATGGCGGGATCTCGATGGGGGATAGTGGGGTCGAAGGGGAGGGCGAAGGTGGCGACGCACCCATCATCAAGATGGTGACCCTCATGCTTCTGGAGGCGTACAACATGCGCGCCAGTGATATTCATCTGGAACCTCTCGAGAAGCGGTTCCGGGTGCGGTTTCGGGTGGACGGAGTGCTTCACGAAATGAACAACCCCCCGAAGAAACTCCAGAGCGCGATGACGTCGCGTCTGAAGATCATGACGGGGACGATGTCCATTGCCGAGAAGCGGATGCCGCAGGACGGTCGTATTCAGGTAAAGATCGGCAAGAAGCAGGTTGATCTTCGAGTTTCGACGGTCCCAACCAGCCATGGCGAGAGCATCGTCATGCGTATTCTCGACAAGTCGGCGCTTTCGCTTGGCTTGCCGCAGCTCGGATTCCTGTCGGATGACCAGGAGGTTTTCGAGAAGCTCATTACCCTGCCGGATGGTATTTTGCTGGTTACCGGGCCGACTGGCTCCGGGAAGACGACCACGCTCTATGCTTGCCTGAATTACATAAATCGGCCCGACAAGAAGTTGATCACGGTGGAAGATCCCGTGGAATACCAGATGAGCGGCATCAATCAGGTGCAGGTAAACACTGATATCGGGATGACCTTCCCGGCCGCGTTGCGCTCCATCCTGCGTCAGGCGCCGAACATCATCATGATCGGAGAGATTCGTGACGCCGAGACGGCTAACATCGCCATCAACGCGTCGCTCACAGGTCACCTGGTATTCTCCACTCTGCACACCAATGACGCCCCCAGCGCAGTCGCGCGTCTGGTCGATATCGGCGTTCAGCCGTTCCTGGTTTCGTCCGCCGTCCGGGCGATCGTCGCACAACGGCTCGTCCGGAAGGTTTGCGCAAAGTGCAAGACACCGCACGAGTTAACTGAGGTGGAGATGCAGGCGCTCGGGATTGATTTTGCGCAGCTCGCCGCTGCTGACGTGAGCAAAGGCGCGGGCTGCGAGACCTGCAAGAACCGCGGGTACAAGGGGCGTGCCGGTATCTTCGAAATGTTCATGATCGACGATGAGATCCGACACATGGTCAACCATCGGGCAAGCACCATTGAACTGCGGAAACGCGCTCGGGAAATGGGCATGAGGACACTGCGCGAAGACGGAATTCGGAAGGTGTTGGTAGGAATGACGACTGCGGAGGAAGTAATCAGCGTATCGATGTCGGACAGCGACTAGCACCAGCTAACCCCCCGATGGCGCTTTTCGATTTCGGTCGCGCGACTCAGTCGCCCCCTCCGCTGGAGGCTGCGCCCGGAGCACCGCGCCTGGCTGTGGCACCAATTGGGCTGATCCCCATGGAGGATCTGCTGCGGCTGGTCATCGATGAAGGCGCTTCGGACCTGCATATCTCAGTGGGCTCGCCTCCCGCTGTACGGATCGGCGGACGCCTGGTGAAGCTGGAAACACGCGCACTGACTGCTGAGGACACTGAGTCCCTCGCGCGCTCCATTGCCAGTGAGGGGCACCTGCAGAAGGTGAACGAGGAGGGGAGCGTAGATTTTGGCTTCTCCTTCCGGGAGCAGAATCGTTTCCGCGTGAGCGTCTATCGGCAGAAGGGCCACATGGGAATTGCTCTGCGGCTGATCCCACGAAAGATGATGAGCATGGAGGAGATTGGTCTGCCCAGCTCCGTCCGGCAGCTCCTTTCGTCACCACGTGGGCTCATCTTGGTAACTGGTCCAACCGGGTCCGGGAAGACGACTACTTTGGCATCCATGCTGGACGTGATCAACGCCACGACGGACAGCCACATCATCACGATTGAGGATCCCATTGAGTACTATCACGATCATCAGCGCGGCATAGTGAACCAGCGCGAAGTAGGCGTGGACGTGCCGTCTTTTGCCGATGGCCTGCGTCGCGCACTGCGGCAGGATCCGGACGTGCTTCTGGTCGGTGAAATGCGCGATTTGGAGACGATGGAGACAGCGATCACCGCGTCCGAGACGGGGCATCTTGTATTCTCGACCCTCCACACAACGGGCGCACCGCGGACGGTTGACCGCATCATCGATGCTTTCCCGGCGGAGCAGCAGGACCAGATCCGCGTGCAACTCGCCAGCAACCTTAAAGCAGTGGTTTCCCAGCTGCTCCTTCCGCGTCTTGATGGCAAGGGCAGGGTCGTTGCCTTTGAGGTAATGATAAGTACCTCCTCGATTGCGGCTCTGATCCGGGACAATAAGACCTTCCGCATCCCGAGCGATATCCAGACAGGTGCCAAATACGGCATGATCTCTCTCGAGGCATCGCTAGTAGAGCTGTACCTCAATGGGCTAATTTCTTACGAACAAGTCCTTACCAAAGCGCAGGATCCCGAACAGGCCATGCAGCTGATTGGCGGACAAAAGCCTCGAAAACGCTAACCCGTCTTCTCTCCCCGCTCCCTTTCAACCCTCCGGCTGCCCAGCAGCTTTTCTCCTCCCCGATATGAACGTTAAGCAAGTCCTCGAGATCTTTGTGGAGCAAGGTACTGTCGACCCTTCGCAGGTCGATGATCTTGCGCAGGAAGTTAATCAGACCGGTAAATCCCTCGTCGAGACGATGGTGGATTATCAGTTTTTGACCGAACAGCAGTTTTACCAGACAATCGCAGAGAATCTTGGTGCTGATTTTGTGGATCTCGCGGGATTCGAGCCGCCGCAGGATGTCCTTCGGCTTATCCCGGCGGGCCTTGCCCAGCTCCACCGAGCGTTCCCGCTGGGTACGGATGGTCACTCCATCCAGCTGGCCATGGCTGATCCGCTAAACATGCAGGCGGCTGAGGAGCTTCGTTTTGCCTTGGGGAAAGAGATCCAACCCGTGGTGGCTCCGACCAATCAGATCGAGGACCTGATTCGGAAGCATTATGGAACCGATGCGTCCAGCATGGACGACATTCTCTCAGAACTTGGCGGTGGCATGGAGTTCGGTGGACCCGATGGTGGGATCGACCTCAAACACCTCGAGCAGGAGGCAAATGCCGCTCCTATTATCCGTTACGTGGATCTGGTGATCTATCAGGCCATTCAGGACCGGGCGAGCGACATCCATTTCGAACCCTTCGAGTTGGAGTTCAAGATCCGCTATCGGGTTGACGGTGCGCTCTACGAAATGGCTCCACCCCCTCGTCATCTGGCCTTGCCGGTGATCTCGCGGGTGAAGGTCATGGCGAATTTGAACATCGCCGAGCGGCGACTTCCTCAGGACGGAAGAATCCAGAAGCAGATCGCTGGTCGACAGGTAGATCTGCGCGTTTCTACGCTACCTACGCAGTTCGGTGAGAGCGTTGTGTTACGCGTTCTGGATCGAACGACCGTGAACCTGAATATCGAGGCACTTGGAATGCCTCCTTACATTCACAACTACCTCCTTAAAACGATCCAGAAGCCGAACGGGATCTTCATTGTAACGGGACCCACGGGTTCTGGAAAGACGACCACGCTGTACGCGTGTCTGAACAAAATCAATACGGTCGATTCCAAGGTGCTCACTGCGGAAGATCCCGTGGAGTACGATATCGAGGGCATCATTCAGGTACCCGTTCACGAGGGTATTGGCCTTACTTTTGCCCGAGTGTTGCGAGCGTTCCTTCGTCAGGATCCCGATCGGATCATGGTGGGAGAGACTCGTGATGTTGAAACTGCGCAGATCGCCATTCAGGCGTCGCTTACCGGGCATCTGGTTTTTACCACCCTGCATACGAACGATGCGCCCGGGGCGGTGACGCGTCTCATCGATATGGGTGTGGAGCCCTTTATGATCTCCGCATCTCTGGAAGGAGTGCTTGGTCAGCGTCTAATCCGCAAAGTCTGCCCGAATTGCCGGGTGGGCTACGAACCAACTGAGGCGGTGCTGTCCCAGCTTGGGCTTTCTCCTCACGAGATCGGGGACAAGAACTTCTTCTACGGTCCCGGCTGCGACGTGTGCAACAATACCGGTTACAAAGGGCGGAAGGGTATCTACGAGTTGCTCGATATGAACGATCCGATTCGTGAACTCATCAACCAACGCGCTCCCTCAGTGGTTCTCAAGCAAAAGGCGATCGAGCTCGGTATGAGCACTCTTCGAGAAGACGGCCTGCGCTCGATTTACGACGGAGAGACGACCATCGAAGAGGTCCTGAAATACACCTGATGCGGGGTGCATTCACTCTGCCTTCATGATAAATCTCCCATCGACAACCCTCTCCTTAGGAACTAAGAATCAATAGCTCACTCGAGCAAACCCCCTCCATATGCCCAGATTCGAATATATCGCACTGGACGCTCGCGGTCAGGAGTCCCGCGGCGTCATTGACGCAGGCAATGCGAACGACGTTGTAGGTCAGTTGCGCCAAGCCGGCTATTTCCCCACCAGTGTGGTAGAGGAGGGCAAGGGCACCACGGTCAAAGTTGCTAAGACGCAGCAAAAGGCCATGAAGGCCGCAGCCGCGCCGAAGGCAAAGAAGGGCGGCATCACCCTCTTTCAGAAGAAGACAGTCAGCTCCAAGGTGCTGATGATTTTCACCCGGCAGCTTGCGACACTGATCGATGCCGGCCTTCCGCTCCTTCGTGGCTTGAACGTACTGGCGAAGCAGGAAAAGGATCCTGTGCTTCGGAATACGATCAACTCGCTCGCTGACTCTGTCCAAGGCGGCAGCACGTTCTCTGAGTCGATGGCGCAGCACCCCCGCATTTTTAATAAGCTCTACATCAACATGGTGAAGGCTGGCGAACTCGGCGGTGTGCTCGAACTCGTTCTCAACCGACTTGCAGAGTTTCAGGAGAAGGCGCAGCGGATTAAGAACAAGGTGGTGGCTGCAATGGCCTATCCCGTGATCGTGCTAATGATTGCGATGTTGATCATGCTTTTCCTCCTGGCCTTCATCGTGCCAAAGTTTGAGCAGATCTTCCACGACATGCTCGGTGGAAAGCCTCTTCCGGCTCTTACTCAGGTTGTCATCAATGCCAGTAACGGCTTGAAGACGAACTGGATCTTCCTCTTCGCAGGAATCGTCATCATCGTTGTTGCCTACCGGATGGTAGCCAAAACGCCTGCCGGTCGTCAGTTGATCGACAAGATCATGCTGAAGGCGCCGCTGTTTGGAGACCTGACACGAAAGAGTTCGATCTCTCGATTCAGTCGTACTCTGGGCACTTTGGTCACTAGTGGTGTTCCGATCCTGCAAGCATTGAACATTACCCGGGACACAGCCGGAAATGCAGTCGTCGCAGATGCAGTCACGAAGGTTCACGACGCCGTGAAAGAAGGTGAATCGATCGTCGCGCCGCTGGAAGCAAGTGGAGTCTTCCCGCCGATGGTGATTTCCATGGTGGACGTGGGTGAAGAAACCGGCCAGCTCCCTGAGATGTTGCTCAAGATTGCAGAGGTGTACGATGACGAGGTAGATAACGCGGTGGAAGGTCTGACGTCGCTACTCGAGCCTATAATGATCGTCCTCCTGGCATTGATCGTAGGAACGATCGTTATCGCACTCTTCATGCCGCTCATCGAGATCATCAAGGGCATGCAGGGGGCCTAATTACCACGACACGATGAAACAAACAAATCTGTCGGCGTTTACACTGATTGAGATGCTGACGGTGATGGCGATCATCGCTGTAATTGCATCGCTGGTTGTAGCAGTAAGCGGACTGGTCCAGGGCAAGGCTGCACGAGCACGTGCGGAAGGTGAGATCCAGGCGATGTCCGCCGCTGCGGAAAGTTACAAAGCCGACAATGGGATTTACCCTCAGAGCACCGATACTGATGAACTAGACCCCCGGAAAGATGGCACTCCAACCAGCGCCAAGTATGCTGCCTCAAGCCTCTTCCTTTACCAGGAGCTGAGCGGTGACGGCGGCCTAGGAAAGGACGGTGTAGCCTCAGGAACTCCGGCTGACGGCAAGCCAGACGGTAAAGTGTATTACGAGTTCAAGCCAGATGTCCTGAAGGGAAAAAAGGACGGAAACGAGAAGCTAACCACCGTGCAGTACATCCAGGATCCTTTCGGGAACTGCTATGGCTACTCAACGGCCGCTGCGCGGAACGAGCAAGAGTTCCTGGAGAAAGTCCGCAAGAGCGGCTCAGCAGCAAGCCGTTCGTCAGGCAAGGGGTACAACACAACCTTCGATCTTTGGTCCACCGCTGGCGCCCGTTCATCCGGCGATCCAGTAGAGGCCTCGAAGAAGTGGGTAAAGAACTGGTAGTCCTAGGATATGCATCTCAAGTGAGGTGCCTTGCTCGGATCTCGCTTCAAAGGCACTGGCCACAGCTTCGCTGAAGGCTAGTGTTTTGCATTCAGGCGTCCGGGCAGCACGGAGCGAGAATGTGAATGGTTGGTGATTACGTAGTACTTGGCAAACGCCTTGCGCACGGAGCAGGCGCTGGAAGCCTGATACGTCCACACGATTGTCCGACACTCAGAGCGGAACCCTGGAGCTCCTGGAGGGTGGCTCTCACCATCCCACGCACCGTGAATGAATAAATCTATGGCGACTCGAATGGGCGAAAATGATCTGTGCTCGTGGCGCAAATGTGCGAAGCGTTGAGACGCCCTCTGATCTCCATGAGCAAACTGAACTGGTTCTCGTTCTCTCTTCTTTACGCCACCCTCGCTTCCGCTCTGCCAGGCACTGGAGCTTCTAATGAGGCGGTGTTTTTCTCAACTCCCCGGCAGCTTATCTTTGAGGGAAAACGGAGCGGGGAGGGGTACTTTCACCCGGACGGAAACCTGCTCGTTTTCCAAAGTGAGCGGGACGACGCAAACCCGTTCTACCAGATTTATCTTCTCGACCTTCTCTCAGGCGAATCAGCCCGAGTCTCGCCGGGGGAGGGGAAGACGACTTGTGCATTCTTCCAGCCCGGCTCGGAACGCCTGATCTTCGCGTCCACCCATCACGATCCGGAGGCTGTCGCAAAACAAAAGGCGGAGTTGGAGTTCCGCGCGTCGGGTAAGGAGCGGCGCTACGCTTGGGACTACGATCCGACTTACGAGATCTTCGCTAGTAACCAGGACGGCACGCACCTCCAGCGCCTCTCGGATTCCCCAGGTTACGACGCGGAGGGTGCCTTTTCTCCGGACGGGAAACAGATTGTTTTCTGCTCAACCCGCTCGGCTTATCCACTGACCCAATTGGCCCCAGAGCAGCGATCCCGCTTTGAGAAGGATCCCGCCTACTTCGGCGAGATTTACATCATGAATGCGGACGGATCCGGAGTACGCCGCCTGACCGAGGCCGCAGGATACGATGGAGGGCCCTTCTTCTCGCCCGATGGGAAGCGGATCGTCTGGCGGCGCTTCGACGAGAGCGGCATGATTGCGGACATCTGGACAATGAAGGCTGATGGGACCGATAAGCGACGGATCACCGCCTTCGAGTCGATGTCGTGGGCCCCGTACCATCATCCCAGCGGCAGCTACCTTATCTTCACATCGAACAAGCTCGGCTTCGAGAATTTCGAACTCTTCATCGTGGATACCGCTGGCACCCGGGAGCCGGTGCGCGTCTCGCATACAGACGGTTTTGACGGGCTGCCCGTCTTCTCACCTGATGGAAAGCGACTCTGCTGGACGTCGAACCGAACGGCAGGCGGGAAGTCACAGCTCTTCCTGGCAGACTGGAATCACGACGCTGCTTTGCAAGCGATCGAGGCAGCGCCAGTGCGCGGGATCAAGCCCACTGCCGTTCTTACCTCGGAGAAGGAGGCAGCGTCTTCAAAAGTCACAACGCTCCCGGCACCTAGTGTCGAGTACAACCCGGCGATCACTCCAACGGATCTCAAAGTACAGATTGGCTGGATGGCCGACCTCGCTCGGGGTGGTCGGATGACAGGAAGCTCCGGTGCTGAGAGCACTGCGGAATGGCTTGCGGCCTATTTCAAAACAGCAGGCCTGGAGCCCGTGGGTGGCAGCTATTTTAACCCGTTCACCTTCAATGCGGGTGAGCGCCTGATCCTAGGTAAGAATTCCCTGAGTGCGCAGATCGTCCAAGGCGCAGCAGCAGCCCCCGCTCGCGAATGGAAGCTCGACGCGGACTTTCGTCCCCTGGCGTTTACCGATACAGCCGAGGCGGATGGGGAGATCGTTTTTGCGGGCTACGGTCTTTCCGTGCCGGAGGGAAATGGCGGGCTTCGGTACAACTCGTACGACGGACTGGAGGTAAAGGACAAGATCGTGCTAATGCTGCGCTATGTGCCAGAGGGCGTGGACGCGCAACGTCGAGCCCAGCTGAACCGCTACGCCGGGCTGCGTTACAAGGCAATGCTGGCTCGGGAGCGAGGTGCCAAAGCGGTGCTCTTTGTCACTGGGCCTAATTCACCCCAAGGTGGCGAATTGATACCACTTTCTGGCGACAACACGCTTTCAGGATCCGGGATTGTGGCACACTCCATCACCGGGGTTGTAGCGGACGAACTGCTCAAGCCGGTTGGCAAGACGTTGAAAGAACTTCAGACGGGGCTCGATATCGAGAACCCTCATGCAGAAGGTGGCTTTGTCATTCCGAACCTCCGAGTCGAACTAACCGCCGGAGTAGAGCATATCAAAAAGACAGATCGCAACGTGGTGGCTGCGATCCCACCCGGACCTGGTGGAACGGATGAATGGGTGATTGTTGGTGCACACTACGACCACCTTGGGACGGGGCAGGGGAGCAATTCCATGGCCCGCTCGGGCGAGGAAAAACAGGTGCATGTGGGGGCCGATGACAATGCTTCCGGGGTCGCAGTGCTGATGGAACTTGCTGCGGTGCTCGCCGCCGAGAAGCAGAGAGCCCCCGAGAAGTTCCGTCGCGGCGTCATCTTCGCCGCGTGGTCGGGCGAGGAGATCGGTCTAATTGGTTCCTCGTCGTTTATTGAAAATCCCCCAGTCGAGACAGCGAAGATCGCCGCTTACCTAAATTTCGACATGGTAGGACGGCTGCGGGAGAATAAGCTAAGCCTTCAAGCGGTTGGTTCCTCGAAGCTCTGGCGCAAGCTGATTGAGAAACGCAATGTCGCTGCAGGATTCAACCTCGTGCTGCAGGACGACCCTTATCTGCCCACCGATGTTACTGCGTTCTACCCAAAGCGGGTGCCGGTGCTGAACTTCTTCACCGGAGCGCACGAGGACTACCATCGGCCCTCGGACACAGCCGATAAGATCAACTACGACGGCACGCAACGGATTGGCGATTTTGCCCGGAACATCATCCTGGATGTAGTGCAAGCACCGGAGCGACCCGACTTTGCGCGAGTTGAGAAGACGGACCAGGGCGGGGGATCGCGTGACTCACTGCGGGCCTATCTTGGGACGATTCCCGACTACACTACGGAGGTGCAGGGGGTTAAGATCAGCGGAGTACGCGCGGGTAGTCCTGCGGAAAAGGCAGGGCTAAAAGGCGGCGATGTCATCGTCGTTTTCGCGGGTCAGAAGATCGTGAACATCTACGACTACACCTACGCCCTAGACGCCGCGAAGATTGGGCAGGAGTTGAAGGTCGCAATCGTCCGCGATGGGCAGCGAGTGGAATTGTCGGTCACGCCAGAGGCTCGGAAGTGAATCTACTACCATGGTGCCGTTGCTTGCAAAGTTCCGCCTGCCTTGCCAGAACACTGCGACCCCCTATGAGACTCTTCGTCCCGACCTCTCTCGTTCTCTTTACCGTCCTCTCATCCTCCGTCGCAGAGACGGCGTTTAAGAAGCAGCAGCTCACTAACGAATTCTGGGCCGAGGGTGTGGCGGTAGGTGACTTCAACAAGGACGGTGCTGCGGATGTGGTCTATGGCCCCTACTGGTGGAAAGGTCCTGAATTCAAGGAGCGCCAGAACATCTACCCGGATTCTAAAACTTCGAAGATCAAGCAGGCGGATGGGAAAGAGTCAGAGATTCGTGGTTTCAAGGGTGCGTTAAGCAACGAGAACGATTACTCAGACAACTTTATCACCTACACGCACGACTTTGATCGTGATGGCTGGACCGATGTGCTCGTGCTCGGCTTTCCAGGGAAGGAAGCGTTTTGGTATCAGAACCCCAAGGAGAATGGCGCAAGCTGGAAGAAACATCTGGCGTTCACCAGTGTGGACAACGAGTCGCCGATGTTTGTCGATATCACAGGCGATGGACAGCCGGAGATTGTGTGCAGTTCGGGTGGTTACCTCGGATATGCTGAGCCGGATCGGACCAATGCCACGGGTGAGTGGAAGTGGAGCAACATTTCGCCAAAAGGCCGCTGGGAACGTTTCACGCACGGGATCGGCGTAGGCGATGTCAATGGCGATGGTCGGATGGACATCCTGGAGGCGAACGGCTGGTGGGAGCAGCCCGCTTCGCTGGATGGAGGGCCGGTCTGGAAGAAGCACGAGGCGCTATTTGGGAACGGAGGCGCTCAGATGTACGCCTATGACGTGAATGGCGATGGACTCAACGATGTTGTGACCAGCTTGGAAGCCCATGGATACGGGCTGGCATGGTTCGAACAGACAAAGGAAGGCGGCGCACAAGGCTGGACCAAGCACCTGATCGTTGGCAGCAAGGCCGATGAGAACCCGCAGGGAATTGTTTTCTCGCAGCCGCATGCCATTGAGCTGGTGGATATGAATGGCGATGGCTTGAAGGACATTGTGACCGGGAAACGATTCTGGGCACACGGCCCGACGGGTGACGCCGAGCCCAATGCGGCGGCCGTCCTCTATTGGTTTGAGCTGAAACGTCAGGCAGGTGCCGCGCAGTTCGTAGGCCACCTCATTGACAACGACTCAGGCGTCGGCACGCAATTTTCGACCGGCGACCTCAATGGCGACAAGAAACTCGACGTCGCAATTGGCAACAAAAAGGGCGCGTTCGTCTTCCTGGCGCCGTAGCGGATCACACTTCACGCCGCTGACACCTGCCTGCTGCGAATCTGCTCGATCGCCCACGAAGCGTGTTCGGCAATCAGCGTCTCTGGGTCTACAGCGGCAGTTTCCAAGGCGGGGAGGTCCGCAAGCGTGCCGGTATTCCCCAAGGCAACGCAGACATTGCGAAGGAATCCGCGCCGCTTTGTGCGCTTGATTGGCGACTTTTTGAACAGCACGCGAAACTGCTCGTCATCCAGTGATAGGAAGTCGCGAAGGCTCCACCCGTTTACGTATTCGCGAGCGGCAAACGCAGCCTCACGTCCTTGGGCTGCAAAGCGGTTCCAAGGACAGGCACTAAGGCAGTCGTCACAACCATAGATTCGATCACCGATAAGCGGCCGCAGCTCAATCGGAATGCTGCCCTTCAGCTCAATCGTGAGATATGAGATGCACTTCCGAGCGTCTAACTGGCGGGCATCGGTGATCGCGCCAGTCGGGCATGCGGTCATACACCGTGTGCAGCGCCCGCACCGATCGGGGAGGGGGGCATCCGGGGTGAGATCCAGTGTTGTGAGGATCTCTGCGAGGAAGAACCAGGTACCCAGCTTCGGCGAGATGAGCATGGTACTCTTCCCATGCCAGCCGGCCCCAGCCAGCGCGGCAAAGTCCCGCTCTAAGACAGGTCCCGTGTCTACGTAGCACCGTTGTGTGCCACCTTGTGCGACCATAAAAAAGTCGAGCTCGCGTAGCTTCTTCTCGATTACGTCGTGGTAGTCATCGCCCCAAGCATACCGCGCAATCCTCCCGTGGACCGCTCCCGTGTCCAGCAATGCCGCGTCAGGCACTAGATAGCTCATCCCGAGCACCACCATCGAGGTCGCACCAGGGAGGACCAGCGAGGGATCGGTGCGACGATCCTGATTCCGCTGCAACCACGTCATCTCACCTGCGCGGCCCTCCGCCACCCACTGGCGGAACTCGGCAGCGTGGGGCGGAGTCGTGCAGCGGGCGATCCGGCAGAGGTCAAATCCTAGTTCCTGCGCAAACGCGGCGAGCGCTTCTTTCACGCCGCATGATGCCACAAGAACGCCCGGCGTGCTGCTCCGATGATTTCGGTAACCGCATCGTCGTGTGTGAGCTGGGTGGTATCCAGGGTCCAATGCGCCGCGTCCTCGTAAAGTGGGCGGCGCTCATCCAGGAGCTGACAGAGCGTCCCTTTCGGATCTTCAGTTTGGAGCAGGGGGCGTTTGCTGTTCCGCCGCACGCGGTCATAGATCACATCTTCGGTGGCAGAAAGACCGACCACGAACCCGAGTTCGTGGAGTAGCCGACGATTCTCCCCACGAATCACCGCGCCGCCTCCCGTGGCGATCACACAGCGTCTCAGGTGCATGATCGAGCGCAACACGCTGGTCTCGAGATCACGGAAAGCAGCCTCGCCCTGCTGTGTAAAGATCTCGGAAATCGGCATCCCGGCCCGCTCGATGATCAAGTGGTCAGTGTCGAGAAATTGAAAGCCCAGGCGTTTCGCGAGCAGCCTGCCAATGGACGATTTACCGCTGCCCATAAAGCCGACCAGGACGACGTTTTCCCGGGTCGCAGAAGAGACTTCGTCAGCCATGGCGGCAGCATGATACCGCCAGGCTCGCTTGCCAACCTGCAATCGGTCCCGTTCCTGTCATCTCCTTCATTGGCAAGCGGCCCGCCGCGTTGTATCTCGCGAGCATGCAATCACCCGTGCCACTTGTTGGTATCGTCATGGGCAGCACTTCCGATTGGGAGACCATGCGCCATGCTGCCTCCATGCTGGAACAGCTCGGGATCCTGGCGGAGACACGGGTCGTCTCTGCACATCGTACGCCGGATCTGCTCACAGAGTACGCTACGAGCGCAGCTGCGCGAGGCTTGCAGGTGATCATTGCCGGCGCGGGAGGCGCTGCTCATCTCCCCGGAATGATGGCTGCACATACCCATCTACCGGTCCTCGGTGTACCGGTGGAAAGCAAGATGCTGAAGGGCATGGATTCGCTCCTTTCGATCGTGCAGATGCCTGCAGGTATCCCCGTAGGAACTCTGGCGATCGGTGTCGCCGGAGCGAAGAATGCAGCGTTGCTGGCGGCGAGCATTGTTGCATTGCAGCGTGAACCTGTACGCACCGCTCTGATAGCGTTTCGTCGGCAGCAAACGCAGGACGTGCTTGCTGCAGAACTCCCACTCTGAGGTGGCGCGCTACTCGCTCTATTCGCTGTTCACTCATGTCTGAACCCCGCATTTTTCTTCCTGGCAGCACCATCGGCGTAATGGGAGGCGGCCAGCTCGGCCGGATGTTCGCCATCGCCGCCCGGCGTATGGGCTACCGAGTCCACAGCTTCAGCCCAGTCAACGACACGCCGGCTGGACAGCTTTGCGATCTGGAAATCGCTGCTCCTTACGAAAACGAGGCCGCTGTGCGCAGTTTTGCAAAAGGGGTGGACGTCCTCACCTTCGAGTTTGAAAACATCCCGGTGCAGACCATCGCCTGGGCGGCCGAGCACTGCGAGGTGCGCCCCTCGGGAGGTGTGCTCCACGTATGCCAGCACCGGCTTCGGGAGAAGAGGTTTCTCCAAGGTGCGGGCCTGCCCCTGCCCAACTATGCCTACGTAACTAGCGAACCGGAGCTGCGCAGTGCGGTGGAGGATATCGGAATCCCCTCTGTGCTCAAAACCGCGGCGTTCGGCTACGATGGCAAAGGCCAGCAGAAGCTCGCTGCCGATACCGATCTCACCGCTGCGTGGGCTGCGTGCCAGGAACAACCTGCAGTTTTGGAGGCATGGGTACCCTTTGAGAAGGAGATCTCGGTGATTGTCGCACGGAGCATCGATGGGCGCCTCGTGACTTATCCGGTGTGTGAAAACATGCATACGCGGCACATTTTGGACGTCACTATTGTGCCCGCGAATATCGATGACGAAGTAGCGACCCGCGCCCGTCAGCTGGCTGGCGAAGTAGCCAAAGCACTCGATCTCATCGGACTGCTCGCCGTGGAGATGTTCCTCCTTCCGAACGGAGAGATCCTAATCAATGAGCTCGCGCCTCGTCCGCACAACAGCGGCCACTATTCATTCGACGCGTCGGTCACGAGCCAGTTTGAGCAGCAGCTTCGCGCAATCTGCGGGCTGCCACTTGGATCCACAGAGCTGCTGCGCCCGGCAGCGATGGCGAACCTCCTCGGTGATCTCTGGGCAAATGGGGAACCCGACTGGCGCGCAGTCGCCGCCATGTCGGATGTGAAGCTGCACCTGTATGGTAAAGCACGCGCCCGTCCCGGCCGAAAAATGGGGCACCTGGTGGCCATGGGGCAGAGCACCGCTTATGCAGCTGAGAAAGTGCGCGCCGCCCGCGCCGTGCTCCTTCGCAAGGAGCCACGCCGCGCTCTCGTGGCCTGACCGTGGTGAGCCCAAACCTGCCGACGGCTGGGACAATGCTGACGGAGACCCTCGCGACTCACAGTGCGGAGGCTCTAAGCGATGCCGTTGCGGCTGCCGTTGGTCGACTCCAGGAAGGGCAAGTAGTCGGACTCCCCACCGAAACGGTTTACGGCCTCGCCGCTGATGCGCTTCGACCAGAGGCCGTTGTAAAGATCTTTGAAGCCAAGCAGCGACCTTTCTTCGATCCACTAATCTGCCATCTGCCAACCACAGACTGGCTGGCGAGAATGACGCAAATTCCCACTTCTTCACAGGAACTGGTAGAGAAGCTCGTTGGTCACTATTGGCCAGGTCCATTGACACTAGTTCTTCCGCGCAGCGAGATCGTCCCAGATCTGGTGACGGCTGGTCTGGACACTGTGGCGCTCCGCATGAGCGGGCATTCTACCTTTCGCGCGATCATCGAGAAGTTTGGGAGACCGCTGGCGGCGCCAAGTGCAAATCGCTTCGGGCGGATCAGCCCAACTACAGCGGAGCACGTAGCCAGCGAGCTTGCAGGTCGCATCCCGCTGATCATTGATGGCGGGAACACCATGCATGGGCTGGAGTCGACCATCATAGCCGTTGAGGGCTCGACCATGCGAATCCTGCGCGCCGGACCTATCACTCGCGAGGAACTTTCCCGCTTTGGCCACTTACAAGAGTCGAAGCGCATCGCGAACCCTGAGGCTCCCGGACAGTTGAAGAGTCACTACGCGCCGCTCACGCCGCTCGTTTTGGTAAATAGTTGGCTGGACGCGGCAGAGCTCATGATTGGAGAGCGCCGGATTGGCCTACTTGCGTGGTCGGAGCGTCCCAGCATCGACGCTATGCGGGTTCTTGTCCTCAGCGAAGGCGGTGATCTGCGCGAAGCCGCCGCAACACTGTTCGCCAAGCTGCGCGACCTTGATAATTCTCAGCTCGATTTGATTATTGCCGAGGTGGGACCGGAGAATGGGCTGGGGGCAGCAATCATGGATCGATTGCGGAAGGCAGCCGGCCAGGGTTAGGCGAAAGGCATTCAGTAAAACCACACTCGATCACCTTCGCCATTTTATATGACATTTATTGTGCTTAGTTGTGATCCTGAGCACCGGTCAGCCTCCCAGCCCACCTGTTCGAAGGACGATCTCGCATTTTGGACTACTGTGGATTCTCTGATGCGACAGTTCTCTGGGATCGCTCGTGGATCATTCCGGGAGTGCGCAGCTCAGATCCTCCAGTCGACTGCCTCCAGCGCTGAATGCGGTCACCTTCAAACGCGAGTGTGCTCATCCTGAGCGATGAGATCGACCAGCGTATCAGCTGAATGTGATCACCTTCAGACCTGAGCTCACTCACACCTTCGCCTGCATGCCAGCCAATCTCAGTGCAGCTTGCACGCCTTTAGGCCTGATCACGCCAACCCTGGCAGTTGCGTGCAATCAGCACTAGCCTAAGCGCGCTCGCAACACGCGCTGCAAACCATTACCCGCCGAGGTGAGATCACCGAGACGGAAGCTGAACGCGCTTGCTCACGAGGGCGAAGTACATTTCACCAAGATCGGAGACCAGACACTTTCCGTTCGCGATTGAACTCTACCAACTGCGCGCTACTCGTACATGAGATACTTTGCTAATCTCGCCGGCGGCAAGGCTGTTCTATGGTGCTACCTGATTTGGTACGTGTTCTTCGCCACACGCTACTTTGAGCCCAATCTGAGTCTTTGGCTCACTTCAGCAGGCATCTCCGGGATCGTGGGAATCGCGCTCGTCCTCAGCACGGCCGACGGCGAACGTCGACTCGATCCATGGCAGCTTTTCCGCCTGTTTCTGATGCCGTTCTGCGTTTCCAGCTTCTCTGCTTTGGTGAAAGGTCGGGGGTTCATTCTCGTGTTCTCGTCTCGGCTTGATGAGAACATCATGGCGATGGCGCTATGCGGATTGTTCTGCGCCTTCATCGCGGGTCTGAAGTTCGCCCGCCGGTAGGCCGTGCTTCAGCGAATCCCCGCTTCACTTGTCCGTATCTGCTCTGCCACACTTCGCCTTCGCATCCCCTGTTCCGATGAAGTTTCTTCCAGTCCCCTGCTCTGTTTTAGCCACTGTATCCTGCGGCATCCTCTTGCTGGTTTCGCCGCCGGTTGTTGTAGCTGCACCGCTATCACTTCCCGCTGGCACGGAGCTGGTTACCTCTGTAGAAGGGATAACGGAGTACCGGCTGGCGAACGGTCTTGGAGTTCTACTCTTTCCCGATCCCTCGAAACCGACTGTGACCGTGAATGTCACTTACAAGGTCGGATCGCGCCACGAGGCCTATGGCGAAAAAGGCATGGCGCACCTGCTGGAGCACCTCCTATTCAAGGGGACCACGAATCGCCCGAGTATCACCCAGGAACTCACTGAACATGGGGCGCGCGCGAACGGCACGACCTGGTACGACCGCACCAACTATTACGAGACTGTCTTCGCGAGTGAAGAGAACCTCCGCTGGGCCTTGGGCATGGAGGCGGACCGGATGATCAACGCAAACGTTGCCAAGACCGATTTAGTGAGCGAGTTCACAGTTGTGCGGAATGAGTTTGAGCGCGGGGAAAACAGCCCCGGCTCGGTGCTTCAGAAGCGGATGCTGCCAACGATGTTCCAGTGGCATAACTACGGTCGCTCAACAATCGGCGAAAAGTCTGACATCGAGGGAGCCCCGATCGAGCGGCTCCAGGCATTTTATCGAACCTATTACCAGCCGGACAATGCAGTGCTGGTGGTGGCGGGTCGCTTCGAGGAGCAGAAGACGCTGAATTGGATCAACGAATACTTCGGTTCGATTCCCAAACCGACCCGCAAGTTGATTCCGACCTACACCGAAGAGCCAGTACAAGACGGCGAGCGCGAGGTCACGCTTCGCCGGTCCGGCGACGTACAGCTCTTCTCCGCAATGTTCCGGGGGCCCGCAGGATCTCATCCAGATCATGCCGCTCTCTCTGTTCTCACCACGCTGCTCGTGGACGAACCAATGGGCCGCCTCTACAAGGCACTCGTTGACACGAAAAAGGCCGCAAGCGTATCGGCAAGCACCTCAGGATTCGCCGAAGCTGGGTATATTACCTTTTCAGCTGATGCGCGGATGGAACAGCCGCTTGCGGAGGTGCGGCGCACTCTCCTGAGCGAGTTGGACGACTTGCGAAAGAATCCTCCGACGCCAGAGGAGGTGGAGAGGGCAAAAATTCGACGTCTCAAGAACTTCGACATGCTGCTCAAGCAGTCTGACCGTCTTGGGCTTACCCTCAGCGAGTTCATCGCCATGGGAGACTGGCGGCTGGCTTTTTTGCAGAGGGACTTCATGGAAAAGGTGACGACCGCGGACGTCGCGCGAGTGGCAGAATACTACTTCAAGCCAGCCAATCGCACTCTCGGCTCCTTCCTGCCGGATACAAAGCCCGATCGCACGGAGGTTCCAAAGGTTCCCGACCTCGTCGCACTGCTGAAGGATTATAAGGGTAAGCCGCCGCTCTCCGTAGGCGAAGACTTTGAGGCGACGCCGGAGAACATCGAGAAACGAACCACTCGAACAACTTTTCCAAACGGAATGAAGGTGGCGCTGCTACCAAAGGAAACCCGCGGCGATATTGTGACGGCCTCGATCAGCCTGCGCTTTGGGAGCCTCGAGAGCCTGCGGGGTCAGGCGACTGTCGGAGGACTCACCGCGAGCCTTCTCGATCGTGGCACCAGGACGAAGACCCGCCAGCAGATCAAGGATCGGCTGGATAAATTGAAAGCTCGTCTAAGTGTCGGAGGAGGAGCGGGAGAAGTGAGCGCTTTTATCGAGACGGATCGTGCAAATCTCAGCGAGGTGATCCGGCTCGCGAGCGAAATCCTGCGCGAGCCTTCCTTTCCAGAGGCAGAGTTCGTCAATCTGCGGCAGGAATACCTGGCGGCCCTGGAGGAGCAGAAATCCGAGCCAAACGCCTTGGGAGGTAACCTCTTCGCCCGGATTTCCCGACCTTCCTACGCTGCGGATGATCCCCGCTATACGATGACTTTTGATGAGGAAGCCGCCGCCTTGCAGAAGGTGCAACTCAAGCAGCTCAGCGAATTCCATCAAGCGTACTACGGAGCGAGCAATGCCACCGTGGCGGTAACCGGGGATTTCGATCCGAAGGAAACCGAGAGTGTTTTGAGAGAGACGTTCGGAGAGTGGAAGAGCCCAAAGGCCTACGAACGCATCGCTACTCCATACGAAACGGTCGCTGCTCGGACGGAGAGTATTCTTACGCCGGACAAAGCGAATGCGGTTTTCATCGCAGGTTACGGATTTGCGCTCCGCGACGATGACATTGATTACCCCGCCATCGCGATCGGAGGTCATATGCTGGGAGGCGGTTTCCTCAACTCGCGACTGGCAACACGGATTCGGCAGAAAGATGGGCTGAGCTACTCCGTCCGTGGAGGATTCGGAGCGAGCGCGCTCGATAAGAACGCCAACTTCTCCGCCTACATGATCTACAACCCCAAGAACCTGGCAAAGCTTGAAACTGCCTTCCGCGAGGAGATCGAGCGCGCTGCTCAAGAGGGGTTTACCAAGGAAGAACTTGAAGCAGCTAAAGCTGGTTGGCTAAAAAGCCGAAAGGTAAGTCGCTCCGGAGATGCCGAATTGGCGGGAATTCTCAATAGCTACCTGTTTCTCAATCGTGACCTCCATTGGGACGCGCGTCAGGAAGCCGCCGTAGAAGCCCTCACCATTGAGCAGGTGAACGCAGCGATGAAAAAGTATCTGGATTACTCGCGGACCATTGCTGTGAAGGCCGGGAACTTCTAAGGAAGCTCAAGATCCATTTGGCTGATCGCAGTTGCTTCCTGGTATGGGATGCTGCCAATCGATTTAATGGGTCGCCCGATTTGCTGCGGGTGTTGTTGGGCTAGAGACCGCCGTCTCCTTCTTGTCGCCCTAGTCACCGACTTCGCTCAAATTCGGCTTTGCTGAAACGCTTAGGCCCACGAGCTTCGATGCTCGTCCCTTCATCTCCGCCAATGCTGTTCACAAACATTGCCGCGTACCAATTTACACCGCTTACAGATCTGAAGCCGCTACGTGAGCGGTTAGCTGAGCAGTGTCGGGTTTGGGAGCTGAAGGGGACGATCCTGCTAAGCACGGAGGGAGTAAATCTCTTCGTGGCCGGTAAAGAGCGCGAGATCCAGCTTCTGCTTGAGGCCCTGCGTGCAATTCCGGGGCTGGAGAACCTTCAACCTAAAGTCAGCGAAAGCGTCGAGTTGCCATTCTCACGGATGCTCGTGCGGATCAAAAAAGAGATCATTGCCTTTGGGATTGCTGGAGTGGAACCCGCCCGTCGGACCTCCCCAAAGCTTTCCGCCCAGACGCTGAAGCAATGGCTTGATGAGGGACGTCCGCTCACCCTGCTCGATACTCGCAACGACTACGAAGTGAAGCTGGGGACGTTTCAGAGTGCCCAGACGCTCGGTATCGATCATTTCCGTCAATTCCCTGCGGCCTTGGATACGATTCCCAAGGAGCTGAAAAAGCAGCCGGTCGTGATCTTTTGCACCGGTGGCATTCGATGCGAGAAGGCAGGACCGTACATGGAGATGCAAGGCTTTGAGCACGTGTATCAACTCGATGGTGGCATCCTGAAGTACTTTGAGGAATGTGGGAGCAGCCATTACAACGGTGAGTGCTTTGTATTCGACCAGCGCGTGGGGGTGGATCCCAGCTTGCACGAGACGGCCAGTGGGCAATGTTTTGTCTGCCAGGCGCCGCTTTCTCCTGAGGACCAGGAAGATTCACGGTATGTGGCTGGTCACTCATGCCCGCATTGCTATCGGACGGCCGACGAACAAATGCGCGAGGTGATCGAGGCGCGGCAGGCTGCGATCCGCCGCGTGACGACTCCCCTCCCCGGCAGCGTACCATGCGACAATTTTCGTCCTCTGCAGATCTCCGCCAGGCACGATCGGCAGCCGCTTCTCGACGTGCTCTGCTCAGTTTTTCCACAGATTCCCCAAATTGAATTACAGCGCCGCTGCCAGGACGGCCTCGTACTAACTGCGGAGCGGGAGGTTGCGGCCGCCGCTCGAGTCGTTCGATCTGGCGAGCGCTATCTGCAGCTCGCACGCGCTGCTGTGGAGCCTCCGGTCGATCGGGATATACAGGTCCTTTTTGAGGATGAGGCACTGATTGTGGTGCGGAAACCCGCACCACTACCAATGCATTCGGGTGGGCGCTTTGACCGCAATACCCTGCAGCATATCCTCAACCTTGTGTATGCACCGGAGAAGCCGCGTCCCGCGCATCGGCTCGATGCGAATACCACCGGTGTTGTTGTATTCTCCCGCACGAGGCACTTTGCCGGTTTGCTGCAACCACAGTTCGCCGCAGGCAGCGTGCAGAAGCTCTATCTGACGAAGGTTCATGGAACTCCCCTCGACGAGCGTTTCGCCTGTGAGGCTCCGATCAGTGTGGATCCGGGTGAAATGGGATTGCGCGCGGTCGATGATAAGGGGCTTGCCGCGCGAACGGAGTTTCGCGTTATCGATGCGTCGGACAATGGAATAACCTTGCTCGAGGCGCGTCCGATCACGGGGCGGACAAATCAGATTCGGATCCACCTGGCTCACCTCGGATACCCGATAGTCGGGGATCAAGTTTACGGTCGGCAAAAAATACCAGGAACGCCGCACACCCTTGCCCTTGGAGACCCTCCGCTGTGCCTCCATTCCTGGAAGATCAGCTTTTTGCATCCCTTAACGTGTGAACGATTGCACTTCGAAGCGGAACCACCCGGGTGGAGCTTGGCCGAGGCGAAGGCGAGTATCATCTCGTAAGTGTTGCTTTGCCTTGGTGCCGAAATCGGATTTGCTCCCCGAGTGAGTGTTTCCCGCTATCTTGCCTTCCTCTTAGTTGCCGCCGCTACGCACTGCGGCTGGGCGGAACTTCCTCGTCGTATCGATTTCGGGTCGTGCATTCACCAGGACAAGCCGCAACCGATCTGGGACGTCATCGCGGCACGGAAGCCAGGGCTATTTATCCTCGCAGGCGACAACATCTACGGTGACACCGTCGATATTGAGGTGCTACGGGCGAAGTATGCGCAGCTCAAGGCTCAGCCTGGGTATCAGAGCTTGCTTGCTGTCTGCCCTTTGCTGGCGACCTGGGACGATCATGACTTTGGAATAAACGACGGTGGAGCAGAGTTTCCCATCAAGCGGGAATCACAGCAGGCATTCCTCGACTTCACTGACGTATCCCCGGACTCCCCGCGCCGCGAACGGGAGGGCGTCTACGATGCCAAAGTCTTCGAGGGAGATGGCAGACGTCTGCAGGTGATTCTTCTAGATACAAGGTACTTTCGTAGTCCGCTGCTCATCGGCGAGGTGACGGCGCCTGACGGCAAAATCTTGAAGCGTAATCTTCCAAACCCGGATCCAGGCGCGACCATCCTGGGCGAAGCTCAATGGAAATGGCTTGGCCTGCAGTTGCAGGAACCTGCTGATTTGCGGATTATTGTTTCGAGCATTCAGGTACTCCCAGAAGAGCACCGGTTCGAGAAATGGGCGAATTTCCCTCTCGAGCGGGACCGTCTCTTTCATCTGATCTCCCAGACCAAGGCTTCCGGCGTGATTTTTCTTAGCGGAGATCGCCACATGGCGGAAATCTCCCGAGTACTACCGGAATACGGTTCCAGCTATCCGCTCTTTGAAATCACCTCGAGCGGCATGACTCACGCAGGTGGAGGAAGTTCCGGGGAGAGCAACCGGCACCGGATCAGCACAACCAACTTTCAGAAGCTTAACTTTGGCTCGATAGAGATCAACTGGACGGAAACAGATCCCCTAATCCGGCTTCTGGTGCTGGATGCAGGGGGGAAGGAAGTACAGGCACATGAGGTGCGATTGAGTGAACTGCATGCGCACCGCGAGCTCTGAAGGCTACTCGCAAAGGCCGCGGGCTGTGACTTAAGAATGCATTCATGGCTATAATCCTCGTCGTCGATGATCAACCGTCGATCACGTGGCTGGTCAGCGCAGTACTGGTGAGTGAAGGACATACTGTAATCACCGCAACGAGCGGGCCGGAGGCGGATGAACTCATCGATGAACATCCGTTTGACCTCATGATCAGCGATGTCCAAATGCCAATAATCGATGGCTTCAACTTAGTTAGGCAAGTTAGAGCGAAGCATCCTCATCTAAAGTGCGTGCTGATGTCTGGTGATGCCGACTTTGAGGATCCGGGTACTCGCGCAGAGGTGCAGCGCCTACAGGTGGCAGCCACCATTGAGAAACCGTTCTTAATGGGGCAATTGCTGGAGATGGTGGACAGGGTGCTCGCTACCGAGTGACACCCTGCTCGCCACTATTGATTGGGTCTTCTTCGAGCGCACACGCCACCTGGCCGAGAGCTCCGCGCCAGTCACCTGGAGATGGCTGCCGGAAGATACACATGCTCGGGTACCATGGGCTATCGCTGCGTACATCCATCCACCGCCAGTCAGCCTCGTGCTTGAGAATCAACCAAACTGGGCGACCAAGCGCACCCGCAAGATGGGCCGTCATGCTGTCCACCGTGATAATCAGATCAAGCTGCAGCATCGCAGCGGCAGCATCAATGACCGCCCCAGTTACAGGTGCTAAGATCTGTAATTCTGGAAGCGAGGTTAAAGCGGTGTGACTTTCTGAGTCCTGCTGCAAGCTGAAGTAGGTTACTCCGGGAACGGTTCTGAGCAGCGCAAGATCCATGGCATTGATCGAGCGACTTAGATCCCACGAGC
Source organism: Spartobacteria bacterium (assembly GCA_031389825.1). Lineage (GTDB taxonomy): Bacteria > Verrucomicrobiota > Verrucomicrobiia > Chthoniobacterales > Chthoniobacteraceae > JANMSW01. The sequence continues at coordinate 253,512 of JANMSW010000029.1, forward strand.
TTGCCGCCCAAACTAGCCCGATGCGGCGAGTTCCGCTTGAATGTAGCGCCAGCCGTGAGCGTCCCAGAATTCTCTGCACGGGAAGGTACGGGACGTAGGCTGGAATCGTTTCCGCCGTGTCCCTGAATGCATACGAAAATTCCATGCATTCTATTTGTAGATCGTGCGGCGGATCTGGATCTGACGTCCACCCGTTGATGACTGTGTCAGCACCGTCAAAATCAGTGAGAATCTCGAGCAGAGCGGGTTGCACCTTGAGAATTACCTGGCGCGCTCTTTCACGAAGACGACCGATGTATCGCACATACTGCAAAGTGTCTCCAAGGCCGTGCTCACATCGCACGAGAACCCTCCGTCCGTCGAACGGCTCTCCATTCCAAACAAGATGGTGACTTCCCTCAGCTACTCGTCCTTCCGCCTCGACCTGTCTTCTCGGTAGCTCGATTCGGTCTGTCTGACGCCAGGCGCTCTCAAAGTCGCCATCGCGCATGGCCTTCAGCCACTCGGGAAGAACATTTGGCTGAGCGGAAAGTCCCGGCACATCTAGACTCGGTGTTTCGGCAGGCATTCAGATCACGGATACGCACGCCGTACACCCGATGCGCGCTCAAGCCCCAGCTGGCGTCATCTTTGGTAGATCGGAAGGAAGTGGTTCTTCACTGCCAGCGAAAGGACCGCGAGCGACGTCGCGTAGATCTTCCCTCCCTGTTTTTCTTCGCTGCCTCGTCCTTCCCAAAAACCGTCGCCATGCTGTAGCGGCAACAGGGTCTCTGCGACCACGCGTTTGCCCGTCTCAGCATGCTTACCGCCGCGCTGGTACATCCCTTGCGCATAGTAATACGACAGATAGTAAAACCACTTTTCACCGGGACGGAGGCCCTCCCGCAGCAACCGCTCGGAAGCACCAAGAACCTCAGTGGATTCGTATTCCCCACAAACCTGCAGAGCCAGCATGCCCTCCGATGTAGTGGATAGATCGCGCCCTTTGCCCGTATAGCCAAACCCTCCCGAGGGAACACCTCCGCGCTTGTCGCTCTCGCCATCGTAGCAGCGCTTGATGTATCCGATCGCCTGATCAATGGCGTCCTTTGGCACATCGATCCCGGCGTTCTTCGCGGCTCGTAAAGCCATCGTCTGCCAGACAGTTACCGACATATCGGAATCGCCGCTATCTGGCGTATACCGCCAGCCGCCACGGTTACCGTCATTTTTCGGCACTTTCTGCGCGCGTAGGATCAGCTCCACCGCCTTTCGACACTTCGTCCTGATTAGCTCATCCTGGGTCGCATCCGCACCCATCCCCAGCATCTCGGCAAGCATCAGCGCAGTGATCCCGTGACCGTACATCCGGGAACCATCCTCATCGCCGAAGTATCCATCGGACTCCTGCGCTTCCGGGCGAAGGACAAAGGCGAGCGCCCGCTTCAACGCTTGTCCCTCCGGCGAGGCATCACTCGGCTGATGCCCAAGTGAAGTGAGTGCAAGAATCGCCAGTGAAGTCATGGCGGTTTGTTTCTGTCCTCCAGCCTTCAACTCAAAGATCGCTCCCTTATCGTCTTGATTGCGCAGAATGAATTCCGAAGCCCGACGCAGCGCGTCATTCACATTCTGCTCTGCAGCTTGAGAGGACGGTGTAAGGAACAATAGAAGCAGCAACGCCGCTGCGCGAAGTATGCGACGCAGTAGCGACGACCCCGCACCTAGATGATCTTTCCGAATCTCAGCTATCATGGCTTCCGCGCGCGTTCGGCAATAACTCGGTAATAGGTTTCCACCTGGTTTTGATACTCACCGGCAACGGACTCGCGTTGCCCTTGGCTTAGCTGTTCGGCGACTTGCTTGGGCAGTTTGCCCCATTCGCCGGTCTTCGCCACACCAACCGCTGGCAATGTGCCGGTCTTCTGCCCTGGTCCGGCCATTTGGCCCATCTCGGAAGCCGCTGGCTGTCCCTGACTTCCTGGCATGTTGCTGGGCAGACTTTGGCCCTGCTGGCTCCGATTCGCCCGCATACCGGCAGCTGCCGCTTGCGTTGCTGCACTCATGGACTGCTTTGCCTGGGCCATTGCGCCCGGCTGCGCCGCCGCCGGCGTTCCTCCAGGGCCTTCTTCGGAGGCACCCTGCTGTGCATTGAGCGCTGCATCCAGGGAGTCCAGGGCGCGTGCCATCGCTATTTGTTCCTGTGGAGTCGCGCTTGCTGCCTGACCGGGCGGAGTGCCTGGGGCAGCAGACGGTATACCGAGGTTGGGCAATGCGGGAATCAGCCCAGCCGGAGACGTGCCGGGAAGCGGTACAGCTGAGGGCTCTCCCGCAGGTGTTTGCTGTGCCGATGCCGGGGGCGTTTGCCCCGCGTTCGAAGCGACCTGCTGCCCTGACGGCGGAGTAGTGCCCGGTGCCTGTCCTGAGGCTGGCTCGCCCGCCGCAGGTTTCTTTCCACCCGCCGCGCCTTGCCCTGGTGGTGGTGCGGCAAGCATTGGCTCGTCCACCATTCCCGCTGCTTCTCCACTTTGCACCTTGGTGAGCTGTGCCAGTTCCTTCTGGAGTTCTGCGCTGGCAGCATCGACCGCAGCTTGCGATGGAGCGGCCTGCGCAGCTCCAGCAAGGCTGTCCCGCGCCATGGCAATCTCAGACTGAGCAGTTTCGACAATCTCGTTGCCAAGTTGCTCTATCTGCCGACCCTCCGCAGTATTCTGCAGCCGCTGCTCGTGCCGCCCCGCGCGTGCGACTTCACTCCCCGCCTGATTAGCGGCCTGCCCGATTGGCGTTTGCTGGTTTGCCGCCTGCGCCAATTGTGGGTCAGGTGCAGCGGGCTGGTCGTACATCATTGGCTCCGCGCTAGGCTGTGCAGGCGCGGTCTCGCTTTTATCATCAGCGGCAGGCTCCTTCCCGGAACCGGGATCCTGCTGCGGTGCAACCTGCGCGAGGCTTTTAAGTGGCTTGGGCAGGTTTGCTCCAGGCGCGTTCGGGTCTGCGTCGCTTTTTGGGGTGTTCGCTGCCTCCGCCTGTTTTGTTGCCTCCTTTGCTGCAGTTATCTTCTGCTGCTCGGCGAGCTTGAGCACCTCCTTTGATACCGCACTCTCGCGGCTTGCTGCCTCGGTCAACTTACCGCTCGCAGTGTCCAGGGTATTTTTCGCGATTTGGCTTAGCTCCTGTTGCATCTGCGGGTTCTGAGGAAGCGCGGCTTCCAGTTGCTTCAGGAGATCCTCGGGAGTCGCCTGTGCCATTTGCGCTAGCTGCTCAGCTTTTGCGTACTGCTGGTCCATGGCCTGTTTAATCCCGAGAGCTTCTTCAGACGCTCTCAGGCTCAGGCGCGTTTCCGCCGGAGTTCCTTTCTCCAGGGCTTCGTAGTGCTTTGCGAGTTGCGCCAGTGCAGAAGCCAACTTCTCCTGTTCTGCCGCCGCTGCATCCAATGCCGCTTTCTGCGTCTCGGGCTGCTCCGCTGCACTGGCCTGCGCGAGTGCCTCTTCGGCCTTGGGCGGTGGATCCTTCAGCATGGCCAGTGCGTCGTCAGCATCGCGTGCTCGTTCCCGGCCCTCATCCTCCAACATGCTCTGCTGGTTGGCATCGCTCCGGATGGCATCTTTCAAAGTCTCGATGTCTTCGTTGAGCTGCTGCTGTGCTGCAAGCTGCTGCCCTGCATCCGCAGCCGCCTGCTCAGGTGGCTTGGATGCGGCACTCTCCTGCTGCTCGCGTGTCTTCTCTTCAAGACGGTTTGCCTCTTTAGCGAGCTGCGTCATGAGTTCACCGAGCTTGGGAGTCATGGAGGCGATTAGTTCCCGAGCCTCCGTCATGGGAGCTCGCAACAGATCGAGTGCACGCTTCACCTCTACTGCGATACGCTCCACCTGCTCGGGCTGCGGCACCGGCGCGCGATCTGACTTGAAGCGCTCCTTCATCTCGCGATCGAGCTGCCGCCATTGTTCGAGTCTTTGAGTTTCAGACAACAGCTTCTGCGCTTCCTGGACGCTCTTCTTCACACCATCGTTCGCCGCGCGTACCCTTCCGACCTCATCGGGAAGTGCACGAAGCCGCATCTCCAGCCACTCCCATTCGCGTGGATTCTCCGTGCGTGCAGCGAGGGAGGTGCCTTCCCACCGCTCTGCCGCGGCGAGGCGGGTTAACGTATCGTGCGTCTCAGCTATTCCATGCCCTGCTTCGAGTAGATGGAATGCACCGGAAAGCGCTTCGAACGATGCATTAAGATCCTTATTTTCCTGGAGTGGCTGCCTGGATGCCACTGCTGCCTCCTGGAGTTGCCCTAAAGCCAGCGTGACCGCACGTACGTCGTTTACAAAATACGCGTCGGAATCCGTACGAGCTTCTTCTGCGTCGCCGTGAGCTTTGAAGAGGAGGGTCTTTGCGTCCCATCGCCCGGCAGTCAGACTGGTCCTTGCCGCATCAGATAACTGCCCATTCCGGACGATGGCATCGGCTTCACTACGCAACTTCTCGAAGTTTGCAGAGGTTACCTGAGCCTCTTGCATCATGGATTGAAAGACGCGACGCGGCGGCTCTGAGAAATCCCGGCGAAAGTCCATGGCATGTCGCCGCAGGTCGTTGGTGATTCGCGTGAGTTCCTTCAGCGGCTTCAGCAGGTGCTTCCCTGCTCCTTTTGCCGCGAAAAGGTCGTCGACGGCTTTCCTTTCCTTGCCGAGATCCTTATTGAAGCGGCGAAAGCGCTCGGGCGCGTTATCAGAGGCATCGTCAGCGCTGCTGGCCATTAGTTCTTCCAGCCCACGCATCTCACTGAGGACCACACGGAGCCTTCCCGCAAGCTGCGCCCACTTAGCCGAATTGTCGCCACTGGCCTCGGCCAGCACGAAGATTCGGTCCTGCTCTTTGGCAACTACCAGGGCATTCTGCGCAAGCACATCGACGCTCGCTGCGGTCAGGAGCGTGCGGTAACTGTCGAAGGCCATCCGCCCTCGTTGAGCGCCCCGCGCACAGGCATCCGCAGCTTCACGAATGAGGTCGCGTGAGAACGCGGCACCGGGGTCGCTCGAGACAGCCAGGACTGCGTGTCTGGCGTTCATCACTGCTCCACCTGTCATCCGTCCGAAGAGGCGCGCCAGGACCACGAGATTGCCCGTGGTGTATCCCGGCTTGCTGCCTTGCAGGAGCGAGTGCAGTTGAGCGGTCGTGTCGTTCGCAACGGCCTCGTACTCATCCAGTGCTCCTGTGAAAAGAAGAACGGCCTGACGCCTCTGATCCAAAGCGTCACCAGCCTGATCGAACTTCTCCCGTGCCTCCCGGCTTCGCTGCTCCAGGCTGTCCACCGCGCCGCGAAGCAGTTTCATCTGCTCGAGGAAACGCCTCTGCGCAGCGAGTGCGAGGAGACGTTTCGCCTCAAACCCGGCCGTGGTGATCGTGATCTGGACTGGTTGCGATTCACCCCTGCTGCCCTTTGTATCGGTCGCAACCAGCTTCGTAGTCACGAGATCTCCGGGCCGCACGCCTTGCTCAATGAGATCCCATCGGCGTTCGACTGTAGCCTCCCTGCCGGAAACCGCTCCGAGAGCAACCTCCTGCCATTCGCCATCGTTGACTCGAATCAACTGCCCTACTCCAGCCAGGCCCCGGTCGTCCTTGGCGGCACCCAGGATATCGATCATGTCGTTTGCAGGAACGATCAAATCCTGGTCGGGCAGCTTCAATTCAACTTGCGGCACAAGATCCGGTTCTGGCCGAACCTCGTATTCCGGGCTGAACTTGTTTTCGAAGCTAGTCTGCTGAGCGACCAGATGCACTCGATAGACACCTGCTGCCGTAAGCGGCACCTCGCCCCCCCAGCGTCCATTGACGTCACTGGATAGCACAATGGTGACGCGCTCTTTCCCCTGTTCAATGCGCAGCTCAGCAGTTTTCACGGGCTGATCAGTCTCGATTTGCAAACCGACCTTCGATCCCTCCAACGCAATCAGATCGCCGTGCTCTTCGGTAACTAATCGAGCAGCTTCTCCCGTGTACTCAGGTGAGTGGAAAGTCTTATGGAACCTGGCTACTTGAGGGCGCGCAGCAGCCCGAAGCTGAAACTTCTCCGTGATCGCATCTCCCGCGCGGACGCGGTAGACTACATCTTCACGACCCACGTGGAGGCTCGCATTGAACCGGTCATCACCAGCGGCCGTCATGGGGATGAGCTGCCGACCTCCAGCCACGGTGAAAGTCTCGAGCACTGCCTTGGCAGTCTTCTGCCCGGAAATCTGAATCAATAACGGGACGCTATCACCCTGAGGCACCACCCGATTAGCGGGTGCCGGTTCAAGAATCTGAACTTTGACTTTTGAAACTCGCGCGACGTTCGCCATCGGGAGCATTGCTCGCATCAGCATTGTCCCCAGTTGCGCGCCAGAGATGAAGAAAATCGCCACACAGCAGGCAATCACGAACGCGGTAATCGCCAAGGTGCGGCGCAATAGATGCACCGGAAGGAGCCGATCCATATCAACGCCCTGGATGCGATTTGCGACATTTGCCTGCACCAGGCTTCTAAACTGGCGTGAATCGAATGCGGAGTCGCTCTCGCCCAATTCCACGGCGGAGATCAGATCCTCGCGCAGTTCAGGTTCAGCGTGTTCGATCAGGCGCGCCAGTTCCCGCGCACCGGGTGAATGAAGAAGCAGTCGTACACAGGCACGCCATTCGGCAAAAAGTACGGCCGAGTATGCCAACCCACTTAACGTCCACCGCTGCCAGTCGTGGAGGATAAATAGCCAATCGATCAACGCGACGAGCATCATCGTGGCGAGCAACGTGGACACGGCAGCGGCCATTCCTCGCAGCAGAATCAGCTTCCGCCTCCGCTGACTGAAAGCTCTCAGCTTCTGAAAGATGGTAGGATCGAGCTGTGTGCTCATAGTGGGAAGACTGCTGGGCTGGGTTGCTCGGCGGATGTGTTTCCGCTTCGACTCACGAGATTTAAAAAGAAGGGAAGCGGCATGATCATGGGAGTCCTGCGCGTTTACGCAGCACCCACTCCGCTGTGAGGAGACCGATCAAGGGGAGGAACCACCAATAGCTCTGCCATAGTACGGTCTCCGTTTCGATAACCTTACCCTCACTAATTGGGGCCAGGATTTTTAACAGGTCGGGCATCTGCTCTTCCCTTAAGTACGTGCCGCCGCTGGTCGTCGCGATTTGCTTCAACAGATCTTCGTTGAGCGCCAGTTGGGCGAGTTCCCCGGTGTCGCCTGCTGCGACCTTGAACTCAGTTCGAGCGAGCGAATCGCGTTCCGCGATTGCCACCGATTCTACGTGAACTTCGTAATTCCCCGGTTCGAGTGCGGCGGTTCGTCCTCGGAAGAGTCCGCCCGCATTCTCGTCAGGCGCCAGTCGGATGGTTGCGATGCGCTTGCCATCCCGCGAGAGCACCGCATCCACTACTGAGTCTGTAACGGGGCGGCCTTCACCATCGCGAAGCCGTACCCGCAAGTCCGCAGATTCGCCCGGCTGATAGGTGATTTCGCCCGCATCCAGTGAGATGAATTTGTCACGCACCGCGAAGGGCAGCTCCGCAATCCAGTTGGCCATCTGATTCCAGTATCTAACGTGGTTTCGATCCCCCACTTCGTATCGCCAGCGCCAGGAATCGTCGAAAGCGTGGTACAAGACTTTGCCCGCTCCAAAGGGCCGGTAGACGACTGCAGGTACGACTTCCCTGCCGGCACTTTGAGTTTTTGCCTGTACGAGTACTTCAGCACCGGGGAGAGGCGTCGCACCCGAGAGCCAGTGCGGCGCACGCAGCGCCTCCCAAACGGCAAGGTTCTGCGTTCGCTCGGGAACCAGGGCAAAGGCCGACACAGATTGTACCTGATCTGGAAGGGTCAGCCGCGTGATGCTTCCGGTAACAGGCAAATCCTTCCACTCCACCGGCAGTAGCGGCTCGACCGGCGTACCGGCATAGCCTCGAAGATAGTTTCTCGCTCCATCGATGAAGGCAATGGCTCCTCCGCGTTGAGCCACGAAATCTTGAAGCCATTGCAGTTCATCCTCCTTCAACATGGCCCGCGGCACTTCACCAATGATGATCAAGTCGTAGGTGGAAAGAGTGGCAAAATCAGGAGGAAACTGCTCAGGCTTGCCCCCACGAGCGAGGCCCAGCTCCCGCGCATTCGAGTTAGCGATGACTGCATTGATCTCCCATTGCTCGTCCCGCTCGAACATGTTCCGGAGATAACGAGTTTCCCACCGGGGACGTCCATCGAGCAGAAGAATCTTTCTGCGCTGAGTGATGGCACGCACTCGAAGGCTTGCATGGTTGTTCTCGAGTTGGAGATCGCCACCCACCTCGGAGACACTCACCGCAACCTCGACAGGGACGCCCGAGGTCTGCACCCCTGCTCGTTGCGCGCCTAGTTTGGCTTGCGCAAGTTCGCCAATCGGGAAGTCAAAGTTCACCGATCGGATCTTCCCTCCTTCAGTGGTAAGCTGCTGCTCCCAGAGCACGCGATCGCCATCCTTGATCGCGACCGTGAATGGCTGCCCCGCCTGCATGTCGTCCTTCAGGGTGATCGCTCCGCGAACCCGGTCGCCCGAGAAGACCGACGAAGGTCCCTCGACTTTGAGGATCGCTAAATCCCGTGGTCGAGCCTGGCTACCAAAACCGACCGTGTGGATCGGCATCTGTCTTCCGGAAAGTATCTTCGCGGCATCAATCGGAGAATCTCCGCTGTTGTGTTGCCCATCGCTAAATAGCACCACCGCACTTCGCTGCGCTTGTTCCTGACCGGTGCCGACCATCGCCATGATGCCTCCCGCCAAATCTGTGTGAAGAGAGATCGGACTAGGCAGCCTGATTGGAAGGACTGCCTTGCGCGCCTCGGTCTGCGCAACCTTGTTCGCTTTGCCGCCTTCGAGAACGAAGAGTTCAACTGCATGGGTTTTCGCGAGGGTCGCCATGACACCCTCCGGCAAGGAGTCCATGAGCAGAGTTTGGAGTCGCTGCCACCGTGGTAAGGTATCGAACTTTTGCAGGGCTGCCTTGACCGGAGAAGCTTCCCCTTCCCCAGCACCCTGGATGTTCTGGGTAAATCTGGTGGCTATCTCGCCACGCCAGCGTTCGACCACACTACTCAACCGGTCCAGATCACCGAGGACGCGTTCACGATCCTTCGTCTCCCTCATCTCGCGACTCGCTATTTCCCGGGCTGGTAAAGCCAGATCCTTCTCGAACGAAGCAACCTTCCCCACTTCCAGGTCACCAGTCTTCAGAGCTTCGTGAGCTTCACTGAGCTTCCCCGCATAGCTCGAAAGAACATCATTCCAAGCGGAGGTGTCAGCCGCCAGTGCGCCCTTGGCTCGCTTTACCAGGAGTTCCGCGGCGGCGAGCGCTTCCAGGGCCGCTGGAAGCTGCATTGAGACCACACCCTCCTTCAATAGGCCCAGCTGCACGAGAATTCGGATTTTCCTACCCGGATCCATCGACGGATCGGAGAGATCCATACTTTTCGAACCGTCCACAAAGAGGAGCAAACGCGAAAGCTGCCCGACTACCGTGCGGTGGTGCAGGATGGGGCCGCTCAACATCAGCACCATCAGTCCGACCGCCGTGGCTCGGAGGACCGGGAGAGACGTGCGAAGCCACCATGAAAGTCCTTTTACGTCGCGGAGGTAAAGTGCCCACGCGAGTACCCCCAGCAGCAGCGCACCGGTCAGCCCGGCCCACCAAGGCCAGTCTCCGACAAAGCGAAGCGTTGTTGAAGTCTCAGTAGTCATACGCGTCCGCTGGCCTTGGAAAAGATGCGCTGAACGATCAACTCGAGAAAACAGAGGACCAGCAGGATCCAGAGCACGACCTTCCAGAGCTCCTGGCCATAGCGCAGGGTTTGCTCAATCTGTTGGTACTCCGCGCCGGATCGAACAATCCGGACACCGTGCGCTTTCCCAAAATCGTCGATCTCTTTTGCCGACAACTTCTCTAAATCCGACTCGCGCCGGGATGCATTCACCACGTAGTGGACCGGCTTTCCGTCTGGCGGGAGCAGAGTGTACAAGCCCGGAAGTTGAGTCTTGCTGTACTCGACCACTCCACGCTCACCTTTCTTCTCGATGGAGAGACTCTCGGTGCTTCCGTCCGGCCTGGTCAGGCTGGTCTTTTTGGTCACCTCAGTCACCGGAAGAAACGCAACCAGCGGACTACCGATACCAAGATTCCGAGGCGGATAGACGTTCGAGGCGAGGTAGACGGTCAGACGCTGCAAGAGCGGAAGATAGAAGGGGCGGAGGGGCAGGTTGCTCCAATCGGAGTCCAGCGCAGTCGCCGCGAGTAGGACGCGCCCTTCTCCGTATTGATGCTCCACGAGAAAGGGATCGCCGCTGTCCAAACCCGCCAGGGTGAGGGACGTCGATGATCCCTCCACCGGCGGCAACTCCGTCAGCTTGAACCATAACTTGATTCCAGCCTCCGCAAGGCTGCCATTCCGTGGATCATTGAACAGCTCAAGCGCGGGATTCTCAAAGCGCTGTGAGATAATCGAGGTTCCTCTTGCCCCCTCTTTGGGATCCCCGCTCATTGCGCCGAATCCAGCCGGGAGCAACGAACGGCTATCCTTCGCGAGCGTGCTATTCCACCACTGGGTGTCCGTGCGGTTTCCTGGAAAGATGAGCAGACCTCCACCGTTCTTAACGAAGTCCTGCAGGATACGCACTTGCTCGTCACTAAGCCGGCGCACATTCGCGAGCACGACCACGGAGGCATTTGTTACTGCATCAGCCTTCAGCTCTTCCGCTGTGACCACCTTCGTCCGGATCAAATCAGCCATCTCCACGCGGGCTGATCCATACGGTTGAAGTGCGATCTCGGCGAAGTCTGTTTCACCTTTGAGCGGCTCCGGATTCGGATCTCCATTTACGAGCAACACCGGTACTTTGTCGCGGACCGGGATACTTGCGACATAGCTATTGTCCGCCTTCAGCGCATCCGCATCGGCGAACACCTCTATGGTGTGTGAGCCTGGCGCATCGAAGGTGTGGGTGAAGAGCACCTGGCCCGCTTCATTTGGGCCGAGGGTGATTTGCGAAGCCGTCTTTTCACGTCCGTCAGCCTTGAGATAAACGCGCAGGTCCGGGTAGTTTGCTTCTCCGTAATTCCGGAGATTTGCGCGAATCTGGATGCGCTGCCCAACTCCGACCATGAGCCGGGAAAACTCCAATGACTCGACGGCTACGTTGTCCTTCACCTCGTCGCCAATATCGAAGAACGTCACGGAGGGCGGGACGGGCAACTGGCGCAGACGCTCCAGCGCTTGCCCCAGCGCAGCATCCTCATGCGCTGGAAACGAGATCCGCTGAAAGTCAGTAAGTAGAACCAGGTTGCGACTGGATTCATGCATCTGCTCGAAGGCTTCCGCTGCCGAATTCAGCGCGCCGGGAATAGTGGCTGCCCCAAAGCCTGCCTGCAATTCTCCCAGTGACTTCGCCGCCCGATCCGTGTCGAAAGTCGGCGTGTCGAAAAGCGGCGTACTCACCTCGCCTGCGAGCAACACCTGAACGTCGGAGCCACGCTTCAAGCTGTTCACAATCTGAGCACTCTCCTCGCGGGCGTTGGCAAAATTGCTGAGTCCCCCCCCGCGGCTTGCCTCCATCGAGTAGCTGCTGTCCAGGATCACTACCGTCGAAGTTTTCGCATCCCCGAGCAGCGTCTTGGCTCCCTGCCAGATTGGACGAGCCATGGTCAAGGCCAGCAGCACGGGGATAGCCGCGCGGATCAGTAAGAGGATCAGCTGTTCCAGGCGAACCCGGCGCTGATTCGTTCGCACCACCGTCTCCAGCAAGTGCATCGCACCCCACTTTACCACTTGGAAACGACTTTTATGAAAGAGATGGATGAGGATTGGAATGGCCAGGGCCGCGGCGCCAGCAAGCAGAGCTCCGTTAAGGAAGTTCATCCCCTTCCCCTCCTGCGGCTCAGGTAAACAGCGAGCGCATCGGCGTAGGGCTGGTCAGTTGTGAACGGCACCAGATCAATCTTGTGTCGCCGACATCCTTTCGTGAGCTCATCGCGAAATTTTGCCAGATTGGCCAGGTACGCCTCCCGGAGCAGAGCCGGATCGAGCAGGTGCTTCGCGCCAGTTGTTTCCAGTGATTCAAACTGCGTCCACCCCTTGAAGGGAAACTCGAGCTCATCTGGATCCCAGATCTGAAAGATCAGGATCTCGTGATGTGCGTGTCGGAAATGTGCCAAGGCCTTGAGCAGGGATGTCACATCCCCGAAGAGATCGGAGATGATTACGAGCAGCCCCCGCCGGTGCAGCTTCGGAACGAGGTCGTGGAAAACCGTCCCCAGGTCCGTCTCACCACCGGGCTTGGCCCGCTGCAGCTCGTCGATAAGCACCCTGAGATGACTAACCCGTGAGCGGGCTGGAATGTAGCTCCGCACCTTGGTATCAAAAGTCACCAGTCCCACGCTGTCCTGCTGGCCCAGCATCAGGTAGGCAAGACACGCAGCGAGCCGCGTCGCATACTGATACTTCGAAACCTCTCCACGCCCATAGTTCATCGATCCGCTCAGATCGAGTAGGATGGTCGAGCGCAGATTCGTTTCTTCTTCGTACTCCCGGATGTAGAACCGGTCCGACCGTCCGAAAACTCGCCAGTCGATATGACGAATTTCATCACCTGGAACGTACTGTCGGTGCTGCTTGAACTCGACACTGAATCCTTTGTGCGGAGAGCGATGCAGGCCCGAACAGAATCCCTCGACCACTTGCCGGGCAAGGATCTGGAGATTTGAGACCTTCTGAAGATCCTGGGGTGTTAGGAAATCGGAGACGCTAGCCATTCGGAACGCTTGCTAGTTAAAGGAGATCAATTGATGGAGAGGCGCAGCACGAGCCGTGCGCGCGAAGGATCGCGCACCAGCCTCACCACCATCAAAGCGTTGTAACCTTAGAGAACGCGCTTGCTCTCACCTCGTGGGACCGCAGCGAGGATCCGGGTGATGATGTCATCCACCTTGATCCCCTCGGCCTCGGCATTGAAGGTCGATACCAGGCGATGACGAAGCACCGGGTGAGCTAGCGCAACGATGTCGTCGTCGGTCACGTGGAAGCGGCCCTTCAACACTGCGCGCACCTTGGCTGCGAGGACGAGATTCTGGCACGCGCGTGGCCCAGCACCCCACTCGACCAGATCCTTGATGAATGCGGGGGCATCGGGATTATTGGGCCGGGTGAAGCGGACCAGATCGAGGACGAAGTCCATGACGTGCTCGGGCACGGGAACCTTCCGCACCACCCGCTGAAGCTCCAGGATCTGAGCGCCGTGGATGACTGGCTGGAGCTCTGCGGTGAATGTACCCGTCGTCCGTGCGACGATCTGGCGCTCATGCTCGCGGTCTGGATAATCGACCTTTACCAGGAAGATGAATCGATCCTTCTGCGCCTCGGGCAGCGGGTAAGTGCCCTCCTGCTCGATCGGGTTCTGCGTAGCGAGCACGAAGAACGGTTCCTCGAGCTTGAGGGTATGCCCACCGACTGTAACGGAATGCTCCTGCATCGCCTCCAGCAACGCTGCCTGCGTCTTCGGCGGCGTCCGATTGATCTCATCCGCCAGAATCATCTGGGCAAAGATCGGTCCGCGCTGAAAGACAAACTGGCGCCGCCCGGTGGCGGCATCTTCCTGGATGATGTCTGTTCCGGTGATGTCCGACGGCATCAGGTCCGGCGTGAACTGAATCCGCCGAAAGCTCAGATCCATGCATCGGGAAAGGGACCTGATCATGGCCGTCTTGGCGAGACCCGGCACGCCTTCCAGTAAGCAGTGTCCTCCTGCGAGCACTGCGATCACGAGCTGCTCGATGACGTCCTGCTGCCCGACGATGAACTTGCCCATCTCATCGACAATCCGACGGTGGGCGTCCACGAGCATCGCGGCGGCAGCCTGGTCATCTTGGGGTTCGCCCGACCTGCGCGAGAGGTCAGGAGCAGGCGATTCGGAGGCCGGAATGGCCGGTGTCGTGTCAGTGGGCATGGAGGTGGTAAAGATAAGGAACGCAGCTCTGAAAGTAGAACGCCGTTCAACCCGGAGCTCGGGGAACGGCGCTCTTACACTCTGTTTAGCGGACCGCCGCTATTGCAGATTACCCAAGTCGGAGCTGTTTAGCCACGACGGCGGGGTGCAAACAACGGTCGGCTGAGGTAATGCCTCGGAAGCAGTCTGGATCCAGGAGGACGGATCGTCAGCCAACGTCTGAAGATTGACAAACGACGAGATGTCCACGTTTTCTACCGGGGCAACAGCGGAGCTGACCAGTCCACTGACCTGCGACGACACCGCTGCCATGTTCCGGGACCGCTCTTCTGGCCCCCAGAACTGCGGATTCGCAAGAGCCACGGCCACACAGGCCGCAAGCGCCACGGTCGCCGCCGCTTTCTGGACGAAGGCCAGAACCCGATTCCGCGGACGAGGCATGAGCAACCGCTGTCGCTGCTCGGCAGTAAGGCTCGCAGTAAGTTTCACCGTGTCACGCTCGAAGCCCTCTTCGATCATTTGAGCCACGTCGATCATCTGGTAGATGTCGTCCCGGCACTCCACAGACACCGCGAGCATCGACTCGACATAAATACGCTCACGAGTTCCCAGCTCGTTAAGGGCGTAGTCCGTCAGATCCTGGTCAGTCAATTTACCTCTCATGATGCAGCTGCGGTTTTGGTAAGATAGATGATCTTCTCGTCCTTCTCGTCGCGTTCCATCTTGGAGCGCAGGTTGCGCATGGCCGCGTTCAGCAGGAACCCGACATTCCCCACACTCAGGCGGGTAATGTCGCTGATCTCTTGGTAAGAGTGATGGTGATGGAACCTCAGGCGGACCACCTCCTGTTGATTCTTGGGAAGCTCTTTCACGAGCTCCATGAGCCGGGTGACCCGCTCCTTGCGCTCCAGCTCCATGAAGGGAGTGAGGCCGTCGCAGCGCTTCTGCTCAAACTCGGAAGACTCGACGTAAATGTAACGATCCTCCTTTTTCAACGCCTTGAGCGCGCAGTTCCGACAAACCGTGAAAAGCCACTGCGAAAGGTGCCCTTCGATCGCCTCCTGCTCCTGGTTGTGCAGGCGCATAAAGGTGTCCTGAACGATGTCCCGCGCCCGGTCGAGGTCCTGGACGATGCTCATTGCGTACTGCAGGAGCGGACGCTCGTACCGCTCCAGAGCAGTTTGCACCCACGCGGACTTTCGTTTCTCTTTGCTGGCGAAGAACATGATCGGTTGGTCTGGAGCTGAGCTTGTCTGTGTGGATAACCCGCGAATCACTACTTTGCTGTAAAAAAGTTTCGGCCTGATTCCGGGGCAACTATAGCGACTCCTGCAAGGGGGCTTCGGCTCATCTCGCGGATCAGGGTTGCGAACTCATTGGAATCCCGCCGAGCCACCGCTTCGCCGGCTTTAATGAAGAGTTCCAGCCAGCGGCGCTGAACAAACTGGGTCGTCCGCTCCTGCATGGCCCGCGCGCGGGTCAGCTGCCCCTCCCAGGCCCCGGCAGTTCCCACTGGGCTCTTTGTCCCGTAAACCGTAGCCCAGTTCTCTTCCAGAGCGTTAAAGGCCTTCGTCACCACCAGGCCGCCGGTCCCCCGGCGCTCTGGCTTGTCGCGAAAGGAAGTAATCCCCGCAACCTGAGACCAGGTGTCGAGGCTGACCTCAGCGGCTAAATTCGCCAGATCGGTGTCGACGACCGGCGCCATGGGTGCAGTGCCTACGGCAGCGACGGCTGCCACCTCTGCGGATTTACGCCAGTAGCGTTGTTGAATCTCGGCCGGCAGGAGTGAAAAGGCCACGCGGCGCTCGCCGGTAGCCGTCTTCAGGGTCACTTCAGTGGGTGCGTCGAGCTCGCCTTCCACGGTCGTGCCGTCAGTGAGCCGGAAGGTGTCCGCATGCAAAGCTGTCGCGGTTCCGAGGGAGAACAGACCGACCATCAGCTGAGTGGTTTTCATTCGCCGGTACAACCACTCGAACATGCTCTTCTTAGAAGATGCTGGAACGTGCATTGCCCGATCGTTCCCGGCGACCCAACTACCCTCTTACTGACCATCGCTAGAACGGCGGAAGCATTCCAAAGCTCAACTCACCGAGCATTGCCCAGTCAGATCAACAGGAGCAGCTTGGGCAGGAAGATCACCCCGCCCACAATGATCGCAACCATGGCGGCGAGGAGAACGGCTGCAGCTCCGACGTCTTTAGCCCAACCCGCAAGGCGCTGCGGCTGAGGTGAAACCAAATCGACCACGAACTCGACAGCGGTATTCAGCGCCTCTGCGATCCAGACCGCTCCAATCGCCAGGACCAAAGCAAGCCATTCGGTACTCGCAAGTCCCAGCCACGCGCCCACGCCTACTGCAATCCCAGTCAGCACCGCGTGAACCTGCGCATTTCGCTGGGTGACAATGAGGAGCTTCAGCCCGTGGAAAGCACACGCGAACGCTCGAAAGATGCCCATCCGGTGGTGTAGCGCCGGCACACCCTCAGTTGGCATGAGCACTACTTCTTCGGGAAGTACTTGGGCGGCGTGCCGCTCTCTGCGGGATCTGGTTTCGCCGCCTCGTAGTTGCCGACAGGCCCTGCCCCGGCGGGATTCTGCGGGATGGTGTCGGGCGTAAAGGTCGCAGGCTTTGATGCGGCTGCTCCAGCATTTCCAGGTGCCTCCTGGGACTGTGCGTTTTTACCGTGAGCACCACGTAGCTCCTCAGCAGAGTGCTGCTCGCAGGCAGTGCCAGCGAGCGCAAGGATACCAAGCAGTGGAATGAGGAGAGTTTTCATATTGGCACGCACGCTAGCTACGGCTCCGCAGCCTGAGAAGGGCGAAACGCTCACGTCGGCGTCTCGATGAACGGGTCACAGAAAATTCTGTTCACTCCATCAGGAGGCATGAAGACTTCCGCCCCCATGCCAAACCGCATCGACCAACGTTTCGTGGATCTCCGCGCCAAAAAGCAGAAAGCGCTGGTCGCCTACATCGCAGCGGGTGATCCCCACCTCCGTGCCACGCAGGAGTTGGCCGTGGCATTCGATCGCGCCGGAGTGGATATCCTGGAATTGGGCGTCCCCTTCTCCGATCCGCTGGCCGATGGCGTGGTGAACCAACTGGCTGCAGCGCGAGCGCTCACCGCCGGGACGACCGCACGCGGCGTGCTGGAGTGTGTGCGCGCGATTCGCCTCGAGTCGGAGCTGCCCATCGTCCTCTACACCTATATGAATCCGATCTATCGGTACGGGTTCGATGCTTTTCATCGGGACGCGGAAGCAGCGGGAGTAGATGGACTGCTCATCCTTGACCTTCCCCCGGACGAAGATGCCCGGAATGTAGAGCTCATGCAGGCGACCGGCCTCCGCCGCATCCGCTTGATTGCACCGACCACTCCCGCAGCCCGGATGGCGCGGCTCACTGCTGGCGCCAGCGGCTTTGTGTACTACGTCTCGCGAGAGGGCGTAACCGGAGAGCGGACGGACGTAGCGGCCTCGTTGCCCGAGCAGGTCGCCGAGATTCGCAAGACGACCAGCCTGCCCATTGCGGTGGGCTTCGGGATCTCCACGCCAGATCAGGTTCGCGAGGTCGCGGCGCTGGCCGACGGCGTGGTGGTCGGGAGCGCCATCGTCAAACAAATCGCCGCGCACGGGAGCAGCGCGGATCTTGTTGAGCGGCTCGTGGAGTTCGTAACGCCGCTGGCCCTCGCGACCAAAAGCGTCGCGTAAGGTTCCGCCACAAAATAAAGCGCCGCTGGATTTCTCCAGCGACGCTTTGTCCAAATGGAACTCCGGTAGCCTACTTCTCGGCGCGAGGCAGCAGCTCGCGGATCCAGATGTTCCGGAAGCGCATGGGGTTGCTGTGATCCTGCAGCTTGAGCGGTCCCTTCTCACCGTGCGGCTTGTAGGTTCCGACATTCTGGTGAGGCGTATCGCCGATCAGCTGGGTGTGATTCTGGGTAAGCACCCCATTGTGGAAGATCGTCGAGAAAGCAGGCTGTTTCAGCTTTTTGCCTTCGAAGCGGGGTCCATTGAAAACGATGTCATAGACCTGCCACTTGCCGGGAGGTCGTGAGGCATTCACCAGCGGCGGCATGAAGCCGTAGATCGCGGTCGCCTGGCCGTCCGGATACGTGGGGTTGTTATAGCTGTCGAGGATCTGGTGCTCGTAGCGTCCGAAGAGGAAGAGCCCGCTGTTGCCTCTCCCCTGTCCATCGCCCTGCGGCGGCGGGGTCATGAACTCGAGGTGCACCTGCACATCCGGACCGAACTCCGCCTTGGTCATGATATCTCCGGATTTCGCGACGACTTCGACATATCCGTTCTCGACCTTCCAGGGAGCCTCGCTGCCATCGCCCTTTTTCCACTGGGAGAGGTCCTTGCCATCGAAGAGCACGACCGCATCGCTCGGGGGAGTGCCAACCTTTTCCTGCGTGCTGAATTCGCCCGGAGTGATCACGGGAGGTTGGGGACGGGTGCCATCGTGCACGTGCCAGGGCGTGCCGGGGATGAGTGGAGTGGTTTGATAGCCGAGGCCCTTCCCCTCGGCGGCGCGGGCTTCCGGCTGGAGCAGGCAAGCCAGGACAAGGGCAGGGAGAACTTTCATGGAGGTATTCATGTGAGGAGAGGCGTGAGAAGAAACAATGCATCGGAAGAGATCAATCCGGAGCTGCGGATTTGTGCTGGTGTCCCATGGATGCAGCCCGCCGATTAATAGCTGCGCTTCAAAGTCACAGCTCCAGCGCGTCGCCCGCGGCAAGCTGTTGCCCGGAACAAAACCGGGAGCACGCACGCGCGTACTCCCGGTCTGATTCACTTTGCCACCGCTGGCGGCATGACCCTACTCCCCCAGATTGGCTCAGGGGACTGGCACCGGCTCCGGCGCAGGCGTCGGGACCGGTGTTGGCGCGGGTACCACCGGCACCTCCGGTTCCGCTGGTCCACCCGCCTTCTCAAAGCGGCGTCCCAAGCTCGCCATGACAGTTCCGAGGCCAGCGGTGTGCCCGTGGCTCTGGAGGCTGCGGTACACGAGGGCCGAGGCCTGCATGAGGTCGCTCCCGGCTACTGTGCTGGTGTCTTTCACCCGCTGGAGCAGTACTTCCAGCTTCTGCTGGATGGGCAGGAGCACCTGCCGGATCACCAGATCCCGCTCCAGATCCGCCAGGAGCAGCCCCGCTGGAAGCAGTTCGCCATAGTCTCGCGCCACGCTCACCGCCTCCTGAACGAAGGCTTCACTCTTCGGCCCGAGCTTCAGCATCCGCTTCCGCGAAGGGGGCGAGACGCTGATCAGCCAGTCCAAGGCATCATCGATGCTCACGATCGCTGTCGCGAGTTCCGCCTTCTGCTCCGTGCTGAGGGTTACATTTACATGGATGTCATTGAGGTTCATATCTTCTATCTTCCTTTCATTGGTTTTGCAGCCAGTCGCCCGCTCACCTCTTCCGCGGCTACAAGGCCGTTTCAGCGTTCATCGGTTCGATCAGCAACGAGAGCAGTTCTAGCGAGGGGGGTGTGTCATCCGCCGCTACTGGCTGAAGATTCTGGGAGTTTCTTTCGAGAGGGGGAGTTGAAAGAAAGTCGAAGGTCGAGAGCCGAGGGTCGAGGGCCAGAGGCGGCGGGGCGCGGTCAGGACATGGGTAACACTTGTGGTTCAGGACATGGGTAACACCTCCGTGGACTTACGCGTTGGTTGCTTGGTTGGTTTTGGTGTTACAGGCCGCTGCGGATGTAGCGCAGGAGCAGTGCGGCGCGAGGCGTAG